>CALHRX010000009.1:0-27156 GCA_938038225.1 uncultured Dialister sp. | reverse complement strand
GAGTTTTGCGGCGCCGCTGTATCAGCGACGAGTGTAATCATATCATTTTTGCTTCGTTCTGTCAACAGGTTTTTTTGAAGTTTTTTGAAGAACTTTTGGAAACTGTATGCTGTCAGAAGTCAGCTTGGTTATAATATCACGGCTCAGCCGATGTGTCAACAGGAAAATCTGAAAACAGTAAAGAAAGAAAAGGCTCCGTTCTAGAGTCCTTCTTTCTCTGCCGGTCTGTTCTCTTCTCTCTGCCGTGATTCTCCTATATCGCATATATTCATATAAAGGGATTTCATTCTATTTTCCCTCTCAGCCTGTCGCCGGTCTTTCCCTGCGGATTGCAGAAGATGTCCGGCATCCATACGGATCTTCCCGGCAAAGGTTCCTTATGCAGGAATAAAGATCTTTCTATTATGTATCTATAGTACCTCCGGAGACGGTTCCGTTCTCCTTCCTTTTCCCGTCTTCTGCGCCCGGAGCATCGGCCCGCCGCAGCTCCGAATTCTTTTTCCTGCATATATATGCCATCCCGCTCATTCCGAAACCTTCCCTGCAGACCGGATAACCTCCCGATTCTCCGGCATTTCCGGCTCCGATCGGAATCAATAAGAATATCTATAGTCATCTATAAATATTCTGTATAAGGATATTTATATAATTATGTATATTGATATCTATCTTTATCCATTTATTTCTGTTATACTGAGTACAAGAAACAGTTCTCTAGTATTTTACGGAGGTGACGACATGAAAAAGGCAACAAAATGGACATGCACACTGGCAGCGATTCTCGGCCTGTCTCTGGCGGGAGGACTCAGCATCAGCGCTGCTTCGGTCAATGCGGAAGAAGCTAAAGCCATTGCCATCGAACATGCAGGTGTATCTGCATCTGATGTAGATTATATCCGTGTCAAGGAAGACTGGGATTGGGGCCGCACTGTATATGAAATTGAATTTTATGCCGGCACCATGGAATATGACTACGATGTAGCCAAGGATTCCGGTGCAATCCTGAAAGCAGATTCCGAGTATCACGGACGCCGCGGAGGCAAGCGCGCACAGAATGCAAATTATGCGCTCTCCTATGATGATGCCGCACAGAAAGCGCTGTCCCGTGTAGACGGTGCTACCATGGACAATCTCCGCATGAAGCGGGATCATTCTCACGGACGGCCGACTTATGAAGGAGAAATCCACTATAACGGCTATGAATATGAGTTTGAAATCGATGCAGAAACCGGTGATTTCCTGGAATGGAAGAGTGAAAAAGACTGGTTCTGAGAAAAACAGCAAATGAAACGGAAAAGGGTACGGCTGAGCCGTACCCTTTTTTATGATTGATTTATTATGCACCTTCCGGAACAAAAAGGAACCGCACCGGCAGATAGGTCGCTCCCGCTGCCAGGAATTCGATCGTGACCGGTTTCCCGGCCTCCCATTTTCCCGTATCAATATAATCATCCAGTGTTTCTTCTCCCAGCTGGTGTCCATGATATTTCATATCATCCGTCCGGTAGTAGCGGGGCAGAAATCCCTGGGTAATCTTAAAAGACCCCATATAGACTCCCCCCAGGGGATTGAAATAAATCCGGTAGGGCTTCGAGCCTTCCGTACGGATGCGGATCTGCAGGGTTGTTCCGTAGTCTCCTGTGTTTTCTCTTTCCGTACCGTCCAATTCATCCATTCCCCGATAGAAGGGAAGAGAACCGTTCCCTCCCACGATCAGTTCCTGGGGCACTCCCGCATCCGTATTCCACACATTCTTATTTTCTCTGTACACGGTCTTCGGGAAGGTCCCCCGCAGTGCATGCGAATCAGCCGGTACAGTCTTGGCTGTATCCAGGGCCCCCTGAAGATCCCCTGTCAGAGGAAGCATGGCAACCCCGAACTTTACCGGTTCTTTTGTTTCCACTTCCACGATTCCGCTGTACAGATATCCCGGAAGCATTCCGCTTGATGCTTCCGAGGCCACTACAGTCCTCTTTTCCGGAGCAAGCTGTATATCAAGCGGTGTCTGATTTCCTGCAACCATTTCACTGAAGGACAGGGTTTCCCCGGATGTCACATAATCGGTGCTCGGCACAGCCTGAATAAATCGGGTCACACGCACATCCGCCGCCTGATTGCTTTGGGCATATACCACCAGCCGGGTCCGCATGCCCGTATCATTGACGTGATAATAATAAATCCGGCCTTCTCCCTGAATAGTGCCTTCCGCCAGAACGCCTGTCTGCTGAACATATTCCGGACAGTCGGAAAAAACCAGAGTGCCCTCCGTCTTTACATCATGCATTTCCATATTCTGATACGGCCGGTCCAGCACCGATTCCGCAGAAGCCTCCGCCCCGCAAAAAAGAGCAGCTGCTCCGATCAGAGCTGCCAGCCCGTACTTCTTCCACACTTTCATCTGATTCCTTTCTCCGGCGGTTTCCCCTCCTCCGGTCAGAGCCGCCGATTTCCCTTTCCTTCCTATTGTATAATATGAATAGAATTATGATTCGTTTTATATAATATCACGGTTCGTCAAACCGGGGACCGTCAAACAGGCAAAGGAGGCATTTCCATGCTTTTTCACACACATAAAACACGCCGTTTCGCCGCATCCGTCCTGGCTGTACTGCTGATCGGCAGCGCAGCTCCTCTCCCGGCGCATGCCTTCGACCTGGGCGGCGTTCTGGGAAGTCTCATCGGCGGAGCCGCCGTTTATAAATCGGTGGATGAACAGATTTCCTACGTGAACAATACAGAGGAAGGGCGGCAGAAATATTTCGAGGCGCTGAAAAAGTCGGAAGGCGTTTCCTATGATCCGGGCAAAAATGCCCTGCTGAACAGCACCATGGCCCGGCTTTCCCAAAGCATTGCTTCCGTTGATCCCGCTGTCGAGGAGAAGCCTTTCCTGTACTTTCTGAATCCCAATCAGGAATTCAATGCGGCGTGCGGCATGGGCCATGTCATGACGGTCAACGAAGGAATTTTTTCCCTCACAGACAGCATCGATGAAATCGCCGTTGTGCTGGCCCACGAGATGGGACACGGCGTAAAGGATCATGTAGCCAGTTCGATGAAGAAAAAAATCCGTACGATTATTGCCGGTTCCGTAGCAGCCAGCGCCATTGATGCAGGAGCCATTTCCGACATTGCCATGAACACCATGGTCAACCAGATCAACCAGGTGCAGATCGGCCGGAAGGATGAATGGGAGGCGGACAATCTGGCCTTTGACTACTGCTACATGGCAGGCTATAATCCCGGCGCCGGTGCCGCCCTCTGGGCCAGAGTGGAAGAAAAGATGGGACAGAATGGCCAGAATTTCGTCGGGGAAATCTTCTCTCCCTCCGACCATCCGTCCAATTCCGAGCGAAGAGAAAATTACGAAAAGAAACTGAAAAAGCTTTCCGGAGACAATGTAACCATCAAAAAAGATACGGATATCGTGCAGATCCGGCAGAAGGATTTTCTGGCTCCCGCCGCACTGCCGGGCATGTCCGCCGCAGAGAGAAAATACTTCCTCATGGGAAATCTTGCGGCCGCCTATGCCCACGGGGATGCGGAGCAGGCAGCCTATGTATCGGGCGGAACCGTATACCTGGGAAACCAGGCTATCATGACCCCTGCTGCGGGAGATCCCCCGGCAGAGGAACTGGCCGCTCTCCTGAACCGGATCAAATAAACAAAAAGAGGCATACCGCTGCGGTATGCCTTTTCTTTTTATTTTATTTTGTTTTGCTTTCTCCCATACGGCAGATTTCCTGCGCCTCATGAAGCCAGCTGTCTCTCAGCTCCTGCGGATACAGGACATTGACCTTGCTTCCCTGAGAAAGGAGCCACATCAGGACGCCCTGCAGTCCGTCCACTTCTGACTTGATCAGGTAGCTTCCGTCATTCTGAAGCACGGCGGTGGAAATGGGCAGCCGGTCCAGGACTGCCTCCGGGGAAGGTCCCCTGTAGAGGAAACCGATCTGCTGCCGCCGTCCGCCGTACATAAACTGCGTGCTGTTCTTGAAATCCCCTTCCCGGAACCGGTCGCTGTACGGCACGGAAAAGGTTTCGTCATCCATTTTCACCCGGCACATCCGGTCCAGACGGTATATACGGCGGTTCTTCCGATCAATTTCCCCGAACTCGCAGGGATCGCCGATCAGGTAGAAATAATATTCCGAGAACACAATGCCCAGCGGATAAATCCGATGCGGCCGGGTCTGGCGTTCTCCGGGCTTTTTATAATCAAAAAGGAGCACATGGCGGCTGCGCACGGCCCGGGCAGCCAGCGAAAGCGCATCCACATCGGGGTCCACATGATCCGGGTCCCGGTAATCCCCGATTTCATTTTTGATATATTCCTCCAGATCCTTTTTCTCTTCCGGAGAAACGGCGGAACGAAGAAGCCGGTCCAGCAGACGGCCCATTTCCTTTTTGCTGAAAGCACGGCTGGAAAGAAGGATCTTGCATACCGCATAAAGTTCGCTCTCGGAAACAAAGTGGCTTTCTGCACCGACAATTTTATAAATGCCTTCCGCCGGGTCAAATACAAGGAAGCGTTTAATGCCGTCTTCCTCTTCCTTATGGAGCAGATGCTTCCGGATTTCCGCCAGGTAGCGGCTCGCCGTTCTGTCATTGACGCCGAAAAGCTCCACCACCTCCGGACGGGTAACCTTGTCCCCATCCATCAGACGGTCCCACAGCGCCAGGACCTTTTCCGTCTTATTTCCGTCTTTCCCTACCATACAGTGACTCCTTTGATTTCTTCTGAAATAACGGAGTTTATTGTACCATAAGCTCCGGACAAATTAAACAAAAAGCCTGAAAATATGATTTCTAGGCGTCTTTCTTCCTGTCATCCGGCAGGGTAAATCCTGCAACAAGACCGATGACGCCTGCAATCCACAGTGCCTGGAGTGCGGTCTGCAGTCCCCATGTATCGGCAGCCCATCCCACAAGGGGCGTAACCATTCCGCCCAGCGTTGTGGAAAGGCCGAGAGTCACACCGGATGCAAATCCTGCATTCTTTGCCAGATAGTTCTGGCCCAGTACAACCATGGGACTGAACGGGGAAAAGACCGCCATTGCCGCCGGAACGAGAAGAAACATCACCAGAAGCATGCTGTCCGTATTCGTCAGCAGGAAATAGGTCGGGATTTCAATAGCAAAAGCAATGAGAATGACCTTCCGGAATCCGATTTTATCCGCCAGGAGACCGCCCGCATAAGTACAGCATGCTCCCATGAGGAAAAGGGCAGACAAGGCCGTCGTTCCCTGAGAAGCCTCTCCGTGCAGAATGTAAATCCAGAGGAGAGGAATGAAAGTATTGCTCAGCATGAATCCGGCAGAACGGGCCAGGATGCAGAAGGACAGCTTTCCGAAGGAAACCCAGTCGTTTTCCGCGGCCTGCGCCGCTTTTTTCTTTTCCCGGATTTCCTCTTCCGTCTCCGCCGCCGTCAGTTTTTTGATGGCAACAAAGAGAAGCATCACCGCCAGTACATTGATGGCTCCCATCAGCACCAGAGAACGGATGCCCAGGTGATAGGCGCAGAAGCCTGCCATCAGCGGACCCACACCGAAGCCGGCATTGCCGCCTACGGCAAAGATGCCCATCGCCTTTCCCTTGGCTTTTCCGGAGAAACGGCTGACCATGAGCGCCGCTTCCGGATGGAAGAGAGAGGTTCCCACACCGCCGATCAGCGCCGCTGCCAGAATCAGAGGATAGCTGTCCACAAAGCCCATGGCCGTTACCGCCGTTCCGCAGAGAAGCGGTCCCAGCAGAACGAACCAGGGCCGGGAAATCCTGTCGGAATAGTATCCGAAAAGGGGCTGCACCACCGAGGCGATCAGCACATTCATGAAAATAATCGTCCCCGCTTCCTTATAGGAAAGACCGTAATGGACGATAAAGTACGGCAGCAAGGCCGGAATAGCCCCCTGGCACCAGTCATTCACAAAATGCCCGAAGGAAAAAATATACGGAGAACACTTTTTGATATCCATCTTATCCCTCCTTCTCCGTAGCCATATTCTGCAGAGGCCCCCTCCGGAATTCTCTGCAGTCAAAAAATAAAATACAGCATCAGCCGGGTACCTCTCCCGGAAGCCGCTCTATCCCTTCTGCATCCGGACCAGAAGCTGCACCGCCCACTGAGAATTGACGACCGGACTGTCTCCGTCCGCTCCGTTCAGAAAAGGCTGTACGCCCTCCCGGATTTTTTCATACATAGGGCGCTCGAAAGCATAGGCTGCCGCGGTTTCCTTTCCCTCCAGAAACCGGAAATAATAATTTCCGTCGGCACCCCGGTCGAAAAGAACCGTGTCGGGTTTGAGTTCCTTCCGCTGCCGGTGCAGAGAAGCATAGGCCAGAGCCTTCATGATTTCTATGATCCGGTCATCCATTCCGCCGTCCAGAATCAGGAGCTTTTCCAGCACATCCCGGTGATAGGTGACAATCCGCTTTGTCCATCGGGAAAGCTCTTCCCCGGCAAAGCTGCCGCTCTTTTTCCGGAAGATTCCGAAAATCCGCCGGTAATCCTCTTCGTCAGCGGCATAGTACAGCATATAATGCCTGTCCCTTTCCTTATACAGGAAAGAATAATCTCCGTGGGTTTCCCAGCCGCAGTACGGACATTGTACCCAAAAAGCGCTGTTGTCCCGTATCTTTTCAAAAAAAGAAGGGTCCTCCCCCGTATCGAGCACATCCATACGCTTCACAGGGAAGGGCCTTCCGCAGCGGCGGCAGGGAAATAAAACTTCCTCTGCCATCCCTTATTTTTCCTTCCTCACCGTCAGGATTTCCTTCAGCGGCTTTCTTTCGTTGGCCGCAGGAATCACTGCAGGATGTCCGATGCCGATCAGCGCCGATACATCATAATTGTCAGGAAGTCCCAGAATTTCCTTAACTTTGTCCTCTTCATAGCGGCCCATGATGAGAGTGCCCAGGCCCACCGCATTGGCAGCCAGGCAGAAATGGGCAGCTGCTACACCGGCATCGAAAGACTGCCAGTGCGTTCCCTTCTTCGTGGAGAACGTGCCGTCCGGTTCATAGCCGGAAAGGCCTTTGATCACGCAAAGCACCACCAGGGCCGGTGCGCCGTGAATATTCTCCGTATTCCACGGGAATTTCACCGTTGCTTCGTCCGCCAGACGATCCTTCAGCTCCTTGTCCAGAATGGCCACATACCGCACGGGCTGGGTGTTTTCCCAGCAGGATGCCATCTGGGTGATCTCCACTACATTGACGATATCGTTTTCCGTAACCGCCTCATCCGTGTATTCTCTGATGCTTCTCCGGGAAATCAGACATTCAATTGCGTCCATATTCCTTCCTCCTTGTCCTCCAACTACAAATCCTTACTTTCTTTAGTTTACCATAGTCTGCCGATTTGTCACCTTACGAAAAAAGAGAATTTCTGCACAGACGGCTTTCCCTCCTGCAAAACTCTCTGCACCGTCTCTTTTTCCGGCCGGCCTTCCCGCAGCTTCTCCCCTGATACGGAAAAATCCCGCGGAAAGGAGCTGCCCGTTCTCCGGACAGTCCCCTGCGGGATTTCTGCTGGTTCATTCTGCAAACGCTTCTTAACGAATATGTGCCAGAATGGCTTCGGTCATGCCTTCGCCGTTGACCAGCTTCATGCCTTCCTTATAAATGTCGCCTGTGCGGTATCCTTCTTCCAGGGTTTCATTGACCGCTCTTTCGATGGCATCCGCCGCTTTGTCCTCATTCAGGGAATACCGGAGCAGCATGGCTGCGGAAAGAACAGTTGCAATCGGATTGGCCTTGCCCTGTCCTGCAATATCGGGAGCGGAGCCGTGAATCGGTTCATACAGGCTTGTTTCCTCCCCGATCGACGCAGAGGGCAGCATGCCTACAGAGCCGGACAGTACGGCGGCTTCGTCAGACAGGATATCGCCGAACATGTTGCTCGTTACGACCACATCGAAGAAAGAGGGATGGATGGCGAACTGCTGGGCGCAGTTGTCCACATACATATGATCCAGGGTTACATCGCTGTAGCTTTCCTCATGAACCTTAATGGCGGTTCTTCTCCACAGACGGGAAGAGGCCAGTACATTGGACTTATCCACGCTGGTGACATGGCCTTTTCTCTTCCGTGCCGCTTCAAAGGCAAATTTCGTGATCCGTTCCACTTCCGGTACGGAATAGCTTTCCACATCCCATGCCCGTTCTGCGCCGTCCTTCATTTCCGATTCGCAGCGGTCGCCGAAGTAAATGCCGCCGACGAGTTCCCGGACAATCATGATATCCGTTCCCTTTGCGATTTCCGGCTTCAGCGGGGAATAGTCGATGAGGGAATCCTGGATTCTGACCGGCCGGAGATTGACATACAGGCCGAGCTCCTTGCGCAGGCCCAGGATGGCTTTTTCCGGACGGAGCGCCGGTTCCAGATGGTCCCACTGATCGCCGCCGACTGCACCGAAGAGGACTGCATCGGCTTTGCGGCACGCTTCCACTGTATCTTCCGTAAGCGGCACACCGTACTTATCATAGGAGGTGCCCCCGGCATCCTTCCATTCATAGGTCAGTCCGATTTTATAGATTTCATCGATTTTCTTCAGGATGCGGACTGCCGCATCGGTTACTTCTCCGCCGATTCCGTCACCGGGGATCACTACGATATGCTTTGCCATTTATCTGTACTCCTTTACATAATTGATGAGGCCGCCCGCTTTTGCGATATCCTGGATGAATCCCGGAAGCGGCGGTGCCTGGTATACATCTCCGGTTGTGAGATTTTCAATTTTCCCTGTGGAAACATCGACGCGGAGACGGTCTCCTGCGCTGATTTTCTTTACATCTTCCCCGATTTCCAGGAGCGGCAGGCCTACATTGATGCCGTTCCGGTAAAAAATGCGGGCAAAGGAAGCAGCAATGACAACCGGAACCCCGCTGGCCTTGATGGCTACCGGCGCATGCTCGCGGGAGGAGCCGCAGCCGAAATTCTCGCCGCCGACCATGATGTCGCCGGCCTGCACTTCCTTTGCAAAAGTGGGATCGATGTCGACCATGCAGTGCTCGGCCAGTTCCTTCGGATCAAATGTATTCAGATATCGTGCGGGGATGATGACATCCGTATCAATGTTGTCCCCGTAACGCCAAACCTTTCCTTCAATGGCTGCCATATTACTTTACCTCCTTCGGTGCTGCAATTCTTCCCAAAACGGCACTGGCTGCCGCTACCTGCGGCCCGGCCAGATAGATTTCCGAATCCGTGGGGCCCATGCGGCCGATGAAATTGCGGTTCGTCGTGGAAACGCATTTTTCTCCGCTGGCCAGGATGCCCATGTAGCCGCCCAGGCAGGGTCCGCAGGTCGGGGTGGAAACCGCACAGCCCGCATCAATGAATATATCAATATAGCCTGCATGTTCTGCCTGCTGGTAAATCGTAGGTGTTGCGGGAATGACGATGCACCGTACATCGGGATGAACCTTGCGTCCCTTGAAGATGCGCGCTGCAATCGCCAGGTCTTCCAGACGGCCGTTCGTGCAGGAGCCGATGACAACCTGATCGATCTTGATCGGGTCAAAGGTTCCGACAACCTTCGTATTTTCCGGAAGATGCGGGAATGCCACAACCGGTTTCATGGAAGACAGGTCAATGGTGACTTCTCTTTCATAATGGGCATCCGGATCTGCTTCCACTGCTTCCCAGGACTTATTGAACCGGCCTTCGATATATTTCTCAGTCTTTTCATCCACCGGGAAAATGCCGTTCTTGCCGCCGGCCTCAATGGCCATATTCGCAATGGTAAAGCGGTCGGTCATGGACAGGGAGCGGACGCCCTCTCCGGTAAATTCCAGAGATTTGTACAGGGCGCCGGAAACCCCGATCATGCCGATCAGGGTAAGGATGACGTCCTTGCCGGTGATATCCTCCGGCTTTGTTCCGGTCAGCGTAACCTTGATCGCATCGGGCACCTTGAACCAGGCCTCTCCGGTTGCCATGGCCACGCCGAGATCGGTAGAGCCCACGCCGGTGGAGAATCCGCCCAGTGCGCCGTAGGTGCAGGTGTGGGAATCAGCGCCGATGGTCACCATACCCGGACCGACGAGTCCCTTTTCCGGAAGGAGCGCATGCTCGATGCCTACCCGGCCCTGTTCAAAATAATTGACAATCCCGTTTTCCCGGGCGAAATCACGGACGATCTTTGCCAGCGTCGCCGATTTGATATCCTTTGCCGGCTGGAAATGATCCGGTACAAGCACGATCTTTTCCCGGTCGAATACCGGACGTCCCACCTTTTTGAATTCCGCAATCGCCGGCGGAGCGGTAATATCATTTGCCATTACCAGATCCAGGCTGCAATAAATCAGATCTCCTGCTTTTACTTCCTTCATTCCGGCATGCTTGGCCAGAATTTTCTGGGTCATTGTCATTCCCATAGGATATTCCTCCTGTATTCTTACTTTTACCGGTGAAAGCATTCCTGCAGAGCTCGGCTTTCACCGCAAACAAAAAAGCCATCCTCTCCTAAGAGACGATGGCTCGCGGTACCACTCTTATTCCCGTTCCCCGAAGGAAACAGGCCCTTGCACTGATAACGGTCAGAATCCGTCGAAGCCTACTTTTTTCAGCTCCGCTGCTCCGGGACGAGTTCGACGATTTCCTTTTGCTGCCTTTCACCGTCCGGCAGCTCTCTGCAAAAAGAAAGAACCTCTACTTTTTCCCATCACTGTATTTAAAGTATATCAATAATATACCACTCCATGACTGAAAATGCAAAATTTTTTAGGAAGAGAGCACCGGGCAGACCGTTTCCGGTCTTTTTTATTCCTTTCCTTTCAGTGCTTCATCGAGCGCAATGGCCAGCTGATCCGCACAGGATGTTCCCTTTCCGGCACAGTCATTGCCCCGGAGAATATCCGCTGCTTCCCGGGCATCCCGGCCTTCCAGAAGACGGCCGATGGCCTGCAGATTGCCCGGACACCCGCCTTCAAAATGAAGATTGTAAATTTTCCCGTCTTCCAGATCAAAGGTAATTTTCCGGGAACAAACGCGATGGGGAATAAAAGAATAGCTTTCCATAAAATCCTCCTGCTGCATAAAATTTCTTTCATTATAAACGGAAAAAGAAAAATTGTCATGAAAAAACGCTGTCCGCACAGCGGCAGACAGCGGAACCGTACAGCCTCAGGATGAAGACCGATGCGCCGTCAGATCCATTTTTCTCCCGGAGGAATCGGAAAGACCGCCCGAATCCTTCTGTCGGTAAAGCTTCTCCATCTCTCTCGTGAAAGCCGCCGCAAGTGCCCGCCGCTGCTCCGGAGTCATCGACGTTCCGAACGCTCCGGCAGCAGAAGCCGGACGATGCGCCCGCCCGTCCGATGCACCGCAGGTCAGCTCTGCCCGGGGACCGGTCCCGGCATTCTTCATAAAATCCTGCACATAGTACTTCATGAACACCGTAAAGCCGTACATATATTTCTTTCGGCGCAGATTTTCCGCCGCATTCAGATGATCCTTTACCAGCCGGCCGCCGACCAGAATATATCCCAGCGGTACAAACAGGGCAATGGCAAGCATGCTCAGTACGGACAGACCGCTGCCCGGCTTCTTTTCCGTCGGTCCCGCCGCAAATCCGCATTCCTTTCTCCATTCCTTCTCAAAAAGCTCAATTTCCGCTTTGCTCTCGAAAAGGCTTTTTTCCACCCGAAGAAAGGCCATGCCTTCTCTTTCCCCGTACCGTATGCCGTGCCGGTCAAACTTCACATCCTCCGCCCGGAAAAGCTCCTCCGTCTGCTGAAGAGGCCCGATAAACAGGATGCGGTGATTTTCCCCCAGCAGCGAACGGTGCAGAATCCACTGGTCCTCTGTAAGCACAGCAATGCGGAATTCCCTTTTCCCCGAAGGGTCCTCCGCCATCCGAATCTTCTCCAGAAGGTTGTTGGACAGTCCTGTGCCGACTGCCGCAATGACGACATACAGAATCTTTTGCTCGTTCATTGTTCCTTCCGTCCTTTGTCCCCGTAACAACATTCCCTGTATCTATCCCGTATCTGTATTCATCATACCATGGAACAAACCGGCCGGAAATAAAAATCGAAAAAATTCCTTTTCTGCCCTTACGGAAGTCCCGGGAAAGAGTCCACGAACTCGATCTCAATATCAGGGAAAGAGTCCACAAATTCCACGGTAAAGTCCTCCCCGGAATCCACGAATTCCCATTCTCCGAGTTCATCCGCAAAGGAGTCCACTGCCTGCACCCGCAGATCCGGGAAAGAATCCACGACCCTTACCTTTACATCCCCAAAAGAATCCACCACCCGGACCCGTCCGCCCAGAAAAATCCCCCGGAAATACCCGGCGTCACTGACCGGCCCCGCCGCAGCGGCCGACACAGCCCCGAAGAGCAGAATAGCCGCCAGACAAATCCATATCCTTTTCATACCGCACCTCCTGTTTCATATTCTGATTCCTTTCCTCTGCCCGTATTATACAAAATGGAGCAGACAGAAAATGACGGCATCAAATCTTTTTTCTGCTTTTTTCGTTTTCTCCCGAAGAATTCCGGCTGTTTCTTTCCGCTTCCCGCAGAGCCTTCCGCCGGCTTCTCCGCACCCGGTTGATATGTCTTTCGAAAAGCCCCTTCCGGATAAACGCCGCCAGGACAAGCTGATCAAAGACAGGAACCGTGCAGGAATAAAAGCCGGCCTTTTCCTCATACACCGGCAGCAGCTTCCGAGGAAGCACCAGGTAGGCCGCCCGGATGGACGGGGCGATGGTCCGGGAAAAGGAATTCATATAAATGACATTTCCCTCCGGCCAGAGGGAAAAAAGCGTATTCTCCGGCTTGGACAGGACGGTGAATTCCGAATCGAAATCATCCTCAATGAGATAGCCGCCCCGGCTCTTTGCCCAGCCGATATATTCCGCCCGCTTGGACGCCGATGCAGTGATTCCCGTAGGATAGCTGGCTACCGGCGTCACATGAAGAACCGATGCGTGCGATGTCTCCAGCGCCTCCGATTCGATGCCCTCCGGCCCCAGAGGGAGAAGCTCCACGGCTGCCTCATAGGCCTGATACACCTTCCGGATTTTGTCATACGACGGGTCCTCCAGGGCATAGATGCGGTCCCGGCCCAGCACCTGTATATTCAGGCCGTAAAAATATTCTGCGCCGCTTCCGATCAGGATCTGCTCCGGAGAGACAAAAAGATTCCGGCTCCGCGCCAGATAAGAAGAAATGGCTTCCCGCAGTTCCCCCATGCCCCGGTGGGGCGACGGAAGCAGGATTTTTTCCCCGTAGTCCGTAAGCACCTCCCGCATGGTCTTGGCAAAGGCGGAAAAGGGGAACAGCTCTCTTTCCGTCCGGTCCCTCTGCTCGATTTCCTCCCGCCGGACGGCCGGAGCGGAAAACGGCATCCGCTTCCCGCTGCCGAAGGCTTCGCCCTCCCGGTAAATTACATAGTATCCGCTCCGTTCCCGCGCCTCTGCATACCCTTCCTCCATAAGCAGACTGTACGCATGCTCGGCGGTGATGACACTTGTTCCCGTACTCTCCGCCAGCTGTCTTTTCGAGGGAAGCCGGTCCCCGAAGCGGTATACCCCGTCCAGGATCGACTCCCGGATCATTTCATAGAGCTTCATGTAAGCTTTCATAGATTCTCCTGGTCTTATTTTTTTATATGAAATTGGTGATTTTTATAAGGTCAGTTTCATTATATACTACAAATCAATAAAACGAAAAGGAGATTCCCTATGAACCATGAATCAGCAGCTGTACCGGCGGTGAAGCACAGTGCCCGCCTGCTTTCCCTTTCCGCCCTTCTGATGGCGGTCAATATCAGTCTGGCTTCCTTCGGGATTCCCATTCCCGGCGGCCAGCTCTACCTCTGCGACATTTCCATTGTCGCCGCGTCTCTCCTTCTCGATCCGCCCTACGCATTTCTCGTAGGCGGCGTAGGAGCCTTCCTGGGAGACCTTTTCTTCTACCCGGCCTCCATGTTTGTCTCTCTCTTCGTCCACGGCCTTCAGGCCGTCATCATTTCCTGCTTCGCCCACAGCTTCATGCCCTCCCGGCCGAAGCTGGCCGCAGCGATCGGCATCTTCCTCGGCGCCGTCATCATGGTGGCCGGCTACACCTGGGGCTGCGCCTGGATTTACGGCACCCCCGAGCTCGCCTGGCTGGGCCTGCCCTATGAAATCCTGCAGGCCCTTGCAGGCGCTTTCATCGGACCTTTCCTGGTCTGGAAATGGAAACTGAATGAGGCAGCGCACCGCCTCATCAGCCGATAAGACCGCCATACTTTCCGATCTCCCGGACCTGCCCTGCAGAATCCGGGAATTTTTACAATTTGCAAAGGAGACAGTATGCATTCCGAAAGCTCTTCCAATATCAGTGCCGGTACCCGGCGGCTCACCGCGGCCGCCCTTCTCATGGCCGTCAACATCGGCCTTTCCTCCTTCGGCATCCCTGTGCCGGGAGGCCATCTGTATTTCTGCGATATCGCCGTTGTCGCAGCAGCCCTCCTTCTTGATCCGGCTGCAGCCTTTATCGTGGGCGGTGTCGGCTCCTTTCTGGGAGATTTCTTTTTCTATCCGGTCACCATGTTTGTTTCTCTTTTCGTCCACGGCTTCCAGGCGGCCCTCATTTCCTGGTTCATCCGTCACGTCCTGACCGGCAGGCCGAAGCTCTCTGCCTTTCTCGGCATTGCCCTCGGCGCCGTCCTCATGATTGTGGGCTATTCTCTGGCCCGGGCCTACATTTACAGCACCCCTGCCTACGCCTGGCTCAAGCTCCCCTATGAGATCCTTCAGGGCGTCATGGGCTCCGCTGTCGGTGCCTTCCTGGTGTGGAAATGGAAGCTCCGGGATCTGCTCCGGGACATTCTGGAAAAATAAGACAGCCTTCGGGCTGTTTTTTTATGCCGGAAAATCCCGGGAAGGAAAATTTTCATCCCGCTCCGGATTCCCCGAAAACCTGTTTTTGCCCATAAAAAAACGGCCCTTGCGGGTCGTTTTATCATGCACTTACAGCAGCTCCAGCAGCCGGTCGATGTCCTCTTCCCGGGTGCTCCAGCTTACGGCAAAGCGGACGACGGTATGCGTTTCATCCGGCTTTTCCCATTTCTCACATACGACTTTTGCGGAAATCTTTTCGTAGGCTTCATCGCTCAGCACAACGAACTGCTGGTTCGTAGGCGAATCAATGTACAGCCGCAGCCCCTTATCCAGGAATCCCTTTTTCATCCGAAAAGCCATATCCACCGCACGGCGGCTGATTTTCAGATACAGATCGTCCGTGAACAGCGCATCGAACTGGGCAGCACAGGCAAAGCCCTTTGCGAGAAGCGCCCCCTTGTTCTTTGCATGGGTATGGAAGAAGAAAGGCAGTCCCTTGGGAAATACGATGGCTTCCCCGAAAAGAGCTCCTACCTTGGTCCCGCCGATATAGAAAACATCGCAGAGCTTCGGCAGGTCCTTCAGCGTCAGATCGCATGCCGGACTTGCCAGGGCATATCCCAGCCGGGCTCCGTCGATGAAGAGCGGCAGCTTATATTCCCGGCATACGCCGTAAATATCGGTCAGCTCCTGCTTCGTGTACAGCGAGCCGAATTCGGTGGGGAAAGACAGGTACACCATGCCGGGCTGTACAAAGTGGTCCCAGCTGCCGTCCCGGAAGAAATTCTCCAGATACTGTTTCAGTCCCGCTGCGGTGACCTTATCCCCCTCCTCCGGAAGGAGAAGCACCTTGTGGCCCGTAGCTTCGACAGCGCCTGCTTCATGGCAGCCGATATGGCCGGTCCGGGCGCATACTGCGCCCATATAGTCCGCCTTCAGCAGCCAGGAAATACAGATCATATTCGCCTGGGTGCCGCCGGCGCAGTAATATACGCCGCCTTCCGGAATTCCGCAGGCCTCCAGGATCTTCTTCGAGGCCAGAGCGGTCTCCTCATCCGTGCCGTATCCCGGACGGGGCGTCAGGTTGATTTCTCCCAGCTTTTCCAGCACCTTCGGATGACAGATACAGTTGTAATCATTCGCAAAAAATAATTTTTCCAAAATATTCCTCATCAGTCTGCAAAAAATACACGGTTCGGTTTGATTTCATGAGCCTTCGGCTTCGGTCCTTCCGGATATCCCAGCGCAAGATGGCCCACACCGATATATTCGCCTTCCACACCGATGGATTTCAGCCATTCCTTCCATTCCGGCCGTTCAAAGGTTTCCCTGCACCGGTGAATCCAGCAGGAGCCCAGCCCCTGAGACGATGCGGCAAGCATCATATTTCCCAGGCAGAGACTGCCGTCGCACACAGCAGGTCCCACATCGGCTTTTGCCAGGACAATGAGCACAACCGGCGCGCCGTAGAACGGATCGTAATCGGGCTTCCATCCGCCGATTTCGCTGTTCACCTGCGCCAGCTTCTTCCGGATTTCCGGATTCGTCACCGCGATGATAATCGGGGACTGCCGCCCCATGGAGCTGGCCGCTGCCAGTCCTGCCTGTATAATGGAATCCAGCAGCTCTTTGCTGACCGGATCTTTCTTATATTCCCGGATGCTTCTCCTGTTCAGAATTTCATACATGACCTGGTTCATGGAATAACCTCCTTTATGCATTAAAGTTATCAGATATTGACCTGATCTTATAGTATCACGAATTTCCCGGCTCTGTAAGCCTTCCCCCGGCCGGAATCCGGAAAACTGCGGAAATTCCCGATAAGCCCTGCCTGCCGGGAAAAGAAAAAAGGAAACCTCCGGAGAGATTTCCTGATTTCCCGACGGATTATCTGTCGGAGCCGTCTTTTTCCTTGCGGATAACGTCGTGTGCGCCGCCTTCCACGATGGAGGTAGCGGATACGAGGGTCAGCTTTGCTTTCTTCTGCAGTTCCGGAATGGTTACGGCGCCGCAGTTGCACATGGTGGCTTTGATCTTTGCGCAGGTTTTGTCCACATTTTCCTTCAGCGGACCTGCATAAGGAACATAGGAGTCTACGCCTTCCTCGAACTGGAGCTTCTTTTCGCCGCCCAGATCATAGCGGGCCCAGTTGCGGGCACGGTTGGAACCTTCGCCCCAGTATTCCTTTACGACGGTGCCGTTGACGGTTCTCTTCTGTGTCGGGGATTCGTCGAAACGGGCGAAGTAACGTCCGAGCATTACGAAATCTGCACCCATAGCCAGAGCGAGGGTAATGTGGTGGTCATAAACGATGCCGCCGTCGGAGCATACCGGTACATAGATGCCGGTTCTTTCATAGTATTCATCTCTTGCCTGGCAGACTTCGATCAGAGCGGTTGCCTGGCCGCGGCCGATACCCTTTGTTTCACGGGTGATGCAGATGGAGCCGCCGCCGATGCCGACCTTGACGAAATCAGCGCCTGCTTCTGCCAGGAACAGGAAGCCTTCTCTGTCAACGACATTGCCTGCGCCGACCTTGGCTTCCGGATAATGGCTGTGAATCCAGTTCAGCGTGATCTTCTGCCATTCGGAGAAACCTTCGGAGGAGTCGATGCAGAGAACATCTGCGCCTGCTGCGAGAAGGACCGGAACACGTTCTTCATAGTCGCGGGAGTTGATGCCTGCGCCGACGATGAAGCGCTTCTGTGCGTCCAGCAGTTCGTTCGGGTTTTCCTGATGGGAATCATAGTCCTTGCGGAATACGAAGCCGTAGAGGCGGCCGTCCTCATACAGAACCGGCAGGGAATTGATCTTGTTGTCCCAGATGATGTCGTTGGCTTCGGAAAGGGTAATGCCGAACTTGGCGGTAACGAGCTTGTCCAGAGGCGTCATGAATTCCTTGACCTTCTGGGAAGTTTCCATGCGGCTGATTCGATAGTCACGGCTGGAAACAATGCCGACCAGCTTGCCGTTTGCCGTGCCGTCTTCCGTAATGGCTACGGTGGAATGGCCGGTCTTCTTCTTCAGAGCCAGCACATCAGCCAGTGTATTTTCAGGAGAAAGGTTGGAATCGCTCGGTACAAAGCCTGCTTTCTTTGCTTTGACCTTGGCAACCATAGCGGCTTCATCCTCCGGTGTCTGAGATCCGTAGATGAAAGAAACACCGCCGTTGCGGGCCAGCTCTTCAGCCAGTCTTTCCCCGGAAACAGCCTGCATGATGGCGGAAACCATAGGAATGTTCAGTGTAATGGACGGTTTTTCTCCCTTTTTGTAACGTACCAGCGGGGTCTTCAGAGAAACATTTGCAGGAATGCAATTCGTGCCGGAATAGCCCGGAATCAAAAGATATTCATTGAAGGTATGCGCCGGTTCATTAATATAGGTTGCCATTATTTCCTCCTCGTAAAAAATACCGGAAAATCTTGAAAAACTTACGCTTTTCGGGATCGCTCCGCAGAAAAGATAAAAAGATATTCTTATTATTATAGCGGAAATCCCGGCGGATATAAAGAGCCAGACAGAAAAAATCCGGAGATATTCGGACAGAAAAAGAATGCTTCCCGGAAGGATTTCCCTGTCTGTTCTTATTTTATCATTTTCCCGGATTTTCTGCGGAAAAATCCGCCGTTTCCGCTGAAAACTCTCCCTTATTTTCAAACAAAAACGGAGACCGCCTCAAAGGCAGCCTCCGCTGTAATGCTCTTATAAGGATAACCGCTGTTCAGCCCATTACCAGTTTCTGAACTTTGCCGGCGGATCATAGAGGCCGCCGGACCAGTCTACAAGGTCCTTCATGTTCTTGGCAGCGAGGAGATCACGGGTAGCTGCAGCCGGGTTGATTCCCAGATCTTCCGGCAGCTTTACGATGCCTTCTTTTCTGAGCTTCTTCGTGATTTCCGGATCTTCCGTTTCACCGACGGCAGTCTTGCCGGCGATCGCACGGATTGCGTTCATTCTTTCTTCCATGTTGTGGCACTTATGGAGATATGCAATGCCGACTTCGGAAACGATATGGGTCAGATCGTCGGAGTAGATCATGATCGGTTCCAGATCGAGGTTTGCATTCTTCTTCAGAGCGACTGCGTCCAGCTGATCCACGAATCCCGGGAATCCCTTTGCGGAAACGGTGGTGATCATCTGAACAACCAGCTTCTTGCCGCGGTTGGATTCGCCCATGAGTTCGTAGCGGTTTGCCACTTCTTCACCGCACTTCTTCCATGCGGGGGTTACATGGCGGCGGCCCTTTGCGTCGCAGCCCATGTTCGGTGCGCCGCCGAAGCCTGCTACATTGTTCTTTGTAGCGGTGGAGCTGTTGCCGAATTTATCAATCTGCATGGTGGAGCCGATGAACATATCTGCTGCATAGTGTCCTGCTGCCTGGCAGAATGCACGGTTGGAGCGCATGGTGCCGTCCGGTCCGATTGCAAAGATATCAGAGCGGGCTTTGATGTATTCTTCCATGCCGACTTCGGAGCCGAAGGAATATACCTGCTGTACCCAGCCGGTTTCGATAGCCGGAATCAGGGTCGGATGCGGATTCAGTACCCAGTGGGTGCAGATCTTGCCGCGGAGTCCCAGATCTTCGCCGAAGGTCGGGAGAATCAGTTCTACTGCAGCGGTATCGAAGCCTACGCCGTGGTTCAGGACCTTGACGCCGTATTCGGAGTAAATACCCTTGATGGCCATCATAGCCTTCATGATGCGGTCTTCCGTTACCTTTGCGGGGTCACGGGTGAAGAGCGGGTTCAGCATGTACGGAGTCGGGCTTTCGATGACGAAGTCAACCCAGTCGGAAGGAATATCCACTCTGGGGAGCTTGTCCACGATCTTGTTGACCTGGAAAATGACGATGCCCTGGTTGAACTTGGTTGCTT
The DNA here is from genome assembly GCA_938038225.1 of uncultured Dialister sp. Taxonomy (GTDB): domain Bacteria; phylum Bacillota; class Negativicutes; order Veillonellales; family Dialisteraceae; genus Dialister. Next base: position 7,445 of record CALHRX010000009.1, on the reverse strand, counting down.
CTACAATGGCCGGAGTATCTTCTGTGGAGAAGCCGGTGTAGATGTTGCCGTCCTTATCGGCTGCATCGGCGGTCACCAGGGAAACTCTCGGAATCAGGTCGATGAAGTAGCGGGAATACATTTCCAGATAGGTATGAATGGCGCCCAGCTTGATGCCGCCGTTCTGTACCATCTGCGCCAGACGCTTGCCCTGGCTTCCTGCATAGGCAAAATCCAGTTCCGTTGCAATGCCCTTGTCGAATACATCCAGATGTTCCGGAATGGACAGGGTGGACTGAATCATGTGAAGGTCATGAACCTTTGCGGGATCCACTTCGCAGAGCTTCTTTGCGAGGAAGTCTGCCTGCTTCTGGTTATCCCCTTCAATGTTGACCATATCGCCCGGACGGAGAACCGCTTCCAGAAGCTTTACGGTGTTGTCTGCATCGACAATCTTGCCGGTGGCATAGGCACTTGCTTCTTTGATTCTTGCAGCGGTGTCATCTCCTCTTGTATGCCAGTTTTTGCTGCTCGGTTTAATTTCCAACATAATCTTTCCTCCTCATGAATGAATATAAGTAGTCTCAGTCAAATTTCCGGGGTGAAGCCAGTCCTCCCCGGAAATTCGTGAATGTTTCTGTTTATCAGAAAATAGCTGCCGTAATGAAGTAGAAAACAGAGGGGAACAGGAGGCAGCCCAGTCCGGTGAAGAAGGTTGCGGTCATCGCTGCATACGGAACCAGTTTCGGGTTTACTGCAGCCATGCCGGCAGCCGTGCCGGAGGTTGTTCCCATAATGCCGCCGAATGCCATGGCAGACTGCGGATTGTTGATATGGAAGGGTTTTGCCACGAAAGGAGTCACAACCATGACGAGAACAGACTTTACAACGCCTGCTGCAATGGAAATGGCAATGACTTCGGAAGAAGCGCCCAGAGCCGCTCCGGTAACCGGTCCTACTACGAAGGTAGCAATGCCGCCGCCGATGGTAACCAGATCAATGGCGCTGGTATATCCCAGAGGATACGCTACGACAATGCCTGCAACCAGGCAGATGAATTCCCCGATCAGCAGGGAAGCAACGCCTCTCCAGCCGATTTTCTTGATTTCTCTCAGATCTGCGCCGAAAGCGGTGGAAACGATGGCGAAGTCTCTGAACATAGCGCCCCCTACGAGCCCCATGCCGGAGAAGAGAGCCACATCGGCGATCCCTTTCTTGCCGCCGGTCATGACACCGCCGATATAAGCGAGAACCAGACCCATGAAGATAGCCACAGCACTGCCGTGGATGCGGCCCTTGGTCAGGCCTGCAATCTTATAGGAAATAAACATGATAATGCCCAAAGCCATGAAGGAGAAAATCATGCCGTTTCCCTGAAACAATTTTATAAGCATTCCCAGAAAATCCATTATACTGTACCTCCCTTATCTCAGCCCTTATGACTTTCGTCTGCAAGACCCTTTGCTTCTTCCGTTTCCGGCTTCTTGGACAGAACCGGAATAAGAAGGAAGCCGATGGCAACTGCCAGAGCACCGCCGAGAATGGCAACTACACCGCCGGAAAGCGCTGCAGCTACATTCTGAATGGAGCTCATTGCCACAACGATCGGAATGTACATGGCAGACCAGAAGCCGATCCCCTGTTCCTCCGGCGCTTTCATGTATCCTTTCTGCTGCGCCCAGGAGGCAATGATAATCAGGAGAAGCATAGCAAAGCCTACGCCGCCGATATTTGCCTTGACCCCCAGCAAAGCACCCAGCACATCACCGATGTACTGCCCTACCAGGAAGCATCCTGCCAGAAGTGCCACACCGTAAATAATCATTTTTTATCCTTCCTTTCTGAAAAAAACATAATTTGTATGCCAGCCCTCCGCCGGGCCTGAAACTGTGTCATCGGATTCCCCGATATTTCTTGCCTGTAAATGAGTTCATTTTGCTATAATAAAAAGGATAACAGGGAACATCTATCAGGAAACCACATAAGTCTTATCCGTTTATTGGATATCTCAGTCACACACAGTATATAAGAAGAACTGAAAATATTGTGTAAAAATTCTGTAAGATGCACTTCATTCGCGGTAAGATACAGTCTGTTTCTGTTCCCCTTATTTTTTCTGCCGTTGAGTGATTTTCCCATAAAAACGAATCAATCACCCGGCCGCTGAAAGCAGGCCTGTGTCCTGCAGAACGGCCGGAAATTCTTTTTTCTCCCTTTCATGGAGGCTTTCATGCTTTTCACCACATCCTCATGGATGCTCGGCATCCAGCATGTATGGTTCGGAATCTCCATTTTCCTGATCATCCTGCTCCTCATTACCCGGACGAACTTCTTCCGTCAGGCTGTCACGGCCAAGTATTTTTCTCCGAAGCACCTGGCCATGCTCACCGCCCTCTTCACCTCCCTGTCCCTCTGCGGGACCTACTGGAATGTGGAAGCCGGCGGGGGGATCATCAATTTCCGTGCCGTGGGCATCATGATGGCCGGCTTCATCGGCGGTCCGGTGGTCGGTACCGTTACGGGCATCATCATCGGCCTTCACCGAGCCTTTTTCATCCATACCGACGCATCCTTCATCCACGGAGGGCTTTCCATCATCCAGGGCATTGCTGCCGGATTCATGGCCAACCGTCTGAAAAACCATCACCACCAGCTCTGGTTCTGGACCCTGCTGGCCGCGGGCATCCTGGAAATCGCCTTCTGGCTTTTCTTTGCCCTTCTCACCTGGCCGGAGACAAGCAGCCATCCGGAGGACTTCTTCACCCTCTCCCTGCCTATTATCGTGACCAATACGATTGCCGTCTCTCTTTTCTACATGATCATCGAATTTTTCATCCGCCAGAGAGACTCCGAGAAGACCCAGACCACCAAAATCACCTTTAATGCCATTACCACTCTTTTCTCCACCCTGCATGACGGATTCCAGGAAAAAAGCCTTGCCAAAGTGGCTGATATCATTACCACCTCCCTTCCGGATCTGATCTGGACATCCATTCTTTATAATGACAAAATCTACACCCGGACCAACTACAAGAATGATGCCGACCAGAACCAGGGCGCTGCGGAGATCGCCATCCTGAACCTGCAGAAGTCTCTTCCTGCAATGCCCCATCTTTACACTCTGCCGGTCCTGTACAAACATGAAACCGTAGGCTACATCATCGCCTCCAAAAGCAAGGACGATACCTTCTCCCGCATGGGGACGGAGTTCCTCCACGGGATCTGCCATATCGTGGAAGCCATCTACGAATATGACAAAATGAAGGAAGAGGAAAATCTTCTTGCCGAAGCGGAAATCCGGGCTCTGCAGGCCCAGATCAATCCCCATTTCCTGTACAACACGCTGAATACCATTTCCTACTATGTCCGGAGCGATCCGGAAACGGCGCGGAAGCTCATCCAGTATCTGTCCGATTATTTCCGGCACAGCCTGAATAACCCGTCGAAATTCATTCCCCTTTCCGATGAGCTTCACGTCATCGACTGCTACGTCGAGCTGGAACGGGCCCGCTTCGGCGACCGCCTGCAGATCACCTATGACCTGCCGAAGGATAAGCTCTCCGCCATCTTCGTTCCGCCCCTCCTGCTGCAGCCGCTCGTGGAAAACGCAGTCATCCACGGCATCTTCAAGCGTTCCGAGGGAGGCAGAATCAAAGTCGGTCTCATCGAGCACAAAGATTTCTACAAGATTTACGTTCTGGACACCGGGGTCGGCATTCCCAGAGAAAAACGAAAGACGCTTCTCCGGGGCCACAAGCAGCGGGATCACATCGGACTCATCAATGTCCATCAGCGTCTGCTTTCCCTCTTCGGCTCCCGAAGCGGGCTCCACATCGTAAGCAAGCCCGATAAGGGCACCCTGGTTTTCACCAATATTCCGAAAATCGAGAAGAAGGACGAAGAGCTTTCCGTCCCCACCTGAGCACCCCTGCGGGGATGCTTTCCGTTCCGCCGGTGCTGCGCAGGCCCGCCGGAGATTTCCAAAGGAGGTTTCTATGCCTGAAATTAAAGTCCTCGTGGCCGATGATGAGCTGCCCGCACGGGGAGAACTGAAATATGACCTGGCCGCCGTTCCCGGCGTGCAGGTTGTGGGAGAAGCAGCCAACGGAAAGGAAGTCCTTTCCTTTCTGAAAGTTCATCCGAATGTGGATCTGCTCTTCCTTGATATTGAAATGCCGGTGATGAACGGCCTGGAAGCGGCAAAGGAAATCGTCCGCGCCGGTTTTCCCGTGAAAATTGTCTTTGCTACGGGATACAGCCAGTTTGCCGTGCAGGCCTTTGACCTGGAGGCCTTTGACTATATCCTGAAGCCCTACTCCGAGGAACGCATCCGCCGCATCATCCGCCGTCTGTCCGACAGCCTGGCCCTGCGGGCCTCCCGGAAGACCGACGCGGAAGTCATCTCCTCCGCACAGAAGGTTTCCATCCAGGGCAAGGACAAGACCGTCATGATCGATCCCGCCCGGGAAATCATCCTCATCGCTACGGAAAAATCGGACCGCACTCTTTTCTATACGGTCAGCGGCATCATTGAATCCAGAATGACCCTCCGGGACATCGAGGCCCTCCTTTCTCCGCTGGGCTTCTTCCGCACCCATAAGGGATACATCGTCAATCTTTCCATGATCCGGGAAATCCAGACCGATGACAACGGAACCCTTCTCCTGACCATGAATCATTTCCCGAAGGAAAAGGTCCCCGTTTCCCGCCATTACATCAAGGATTTCAAAGCCAAGCTCCATATCTGACGGAAAGAACCTCCGGGCCTTTCCGCCCCTGTTCTGAAAAAGCCGAAGCATTCGATACCTGTCGAATCTTCGGCTTTTTGTTTGCTCCGTAAGGAGCGGAAACGGAAATCTTACTGTGCCAGCAGTGCCAGCATGATGCCGCCGGAAATGGCTGTTCCGAAAACGCCTGCCAGGTTCGGGCCCATGGCATGCATCAGGAGGAAAATATTCCGGCTTTCCCGCTGTCCCACCAGATGGGAGACACGGGCGGCAATCGGTACGGAGGCGATGCCGGCAGAACCGATGAGCGGATTGATGCGGCCGCCGCTCAGACGGTACATGATCTTTGCGCAGACCACGCCGGAGCCGGTCCCGAAGGCAAAGGCCACCAGACCGAGGAAAATGATCAGGATGGTGGACGGCCGCAGGAAGGAAGAAGCTTCCATGGTCGAACCGATGGCCACGGTCAGAACCAGAGTGACCATATTCAGCAGCGTATTGGACGCTGTTTCCGCCAGCTTGGTTACGGCCAGACATTCACGGAGCAGGTTGCCCAGCATGAGCATGGTAATCAGCGGTGCCACCGGCGGGAGGAAGAGATTGACGATGACCGCCATGACGATCGGAAAAGCAATCTTTTCCAGACGGGATACGTACCGGGGCATTTTCATCATGGTCTTTCTTTCTTCCTTCGTGGTGAGCAGCTTCATGATCGGCGGCTGAATCAGCGGCATGAGAGCCATGTAGGAATAAGCCGCTACGGAAATCTGCGGAAGGAGATGCGGGGCCAGCTTCATGGTCGTGTAAATCGCCATCGGGCCGTCCGCACCGCCGATGATGCCGATGGAAGCCGCTTCATTCAGCGTAAAGCCCAGCACCTGTGCACCGATCAGCGCTACGAAAATTCCCAGATGCGCCGCAGCGCCCAGGATGACCAGGGACGGATTGGCAATCATCGGGCCGAAGTCCGTCATCGCTCCCACCCCGAGGAAAATGAGCGGCGGAAGAATCAGATTCTCCACGCCCTGGTAGGCATACCAGAAGAGACCGCCCTCTTCAATCAATGTCGAACCGGGCACATTGGCCACGATGCAGGAGAAGCCGATCCCTACCAGCAGGAAAGGTTCGTACTTTTTGATGATGCCCAGGTACAGGAGCACCAGCCCGGCAGCAATCATCACCAGATTGCCCAAAGTCAGGGAAAGCAAACCGGTCTGACGGAGAAGCTCCTCCATCAATGTGATCATCAGTTCCATGTCAGTCTTTCCTTTCTTTGACCGTTCCCAGCTTATTCAGCAGCGGGAAAAAATGAAGAATGACTCCGATAAAGGAAATGAAAATGAAGCTCAGGAAAAAATCGATGACTGAGAGGAGAAGCGCTCCTCCCAGACTGTCCGGTATCGTTGTCATCTTCCCATCTCCTTCATCTGCTCATTGGCCTGCCGGATCATCAGCAGACGGGTCCGTTCCTCCGCCCGGTCAATGACCTCCTGTTTCAGGACGATGGCTCTCCGGTGCGTGCCGTGGCCGATTTCGCCCTGTTCATCCCAGGCCTTTACGGACAGCGTCACGTCATGGTCGGTCATATCCAGGATGCACGCATGGACCGTGACGGTCATGCCCACGCTGGTCGGTGCGGTATGCACAAAATTGACTCCCAGAGAAATGGAAGCATACTCATCGGGAAGGTACGGATCGATGGCTTCGATCGACGCATCCAGTGCCCAGTGAATCAGACGGGGCGTTGCCAGAAGATTCTTGAAATCATTATCGTAATTGTCTGCGCAGTCTTCCTGCTGCACCACTCTGCGCGCCATTGCATTCTGACCGACAGAAAGGAAATCGCTCAAATTGATCATGTTGTTCACCTCATGACAAAAAACTGTTCACATAGGGTGGTACCGTCCCTTGATTTGCCTGTAGTATAGTCCGGCAATTCATAAATAACCAATACTTAAAAATCACTTTTCAATAACTTATAGATTATATGTTAACCTGTAAGTTATTGCTTTTAAAGCGTGCCCTCTCTTAAACCAATAGAAATCATCATGATTTTTGTGTTATTTTCATAGCATGTAAATTATAATTTAAAAACCACAGTTTTCTCCTCTGCCGGATAAAAAAGTTTTTTCCATAAAAAATCCGCTGCCCGGCACTCCGGACAGCGGAAGAAATTTCTTTCATTTCCTGTCAGACAGGAAACAGAATTCTGGAAATATAAATGACGCCCGGCATGGTCATGCACGACAGGACGGTACTCATCATAACCAGCTCGGTGGCAAAGTCCTCCATATTGTGGAATTCCACGGCATACAGTACGGAATTGGCCGCGGAGGGTACGCTTCCCATAATCATGATGGTCTGGCAGATCACCGGATCGAAATCCACCCCCAGAAGCCGCAGAAAAAAAATCAGTCCGTAAGCCGCCGCAGGACCGCCGATGAGACGGATGAAGCATCCCAGCCAGCCGTCAATATCCCCGAAGGAAATCCGGCTCTTATGAATCTGCATGCCCAGGGTGGTCATGACAATGGCCGCCAGAGCGCCGGAGCTGTTCTGCATCACCGGCCAAAGGAAGGTGGACGTCATATTAAATCCGGACCATTTGACAAGAAAAACCGCACAGAGCATGTACGGGATGGGCAGACGGAAAACCGCAGCCAGAGCCTCCCGGGGTTTCAGCACCCGTTTCCCTTAGTTAAAGATATTGTTGGGTATCTCAAGATGTGTCATTCGATT
>CALHRX010000008.1:0-2221 GCA_938038225.1 uncultured Dialister sp. | reverse complement strand
CCAGACAAATAGAAAGCGGGCTTGGAGTTTCCATGTAAAAATCCACCTTTCTTATCTTGGTGCCTCCGCGCAGCGAAGGCGAAGCGGAAATGCTTTTGCAGCCTCATCGGGCAGAAAGCATTTCCAAAAATTTTCTTTCTGCCTTTCTTTCATGTCATCCTGATGATTCTGCGAAAGAAAAGCAAAGAAACCGGGTCCGAGAACCGGGAAGGGATCGGCGAAGCAGGCAGGAGACAGAACCACTCTGCAAAAAACGGCTTCCGTTTCAGACGGCTTCGAGGAAATCTGGAAATTTCGCTTCCGGGCATATGCCGGAATTCAAAATCAGTTCCTTTTCTCCGGAAACTGCATCGGTGAGCCTGCTTTTTCCGAAGAAACCATTCTCAAAAGACTCCAGGATCCATACAATCAGATGAAATAAAGAATAATAGCCAAATGCTGATGAAACCTGATCTTTTAAAATAGAAAAATCCCCTGTTTCAACCTTCTATCCTCCCTTCCGCTCAGTCTCGGGTAAAGACTCCTATCAAACGGCATTTCACCGCAATGCTCACCATTGCCATTTTATCCATACCTATACAGGTTTTCAAGAGTTTCTTTCTTTTTCTGCTTTTTATTTTGCTTGAAAGTTTATTTTATCTTTATATTTTCTTTATATTTTAAAAAGGCTTTCTCCGCCTGTTTTTTCCTGCTGAAAAATCCAGATATCTCCCTTAATTATATAGAATACTATGTAAAACAGCTTCTTTCTCTGCCTGATATTTCCTCCGCATTTATGCAATTCATTCCCATTTTTATATAGTATGCTATATTTTTATTTTCCCTTCTTCCCTCTGATTCTAATGAATATTACAAAGGAAAATGCATATTATTCTTATTTATATTTTCCCCTTTGTCTGCTCCTTTTCCATATTCTTTTTCCTCTTTTTTCCAAATATAAAAAATTATTAGAATCTGATAAAATTTCCTTTTTCGGAGAAAAAAGAGCGTTTTTGCTTTTATGCAATAAAAAAAGCGCCCTGTAAGGGACGCTTCTTTTATTCTTTCGGCTGAAATCAGCCTCCGAACTGTGCGAGCATCGTGCCGGCTGCTACTGCCGTTCCGATTACGCCTGCTACGTTCGGGCCCATTGCCTGCATCAGCAGGTAGTTGGACGGGTTATCCTTCAGACCTACAACCTGGGATACACGCGCTGCCATCGGTACTGCAGATACGCCTGCGGAACCAATCAGCGGGTTTACCTGGTTGTTGCTTGCAATTCTCATAAGCTGACCGAAGAGTACGCCGCCTGCGGTGCCTGCTGCGAATGCTACCAGGCCCAGAGCGATGATTTCAAGGGTCTGTACACGGATGAACTTGTCGCCGGTCATCGTCAGACCTGTGCCTGTTGCCAGGAAAATGGTAACGATGTTGCACAGTGCGTTCTGTGCGGTATCAGACAGACGAGCGGTTACTCCGGATACTTCGAACAGGTTGCCCAGGCAGAGCATGCCCATCAGGGATGCTACCGGCGGGAGCAGCAGGGATACTACGATGGATACAACGATCGGGAATGCTACCTTTTCGAAATGGGTTACAGGACGAAGGTTGGTCATTCTGATCTTACGCTGTTCCTTGGTGGTAAGGAGCTTCATAATCGGGGGCTGAATCAGCGGAACCAGGGACATGTAGGAGTATGCTGCTACTGCTACTGCGCCCAGAAGATGCGGAGCCAGCTTGGATGTCAGGTAAATGGAGGTCGGGCCGTCTGCGCCGCCGATGATGCCGATGGATGCTGCTTCCTGTACGTTGAAGCCGAGAATCATCGCACCTGCGAGGGCTACGAATACACCGATCTGTGCTGCCGCACCGAGAAGCATGGTCTTCGGGTTAGCAATCAGCGGACCGAAGTCTGTCATTGCGCCTACGCCCATGAAAATCAGCGGCGGGAAAATTTCGTATTTAATACCGAAACCGATGGCCATCATAACGCCCATATCGGTTTCAAATCCCGTGTTCGGGAAGTTTGCCATGATATCGCCGAAAGCGATCGGCATCAGAAGCAAAGGTTCATATTCCTTTGCAATAGCCAGGTACAGAAGTACGAGGCCTACAAGAATCATGATGACGTTCTCGATGGTCAGGTTGGAAAATCCGGAATCTGTCCATACGGACGTCAGAGCTCTCATAAAGCCATCCATTATTGTTTCCTCCTATTTGTTGATTATTGATTCGGATTATT
>CALHRX010000007.1:0-982102 GCA_938038225.1 uncultured Dialister sp. | reverse complement strand
GACGATGAAAGGTGGGTTTGAGAGTGATGTAGTTCCTGATAGTGATAAACCCCTTACACATTGCGACCGTCGAGGAGATCAGTTTGAGAGTGATGTAGTTCCTGATAGTGATAAACCCAAAACAAGCGAGACGAAGGCCGGGCAGAGGTTTGAGAGTGATGTAGTTCCTGATAGTGATAAACCAAGTTTTAATCATGGAAAGAATCGTAGAATGTTTGAGAGTGATGTAGTTCCTGATAGTGATAAACCAGTGGGATAATCTTGCTAAAGCTCTAACAGGTTTGAGAGTGATGTAGTTCCTGATAGTGATAAACCTGAAGAGGTGGAGAAAGCCATAGAGGATTGGTTTGAGAGTGATGTAGTTCCTGATAGTGATAAACCAAGACAACCCCATTATAGCACGATCACCAGGTTTGAGAGTGATGTAGTTCCTGATAGTGATAAACCAAGTTCGACTTTGTTATCCGATCCATATCCGTTTGAGAGTGATGTAGTTCCTGATAGTGATAAACCTGTAGTCGTACACTGGGGCAGCGATGTGCCGTTTGAGAGTGATGTAGTTCCTGATAGTGATAAACCATGTGTATGTGGGCGCTCACGTTTTTTTGAGTTTGAGAGTGATGTAGTTCCTGATAGTGATAAACCGAACGGTTCTTTACTATCCGTTCGCCGTTGGTTTGAGAGTGATGTAGTTCCTGATAGTGATAAACCGCGGACGACGGAACGATAAGAGATAAGCACGTTTGAGAGTGATGTAGTTCCTGATAGTGATAAACCGAGGAAATGAGTATCAAGGACTGCCTTGGCGTTTGAGAGTGATGTAGTTCCTGATAGTGATAAACCCACCTTTATTGGAATCCAATTCAGACTGTCTGTTTGAGAGTGATGTAGTTCCTGATAGTGATAAACCTCCTGCTTCCCGCCTTTATCCTTCCAGCGGGTTTGAGAGTGATGTAGTTCCTGATAGTGATAACCCCCCGCCGAAGGTAAATGCCCACAAGGAATAGTTTGAGAGTGATGTAGTTCCTGATAGTGATAAACCTGGAAGCAAGATTTGCAAAGTTTGATACGGGTTTGAGAGTGATGTAGTTCCTGATAGTGATAAACCGAAAGAAAAAGATCATTCCATGGAGCTGGTGTTTGAGAGTGATGTAGTTCCTGATAGTGATAAACCTGCTATAGTGGAAGTTACGCTTTACAATGAGTTTGAGAGTGATGTAGTTCCTGATAGTGATAAACCTCAGCAGTTGTGGGATTTGACCGCAAGCCTGTTTGAGAGTGATGTAGTTCCTGATAGTGATAAACCGAACTTACCGCGGACCGGATTCAGGCCGGAGTTTGAGAGTGATGTAGTTCCTGATAGTGATAAACCCAAGGCCAGCAACAGAAGCGTTACAGGATAGTTTGAGAGTGATGTAGTTCCTGATAGTGATAAACCGGAAAATTCTGCAATCTGGTCTGTTGCCTGGTTTGAGAGTGATGTAGTTCCTGATAGTGATAAACCATGACGGAGCGGTTTTCATCGTACATTTATGTTTGAGAGTGATGTAGTTCCTGATAGTGATAAACCAAGGACTACCGGTATATTCTCCGTGTAGCGGTTTGAGAGTGATGTAGTTCCTGATAGTGATAAACCGGCTACAAAAAAGGAAGCGATTCCAGGCTAGTTTGAGAGTGATGCAGTTCCTGATGGTGATGAACCGGGACATGCTGTTTTTTGAGAGCATCCTTCTTTTGGAAGGGTGCTTTTTTTGTGCGCGGAAAACGGGGATTTTCGGAAATGGTGGTTCCTTTTTTGTCATTTCCTCCGGCGGCTCCGGCTTTTCCGGATGGGTTTCTTTCCTGCTTTGTCTGCTTTTTGTTGATTCTTTCTTTGCAGAAGGTTGGCTTTTCCGGGGAAATGTGAAAAATCCTTGAAAATTTTAACAAAGGCTATATAAAGGCTTGGCGGAAAGGCGGATATGGATTCGTATAATGAAGGCGTATTCATTAAAAGACCAGGAGGTATAGGAATTGACTAAGAAATGGATGAAGGGTGTGGTTCTTGCCATGCTCGCAGGAAGTTCTCTTTTTGCTTCCGCAATGACGGCGGATGCGGCGGAAATCCGCATTCTTCCGGTAAATACGGCAAAGTTCTGGGAAGGGGTCAGATTTGACTTCGACGTAGAGGTTTCCGATGCAAAGGATCTCCGGAATGTGGATATCACCATCAACGGAAAGCCCGCTGCCGATGTGCTGGGCCGTCAGCTGGAGAGAAAGGTACTGGACAACGGGGTGATTTCCTACCGTGCCAATGATGTTTCCTTCAAAAAGACCGGGGATTATACGGTAAGCGTAAAGGCCGATGATGCATCGGGCAGAGCAGCAGCGGAAGCATCGTACAAGGTTGTACGGGAAAAGACCGTCCGTCCTGCCAAGAATGTCATCCTTTTTGTAGGGGACGGGATGTCCCTGCAGGCGAGAGAAATCGCCCGCATCCTTTCCAAGGGTCAGACGAACGGCAAGTACAATGATCTGCTGGCTATGGAAAAGCTGGACCACAATGCAGTTATCACGACCAGCGGCTATGATTCTCTGGTAACGGACAGCGCAAACTCCGCTTCCGCTTATTCCACCGGTCATAAGTCGGTGGTCAATGCCATGGGCGTGTATGAAGATTCCACGGCAGATCCGCTCGACGATCCGAGAGTGGAAACGATTTCCGAGGTGCTGAAGCGTACCCGCGGCATGTCTGTGGGCATTGTCACCCAGGCGGAGACAACCGATGCGACTCCGGCTGCCATGATCGGCCATACCCGGCGCAGAGCGCTCCAGGATTATCTGGCTAAGGATTATCTTGCCGATTATCACCGTCCGGATGTCATCATGGGCGGCGGTTCTTCCCGTTATCTCCCTGCCAGCGTGATGGGCTCGAAGCGCAAGGATAATTTCGATGTCATTCAGGCATTCAAGGACAAGGGTTATACCTTTGCTACGACTTCCAAGGAAATGAAGGCTGCTCCGGCGGACAAGCCGCTTCTCGGCCTGTTCCATACAAGCACGATGAATGTATACATTGACCGGGAAATGACAAAGAATCCGAAGGTGCTGAAGGGCTTCACCGACCAGCCGAACCTGATGGATATGACAAAGAAGACACTGGATATCCTCAGCAAGAACAAGAACGGTTTCTTTGCCATGATCGAAGGGGCTTCCATCGACAAGCAGCTCCATGTCATGGACTGGCAGCGTGCGGCTTATGATACGATCGAATTCGACAAGGCTGTGGAATACGCAGAAAAGTGGAACAAGGAACACGGCGACAATACGCTGATTATCGTAGTGGCAGACCATGCACACGGTATTTCCATCAGCGGTACATATCATGAAAGAGACGGCAAGAAGGGGACTCAGGCTGTCCGGGTTTACCAGAATTCCATCATGCCGACTTTTAAGGATGCGGACGGAGACGGATTCCCGGACAATCCGGACCCGGATGTAACGCTGGCTGTACAGTATGCAAACCATCCTGAATATTATGAAAACTATCATTTCATGCCCGTACCGACTCCTCCGGCTCTGGCTGTGACCGAAAATGTAGAGGAAGCCAAGACGGTAGGCGACAAGGTGGAATATCATCAGGTATCCCAGGCAAGCTCGAAGGCCAATCCGGCCCGTATCCATCCCGGCGATCCGGCAGAGCTCATGCCGGCGAATACACCGAAGGATGATCCGCAGGAATGCCATTCCGCCGATGATGTTCTCCTCAATGCAGGCGGCCCGGGTTCGGAATATTTCCACGGCGTCATGGATAATACGGAGGTCTTCTTCGGCATTCTCCGCGCACTGGGAATCAACGGCAATCACAGCGCAAATCCTGACCTGAGCAAGGAAGTCAAATAATGCGGGCAGGGCGGATCCGCCGGGCAGTCTGTGCCTGTGTCGCTGCGGCGGCGGTGGCGCTGTCTGCGGCGGTGTCGGCAGAGGATCTTTCCTTCGGGGAGTTGTACAGTGACTGGACGGCTGCGGGACTGGTGCTTTCCGACAAGGCGGAGTCTCTGGAGGGCAGTACGGTCACGATGACGGGCTATATGGCGCCGCCTCTGACGCCGACGATCCGGTTCTTCGTTCTCACGGAGGTGCCGATGTCGGTATGTCCTTTCTGCAGCAGCGACGCAGACTGGCCGGACAATATCATCGTGGTGAAGGTGTCCGACCCTGTGACCGCACTTCCCTATGATTCGCCGATTTCCGTGACGGGGACGCTGGAAATCGGAAGCGAGATCGATGAGGAAACCGGTTTCGTCAGTCAGCTCCGCATTGCTGCGGACAGTATCGATGCATTGTAAGAAATTTGCAGGCCGCTGCGGTGCGCCTGCATTTTTCGTGTCCGGAAGGACGGATGATTCGGAAAGGATCGGATTTCATGATTTACGGTGAGCATATTGAATGTGATTTTCCCGACGGGAGCGGAAAAAGTCTCCGGGCGCTCCGCCTGGAAAGGCTGAGTCTGCCGGACCATGCGGTGTGTGCGCTGATCGGGCCGTCGGGGAGCGGGAAGTCCACGCTTTTCCGCTGTCTGTCGGGCATCCTGCACCCGTCGTCCGGGAAGATCGTCGTGGACGGGACGGAGGTCACCGCTCTGAGTACGGATGAGGCGGCGCACTGGCGGGCGGAGCATGTGGGCTTCGTTTTTCAGCAGGCGCTTCTTTTCCCGTATCTGACGGTGATGGAAAATATTCTGCTCGGTGCGGAGATTGCCGGGAAGGACCGGGAGCGGAAAAGAAAGGAAGCAGAGGAGTGGCTGGCCCGGCTGGGCATGGAGGGGTTCGGACGGCGGATGCCGAATCATCTTTCCGGCGGGGAAAAGCAGCGGGCCGGATTCATCCGGGCAATCCTGACGGACCCGCAGCTGCTTCTGGCGGATGAGCCGACGGCCAGTCTCGACAGGGACAACAGCCGGCTGATCATGGAGAGTCTGCTCGGGTATCAGCGGGAGAGCGGGTGCACGCTTCTCTGCGCAACCCATGACCCGGCAGTGCAGGCGCTGTTTTCTTCGCAGATTCATCTGTCAAAGGGGGAGGAAACTTTATGATTCTTCGTCTGGCATTTCTGTCGGTGGTGCGCCGTCCGGCCCGGCATTTTCTGCTGGTGCTGCTTCTGGCGGCGGCATGCGCTCTGCCGGTATTCCTTCTGCAGATGACAGCGGGGCTGTACAGCGGGCTGAACCGGGCGGTGGAGCCTTTCCCCATCCTGATGGGGGCGAAGGGCTCGCCGTACCAGCTGGTGATCAATACGATTTTCCTCCGGGATCATCCGATCGGCAATATCCGGTATGCCGATGCGGAGGCGGTCCGGGAGAGCGGAAAGGCGGATCTGGTGATTCCTCTGGCCTTCGGGGACAATTACCGGGGGTTCCGCATTGTCGGCACGGAGCGGGAGATTTTCGATTACCGGCCGAAGAAGAATCAGGGACCGTGGCTTTCCGTGGCAGAGGGAACGGAGTTTTCGAAGCCCGGCGATGCGGTTATCGGCAGTGAAACCGCAAAGCGGACGGGGCTGACCGTGGGAAGCACGTTCAAAGGCATGCACGGTCTGACCGCGGGAGCCGGAGAGGAGCATCACAGCGAATACCGGGTGACAGGCATCCTGAAGCCGGTGGGCGGTCCCTATGATACGGCGATCCTGATTTCCATCGAGGATGTATGGAAGGCACACCGCCATGAAGCAGGCGGTGCAGTCCGCCGGGGCGGTCTGGTGCGCAGGAATGCAGCAGCACCGGCGGCAGAGGCAGGAAAGGCGGAAGCCTCCGCTCCGGAGGGAAAAGGCGATGTGACGGCAGTGCTGGTGCATCCTGCGGGCTATCGGGAGGCCATGCAGCTTCTGCAGGAATCCCAGCGGGCGAAGGGGACGGACAGCCAGCTGATTTTCCCGGCGCAGACGCTGATTTCCCTGTACAGCATGGTCGGACAGAGCCGGGAGTTCTGGGTGTGCCTGACCGGCGGCCTGATCGGGGCGGCTGTATTGATTACGCTGCTGGCGATGTACTGGAACGGGCTTTCCCGTCTGTCTGAGTTTGCGCTTCTGCAGGCGCTGGGCGCAGGGAACCGGGCGGTGCTGAAGCTGCTGGCGGCAGAGCAGGCGGTGCTGCTCCTGATCGGTGCCGGTGCAGGCTGGCTGATCGGCTGGGGCGGAAGTGTCCTCGCTGCGGGAGCGGTCGAGGGAAGAGCGGCGGTGGCCATGTCGACGGTGCCGGAGTGGACGTCCTTCCTTCCGCCGCTGGCGATCGTGGTGCTCGGTATGGCCGCCGGACTGATTCCGGCGCGGCTGCTCCGGAAAAAGGATATTTCTTCTCTTTTATAGGGAAGCAGAAAGACGCGGCGGAAACCGCGCCTTTTTTGACGGAAAAAGCGCTGCGGGGAAAACAGCGGGGGTGTCCGGCAGGGGAAAATGTGCTATAATGAGAACTGAAAAGGATTTAATAATCTGTTTTAGTCATAGGGATAGGCAATTATGCACTTTATTGCAGGGATATGCCCGCAATAAGTGTGATATTTATTTTTCTGTTATATATCGTATAATAGAGAGGCAAAGCATATAGGTATGCTTATTTGTCGGAGGGAATGAGATTTCCTGCTGCAGACCATGGAGGTGTCAATATGAACAGTTTTCGTTTTACTTTGCCGAGAGATGTTTATGCCGGACCGGGGGCCATTGCGGAATTAAAGGTTCTGAAAGGACATAAGAAGGCGATGATCTGCACCGGCGGCGGTTCCATGCGCCGCGGCGGTTTCCTGCAGAAGGTGGAACAGGTCTGCCGGGATGCAGGCCTTGAAACTCAGACCTTTGAAGGCATCCAGCCGGACCCGTCCATTGAATCCGTTTATGACGGCGCAGCGAAGATGCGGGAATTCCAGCCGGATGTCATCATTGCCATCGGCGGCGGCTCTCCCATTGATGCAGCGAAGGCGATGTGGGTTTTCTACGAGCATCCGGAGCTGACCTTTGATGATATCAAGGACCCGTTCTCCATTCCTCCGCTCCGCGGAAAGGCGATTTTCGTAGCGATTCCCTCCACAAGCGGCACCGCTTCGGAAGTGACCGCATTCTCCGTTATCACCGATTATTCCACGGGCATCAAGTATCCGCTCGCTGATTTCAATCTCACCCCGGATATTGCCGTACTGGATACGGATGTGCCGGATACGATGCCGCCGAAGCTGACCGCTCATACCGGCATGGATGCGCTGACCCATGCAACGGAAGCGTATGTTTCCAAATTTGCGAACGGCTTCACCGATCCGCTGGCGAAGCAGGCGGTTTCCGATATTTTCGACCATCTCGAAGCGTCCTACTGCGGCGATCAGGAAGCACGGTCGAAGATGCATATCGCACAGTGCCTGGCCGGCATGGCTTTCTCCAATGCGCTCCTCGGCATCACCCACAGCCTGGCGCACAAGATCGGTGCGATTTTCCACATTCCGCACGGCTGCTGCAACGCCATCCTTCTGCCCTATGTCATCCAGTTCAATAAGAAGGTCTGCCTGGCCCGCTATGCCGATCTGGCCCGCGCAGCCGGTCTGCCGGGACGGACGGATGAACAGCTGGTCATCTCCTATGAAAAGGCCATCCAGGCCATGAATCAGGAGCTGGGCATTGCCAATTCCTTCAAGGAACACGGCGTTCCGGAAGATCTGTATCTGGAACACAAGGATGCCATCGCGCACAATGCAGTGCTCGATGCATGCACCCCGGAAAATCCCCGTGAAGTGGATGATGCACTCATGGGCCGCATCCTGGAATGCGCTTACTACGGAAAGAAAGTAACTTTCTGATTTTTCACAGAATATTCTGAAATATGCTCCTTAGGGGGCATATTTTTTTATGCCTGTTTTCCGAGGCGGGATAGGAAGAGAGAAAAAGGGCAGTAAAAAAGCAGGGCCGAAGCCCTGCGGAAAACCGATCGGCAGAGGCGGAAAATGAGTGTGCCGGTGATGCCCGCTCAGAGGGAAGCGGTGACGCCGGATACTTACCCGGCAGTGAGAGTCTCCGGGAAGCGGGACGGCTGCGGGAGAAAAAAGGGCAGTAAAAAAGCAGGGCCGAAGCCCTGCGGGAAAGCCGATCAGCGGAGGCGGAAAATGAGTGTGCCGAGGACGCCCGATAAAAGGGAAGCGGTAACAATGGCCGCCTTGGCGGTAATAAGGTCCTCCGGGGTGGGGAAGGAGAGCGCCGCCAGGAAAAGGGACATGGTGAAGCCGATCCCGGCCAGTACGCCGGCGCCCAGGAAGTGGGACGGGCGGACGCCTTCGGGCATCCGGGCCAGACCGGTCCGGATCAGCAGGTAGACCATGAGGCAGATGCCCAGGGGTTTCCCGATGAAAAGACCGGCGATGATGCCGAGGCCGATGGGAGAGGTGAGCTGGAGGAAGCTTTCCGCCGAAAGGGGAATGCCCGCATTGGCCAGTGCAAAGACGGGCATGATGAGGAAGGCATTCCACGGAGTGAGAGCATGCTCCCAGCGGGTCAGCGGGGCGCTGTCCTGTGTCTCTGCCGTGCCGGCCGGGGTCAGAAAGCCCACAAGGACACCGGCTACCGTGGGGTGAACGCCGGCATGATGGAAGGCGAACCAGAGGGTGATGCCGCCTGCCAGATAGAGGAAGGGGGAACGGACGTCCCGGCGGGAAGCGGCCCAGAGCAGGAGCACAATCACGACGGCCGCACCGAGTGCGGTGAGGGAGGGAGAGTCACTGTAAAACAGCGCAAGGACGATGATTCCGCCCAGATCATCCACAATGGCCAGAGCGGTCAGGAATACGGCAACGCTTTTCGGTACGCCTTTGGCGGCGAAGGCGAGTACGCCGAGGGAAAAGGCAATATCGGTGGACATGGGAATGGCCCAGCCGGAAAGGGTGGGAAGTCCCGCGTTGAACGCAAAATAGAACAGCGCAGGGACGACCATGCCTCCCGCAGCGGCCGCAATGGGCAGGATGGTGGCGGAAAGGGATTTCAGTTCGCCGAAAAGGAATTCCCGCTTGATTTCCAGTCCGACCACGAAGAAGAAGAGAACCATGAGCCCGTCATTGATCCAGTGCAGGACCGACATGGTCAGCCCGGGAATGGGAATTTCCGTGTGAAGGAGCTGGGCGTACAGGCCGGCTGCAGGGGAATTGGCAATGAACATGGCAATCACTGCGCAGAGGAGCAGCAGGATGCCGCCTGCCGATTCCTGGCGGAAGAAATAAAGAAAGGCCTGACTGATCCGCTGAATGCTGCTCATGAGACGCTCCTTTCCGGGAAAATTTTCCACATAACATTCAAAATTATCAATGCTACTGTAAGTATATCAGTTTTTCGGCGGAAAGTCGATGTAACAGAGGGAAAAATAAAGGAGAAAATGAGGAGTTTCCGAAAAAAACAGTTGTGCGGTGCCGATTTCTCCGGGCAGATTTCCGATGCCGTCTTTCCGGAGAAAGAGCGAAAAAAGCCCGCCCTCCGAAACCTTTCTTCGGAGGGCGGGTGCCTTCAGGGGAATGAGAATGGATTTTTCTGTCAGCTGTCGGTGCCGTCGGGACGGACGGTTCCGTTCAGGTAAGGACAGTCAGCCCGGTGATGGGCGCGGCCGTGCCGGCAGTAGCCGTCAGCCGTTCTGTCTCCGTCATATTGAGCGGCATAGGGACAGTCCCGGTATGCTCTGTGACGGGGTGCGTATCCGCAGCTGCCGTCATAAGCAGCGGAGGTCATCAGTCCTGCTCCGAGAAGAGCAGCAGCAAGGGCGGCGGTGTACAGGATCTTTTTCATGATGGATTCTCCTTTCCACTGAGAGGGAAATTAATGCGTGTCAGAAAGAGAGGACTGTTTCGTCAGTCACGGGGAGGAGTCGGGCGGTCGTCAGGGCGTTCTGCCGGAGGAACCGGACGGTCTTCCGGGGGAACGGGACGGTCCGGACGGAGTCTGTGGGGAGGAACCGGGCGGTCGCCGCGCATTCTGTGGAGCGGAGCGGGACGGTCCTTCGGGGGAACGGGGCAGTCCGGACGGAGTCTGTGAGGAGGAACCGGGCGGTCGCCGCGCATTCTGTGGGGCGGGACCGGACGGTCTTCCGGGGGAACAGGACGGTCCGGACGGAGTCTGTGAGGAGGAACCGGACGGTCTTCGCGGATTTTACGGGGCGGAGCGGGACGGTCTTCCGGGGGAACCGGCGGAGCCGGGCGGAATCTGTCAGCCGGATCGGGCCGGTCTGCACGGATTTCGGGCGGCGCCTTCTTCGGACGCGGTGCTTTCTTCCGGTGCGGCGGAGGAGCCTTTCTCATCCGGTGCTCCGCACGGATCAGGCTGTCCATGTAGGAGCGGGACACCGGTACTACGGTTTCGGGAGCCCGCGGTTCCGGTGCGGGAGCTTCCGCAGCAGGCGGAGCGGGCGGAACCGGCGGAACGGGAGCTTCTGCAGCAGAGGCAAAGGAAGCGCCGAAGAGGGTGCATGCAGCAGCGGCTGCGCAGAGGATGAGCTTCTTCATGATGATTCTCCTTTTCTTTTTTAACGATATATGATAACTGACCGGAAATATTCAAAGCGTGATGATCACATGGATCGGGCTGCCGTCCGACGGAATCAGCAGAGGATTCCAGTGCGGCGGGGGTGCCGGATGACGGGGCGGAGGAGGATCTTTATGCGGGGGAGCCGGATGACGCGGCCCCGGATGGTGCGGTGCGCCTGCGCCCGGCGGGTCATGGGGCGGAGCCGGCGGTTTGGCTTCTGCCGTGGCAGCGGCTCCGAAAAGCGCCAGAGCGGCAGCGGTGCAGAGAATCCATTTCTTCATATGATCGAACCTCCTTTTGCCAGCGTTTTCATGGGCTGCAGAGTACTGCAGGACTGCGGAATCGGGAGTGATTCCTGCTGGAATGATGAGAAATCGTCCGGCATCCGATCGGTTTCGGGTGAGGGAGTGATGTTCTCCTTATGGCATTACTATATCATATTGTACTTTGCATTGCAAGGTACTAAACTATACAAAAAGGAGAATATATATTTCGATATTCATATAAATTTCGATATAGATTTCCGCAGCAGAGAATTTCCGGCAATAAAAAACGCTCCGGAAGGGAGCGGAAAGCGAAAGGATTCTGTTTTCGGAAAAGGAGCGGTCAGAACTGATGGAGATCGTTCCAGAAAATGATAAAGAGGGCAGTCCAGAGCCCGGATACGGCGAGACTCTTTTCCAGAGCAAACTCCTTCCTGGCGCACAGTATGAGGAAAAAGAAAAAAACAGCGACGGTCAGAATGCTTTGAAGAAGCATGGCAGTGAGCATAAACGGATCCTCCTTTGGTCTGTAAGCCAAGTGTATCATATTTTCCGGGGAATGCCTACGGCAGAGTGAAAAAACAGGGAAAAGAAATTTTTCCCGGAGAAGTGCGGGCTGCGCGGGACGGACGGAAAAGCAGGCCCGGGAAAGGAAGAAATCTTTCGTTTTCCTCTTGCCCTGCCTGTTTGATAAGCCTATAATAAAAGTGTTAGACGGCATGCATTTCCGCCGTTTTTTATTTTGGAAGAAGAAGGCGTTTCCATGAAAAAACAGAATCATCTGCTGATTCGGTATTTTATCCTTTTGCTGGGACTGGCTGTTATGGCAGTCGGCGTGGTTTTCTCCATTAAAGCGGATCTGGGCACATCTCCCATTTCCAGTCTTCCCTATGTGGCAGGGCTGATATCCGGGCTGTCCGTGGGAATGGCAACGATTCTGATGCATCTGGCCTTTGTGGGCATCCAGATTCTTCTTCTCCGGAAACGGTATGAACCGATCCAGCTTTTCCAGCTGCTGGTGGGCGTGATCTTCGGCTTCATGATTGACGGTGCAGACAGTCTCCTGTCGGGCATTACCTATCACAGCTACGGCGAGCAGTGGGTTTTCTGCTTCATCGGCATCCTCTGCGTGGCCGTGGGCGTGACACTGGAAATCATCTCCAATGTGGTCATCCTTGCAGGCGAAGGCGTGGTTCGTTCCGTGGCAGAGGTTTCTCCCTTTGCTTTCGGCAATATCAAGGTAGCCTTTGATGTGACGCTGGTGGTCCTTTCCGTCATCCTGGGAATCGCTTTCCTCTATCAGCCGGCCGGCGTGGGCGCAGGCACGATTGCCGCTGCTCTTCTGGTGGGAATCCTGGCGAAGCTTTTCCTGAAGCCGCTGCAGGGACTGAGAGAAAAACTGGATGCAAAATCCTGAGAGGGAGACCGGACCGAGGTCCGGTCTTTTTTGATGCGGTCATGACGGAGACAGCCGGAAAAGAACCGAAGAAAACAAAAAAAGAAATCCCCGCGGGCAGGCACCCGGCGGGGATTTTTACAGGGAGAGAAATCAGGTCCGTTTCCGGAAGAGCATGCCTGCAATGGGCAGTGTGATGCAGGTGATGATGAATAAGGGCAGGATGTCCATGCGCACATCATAGAGGGAGCACCCTTCCAGATAAATCCGCTTGACCGCATCCACGGCAAACCGCATGGGGTCCGCATAGGTCAGGATCTGCAGGAAATCAGGCATATTCCGGATAGGGGTGGCAATGCCGGAAAGAAGGGCCATGGGCAGGACGAGCACCAGCACATACACCAGAACCTGCTGCATGTTCCGGGCAATGGCCGATACGGAAAGGCCGATGCCTGTAGAGGCAAGGATGAAGAGGAAAATCAGGAAGAAAAGAACGAAGAAGCTCCCCGAGAAGGGGACAGAGAACCAGTACCGGGCGATGAGGTAGAGCATGAAGGTCTGGAAAAGGCCGACCAGGATGGAGGGCATGGCTTTCCCGATGAGGATTTCTCCCGGCGTGAGCGGCGTCACCAGCAGCTGATCGAAGGTGCCGTCCTCTCTTTCCTTGGCGATGGAAAGACCGGCAAGGAGCACGACCTGCACGAAGGCAATCATGGCAATCAGACTGGGGAGGAAGTTCCAACGGGTGATCTGGTTCGGATTGTACCAGGTGCGGGAAACCACTGTGACGGGGCTGCGCACGCCGTTCTTTTCATTAAAATTAGTAATGACGGAGGAAACGTAGGACGTGACCGCACCGGCAATGGAATTGTTTCTTCCGTCGGTGATGATCTGCACCGGCGCCTGTTCGCCCCGGGACAGCTTATCCTGGAAATCCCGGGGAATCACAATGGCGAGGATGACCCGGCCGGAATCAATTTCATCGGCAATCTGCGCGGAATTGTCCAGAGTTTTCACGCGGATGAAAAGATCGCCGCCGTCCAGCCCGGCGAGAAGCTCCCGGGAGGCAGCGCTCCGGGATTCATCCACCACGGCATAGGGCGCTTCCTCCAGATTGAAATTGGCGGCATAGCCGAAAAGGAAGCCCTGAATCAGGACGGGCATGACCATCATGACCTGCATCCGCCGATCCTTGAAGGATACGAGGAGCTCCTTCTGGCACAGGAAAAGGATGTGCCGGAGAAGGGTCAGGAACGTTTCCCGGAAATTCTGGTTCATGGGATCACCTCGCGGAAAGGGAAAATGGAAAATCGGGTCATACTTCTTTCTTCGTCAGCTTCCACGCAAGGCCCATAAGAAGAAGCGCGGTGAAAACGAGGACGGCTCCGTTTTCCAGGAGAAGGGGATAATAGTTGCCCGACAGGAGGAGCGATTTCAGCACCTCCAGATAAAAGGTGGCCGGGAAAATATGGCTGATCCACCGGATCAGCACCGGCTCGGAATGCATATCGAAAAGGAGCCCCGACAGCATGACCGACGGGAGGAAGCTCAGAATCAGGGCAATCTGATAGGCCAGGAACTGGCTCTTTGTCAGAGCGGACAGCACAAGGCCGAGGGAAAGCATGATGACCAGGTAGAGCATGCTCATGAAGATGAGCAGCACCAGGGAGCCCCGCAGGGGCAGGTCATAGAGGAGGCGCCCCGCGATGAGGCAGAGCACCATGCCCGCCATGGCAACCGCAAAGTAGGGGATGACCTTGGCCAGGATGATTTCCGGGATGCCCACCGGGGTAATGAAAAGGGACTCGAAGGTGCCCCGCTCCCATTCCCGGGCCATGACGACGGACGTCAGGAAAACGCCGCTGATGGTGAGGACAAGCATGAAGATGCCCGGTACAAAGAACCAGGAGCTTGTATTGGCGTCATTGAACCAGCTCCGGGTGACGGGAATGACCGTTCCCTTTCCCGTCTGCGGGGAGGAAGCGGCAAGGGCAATCGCCTTGTCCGCAACGGCGGCTTCCACATACCGCTGCACCGACATGGCTGTGGTGGCTTCGCTTCCGTTCAGGATGAGCTGCAGCTGACCTTCGCCCTTCATGAGCTTTTCTGTGAAATCTGTGGGGACGATCAGGCAGGCCTCTGCTTCGTGGGTGCGCATCATTTCATAGGCGGAGGTCCGGTCATGGACATAGACGGGAGAGAAATACTCCGAGCCTTCCGTGAAATTCACCATCTGCCGGGCGGTGGGGGAATGGTCCTCCAGCACCACCGCGACGGGGGCGTTTTTCACATCGAGGCTCATGCCGTAGCCGATAATGAAAATCAGGACAAGAGGCAGCACGATGCCCAGAAGGAGGGAGCTGTTGTCCCGGAGAAGCTGCTTCCATTCCTTGACCGTCAGAGCCCGGAGACGGCGGAAAAAGCCCGATTCACTGGGGAAAGACATGGCGCACCTCCTTGCTGTGTCTGATTATGCTCCGGAAGAGGGGCTGCTTCGGCCCTTCTCCACAATGGAAATAAAGATTTCATTCATATCTGCATCGGGCCGGCCCATTTCCTTCCGGATATCCGACGGTCTGCCCAGGATGAGGAGCCTGCCCTGATCCTGAATCATCATGCGGTCGCAGTATTCCGCTTCTTCCATGAAATGGGTGGTGATGATGATGGTGGTGCCTGCGGCGGCAAGCGCGGTGATCTGCTGCCAGAAACGGCGCCGGGCGATGGGGTCGATGCCGCTGGTGGGTTCATCAAGGAAAAGAATTTTCGGCTGATGAATCAGTGCGGCGGCCATGGAAAGACGCTGCTTGAAGCCGCCCGGGAGAGTTCCCGCCGGTTCATGCTGCTTCTCCGTCAGGTCGAATTCCTCCATGACCTCCGCAATCCGTTCCCGGAGACGTTTTCCGGAGAGACCGTAAATGCCG
The DNA here is from genome assembly GCA_938038225.1 of uncultured Dialister sp. Taxonomy (GTDB): domain Bacteria; phylum Bacillota; class Negativicutes; order Veillonellales; family Dialisteraceae; genus Dialister. Next base: position 967,010 of record CALHRX010000007.1, on the reverse strand, counting down.
CCGAAGAAACGGAGATTTTCAAAAACCGTCATGGCCGAGTAGAGAGAAAATTTCTGCGCCACATATCCGATGCGGGCCCGGGCCTGCGTGCGGGCCGTGCGCAGATCCACACCGGCCACGGAAAGCTCGCCGCCCGTTGCGGGCAGGAGGCCGCAGAGCATCTTGAAGGTGGTTGTCTTGCCGGCGCCGTTCGGACCGAGAAGACCGAAAATTTCTCCCCGGTGTACGGTGAAGTTCGTATCGTCCACGGCGGTGAAATCTCCGAATTTCTTCACCAGATGGCGGACCGTAATAACCGTGTCATGGGAGGACGGGTCGTCAAAGGAGGAAATATCCACCTTGTCCGTTCCGTAAAGGGGAACATCGCCCTTTTCCTTTTCCGCATCCTCCTTGAGAAGCATCATGAAGCCGTCCTCCAGACGGGACTCCATGGGCTGCGGGGAAAGGCGGAGCTCGGAAAGTCCGGAGAGCGCGCCGTCCGGCACACGGGTGATGAAACGGACCATTCCGCCGGAGGGAACGGCGTCAATCACCGCCGGGTCGGTGAGAAGGCGGCTCTGCACCATGCGGGTGGGAACATTTTCCGGCGGCTTCGTGCCGTAGCAGAAGCCCTGTGCCGTCTCCCGCAGCTGTTCCGGCGTTCCCCGGAAAAGGAAACGGCCGTGATTCAGCAGGTAAACCCGGTCGCACAGAGCGGCTTCATCCATGTAGGGCGTCGTGACCAGTACCGACAGGTGCTCCTCCTGCTTCATGGCCAGCAGGATTTCCCACAGTTCCTTCCGGGACAGGGGGTCTACGCCGACGGTAGGCTCATCCAGAATGAGCAGATCGGGAGTCCGCACCAGTGTGCACGCCAGACCGAGCTTCTGCTTCATTCCTCCGGAGAGTTTTCCTGCCAGGCGCTCCGTAAAGGGGGAAAGCCCTGTCATATGGAGCAGCTTTTCATACCGGGCCGGTCTTGCTTCCCGGGGAATCCCGTGCAGATCCGCATAGAGATCCATATTTTCCCGGACGGTGAGATCCTCATACAGGCCGAATTTCTGCGGCATGTAGGAAAGACGCTCCTGTACCTGCTGCGGCGTTTTTGTGACGTCCGTCCCCAGAACGGAGACCGTTCCCGCTGTGGGCTTCATGAGACCGCAGAGAATGCGGAGAAAGGTGGTCTTTCCCGCCCCGTCCGGACCGATCAGCGCCGTAAGCTGTCCTGCCGGAGCCGTCATGTCGATGCCCCGGAGGGCCTCTTCGGGCACAGCGTCTCCGGCGGGGAAGCTCTTCCGGATTCCCCTTGCGTCGATCACATATTCATCCATAGGCACCTCAGAGGCTGATCTTTACCGTAGCGGGCATGCCCAGACGGAGCCGGTTGTCCGCATCATCCACATACACCCGCACCTCATAGACCAGAGCTGTCCGGAGCTCATCGGTCTGCACCGTCTTGGGGGTAAATTCCGCCGTATCGGAAATATATCCCACCTGTCCGGTGAGGGTATCCTTCGTCCCGTCCAGGTATACCGTGGCCGGCTGGCCCTCATAAATTTTCGGCAGATCTGTTTCTCCTGCATACACCCGGACCCATTTTTTGTCCAGCAGGGAAATCTTGAAGACCGGCGAGGACGGTCCTGCCATATCGCCCGGTTCCAGCAGACGGGAACGGACTACGCCGTCGGACGGAGAAATCAGCTCATACTGGGAAAGAATATAATTTTCCTTGGCCAGAGAATCCTTCAGGCTCTGCAGCTGCGCTTCTCCTGCACGGATATCCTCTTCCCGGTAGCCGTTCTGCGCTTCTTCCATGGTCTGACGGGCAGCTTCTGCAGCCTGTGCCTTGGCGTTCCGGTCATACAGGGCATTGTCCAGCTCCTGCCGGCTCACGCCCTGTACGGTATCGAAAATCTGCTGCTGCCGCTGATACAGCCGTTCCGCATTATTGGCCGCAGCCTGGGCGGAGGCGTAATTGGCCTGCGCCTGACGGACGACCTCCGGACGTTCCCCGTTGTGGAGCTTATCCACGGAGGCTTCCTGAGCGGCAATATCCGACTGCAGCTTGGCGATATCCAGCTTCAGCGCCTGCGAATCCAGACGGGCCAGCACCTGTCCCTTCTTCACCGTATCCCCTTCCGAAACAAGAACTTCGGAAATACGGTCGCTCTCCCGGAAAGCGAGGGAAATTTCCCGTACATCGGCATTTCCGTGAAGCGTCAGCGTCTGCGCTGCCTCCTCCCGGGCCTGCCGGTCCAGGAAATACCAGCCTGCTCCGGCCAGCACCGCCAGAATGATTCCGGCACAGATGATGATTTTCTTTCTGCTCATGTTTGCATCCCCCTCTTTTCCACAGGACGGAGAAAATTCGGTTTCTGATTTGTCTTCATTATATCATTAAAATCCTAATAATTAAACATTTTAAGATTTTGTATAAAAATGTTAGAAAGAGCAGAGAGGCTTCTGCAAAGGCCGCATAAAAAAACCGGAGGATATTTCCTCCGGTTTTCGGACCGTATGCAGTTTTTGGGGTCAGATTTCTTCCAGCGCCTTTTCGGAAGCCAGCTCCATGATTTCCAGGAATCCGACGATGAAGCCGGTCAGACAGCCCCGGTTGGCGGTGGAGCAGGTGTTTTCGTACAGATGGAAGCAGTAGTCCTTATTCTCCAGAAGGACCGGGGAGAAGGAAAGTGCTGCAAAGGGGCTGATCTCCCGGGTGATATGGCAGGCTGCAATGAACCGGGCCGTAAGTCCCGTACCGTCATAAAAGGGCTGGATGTATCCGAAGAGGAAAAGGAAAGCCGCAAGGCGGATCAGCAGGGGCCAGTCGGACGAATTTTTGAGCTGCAGCGCCTTTTCCGTGTATTCGATGATGAGGGCTTCCGGATAGGTGCCTTTGTGGCGGATTTTGTTTCCGTAGGTAATTTCCACGCCGTCTTTACGGAAAATATAGCCGTCGGGGAAATTTTCCGGATTTCTCCGCAGGATGTCATCGAGGATGAAATCATTGTAGAAGGCACGGATATCCTCGCAGGTGTCGAAGGGAAATTTCTTTCCGCCGATCAGCTGTTCATAGGCTTTGACGATGCCGGAAAAGGGAACGGGTTCCTTTCCTTCCCGGAGGGCATTTTCGGCAAGACACAGCTCCTTCTCGGAGCATTCGATTCCTTCGATGGCGGCGGAGCATTCGATTTCCTTTTTCATGAGCCGCCGGAGGGTCTCTTCCCGTTTCCGGTCGGTCATTTCCAGCCAGCGTTCATCCAGTTCCTTTTTCAGCTTCCGGATTCGTTCGGTGATCCTGTCGATATCCTCTGTATGGAAAAAGAAGGCCGGATAGGAGGTGCGGGCATGAAAGGAAGCAATGGGGATATCCAGATGGCATGTCCCGGGGAGGTTATAGAGCTTTTGGTAAAGCTTGTCTCTCTCTGCTTCATGATGTAAGTAGGGATTGAATAATGGGGAATACATACCGTGTTTCATAATGAACCTCCCTCTGCAGAACGGATAGCCGGAATCATCTTTCTTTTTTCTTTATTTTAACACCGAAAAAGGAAGCAGGATAAGAAAAATCGGAGGCGGAATGAGGCTTTTCTGACGGAAATCACCGGCTCCTTTCCGGAAACAGTGCATACAGCAGACTTTTGCCGGCATTTTCAGGCAGAGCGGGAGCACCGCCCGAGGGGGACCGGATACAGTACCGGAAGAGAATCAAAGGCAGTTTGAAGAAATGCATAAAAATATAAAAATAACCGTCCCGAAAGGGACGGTTATCGGATTTGAAACCGGTTATTTGGAAGCGGCTTTGACCAGAGCCCGGAAGAAGCGCAGGCAGGTATCGGTGTCGCAGAATCCAGAGGGGTCCTTGCCGTTGATCAGGACTTCTTTCAGGTCGTTTTCCGGATGGAACTGGACGCCTACGATGAAATCCCTGTAGGGGTTCTCGATGCCTTCGAGAACGGAAACGCCGCCGCGGATGGTTTCCGCAGTCTGAACGAGCGGGGTGCCCTTGATGCTCAGGACAGCCTGGTGATGCCAGGAGGAAACCTTTTCCAGATGGTCCGCTCCCACGATTTCATGAAGGTGGGACGGAATATTAAAGATGGAAACATCATGGTGGACATAGTCCTCCGTAGTTCCCGGAATATAGCGGTGTACACCCTTGATGGCGGCTTCCTTTTTCGGGCTGTTTGCATTGTAGTAGGTGGGCAGATCCTGAATCATGGCCGCACCGGATACGATGCCCAGCATCTGCTGGCCGCGGCATACGGCGAAAGCGGGAATGTTGTTTTCGATGCAGTAGGACATCAGGGTATAGTCGGAAATGTCTCTGGCTGCATTGATGGCACCGCCCAGATTTTCTTCCTTCTGGGGGATGCGGTAGAGAGAGGGGCTGATATCTTCCCCGCCGGTGAAGAAGACGCCGTCCACGCCTTTCATGGCTTCTGCGACGTTCGTATTGTCAAAGCGGTTGTCCTTGATGGCATCGGCATACTCTTCCTTCAGCATGCCGGAAGGATAAACACAGTCCTTTTTGACGGAGCCGTCTGCATTGTAGGCCACATCTTTGCTCTTGACCTGCGGAAGCTCTACGGGAATGCCGCCGGCCATTTCAATGATTTTCTTGAAGGCGGTGTAGTCCTGGGTATTGCTCTTCCAGGTAATGCCGATGACCGGCTTATGCGGTTCCGGTGCTGCGTCGGCAGCGGATACATCCAGTGCTGCGGCAGCGGTCAGTGCGCAGGAGGCCATGGCGGCGCAAAGCAGTTTCTTCCAGTTCTTCATACAGATACCCCTCTCTTGTTCGTCTGAGAAAACACAAGGGCGCTGTCCCTCCTTATGGAGAAGGACAGCGCCCTCGCTGAAATAAAATTTGCTGTATGGCCCGTATTATATCGGTTTCCCGGCGGGGTGTCAATCATTTATTTTTATGCAGGGAAATAAATTTTCTTACAATTTACAATGCTTTCCGGTAAATTTCCAGGATATCTTTCTTTTCGAGAGGAATGAAGCCGTGGATGACGCCGTTTTTGCCTTTCCAGGCGAGGCACTGGTCGGCCATTTTCTCGAAGTCGGCGCTGCCGATGCCGATCTGAGAGAGGGTCCCCGGCAGGCCCAGTGTCTTGCAGAAGAAGCCGGACAGTTTCCGGATGCCTTTTTCGGCGGTCTTTTTCAGGGATTTCTTCGGCTTGACACCCATGACATTGACGGCAAAGCGGGCCAGACGGGGAGCGGTTTCCTCATTCAGCACATGGGACAGGAAAGCAGGGGTGAGGATCGCCAGGCCCAGGCCGTGGGTGATGCGGTAGAAGGCGGAAAGCTCATGCTCCATGGCATGGCAGGACCAGGCAACGGCATGGCCGCTTTCGACAAAATCATTGATGGCCCAGGAGGCATCCCAGAGCAGATTTGCCCGGGCTTCCTCACATTCGGGATTTTCCATGGCCATGGGAGCGTACTTGATGACGCTCCGCATCATGCTTTCCATGAATTCCTCCACGGCATCAAAGGTTTCTTCCTTCTGCAGATAGACCTCGAGAAGGTGGGACAGGATATCTGCCGATCCGCAGGCGGTCTGATAGGCATCCGCAGAGTAGGTGTTTTCCGGACAGAGGAAGGAAACGGCCGGGCGGAGCGGTTCTGCTGTCCAGCCGCATTTTTCCCGGGTGTCCCCATTGGAGATAACGGCGCAGCCGTTCATTTCCGAGCCGGTGGATGCCAGGGTGGGCACGGCAATGACGGGGAGCGCTTCCCGGATCTGCGCTCTGCTCTTGATCAGGTCCCACGGATCATCCTCATAGGGAACGCTGCCGGCGATGGCCTTGGCCGTATCGAGGACGCTTCCGCCGCCTACAGCCAGGATCAGGTCGATGGCAGCTCTCCGGCAAAGGCTGACGCCCTGACGGACCAGCCGGATATCGGGATTGGCGGTTACGCCGGACAGCTCATAGCCGGAAAGGCCGGCCTGTTCGATTTCATGGAGAATGATCGGATAAATTCCGTTTTTCTTGATGGAGCCGGAGCCGTAAACCAGAAGCACTCTCCTGCCTCTTCTGGCCAGCTCTTCATGGAGATGGAAGAGCATGCCGTTTCCGAAATAGACTTTGGTGCGGTTCTGAAAAATAAAAGGAGACACCATTTTTTACCTCCTGAGAAAAAGCCGGCGGGAAAGGACCGCCCGGTGCGATATTTACAATAGTATTATACCCTGAAAAATCTTCCTGGGGAAAGAAGGGAGAAATCCGCCGTCCCGGGCCTGTGTTCGTCCGGAAAACACATTTTTCGGGAATTATTTGTTTGACGGAATCTTTTCATGAGTTATTTTTTATCCGAAAGCTTATTGATAAGAGGATTTTATTGAAGAAAATAAAGTGTTGCCGCTATGCAGGAATTTTACTTATAATAAAAGTAAATAGGATAAAAAGGACGGGAATGTCCGAAAACAGCGGCGGGAACGTATTTGCGGAAGATGTTCCGCCAAAGTGGGGATCGTTCGGGAGGAAAACAGAGACAGAAACGGCAAATTCCATGATTTTTTGCTATTGGTATTTGGACTGAAACGGCAGGATTATATATATGAAGGTATTTCTATTTTTAAATAAGAACGGCTTTTTACATTCCGGCCGGAGCTGTGTCTGAGGCGCAGCAGGCGGAGAAAGGAGGAATCATGATTTATGTGGCAGTTGTCGGGGCCGACGGACCTGCGGCGGTAACAATCCAGAAAGCGTGTGCGGTGTATTTCCGGAATCTGGGAAAGCGGGTCAGCTGCTGCTCCTATGACAGCAGTTTTCCTTTTATCCGGGACTGGCAGGACGGGAAACGGGATTTTGATATCCTTTTCCTGAGCGGAGCGGCTTCGGGCAGGGAAGCGGTGCAGATGGCGGAAAAGATCCGGGAGAAGAAAAAGGACTTTGCCCTGATTTTCCTGTCGGACAGTGAGGAGTACATGAAGGCGGCATTCCGTCTGGGAGCCCTCCATTATCTGCCGGCTCATCCGGAAGAGGAAGAAGTCCGGGAGGCGCTGCGGCGGGCGGCACAGATGACGGAAAACAGCTGGCACAAGACGATCGTTTTCAAGAGCGGAAGCGCCGCCCTGGCGGTGGAACTGTCCGATCTGGAGGCTGTGGTGAGCAGCGATCATCAGCAGACACTTTGCCTGAAAACGGGCCGGGAAATCAGTCTGCGGGTAAGGCTTTCCGAAATCGAGGAACAGCTGAAGGAAAGGTCCCGCTTTGCTTTCGTATCGTCCTGCCGGGGAGTCCTGGTCAATCTGGATGAGGTGGCAGAGCTTCGGGGCGACAAGGTGATTCTTCGGAGCGGAAGGGTTCTGCCCATTGCCAAGAGAAGATTCGGGGAGATGAAGCGGATCGTTTCCGATTTCATGGAAAACGGTACGGTTGTGAGCTGAGAGAGGATTTCTGCGGAAGGAGGCAGTTTTATGAGTCAGTTTGTCATTGTCGTGCAGTGTGATGAAATCGAAAAACGCTGTGCAGGCTTTCTGTGCGTGCGGGATTTTTACGCACGGAAGGGGATGTTCCGGGATTATCCGGAGGATACAAGGTACATGACGCTTTCCTGCGGCGGCTGTCCGGGGCATAGGCTGGCCCAGGAGCTGGAGCATCTGGCGCGGCGTATGGCCGATGCGGGCATCCGGAAGGAGGATACGGTCCTTCACTTTGCGTCCTGCATGGTATCGGACAATCATCACCATTCGGCGTGTCCCTTCGTGAAGGCCATGTTTGAGACGGCCCGAAAGCACGGATTTAAGAATATCGTATCCGGGACGTATATTTCACAGACCAGCGAACGGAAACGGAAGGCGGGCATCTACCGTCCGTGGATTCAGCCGGAGCCGGAAAAGGAATAGACAGACAAAAAGCGCAGGAGACATTTCCTGCGCTTTTTCAGATTTCTTTTCAGAAAGCTCTCTGCAAAGCGTTTTGCTGCGGGACGGATTACAGGAATTTCTTCCCTTCCTGCCAGCAGTGTCCGGCTGTTTCACCGAGACGGACATAGGTGCGGCCGACGGGATCGAAGGAAAGGAAATCCGCTTTCCGATAGTCAATCCGGCCGTCGGTGAGGATGGATTCATCGGCCAGGATTTTTTTGATCTGTCCTACGAAATGGAAATCCTCTCCGATGGGGTAGGTCTGCACCAGCTCACATTCAAAGGTGAGGGGATATTCTTCAATGACGGGGGCATTCACTGTTTTGGCCGGTACGGTATGAAGGCCGGCTTTTTCAATTTTTCCTTCCACCCGGTTTCCGCTGACCGTGCCCAGGTAGTCCGTGGCAGCCATAAGGGCTGCGGTGGGGATGCTCACCGTGAAGGCTTTTGTCTCCCGGATATTGGCGGTCGTTTTGTGGGTGTGGTCCAGAGTGAAGCCGATCTGGTTCGTGTCGAAGATTCCGCCCCAGGCGGCAACCATGGCATCTTCCTTTCCTTCCCCGTCCTTCGTGGCGATGACGAGCACCGGCTCCGGATAGAGCCAGCATGCCGGTTCAAATTTTTTTTTCATGGGTATGACCTCCTTTACCGATTCCTGAAGGATTTCTCTGTACATTATTATAGAACAGACAGCAACAGAACGGACGGCAAAAAAGACAGGCGGGAATTTCCCGGTGGTATAATAAGACATATTTCCTGTGTTCGCCGGAAAGGAGGAAATTCATGCAGTCCGGCCATTGGAACAGAAAATTCATCATCGCCCTCTGGGGGCTGATCGGACGATACTGGAAGGGAAGGGAAAGGAAGAGTGCTTTCCTGTACCTTTTCGGAATCATCGTGCTCACCGTGCTGGCGGTGTACATGACGCTGCTTCTGAACGACTGGTTTAATGATTTTTACAGTGCACTTCAGAATTACGATGCAGACGGCGTATATCACGGGCTGCTCCGGTTTACCGTGCTGGCTTTCGGGCATATTGCCTTTTCCGTCTATGCCTTTTACCTGCAGCAGTCTCTGGCGCTGCGGTGGCGGCGGTGGCTCACCGATTATTACCTGGACCGGTGGACCGGGCGGGAGCTGTATTACCGGATGGAAATGTTTTCTTCCGGCGGGGCGGACAATCCGGATCAGCGAATTTCCGAGGATATCAAGCTGTTTACGGCGCAGACGCTGGCCTTTTTCAGCGGGATTCTCCGGGCGGCAGTGACCATTGTATGCTTCATCTTCATCCTGTGGGAGCTGTCGGAGCCGCTGACGCTGCCCTTCGGGGACGGAAGCTTCACGGTTTACGGCTACCTGGTATGGACGGCACTGGCCTATTCCCTTCTGGGAACGTGGATTACCCACAAGGTGGGCCATTATCTGGTGGGGCTGAATTTCGTGCAGCAGCGGATGGAAGCAGACTTCCGTTATGCCATGATGCGTCTCCGGGAAACTGCGGAAAGTGTAGCTTTCTATGACGGTGCCGCCTCGGAGCGGTCCATCCTGCGGGGCCGTTTTGCCCGGGCAGTGGCGAATACGGTGCTGATCATCCGGAAGGAAAAGCAGCTGTCCTGGCTGACCAATTCCTATGCGCAGATTGCCATTATTTTCCCCTTTGTGGTAGCGGCGCCGCGGTACCTGATGAAATCCATTTCCCTCGGGGGCCTCATGCAGGTGGCCAACTGCTTCGGCAAGGTGCAGGAGTCCCTGTCATACTTTGTGGATGTGTACTCCTCTCTGGCGGAATGGCAGTCCTGTGCGGAACGTCTTCTTACCTTTGATGAGCATATGCAGCGCGCCGATGCGGAGACGGAGCGTGCAGGCAGTCTGGAACGGACCTGCCGGGAGGGAATTTCCCTGGAGAATGTGACGGTTTCCGTTCCCGGCGGACGGTGTCTTCTCCGGAACATTTCCCTGGATATCCGTCCGGGCGAAAAGGTCATCGTAAAAGGCCCCTCCGGATCGGGAAAATCCACGCTGTTCCGCACACTGGCCGGCATCTGGCCGTACGGAACGGGGAAAATCACCTTTCCCCGCCGGGCGGAATCCCTTTTCATTCCCCAGCGGCCGTACATGCCTATAGGGACACTCCGGGCGGCTGCCTTTTATCCGTCGCCTTCGGGAGATGAGAAAAAGCTGATCCGCCTCATGGAGGAATGCGGCCTGTCCCAATGGATTCCCTCTCTGGGGGAGACCGCCGACTGGGGACGCACGCTGTCTCTGGGAGAACAGCAGAAGCTCGCTTTCGTGCGGATTTTCCTTCACGATGCGCCCTATGTTTTCCTGGATGAAGCATCATCCGCCATGGATGAGGACACGGAAACGGCGCTGTATACCCGGCTGGTTTCGGATGAGAAGCGGACCGTGGTCAGTGTGGGACACCGGTCGACGCTGGACCGGTATCACGGAAGATCGCTCACCATAAAAGACGGACAGATTGTCAGCCGGAGCCTGAGCGGAATGAAGGAGGAAGTATGAAAATCTACGGAAGTACGCGGGGAAAGCTGTTCCTCGCGGGACTGATGGCCCTGTTTTTCCTTGTTGCCTTTGCGGGCTGCGGGAAGGAATCCCGGATGGATTTCAAAACGGCGGGAGGAGAAGTCATTCCCGTTGCATTGGATGACAGCGATGATTTTTCCCTGCGGGAGAAAAACGGCCGGCTGGAAATCTTGCAGAAAAAGAAGGTCATGCTGACCTGTGAATTTATTGATAAGGATGCGGCAAAGGCAAAGCTGGACACCATGGACCAGTTCAGGGAGTCCTCTGCAGTACACAGCCGGTCCGGAGATTCCATCGCCTATGAAATCACGGGGCAGAAGGGACGGGTTTCCTACTACCTCTTCCCCGTATCGGAAAAGACATACCTCTATGCCTACACCTATCTGCCGTGGGATGCGGCGGATGCTGTGCGGGCGCGGCTGTCTTTCGGAGAGAAAAAATGAAGGTTATCGTAAGCGCCTGCCTGCTGGGGCGGAACTGCAAGTACAGCGGGGGAAACAATGAAAATGAAACAGTAAAGGCGTTTCTGAAGGACAAGGAAATCCTTCCGGTCTGTCCGGAAATTGCGGTCCTGCCTTCGCCCCGTCCGCCTGTGGAAATCCTCCGGGGCCGGGTCATCCGCCGGGACGGAGAGGATGTGACCGCTCTCTATGAGCGGGGCGTGGAGCAGACGATGAAAAAGATCAGGGAATTCGGAGCGGATCTGGCCGTTCTCAAGGCGAGGAGCCCCACCTGCGGCAGTCATGAAATTTATGACGGGTCCTTTACCGGGACGAGGGTGCCCGGCATGGGTCTTCTGGCCCGGCGCATTGCAGCTCTGGGCATTCCCGTAATGGATGAAGAGGAACTGGAAAGAACGGACGGAGCCTCTTCGGAATATACAATTTCTGGAAAGAAAGGAAAACTTTTATGATATTCGGCGGCATTGAAGCAGGCGGCACAAAAATTATCTGCGGCACGGGAGAATATGAAAACGGAAAGCTGGAAATCCGGGAATCGGCAAAATTTCCCACGGAACGGCCGGAAATCGTGATTCCCCGGCTGTTGGAATGGTTCCGGGAGCATCCGGTCGCTGCGCTGGGGGTGGCGTCCTTCGGACCTCTGGATCTGAACCGCCGTTCTCCGACCTACGGATTTGTGATGGACACACCCAAGGACGGCTGGCAGCACGTGGGTTTCCTGTCGCCCTTCCGGGATGCCTTTCATATTCCCGTAGCCTTTGACACGGACGTGAACGGAGCGGCTCTCGGCGAGGCCGTATACGGCGCAGGAAAAGGCTGCGGAGTTGTCGTATATATGACAGTCGGAACGGGAATCGGCGTCGGCGTCTATCAGGAGGGAAAGCTCCTTCACGGGCTCATCCATCCGGAAGCGGGCCATATGCGGGTGGTGCGCCGCAGGGACGATCAATTTGCCGGAACCTGCGGAGCCCATCCCTGCAAGGGAGAAGCAGTCTGTCTGGAAGGATACGCCTCCGGGCCGGCCATAGAGAAACGGTGGGGAGAAAAAGGAGAAAATCTGATGGACCGGGAAGAGGTCTGGGATCTGGAGGCGTGGTACCTGTCTCAGGGCGTCACCAACCTGGTGCTGATGTATTCTCCGGAAAAAATCATTCTGGGCGGAGGCGTCATGCACCGGAAGCAGCTTTTCCCGATGATCCGGGACGGCGTCAGAGAATATGTGGGCGGCTATGTCCGCTCGCCCATGCTGGAAGAAAAGATCGGCGACTACATCGTGCCGCCTCTCCTGGAAGACCGGGCAGGCCTGACCGGGGCCATCGAGCTGGGCCGCATCGAATGGGAACGGCAGCAGGGAAAATGAGGAATTTTCCGGTCTCCTTTTCCCGGGAAAGCGGAAAAGAATGGTTGCGGAAATGAAAGAAAACAGGGTATAATTAGTAGATTGCATAAACAGAAGGAGTTTTACGCTTTGAAAAGAAAACAGCACACCATAGGAAAATCGGTTTCCTATGAGGGGAACGGCCTTCATTCGGGACTGCCTGTCTCCATGACCATGAAGCCGGCGCCCGCAGGAACAGGCATTATTTTCCGCCGGGTTGACCTGGAAGGCGCGCCGGAGGTTCCCGCCAGACGGGAATACATCACCAATACCCTTCGGGCGACGACTCTGGAAAAAGGAGAAGCCCGGGTATTTACCGTAGAGCATGTTCTTTCCGGACTCTATGCTCTGCAGATCGACAACTGCTATATCGAAATGACTTCGCCGGAGCCCCCCGTGGGAGACGGCTCCGCCAAGGTATTCGTAGACATGGCGGAAGAAGCAGGCATCGTGGAACAGGATGAGGAAATCGAAATCCTGACCGTAGACAGAGCGGTGTCCATTTATGAGGGCGATCGGAAATTCATTGCAGCTCTTCCGTATGACGGACTGCGCATCACCTTCACTTCCATCAATCCCCATCCGCTTCTGGGCACCCAGATGCTGGATGTGGTCATCAATCAGGAATCCTACAGGAAGGAAATCGCTCCCGCCCGCACCATCGGCTTTACCTGGGAACTGGAAGCCATGAGAAAAATGGGACTGGGCAAGGGCGGCACCCTGGAAAATGCCGTGGTTTATTCCGAGACGGAATGTCTCTCCAAACTGCGTTTCCCGGACGAACTGGTCCGCCACAAGATTCTGGATATCCTCGGGGATATTTCCCTGATCGGACCGGTTCACGGACACATCATTTCCGTACTGGGCAGCCATAAACTGAATGCGGAGCTTTCCGAAAAGCTTTCCGAATTGAAAAAATGATTTTATACTTCAGATAACAGCAATAAAGTACGAGGAGGCAAATCAAATGGAATTGAATGTTGAAGAAATTATGGAAATCCTTCCCCACCGCTACCCCATGCTTCTGGTAGACAAGATCACCGAAATGGTACCGATGGATTATGCGATCGGAGAAAAATGCGTAACCATCAACGAACCGTTTTTCCAGGGCCATTTCCCGGGACATCCTATCATGCCGGGCGCTCTCATCTGCGAAGCTATGGCACAGGTCGGCGGCGTATGCCTGCAGTATAATCCGGAAAACCGCGGTCTGATTCCGCTCTTCACCGGCATGGACCATGTCCGCTTCAGATCTCCGGTTCTTCCCGGAGACGTACTGGTGACCAAGGCAAAGATCAAGAAGATTCTGGGCCGTATGGGCAAGGTACACTGCGAATGCAGCGTCAACGGCGTGCATAAGGCAGAAGCAGATTTCCTTTTCTACCTCATGGAACCGACCGAAGCGACCCAGAAAGCAAAGGACCATGAAGAGGAAGGCAAATAATCTCCGGAAATCCGGAAAATGGATTGCTGACTGAGATTGAGTAGGAAATCAAAGAAAAAGAGAGTAAAAAGGAGTCAGTGGGCGAAAAACTTCCTCTATCGGGCTGTACGGCTGTTCGAAAAAAGGAAAAAGTTCGCGACTGTGTTATAAGAAACTTTGGAAACCACTGATTTCGGTCAAATATAAACCAAACATCTTGAGGGAGAAAACAGAATGGACTTGAAAGTAATTCCGGCAAAAGAGGCTATGATCCATCCGACGGCAGTCATAGATCCGACGGCGGTCATTCATAAGAATGTCACCATCGGTGCTTATGCCTTCATCGGGCCGAACTGCGAAATCGGCGCCGGCACAGTCATCGGACCCCATGCAGTCATTGCAAAGAACGTGCGCATGGGCAGGGAAAACCATATTTATCCGCATGCGGTTATCGGAGAAGATCCGCAGGATCTGAAATTCCACGGAGAATATTCCACCGTTGTCATCGGCGACGGCAACATGATCCGTGAATTTGTAACCATTCACAGAGCCACCGGGGAAAACTGCGAAACCCGCATCGGTTCCCATAATATGTTCCAGGCTTATACCCATATTGCGCACAACAGCAATTTCGGGGATTATATTGTCATGTCCGGATATTCCGGTGTGGCAGGCCATGTCACGGTCGAAGACCATGCAGTCATCGGCGGCATGAGCGGAATTCACCAGTTCGTAAAGATCGGTGCATGCGCCATGGTCGGCGGCATGAGCAAGATCGTCCAGGACGTATGCCCCTTCGTCATTGTTGACGGCAACCCGGCCCGCGTAGTCGGCCTGAACAGCGTCGGCCTTTCCCGGAATAATGTCACTCCGGAAGTCAAAGGCTACATGAAGAAGGCATACCGCCTCATTTTCCGTTCCGGACTGAAACTGGAAGAAGCCATTGCGGAAATGGAACAGGAACTTCCGTCCACTCCGGAAATCGAACATCTTCTCCGCTTCCTCAGAAACTGCGACCGCGGTCTCTGCCGTACCCGGGAAAGATAAAGAATACTCTCACTCAAGAAAAGAATCCCTGCTTCGGCGGGGATTTTTTGTATGCAGAATTGCCGGACGGACTGCTGTGCAAGTTACCGGCAAATTAAAAAGGTGCGGAAATATCGGGCTTTTTGCGAACGGAGAAACTATTGTGCAAGTTGCCGGCAAGTTAAAAAGATGCAGGGGTATCGGACTTTTCCGCAGTCAGGGAGAATCGGAGGCTGCTTTCTTAACGCATCCCTCGGCATTTTCCGGCGATGGTACAATAAAGGAAACGGATGGAATCCGGAAGGAGGCAGTATGAGAAGTCCCGGGAAGAAGCCGTTCTGCATCGAGGTGCGGGGCGCAAGGGTGCATAATCTGAAGAATATTGATGTGGATATCCCGCTGGGGAAGCTCACCGCTGTGGCGGGGGTGTCCGGCTCGGGAAAGTCTTCTCTGGCACTGGGGGTGCTCTATGCGGAGGGGTCCCGGCGGTACCTGGAGGCGCTTTCCACCTATACGCGGCGGAGAATGACCCAGGCGGAAAAGGCCGATGCGGAGGAGGTCCGCTATGTGCCGGCCGCACTGGCGCTGCATCAGCGCCCGGGGATTCCCGGAGTCCGATCGACTTTCGGCACGTCCACGGAGCTGCTGAACAGTCTGCGTCTCCTCTTTTCCCGGCTGGGGAGCCACCGCTGTCCGAACGGCCACTATGTAAAGCCCTCCATGGCGGTATCGCTCATGAAGGAAATCGTCTGTCCGGTGTGCGGCGCGCATTTTTACGGTCCCGGGGCGGAGGACCTGTCTTTCAATTCCGGCGGCGCCTGCAGGACCTGCGGCGGGACCGGCCTGGTCCGTACGGTGGATGAATCCACGCTGGTTCCCGATGAAAGCCTGTCCATTGATGAAGGCGCTGTCCTTCCGTGGCAGACGCTCATGTGGTCGCTCATGAAGGACATCGCCCGGAAGATGGGCGTCCGTACGAATGTGCCCTTCCGGGAGCTGACGCAGAAGGAAAGGGATATCGTCTTCCGCGGACCTGCGGTGAAGCAGAATATCGTATACCAGAACAAGACCACCGGCGAAGCGGGAGATATGGATTTCACCTATTTCAATGCGGTGTATACGGTGGAGAATGCCCTGTCCCATGTGAAGGATGAGAAGGGCATGAAACGGGTGGAGCGTTTCCTCCGTACGGAAATCTGCCCGGACTGCGGCGGAACCCGTCTTTCTGCGGCGGCCAGGGCGCCTCTGGTGCGGGGAATTTCTCTCGACGCGGCGTGTCGGATGACGCTGTCGGAGCTGACGGAATGGGTGAAGGGCGTGCCGGATTCCATGGAGAGCTTCATGAAACCCATGGCGGAGAGCATCTGTGAGTCCTTCCTGGACAATGCGAAGCGCCTGATGGACCTGGGACTGTCGTACCTGACGCTCGACCGGGCATCGTCCACCCTGTCCACCGGAGAGCGGCAGCGGATGCAGCTGGCCCGGGCGGTACGAAACCGCACCACCGGCGTGCTGTATGTACTGGATGAGCCTTCCATCGGCCTTCATCCGGCGAATATCGAAGGGCTGAAAGCGGTCATGGAGGATCTTCTGGCAGACGGAAATACGGTGGTTCTGGTGGACCATGACACGCAGATCCTGCAGGCAGCAGACTGGATGATTGAAATGGGACCCGAAGCGGGAGCGGGCGGCGGCCGGGTTCTCGGGGAAGGAACGATTGACGACATAAAGAAGAATTCCCGCTCTGTCATCGGGCCGTATCTGGCCGGACATCATCTGCGCATTCTTCCGCAGATCGGCAGGGAGGAGCTTTTTGCAGACGGTACGGTCCGCATGGAAACGGGACCGATTCATACCGTACAGGATCTGAGCATTTTCTTCCCCAAGGGCCGGATGACCGTCGTGACCGGCGTATCCGGCTCGGGAAAGACCACGATGGTTTTGGAAAGTCTCATTCCCGCACTGGAGGCGCAGGAGGAGGGAAGGCCGCTTCCCGCTCATGTGAAGTCTGCGGACCCGGCGGGGATTTCCCGGGTGCGGCTCATTGATGCATCCCCCATCGGCATCAATATGCGGTCCACCGTGGCCACCTACGCAGGCATCCATGATGAGCTCCGGAAGGCCTTTGCCGGGACGGAGGGAGCGAAGGAAAAGGGACTCCGAGCGGGGGCCTTCTCATACAATACGGGGAAGCTCCGGTGCAGCGGCTGTGACGGGACGGGCTCAATCAGCCTGGATGTACAGTTCCTGCCGGATGTGGAAATCACCTGTCCGGACTGCGGCGGCACCCGGTACGGCCGGGAGGCGGAATCCATCCGGTGGACGAACCGGGACGGAAAGAGCTATTCCCTGCCGCAGCTCATGGCGATGAGTGTCGATGAAGCCTGGGAGGCCTGCGCCGGCCTTCCGAAGGTGCAGCGGAAGCTGCAGGTTTTGCGGGATCTGGGACTGGGCTACCTCACGCTGGGCGAGGAAACGCCGGGACTTTCCGGCGGCGAAGCACAGCGGCTCAAGCTGGCGGAGGAGATGGGAAAAGGACAGGGGGATTCGCTCTTTGTTTTCGATGAACCCTCCATCGGCCTGCATCCGAAGGATGTGGAAACGCTCCTTCAGGTGCTGCGGACGCTTCTTTCCAAAGGGGCAACGGTGCTGGTCATCGAGCATGACCGGGATATCATCCGGAATGCGGACTGGATCATCGACCTGGGGCCGGGCGGCGGCACGGAAGGCGGCCGGGTGGTTTTTGAAGGCACGGCAGAGGAAATCAAAAACTGCAGGGAAAGTGTGACCGGGAAATATTTATAAATGCGGGGCTGCGGAGTCCGGAAAAGGCCCGCAGCCTGTCTCTCCCGCAGGCACTTCCTGTGTACGGTGTCTGTTTTTTTCTGATTTTTCCGGTTCGTTTTCCGCCTGCCGGAAAAGTTGCGTTCCCCGGGAAAAATAGTGTAAAATAAATTAAGGGATATCCCGAAAGAGATATCCGGCCCCGCAGGGGGCTTTTTTGTTGCTTTCCTTCCCCGGGAAAGCTTCATTTGGGAAAACAGGGGGAATTTGTATGGCAAAAAACTATGATGTCATCATTATCGGTGCAGGTCCCGCAGGGATTTTCACTGCACTGGAGCTGGCCGATACGGGTCTTTCCGTTCTGATTCTGGAAAAGGGACTGGATATCCGGGAAAGACTGGCGCTGAACCGGGACAGAAATGCCCCGCCGAAGGAAAAGCGGGCCAATATCGTATCCGGCTGGGGCGGAGCCGGTGCTTTCTCCGACGGCAAGCTGACGCTGACTACCGATTACGGAGGAAATCTGGACGATTACATGAATAAGGGCGAGCTGGCCCGTCTGATTTCCTATGTAGACAGTGTATACTGCCGGTTCGGCGGAGAGGGACGCCGGATTTACGGCGACGAGCATCTGGAAAAGATTCATGAGCTGAAGCGGAAAGCCGCTGCGGCGGATCTGGCTTTCATTCCCGCCCGCATCCGTCATCTGGGAACGGATGTGAACGGTGTCATTCTGTCCAATATGCGGGACAGTCTGCCGCCGAATGTGACCGTTCTTTCTCAGTGTCCCGCAGAGAGCATTCTCATTTCCGCGGACAGGAAAGTGGAAGGGGTCATCGCCGGGGGGACGGAGTATCACTGCCGCTACCTGGTGGCCGCACCGGGACGGGACGGCGCGGAATGGTTCACGAAGGAAGCGCGCCGCATCGGCCTGCAGACCCGGTCCAATGCGGTGGACATCGGGGTCCGGGTGGAATCTCCCGCAGAAATCTATGAGCCCATCACGGATATCTGCTACGAGTCGAAGCTGGTATATTTCTCCAAATCCTTCGACGACCGGGTGCGCACCTTCTGCATGAATCCGCAGGGGTTCGTGGTGACGGAAAACAATGACGGACTGATGACGGTCAACGGTCATTCCTATGCCCACCGGAAGAGCGACAATACGAATTTTGCCATACTGGTTTCCAAGCAGTTTACCGAACCGTTCCGGGAACCGATCGCCTACGGGAAATATGTGGCGGCACTGGCCAATATGCTGGGCGGCGGTCCCATCGTACAGCGTCTGGGAGATCTCCGCGACGGAAGGCGTTCCACAGAGGAGCGCATCCGGAGAGGGCTGGTGCGGCCCACCATGCCGTCCGCCACGCCGGGGGATTTATCTTTGGTATTGCCATATCGCTTCTTAAAGGATATTATGGAGATGTTCGAAGCGCTGGATCGGATTGCTCCCGGAGCGAATTCCCGCCATACCCTGCTGTACGGGGTGGAGGTCAAGTTCTATTCCTCCCGGATTGAGCTGTCGAATCAGCTGGAAACGGAAATTCCCAATTTCTTTGCCATTGGTGACGGCGCCGGCATCACCAGAGGATTGGCGCAGGCATCTGCAGCCGGCGTTGTTGTAGGGCGGGCCATCTGTGCCCGCATTGGTCAGCCGAAAGGAGACATTGAATAATATGATACCGAGATATACACGTCCGGTCATGGAAAAAATCTGGAATGAAAGAAATGAATGGCAGACACTGCTCAATGTGGAAATTGCAGCATGCGAAGCCAATGCCAAGCTGGGCCGCATTCCGGAAGAAGCCGTAAAAGTCATCAAGGAAAAGGCAAATTTTGATGTGGACCGCATCCATGAAATCGACCGGGAAATCAATCATGACATCATTGCATTCCTGACCAATGTAGGCGAATATGTCGGCGATGAAGCAAAGTATATTCATATGGGCCTCACCTCCACCGATGTAAAGGATACCGCTCTCAATGTACAGGTTAAGCAGGCCAGTGCCGTACTGCTGGACGATCTGGAAAAGCTCGCCGAAGTACTGAAGAGAAGAGCTGTGGAATTTAAGTACACCCCCACCATCGGCAGAACCCACGGCGTTCATGCAGAACCGACCACATTCGGGCTGAAACTGCTGCTGTGGTATTCCGAAACTCTCCGCAACATTGAAAGAATGAAGCGCGCTGCCGATGAAATGGCAGTGGGCAAGCTCTCCGGCGCAGTCGGAACCTATGCGGATATCGATCCCTATGTAGAAGATTATGTATGCGAAAAGATGGGCCTCAAAAAGGAAGTCGTAGCAACCCAGGTTATCCAGAGAGACCATCATGCAGAATACATTTCCACGCTGGGCGTTATCGCCGGCGTACTCGGTCAGATCGCTCTGGAAGTCCGTCACCTCCAGAGAACGGAAGTCCGGGAAGCAGAAGAATATTTCAGCCCGAAGCAGAAGGGCTCCTCTGCTATGCCGCATAAGAGAAACCCCGTAAAGTCTGAAAGAATCTGCGGCATGGCACGCCTCATCCAGGGCTACAGCGTTCCTGCTTTTGAAAATATTCCGCTCTGGCATGAAAGAGACATTTCCCACTCCTCCGTGGAAAGAGTGATTCTCCCCGATGCGACCATCGCACTGGACTACATCCTCGACCAGACCACCCAGCTCATTGACAAGCTGCTGGTTTATCCGGAAAAGATGCTCGCCGATTTGAACATGACCGGCGGCCTCATCTACAGCCCGAGAGTCCTCCTCGCACTGGTTGCAAAGGGTGCATACCGCGATACCGCTTACCGCTGGGTACAGAGAAACGCTATGAAGCGCTGGCTCCAGGGTGAAGATTTCTATGAAAACCTCTGCAAGGATGAGGACGTACGGAAGTACCTCACACCGGAAGAAATCAAGGCATGCTTTGACTACAAGCCTATGCTGGTTCATGTGGACGATATTTTTGCCCGTTTCGGCTTATAATTCATTCCGTCATACGGAAACAGAGAAGACTGTGCACAGCACAGTCTTTTTTGCTGGGAAAAATCCGGAATTGGGAAAGAGACGGCTTCCGCCCGGAAAAAAGGCATCAAAAAAGGACCGTGCGGAAAGGCACAGTCCCGGAGCATCGGAATTTCAGCTCAGGCGAGAAGGAACATATAGAACGGGATGAAGAACAGTCCCAGCAGGAGAGACACACAGTTGATTGTAGTGGCGTATTTTGCATCGGCGCCGACGGAAGCGGCGAGGATGGTCATATTCGTCATGGCGGGCATTCCTGCCTGGGTGAAAAAGACCTGGGCGGAAATGGGAGAAACCGGAATGAAGGGGAGAAGCAGGAAAATGCAGAGCGGGGACAGGATGAACCGGCCGATCATGGCGCCCACCAGGTCCCGGTCCGGATGAATGGAGGAGAAGGGAATACGGCTCATCTGTATGCCGATGACAAGGAGAGCCAGGGGCGTTGCCGTATTTCCCACATACTGCACGGAGGTCAGGAGGAAATCCGGCAGGCGGATATCCAGCAGGACCAGCGCCACCCCGGCAAGGAATCCCATCAGGGGCGGCGTACGGAGCTTTTTCAGGATATCCAGGACGGACAGGTGCTGCCCGGCACCGGCATCCCGGATGATCAGGTAGGCCCCGAGGCCCCAGAACATGGCCGTATTGGCGATGTAGTACAGCATGGCGGAAGGCACCGCTTCCTCACCGAACAGGGCCAGATTGACCGGAAGGCCGATGAAAATGGCATTGGCAATGCAGCAGGTGCACACAAAGATGCCCCGGCGGCCCTTCGGGATGCGGAGGAGAGCCGCCCAGACCCGGCCCAGCAGGTAGGCGGCGAAAATGGAAGCAAAGGGAAGCAGCAGATCCGGCGCCATGGCGAGAAGACTGTCCCTGGTGAACCGGCTTTCCATGGAATAAATCATCATGGCGGGAATGCCCACCGTCATGGTCAGGCGGGTCAGGTCCTTTCCGGCGGTTTCCCAGAACCAGCCCTTCCGGCTCAGGAAAAATCCGAGCCCCGCGATAAGAGCAACCTCAAAAATTCCTGCCAGTCCCTGCAGTACAGCTTCCATGCGCTTCATCTCCGTTGCAAAAAAATACCGGGAATCCTTATGTTTTCAGTATATCGCTTTTTCTCTTATAAAGAAAATACGGATAAATAATATTTCTTATTAAGTGATTTTATAAGATAAAAAAGGTATAATACAGATAAGAACAGCATGGCTGCGAAGGATAAGGCTTTCCCGGAGGGGGTGGATTCGATGAATCTGGAATTTTTTAAAAATTTCATCGCCATTGTGGAAGCGGGCGGTCTGAATAAGGCATCCCGGCGGATTCATGTGGCGCAGCCTGCGCTGACCCGGCAGCTGCAGATCATGGAGAAGGAATACGGCGTTCCTCTGGTGGACCCCCGGAGAGGGCGGCATTCCCTGAAGCTGACCGAGGCAGGATGGATTTTTTACCGGCAGGCCAAGCAGATCTGCGAGGTGGACCGCATGACGAGAGCGGAAATCGAGTCTCTCTCCACCGGCCTGAAAGGGACTCTGCGCATCAGCATGACCCCGGCCTATTCGCCTTTCCTGATCTCCCGGCTTTTTCCGGCATTCCATAAGAAATATCCCGATGTGAGCATCCGCATCCGGGAGTCCTACTACATGGAGCTGATTCAGGATGTCCGGCAGGGAATCTCCGAGCTGGGAATTTCCAATGCGCCCATTCCGGACCCGTCCTTCTTCGAATTTCTGAAGACCGTTCCGGAAATCCTCATGGTCGCAGGACCCCGGGGAGACTCGTTCCTGGAAAACAGAAAAACCGTAAAGGCAAAGGACCTTCTGGAAAAACGGATCTGCGTATCCCGCTCCACGGAAGAAATGACCAAGCAGATTTTCCGCACCGAGGGAAAGGAGCCGATTCTTTTTGCCGAGGTGGGGACACGGTATTCCGCAGTTTCCTTCGCCGCCCAGGGCATGGCCTATTCCCTTGTTTTGTGGAATGAGAATGAACCTGTACCGGAGGGAATCATCCTGCGTCCGGTGGAAACGGATATCCAGACGGCCGTGACCTACTTTACCCTGAAAAATCATACCTTCACAAAAGCGATGGAAATCTTCGTGGATAAATTTGTTTTGGAAAAGGACTGAATGACCGTTCGATGGGGACTTGTTTCGGATATCCGAAATTTATTTCTAAGCAAACTTTACATAGAGGATTTTTTATGATATGATTCCGGGAGAAAGGAGGAAGAGCCGTGTATACATGGACGACAATTCTGCTCATTGCGGCAATGGCGGTCTGGTTCCTCTACGGGCTTTCCCGGATGGTGCGGGAAGCGGTAGGAAAGGACTGCGCTTCCTGCGGGCTGGGAAACTCCTTCGATTACCGGAGCCGGACGCACCGGAAGCCGGAAAAGATGTACCGGTCTGCTTCCGGACATATGATTCTTACCGATGAGGAGGCTGCCCGGAAGAGGCGGGAAAAGATCCGTGCCCTCATGGAGGGAAGAAAGCAATAGGAAGCAAACCATCATGAATCTGCGGAAATTCCGCAGATTTTTTTATGGGGATTCCGGGATATCCGGTGCGGGGAACTTTCCCGGTCAATTCCGGGATTCAGGAAAATGGATATGGTATAATACATCCATGGGATTTTTGCCCCTTCATCCGACGGGGCGGAACGGAGCCGAGGAGGGACAGCATGGTATCGGACGAACAGAAAAAGAAACAGGAAAAACTGGAAGCCATCCTGCGGGAGGCAGGCAGTGCGGTGCTGGCCTTTTCCGGCGGCGTGGATTCGGCCTATCTGCTGCATGAGGCCCGGAAAGTACTGGGCGAGCGTGTCCTGGCGGTGACGCTGCAGCTCGCCTCCGTGCCGGAGCGGGAAATCGCCGGTGCGGCGGAATTCTGCCGGGAGAGAGGCATTCCGCAGCGGGTGCTTCCTCTGGATCAGTTCGCCGTTCCGGGATTCTTCTCCAATCCGCCCGACCGGTGCTATCTCTGCAAGCATGCTCTTTTTTCCGCTCTGGTTGAGACTGCGGAAAAGGAAGGCTTTGCCTGCGTCATCGACGGGACAAATCTGGATGATGCCTCCCGGTACCGTCCGGGACTGAAAGCGCTGAAGGAGCTCGGGATCCGCAGTCCCCTCCGGGAAGCGGGCATGCACAAGGCGGATATCCGGGCGCTTGCTCATGAGGCGGGGCTCCCTGTATGGAACAAGCCCGCCTTTGCGTGCATGGCGACCCGGTTCGGGTACAATGAGGAAATTACTGCGGAAAAGCTGGCCATGGCGGAGGCTGCAGAGGATTTCCTTTTCCGGGAAGGCTTTTCCCAGTTCCGGGTCCGCTTCTGCGGGGAAGATATGGCCCGCATCGAGGTTCCTCCGGAGGACATGCCCCGTCTCTTTTCTCTGCGGGAAAAGACCGCAAAGACGCTGAAGGCGCTGGGCTTCCGGTATGTCACCATGGACCTGGAAGGATACCGCATGGGAAGCATGGATGAAGCATTGAAAAAATAAAAGCGGTCCCCCTGGGGAACCGGAAAATCATAGAGGGCATTTCCGAAAGGAGCCCGTTTGGCGGTGAAAAAAGATGAACAGCAGGGAAATTTTGGAACAGGTAAAATCCGGCGCTCTTTCCGTAGAGGATGCGGAACAGCTTCTGGCGGAAAATCCCGCAGGCCGTTCCTATGAGGAAATGGGATTTGCCAAGCTGGATACGGACAGAAAAAGAAGAAGCGGCTTTGCAGAGGTAATCTACTGTCAGGGAAAACCGGACCCGTATATTGCACAGATTTTTAAGACGCTGTATGAAAAGGAAGGGGAAGTCTTCGGCACCCGCGCCAGTCAGCATCAGTATGAGCTGGTGAAGGCGGTGCTTCCGGATATTTCCTATGATCCGACCTCCCGCATTCTCAAGCTGGAGAAAAAGGATAAGGAGCATATCGGGAACATTGCGGTGGCAGCTGCAGGAACCTCGGATATCCCGGTCGCAGAGGAAGCGGCGCAGACGGCGGAATATTTCGGAAGTCATGTGGTGCGGATCTACGATGTGGGCGTATCGGGCATTCACCGTCTGCTTTCCGCAGAACAGAGACTCCGGGACGCGAACTGTGTTATTGCCGTGGCGGGCATGGAAGGCGCACTGGCCTCTGTTCTGGGCGGACTGGTCCGGAATCCGGTCATTGCTGTTCCCACCTCAGTCGGCTACGGCGCCAGCTTCCACGGGCTTTCCGCTCTTCTTACGATGATCAATTCCTGCGCCAACGGCATCGTAACCGTCAATATCGACAACGGCTTTGGCGCCGGCTATGTGGCAACGCAGATTAACCGCCTTGCAGAAAGGAAAATATACGGATGAAAAAGAAACTTTATTTGGAAACCTACTCCGGGATTGCCGGCGATATGTTTGCGGCAGCCCTGCTGGATCTGGGCGCAGACCGGGAAGCACTGGAAAAGGCGCTCCGGTCGATTCCCGCAGCCGGTTTTGATGTCAAAATCTCCAGAGTACAGAAAGCGGGCATTGACTGCTGCAGCTTTGACGTCCTGCTGGATGCAGCCCATGAAAACCACGACCATGACATGGCATACCTGTACGGTCCGGAACCGGAGGAAGGGGAATGCTGCGGCGGCCATGGAGAGGGACACTGCGGACATCACCATCATGAAGAAGGGGAATGCTGCGGCGGCCGCGGCGAGGGACACTGCGGACATCATCATCATGAAGAGGGAGAATGCTGCGGAGGTCACGGCGAAGGACACTGCGGACATCACCATCATGAAGAAGGAGAATGCTGCGGCGGCCACGGAGAAGGGCATTGCGGACACCATCATCATGAAGAAGGAGAATGCTGCGGGG
Source organism: uncultured Dialister sp. (assembly GCA_938038225.1). Classification (GTDB taxonomy): domain Bacteria; phylum Bacillota; class Negativicutes; order Veillonellales; family Dialisteraceae; genus Dialister. The sequence continues at coordinate 941,691 of CALHRX010000007.1, read as the reverse complement.
GCCACGGAGAGGGCCACTGCGGCCATCACCATCATGAAGGAGAGGGATGCTGCGGTAGCCACGGCGAAGGCCACTGCGGACATCACCATCATGAGGAAGAGGGATGCTGCGGGGGTCACGGAGAAGGCCATTGCGGACACCACCATCATGAGGAAGGAAAAGCCGGGCAGCAGGGCGGTATCCTGCCCCTGGAAAGCTATGAGGAAGCTTTCCTCTCGGTCAATCAGCCGGAAGTAAGAGAAGAACTGCCGGAAGGCAGCTGCTGCGGAAAACACGGCGAAGGCTGCTGCGGTCATCACCATCACCATGAAAAGGAAGGCGGATGCTGCGGCGGGCATCATCATGAACATGGCCGCGGCTGCGGACACCATCACCATGAGCATCGGAATCTGACCGACTGCCTGGACATCATCGACCGGACAGATATGACCGACTCCGCCCGGGCACTGGCCAGGAAAATCTTTACCATCATCGGAGAAGCGGAAGCAAAGGCACACAGCAAACCGCTGGAAGAAGTCCATTTCCATGAAGTGGGCGCTGTAGACTCCATTGTGGATATTGTCGCTGCGGCGGTTCTTTTCGACAGCCTCGGTGTATCCGAAGTGATTATTCCCGCTCTGTATGAAGGGACCGGGACCATCCGCTGTCAGCACGGCGTTCTTCCCGTGCCGGTGCCGGCGGTGATGAACATTATCAGCGCCTATGACATCCCTCTGCAGATTACCGGAGCCCGGGGCGAATATGTAACCCCCACCGGTGCGGCCATTGCGGCGGCGCTCCGTACGGACAGCGCGCTCCCGGCGGCCTTCCGGGTCGTAAAGACCGGCCTCGGCGCAGGTAAGAGAGACTATAAGGAAAGGACAAATATCCTTCGGGCCGTTCTGATCGAGGAAACGGAATCTCCGGATAAGGATGCCATCGTCAAGCTGGAATCCGATCTGGACGACTGCACCGGAGAAATCCTGGGATACACCCTGGAAAAACTGATGAATGCCGGAGCACTGGATGTACACTATACTCCGATTTTCATGAAGAAAAACCGTCCCGGATGGGAAATCACCGTTCTCTGCCGGCCGGAAAAGAAGGATGCCATGGAAGAAATCCTTTTCTCCGAAACCACCACGATCGGAATCCGGGAATTTGAAAATGTTTCCCGTACCGTACTGGTCAGAGAAGAAAAGGAAATCGAAACACCCTTCGGCCCTGCCCAGGCAAAGGTCGTGTCTCATCAGGGAAAAACCTATGTCTACCCGGAATACGACAGCGTAAAGGCACTGGCGGAAAAGACCGGCGTTCCGCTTAAGGTGATTTACAGCGCCGTGAAGAACGGATAAAAAAGAAAGCCCGTGAGGAAATCCCCTGCGGGCTTTTTGATTGTCTGTCTGAGCATCGGGAAAGGAAAAATGCATCCCTGCAGGGAAATCCGTATCGGCTCCGGCACTTCTGTATCTCCGTTTCCCGGGAGCAAGACAAAAAATTCCCCCTGCAAAACGGCACAGGGGAGAATACTGGCGCTGTTTCACAGGGGAACTTCTGCTTATTGCATTTTATTTCTCTTGACCGGACGGACAATCAGTCAATCTGAATCCGATGCGCTTCGTGAATCTTCTTTTGGTCGACCTTCGGCAGGCAAACCGTGAGGACACCGTCCTTCAGGCTGGCCTTGATATCCTCTTCCCGGATACCCTGAACAGTGAACTGACGGCGGAAACCGTAGGAGCTTCTTTCCTTACGCAGGAAATGACGTTCATCATCCTTGCTTTCCTGCTGTTCTTCCTTTTGGGCTTCCAGAGACAAGACGCCATTTTCGTAGGAAATATGAATCTGATCCTTGGTGAAGCCGGGCATATCAGCCACAATTTCATAATGATCTTTCTTATCTTCGATATCCACTTTCGGGACTGTCGGATAATCTTTATAAACCGTAGGAATATCATCAAAGAAATGATCAAGAGCGGTATCACCAAATAAACCATCAAACGGAATCAAGCTGCGCATATCAAAGACCTCTTTCTTTTGAATGAAATAATTTTTTTATCGGGGAGGCGGTTCCTTTCGGTTCCCTTTCCTCCTGACAACTACAGTATATCACTATTAGCACTCATGTCAATAGAGTGCTAATAAAATTTTGAAAATTTTTTTCTTTTTTCAAAAAGAGTCTCGATTTATCCGGTCTGCTCTGCATTGCTGTCCCTTTTCGGAAAAGAAAAAAGAGCATTTCCTTTCTGAAATGCTCCGGCAGATCGGCTTATTCCTTTTTCATGGCCACATATTCCTCGCCCTGCTCCTCCATCATTCCCTTTCCTCCGGTGAGATCGGCGAAAAAGGTCCGGTGGCCGCCGGCATTTTCCGGCAGACAGAGAAAATCAATGGTGACCTTGTCCGTGAAGGAACGGTCCTTCACAATAATATCCGTATCCTTGATATAATTCTCAAAGCCTCCCACTGCACTGTACGGGAGCGTGAGAAGATACCGGTTATGCGGGACATAGCGCAGAATGGAAGCCTTCTTCAGCGCCTCGGCAAGTGAAGAGCTGTAGGCACGGGTAAGGCCGCCTGCGCCCAGCTTGATGCCTCCGAAATATCGGGTGACCACGCCCAGCACATCCGTCAGATTCTGCGCCTGCAGCACATGCAGCATGGGATGGCCTGCCGTACCGGCCGGTTCTCCGTCATCGCCGGACCGCTCCAGCACCCGCTCCCGGCCGATCCGGTAAGCATAGCAATTGTGCGTGGCATCCCGGTATTTCTTCCGGAGCGCATTCAGTGCCTCTGCTGCTTTCTCCTCGGAAGAAACGGGGACGATATGTGCGATGAACAGCGATTTTTTGACCTCGGTCTCATCATCCAGAGCCGCGGCAGGAGAAGAATAGGGAATCAGCATGGAAACCTCCTGAAAAGTTGCTTTTTACTCTCTTATCTTATCATAAAAGAAGGAATTCCGAAGAACCGGATTTTCCCGCCGGCCCCGCATCTCCGCACTGTCTTGACTTCCCGTTTTTCCGATGCTATAGTAAATGAAACTTCAAAAAAGCAAGGAAGAGAAGAGTACGGAAAATCCTTCGACAAAGAGAGTTCCCGTCCGGTGAAAGGGAAAGGAAGAATTTTTCGGAAGATGGCCTCGGAGCTTGGCCCGCCGAATCGTGAAGCGGCCCGGGAGCGCCCGTTACAGCCGCAGAGCAGCTCCGTCTGCTCACAGAGGTGTATGACAGAAGCATACATGAAATTGGGTGGTAACACGGTCCTTCGTCCCTTTCGGACGGGGGATTTTTGTTATTTTCCGGTACAGCCGGCTTCTTTCAGGAACCTGTATCCGCTTACTTCCCGCGCCGCCCTCCGGCAGGGAATATTCCTGCATGAAAGGAAGGAATGTATGATGAATTTTAAGAAAACCATTGCCGTATCCCTGGCTGCACTGGCCGTTATCGGTGCTGTCTCCGGCTGCGGCGGAGATCAGAAAAAGGAAGCCGCTCCGGCAGAAAAGAAAGAAATCACTGTCGGCGTAACCCCGGGCTATTCCGAACAGGTTATGGAATTTGTGGCCAAGGAAGCAGAAAAACAGGGCCTCAAGGTCAATGTAAAGTCCTTTGCTGACTATGTAACGCCCGACCAGGCACTGGCACAGGGAGACATCGACCTGAACTCCTTCCAGCACGGACCCTTCCTGGATGCATTCAATGAAAAGAACGGAACCCACCTCATTTCCATCGGAAATACCTTCCTCGCACCGCTCCGCATCTATTCCGGCAGCCTGACCTCCGTCAAGGACGTACCGGACGGAGCCAAGGTTTCCATTCCGAATGACCCCTCCAACGGCGGCCGTGCCCTTCTCCTTCTGGAAAAACAGGGCTTGATTAAGCTGAAAGACGGCACCGATCCCACCAAAGCTGTTGTAGGCGATATCGTTTCCAATCCTAAGAATCTCCAGATCATCGAACTCGAAGCCGCTCAGCTTCCCCGTTCCCTGGATGATGTAGCCATTTCCGTCATCAATGCCGGCTACGCTCACTCCGCAGGCCTGGACACCAAGAAAGCCCTGACGACCGAAGACAACACCTCCCCCTATGTCAACATCATCGCTGCCCGCGAACAGGACAAGGACAACCCGACCTATCAGAAATTCATGAAGATCTACCAGAGCGATGCTGTCAGAAAGTACATCAACGACAACTTCAGCGACGGCCTGGTTCCGGCATTCTGATTGAGCGGAGAAAAAATAAAATATCGGATTCTCTTGAAAAGGAATATAAAAAATCTGCCTCTCGCACTTCTGCGGCGGGCAGATTTTTTATGGGAGATGGAAGAGACATTTGGAGTTTGAAATAAATTGACAGAATAAAAAAAGGAGGGATAAAATGGAAATAATTTGAATTGCGGAAAATAAGGGAGTATGAATGTATGGGTGATTTAATTAGCATTATCGTTCCGATTTATAATGTGGAATCCTACTTGGAGCAGTGCATAGACAGTATTTTGGCCCAGACCTATAAGAAGCTGGAAATTATTTTGGTCGATGACGGTTCTACTGACCAATCCGGAGATATTTGTGACCGGTATGCGGAGAAAGATTCAAGAATTCGCGTAGTGCATCAAGTAAATAGAGGATCCAGCAGAGCACGAAATGCAGGACTGGAAATTTGTCACGGAGATTATTTAGGCTTTGTTGACAGTGATGACTATATTGATCCGGATATGTATAGAATTTTATTAGATAATTTGTTTCGGGAAGATGCGGATATCAGTGCTTGTGATTCATATGCTGTTTTTCCGGACCATATGGAGACATCTGAAAATGAGAAAGTGTCTTTTGTTCTTTCAGGTAGAAAAGCAGCGAAAAGCCTTTTTATTCGAAATAAATCGTTCTCCGGCGGAGTCAAGAGAGTAGTATGCAATAAACTCTATAGACGGAGCGTATTTTTCCCTGAAAATGGAGACTGTGTTGTTTTTCCAGAGAAAGAGGAAAGCTATGGTGAGGATAATTATGTGACACCGATGGTGCTGTATCATGCGCGGCGTGTGGTATATTCAGGGAAAGCTCTGTACTATTACAGACAAAGAGTAGGAAGTCTTGTGCATAACTTTGGTAAAAATGTAGTTAAGGGATATCGGGGCTATATTTTGAATTACTATAAATGGACAAAAGAAGAGGCTCCGGATCTTCGTGCGAATGTAGAGTGTTTTAATTTAAGAGAATTTAATGCACTGGTGAAGGAATATATTGAAAATAAAGCATATCCTTTATGGATAGATGAACTAAATCAGTTAAATGATGAAATTGTACGGCAGACAAAAACAATTTTTAAATCGAGGGATACAACATTTAGAGAACTGAGGCTATATTTTTTTATGAGATTTCATTTGCTGATTAAACAAAGACTGGCAAGATTTTATTTTAAGAATTTACGGACTCGGATCTCTCAGAAAAATAAATAAGGGGTAATTTGAACTCTATTTTATAAAACAAAGGATACAGAGACTATGGTCTCTGTAGTTTATCATGTGTGATAAAAGAGACCGTTCGAAGGAGCGGTCCTTTTTATTACGGAAATTTATAATTTAAGTGCAGCAAAGGAATATATTGTAATTTGTACAGGAAAGTATCAGTTGTTATAATTAATTATAATTGCTTTTAGTGTGACTTGAAGCAGGTATAAAGAAACCTACGGAGACATATTCTCGGATTGACTGATGGCACATTTAAAAATATAAAAGGGTAATAGGGTGAGGGAGAAAGTAATGAAGATTTCTGTAATTATTCCTGTTTACAATGGGGAAATGTATTTAAAGCGATGCCTGGACAGTATTCAGAATCAAACCTGTAAAGACTTTGAGGTTATTCTTATCGATGACGGATCGACCGATGCTTCCGGGAAAATTTGCGATCAATATGCAAAACAAAATTCTTGTTTCAAGGTATACCATCAGGAAAATAAAGGAGTAACGCGAACCCGGGAAATTGGGATTTCCAAGGCATCAGGAGAGTATATTATCTGGGTGGATGCAGATGACTGGGTCAATGAAACGCTCATCGAAAAGGTCATTCATGTTATTGAGGAAAAACATCCGGATATCGTAGTGTATGGGGACCAGTATTTTTTCGGAGATAAAATAGCAGAAACAGAGCTATGGAAGGATCAGCCGGTAGAAAAATGGCGGAAGGATGCTGTTATGGCCGTTATGACAGTACTGTGGAATTTTGCAGTGAAACGTTCTTTCTGGGTGGGGGAATCTGCTCCGAAGGAAATGTCCCGGTCTGCTGCTGATGGATATATGGCGATTCGGCTGTTCATGAAAGCAGGTACTGTAAATGTGATTCCGGAGATTTTGTATTATCATTTGCTTGACAGTCCCTACTCCATCAGCAGAACGATTACCGGACGCAAATATCTCGGCAATTATTTTCTGTGGAAATATCGTATGGAAATTGCGAAAGAAAAGTTTCCTCAGTATGTGCCGCACTGTGCACAGAGAGCTTTGTCAAATGGAGTAAAGGCCTTTTGTATGTCATTGGTTTATAATGACCTGGATGATGACGAAAGAAATACGGTAATGGAAACCCTGCAGAAATTGATGGGAATGAAGATATCGGGAAGATATCGGGATAAACTGCTTTGCTGGGCGATTCTGAATCGATATTGGGGATTATGTAAGTTCTATGCAAGGCATAAGAAGGAAAAAACAGAAAAGAAGAATAAAATCATGCTGACGCAGCATACAAATCATCAAAATGGGAAATAAAGGTCTCTGAGAGACAGGGAGAATACTATGCGTATTATGTTGGGGTACCTGGCAAGATTTATTACCAGTACAGGCGGAGCAGAAAAGGTCTGCTGCGAGATGGCAAATGAATTGGTTCGCCGAGGACATGAAGTGTCTATTGTTTACTGTTACGGAGAATCCGGACGTCCTTTTTATCCATTGGATCAGAAAGTCCGGATGTACAATGTAATGGCGGAACATCCGGAAAAATGGCATGGAGCAAAGACAATCCGGCTGCCTTTGAAAGAAAAAGTAGAGCGGGAAATCTTTCGTGTGTTCAGCGTACCCAGAGCACACGGGGTGCAGGATGCATATACGGGAAATCTGGTCAAAGAGGATTTGAGAGCTATCGTAGAGCGGGAAAATCCGGATGTTATCGTTTCTTACTGGCCCAAAGACAGCAGCTGCTTTATCCATTTTGCAGAGGTTCAGGTTCCGGTCATTACTATGTTTCATTTCGGGCCGGACATTCTGGCAAGAGACGCGTCTCCGGGAAGTGCAGAGGCTTGCGTGAAAAGCCGGAAAGTACAGGTCCTGCTTCCGGGAGATATTGAACGTCTTCATCGGTACATTCCCAAGGCTGATGCGGTGTGGATTCCCCATGCGGTACCGCAGTATGAAGAGCAGGCTGATTTATCTGCTTCCAAAGAACGATATAAGATTGTAAATATGGCCCGATTGGACAAAACGACGAAGCGGCAGCACATTATCGTAGAAGCTTTTGCCCGAATTGCGGATCAGTTCCCTCAATGGGATGTAGAGCTCTGGGGACAGGACTGGAATAAAAAGTATAAGAAAGAGCTGGAAAATCTGATTCGGAAAAATCATCTGGAAAAACGTATCTTTTTGAAGGGACTGACGAAAGATGTATTGACAGAATATTTGAAGGCAGATATATTTGCCTGGCCCAGTGCTCATGAAGGGTTTGGCCTGGCATTGATGGAAGCGATGAGTGCGGGACTTCCTGTAGTTGCCTGCAAATCGTGCCTGGCCTCTGCAGAATTGATTCCAAAGGAATGCGGTATTCTGGCAGAGGATGGTATTGGCTCGTTCGCTGATGGATTGACTCAGCTTATGGCAAATCAGGATCTGAGAGTACGGATGGGAGCAGCTGCAAAGAAAAATGCAGGAAAATACGCTCCGGGAAAAATCTGGAATCAGTGGGAACAGCTCATTACATCCTGTACAGAAATGAGAAAGTAGGCTATGTACACAGGAATTTCGCGGGGTTTTCAAAGTTAGCAGATAGATTGATATTGTATAAAATTTTGGGAGCGACAGCTTAAGGAGAAACATGAATCAGAACTTCTCTTATAAGGATTTTTTTCACGGTAATAAACTGATGGTGATTATTCCTCATGAAGATGATGAAATCAATATTGCGGGTTCATTGATTTATGGTGCACGGGAAGAGGGAATGCAGGTCATCTGTGTTTTTGTTACAAATGGAGACCATACTTACATTCCTGATATACGTATTCAGGAGGCTATCAGAGCATTGGCTGTATTGGATGTTCCTGGAGAAGACATTGTATTTCTGGGATATCCTGATGGAGGCGGACTCGGTGAATATTCCGTATTCATGCACGGGCAGAAAGATCCGGTTCAGGCTCACGGCCGAACGGAAACCTGCGGAGGAAAAGGTGTTTCGGAGTTTTGTGCAGCGGAAAGCGGAGTCCATCATGAATATTTATGGGAAAACCTGCTGAAGGATTTGGAGGCTGTTATCCTTAAATATCTTCCGGACGGAATTGCTGCAATTGACTGGGATACTCATCCGGATCATCGGATGTGCTCACTGGCTTTTGACCAGGTTATGGGAAAAATCCTGAACGAAAAAGGTGATGTCTGGCAGCCGGTGGTATTGAAAGCTTTTGCCTATGCAACGGCTTTTGATGGGGTAAAGGATTTCTATCAAATTAATTTACCGTCAACGAAAATCAATCCTGGGAAGGTACTGAAGGAAGGCAAGCCGGATAATCCTAATTTCAGCTGGAATCAGCGTATCCGGCTGCCGGTTCCGGAAAGCTGCAGAACACAAAATTTAGGGAAAAATAAAATTTTTCGTGCATTGACCTGCCATATGTCGCAGAAAGCCATGCGGCGGGCAGAACAGATTATTAACGGAGATCAGATTTTCTGGGAAAAGCGGACGCAGAATCTGTGCTTCCGGGGAAAAGTTTCAGTATCCTCCGGTGACAGTCAGTATCTGCATGACTTTTGCATGATGAATACCGATAATATCGTCAATCGTGAAACGGTTTACAGTGAGTACCTGTGGGAACCAGATCAGGAGGATAGGAATCCCTGGTGCCGCTGTGAATTTGAAACGCCGCAGGATATCGGCGTCTCTGTATTTCACGGGAATATAGGGAATGAAGGCAGAATTCTGGAGGGGCAGCTGACATTCAGTACCGGTTATCGGGTTTCTGTTAAGGCATTGCCGGAAAACGGGAAAGAGTTGTATGTAGAGTTTCCTGTACAAAAGGACGTAAAATGGGTGCAGTTTGATATCCTGAAAAGGGAAGGACCGCATTCGGGATTGTCGGAATGGGAGCTTCTTCCTTGTAAAGACGAGGACATGCCTTTGCTGAAGATTTGTGCGGATGATGATTTTGCCTATGAATGGATTGTGGAACCCGGGAAACCGATAGGAATCAATGCCTATAATCCATCCGGAAAAGACCTGCAGTGGCTTCTGGACGGTCAACCAGCAGAATTAAAGAAAATCAATGAAATCTGCCGGAATTTGCAGCGGCCGGTTCATGTCTGCGTGGAATGGAAGAAACAGCCTGATATCCGGGACGAAGCGGTGTTCTTACCGGATTCTGCCATGCGGAGGATTAACCAAAAGACTTTATTATTAAAAAGCCGGATGGTTTCATGGTGGGAAAATCAAAAAGAAAAAAGACCGCATCATGCATTGAAAAAATTTAAGCAAAAGGTATAATCAGGCAGGAAATTATCTGAATCCTGATAAAAGTATGAAATGCATTTTGCGTGACAGGGCTATGGTATAGGAAGAGGGAGAATCAATGAAGGGATCCACTGGAGTCAGACAAGTCATTAATTGGTGCAAAAGAAAAAGACATTTTAAGCGGAGAATGGAAATTAAATATCTTTTTAAACGAATGCTGAAACGTCAGTTTCGTCGAAATTTAGGATATGTTCCGGATTTTGATCATCCGCAGACCTTAAATGAGAAACTGCAGTGGTTCAAAATGCATGTTCGGGATCCAAAGATTACAATGTGTGCCGATAAATATGCGGTCAGAGAATACGTGAAGGAAAAAATCGGGGAACAATACCTGGTACCGTTGTACGGAGTGTATGGTTCTATTCAGGAAATTAATATTGATCAGCTGCCAGAGCAGTTTGTGCTGAAACCGAATCATGAATCAGGCAGAGTCCTGATTTGTCGCAATAAAAAAGATATAAACTGGGCGGAAGCGGCAGACACATTGGATCGGTGGCTTCATGAAAATTTTTATTACGAATGGGGAGAATGGCAGTATAAGGATATTCCCCCTAAAATCATTTGTGAAAAATTATTGACAGATAATATCATTGATTATAAATTTTTCTGTTTTAAAGGGAATCCTGTAATGGCGAAAATTATCGGGAACCGAAAGAACGGAGATTATGATTTATGCAGTGTAGATCTGGATTTTAATTTTATAACCGGAAAGGATCCTGAATTTTATAAAGAGCAGGGAAAGCCGAAGCATTGGAATGAAATGATACAGTTGGCAAAGGTGTTATCTGAAGATTTTTCTTTTGTTCGTGTAGATTTGTATGATGTGAAAGGAAAGGTGTATTTTGGGGAATTAACTTTTACACCGGCTAATGGTATGGACAGCAATTTATCGCCTGAATGGGATAAAAAAATGGGGGATTTGTATGATTTATCTGTTTATGACAGATAAGCAATGAGTATTGAAAACTAATGAGATAAGGAATATTGAACGGTAAGATCTTTGCCGCCGGGAATTATGATGCGGTGATTTAATCTTTGAGATGACGATATGTAGGATGCGCTGCTTTTGTCAGCGCATTTTTACTGGGGGCAAGAGTTCTTTCATACGGAATTCCGGAACTAATCAGACAATCCCGAATAAATAGAATGCTGTGAAAGAAGCATCGGATATCTGTGATAAAATAGAAGTAAAATATATAACAAAGAAGAGAAAGAGGATTGGGTATGAAGTTTATTTCAGGGAAAAATTCTGGAAACAGGTTTCCCACAGGTTCTTTTGGGGTTTCACATATACTTATGGTGCTGTGTGACTATCTGGCAGTTTTGCTGGCGGAAGGAGCAGCGCTTTTCCTGCGAAACTTTTTTATGACATACAGCGTGTACCATATTTCCGCAGTATATTTCTATGGAATTGTTCCGTTTATCTTTCTGGTGTTTCTTTTTCTGAATCGGCTGTACAGCGGCAAGCTGCTTTTTTACCAGGCTGTGGAAAAAATCTTTTACTCCTGCTTGTACAGTATTCTTTTGGCGGTTGTTCTGCTGTTTGTGGGGAAGATATCTGAAGAAGTCTCGCGGCTTTATGTGGGACTGTTGGCAATTCTGAGCTTTTGTTTCCTGGTGGGGATGCGGTATGCGGTTAAGCAGACTCTTGGGAGAACGGCTCTTCTGCGTATACCGGTTCTCATCGTGGGAGCCGGACTGACAGCTGATGCAGCAGTACGGGAATTTGAAAAAGACAGCGGACTGAATTATAAAGTAGTCGGTTTTCTGGAAGATCATGAACCAAAGACAAGCTATACGGAGAAATATCCGATTCTCGGCGGATTTGCAGATCTGGAAAGGGTTGTGAAGGAAACCTGTGTGCAGCATGTACTGATTGCTGCACCGGGGCTTCCTCAGGAGCAGCTGGCCGGTCTGCTGTACCGGGCACAGTCCATCTGCTCTGATGTGGGAGTCGTACCGAATCTGGTAGAGGTCCCCATGTCCAATGTACAGGCAGAATCCTATTATGATGCACGAATCATGATTCTTCATGTACAGAATAATCTTTCCAAATGGACGAACCGGCTGGTAAAACGGATTTTTGATGTGGTCATGACCATTGTGGGAGGTATCCTGATTTCTCCGATTCTGCTCGGGGTGGCGCTCTGGGTGTACAGGGATTCTCCCGGCCCGGTCATCTATAAACACCGCCGGGTAGGGAAAGATGGAAAAGAATTCGACTGCTATAAATTCCGCAGCATGTGCGTAGACTCTGCGGAACGGCTGCAGAAGCTGCTGGAAACGGATCCGGAAGCACGGAAGGAATGGGAGACTTCTTTCAAGCTAAAAAATGATCCGCGCATTACCCGATCCGGCGCTTTTCTCCGAAAAACCAGCCTGGATGAGCTGCCGCAGCTGCTGAATGTGCTGAAGGGGGAAATGAGTCTCGTCGGCCCCCGTCCGATTGTGCAGAAAGAAGTGCCCCGCTATGGAGAGTATATCAAGGAGTATTACATGGTGCGGCCGGGAATTACCGGTATGTGGCAGGTCAGCGGACGCAGTGATATTGATTATCCGGAACGTGTACAGATGGACAGCTGGTATGTCCATAACTGGTCTGTCTGGCTGGATATCCTTATGCTTTGGCGGACAATCAAGGTAGTAGCAGGCCGAAAAGGTGCGTATTAAACATGAAAAATGCAGTGGTAATTATACCGATATACAAACCGGATCAAAAGTTTTGTAAATTACTGGATATGCTGAAAAAGCAAAAAAATATTGATTTTGCTGTATACATTATTGATTCCGGATCTAATCAAGCTGATTATGAGGCTTATTTAGAGGGATTAGATTATCAGATAACAAAAATTACGCCGAAAATCTTCAATCATGGCGGTACTCGTCGAGTTGCAGCTCAAAAATATGCGCTGTATCCCTTTTTGATTTATATGACACAGGACGCTGTACCGGCAGATGAGTTTGCATTGAGTCGGTTGATGAAGGTGTTTAACGATAAAAATGTCGGATGTGCTTATGGCAGGCAGATTCCTAATCATAACGCCGGTGTGCTGGGAGCACATGCACGATTATTTAATTATCCGGCGAAGAGCCAGGTAAAATCACTTTCCGACGCTGCTAAAATTGGTATTAAAGCAGCTTTTATTTCTGATACATTTGCAGCTTACCGTACATCTGCTTTAAAAGAAGTTGACTGGTTCCCCAAAAATGTAATATTGGGTGAGGATACCTATGTGGCAGCCAAAATGCTGATAGCCGGTTGGAAATCGGTGTATTGCGCGGAAGCCTGCGTATATCATTCCCATGATTATTCGATCTGGCAGGAGTTTAAAAGATATTTCGATACAGGCGTTTTTCATGCCAGAGAACCATGGATTAGGAAACAGTTTGGACAGGCTGAAGGAGAAGGAAAACGGTTTGTCATATCTGAAATAAGATATGTTTTGTATCATGCACCGTATTTATTGCCAGGGGCTTGCATTCGAAATGCTGTGAAACTCTTGGGGTATAGGTTAGGGATTATAGAAAATCGAATACCTGGATTTGTAAAGAGAAGGTGCAGCATGATAAAAGACTATTGGTAAAAGAGGATAATCACATGACTATTGTTGTTGTTAATGATTTTGGGTATGTTAATGGCGGGGCCAGCCAAGTCGCTATTGAAAATGCTGTGATGTTAAAACAATTAGGACATCATGTGATTTTTTTTACCGCGGTGGAACCAATTGATGAACGAATTCAGCAATCTGGGATTCAAGTTGTTTGCACTCATCAAAAAGAATGTCTTAAATACAGTAATAGGGTTATTGGAGCGATAACAGGACTATGGAATGTTAAAGCATATAAAATGCTGGATTCAATTTTAAAAAAGCTGGATCCCAGTTCCACAGTTGTTCATGTTCATGTATGGATTAAAGCACTTTCGTCATCTATTTTTGCAGCGATTGCAAGAAATAATTTTAAGATGATTATTACAGCACATGATTATTTTTTGGCTTGTCCCAATGGGGGATTTTATAATTATCAGAAACAGGAGATTTGCCCTTATCAAGCATTGGGAGGGAAATGTATCTGTACTCATTGTGATAAGAGAAGTTATGCACAAAAATTATATCGTGTATTAAGGCAAATGATTCAAAATCAGATGATATCGAAGAATCAAGTGAATTTAGTCTTTGTCTCTCATTTTAGCGAGAATGTATTGCAGAAGCAGATTCCTTATGAATATCGTGGAAAGGTAGTATTTAATCCTGTTAAACCAATCCCCAAAATAGAAGATGAAAATAATAGGAGTAGGGATTATTATATTTTTTTAGGAAGATTAAGCCCGGAAAAGGGAGCAGATCTTTTTTGTGAAGCTATTTATCGATTGGGGCTAAAAGGAATTTTAATTGGGGACGGCGAAAGTCGGACAGAACTTGAAAGACATTATAAAAATTATAGTCAACTTCAGTTTACTGGGTGGCTATCGCATAATGAGATGGGGGCATATTTACAACAAGGAAAGGCCTTAATTGTACCATCAAGGTTGTATGAAACAGCAGTTTTGACAATTCCGGAAGTGCAAGCCAATTATGATATACCGGTTATTGTAGGAGATCAATGCGCAGGCAAGGAGTTTGTAAAGAAAGGGATAGTCTATCGTTCGAATAATTTGAATTCACTAATAACAGCAATAAAAGCTGGGGAAAATAATTTATGGATGCAATATAGTAATGAAAGTGGTTTTGCAAAATATAATAAGCGGCTGGAAGATTTTTATTATGAGATTTTGAGGAAAAGATAGTATACAGTATCTGGAGAGGGCATGAATAAATCTGGAAGTATGAGAAAATGTTGTTATGTTGTAATTTTAAATTATAATAGCTGGCAGGATACGATCGAATGCTTAGAAAGTGTATTAAAATCAGACTATTTTAATTTTAAAATCATTGTTTGCGACAATAATTTTTCGAATGACTCCATAGAACATATGATATCTTGGGCTAATGGAAAAGAAAAAGTATCCTTTTCAATGAATTCTATAATTCAAAACGCAGTGTTGCCAATATTGAAAAAACCTGTTCATTTTGCCTGTTACTCAGAAACTACTGATTCAAAAGAACAATTCACTAAATTGGTTAACTTCATCAAGATATCGAGAAATAAAGGGTTTGCAGGGGGCATGAATATTGGCATTAAGGCAGCTATGAGACAATCTGATTGTGGGTATATCTGGTGTTTAAATAATGATACTGTGGTTGATCGAGCTGCAATGAGATTGATGATAGAGACAATTGAAGGGACAAATAATATTGGTATTTGCAGTTCCAGAACTTTTTATTATTCAGAACCGGAAACTGAACAATGGCTAATTCATAAAACGGGCTTTAATAAATGGCTATGTATTAGTGCTAAGATTTCAGATGAAGAGTTGGAGAAACAACTTATGGCATCATATAACGGTGCGTCTTTTATCGTAACGCCGAACTTTATACGTAAAGTGGGTATGATGGAAGAAAAGTATTTCCTTTACTGTGAGGAATGGGATTGGACTATAAGAGGGAAAAAACAAGGGTTTAAATTGGCATTCGCTCCAGATAGTATTGTCTATCATAAACAAGGTAAAACAACCGGAGGTACGGAAAATAAGAAGTCTATTATTGCAGACTATTATGGAGTACGAAGTAAAATTTTATTCACTCGAAAGTTTTATCCTTATTGCATCCCAACGGTATATTTAGGGCTTTTGATTGCTATTATTAATCGAATCAGAAGAAAGCAGTATAAACGTATTTGGATGATTTTGAAATTAATGTTGAATCCTAAACCACTGTTTAGGGCTATGCCGGAAAGAGAGAAAAGATAATGATAAAAAAAGGCATTATTTTAGCAGGCGGCAGCGGGACACGGTTGTATCCGTTGACAAAAGTCATCAGTAAGCAGCTCATGCCGGTTTATGATAAGCCGATGATTTATTACCCGTTGGCATCACTTATGCTGGCCGGCATTCGGGATATTCTGATTATTACAACGCCTCGGGATTCCGGAAGTTTTCAGGAATTGCTTGGGGATGGCAGCCAGTGGGGAATTTCTCTTTCCTATGCGGTGCAGCCCAGTCCGGATGGTCTGGCACAGGCCTTTATCATCGGGGAAAAATTCCTTGCCGGTGAAGGCGGCGCTCTGATTCTGGGAGATAATATTTTCTACGGCGACGGATTTTCAAATCTGACCCGAAGGGCTGCGGCACAGGAAAAAGGAGCTACAGTTTTTGCTTATTATGTAAGTGATCCGGAGCGGTACGGCATCGTTGAATTTGATGAAAAAGGGAATGCAGTCAGTCTGGAGGAAAAGCCGGCACAGCCGAAATCCAATTATGCCGTGACAGGTCTGTATTTTTATGATGGATCTGTTGTGGAAAAGGCAAAAACATTGAAACCCTCTGCGCGGGGTGAGCTGGAGATTACTGATCTTAATAAACTGTACCTGCAGGAAGAAATGCTTCATGTGGAGACCATGGGCAGAGGCTATGCATGGCTGGATACGGGAACGCATGAATCCCTTTTACAGGCAGCCTCGTATGTAGAAACTGTACAGGAGAGGCAGGGTCTGAAAATCTGCTGTCCGGAGGAAATTGCTTATCAGCTGGGATATATTGACCGGGAACAGCTGATTCATCTGGCAGAACCTCTGCTGAAAAATGAATATGGCCGGTATTTGATGCATATTACGGAGAGAAATTCACCATGGATCTTTTAAGAACAAAACTGGAAGGGGTATATATTCTGATTCCGAAGGTATTCGGAGATCACAGGGGTTTTTTCATGGAAAGCTGGAGCTGCCGGACGATGGAAGAAGCCGGGCTCTATTATGATTTTGTTCAGGATAATCATTCCCTGAGCACCGTAAAAGGGACGCTGCGGGGCATCCATTTTCAGAAGGGGGATAAAGCACAGGCCAAGCTGGTGCGGTGTGTGCGCGGGGCTGTATTGGATGTAGCAGTAGACCTGCGTCATGACAGTCCCACCTATAAGCAGTGGGTCGGGGTAGAGCTTTCGGAAGAAAATAAAAAACAACTGCTGATTCCCCGGGGATTCGGTCATGGTTTTGTGACACTTACCGATCATGTGGAATTCCTATACAAGGCGGACAATTACTATGCACCGGAAGCGGACGGCGGTATTCGCTGGAATGATCCGGATATCGGGGTGGATTGGGGGATTTCTGAACCGATTTTATCTGAGAAAGATACGAAGAATCCTTTTTTGAAAGATATTGCGCCTGTATTCTGAGGAGAGAAGCATGAAGATCGTTGTTACCGGCGGAGCCGGATTTATCGGAAGCAATTTCATATATTATGAGCTGGCCCATTCGGAGGATCAGATCCTCTGTCTGGATAAGCTGACCTATGCGGGAAATCTGGAAACATTGGCACCCATTTGGAGAGATTCCCGTTTTTCCTTTATTCGGGGAGATATTGCAGACCGGGACTTCGTGTATGCACTCTTTGAAAAGGAAAGGCCCGATGCTGTGGTTAATTTTGCGGCGGAAAGCCATGTAGACCGCTCCATTGCGAATCCGGGAGTGTTCCTGGAGACCAATATTATGGGAACGGGAGTGCTTCTGGATGCATGCCGGAAATATGGGATCCGCCGTTTTCATCAGGTTTCGACCGATGAAGTATATGGGGATTTGCCGCTGGAACGAAAAGACCTTTTCTTTACAGAAAAGACACCTCTCCATGCGTCCAGTCCCTACTCTTCCTCGAAAGCATCAGCCGATCTTCTGGTGCAGGCGTGGCATCGGACTTATGGTGTGCCGGTAACAATCTCCCGCTGCTCCAATAACTACGGCCCGTATCAATTCCCGGAGAAGCTGATTCCGCTCATGCTGATTCATGCATTGGAAGACAAACCGCTTCCTGTATACGGAGACGGAGCCAATGTACGGGACTGGCTCTATACAGAGGATCACTGCCGGGCTATTGACCTCATTCTGCGGAAAGGCAGAGAGGGTGAGGTCTATAACATCGGAGGTCATAATGAGCGGGACAATCTGACT
This sequence comes from uncultured Dialister sp., assembly GCA_938038225.1. Classification (GTDB taxonomy): domain Bacteria; phylum Bacillota; class Negativicutes; order Veillonellales; family Dialisteraceae; genus Dialister. The sequence continues at coordinate 923,915 of CALHRX010000007.1, read as the reverse complement.
GTAGTGAAAACAATTCTTCAAACGTTGGGCAAGCCGGAGTCACTCATTCAGTATGTGAAGGACCGGCCGGGCCATGACCGCCGGTATGCCATTGATCCCACAAAGATTCATGAGGAGCTGGGCTGGCTGCCGGAGACAACCTTTGAAGAGGGCATTCAGAAGACGATTCAGTGGTATCTGGATCATAAGGAATGGTGGCAGCATATCCTGAGCGGAGAATATGAAGCATATAATGCAGCTCATCAGTGAAGGAGGTTCCATGAAAGTACTGGTCACAGGAGCGACGGGTCAGCTCGGTTGGGCTGTAATGAAAGAATTGGAAAAACGCGGCATCGACTGCCGGGGAACCGGATCAAAGGATCTGGATATTACCGACCGGGATGCGGTTATGCAATATATTGAGATGTATCGGCCTGATGCCGTCATTCATTGCGCTGCCTATACGGCGGTAGATAAGGCGGAAGATGAACCGGAAATTTGCCGGAAGGTCAATGCAGACGGAACCTCCTATATAGCGGAAGCCTGCAAGATGGTAGATGCGAAGATGATCTATATCAGCACAGACTATGTTTTTGGAGATGACGGAAACAAACCGCATGAGGTAGATGATCCTCCTCATCCGCTCAATGTATATGGGCAGACAAAATGGGAAGGCGAAGAAGCGGTACAGCGTATTTTAGAGAAATACTTCATCGTTCGTATTTCCTGGGTTTTCGGAGAGCATGGGAATAATTTTGTGAAGACCATGCTGCGCCTGGGAAAGACGCAAAGGGAGATTTCTGTTGTGGCTGACCAATTTGGTGCGCCTACCTATACAGCAGATCTGGCACCTCTGCTCTGTGATATGGTGATGACAGAAAAATACGGGACCTATCATGCCTGCAACAGCGACTGTTGCTCCTGGGCAGAATTTGCACAGGAGATTTTCAAAGTGGCTAAAATGGATGTGAAGGTAATTCCAATTCGAACAGAAGAGTATCCTGCCAAAGCTGAAAGACCAAGGAATTCAAGGTTAAGTAATATAAACTTAGAGAAGAATGGTTTTAAGGCACTAGCATTTTGGAAGAATGCTGTGCAGGAATATATTGATGGGATGTAAAAGAAGTACCGATATAGAGGTCATCCAGCATGAAGAAACGATTTTTGACAATATTTTATTATAAGGATATTGGAAAACAGCATTTATATAAAGATGTGGGAAGCATTCCTTTGGGACTCGCCAAGTATTGTGGCTGGGATTCCTCTTTTGCTTATGTCAAGTTTAATGATGAAATACATGATCCGGAATATGAGAAATTCGTTTCGTTACTTCCTATTTTGAATCATGGTAGTTCTTTCCTTTCAGCTCTATTATTTTTAAAAAAGAATGCGAAAAATTATGATGTGATAAATTATTATCATTTTGGCAAAAAGGTACTTTTACTGGGATTTTTTGTCCATTTGTGGGTGCCTCATGTCAAGTTATATTGTAAATTGGACATAAATCAGAACGGAGTAAAACTATTACAAAAAAAGTATAGCAAGAGAGAGTATAAGGCGTTATCCTCAATATTACAATATTTTCATGCTTATGCGGATGTTTATTTGGTAGAGACAAAGTCGTTAATAAATCCTTTAAGAAATATGAAAATATTTTGTCCGAAAATATTTTATTTGCCAAATGGTTTCTGGAGAGATGTACAAATTCCCATAGATTTAGCGGATAAAAAAGAAAATATTATATTAACGGTAGGGCGATTAGGAACTCCTCAAAAAAATACGGAACTCCTTCTTGACAGTTTTGCTGAAATTCCCGTAGCTGAGAGGAAAAATTGGAAATTACTCCTTGTTGGTTCATATACGAAGGATATTCTGAAAAAAGCAGAAGGAATGATTGCAGAAGATCCAAGCTTGCGGGGAAGTATTATTTTTACAGGAAATGTTGAGAATAAAGAAAGGTTAAATCGGTATTATACGAAAGCTGCTGTTTTTTGTCTGCCGTCTCGTTGGGAAGGGTTTCCGTTGGTCTTGCCGGAAGCAATGCATCATGGGTGTTTTCCTATTGTGACAGATTGCTGTGATGCATTTTACGATATGCTGGATGAGGGAAAATATGGAGACATTGTTCCGAATGAAAATAGAGGGGCTCTTACAGCAGCTCTGCGAAAGGCTGTGGAAAATAAAGCATATGCAGTAGAACGTGGCATCCAGGGAAAACACTATGTAGATCGACATTTTGACTGGGAACAAATTATAAAGAAACTGCAGGGATATCTGGAAGATGCAGATTATAAAAAATAGATTCTGGAAAAACGTAGGATGGATGTATGGCTTAAAGACTGTTAACTATATATTTCCGCTACTTTTAATTCCCTATTTGATTCGGATGAGGGAAAAGGCTTACTTACAGCTGCACAGACATTTATGGGGGATTTTAGCGTAATTATTAGCGATAGATTTGGACTTATGGCGACGAGAAATATTGCTGTATATTAGGAGAGAAATATCAAACGGAGGTACTAAGGCATTGGTTGTTAGCATTTCTTTAGACTAAACTTGATATGTCCTAGTCATCCGCTCAATGTATATGGACAGATAAAATGGGAGGGCGAAGAAGCGGTACGGCGTATTTTGCAGAAATATTTTATCGTCCGTATTTCCGGGGTTTTCGGAGAACATGGGAATAATTTTGTAAAGACTATGCTGCATCGGGGAAAATACGAGAAGAGAGGTTTGTCGTAGCAGATCAGTTTGGTGCGCCTACTGTTCCTGGGTAAAGTTAGCACAGGAAATTTTTAGAGTGGTGGGGGTTGAATACTAATGTGATTCCCATTTGTACAGAGGCTTATCCAACTAAAGCAGGATGTCCTAAGGATTCAAGATTAATGGTGAATAACCTGAAAACAGCAGACTTTAAATCTCTTTCAGAATGGAAAGCGGCGATAAAATGGTTTTATAAGCAATTGGTAGATTAAGGAGATATATTTATGAATTGTGGGTATACAAAAGGCAAGGATCCTACTGCGCTTGTTAGTGTTATTGTGCCTGTTTATAAGACTGAAAAATATTTAAGCAAGTGTGTGGATTCTATTCTGGCACAGACCTATCCGAATTTAGAGATTTTACTCATTGATGATGGCAGCCCGGATCACTGCGGGAAAATATGTGACGAGTATGCAAAAAAAGATAAGAGAATCAGAGTTATTCATAATGATAATCATGGAGTCAGTTATAGCAGAAATTGCGGGATAAAAGCAGCAACAGGTGAATATCTTCTTTTTGTGGATAGTGATGACTATGTAAATTCCACTTATGCAGAGGAACTTGTAAAAAGTATTCAAGGGTATGATATAGCAGTAAGTGATATGTTGTGTTTTTGGGCGGAAAAGAAGTCTTATATTCCTTATGCTAGTATTAACGGAATAATTACACATCAGATTCGGGAGGATTTTCAGAAGCTTTTTTTTGTCTTTGGACCAGTATGGGGGAAGTTATATCGTACGGCAATATTACGGCAGCAAAATATTTTATTTGATGAAAGTATCTCTAACGCAGAAGATACTTTATTTAGTCTTGAATATTTAAAATATATAGCAACATATAATATTTCTTACGAAGCTGAATATATTTATGTACGGAATCAGACTGATAGCCTAAGTAAACATTTTGATTGGGTGGATAATCTTGCCCAACTGGATAAGACTTTTACTAAAATAAAAGATTGCTTATACTTTTGCAATATAGAAGGAGGGAATTTTTTGTGGCTATTATGTGTATCTTGTATGTCAATTACAAATAGCGGATACCAAAAGTATAAAAAACGAATTTCATTTATTCGAGGCTTTCTTGGAAAGGAATATAAAACAAAAGGAATTAAGCACAATCTATTGTCAATGTGCATTAGGGCGAAAATTTATTGGCCGATATATTTATATTACAAAATAAAGTCAAAGGTTATCGGGTAAAGTATATACTATTCATTATGATAAGTAAGAAAAATGATTTGGTAAAAAAATATCATAAAGGTTATGCGTTCGATCCTTGCTGGGCAAAATGTACTATTTATCCTATTTTATTTCATTAAATTTGGGAAGTATATCAAGTTAGGTGCCCCAAAGGAAAGTATATATGGTTGGAAGTTGTAACGGAACATAAAGGGTTGAGACATGAAAAATATTGGTGCGGAGGACATAGGATTGAAGTTATCATTGTTGTTATAATTAATTTATCTAAAATTTCTGTGAGAGAATATGAATGAGAGAAAACTGGGAATTGCTCTGAGCTATTTGAATCTTCTGCTGCATACAGTAATTGGCTTTTTGTATGTTCCGATTCTGCTTCACTATATCGGGAAAAGTGAGTACGGGCTGTATCAGCTGATCGGTTCAATGATAGCTTATTTCGGTATCATGGATTTTGGGCTGACCAATGCAATTGTACGGTTTTATGCCGGATACCGTGCTTTGCAGGATCAGATCCATATGGAGAATCTTCTGGCAGTGTCGCTGCGTCTGTACGGAGTAGTAGCAGGGATGATGCTGGCTGCGGGAGGATGCTGTTATTTGTTTCTGGATGAGATTTTCGGAAATTCAATGACAGGGCAGGAGCTGCTGTCGGCAAAACAAATGTTCCTGCTCCTTTTATTCAATGTTACGGTTACTTTAACGACCATGCTTTTCCGGGCGGTCATCAATGCGGAAGAGAAATTCCTTTTTCTGAAGGGAACCGAACTTTTGCAGCTAGTGCTGCAGCCGGTTCTGGTGGTACTGATCCTGCAGGAATATCCGTACGCCTTTTCGGTGGCCTTGGTCCAGACGGTTTTAAATGTGGGATTGATCCTGGCACGAATCTATTATTGCTTTGTTCATTTGCACATTTCTATTCGTTTCCATGGCTGGGATTGGGATTTGCTGCGGGATTTTCGGAAATTGGCGCTGAGCCTCTTTGCTGTCAGTCTGATTGATCAGGTGTTCTTTCGGACAAATCAGGTCATTCTCGGCATCATTGACGGAACGGGGGCCGTGGCTGTATATTCTGTCGCAGCCTTGATTTACATGAACTATATGTCGCTGTCGACAGCGATTTCCGGAGTATATCTTCCTCATGTGACAGCCATGATTGCCCGCAGGGCTCCTCTGACAGAGATTTCTGCATTATTCATTCAGATCGGGCGGGCTCAATATTTTCTGCTTCTTCTGGTTTTGACCGGGTTCATTATTTTTGGCAGGCAGTTCATTCAGTTGTGGGCAGGGAAGGATTTTCTGCCGGCATATTGGATGACGTTGCTGATCATTGTCCCCTTTACGGTTGATTTGATTCAGAATGTGGGGCTTTCCATCTTGCAGGCCTTGAATCAATATGATTTTCGGGCCAAGGTCTATCTGGGGATGGGAATTGTAAACTTGATGTTTGCAATTCCTCTTGGTATGCATTGGGGCGGTACGGGCTGTGCGTTTGCTACAGGTCTTTGTATGTTCCTCGGCAACGGACTGATCATGAACTGGTATTACAGCCGGATTATTGGGCTGGATATTTCCGGCTTTTGGAAGCAGATCGGAAAAATTACGTTTGCCGGGCTTTTATGTCTGTGTATCGGGTTCATTTTAAACAGTTGGCTGGTTTCGGATTCCCTGCTGCTTTTTGGCGGGAAAATGTTTGTATATGTTTTGGTATATGCAGGATGTATGTGGAAGCTGGTCATGAATGAAGATGAAAAAGGACTGGTCTATAAGGTACTGTCAAGATGAAAATTCTCGTCACCGGCGGAGCCGGATCCATTGGAAGTAATTTCATAATGAATGGGATAATCTGGCTGTAGTGAAAACAATCCTTGATGCGTTAGGCAAGCCGGAGTCACTTATTCAGTATGTGAAGGACCGTCCGGGTCATGACCGCCGGTATGCCATTGATCCTACCAAGATTCATGAGGAACTGGGCTGGCTGCCGGGGACAACCTTTGAAGAGGGCATTCAGAAGACGATTCAGTGGTACCTGGATCATAAAGAATGGTGGCAGCATATCCTGAGCGGAGAATACCGGTCTTATCATTCGGATAAAGCATAATCGATAGGATGTAAGGAATTATGCTTATGGAAATGTCATATACAGGAATGGTGTATAATGAAATACAATACAGTAAATTGTAAGGGAGTGGATGAATATGACATTTAAAGAAATAAAGGCAGAAGAATTGACCTGGAATCCTTTTCAGCAGATTGGAAAGGGATGGTTTCTGGTAACGGCAGGAACGAAAGAAAAATGCAACGGAATGACGGTAAGCTGGGGCGGTCTCGGTGTATGGTGGGGCAAAAATGCAGCCACTGTGTATATCCGGAAGAACCGTTTCACAAAGACATTCATTGATACAGGCGAACGGTTTACTATCTCGGCAATGCCGGAGTTATGTCGGAAAGCACTGGGATACATGGGCTCTCATTCCGGATGGGACGGAGATAAGTGGCAGGCAGCAGGTCTGACACCGATGGAGGTGGAAGGCACGGCAGCACCGGAAGAAGCGGAAGTGATTCTCGTGTGCCGAAAGATGCTGGCAACGGAACTGCCGGAATCGTCATTCATCGAACCGGGCATGAAGGAAAGATGGTACGCCGGCAAAGATGAAGGCAACTATCATACCATGTATATTGCGGAAATCGAGAAGGTACTGGTAAAGGCCTGATCGGTCGTATAAAAAGCAGGCCATAGCCTGCTTTTTTGATGCATGAAATTTCATGATTTTTTATAGATACAAAAAAACTCTGTCATTTTAACAGAGTTTTTGTCGTTCAAATAAGACCTTCAAGTATAGGGCGGTGCTATCGCTGCTGATGGTGGTTTGCCACGCTAGTTATGAGTTATTATCCGCTTTTTAGCGAGTCGTAAAAGACGGACTGCAGAACGGGAAGACTTCGGCTTTTCCGTTTTTTGATGGTGAGAAGAGATAAGAGAAACTTTTGACAAAAGTACGGAAAAACTTATAATAATTATTAGTTTTTTAGGAATCCAATAAATTAAGGAATGCATAAAAGATTTTGTTGCGAGGAATGGCATGAGATTATCCTGGGTAGATGCGCTTAAAGGATTTGCAATTATATTGGTGGTATTCGGACATGTAGAACAGGGATATGGGGAAAGTAGGCTATTTCCAACGGAAATAGGGGCGCTTCAAATGATATGGGATTTCGGACATGTTTTTCGTATGCCCCTCTTTTTTCTATTAAGCGGATACTTATATGAGATGACTTGGAATGAGCGGAGAAAAATTTCGGGGGGGGTAATACGGAAGAAGTTTCTGGATATAGGAGTTTTATACTTGCTGTTTGCTGTGCTATTCTGGTTGTTTAAGTTTATTGGGGGGATGACAGCTCATGGACTGATGGCGCATAGTATTACCATACAGGATTTATTGCTGATTCCAATTTGTCCTTTTAGCTATTTATGGTTTTTATGGGTACTGGCACTTTTGTTTGTGGCTGTGCCTTGTCTGGTGAAGATATGTTCTCATAGAATCCTTTTAGTGGGATTGTTTTCATTGGGATACTTATTGCCCTGGCAGAATTGGATGGATTTTGGCATATTTTCTGGAATTTCGCTGCTCTTTTACGGAGGCTTTTATTTTGTCCTTGGAAGTTATTGTAGGATGAAGCATTTTGAAACTGCAGGATTGGAAATCAAGCGCTGGATGATTCCGCTTTCTCTGATGATTTGCATGGGCAATTGTACCGCACACTTGTATTTCGGCGGGGATATTTGGCCGCATCCGGTTCATGAGGCGGTCATTGCATTGGCTGCCTGTTATCTGATCTGGTATGTATTTATTGCATATTGGGATAAAAGCAGTTGGCCGGGAGATCGATTCTTTCAGCTTTGCGGACAAAAGAGTCTGGAAATTTACTTGCTTCATATGTATCTTGTGGGGGGACTCAGGGCTGTTTTCCATAAAGTTGGAATAGAAAATTTATGGCTGCTTATTGCGATTGGAACCGTTATTGCTGTTCTTGTTCCGCTGGGAGTTGCACTTCTGGCGGATCGCTGGAAGTGGATTCATGATATATTTCATCCGGCAGATTGGCTGTGGAATCGGGGCATATTGAGGGAATAAAGGATTTTAATTTGAATGCATATTTTCGCAGATACAAAAAAACTCTGTCATTTCAACAGAGTTTTTGGTCGTTCAGGGAAGGTTTTTATTGTCGATTTTTATCAATTGCGGGAGTAATATAAATACAGACAGAATTGAAGCAAGGAGGCGGCGGTATGAAACTGATTCGATCAATCAACTGGAAGATGATGTCGGGGCCGTTTTTTTTCTGCCTGACAGCATATTTGCTGAACGGAACATTTCCTCTTCCTGCGGCATTTGCTGTGGGGACGGCGGTATGGATGGCGGTGTGGTGGATTTTCCGGCCGATTTCCATTTATGTGACGGCGTTTTTGCCGATCGTGGTGAATTTTATTTTTAATCTGATTCCGGCGCAGCATGTGATTTCCCAGTATTTCTCGGAGATCGCCGTGCTGCTTTTGGGGGCGGATCTGATCTGTCTGACCTGGACGACGACAGGACTGGACCAGCGGATTTCCGTGAAGACGCTCTGCTTCATCGGGCCGTCCATGAAGAGTCAGATTTAAATTGTGGTGGCCATTGTGAATGTATTGTGCGTGAATTTGATGCCATATATCCCGGCAATCATTGTGGTGTTCGATTGTGCGTAGGCCTGCCAATTTGTGGGAATAAAATCTCGTATATGGTTTAGACAGAATCAGATAATCTGGGTGCCGGATTTTGGCGTCTATGTGACAGAGGAAAACGTAGATGCATTCTGTGAGAAAGCAGTGTGTGACCGGGAAGCATATGATCCGAATCATGAGCAGTGGGTGTTAAGTGCGAAAGAACGGGCAGTCATGACGAAAAGGATGAATTATCCCTGGTAAGATAAAGGGAAATTTATAGATATGATCTTTTTTTACTATATAAACTTTAAGCTGTTGGCATGGATAAATATAGACTGAAAAACAAAAAGGACTGACCTAAAAAGGCAGTCCTTTTCTTATATAGGTTGACAGAGCAAAAAATGGAAGAGTAGAATGGAAAGGATTTATTGCTCGGAGGTTGGATATGCTTTTTAATTCCTATGTATTTATCATCGGTTTTCTGCCGATTACCCTGATTTTATACTATTTATCAGCTAAGAAATTCGGAAGTCAGTGCGCTAGGATTGTCCTGATTCTGGCATCCCTTTTTTTCTATTCCTGGTGGGATATACGAAACCTGCCGATTCTGCTTGGTTCCATTCTGGTGAATTATATACTGGCCAGACGCATCCTGCATAGTGAAGGAAAGAACCGGAAAGCATGGCTGATCCTGGGGATTCTCTTTGATCTGGGCCTGCTGGGGTATTTCAAGTACAGTGCTTTTGCCGTGGAAACAGTGAACGGAATCTTTCATACAGGATTTGCCGTACCGCAGATTGTGCTGCCTTTGGGTATCTCTTTTTTTACCTTTACGCAGATTGCCTGCCTGGCAGACTCCTATCGGGGCGAAGTGAAGGGCTACAGCAGAAGCGGATATTTCCTCTTTGTCACCATCTTTCCCCATCTCATTGCAGGACCGATTCTGTACCATAAAGATATGATTCCCCAGTTCATGGATGAGAAGAATTATAGAATCAATTATGAGAACATGAACCGCGGGATTGTATGGTTTACATTGGGGCTGGCGAAAAAGGTTCTTATTGCGGATAAATTATCGGAGTATGTAGGAGTTGCTTTTGCCAATGCATCGCAGCTGAGTATGACCGATGCATGGTTTGCCTCCTTTGCGTATACACTGCAGTTGTATTTTGATTTTTCCGGTTATTCAGAAATGGCCATCGGTCTGGGCCTGATGCTGAACTTCAAACTGCCGCTGAATTTTAACTCTCCCTATCAGTCAACGAGTATCATTGAATTCTGGCGTCGGTGGCATATGACACTGTCTGCTTTTTTGAAGGATTATCTGTATATCCCTCTGGGAGGAAACCGTACCGGGCACCATCTGAGAAATATTATGATAACGATGCTTCTGGCAGGACTGTGGCACGGAGCAGGCTGGACGTTCATTTTCTGGGGCGGGCTGCATGGATTGTATATATGTATCAACCATATGTGGAGAAAGGCAGGGCGAAGTCTGCCGAAGCCTATAGGCTGGTTCATCACGTTTATGGCAGTCAATATAGCCTGGGTATTTTTCCGTGCGGAGGATTTTCAGACGGCCTTTGCTGTTATAGCTGCCATGTTTGGAATGACTGCTGTGGAAATGCCGACACAGATTTTTACACTGAAAAGGATGGCAGTTGTCGCCGTATTAATTGGATGCTGTGCCTATTTACCGGGAGTGCGGGAAATTGAGACGAAGTATTTCCATATGAATAAAAAGTGGCTGATAATATTGATGGGATTATTTTTGTATACATTCAGTCAATGTGTTCATACCAGTGAATTTTTATATTTCCAGTTCTGAATTGGAGAGCAGAAATGAAAGCAAAACATTTTTTTCTCGTGTTTTTATCCATTACTATGGGAACAATCGGTTTTGTTGCGGCAGCAAATTATTATTTTGATTATTATGGAGTCTTTCATGCGGACCAGCCAGTAGTGAAAACGGATATATTAAATGATCGATTTGTTAAGATGACACATATTTTAAAGAATCAGAATTATCTGAGCTATGATTCTTTCTTATGGGGTAGCAGCAGAGTCCTGAAAATGGATACGAAGGTGACCGGGGAGAATACTTATAATCTGGGATCGCCGGCAGGAATGACAGAAGATGCTTTGGAGCAATTGGAGATTCTTATTGAGAATGGAGCGAGAATCAAAACCGTATATGTAGGGCTGGATGATTTTTCTTACTATCGAAATTATGATTCAGTAGCGGAGAATTTACTGTGGATTTCATATAAGGACGACTGGAAGAAAGATATTGAAACTTACAGCCGATACTTATTGATGCCGTCTATTTTGAAACATGCAATGAAGGCCAATTATCAATCGCTGACATACTATTTGGGAGAGAACGGAACCGTCGTTATACCGACGCAGGTTGAGGAAAATATAGAAGATAATGTAAAGAAGCATATTGAAAACCCAAAATTTTCAGAGCCAAGGATATATAGCGGCGACGAACGAGAGCCGGAAGAGTTTTATAAATGCTTGAGTAATCTAAAAAGGATACAAGAAGTTTGTAAGGAACACAAAATAAATTTGAAGATTTTTTTCAATCCCCAGCATATGACAACCTATCTGGCGGATGATATGGAGCTGATGAACCGGTTCAAAAAAGAACTGGTGAAAATTTCTCCTTTCTGGGATTTCAGCGGGGTCAATTATGTGACGTCCAACAATTATTTCTGGTATGAAACATCTCACCCGCGGGCATTCATCTGTGATAAGATCCTGGATACGGTTTCCGGACAGAACCAGATCACCTGGGTGCCGGATTTCGGTGTCTATGTGACGGAAGAAAATGTAGATGAGCTTTGTGAGAAGGCAGTGCGTGACCGTGAAGCGTATGATCCAAATCATGCGCAGTGGGTGCCGAGTGCGGAAGAGCGGGAGGTCATGACGAAGAGAGTAAATTATCCCTGGTAAAGAGGACGGATATCGTGCTTTGGGCCTGTGCTTCACGAATAGGATAAGAGAATCTGTATGGAAATATCCTGAGATATTTTTACAGATACAAAAAAACTCTGTCATTTCAACAGAGTTTTTTTGTCGTTCAGGGAGGCCTTGTATTGTCGATTTTTATCAATTGCGGGAGTAATATAAATACAGACAGAATTGAAGCAAGGAGGCGGCGGTATGAAACTGATTCGATCAATCAACTGGAAGATGATGTCGGGGCCGTTTTTTTTCTGCCTGACAGCATATTTGCTGAACGGAACATTTCCTCTTCCTGCGGCATTTGCTGTGGGGACGGCGGTATGGATGGCGGTGTGGTGGATTTTCCGGCCGATTTCCATTTATGTGACGGCGTTTGTGCCGATTGTGGTGAATTCCATTTTTAATCTGATTCCGGCGCAGCATGTGATTTCCCAGTATTTCTCGGAAATCGCCGTGCTGCTTCTGGGGGCGGATCTGATTTGTCTGACCTGGACGACGACAGGACTGGATCAGCGGATTTCCGTAAAGACGCTCTGCTTCATCGGGCCGTCCATGAAGAGTCAGATTTTTGTCTGGTTCGGCGCTTCCACGTTTCTTTCCATATTCCTGCCGAATGTGGTGGTGGCCGCAATCTTCTGCCCGATTGCGGCGGCGATGCTGCATTTTGTGGGCGAGGAGGATCTGACGAAGTCGAAGCTGGCGGTTCCGATTTTTCTGGCCATCGGCTGGGGCAGCGGCATCGGAGGCTTCGGTTCGCCGATCGGTTCGTCGGCGAATTTGGTAGCCGTGACGTATCTGGAGAATATGATCGGCCATGAGTTCATGTATTATGACTGGGTCATCCGTTTTGTACCGCTTTTGCTCATGGTTTTCGTGGTGAATCTGATTTTCCTGTGGCTGCTTCCTGTGGGAAACCGGGACCTGCCGGGGACGCGGGAATATTTCCGGGATATGTATGCCAAGTTCGGTCCGGTGAGAAAGAGCGAGAAGATCGGGTTCCTGATCTTTGCGGCGGCTACGGTCTGTGCTTTTATCCGTCCGCTTTTTGCGGATTACCTGCCTGCAATGAAGCCGGCGTATGTGTTCCTTTTCTTCGGCATGCTCATGTTTTTCCTGCGGGATGAAAACGGCGAGGTCATGCTGACGGCAAAGTATGCGGAGAGCCACGTCATGTGGGGCATGATTTTCCTCTTCGCCAGCGGGCTTGCACTGGGCCGTCTCCTGATTGAAACGGAAGCCATCAGCTGTCTGGCGAATATCATCGTGGGACTGGATCTGACGCCGGGCATCATGGTCATGGCGATCTGCTGCCTCTTCGCCGTGGGGATGTCGGAAATTTCCAGCAATACCGCATCGGCGTCGATTTCCATTCCGATTGTGGCGGCCATTACGAATGCACTGGGAGTCAATCCGGTGCCGTATATCCTGGCAATCATTGTGGCGTTCAACTGTGCATATATTCTGCCGATTTCCACCCGTGCGATTCCGATCGGGTACGGGCTGAATGCGGCGGTGCAGATCAAGTACGGGACGGTGCTGTCGCTGCTGACGGTGACCTGTGTCATCGTGGTATGCACACTGGCGATGAATTATTATCCGCTTTTCAGCGAGCTGTAAGAGACGGGCTGCAGAACGGGAAGGCTTCGGCTTTCCCGTTTTTTTGACGGAAGAATGTTCCGGGCCGGGCGGCGGAAAGGCCTGCCTTTTCTTCCTATGATAAAATAGGAGACGGATATGATTTTATGAATAAGGGGAAATATATGAAGAAAACATTGATTCTTCTTCTTTTGATCGGCGCTGCTTACTGGGGCTACGGCACCGGGACAGATGTCCTGAATACAGCCGTGCCGCACGGGAATGCGCCGGCCGCGAAAACGGAAAAGCAGGAAGCCTCCGGGGGAATCCTGGATACCTTGAAGGATACGGCGGGAGGCCTTGTATCGGGACTGACGGGAGACAAGGCGGAACCGGCGGCGAAAAAAACAACTGATTCCGAAGCGTCGCCGGAGGAGCCGGGACAGCTGCAGTCTCTGTCGGAGCTGTACAGCGTGACGGAAAATTTCCCGGCAGAGCTGGAGAAGCGGGTGGACCGGAAGAAGTTTGTTCCGCCGGAGGAAATCCCGGAGCATCTGAAGCACGCTGTCGTAGCCACGGAGGACCGGCGGTTCTATGAGCACGGCGCAGTGGATCCCATCGGGGTGGTCCGGGCGGCATTCATCAATTATACGTCGGGGGAGACACTGGAGGGCGGAAGCACGATTTCCCAGCAGACCGTGAAGAATCTTTTCCTTTCTCATGAGCGGACGATGATGCGGAAGCTGGAGGAGCTGGTGCTGGCGGTAGAGCTGGAAAGAACCTATACAAAGGATCAGATCCTGAGCCTTTATCTGAATACGATTTATTTCGGCCACGGAGCGTACGGACTGCGGGAAGCGGCGCAGACCTATTTCCATAAGGAGCCGAAGAATCTGAGCCTGGCGGAATGCGCTATGCTGGCCGGGCTGCCCCAGGCGCCGTCTGCATATGATCCGATTTCCTATCCGGAGGAAGGACTGAAGAGAATGGGAATCGTCATCGGGCTGATGGCCAGTGAGGGATATATCACCCCGGCAGAGGCGGCCGGTGCGATGACGGAGCAGGTGCTGAAGCAGAAATCCTGAAAACGGGAAATTTGGCTTTAAAGCGCCTGAAATCCCGGGAATGCTTCGCCATATGGAGAGGACTATAGGCGGAGGCTTAACGGGCGAAAAAAGCCCTTTATTTTGAGAATCTGTATAAAATATGGTATAATATACAGGACAAACAGAAACGGGGCAGAAAAGGGAACGCCTGTGTTTCTTTTTCTGCTTTTCAAAGGAAGGCAGATGAAGCCGCCGCTTCATGTGCCTGCTTTTATTATGGATAAAGGAGAATCTCATGGCGGAAGATATTCATGAAATTCAGGACCGTCACGCGGAAGAGACGGGAAAGAGCGATTACGGCGCGAAGGATATACGGGTGCTGGAAGGACTGGAGGCAGTCCGCCTCCGTCCGGGCATGTATATCGGTTCCACCTCTGCCCGGGGTCTGCATCATCTGGTATACGAGGTTGTGGACAATTCCATCGATGAAGCGCTGGCCGGCTACTGCACGCATATCGAGGTCACGCTGAACGATGACGGAAGCTGCACCGTAGACGATAACGGCCGCGGCATTCCTACGGGCATGCATGAAACGGGCAAGCCTGCCATGGAGGTCGTTCTGACGGTTCTCCATGCAGGGGGCAAGTTCGGCGGAGACGGCTATCCGATTTCCGGCGGTCTCCACGGGGTCGGCATTTCTGTCGTCAATGCGCTTTCGGAATGGACCCGCGTTGTCGTCAAGAGAGAAGGGCATTTCCATGAAATGAAGCTGGCCCGCGGGGAAGTGGTCCAGCATATGAAGACCTACGGGGAAACGAATGAAACGGGAACGTCCGTTACATTTAAGCCGGATGCGGAGATTTTCCGGGAAGGCATCGACTTTGACTATGATACGCTGAAAATCCGCATGCGCGAGCTGGCTTTCCTGAATAAGGGCCTGACCATTACCCTGACCGATCAGAGAGACGGCGCCAGCAGACAGGAAGTTTTCCATTATGCCGGGGGCATTACGGAATTCGTTAAGTTCCTGAATGAGGGCAAGGATCTGGTGGACCCGTCGGTTATTTCCTTTGAAGGGGAAAAGGACCGGGTCATCGTGGATATCGCCATGCAGTATCAGACGGGGTATAACGAAAATATGTATACCTTCGTCAATGACATCAATACGGTGGAAGGCGGTATGCACCTGGCAGGTTTCCGGGCGGCGCTGACCCGCGTAATCAATGATTATGCAAGAAAAAACAATATCCTGAAGCCCAATGATGCCAATCTTTCCGGGGACGATGTCCGGGAAGGCCTGACCTGCGTCATTTCCGTAAAGGTGCCGAATCCTCAGTTCGAAGGCCAGACGAAGACCAAGCTGGGAAATCTGGAAGTCAAGGGAATTGTGGACAATATCGTTTCCGAGGGGCTCCACATCTATCTGGAGGAGCATCCGCAGGAAGCCCGGAATATTGTGGAAAAGAGCATCACCGCCAGCCGTGCGAGAGAAGCGGCCCGCCGCGCCCGTGAGCTGACCCGCAGAAAGAATGCGCTGGAGGTATCCGGTCTGCCGGGCAAGCTGGCAGACTGCACGGAAAAGGACCCGAAGTTCACAGAAATCTACATCGTCGAAGGGGACTCCGCAGGGGGCTCCGCCAAGTCCGGCCGCGACCGCCGGTACCAGGCCATCCTTCCTCTCCGCGGAAAGATCCTGAACGTGGAAAAGGCCCGCCTGGACCGCGTGCTGAATTCCGATGCCATCCGGACCATGATTACCGCTTTCGGCACCGGCGTGGGAGAAGATTTCGATATCACGAAGCTTCGGTACTACAAGATCATCATCATGACCGATGCCGATGTGGACGGCGCGCATATCCGCACGCTGCTGCTGACTTTCTTCTACCGGTACATGAAGCCTCTGATTACGGAAGGCCATGTGTACATTGCACAGCCTCCGCTGTACCAGGTGCGCAAGGGACGGCAGAAGTATTATACCTATGATGACGATGAACAGAATGCTCTTCTGGAAAAAATCGGTCTGGAAGGATGCGCCATCCAGCGTTACAAAGGGCTGGGCGAAATGAATCCGGAACAGCTCTGGGATACGACCATGAATCCGGAACAGCGGGTCATGCTCAGAGTGGAGCTGACGGATGCCATTGAAGCAGACCGGCTTTTCACAATCCTGATGGGCGACAAGGTAGAACCGAGAAGAAAATTCATCGAAGAACATGCGAAGGATGTAACCAATCTGGACCTGTAAAAAGAAACCCCGGCATACGGTGCCGGGGCTTTTTGATGCCGGAAAAAAGCTGCTCTGCGGGAAAAGGGGAAAAGAAAAAAGCAGGAGAAATCCTGCTTTTCGTTTGCGTGATTTATGCTTTTACCGGTTCTTTTCCTCCCAGAGCATCTGATTGTATTTTCCCTGGTAAAATTCAGCGCATTTCTTCTCCTGCCAGAACGTGCGGTCATCGGAGATGGCCACTGCTTCATCGGCGATTTCCTCGGCACTGCGGGGACTGCCGTGGAGCAGGTAGCCGATCATTTTCATCATGGCTTTTTCCGTTCCGAGATAGGAGGAAAGCACCAGCCCCAGCTCGGGCGGGTAGCCCATTTCTTTGATGATATCGGTCATCCGCTGCTGCAGCTCTTTCAGTTTCTTCTCGCTCATAGGTCCTCCTCTGATTCCTGTCTTTTCAAAGCGGCTTACAGGCCGCGGAGAATGGTGCCTCCGCCGATGAGCCGGTCGCCGTCATAGAAGACAACGGACTGTCCGGCTGTGACGGCCCGCTGGGGTTCATCGAATTTGACGACCGCTCTTCCGTTGTCTCCGATGGTGACGGTGCAGGGATGGACCCGGATGCCGTAGCGGATCTTGGCTTCGCAGCGGAATTCTTTCGCCGGGGGCATCCCGTCGGTGAAATCCAGCTCATCCGCAAGCAGGCGTGTCCGGAAAAGTTCCTCATTGGAGCCGACGATGACCCGGTTTTTTCGGGCATCCAGAGAGACCACATAGAGAGGATGCTTGGCGGCAATGCCCAGTCCTTTCCTCTGGCCGATGGTGTAGTACGGAAGGCCTTTATGCCGGCCCAGGATGCGGCCCTTTGTATCGATGATGTCGCCGGGACGGAAGATTTCCGGAGCATGGCTTCTCAGGAATTCTGTATAGGATTTTTCTGCCGTGAGGAAGCAGATATCCTGTGATTCCGCCTTGTTGTAGGTAGGAAGACCCTTTTCCTGAGAAATTTTCCGGGTATCGGTCTTGTGTGTGCGGCCCAGAGGGAACAGGATATGAGCCAGCTGATCCTGTGTGAGGTGGTACATCATGTAGGACTGGTCCTTGGAAATATCCAGCCCTTTCCGGACCTCATATTTCTGCCGCTCCGGGTTGTAGACGATCCGGGCGTAGTGGCCGGTCGCGAAATAGGGCGCATCGAAGACTTTCCGGGCTTCCTCGTAGAACAGACCGAATTTGATCCGGAAATCGCACATCATGCAGGGATTCGGCGTCATGCCCTCTGCATAGGAGCGGATAAAATAGGAAAAAACATATTTTTGATAGGCTTCGCGCAGGTCGATTGTCCGGAAGGGGATTCTGAGGAATTCCGCCATTTCCCGGGCGCTGTTCAGCTCCTGCCCGTCGAAGAGCTGCATGGTGGCGCCGCAGACCTCATAATCCTGCTCCTGGAGCAGCTTCGCGGTGAGGGTGCTGTCCACGCCGCCGGACATCGCTACGACAATCTTTTTCTTTTCTGACATACAATCATCCTTTCTGTAACCATCATTTCCGGGAGTTCCCGGGAAACCGCATCGGGGTGAAAGTCCGAAGGATTTGTGCTCTATTATATCACAGGAAAGAAAGCCGGCCTGCATGGCAGCGGCATCAAAAAAGACCGGGGAAGCTCTGACGGCATTCCTCCGGCCTTTTCCGGATTCATATTATCTGTGTTTCCTTTTTCCTCTTCCGTGTGTCATGGGCGGACGCATGCCTCCGCGATGAACCGGCATGGCTCCGCCGGCTTCCTTTTCTCTCTGTGCGGCGAGAGCAGCTTTTCCCTGGGCGAGCTTGCCGGTGCGGACAGCGACACGCTTGGCTGCCTGGTACCAGCCGGCGATTTTATCCCGGGATTTCTGGTCGGAAATATGAAGAACGGTGGGGTCCTTCGGATACAGCGTTTTGTATTTTTCCAGAGCCAGAGTCTGATTTTTCTTTTCATCCTTGGCAATGTTCCGGTAGGTCAGGGCGAGCTTGCCTGCAACGGCAGCAAGAAGAATCGGGTATACGGCGAGGACAAGGATTTCCTTGTAGGCCGAGAATCCTGCCATGACGAGGCCGAGCACAATCAGGACGATGCAGGTATATTTCCGTACGCTCAGGGTTTTCTTGAAATTCTCATCCATGGCAGACAGCCAGATATCTCCGTTGGCCAGGAAATAATGAAGGAATTCCTGGTTTTTGAAGGTGGCGTCCGTCTTATGAGCGTCTACGATCTGGCCTGTGACGGTCTTTACATTTTTCTCGAGCCGGGTCATCTGGTAGGCTGAGAAGAAGCCGATCGATGTGAGAATGACAATAAGAACGATGGTAATGATATTCTGCATATCCATAAAGAGGTCTCCTTTTTCGAAGTATTATGTACATTATTATACACGGAACAGAAGGATTTGTGGGGAGAGAACGGGAATTTTCTCCGGACTGCATGGAGATTCGGGCAGCAAAAAGGCAGAAAGCGTGGGACGGGATCCGTCTGTTTTCTGCCTTTTGATCATTCGGAATAAAGTTTTTGGCTTCTTCGGGAAAGAAACAGGGAACCTTAGAGGCTGTGCGGGCCTTTCCATACCTTCCCGGTCAGAAGGTACCGGACAGCTTCCTCGAGCCGTTCTTCCGGAAAGTCGAAATGATTGCCCCGGTTCTTCTGAAAGACCGTTTCAATGTTCCGGCTGAGGAGAAGCTCTGCCGCCTTTTCCGTACAGGCTTTCACAGAGGCGAGCCGCCGGTTCCGCGTGCGCTTCTCCTTATTTCCCAGAGAAAGGTACACCCTTTTCAGCCGGGACGGCATCGTCCGTTCTTCCAGATAGGGGAGGAAGCGGTCGAACCAGAGGGAGCCCGACAGGGAGGCAATGCCGTCCACAGGAAATCCTTCTGCGGCGGCCCAGAGTGAAAAGAGACCGCCCATAGAAACGCCGCCGAGAAAACGAACCGGATTCTTCACCTGCAGCTGATCTTCTGCATAGGGGAAGATTTCCTCCCGAAGCCGGCGGAGAAAATCCTGCCCTTTTCCGGCAAAGTCCTGACCGGGGAAGAGTCCTGCGGCGGGCCAGGGAGAAAGGTCATGGTTCCAGTCCATGCCGGTGAGAAAGAGAAAAGCTGTATCCTGATTTTCCCCGATTTCCGCCAAATTTTCAGGCACGGCAGCCGGGAGAAGAAAGCAGCACACCGAGGAAGGACGGTCTGCTCCGCAAAGGGTAAGGGTCAGCGGGCCGAGCTGATGAATGGATTTCATTTCCCTTTAAACTGGGGCTTTCTCTTCTCCAGAAAAGCGGTAATGCCTTCCCGGAAGTCTTCGCTGCCGGAGCATTCCGCCAGAAGGCCGGCTTCGTGTTCTATGAATCGGGTAAAGCCTTCATACAGGCTGTAGTACATGAGGCGCTTCGTATTGCGGTAAACCAGGAGGGGACCTTCGGTGAGCTTCTGTGCAAAGGCATAGACTGTGGGGAGAAGGTCTTCCTTCGTAGTAATCTGCTTGACCAGACCGATAGCCAGTGCTTCGTCAGCCTTGACAGGACGGCCTGTGACGAACAGGTCAAAGGCGCGGTGGGAGCCGATGGCGCGGGGCAGGAGGTAGCCGCCGCCTGTGTCGGGGCAGAGAGCGATGCCTACGAAAGCCTGGAGAAATTTGGCATTGTCCGCAGCAAAGATGAGGTCGCATGCCAGTGCCAGATTGGCTCCGCCTCCTGCGGCAGCGCCGGCTACGGCACAGAGAATGATTTTCGACATTTTTTTCATGTACAGGACGACCTCGGAGAGCTTTCCTGCCAGGGGCGCCATGGATTTTTCACAGAAGTCGGGCTCCTCGCAGTGGGCCTTCATGTATCGGATATCGCCGCCTGCGGAAAAAGCCTTTCCTGCACCGGTGATGACAATGACCCGGACCGCAGAGTCTGCTTCGGCGGCATGAAGGGCATCCTCCAGCTCGGTGGCCATCTGCAGATCCAGCGCATTCAGCGTGGGAGCATAGTCCAGGGTAATGGTTTCGATGAAATTTTCCGTTTTTACTTTGATTCTGGTGTAATCCATGGTTCAATCCTCCTTGATCGATAACCTGATAGGAAATCCAAAGCTGTCTATATTCTACCATGAAAACAGGAAAATCATGAAAGGAAATGAGCCGGAGAATCTGTACCGGCCCGGAAGAAAGTCAGTCTGCTTTCACGGTCGGGAGGCAGTTCGGTTTTTGGCAGAATATCCTGTCCCGGAATATGGTATAATACCCTGTAGTTTCTGAATTTTGAATTTATAAGATAAATAATAAAGTAAGAAGAATTATAGTTGACATTTGCAGCGGAGGCATAGCTGCCGGATTTCGGATGCCGGAAAGGAAGGAGCTTTTAAAGCTCCTGCAGGGAAACGGATTCCGGTCTTCCCGGCTGCGGGGAGAAAATGGGATTTAAGGAGTAAAAAGTTTTATGCACATTTCTGATTTGCTTTCTATTGATACCTCCCGTCTTCTGGGAAAAGATTGGAGCGTGACGGAAAAGGATCTCGCTGCATACGGAGAGAAAATCCGCAGTGCGGCGGAAAAAATGGATAAGCTTCGCCGGGACGGTATCGGACCGGACGGATCGGCGGTTCTTTTTCCGCATCTTCCCTATCTTCTCGAGGAGAACCGGCTGATTGATGAAGAGGAAAAGAAGGCGCTTCTGCATCTGGGGGAGACGGGGAAAGCGCAGGATGTCCTCATTTCCATCGGTGTCGGAGGATCTTATCTGGGAAATCAGGTGCTTTTTGATATTTTCTGCGGCACCTACTGGAATGAACGGACCCGGACAGAGCGGGGCGGCTATCCGAAGGTGTACTTTGCCGGAAAGAATATGGATCCGGTAGAACTGACGGAGCTGGCGGAGGAAATCAGACGCTGCGCTTCCCATATGGACCGGAAGCCGAAGGCGCTGCTTCTCATCATTTCAAAGTCCGGCACCACGCTGGAACCGGTCACCGCTTTTCGTGTGCTGAAGGAGCTGCTTTCTCCTTTTTGTGAAATTACGGAAATGGCCATAACAGATAAGGAAAAGGGCTGGCTCCGTGCCGATGCAAGGGCGCAGCATATGCCCTGCTTCACCGTACCGGACGGCATCGGCGGACGGTTCTCCGTATTTTCTCAGGTGGGGCTGGTCTTTGCGGCACTGCTCGGGATTCCTGTCCGGGAATTCCTTTCCGGGGCAAAGGCAGTAGAAGAGGCCTGCCGGAACAGAGATCCGAAGAAGAATCCTGCTCTGCTGCTGGCGGCGCTCAAATATATTGCAACCTGTGAGTACGGAATCACCGCAGAAGTGACCATGCCGTACGGAACGGCGCTTCGCTCTGTCGGCTGGTGGTATGCGCAGCTTCTGGGAGAGTCTCTGGGCAAGAAATATGACAATGCGGGAAATATCGTATATAACGGGCGGACTCCCGTATCGGCGGTGGGAACGACGGATATGCATTCCCTGACGCAGGAGCATCAGCAGGGAGGAAAGAACAAGCTGCTTCAGTTCATTTCTGTCAAAGAACCGGGAAAGGATTTGGAAGCTCTCTGCACGGAGGACGGACATACCGGGCGCGTGCCTATGAGCCGTATGCTGGATGCGGCCTGTCATGCCAATGAGGAGGCGCTGGCTGCCGAGCATCGCATGAGCTGCCATATTTTCCTGGAAAAGATGGATCCGGCCCATTTGGGAGCGCTGCTTTATTTCTTCTGCCTGACGATTGCCTATGAGGGTTTTCTGGAGAATGTCAATGCTTTTGATCAGCCCGGTGTAGAGGATTACAAGAAAATCCTGCACAGCGAGCTGAAGTTGTATATTACGGAACACGAGGGAAAATGATATGGGAAATCCTCTTTTTCATGCAGTCATCGATACCATTCACCTGGGACGGCCTGTCCCGAAGGATGCTTTTCATATTGCCTTTACGGGAACGGAAAATTATATTTCCCATATGGGCATCACGGCCCTGACCGTTCGCAATCACAATAAAGATATGAACATCTGTTTTCATTTCTTTGTCAACTGTATCACCGATTTTGAAAAGGAACAGGTTGCGGAGCTGGCAGGCATCACAGATTGTCCTGTAGAAATCCATCGGATTGATGACCGGTGCTTCAAGACGCTGCTTCTTTCTGACGGGGTAGCAGGATATTTTTATCGTCTTCTGGTGGCTCCGACTCTGGCGCCGCAGACAGACCGGGCTCTTTACCTGGACTGTGATATTATGTGCCGGGGATCCCTGAAATATTTGCGGGATCTGGATTTTAAGGGAAATATGGCGGCTGTTGTTTCTGACCGGAAGGAACTGCTTCAGATTGAGCGGGTGCATACGAAGCGGTATTTTAATTCGGGTATGATGCTCATCAATATCAAAGACTGGATGAAGGCAGGGCTGTTTGATGATATTGTCCGGCGGGCAGAGGAAAATGTGAAGAAGGTAGGGAAACGTCTTTCCCATCACGATCAGGACATTCATAACGAAATGCTGGACGGGAAGTGTCTGTACATCGACAGAAAGTACAATTACCTGTACAATCTGGACCGGCAGTCTCTGTTCAAAAAGCAGCCGGTCAATGAGGATTACCGGAAGCAGGTGATTATCCATTTTGCCGGGCACGGAAAGCCCTGGCACAGCTGGGTGCAGGACTGGCCGGCGGTTCGGGAATATGCGGAAATCAAAGCACATTCTCCGTGGAAGAATGTGCCATTGGTGCCGCCGAAGGGCAGGAAGAACATGCATCAGGCAGCCCGTACGGCCCGGATGCATGGAGAGTACGGAAAGATGTGCGGCTTTTATGCGAAGTACCTGGGATGCAAGCTGAGCGGGAAGAAGTAAAGAATTGAGAGGAAGATGCAGGCAGGGGATAGATTCATATGAAAGTTTATTCCCTGCCTGCAGAGAGATAGTTCTTTGATTATCTGATTGAAAGAATGTTTAGGCATCGGCAAGAAACTTTGGACTATGGAGCTGGCTGAATCAGGAAGAAAAGTTGACTGGAAATATTCTTTTAGAAATAATGGGGAATTTTGAATGGAAATTGCAGGGAAAAAGAACATAAAATTTATAGCTGCGAATTTGACGGTTTTGTTATTAACTGCAATAAGCGGCATTCGTTTTTCTGTAGCATATTATTCCTATTTTTTAGTAATTACCGGTATGTTTCTGCTATTTGATTTAGAAAAATCTGGGAAAAACTACATTTATTTCTGGAAAAGGGATAGAAATATCCGAATTTTTGTTTTGGGTATTCTGCTTTTTTATGGATCTATTGTTATAGCTTCTCTTTTGAGCAAAGACCTATGGAGTATGACCATGGGATTTTCATTGGGTCTTTTTTCGGTTGCATTTTTTTCGGCTTATTACGTCCGGGGAAGATATGATACGGATGTGTATTTTCTCCTGGGAATAGTTTTAGTTATTACAGCGAATACTATATTTTCTTTATTTTCGATAAAAATCGGTATGAGAAATGTATTTCAGGGATTTTTTCTGCATAGAAACTCTCTAGGGGCTGTTTTGTCTTTTATTCTGCCCTTTTGTATATATTGCTTTTTGCATTATAAAAAAGCATGGGTTCGGATATTTGCGGCAAGTGCATTTTGTGTGGGTGGCGCATTGCTTCTTTTAACACAATCTCGGGGAGCTATATTGGGCGTTACCGTCGGATTTGTAGGGACCGTTATTGCGGTGCTGTTTGTTTATCGAGAAAAGTTGACCAGAAAGTGTATTTTATGGGGGATTGCGGCTTTATTTCTTATCGGAACTTGCGGGGGAGCCATGATTTATAACATCAGTGCTTTTCACAGAGGCACACAGGCATTTGGCGGAGAGCGCCGAATCATGATAGAGTCAAGTTTTCGCATGTGGCAGGATCATAAACTAACAGGAATAGGGATGAGAAATTGGGGGGACTATTATTACAGTGAAAAATATCATCCTTTGGAAGGAAAGGAACAAGGTCATTCCATGCCGCACAATATGCCTATCTATTTTTTGTCCACTAATGGAATCATTGGAGGTATCGGGTACTCAGCCTTTATGCTGCTTTTGTTTAGCATGGTCGTGAATGCGTTGAAAAAAGATAAATCTTCTATTGGGGCCGCCATGCTTTTT
Organism: uncultured Dialister sp.; assembly: GCA_938038225.1. Classification (GTDB taxonomy): domain Bacteria; phylum Bacillota; class Negativicutes; order Veillonellales; family Dialisteraceae; genus Dialister. Next base: position 899,336 of record CALHRX010000007.1, on the reverse strand, counting down.
GCATATCTTGCTTTTGCTGCAGAAAGCATGGTAGATGCAACCATTAGCGATAAGACCATAGTTATTCCTTTTTACTTTTTGATGGGGTACGGATTTGGAATCGTATACTATAACGGCCAAAAGAGTAAGAAAATTTCAGAAGGCGAGAAACTATGAATATTGCATTGGTACATTTGCGGGATATTGGAAATGTTTCGGGTGGCTTGGAAAAGGTGCTGATTAATTTTGCTAATGAAATGAACCGCCGGGGACATCATGTATCTGTCATTGTTTATGACCGGACGGGAAAATTGCCTTTTTATCCTATAGAACAGGGGGTTAATTTTATCAATTTGGCAGAGCGAAGATGTGAACCGGTTGAAATGCCATTTTTGAAAAAGCTATCCCGTGAATGGGCTCGTACCCGAGGGAAGAAGGAAGCCTGGTATGAAGAATACAGAGGACCGTATATCATTCCTTCCCTGAGAGAGGTATATGAAGAAATCTGTCCGGATATACTTATTGTTCAATATTTTACTTCCATAGGGCTCGTACAGGCATCGAACCCTCCCTGTCCGGTGTGGCATATGTTTCACGGCGTTCCTTTGAATCAGCTTTCTCGGGCTTCGGCAAATGAAGTTGCAGCAATTAGTCACTGCGCTCTGCTCCAGACTCTGACTCCGAAGTACCGGGATTCGGTCAAGAAACGATTCCCTGACAGGAAAGTGGTTTGTGTACCGAATATTGTTCCGCAGCAGGATGAGACTGCAGAATTGGAAATGGAGAAGGGAAAATATCATATTATCCATGCTGGAAGGCTTGATTTAGGTAATAAAAGGCAGGATTTGCTGATTCGTGCTTTTGCTTCTGTAGCAGAAAAGTTTCCTGACTGGGAGGTTTATCTTTGGGGAGATGGGAAGGGAAAAGAAAAGCTGAAAGCATTGATTCATAAGCTCCATATGGAAAATAGGGTTTTCCTTTGCGGAACGACTTCACAAATCATGACGGAGTACAAAAAATCAGATTTAATGGTTTTTCCCAGTAAAAATGAAGGCTGGGGATTGGCGTTAACGGAGGCTATGAGCTGCGGTCTCCCGGCTGTCGGTTATAAAAGCTGCGGAGCAGTCAATGAAATTATTGAGGATGGGAAAACCGGTTACCTGGTAGAGGATGGAGTGGAGTCCTTGGCAGAAGCGATGAGAAAACTGATGGGAAATCAAAAGCTTCGGGTGCAGATGGGGCAGGCTGCACATGAGTCTATGAAGAGATTTGCACCAGAAAAGGTTTGGGATACTTGGGAAGGTTTACTGAAAATGCATTGTGAAACAGGTGGGGAAAAGAAGTAAGCAAAAGAGAAAACTGAGGGGAAATATGAGCGCATTTGCTGCTGCCGGAGACTCTCATTAGAAGAATATTTCTTAAAGAAGTGTAGAAATACAGAGGTACGGGTTGGTTCCCGTACCTTTTTGATTGGGGAAATATGGAAGAAGGCTTAAATTGATAGAATGTAAACCTTTATATAAATAATAATTGACATATCAGATTGTTACTCCTATAATAGCAGTCAGGATAACAAAATGGGTTCGCCCTTTACGGAGGTAATAACAATGGAAGATTCCTGCACAGAAATTATCAGATTAGCGGAAAAGGTCATGGACGGCGGCGAGATTACGGAGGAGGAAGCAAAGCGTTTGATCCGGACGAAGGACGAGGATACGATGCTGCTGCTGGCTATGGCGGACAAGATTCGGCAGAAGTTCAATGGGAATGCCGTGGATTTCTGTGCCATTCTCAATGCAAGAAGCGGACACTGCCAGGAGAACTGCAAGTTCTGTGCGCAGTCGGGGTGGTATCAGACCGGTTCCAAGGTTTACCGTCTTCTGCCGGAGGAGGAAATCCTGGCAGCGGCGAAGAAGGCAAAGGAAGCCGGTGCGGTCCGGTTCTCTCTGGTTACCAGCGGAAGAAATCAGGATAATCCCAATGAGTTCGAGGAAATTCTGCATGTAGTCCGGAGAATCCGGAAGGAAGTGGGCATCGAGGTGTGCTGTTCTCTGGGGCTGATTTCCAAAGAGCAGGCTCTTCAGCTGAAGGAGGCGGGGATTACAAGAATTCACTGCAATATCGAGACATCGCCTTCCTATTTCCCGAGTATCTGCACAACCCATACGATGAAGGATAAGGAGGATATCATTTCCACTGCGCAGCAGGCAGGAATCCGGGTATGCTCGGGCGGAATTATCGGCCTGGGAGAAAGTCTTGACCAGCGGGTGGAGATGGCTTTCCATCTGAAGAAGATGCATATCGATTCGATTCCGCTGAATATTCTGAATCCGGTAAAGGGAACTCCGTTCTATACGAATAAGCGTCTTCCGCCGCTGGAGGTGCTCCGCACTTTTGCGGTATTCCGTTTCATTCTGCCGAAGGCTCTGATTCGGACGGCAGGCGGCCGGGAGGTTAATCTGCGGAGTCTCCAGGCGTATGCGCTGACCGGCGGGCTGAACGGCATCATGGTAGGCGGTTATCTGACGACCGGCGGCCGGGACCCGAAGCTGGATCTGGAAATGGCGGCAGATCTGGGACGGAGCAGGACCCAGCCGAAGCTGTAACAATAAAAAGCCTGCGGATTTCCGCAGGTTCTGAAAAAAGGGCAGACAAAAAGGACACCGGGTGAGTGTCCTTTTTGCTTGGAAAAAAAGAAGGATTATACTTGCCGGCACTCCGGAGGGGAATCGCAGTACCGGGGCAACAACAGAGCATCATATCAATAAGGGATGAATCATTTTCATATTTCGTTTCTTCTATCTTTTTTATACCATGAATTTCCGGAGAAGACAAATTGCTTTCCTGATTTTTGCGTATTTCTTTATAAAACTGTTAGCGAAGCAGAGGAAACAGAAAATAAGAGAGGGAAAGAGCTTCTTTTCGGGAGAATTTTTTCGCTATTTATCAGAAAAGCAGAAAATTCCGGATGGGGGAAATTTGCCTGCTTTCCGGATAACGGATACTTTCCGGTTACGGCTTTGCCGAGTCGTGACGGCTGATGGAGAAGCGCCCCGGACGGTGAGGATGGTACAGCTGCCAGCCGAAGTGAATCGCCAGGAAGCGGAGGAGAAGGACGACGAAGAATCCGATCCAGGAAGCAAAAGGCAGGGGGACGATTTCCCGGGAAAGGCAGAGTACAAGGGCACCGGAAAGGGAGGCGATGGCGTATACATCCATGTACAGCACGGAGGGCATGCGGCGGGCCAGAATATCCCGGAGCATACCGCCGCCTACGGCGGTGATGAGGCCCATCATGACGGGAAGCACCATGTGGGCGCGGGGGAAGGTATAGATTGCCGTGAGGGCGCCGGTCACGGTAAAAGCAGCCAGACCTATCGTATCGGATATGTTGTAGACATAGGCAATGATGCGTTTTCCTTTCCGGGGGATGGAAATCCGTGCATAAAAAAAGGACAGAAGAAGCGCGGTGGCCACAGAGACCATCAGCCCCAGCGGGCTGCGGAGAACCGACGGAGGGGTGATGCCGCAGAGGACATCCCGGATCATTCCGCCGCCGACGGCAGTCATTACGGAAAGTACGGTGATGCCGAATATATCCATCCTTTTATAAAGGCCGACGAGGACGCCGGAAAAGGCAAAGGCAATGGTTCCGGCCATTTCAAAAAGAAACCAGGTAAATGACATGAAAGCCTCAGAAGAAAAGAGAAGACAAAGGGGAAACAATCAGGTAGCAGAGGGAGATGAAGCCGCTGGCCAGAGGATTGATGATCCGGCTGACCAGGCCGGTGAAGACAAGACCCATGAGAATCAGGAATCCGTACTGGGCGCTGAAATTTTCAAATTTCCAGGCCATTTCTCCCGGCAGGAAGGAGGAAACAATTTTGGAGCCGTCCATGGGCGGGACGGGAATCAGGTTGAAGAAGGCGAACCATACATTGTATTCCAGAATCCAGAAAAGGAGCTGCGCACCGGACTGTCCGTAGTAGCCGCGGGGAAAGAGGATGACCAGAAGAAGGACGCAGAGGAAGCCGATAAAAAGGTTCATGCCAGGGCCGGCAAAGGAAACGAGAAGGGTTCCTTTCCGCCAGTCTTTATAGTAATTGGGGTTGACCATGACGGGCTTGGCCCAGCCGAAGCCGCAGATGACCAGAAGAATCGTGCCCAGGATGTCCAGATGGGCCAGCGGATTGACGGTGAGGCGTCCCATGGCGGAAGGCGTGGGGTCTCCCAGACTGTCCGACATGGCTGCATGGGCATATTCATGGAGGGAGAGGGCAATCAGAAGGGCCGGTACCCGGAAAAGAAGCGTGGAGAAGCTCAGAAAATCAGACATGGAAACTCCTTTTAAAAGAATCGCAGTCCCCGGCAGAACCGGAAGAATGCGGAAAAGAGACGTTTTTACAGAGGTCATTATACTATATATAGGGAAATACTGTCACATGGAAAACAGACGGGAGGCGCTTTCCCGGGAAAATCGTCTTTTTATGCAGAACAAAGCATATTGGGAAACCGGTTCGGACCGGGCATACGGAAGAGGAGGGAACGGTTTGCCTGTTTTGCCCCGCCGGGGACAGGATACTTTTTCCCTGGCCGAAGATGTCCCGGCTTTTCTTTTGGGAAGCTGCTTTTTCCGGGAAGGGCCCTGTTTCTCCGTCCGTCTTTGTTTTTCGGCGGATTTCGCAGAAGCAGAGAAGCCGGTTCGATGGTTTTGTTTTCCGGCAGAGCGGCGGTCCGGCGTCCGCCGGATTTCTGCCTTTCGGGTAAGGGCAATTTTTTTGACGGAAAAGTGCGGCTTTTTCTTGACCGGAAAGGGATGAATCTTTATACTGGATAGCGGGTATTTATTTTTTCAAGAAATGGGGATTTTTATGGTTGTCGAACTCAATATATATCAGACCGTGGCGGCTGCGGTAGCCGTGTTTTTTATTGGAGGATTTCTGAAAAGCAAGATTGCTTTTCTGCGGCGGTACTGCATTCCCGCTCCGGTCATCGGAGGGACGATTTTCTCCGTGATCAACTGCATTCTGTATACGCAGGGGATCTGGCAGTACAGCCAGGACACGGTGATGCAGAACTGGTGCATGATGCTCTTCTTTACGAGTATCGGATATATGGCGAGCATTCGGATGATCCGCCGCGGCGGCATGCTGGTGGTAAAGATGGGCGTACTGGTGGCACTCCTCATCATCATGCAGAATGCAGTGGGAATTGCGCTGTCTCAGGCATTCGGACTGAATCCGCTCATGGGACTGGCTGACGGCTCGATTCCTCTGGTGGGCGGCCACGGCACGAGCGGTTCCTTCGGACCTGTATTGGAGGGGCTGGGGCTTTCCGATGCGACGACCATTGCCTTTGCGGCGGCTACGTTCGGCCTGGTGTCCGGTTCCTTTATCGGCGGACCGATCGGAGAGCTTCTGATCCGCCGCTTCGGGCTGAAAAGCAATGAGGAAATGGAGTCGGGTTCGGCTTTCGGCCGCAAAGCGGAGACTCCGGCGGAAGACGCCGTCGGGGAAAAGGAAGACGAAGCGGCAGCATATCTTAATATGGACCGTTTCATGTATGCTTTCGGACAACTGCTCCTGGCGATGGGACTGGGAACCTATGTGTCGAAGTTTTTCAGTGATATCGGCCTTGTTTTCCCCGGCTATATCGGAGCCATGATCGTGGCGGCAGTGGTCCGGAATATTTCCGATTCCACCCATCTGTACGGCGCTTATCAGAAGGAAAGCGAGGTCCTGGGCGGAATGTGCCTGAATATTTTCCTTTCCTGCGCGCTGATGAGTCTGAAGCTGTGGCAGCTGGCGGATCTGGCTGTACCGCTTCTGGCGACGCTTCTGGTGCAGGTGGCACTGGTGGGGCTCTTTGCGTATTTCGTGATTTACCGCACCATGGGAAAGGATTACGAGGCAGCCGTGATGGCATCCGGCTCCTGCGGATTTGCCCTGGGGGCTACGCCGAATGCGATTGCCAATATGAATGCGCTTTGCGAACGGTTCGGTGCAGCGCATACGGCATACTTCGTCATTCCGCTGATCGGGGCTTTCGTGGTGGATTTCCTGAATGCATCCATACTGATGGTATTCATGAATCTGCTGCAGTGAGGTGACGCTCTGTTTCTTTTCCTGTATAATGAAAAAATAAGTGTTTCGCAGGGATTTTGAAGGGAAGGAGAAACGATCATGCGCGGCGGCGATGCAGATGAATTTATCGATTACATGAATGACGGAGAAGCGTCGGTACGGTACAAAAGCTTTGTGTACCGTTTCTCGGGCCTGAAATATCATCCCGGTCGGGATACGTACAGCATTTCCGTGGACAAGTACCGTTTCACCCGGGAGCCTTTCGAGGAATTCCTGGAGCTGGTATACAATTATGAATCGGAGGATCCCGAGGATGTGCTGAATCATCTGACCGAGGATATTCTCTGGGACGGGAAAAGCTTTTACGAGCTGGAAAAGGTGCTGACCTGGCTCGACTGGTAAGCATCGGAATCCGATGTTCTTTTTAAGACCGTTTTCGTACAGCGGAAACGGTTTTGTGCTATAATATAAAAATATTTCAATTATCTATGTTGTCATCCGACTACCAACTCAAAAAAACGGAGGCCAGAAATCATGAAAAAAGCAATTATATTGTCCAGCGGGGGCGTGGATTCCACGACCTGTGTGTCCCTCGCTGTGGAACGGCTGGGAGCAGAGAATGTAGTCACTGCTTCTATTTTTTATGGACAGAAGCATAAGAAGGAAATCCTGGCGGCACGGAAGGTGGCAGAATACTACCATGTGCGCCATTACGAATTCGACCTGTCCGCCATCTTTCAGTATTCCGACTGTTCTCTTCTGGAGGGAAGCAGTCAGGAAATCGTACACAAGAGCTATGAGGAGCAGATCCGGGAAAACGGGACCGGGAAGGTTTCCACCTATGTGCCTTTCCGGAACGGCCTCATGCTGAGCACGGCGGCCTCGCTGGCAGCGAGTCTTTTCGAGAATGAGGAGACGGATATCTATATCGGCGCCCATGCGGACGATGCCGCCGGAGATGCCTATGCGGACTGCAGCGAGCCTTTCCTGAAGGCCATGGGAGATGCCGTGGAAATCGGCACTTACGGAAAGGTGCATCTGGTATTTCCTTTTGCCAAGATGAACAAGGCCGGTGTGGTGGCGGAAGGACTTCGGCTGCATACGCCGTATGAGCTGACCTGGAGCTGCTATGAAGGCGGAGACAAACCGTGCGGAACCTGCGGAACCTGTGTGGACCGGGCAAGAGCCTTTGCGGCTAACGGGGTGAAGGACCCGGCTTTGGAAAAATAGGAGGATAAAATGTATACCGTAACGAAAAGAATGGAGATTTCCGCAGCGCACTGCCTGAAGCTGAATTACCGGAGCAAATGCGAGAATCTCCACGGCCATAACTGGATCATCACTGTGACGGTGCAGAGCGAAACTCTGGACGAAAACGGCATGGTGGTGGATTTTACGAAAATCAAGGATGTGGTGAACCGGTTCGATCATCATGTGATCAATGATGTTATCGGGGATCTGAATCCTACGGCGGAAAATATGGCGAAGTGGATCTGCGACCACATTCCGAACTGCGTCCGTGTGTCCGTACAGGAAACGGAAGGGAATATCGCGACCTATGAAAAATAATTATTCCTATGATGACGGGCTTTTCCATGTGACGGAAATCTTTGACAGTATCGACGGAGAGGGCATCCGGACCGGTCTGATGGCGGTTTTTGTTCGCCTGGCCGGCTGCAGCCTCCGGTGCAGCTACTGCGACACGGCTTACTCCCTGTCTCTTTCCGACACGAAGGAAGCGCTGACCGAGGATGAGCTGCTCGAAAGGATCGGCCGCTATCCCTGGAAGCGGGTGACGCTCACCGGCGGAGAGCCTCTGCTCCATCCCGTGCGCAGTCTTTGTGACAGGCTGGGAAAAGCAGGCTATGAGGTCAATATCGAGACGAACGGTGCGGTGCCCCTGTGGAAGGAGCGTCCGGCGGGAACGTTTTATACCATGGATTACAAGTGCAGCGGGAGCGGCATGAAGGACCGCATGCTTCTGTCCAATTTCTCCCTTCTGGAGAAGCAGGACGTGCTGAAGTTTGTCGTGTCCGACCGGACGGATCTGGAGGAAATGGAAGAAATCGTGCGGCATTCCTTCGGGGAAGATCATCCCGCATTCTTTGTCAGTCCCGTATGGGGGAGAATCCGGCCGGAGGAGCTGGTGGAATTTGTGAGAGAAAGGAAGCTTGCGGATGTGCGGGTGCAGGTACAGCTGCACAAGATCATCTGGGCTCCTGACAGGAGAGGCGTATAATATGGACATGGAAAAATTGGAGCAGGCAGCCCGCCTGATTATCGAGGCGGTGGGAGACAATCCCGAAAGAGAGGGCCTGCAGGAGACGCCGCGCCGGTTTGCGGATATGATCGCAGAACAGTTTGCCTATACCGGCGTGTCCAATGAGCAGATTGCGGAAGAATTCGAGAAGACCTTCGAGTCCCCGGAAAAGGACATGGTAGCGGTGCAGGATATTCCGATTTTCTCCCACTGCGAACACCATATTGCGCTCATGTACAATATGAAGGCTTCCGTAGGATACATTCCGAACGGACGGGTCATCGGACTTTCCAAGATTGCCCGCATTGCAGATGCGGTATCCAAGCGCTTCCAGATCCAGGAAAGGATCGGAAAAGACATCCTGGATGTGATGAAGCGGGTCACCCGTTCCGAGGATGTGATCGTTTTTGTCGAAGGAGAACATTCCTGCATGACAGCCCGGGGTATCCGGAAGCCGGGAACGCTGACCCGGACGATTGCCGCTTCGGGGGTTTTCAAGGAGAGCAGCGAAGCCAGGAAGGAATTCCTGGAAATGATCCGATAAGAGAAAAAGGCCGTGAAAGGGATGTTTCCTTTTTCGGCCTTTTGTTTTTTATTTTTTATATTTTTTATTTATTTTGCCCCTTTCTGCCTATGATATAATGAAAATAATGTATTAAATGATTTCCGGCAGGAGATGTATCATGAAAAATTCCGAGATTTACCGCGAAAAACCGAAGAAATCTTTTCTGAAAAAGGTTTTTGTGTTTTTCATGGTGATTTTTCTTATAGCAGCTGCAGGTGCGGCTGCGGGATTTATGGTGTCCGTATCAGGGCGCCTTCCGGATGTAACGGCCAATATGGCGCCCAGTGCATCCTCGCAGATTTATGATGCCAAGGGAAGGCTGATCACCACGGTCCATGCGGAGGAAAACCGTATCCCCGTTTCCATTTCGCAGGTTCCGCAGAATCTGCAGAATGCCTTCGTGGCCGCCGAGGATGTGCGTTTCTATGAACATCACGGCGTGGACCCGCGGGGCATTCTCCGTGCAGTCTGGAACAATGTGATCACCCACAATGCGACCGGACAGGGCGGGTCCACCATCACCCAGCAGCTGGCCCGGAATGCGTTCCTGACTCAGGAGCAGACCCTGAAGCGCAAGCTCCTGGAAGTCGTGCTGGCGTTTGAAATCGAAAGCAAATATACGAAGCAGCAGATCCTGGAAATGTACATGAATCAGATTTATTTCGGACAGGGCGCCTACGGCATCCAGACCGCATCCCGGATTTATTTCGGAAAAGATGTAAAGGATCTGAATCTGGCACAGTGTGCCCTGCTGGCAGGGCTGCCGAACAGCCCGAATTATTATTCGCCTTTCCGCAGCGTAGAGGCTGCCAAGTACCGCCAGGGCATTGTCCTGGATCAGATGGCGAAGTACGGATACATTACGGAAGCGGAAGCCAGGGAGGCCAAGGCAGCGGATCTCCAGCTGGCCAAGCCGAAGCCCGCCGGCGGAACGAACAGCACGGCATCCTATTTCATCAACTATGTCATCCAGACATTGTCCGACAAGTATGATTCCGATTCGATTTACAAGGAGGGCCTGCAGGTCTATACCACACTGGACCTGGATATGCAGGAAAAAGCTGAAAAGGCCATCGCAGCGGATCTTCCGCAGGGCAGCAAGGATTCCAAGGGACTGACGCAGCCGCAGGGCGCGCTGATTTCCCTGGAGGTCGGAACGGGCTATATCCGTGCCATGGTCGGCGGCCGCGGAGAAGACCATTTTAACCGCGCCGTACAGATGACCCGCCAGCCCGGCTCTTCCTTCAAGCCCTTCGTATATGCAGCGGCTTTTGAAAACAAATTCAGCCCGGGCGATCTGATTTCCAATGAGAAGAAGACCTATGCCGGCGGCTGGACACCGAAGAATTACGAGGGAACGTCCGGCGGCAAGGTCACACTGGAACAGGCGCTGGTGAATTCCATGAATATTCCGACCATCGATCTGGCCAACCGTGTGGGGATGAGCAAGGTGCTGAATCTGGCGGAAGCCTGCGGGATTACGACCCTGGTAAAGGACGGTCCGCAGAACGACAACAACCTGGCAGCTTCTATCGGCGGTCTGACCAACGGGGTTACCCTGTATGATATGGCTACGGCATACAGTGTATTTGCCAATGACGGCAATCTGGTAAAGCCTACGGCCATCCTGAAGGTAGTGGACCGGAACGGCAATGTGCTGGAGGATCATTCCACAAAGCCGGAAAGCAAGCGGGTCATTGATGAAGATGCCGTGTACAAGCTGAATGCCCTTCTGGAAGAGGTTATTTCCCGGGGCACCGGCGGAAATGCAGCGATCGGACGGCCTGCGGCAGGCAAGACCGGTACGACCGATGATGAACATGATGCGTGGTTTGTCGGCTATACGCCGGATCTGGTTACCGCAGTATGGATCGGCGATGATACGAATACCAATGCGGGATATACCGGCGGCACGGTACCGGCAGCCATCTGGAGAGATTTCATGAGCAGTGCTCTGTCGGGCTATCGGGTGAAGGACTTCAATGTTCCGGAATCCATCCGCAGTCAGCTGGCGGCGGCCCGCGAGGCAGCGGCCAAGAAGGCGGCGGAAGACAAGAAGAAAGCGGAAGAGGAGAAAAAGAAGAAGGAAGACTCCAAATCCGCAGGAAGCAAGCTTCTGGATAAGATTACCGGCAAGACAGCCGCAGCCGATACGGCAAAGGATAGCAAGTAATTTTCCCGTAACGGAAAAACCGGGAAACCGATTTCATGCAGATTTCGGTTTCCCGGTTTTTGTGTGGGAAAATGGGGGAAGAAATAAAAAATCAGACAGAGCTGTTCCGGCGGAAAATCTTTCCGGGCGGTGTCCGGAGGCAGCCCGCCAAAAAGGGCAGGAAAGCTCCTGCCCGGAAAATTCCGGATTTGCCTGCCGGAAGGAACAGCAGGATGTCCGTATTACGGTTTCATATGCCGGCGGACGCGGTCTGCAAAAGAACGGAAGAGCGGGTCCATGAGGGAGGGCTCCATATTTTCCGGATGCCACTGGACGGCGCGGATCAGGTCGCTGTCCCGGCTTTCATAGGCTTCGATGATGCCGTCTGCCGCACGGGCTGCGGGGAGAAGTTCCTCTGCCAGGCGCTTGATGCCCTCCTTATGGCGGGAATTGACATAGAAGGATTCTCCCAGAAGCTGCCGGAGCGCAGAATCCTCTGCAATATCGATCCGGTGGGTGGCAATATTTCCGGGAGCCTTCTGCATATGCTGGATGAAGGCGCCGGAATCCTGGACGCTCATATCCTGCCAGAGCGTGCCGCCGAGGGCAACATTGAGGATCTGGAATCCCCGGCAGATGCCGAGCATGGGCTTTCCTGCTTTCCGGCAGGCCCGGATGAGGGAAAGCTCGAAGCGGTCCCGCTTGTCATAGGTGGGGCCGATGCACCAGAGGGGCTCTTCGCCGTAAAAGCGGGGTGTCGGATTGGGGCCGCCGGGGAGAAGAAGTCCGTCAAAGAGAGGAAGCAGCTCTTCTGCTTCCGCATATTCCGTATAGGGAAGGACAACGGGGATCATCCCGTTCCGTCCCAGCGCATCCATCAGCGGGCGGGGCGCATAGTCCGCTTTCTGCTGGTTGATGGCTTTCATATCGGTCAGCAGCGTATCCGCTGTGACGGCAATGATCGGTTTTCTCATAAATGATTCCTGCCTTTCGTGGTTTTTCTCTATTGTAAGACATGAACGGGGGACGGACAATATTTTGCAGAAACAGGGGACCGCCTGCGAATGGAAATGATTTCCGGGAGCGGAATTTTCCGGGCGGAGCGGCTCTTCCCGGAAAGGCGCATTTTCCCGGCGCTTTTTTCCTATTCAATCTCCTTGTGCGTTGTGATAGAATAAATCTGAAATCATGTCTTTTTCAGGGAGGTGTATGCCGTGTTCGCTTATGCGTTCACGTTTTTGACGGCACTGGCGGTAACGTTTGTACTGACGCCGGCCGTAAAGAAATTGGCCATACGGATCGGCGCAGTGGACAAGCCGGATGCGCGGAAGGTTCATCACGGACTGATTCCCCGTCTGGGCGGACTGGCGATCTATGCAGGCTTCATGGCTTCTGCCGCAGCGACCATCGGCTTTACCTACGAGATGACCGGTGTCATGGCAGGGGCGACATTCCTTGTGCTCGTAGGGATTGCGGATGATATCATTTCCCTCCCTGCCAAGGTCAAGCTGCTGGGACAGATCATTGCAGCAGCCATTCCCGTGGTTATTTTCAATATCAATGTGGAGTGGGTCGTCATTCCCGGTATGGATATTATTTATCTGCCGGAATTCATTTCGCTGCCGCTTACGATTTTCTGGATCATCGGCTTCATCAATACGGTCAATCTCATCGACGGTCTGGACGGACTGGCCGCAGGGATTGCCACCATTGCATCCTTTGCTATTGCGCTGCTGGCCTTTCAGATGGGACAGTGGGTTTCCGCAGCGGCCATGGTGGCCATGGCGGGAGCCTGTCTGGCATTCCTGCAGTATAATTTCAACCCGGCGAAGATCTTTATGGGGGATACAGGCTCCATGTTCCTCGGGTACATCATTTCCGCCGTGTCGGTCATGGGAAACATGAAAACCGCTGCGGCGGCGATTCTCATCGTTCCGCTGATTGCTCTCGCGGTGCCGATCACCGATACAATTCTGGCCATCGTGCGGCGGAAATCCTCGGGCGTTCCCATTTTTTCGCCGGATAAGAATCATCTGCATCACCGCCTCCTGGCAAAGGGGCTGAGTCAGAAGCAGGTCGTTCTTGTCATGTATGCGCTGACGGCATTCTTTTCCTGTGTGGCGCTGCTCATCATTCATCTGCGGATGATTCCCGGGCTGCTCATCACGGCGGCGGCGCTGGTCCTTTTCATTCTCTGGGCAAGGAAGCTCGGGGTTATGGAGGAAATCGTTCCCTCTCCCTATCAGCTGGAGCAGCAGGAGAAGAAAAAGAAGAAAGAAAAATAACGGAACCCGCAGTCGGTCCGGAGACCGCCCTCAGGTGCGGCCCGTATTTCCATAAAAGAGGTATTCTATGATAAAAGTAATGACCATTTTCGGCACAAGACCGGAAGCCATCAAAATGGCACCCGTGGTGCAGGAGCTGCTGCGCCATCCCGAATTCGATACGAAGGTATGTCTCACGGCACAGCACCGGGAAATGCTGGATCAGGTCGTCGGTCTGTTCGGCCTTCCCGTGGATTATGACCTGGACATCATGAAAAACGGGCAGACGCTCTACGATATCACCGAACGTGTTCTTCACGGCCTGCGGGAAGTGCTGGAAAAGGAAAGACCGGATTACGTTCTGGTTCACGGCGATACAACCACCACCTTCACGGCGGCGCTGGCAGCATTCTATGCCCAGATCAAGGTGGCCCACGTGGAAGCGGGACTCCGCACGGGAAATCTGCTTTCTCCCTGGCCGGAGGAAGCCAACCGGCAGCTGACGGGCGTCCTGGCCAATCTTCACTTTGCGCCTACGGAAACGGCCCGGCAGAATCTGCTGAAGGAAAATAAAAAGGATGAAAATATTTTCGTAACCGGCAATACGGTTATTGATGCCCTGCTTGCCACGGTTAAGCCGGACTATCGGTTTGCCGACAGCGAAATCGAAGCGATTGAGGAACATAAGAGAGTCATTCTGGTAACGACCCACCGGAGAGAAAATCTGGGAGAACCGATGCGCCATGTATACCGGGCCATCCGCCGTCTGACGGAAGCACTGCCCGATACGGAAGTGGTATTCCCGGTTCATAAGAATCCGAAAGTGCGCCAGGTCGTCAATGAAGAGCTGGCCGGCCGTCCGGGCATCCATCTGGTGGATCCCATGGAATATGAACCTTTTACCAATCTGATGGCCCGGTCGGCGATCGTCCTCACCGATTCCGGCGGAATTCAGGAAGAGGCACCGGCTCTGGGCAAGCCTGTCCTGGTCCTGCGGGATACTACAGAAAGACCGGAGGCGGTGGAAGCCGGTACGGTCAAGCTGGTCGGCACCGATGAGGAAACGGTTTTCGAAACGGCATACCGGCTCCTGACCGACGAAAAGGCGTACAAGGCCATGGCGGAAGCGGTCAATCCCTACGGGGACGGCAAGGCCTCTGCCCGCATTGCAGACGCCCTGCTCTATGCGGAACATCTCCGCACGGAAAAACCGTCCCGATTTATTGCGGGAAAATAAATGATTTATAGCCAAGTAAGAAATAGTATGATATACTGAAACAGTATAAAAGCATTTCAAACTCATTTAGCGCGCCTGTTTTTTGACAGCTCCTTCAGGGGAGGAGGGAGCCTGATGAAGCAAGAGGAAAAGAAGGAAACCAAAAAAGATGACTTCCGTCCGCTTCACAGCATTGCCGTTGCTTCCGGTGCGGGGATCACGCTGATCGTATCCATCGGGGTCGGCATGTGGCTGGGCCTTCGGGCTGATGAGTTTCTGGGGACCTCGCCGTTCGGCGTGATCATCTTCTCCATATTGGGAGGAGCCTCCGGCGTCTGGTCCGTGATTAAACAAATACTAGGAAAGTAAAAGAAACTTTATGAAATTCGACGTTGCATTCCCGAATTATGCGGTCCGTATGAACCGGTTCATTCTGGCGGGCTGCGCATTGGGGGCGGTCTTCCTGTTTGCCTGGAGGGACGCATCTTTTGCCATGGGCTGGGTCCTCGGCTGTCTTTTTCACGTCCTTTTCATGAAGTTTCTTCTCGTTAAATACAGGCAATGGGAGAAAGCAAAGAAGGATGCAGCCTTCATGGGACAGCACCTTTTTCTGTTTACTACCGCAAGGTTCATTCTGGAAATCCTGTTGTGTGTGGCAGTGGTACTTACCCAATGGGTAAATATCATGACCTTTTTAGCCGGCTTACTTATACTGCCTGCCATATCCGTAACGGATCGGCTTGCCAGTTTAATTAAGGAATAACTTTTCTTGACATCCATGTAAGAGAGAGGGGGTGAGATTATGCATCTGCACACGGGTACACACGTAGTGGAGCAGCTTTTCGGTATGTCCGTCAATATGGACACGATCTATACTACATGGCTTACAGCACTGATTGTTTTTATTTGTGTCCTGGCGGCCACAAGAGGCAGATCCCTTGTCCCGGGAGGCTGGCAGAACGTAGTGGAAATGCTCATCGAAGGTCTGTGCAATCAGTTCCGGGAAAACCTGGGACCGAAGTACCGTCAGGTTACCAGTATTTTCCTGACATTCTTCCTGTTCATTTTCACGGCAAATCAGATCGGTCTTCTTCCGACACAGCATCTGACCGCTTCTCCGACCAACGACGTGAATACCACCCTGGGTCTGGCCATTGCCAGTTCGCTTCTGATTCACTTTTATTTCATTAAGAATAAGGGCGTAGGCGGTTGGCTGAAGCATTTCTTTGAACCGTTCCCGGTTTTTGCCATCATGAACGTGATCGAAGAAATCGCAAGACCTATCACGCTGGCTATGCGTCTATTCGGCAACATTCTGGCCGGTGAAATCCTTCTGGAAATCCTGTATTTCCTCTGCCCCTGGTTTGTACCTATGATCTGGATCGCTTTTTCGCTGTTTGTCGGCGCGGTTCAGGCATACATTTTCACCACCCTGGCGTCTATGTATATGAGGGAATCCCTTTGATGCACAGTCTTCGCAACGGTTGGAAAACAGCGCCGCTGTTCAAACGGTACGGCACCGCCCGTCCAAACGGCATCTATTCTGAAAACAGCACCGTCTGTATAAACGGAAACATTTATTGATTCTTTAGGAGGAATTATTATTATGGATCAGACAATCGTCGTACAGTATTCTCTTATCGCTGCCGGAATTATTGCTGCTGCTGCTGCAATCGCTGCTGCATTCTCCGATTCCAAGGCTGCTGCTGCAGCTATCGAAGGCATGACCCGTCAGCCTGAAATGGCCGGCAAGCTCTTCACCAACATGCTGGTTGCTATCGGCCTGATCGAATCTATTCCGATTATCGCTATCGTTATCGCTCTGGTTCTCGTATTCGCTAACCCCTTTGTAAAATAATATTTCCGTACAAGAATATTATTAAGGAGGGATCGAATTGGTAGAACTGAATGGTACGCTGCTGATTCAGATCATTAACTTCGTCATCCTGGTTGCTCTTCTCGGACACTTCTGCTACAAGCCGGTACTGAAAGTACTGGACGAACGCAAGAACCGTATCCAGGGAGATCTCGATTCTGCCGCTGCTTCCAAGAAGGACGCAGAAGCTCTGAAGCTTTCCTATGAAGAAAAGCTGCAGGAAGCACAGGCCAAGGCTCAGGACATCGTCGACAAGGCAGTCAAGGAAGCCAAGGTTCAGGCAGAAGCACAGGTGAAGGAAGCTCACGCTGCTATCGAAAAGGAAAAAGACAACGCTGCTAAGCAAATCGAGAGAGAACGCAAGGAAGCTCTTGAAGAGCTCAAAGCTCAGATCGGTGTCCTTTCCTGCGATATCGCTGCAAAGATCATCAGCAAAAATATGACGCCGGAAGCAAATGACCGGCTGATTGCGGAAAGCATCGCAAAGCTTGATGCCCGCAAAACAGGTAAATAATCATGGATAAGAACGTAATCCTTGCGAAAAAGTATGGACGTGCCATCTATGAAATTGCCTCCGAGCAGAAATGCCTGGAACAAACCGAGGAAGATCTCCGGATGATTGCAGATGCAGTCACCAAGAATAAAGAGCTGAAGGATTTTTTGAATCATCCGCTCCTTTCCCGGGATGTCAAGAAAGATACGATAAAGAAATTATTTGAGGGCAAGGTTCAGCCTGTTGTCCTGCAATTCTGCTATGTCGTCATGGACAGAGACCGTTTCGGCGTTTTCCCGCTGATGGTTGAATATTTCACCGACATGGCTCATCAGGGACTTGGTATCGAAGAGGCGGTCGTTACATCCGCTTTCCCGCTCAGCAAGTCTCAGGCTGAGATGCTGAAGGATAAACTCTCCGAAATCACGGGAATGAAGATTATCCTGAAGCAAAAAGTGGATGCGGCCTTGATCGGCGGATTTACCGTACAGGTAGGCGACCGTCTCATCGACGGATCCGTAGCAAGACAGCTGGAAACACTTAAAGAGAGTATGATGCATTGATTGAGGTGACTTATAGGAAATGAAAATCAGTTCAGATGAAATTACATCTGTCATTAAAAAACAGATTGAAAACTACAAAGTAGACCTCAATGTCGATGAAGTTGGTTCCGTTCTCGAAGTCGGCGACGGCATTGCTCACGTTTACGGTTTGCAGAACTGCATGGCCGGCGAACTGCTTGAGCTCCCGAACGGCGTATACGGCATGGCACTGAACCTGGAAGAAAGCAACGTAGGCTGCGTACTTCTTGGACAGTCCGAAACCATTAAGGAAGGCGACACGGTCAAGAGAACCGGCCACCTTATGCAGGTTCCGGTAGGCAACGCAGTTATCGGCCGCGTAGTCAACGCACTCGGACAGCCGATCGACGGCAAAGGCGAGATCAAGACCGACGAATTCCGCGACATTGAAATCAAGGCACCGGGCATTGCCGACAGACAGCCGGTTAATGTACCGCTGCAGACAGGTCTGAAATCCATCGACTCCATGGTTCCGATCGGACGCGGTCAGCGCGAACTGATCATCGGCGACCGCGGCACCGGCAAAACGGCTATCGCGATCGATACCATCCTGAACCAGAAGGGTCAGAACGTTATTTGTATTTATGTATCCATCGGCCAGAAGAACTCCAACGTCGTACGTGTATACGAAAAGCTGAAGGAAGCTGGCGCTATGGATTACTCCATCATCGTCCATGCAGGCGCATCCGAAGGCTCCCCGATGCAGTATCTGGCACCGTACTCCGGCGTCTCCATCGCAGAACACTTCATGCACCAGGGCAAGGATGTCCTCATCATTTATGATGACCTCTCCAAGCACGCTGTAGCATACCGTGCAATGTCCCTGCTGCTCCGCCGTCCGCCGGGACGTGAAGCTTATCCGGGCGATGTATTCTATCTGCATTCCCGTCTGCTGGAACGTGCAGCCCGCCTGAACGAACAGATGGGCGGCGGCTCCATCACCGCTCTGCCGATCATTGAAACCCTGGCAGGCGACGTAGGCGCATACATTCCGACCAACGTTATTTCCATTACCGACGGCCAGATTTATCTGGAAACCGGCCTCTTCTATTCCGGTATCCGTCCGGCAATCAACGTAGGTCTGTCCGTATCCCGCGTAGGCGGCAGTGCACAGATCAAAGCTATGAAGCAGGTAGCAGGTACCCTTCGTCTGGATCTGGCACAGTACAGAGAACTGGCTGCATTCGCACAGTTCGGTTCCGACCTGGATGCTGCCACCAAGGCACAGATCGACCGCGGCCAGAGAACCACGGAAATTCTGAAGCAGCCGCAGTATACCCCGTATCCGGTTGAAGACCAGGTACAGGCTATCTATGTAGCTGTTAAGGGCTTCCTGGATGACATCGCAGTAGAAAAAGTCGTTGACTTTGAACACCAGGTACTGGCATTCCTCCACAGCTCCCATCCGGAAATCGGAGAGGATATCGTGAAGACAAAGAAACTGACCGAAGAAAACGAAGAACGCCTCAAGGCTGCTATCCTCGAATTCAAGGAACGTTACGCTGCATCTGAGGAAAAGTCTGAAAAAGCAGAGGGGTGATCTGATTGGAAAGTACGCGTGATATAAAAGGGCGCATTAAATCTGTCACCAACATCCAGCAGATTACCAAAGCTATGAAGATGGTTGCCGCTGCCCGCCTCCGCAAGGCAGAGGAAAAAGCAAACGGCTCCCGTCCCTATGCTGAAAAAATCGGAGAGCTCTTGCGCCGGGCTGCTTCGGTAACACCCGGCTTTACCAGCCCGCTTCTTCGGAAGGGCGAAGTAAAGAAGGTCGGCTATCTCATTATCAGTGCAGATAAAGGCCTGGCCGGCGCTTATAACTCCAATGTTATGAAGCGTACCATGCAGGAAATCTCCGGCAAGGATCGTTCGGATTATGCTCTTTTCCTCTGCGGGAAACAGGGCCGGAATTATCTGAAATTCCGCGGATACGAACTTGATTCCTATCATTTCGGCTTTTCTGATAAGCCTTCCGCTCAGGACTCCATTGACATTGCCAAGGAAATGGTAGACGCTTTTGTCAAGGAAGAAGTGGATGAGGTCTATATCATTTATACGAAATTTATTACCGCTCTCCGTCAGCAGGTAAAGGTGGAGAAGCTTCTCCCCGTAGAAACCCCGGCGGACGAAGAGCAGGAAGCAGCAAACGGTGCGGCTGCAGGGGAAGTACCCTATATTTTCCTCCCCGACGCATCTGCCGTCCTGACCCGGCTGCTCCCTGAATATGTACAGGTACAGGTTTACAATGCAATGCTGCAGTCCGCTGCGTCCGAACTGGGAAGCCGTATGGCTGCCATGTCTGCCGCAACCGACAATGCAACGGAAAGAATTGCCGACCTCAACCTGTCTTACAACAAGGCAAGACAGGCACAGGTTACCAACGAAATTTCCGAAATCGTCGGCGGTGCTGCTGCGCTTGAATAACCCGTATTACGTTTTAAGGAGGAATGCTTCTTCATGGCAAATGAACAGAAGATGCAGGTAGGTAAGGTTGTACAGGTCATCGGTGCGGTAGTCGATATCGCTTTCGATGACGACAAAGAACTGCCTGCCATCTATAATGCAATCCATATAAAGGATGATAAACACGGCGTTCCTGTTGATGTTATCTGTGAAACCATGCAGCACCTGGGCGACGGCGTCGTTCGTACCGTTGCAATGAGTTCTACAGACGGCATGGTACGTGGAATGCAGGCTGTCGACACAGGCCGCGCTATTGCAGCTCCTGTAGGAGACGGCTGCCTGGGACGTATTTTCAACGTTCTCGGCCAGACAGTAGATAAGGACCCGACTCCGGTAAAGGCTGATGATTATTGGCCGATTCACCGTCCGGCTCCGGAATTCAAGGACCAGTCCCCGGCTGCTCAGATTTTCGAAACAGGCATTAAGGTCGTTGACCTGATCTGTCCGTACGCTAAGGGCGGTAAGATCGGTCTGTTCGGCGGCGCAGGCGTAGGCAAGACGGTCCTCATTCAGGAACTGATCCACAACGTTGCAACCGAACACGACGGCTGCTCCGTATTCTGCGGCGTAGGCGAACGTACCCGTGAAGGCAATGACCTTTGGGGTGAAATGAGAGAATCCGGCGTATTGAACAAGGTTGCCCTTGTATACGGCCAGATGAACGAACCGCCGGGAGCACGTATGAGAGTTGCTCTGACCGGTCTGACCATGGCGGAATATTTCCGTGATAAGCAGAACCAGGACGTACTGCTCTTCGTCGACAACATTTTCCGTTTCGTACAGGCAGGCTCCGAAGTATCCGCCCTTCTGGGACGTATGCCTTCCGCCGTAGGTTACCAGCCGACACTGGCTACCGATATCGGCGAACTGCAGGAACGAATCACCTCCACAAAGAACGGCTCCATCACCTCCATTCAGGCCGTATATGTACCGGCCGATGACTTGACGGACCCGGCTCCGGCAGGCGTATTCACCCACCTGGATGCTACCACCGTATTGAACCGTTCCATCGCAGAACTGGGTATCTATCCGGCAGTAGATCCGCTGGACTCCACTTCCCGTATCCTCGACCCGAACGTACTCGGCAAGGACCACTACGAAGTAGCCCGCGGCGTACAGGCTATCCTGCAGCGCTATAAGGAACTCCAGGATATCATCGCGATCCTCGGTATGGAAGAACTTTCCGATGATGATAAAGTCATCGTTGCCCGCGCAAGAAAGATTCAGAGATTCCTGTCTCAGCCGTTCTTCGTAGCTGAACAGTTCACAGGCTCCCCGGGTAGATATGTACCGCTGAAGGAAACCATCAGAGGCTTCAAGGAAATCCTTGCAGGCGAACATGATGACCTTCCGGAAGGCGCATTCTACATGGTCGGCACAATTGATGAAGCAATCGAAAAGGCTGAAAAGATGAAGAAAGGGGAATAAGCCATGGCTGATACCCTTACGAATCCTATGCACGTCGAAGTTATTTCCCCGGACGGCCCGATTTACGTCGTTGACGGCGCAGATATGGTCGTTGCCCGCGCTCTGGACGGCGAATTCGCTGTCATGAAGCGCCACCTTCCGCTTGCAGCTGCGCTCGATATGTGCGTAGTCCGCGTAAAGAAGGGCGGCAGCGAGGAAAAAATTACCTGCTTCGGCGGCTTCCTTGAAAACAAGGATAACCACGTAAACATCGTGGCGCCTATTGCCGAGCTGGCTGAGAATATCGACATAGCCCGTGCACAGGCTTCCAAAAAGCGTGCAGAAGACAGACTGGCTTCTCAGGATGCCAGCATCGATTATGAAAGAGCCAAGCAGTCCCTGCATCGTGCCCTTATCCGTCTTCAGGCGGCAGGAAAATAATCCGTCAAGGAAATGAAAATCCGCTCCTCCGGGAGCGGATTTTTTTGCTTCCGTTCCCTGAAAGAATGCTTCCTTTCGGGGAATGGATTCCCTATAAGTATGCTATAATAAAGATAACAGATAGATTCGGATTTTATGCGAGGAGGGAAATACCATGGATGAGGAATTTGAAATTTTCAGACGCGGTACATGCCGCTATTTCAAGGAACTGACTCCGGTACCGGATGAAGATCTGCTTACCCTGGTCAAAGCGGGCATGCAGGCCCGGGCGGTAGGGAATCAGAAAGCAAGAGAATTCATCATCGTTACCCGGGAAGACCTGGTCAAGGCGATCTCACACAACAGCATCATAGCAGGCCCGGCGAGAAAAGCTTCTGCGGTCATTGCTATTGTGGGCAAGCCGGAAGGAATTACCTTCCCGGAGGAATGGTCCTTTGACTGCGCTGCAGCAGCACAGAATATTCTGATCGAAGCGGAACATCTCGGACTGTCCACGCTGTGGATGCAGGTCTATCCCTACCAGGACAGAAAGGTTCATCTTCGCCACCTCCTGGACATTCCGGACAGCCTGGAACCGTTCTGCGTCATTGCCGTAGGCTATGCGGACAAGAGGCCGGTCCGTATGAACCGCTACGATGAAAGAGAAGTTTCCTACGATTTGTTCGGAAGCCGCAAAAAATAAATACGGAACAGAATCCGGTACTGCCAGGTACCGGATTTTTTTTGCCGGATTTTCAGGAGAGGGCAGATATCTCTTGTAAAATAGAAAAAACATGATATAATCAATATAGAAAAAGTTAGATATTACATTATCCGAAGCAGGATAAGAAAGGAAACCATGATGAAAGAAATACAGAGCAGAGAAGATTTTGAACAGGAAATTATCGGTCATCCCGGATACAGTGTGGTAGACTTCTGGGCATCCTGGTGCGGTCCGTGCCGCATGATGGCGCCGGTGCTGGAAGCAGCGGATCAGGAGCTCGGCAATGAGATTCATTTTACCAAGTGCAATGTGGACATGAATCAGGAGCTGGCAGCTCAGTACGGCATTATGTCCATCCCGACAGTAATTCTTTTCAAGGACGGACAGGAAATTCACCGCATGATCGGCGCCGTGCCGGCACAGAGCTTTATGGCAGAGCTCAGAGCTCATATGTAAGAACAGGAAAAGCGCGGGAAAACCGCGCTTTTTTTATGGGATAAAATTTTTCAAAAAAGGACTTGCCAGAAAAATTGACCCGGAGTATAATATTTACAGTTGACCAAGAGTCAATATGCTTCGAGGTTTCCCCAGACTTCGAAGAATCTCCAGAAAATCGATAAGGAGGTGCAGATTTCTTTATTTCATACAGAAAACAACCAATTGATTCTCTCTCTCTTTGAAAGTTCCCGGCGGCTCCCCAAACGCCGGGGATTTTTTATTGGGAAAAGAAGGGAAAACAGGCGCCGGCAGGACCGATTTTCTCTTCTGAAGACCGGTACACTTTCCCGCTTCATGAGGATCGGTACCTTTTCCCGGCAATCGTTTTCTGCGGACGGGGATAATCTGCCCGGCTTAAAGAACGATATCGGGCTGCGGTTCCTGAGAGATGCAGCAGGCAGCCTCCTGTCCTTATAAACGGTCATGGCAGGGCAGAAGACATCGGACGGGAGAAGAGCAGGAAAAAATGCAGAGAAACCGGCGGCAGCGTTCTTTCAGCGGGGGAATGCGTGCAATAAGAAATGCCGGATGGCTGCTGCGGAGATTTGGGAAGAGGGAAGCTGCCGGTTCCGATATTTTTTTTCCTGCACAGAAAAACGCTCTTCCGGCGGGATGACCATTTCGTCGGAAGAGCGTTTCCGTTCTTTTCAATTTTGCATTTAAAGCAGGGCTATCGGGCTTTGCGTCAGATCTTGGAGTTCGGGGACATGCTGGTATCTCCCGGGTCCCAAATGACGATCTGCCCCGCTTTCAGGCTTTTCTGCACATCAATGGTGCGCTGGTTGGAGGAGCCTTTGAAAAGGAGGGTGATATCCTTTTTTTCGAGCATGAATTCTCCGTCGACGAGTACGTCGATCCGCTTCAGCAGCTCCATGGTTTCCGGCATGACCTTGGCAAAATGGCCCAGCAGGTCACGGTCGAAGAGGTAGCCGGTGAAGCACCAGATGGTTTTCTGCGGATACATTTCCTTGAAGCGGGTGACCAGGGACAGGAGGCCTTTCTGGTTGACCGGTTCCATCGGTTCCCCGCCGAGGAGGGTCAGTCCTTCGTAATATTCCTGTCCGCATTCCTCCAGGATATAGTCCTCAATGTCCTTCGTGAAATCTTCCCCGTACTGGAAATCCCAGGTCTCCGGGTTGAAGCAGCCCCGGCAGTGGTGGGTGCAGCCGGAGACGAAGAGAGAAAACCGGATGCCCGGTCCGTTGGAAATATCATATTCCTTGTAGTTGGCGTATTTCATAATGTCCTCCGATGAAGAAAAGGGCGGCGGTGCCGCCCCTTGCAGGTATGGATTACAGGTGAAGAACTCTGTCCTTGATTTCCTGGGTACGGCCCTGGTTCCAGAACTGGGTGCCGATATAGCCGCAGGTTCTTCTGGCTACGCTCATCTTGTGCTGGTCTCTGTTTCCGCAGTGCGGGCATTCCCAGACGAGCTTGCCGTTTTCATCTTCTACAATTCGGATTTCTCCGTCATATCCGCAGACCATGCAGTAGTCGCTCTTGGTATTGAGTTCTGCGTACATAATGTTTTCATAAATGTACTTCATGACCGTGAGAACGGCAGGGATATTGGTCTGCATATTCGGGACTTCGATGTAGGAAATCGCACCGCCCGGGGAGAGACGCTGGAAATCGGATTCAAATTTCAGTTTATGGAATGCATCGATCGGTTCTGCCACATGGACATGATAGGAATTGGTGATGTAGTTCTTATCGGTGACGCCTTTGATGATGCCGAAACGCTTCTGGAGGCATTTGGCGAACTTGTAGGTGGTGGATTCCATGGGGGTGCCGTATACGGAGTAGGAAATGTTTTCCGCTTTTCTCCATTCGGCGCATTTGTCATTCAGGCGCTGCATGACAGCCATGCTGAATTTCCGGCCTTCTTCCGTGGTATGGGAAACGCCGAGCATGCGGACGCACATTTCATACAGACCGGCATAGCCGAGAGAAATGGTGGAATAGTTGTTGAAGAGGAGCTTATCAATGGTTTCGCCCTTTTTCAGACGGGCCAGTGCGCCGTACTGCCAGAGGATCGGTGCTACATCGGAAACCGTGCCGAGCAGTCTTTCATGGCGGCAGCGGAGTGCCCGGTGGCAGAGCTCCAGTCTTTCATCGAGAATCTTCCAGAATTTATCCATATCGCCGTAGGAGGAGCATGCTGCATCCACCAGGTTGATAGTGACTACGCCCTGATTGAAACGGCCGTAATACTTGTGCGCGCCGTTTTCGCCCAGACCCTCCGTATCGGGGGTAAGGAAGGAACGGCAGCCCATGCAGGGATATACATCGCCGTTCTTCAGCTGCTTCATGATCTTGGCGGAAATATAGTCGGGCACCATTCTCTTTGCGGTGCATTCCGCAGCGAGCTTGGTGAGGTAGTAATACTTGGAGTCGTCATGGATATTGTCTTCATCCAGAACATAAATCAGCTTCGGGAAAGCCGGGGTGATCCATACACCCTGTTCATTCTTGACGCCCTGCATGCGCTGGCGGAGGACTTCCTCAATGATCATGGCCAGATCTTTCCGGGTCTGTCCGTCCGGCACTTCATCCAGATACATGAACATGGTGACAAACGGAGCCTGGCCGTTGCAGGTCATGAGGGTGATCAGCTGATACTGAATGGTCTGGATACCGGATTTGATTTCTTCCTTCAGACGGCGTTCGGCGATCTTGCCGATGATTTCCTTATCCATGGATTCGCCGGTTTCCTTCCGTTCGGCGATGACTTCACGGATGATCTTCTGACGGGAAATATCAACGAAGGGAGCCAGATGCGCCAGGGTGAAGGACTGGCCGCCGTACTGGTTGGAGGCAACCTGCGCTACGATCTGGGTGGTGACATTGCAGGCGGTAAAGAAGGAATGGGGCTTCTCAATGAGGGTCTGGCTGATGACCGTACCGTTCTGAAGCATATCCTCCAGATTGATCAGATCGCAGTTGTGTTCTCTCTGGGCAAAGTAATCCGCATCGTGGAAATGAATGATTCCTTCTTCATGGGCTTTGACAATATCTTCCGGAAGGAGAAGTCTTTTTGTCAGGTCCTTGGAAACTTCCCCGGCCATGTAATCGCGCTGGGTGGAATTGATGACAGGATTCTTATTGGAGTTTTCCTGCTTGACTTCCTCATTGGAAAGGTTGATCAGAGAGAGGATGCCGTCATCGGTGGTATTGCTCTTGCGGGAGATTTCTCTCTTGTAGCGGTAACGGACATATTTCTGTGCGACCTCGTAGCCGCGCATTTTCATGATGCCTCTTTCCACCATATCCTGGATGTCCTCCACGTTGCAGGCATGGGAATATCCGGAGATTTCCTTGGCAATCGTATCTGCGACGGCCTGGATCTGGTAGCTGCTCAGCTGATGGATCAGTTCTACTTCCTTGTTGGCCTTTTCGATGGCATGGATGATTTTGGTGATATCAAAAGCCACTTCTGTGCCGTTTCTTTTGATTACATTTGTCCTGACCTGAATCGTATTCTTTTCTGCCTGTTCCATCTCGAGCACCTCCGGGAAAGTGTGTAAACCCGGGTATTGTCCGGGAATTATATTGATTTTTAAGAATATAGTACTAAATATAGTTTGTTTAATTTTTGCATAAACACAATATGTTGTGACCGTGAATTATGATACAACAGATCGGGGATTTTGGCAAGCAGGAAGATAAGGGGCAGGAAAAGGAATAAAAGGGACGGAACAGGCGATAAAATAAAGAGAAAACGGCTTTGAATCTGCTTTTTGGAGAAAAAAGATTTCCGGAAAATTTTGAAAGGAAAGTTCTATAGGACGATATAAAAAGTTCTATGGGACGATATCTCTGAAACGGGCTTGACAGGGAACGGCTTCTTCCCGCCGGGGAAGAATTGGTATAATTACAGAAGCAATGAGAAATGAGGTGCGTATGGACGGTATGGACTGGGGCCTGCTGTATGCGGCGGGGATCAACGGAATTGCTTTTTGTGCATATGGGCTGGATAAGCGGCGGGCTGTCCGGGGAGAGTGGCGGATTTCGGAGCGGACGCTCCTGCTCCTGGCTTTTCTCGGCGGAGCGGCAGGAGCTTTCCTGGGGATGAAGGTGTTTCACCATAAGACGCGGCACCGGAAATTTTCTCTGGGGGTGCCCTTTCTTCTCCTGATGCAGGCCGCAGGATGCTGGCTTTTTTTCTGAACGGCATCTGCTCCGTAAAATGACCGCTTTGCGGCGGATAAGGTGATTTTTTTCTGCAAATCGCAAACAAATCGCAAATATGATGGGAAAATCTATGGTATAATAAATATAACTGAAAGGGAGCAGCAGAGCTTCCGATGAACGGTATGTGATGATAAAGTTTCTGTCCGGAGGGCGTGCAGGAACTTTTATTTTCCCGAAAAACCGGCAAGGGGGTGTTCCTTCTTGCTTTTTTATGTGGTCCCGGAGAGAGAAGGAGGATAATATGGCAGTAGAGGAACGATTTCGCGGAGCTCTTTTGGGAGGTGCCTGCGGAGATGCACTGGGGTATTCTTTGAAGGCACTTTCTGTGGCGAGAATCAAACATCGATTCGGACCGTTCGGGCTCCGTACACTCGTTTGTGATTTAAAGAACGGAAAGCTGGCCAGTGTTTCGGAAAATACACAGCTGGCTCTGGCCACCATGGACGGAATTCTGTGGGCCGATGCCAAAAAGATCAAACCGGAAGAAGGCATTTACCGGGGCTACATGCGGTGGTACTACAGCCAGACCGGGGAGGAACCCCGCAGAGGACAGCGGACATGGATGCGCCGGCAGTCCCATGAGAGGGAATTCTGCCTGCTTCGGGAAAAATTCATGCATGACCGGAGAGATCCGGAGGACGGCCTGCTGTCTGCTTTTTCCCGGGAGGGAAGAGGCTCGGCAAAAAATAAGGTGAATGAAAGTGCAGGCAGTGCCGTTCTTTCCCGCGGTGTTCCGATCGGACTGATTTTTGCCGGTGACCCGAAGGCTGCTTTCGATCTGGCAGTCGCTGCCGGTCAGTTTTCCCATTCCCTGCCGGAGGGATACTATGCGGCGGGCGGATTTGCCGCACTGATTTCCTGTCTCGCTGACGGGTATACGCTGCCGAAGGCCATCGGACGGATGGAGGAGCTGCTGCAGAAGTACCACAAAACCGATAAGATTCTTTCTCTGGCGGAAGCGGCGGTGGGACAGGCCAATAACCGTCCCGCAGGAAAGACGGGAACATGGGACCATCTGGACAGCATTGATTCCCTGGGCAGGGGACATACCGCAGCAGAAGCGCTGGCGATTGCGCTGTACTGTGCGCTTTCCGTGGATGATCCGCTGGATGCCGTCATCGTATCGGCAAACCACAGCGGACGAAGCAATGCGACCGCCTTTGTGACGGGAGCCATCGAAGGCGCCCGGTTCGGAGAAAAGGTTTTCCCGACCTACTGGACAGACAATCTGGAGGGAGAAAAGGCGCTGCGCTTCATGAGCGATCATCTGTGGCACGTTTTCGAAAAATATCATCCTGCTTTCCGGTGAGAACAGAAGGCACATCCGCGGGGATGTGCCTTTTTTGCGGCCGGAAAGGCCGGACGGGACAGAAAGGCAGCGTCCCCGGAAAGGATGACCGACAAACCGGAAGCGGTAGGAACCGGTCTGAAATGATATAATAAAAAAGATAGTTTCCAAAAACGGACGGCAAAGCTGTCCGGAAAGAGATTTCAGAAAAGAGAAAGGAGGGGATTCCATGGGGCCGCGGGATATATTGAAACAGTATTTCGGCTATTCCGCATTCCGGCCGGTGCAGGAAAAGGTGATTCTGTCCATTCTGCACGGAAAGGATGTGGTGGCCATCATGCCCACGGGAGCGGGCAAATCGATCTGCTTCCAGATTCCTGCGCTTTTGCTGCCCCACGGAACGGTGATCATTTCCCCTCTGATTTCTCTGATGAAGGATCAGGTGGAAGCTCTGCGGGAGCAGGGGCTGCCTGCGTCCTATGTGAACAGCACGATTCCCTTTGCGGAATCCATTGAGCGTCTCCGCGACCTGTACCGGGGGCGGATCAAGCTGCTTTATATGGCACCGGAAAAGCTGGAGCCTTCCTATTTTACGGAATGTCTGGCTAAGGTGCCCATTTCCATGGTGGTTATTGATGAGGCCCACTGCGTTTCTCAGTGGGGACATGATTTCCGCCCGTCCTACCGGAAAATCAAAAGCTTCGTGGACAGTCTGCCCCACCGGCCGCTGGTGACAGCTTTCACGGCTACAGCGACTCCGCTGGTGGAATCGGATATGAGGAAAAGTCTGGGACTGGAAAAGGCGGAGGTCTTCCGCACCGGCCTGGACCGGCCGAATCTGTCTTTCCGGGTTCTGCACAGCAGGGACAGGAAGCAGTTCATCCTGCGCTATGTGAAATCCCACCGGAAGGACAGCGGCATCATTTACTGCGCCACCCGGAAGAAT
Source organism: uncultured Dialister sp. (assembly GCA_938038225.1). GTDB lineage: Bacteria > Bacillota > Negativicutes > Veillonellales > Dialisteraceae > Dialister. Next base: position 869,927 of record CALHRX010000007.1, on the reverse strand, counting down.
GTGGATGAGCTCTGCGACTATCTCTGTGCGAGAGGCATTGACGCCGGGCGGTATCATGCAGGCATGGAAGATGAGGACCGGCGGAAGTCGCAGGAGGATTTTTCCTTCGACAATATCCGGGTCATGGTGGCGACCAATGCATTCGGCATGGGCATCGACAAATCGAATGTACGCTATGTCATTCATTACAATATGCCGAAAAATCCCGAGTCGTACTATCAGGAAGCAGGCCGGGCCGGACGGGACGGTGCGGCGGCGGAATGCATCCTCCTCTACGGCGGGAACGATGTGCGTCTCCAGCGTTTCCTGATCGATCAGGGAAACCAGGAGGATGAGCAGAAAAAGATGGATTATCACCGCCTGTCGGTCATGGTGGATTACTGTCAGACCGCATCGTGTCTCCGCAATTTCCTTCTGGCCTATTTCGGGGAAGAGGTGAAGGAGCCCTGTGGGCACTGCAGCAACTGTGAAAATCAGGGCGCCCGGGTGGATGTGACCGATACGGCATCCATTATTTTCCGGACCGTGCGCAGCCTGAAGGAAAGCTTTGGGGCAAGCATGGTGGCTGCCGTGGCACAGGGGGCAAAGCGGAAGGAGCTCCTGGAGCGGGGGCTGCAGGAAATCCCCACCTACGGAAAGCTTTCTTTTGCCAAACTGCCGCAGGTGAAAAGCTTCATCCATTCCCTGCTGGCTGACGGCTATCTGTCCCGGGAGGGCGATCCCTACCCGGTGCTGACGCTCAATGACCGGAGCCGGTCTGTCCTGGACGGGAAAGGGCGCGTGATGGGACTTCCCATCGGAGCGGAGGAGGCTTCTCTGGAAGCAGCGGTGGAAACAGGAACCTCCCGGAATGCAATCCGCCGCACGGACCTGTTTGAGAAGCTGCGCCGCCTTCGGGGAGAGCTGGCGCAGGAGGAGCATGTGCCGCCCTTTGTGGTCTTTTCCGATGCCACTCTGGAGGATATGGCGGAAAAGCGGCCGATCAATGAGGATGAAATGGAGCAGGTTCACGGGGTGGGCGCGTTCAAGCTGAAGAAATACGGCGCCCGTTTTCTGGCTGTTATCCGGGCGGAAACGGCCGGCCCTGTGGTGGAAAAGGACACAGCCCGTCCGGGGCTTTCCGGTGTGGATGAGGAAATCTACGAAGCCATGGATCTGTACCGGAAGTATCTGGCGGAAAAGAACGGGACCACGGCGCCGTCGGTCTTTACCAATCAGGTGCTGGGGGAAATGCTGAAGGAAAAGCCCCGGGAAGTGATGACGCTGATGAACCTGCCCGGCGTATCCTCTGCGGCAGCGCTCCGCTACGGCGGGGGATTCCTGCGGCTGCTCGAACGGGGCAGCAGGAAGAATTTCTTTGACGGCCAGGTGTGGAGCCGTCTGCGGAAATACAGGAGGGATCTGGCGAAATCACTGAAGATCGGGGAAGAGGAAGTCTTCACCGATACACAGCTCCGGCTTCTGGTCCTGCTCCGTCCGAAAAATGCGGCGGAAACGGCGAAATTTCTCTGCCTGCCGAAGGCATACTGTGAATCCCGGGGCAGTTCCTTCCTGTACCTGATGCGGGCGGGCGGAACCTCCGGTCTGAAAAAGAAGAATCATACCGGGGAGACCGCCGGGGCTGATGAAAATGATGAAGAAAGTAAGAAACGGGGCCGGACATCAAAAAGCGGCCGGTATTCTCTCTTCCTGAGCCTGGCCCGGCTGCGGGATCAGATTTCCGAGCAGGAAAAGCAATCGCCGGAGCGCATTGCCGCAGAGGATACGCTGCAGCGCCTTTCCGGCGGCGATGAAGAAGCGCTGGAGCGCATTCCCGACGGATATCGGGAACAGTTCCGCCGGCTTCTTGAAAGAAGATGAACATTTTCCGGGAAACCGGAGTTGCAAAGCGGAAAACCGCTGATGAGAAAAGGAGTGTTTCCATGAGTCTTGCCGATGTACAATACCTGGGAATCATAAAGAATATTCTGGAGCAGGGAGCGCTGGGGCAGAACCGGACAGGGATGCCTGCATACAAGCTGCCCCATCAGATTATGCAGTTTGATTTGGAAAAGGAATTTCCCATCCTGACCACAAAATTTGTGGCTTTCAAAACGAGTGTGAAGGAAATCCTCTGGATCTGGCAGAAGCAGTCCAATGATGTGCGCCTGCTGCAGCAGTGGAACTGTCATATATGGGATGAATGGATGCGGGAGGACGGCACCATCGGAAAGGCCTACGGCTACCAGCTGGGCAGGTACCATCAGGTGGATACGCTTCTGGAAACGCTGAAAAAAGACCCGCAGAGCCGCCGCATGGTGGTGGACCTGTGGAATGTGCAGGACCTTCCCGATATGGCGCTTTACCCCTGCGCCTTCCTGACCATGTGGGATGTATCCGGCGACGGCCGGCTGAACTGCATGCTGGTCCAGCGAAGCGGCGATATGGGACTGGGCGTGCCCTTCAATATGGCGCAGTATGCCGCACTGGTGTGCATGATTGCCCAGGTGTCCGGCCTTCGTCCGGGGCTTTTCACCCATGTAATCAACAATGCCCATATTTATGCGAACCATGAAGCACAGCTGCGGAGGCAGCTGGAACGTCTGCCCGAGGCCTATGAAGCGCCGAAGCTCGTTCTGAATCCGGACATTAAGAACTTTTATGATTTCAGGCCGGAGGACATCGTCCTGGAAAATTACCGGCATCACGGAAAACTGGCGATGGAGGTGTCCGTATGAGTCTGTCCGTCATCGTAGCCCGTGCAAAAAACGGGGTCATCGGCAAAGACAATACCCTGATCTGGCATCTCTCCGACGACCTGAAACGGTTTAAGGCTCTGACCATGGGCCATCCCATCATCATGGGGAGAAAAACCTTTGAAAGTCTGCCCAAAGTTCTCCCGGGGCGCACCCATTATGTGCTGACCGGAAACCGGGCATACGCGGCACCGGAAGGAGTCCTTCTTTTCCACAGTCCGGAGGAGCTTCTGGCAGCTTTGCCGGAGGGAGAAAATTTCCTCATCGGCGGAGAGCATATGTACCGGGCGCTTCTGCCGCAGGCGGATACGCTGTATATCACGGAAATCGAAGAAGACTTCGAAGGGGATGCGTATTTCCCCGAATTTTCCGAAGAGGATTGGGAGCTGGTATCCTCCGAAAAAGGGGAAGGACTGCCGGCACACCGTTTCAATGTGTATAAAAGGAAGTAAGGACAGGGAATTTCAGAGAAAAGAGGGATGCTCATGCGCTGCGCAGTCAGATACTATTCCAGAGGCGGAAATACGGAAAGAGTGGCCCGGGCCATTGCGGGAGAACTGGAAACCGATGCTTATACTACGGATACGCCGCTGAAGGAGTATGCCGATGTCCTGCTGGTGGGAAGCGGGATGTACGCCGGACACATCGATCCCCATGTGAAGCAGTTCCTGGAGGAGCTGGACCCGAAGAAGACCGGAAAGGTGGCCTTTTTTGCCACGTCCATGACATCGGGAAAGAAGCTGGACCGGGAAGTCCGGGAAATCCTGGACCGGAAGGGGATTCCCATGGAAGAGGAAACCTTCCACTGCCGGGGACGGTTCCTGATTTTCCACATCAGCCGGCCCAACCGGCTGGATCTCCGGGCGGCGAGACAGTTTGCGGACCGGTACAGAGAAGAATAAAATACATCGGGTTTCCCGACAGCCTGCGGAAGCAACGGCTCCGCAGGTTTTTTGATGGGCGGATTTGTCAGAAAAAGGCAAATTATTTATATTCTTCTATACAGATTAGACGGCGAATGTTTTAATTTTTTTTGGGGAAGATGATTTGGAATGTCAATTAATAAATAGTTTGTTTTGACTCGCCCTAATAATAAAAGGGATACTTAAAATAATAAAATCGGCAGACCTTCAAAGAATATTTTGGTATATTGACTAATTAAGAAACGGTGTACTATAATCTTCCCGTAATCAATCATCCAGAGAAGGAGGGAGCAGTAATGCTTTTGACAGAAGCCAGAGAAGGAAAAATTCTGCGGATTGCGCGGATCTCCGGAACGGAGGAGGAAAGACGGGAATTGGCCCGGAAAGGTCTTGTGGTGGACAATGAGCTGGAAATCATTTCCTGCCGCAGCGGAAGCATGATTGTTTCCGTGCAGGGAAGAAGGATTGCTTTGGACCGTTCCATGGCGGAAAAGGTTCATTTTTAACAGGAGGTGTCGGAATGAAAACATTGAAGGATGTGCCGGTGGGACAGTCTGCCCGGGTGCTTAAGGTAGGCGGAGAGGGACCGCTGCGCAGAAGAATCCTGGATATGGGAATCACGAAGGGGGTTTCCGTTTATGTCAGAAAGCTGGCTCCTCTGGGAGACCCCATGGAGCTTACCGTAAGAGGCTATGAGCTTTCGATCCGGAAATCCGAAGCGGAAGTCATCGAGGTTGAATAAATTTTTTAAGGAGATGTATTTTGAAAATACGCATTGCACTGGCAGGGAATCCGAACTGCGGAAAGACCACCCTGTTCAATGAATTAACCGGCAGTTCCCAGTATGTGGGAAACTGGCCGGGTGTTACTGTGGAAAAGAAGGACGGTCTCCTGAAAGGACGGGAGGATGTCATCATCCAGGATCTGCCGGGGATTTATTCCCTGTCTCCGTATACGCTGGAGGAGAAGGTGGCCCGGAATTACCTGGTCAATGAAAAGCCCGATGCAGTCCTGAATATCATCGACGGAACCAATCTGGAACGGAATCTGTATCTGACGACCCAGCTCATCGAGCTGGGATTCCCCGTCGTGATTGCCATCAATATGATGGATCTGGTCCGGAAGAGAGGAGATACCCTGGATATTGAAAGACTGGGAAAGGAGCTGGGCTGTCAGGTCGTGGAAATATCGGCTCTCCGCGGGGAAGGCTGCCGGGAAGCGGCTCTGTTGGCGGTGAAGGCGGCAGAGGAGAAAAAGCCGATCCGTCTGCCCAGTGTATTTACCGGGAGCGTGGAGCATGCTCTTGCTCATATTGAGGAATCTATCCAGGACCGGGTGAGACCGGAATTCCTGCGGTGGTATTCAATCAAGGTATTTGAACGGGACCCCGGGGCGCTGGCCGATCTGCAGCTGCCGCCGGACCTGAGAGATCATCTGGAGGGGCATATCCGGGACTGCGAGGAGGAAATGGACGATGATGCGGAATCGGTTATCATCAACCAGCGGTATTCCTATCTGACACGGATCATTTCCGGAGTTCTTACCAGAAAGCACGATATCCGGGAAAATACGCTTTCCGATAAAATCGACCTGCTTGCGACGAACCGGTTTCTGGGAATTCCCTTTTTCTTTGCCATCATGACCGCAGTCTATTATATTTCCGTCACGACGGTGGGCGGATGGGCTACGGACTGGATGAATGACGTATTCTTCGGGGAAATCGTTACCGGTGCGGCGGAAGCCTTTCTGGCGGCATCTGCTGCGCCGGACTGGGTGGAAAGTCTGCTGGTGGGCGGAATCATCGGCGGTGTCGGGACCGTACTCGGCTTTGTGCCGCAGATTCTCCTCATTTTCTTCTTCCTTTCCCTGCTGGAGGATTCGGGCTATATGTCCCGGGTGGCATTCATCATGGACCGGATCTTCCGGAAATTCGGACTTTCCGGGAAATCCTTCATTCCTATTCTGGTGGGGACCGGATGCGGTGTACCGGCTGTCATGGCTGCCCGTACGATTGAAGATCTGCGGGACCGCCGTATGACGATCATGCTGGCCACATTTATTCCCTGCTCGGCCAAGGCGGTCATCATTTCCATGATCTGCTCCACCTTCTTCCCGGATTCGGTGCTTATGGCGCCGGCCATGTACTTCCTGGGGATTGCTGTTATTGTTCTTTCCGGGATTGCTCTGAAAAAAACTGCTCCCTTTGCGGGCGATCCTTCGCCCTTTATCATGGAGCTTCCTCCTTACCATATTCCTTCCGGACGAAGCATCCTGCTCCATATGTGGGAACGGGCAAGGGGCTTCATCATCAAGGCGGGCACGATCATTTTTTCCATGTGCGTCGTCATCTGGTTCCTCTCCAACTTTGACATCACCGGGGAAATGGTGAATGTGGAGGAATCCATGCTGGCAGCCTTCGGAAACGGGATTTCCTGGATCTTCGCCCCGCTCGGACTGGGAAAATGGCAGGATACGGTGGCGATCCTGACGGCGGAAATGGCCAAGGAATCCGCCATCGGCACGCTGGCCGTACTGAACGGCATTTCGGGGGAGGCAGAGGATGCGGCGGTGATGGCCGGCATTGCAGGGATGCTTACCCCGATGGCGGCATTTTCCTTCATGGTGCTGAATCTTTTTGACCCGCCCTGCCTGGTGGCCATGGTAACTATTGCAAGGGAAATGGGCGATAAAAAATGGGCTGCGGCAGCGCTTCTGTTCCAGCTGGCTGTCGGCTATTCCCTGGCTCTCGTGGCATATAATCTGGGAAACTGGCTCTTCTTCGGAGCGCCCTTCGGCGTGGGGCAGGGAGCGGCGATTCTGCTCTGTCTGACTGCAGCCTATTTCATCCTGCGTCCCGTACCGAAGAACCGCGGGAAAAAAGCAGAGGGACAGGCGGTCTGACGGAAGCCTGTGAAAGGCCAGGCACGTCTGCAGTTCATTCAAGGAGGAGGTATGCACTTCAGTATATATATTCTCATTGCGGTGATTTCCTTTCTGTTTATTCTTGCCTGCCGGTATACGGTCCGGCGCATTCTGGGGAAGAACTCCTGCTGCGGAGGATCCTGCTGCACAGGCGGGAATTCCTGTCCTGTATGCACAGCGAGGAAAAGGCAGAAGGAAGAGCGGAAAAAGAAACCGTAACAGCAAAAAAGACGGCAAAAGCCGTCTTTTTTTGCTGTATGGATTTCCTGCGGGACATTCCCTGCACAGCCCATTTTCCGGTTGAATTAGCGTGGGAAATCATTTAGAATAATACTGTTATACTACTGTTATTTTGAGAATATTTTTAGGAGAGAAAAATGCGAGCAAGAGGAATCATGTTCGGCGTGGCCATCGCCTTTTCCGTATGGAATCTGTATACCAACGGAATCAACGTGCGGACCGTCGCAGTCTGCGCCATGGTCCTGGTCTGCCTGGCCATGAATATTTATAATTACCACCAGAAAATGGCGGCGCGGCAGGCAGAGGAACAGAAGATTCGCGAAAAGGAAGAAGTACGCAAGCTTCGCGCCGATGCCCGGAGAAAAGCATCGCGGAAGAGCCGGAGACATGCGAAGTAAGGGAGTCCCTTATTTCCTCTGTTTGTAGACTGCCATGACAGCCGCGCTGATTTACCGCTGGTCGGTATTCATTCTGCTGATTCTCGGACTGATCCTGCTGATGAAGCACCGGGTGCTTACACCCTTTGTATTCTGGTCGAGAATCCAATACTATACCTTTTCCACATTCACCCTGTTCCTCATCTGGCTGGGAGCCACCCTTTTCCGGGCGGATATTCCTTTTCTCTATTCGGCAGACTGCCGGTTTGCCGTAGCAGCCGGTCTGGCTACCCTGTCCCTGATGTATCATCTGATCGTCCGGCCGGGGGCTATCCGGACACACAGGCTGAATGACATAAGCTATGAGCATTTCTCATTCTATAATTATATTTTCCATTATTTCATCCCCGTCCTGATGATTGCGGATTATATCTTCTTTGTGGATAAAACGGATCTTCACTGGTATACCGTTTTCACCTGGATGATTTATCCCGCTCTTTACGTGGTTTTCGTATATTTCCGGGCGTGGCTCACCATTGTGACGCACGGAAAATCCCAGCTTTACCCTTACACTTTCATGGATCCCCGGGTGCACAATGTGCGGGATATTACCGGCGGCGTCCTTCTGGTAGGGGCGCAGTTCTGGGTCATCGGCCTCGCTGTATACGGAGTGGGGATGGGACTTTTCCTTCTGGGAATCCCGCCTCTTTCCTGGACTTTTAACGGATAACAGAATTGCCTGTGCGGGCAGGACCTTTTCCATCGTTTGATGAAGGAGAAAAACAAAAATATGGCAAAGCAAGACAAAAACCGGGTATTTGAAGACAGATCCATTGTGTACAAGGGATATTACTTTCCTCTCTGCCTGGGATTCATTCTCTGGGCGGCTTATGTATGCTGGACCGGTTATTGGGGCTATGTACAGGGACGCTTCCCGGTGATCGATGCAGGCCTGCAGGTAGCGCTCTTCTGGTGGCTCCTGGATACCTGGAAATCCACTACGATTTACCGGCTGGAAGAAGACCGGCTGTATATGCTGAAAAAGGGCGTGGGCCACAAGAAGGAGCTCAGCATTCCCTATGATGAAATCTTCGGCGTGCATCACTTCAAGAACCAGCTCATGAAGCCCATTACCTACCGGTATACTTTCCATGAATACGCCAAGATGGACAACCGTCCCATCTGGTCTCTTCTGTACGATATCGGAAGCAGCCAGAAAGTAGGCCGTGTCCTGATGAAAGCATCGGAGGAATTCTGGAAGGAATTTGAAAAACGTCTTCCCGGGCAGATCCGCATTCCGCAGGAAGAAGTTATTGCCTTTACTTATAAGGGCATGGAAAAGCATCTCCGGGCAGAGGGATACTTCAAGGATCATCCGGAAATGGACTTTGAAGAAGGCATCAAGCAGCTCCGCCAGGAAGGCACCGAAATGGGCGGCCGCAAGGATGAGCTGACCGGTGAAGATTTCCACGGAGAAACGGCAGAGATGAAGAACGGCACCCGTCTGGATACGCTGGAAGCAGCACAGAGGCGGGCAGAGAAGGCCAGAGAGGAAATCGCAGAAAAGCAGAAGCAGAGAGAAGAAAAAGAGCAGGAAAAGAAATAAAAGACCTGTGCGGCGCGGACAGAGAAATCTGTCCGCGTTTTTGTGTGCCCGGAAAGAAAAGGCAGGGAAGAAACCGGGAAAAGGATTTTTTACAATTATTGCGAAATTATAAAAAATATTTATAAGGGTTAAAAGAGGAAACTGTCTCTTCGCACCCCGATTTGCAGAAAAGGGTATGATTAAATAAAATTCAGGGAAACCTAAAACTGATGGAATGGGAGGAGAAGAGGAGAAAGGCTGCCCGGTCTGCTGCAGAAAAGGATAAATGGGGATGCATGCGCCCGAATGAGTGTGAATAAAGCCGTATAAGGAAGATTTATATATTTAGAAGTAAAGGACGAAAAAGCGAGAAAAACCGACATTTACCGCAAAAAAGCGGGATTCGTGAAAGCCGGGAGATGCAAAAAAGCAGAAGCGGGAAATTTTGCCTAAAAAAAGCTAATATGCTATGTATTTTTGAAAAAATGATATAGATTTGATAGTATAAACCGCAGGCGCCCGCAATGGGCAGTCTTTCAGAAAAAATGTGAGCCATACCCGCGGCTGTTGTGAAGGAGGATAGAGGTTTACCAGGGGATTCGGCAAAGGGAAATATTATTCAGTTTCATGCCATTTTATTTTCTTAAAATTCCCTTACCGGATAGCATATCCCGGAAAAGCATGAGGCGTACCTATGCTTTTCGAAAATTTACAGGAAGGTGAATGTTTTGGATCCAGCTATTATCACTCTGTGCGTGCTGGCTGTAGCAGCATTTCTTTTCGTAACGGAACTCATTCCGTTGGCCGTTACCGCTATGGCAGCCTGCACCGCTCTGGGCATCCTGGGTGTACTCCCGAGCAAGGAAGTATATGCAGGTCTTTCTAACTCTACCGTAGTACTTTTCGGCGGTATGTTCGTTATCGGCGCAGCTATGTTCAAGACCGGTCTTGCAGAAGCGATCGGCGTAGCTGTTGTAAAGAAAGCAGGAACGAATGAAGTTCCGCTGATGGCAGCTATCATGATCGTTACGATCATCCTCTCTGCCGTATCCTCCAACACAGGTACGGTTGCCTGCCTGATGCCGGTTATCATCGGTATCTGCCAGGCAGCAAAGATTCCCGCATCCAAGGAACTGATGCCTCTGGCAATTGCTGCTAACGTAGGCGGCACCATTACCATGATCGGTACCCCGCCGAACGTTATCGTTACCGGCGCTCTGTCTGCAGCAGGACTTCCGACCTTCGGATTCTTCGAATTCGCTTTCATCGGTATCCCGCTGTCCATCATCATTACCATCTACACCCTGTTCGTAGGCCGTCATATGCTGCCGGTCAAGGAAACAGGCGCTATGGATGAAGCTGCTCTCAAGGCTGCAAAGGAAGAAGCAGGTGCTTCCGACGACAATGCTCCGAAGAGCAAGACAAAGATGTGGATCTCCGGCCTGATTCTTCTGGGCGTTGTTCTGTGCATGGCTCTTGACCTCAAGACCGTTCCGCTTCATACCGCTGCCGTAACCGGCGCTGTTCTCTGCGTCATCACCGGCTGCGTAAAGGAAAAAGAAGCTTATGCAGGCATTGACTGGGTAACCATTTTCCTGTTCGCAGGCATGCTTTCCGTAGCTGCTGCTATGGATAAGACCGGCGCAGGCAAGCTCATTGCCGACACCATTGTCAATATGATGGGCGAAAACCCGAACCCGTATGTACTGACCACGGTTCTGTTCCTGATTTCCAACGTTCTGACTCAGTTCATGTCCAACACCGCATCTGCAGCACTGCTTGCACCGATCGGTATTTCCATGGCTCAGTCCCTGGGCGTATCCCCGAAACCGGTACTGATGGCTCTCGGTATTGCTGCTTCCATGGCATTTGCAACCCCGATGGCAACCCCGCCGAACACTCTGGTTCTCGGACCCGGCGGATTCTCTTTCAACGATTATGTTAAGACCGGTACTCCGCTGTGCATCATTGCTCTGGTAGTCAGCGTTGCTATTATTCCGATCTTCTGGCCGTTCTAAGATAAAAGAATTAAGCCATAGAAAAGCGTCCCTTACGGGGCGCTTTTTTGATGCCTGTCAATCAGGAAAAGGAGAGATCACGGGACGGAGCTGTCGGGAACAGAAATTGCAGAAAGAAGCAGACCGCATCCGGCGGGGAAACAGGAGCCCCGGTTTAAAGGGAAAAAACAGAGCGGAGAGCAGGGAAAGAACGGGAGCGGAAAGATATCTGGGGAGAGGGAAAGGAAAACGGAACGGGAATACGGAGGATTGTCCCTGTCCGGCGGGAAAAACAGCGGCATAAAAAGAGCTGAGGAGAAGATGAAACCGCAGAAAACAGTCATAAAAAGGAAACAAAGGTTATAAAATTTTTCTTACGTTTTTTAAGGATTGCGTTATAAAATGCTTTTGAAAATACGAAAAAAGGATGCAGAAACAGAAGTTTAGGGATATCTAATAAAGAGGAAGGGAGAATCGGCATCGGAAAGCGGGGCGGGAACGGCAAAAAGCGGTGAAAAAGGAAGAAAGAGAGAGAAAATAGATTAAAACACAGCGGCATATTTTAAAGGAAGAAAGAGAATCCAGAAGAAATTCAGGGAAGAACGGAAGAAAACAGGAGAAAAACATAGATATAAACCTAACAATACCACTGGTTACTATCTATCTTTGAAAACAGCCGAAAATACCTGTAAAATAACCTTAGGCGCCAACCAAGACAAAGAAAAGAAATCCCGGATTTTAAGAATCCTGACATCATTTATTCGTATTGATGAAAGAGGAGGGGAAAACGAAATCCCGTCCGCCGGGAAAACTCTGACGGAGTTTTGGTCAAATATCCAAAGTTGTTTATAGAAAGAAAGGCGGTACCTTCATGGCATCTCCGAGCCCACTTTCCATTTGCCTGACGAATATGGTCATCGTCTTCGGGGTCCTGATTTTCCTGGCATTCGTTATCCAGCTGATCCATGTCATTGATCCCACGAAGAAAAAGAAATAATTAGAATCCAAAACAGATAGGAGAAACCACAATGGACGGCTTTATGAGAGCTCTGACGTCCGTATGGACAGATTCCGGATTTTCCAACCTGACCATCGAGAACGTCATCATGATTCTTGTAGGCCTCGTACTTCTGTACCTGGCTATTGCAAAGGAATATGAACCTTTGCTTCTGATGCCGATCGCTTTCGGCGATATCATGGCAAACTTCCCGAACACGGGATTTGAAACCGATATGGGCGTTATGATGGCCATCGGTTTCGGTATTAAATACGAAATTTTCCCGCCGCTGATTTTCATGGGCGTAGGCGCAATGACAGACTTCGGTCCGCTGATTGCTAACCCGAAGACCATGCTTCTCGGTGCGGCAGCACAGATCGGTGTATTCGTAGCCCTCGCAGGTGCGATGATTCTCGGCTTCAACGTACAGGAAGCAGCATCCATCGGCATCATCGGCGGCGCAGACGGCCCGACCTCCATTTACCTGACATCCAAGCTGGCTCCGCATCTTCTGGGCGCAGTAGCAGTAGCAGCATACTCCTACATGTCCCTGGTTCCGCTGATTCAGCCCCCGATTATGAAGCTCCTTACCACCAAGGAACAGCGTAAGATCAGAATGACCAACCTTCGTCCTGTAACCCATTTCGAAAAGGTAGCATTCCCGATCGTTGTATCCATCGTAGTATCCCTGCTGCTCCCGCCGGTAGCATCCCTGATGGGCATGCTCTGCCTGGGCAACCTGTTCGAAGTATCCGGAGTAACCGCTCGTCTGTCTGATACCGCACAGAACGCACTGTGCAACATCGTTACCATTTTCCTGGCAACAGGCACAGGTCTGACGATGACCGGCGACAAGTTCATCCGTGTACAGACCCTTGAAATCATCGCTCTGGGCCTGGTAGCATTCGCAGCAGGCACCGCAGGCGGCGTACTCTTCGGTCAGCTTATGAGAATTGCAAGCAACAACCAGGTAAACCCGCTGATTGGTTCCGCAGGCGTATCTGCAGTACCGATGGCAGCGCGTGTATCCCAGGTTGTAGGTCTGAAGGATAACCCGTCCAACTACCTGCTGATGCAGGCAATGGGCCCGAACGTAGCAGGCGTAATCGGAACGGCAGTAGCAGCCGGCACGATGCTCGCACAGTTCGGAGGCTGATTTCAGCCGAGAGAATAAAAGAAGCGTCCCTTACAGGGCGCTTTTTTTATTGCATAAATATTTTGAATATGATTTGCACCGGCCTGCCGGATACGGCATATTCCGCAAATAAAAAGAATTTGCATAGAAATTACATAGATAACTATGTTTTTGATGTGCCTAATTTATATCTCTGAGGGAATAGGGAGGCAAAGTAATGGAGACTTCGGGATGCCGGACTGCTAAAAGACTGATAAAATGGGAATTTTTTAAAAATAAAGGGAAACGGAAATACCTATAAATATATATTTTCATTTATGAAATTCATAGAATGAATCGGATATAAGCGGATTTAATAACTCACGATAGAAAAAATAGCTATATTTATATTTAAAATGATATAAAACATTTAATTAGGTATATCATAAATAAATTATTCAAAATAAAGAAAATAAATACAAGGGGATTCGGCAGACGGAAGACAGATGATAAACGCCGATAAAACCGAAGAAAACGCATCTATGCCAAAAGGAACTTTCCGGCAGGAAACAACAAAATTCGGAGACATGGGAGACAGCTTTTGGGATACCCGAAGAAGAAAATCTGCCGGGGCAGTCCATTTTATCGGGAATCAGGGGAAATTTAGTGCTATTGCAAATCATTATCCGCCGGATATAATGAACATAGGTGCCTATGGAGAAATATTTTCAACTGAAAATATTTCTTCTGGAATCGTCTCTCCCACAGACGTTAAAGAAAGGAGGATAGCAGGTTTGTTTGGGAGTTATTGTTTTCCGGCTGAAAACAGGATTCATAGAGTACAGCTATTATTTTGACAACATGTTTAAATAACGAATCCTTCATTCTTCCGGAAAGATCCCTCTATCGGAAAAGCCCGTGCACCGCGGCTTTCCCCCTCGGAAGGAAAAGCCTATTAAGGAAGGTGAAAATTATGGATCCAGCCATTATCACACTGTGCGTCCTGGCTGTAGCAGCATTCCTGTTCGTCACGGAACTGATTCCGCTGGCAGTAACAGCAATGGCAGCCTGCACCATACTGGGGATTCTCGGCGTACTGCCCAGCAAGCAGGTTTACGCCGGACTTTCCGACTCCACCGTAGTACTTTTCGGTGGTATGTTCGTTATCGGTGCGGCCATGTTTAAAACAGGCCTCGCAGAAGCAATCGGTATCGCAGTTGTAAAGAAGGCAGGTACGAATGAAGTTCCGCTGATGGCAGCTATCATGATCGTTACCGTTATCCTTTCCTCCGTATCCTCCAACACAGGTACGGTTGCCTGCCTGATGCCGGTTATTGTAGGTATCGCAAATGCAGCGCATGTTGCACCATCCAAGGAACTGATGCCTCTGGCAATCGCAGCTAACGTCGGCGGTACCATCACCATGATCGGTACTCCGCCTAACGTTATCGTTACCGGCGCACTGAATGCAGCAGGACTCCCGTCCTTCGGTTTCTTCGAATTTGCTTACATCGGCATTCCGCTGTCCATCATCATTGTAGCTTATACCCTGATTGTCGGCCGTCACTTCATTCCGGAACACGGCGCAGGTGCTATGGATGAAGCTGCTGTAAAGGCTGCTAAGGAAGAAGCAGGTGCTTCCGATGACAATGCACCGAAGAGCAAGACCAAGATGTGGATCTCCGGTCTTATCCTGATCGGCGTTGTTGTATGCATGGCTCTTGATCTCAAGACCGTTCCGCTGCAGACCGCAGCTGTAACCGGCGCAATCCTCTGTGTCATCACCGGCTGCCTCACTGAAAAGGAAGCTTATGCAGGCATTGACTGGGTAACCATTTTCCTGTTCGCAGGCATGCTCTCCGTAGCAACCGCTATGGATAAGACCGGCGCAGGCAAACTGATTGCCGACACTGTCGTAAACATGATGGGCGAAAACCCGAACCCGTATGTACTGACCGCTGTTCTGTTCCTGATTTCCAACGTTCTGACTCAGTTCATGTCCAACACCGCATCTGCAGCACTGCTTGCACCGATCGGTATTTCCATGGCTCAGTCCCTGGGCGTATCCCCGAAACCGGTACTGATGGCTCTCGGTATTGCTGCTTCCATGGCATTTGCAACCCCGATGGCAACCCCGCCGAACACTCTGGTTCTCGGACCTGGCTCCTTCACATTCAATGATTATGTAAAAGTAGGCGTACCGCTGTGCCTGATTTCCTGGGTAGCCTGCGTCATCATTGTTCCGATTTTCTGGCCGTTCTGATCCGTTCGGATCTCCTGACTGGAAAGAAAAGGAGAATGTATACAGAAATCCTCCCGGCATCCTTATGGATGCCGGAAGGCATTTCTGTTTTATTACTGCCGCACGCAGTCTCGTGCAAAACCGCCGTCAGGCGGCTCTGAATAAGAAAGGTGGATTTTTACATGGAAACTCCAAGCCCGCTTTCTATTTGTCTGGTTAACATGGTTATTGTATTTGCAGTTCTGATTTTCCTCGCGTTCATCATTCAGCTGATCCATGTAGTGGACCCGACGAAGAACAAGAAGAAATAATCCGAATCAATAATCAACAAATAGGAGGAAACAATAATGGATGGCTTTATCAGAGCTTTGACGTCCGTATGGACAGACTCCGGCTTTGCCAGTCTGACCATCGAGAACATCATTATGATTCTTGTAGGCCTCGTACTTCTGTACCTGGCTATTGCAAAGGAATATGAACCTTTGCTTCTGATGCCGATCGCTTTCGGCGATATCATGGCAAACTTCCCGAACACGGGATTTGAAACCGATATGGGCGTTATGATGGCCATCGGTTTCGGTATTAAATACGAAATTTTCCCGCCGCTGATTTTCATGGGCGTAGGCGCAATGACAGACTTCGGTCCGCTGATTGCTAACCCGAAGACCATGCTTCTCGGTGCGGCAGCACAGATCGGTGTATTCGTAGCCCTCGCAGGTGCGATGATTCTCGGCTTCAACGTACAGGAAGCAGCATCCATCGGCATCATCGGCGGCGCAGACGGCCCGACCTCCATTTACCTGACATCCAAGCTGGCTCCGCATCTTCTGGGCGCAGTAGCAGTAGCAGCATACTCCTACATGTCCCTGGTTCCGCTGATTCAGCCCCCGATTATGAAGCTCCTTACCACCAAGGAACAGCGTAAGATCAGAATGACCAACCTTCGTCCTGTAACCCATTTCGAAAAGGTAGCATTCCCGATCGTTGTATCCATCGTAGTATCCCTGCTGCTCCCGCCGGTAGCATCCCTGATGGGCATGCTCTGCCTGGGCAACCTGTTCGAAGTATCCGGAGTAACCGCTCGTCTGTCTGATACCGCACAGAACGCACTGTGCAACATCGTTACCATTTTCCTGGCAACAGGCACAGGTCTGACGATGACCGGCGACAAGTTCATCCGTGTACAGACCCTTGAAATCATCGCTCTGGGCCTGGTAGCATTCGCAGCAGGCACCGCAGGCGGCGTACTCTTCGGTCAGCTTATGAGAATTGCAAGCAACAACCAGGTAAACCCGCTGATTGGTTCCGCAGGCGTATCTGCAGTACCGATGGCAGCGCGTGTATCCCAGGTTGTAGGTCTGAAGGATAACCCGTCCAACTACCTGCTGATGCAGGCAATGGGCCCGAACGTAGCAGGCGTAATCGGAACGGCAGTAGCAGCCGGCACGATGCTCGCACAGTTCGGAGGCTGATTTCAGCCGAGAGAATAAAAGAAGCGTCCCTTAAGGGGCGCTTTTTTTATTGTACGGATTTCCTGTGCTTCCGGCCCTGGAAAGAAAAATGGCCGGGGAAAGGAGCTGTGCCGGTAGGATCAGCATGCGCAGTACGCATGGCAGATCATGTGCAGCAGGTATTTTGGCGGAATCTTTATGGATGATATACTACGAATAAGGGAAGGAGTATATTTTTTCGGAGGAGATCATGAAAACGAATGTCCGCACCTATGCGGTGCCGCTGCCGGGCTTTGCAGCAGTCGGGCGCACATTGATGGCTTTGCTTCTTGCTGCGGTCTATTGGACGGATGTCCGGCAGTATTTCGGTTCGTCCAGCCCGCCGCGGCTGGTCTTTGCTGTTTCGGCGCTTCTTGTGCCGGTATCCGCTTATTTTTATATACTGGTGCGCCGGTTCTGGGGGATTGCACTGGCAAAACGAAGCTGCCGGATACAGGAATCAGCAGCTCTCGTCACAGCGACAGCAGTACTTGTGCCGTCCATGCAGATTTTCGGCACGCCGATCCTGCTGGTGCTCCATGTGGTGGTTCTCGGTCTTTTGATGGAGCTGCTGTACGGTCTGTCTGTACGGCTGGGATGGGGAAGGGTCCGGCTGTGGCGTATGCTTTATCTGTCGGGGGTTATCCCTCTGGCTGGGGTGCTCCTTCTCGGCGGTTTCGGAGCTGTGAATATTCGCCGTCCTGTAGTTACAGAATATACTGTAACTACGGATAAGCCGCTCCCGCCGGACGGCTACACCATTGCGCTGATTACGGATCTGCATTACGGAAATGCGCTGACTGCGGAAGATTTGTCAACTGATGTGCGTACCTTGGCATCGTTCCGCCCGAATCTGGTCCTTCTCGGCGGAGACATTGTGGATGAACGCACGGACCGGAAGAAAATGAAAGAGGCCTTTGCTCTTCTGTCCCGGATTCCTGTGGGAGACGGCACGTACTATGTGTACGGCAACCATGACAAGGCGCTTTATACGTCGAAGCCGGCTTTTACACCGGGTGAGCTGGCGGAAACCGTCGAAGCGGCAGGAATTTCCATTCTGGAAGACCGGTCGGCGGTTCTTCCCTCAGGGATGACCGTCACCGGGCGGCAGGATCGTTCGGATCCGATGCGAACCGGCGTGCCGCGGGCTGATGCGGCATCGCTTATGGAGGGACTTGATCCGCAGGCATACCATATTCTGTTGGATCATCAGCCCCGGGAATTTGAAGCAAATGCTGCAGCAGGATATGATCTCATGCTGTCCGGGCACACCCATTCCGGACAGATCTGGCCGCTGGGGCTTCTGGTGGAAGCGCTTGACCTCGGGACGATTCTCTACGGACATGAGATTCGCGGCGGCATGGATGTCATTGTCAGCTCCGGTCTGGCAGGATGGGGGTATCCGATCCGTACGGAAGGGCACAGTGAAGCCGTAATCATCCGTATAGTCAATCCGGCGCAGGGACGGTCTGCAGAGAATTAACCGGCATACAGGCCGGAGAAAAGGAGGAAGCTTATGAAAAAGGCAGTAAAATGGCTCGCCGCGGCAGCGGCGGCTGCTGCATTCTGTACAGCAGGGTGCGGAGTGCTGGCACAGAAAGAAGCGGCTGCGCCGGAAAGACCTGCCCCGGCGGTGGAAAGTCATGCCGTACAGGCGGAAGGCGCGTCTGCAGTGTACATGATCCGGGATATTTCTCCTCAGGGACTCATGGCAGTTTACCAGGCCATGGGATGGACTCCAACGGGAAAAGTCGGAGTGAAGCTCTCTACAGGAGAACCGCCGGCGAGCCACTATCTTAATCCTGCGCTCATCGGGGATCTTGTGCATAAGGTGGACGGGGTTATCGTGGAGTGCAATACTGCCTACGGAGGTGCCCGGGCATCCACTGCCATGCATCGGCAGGTAGCGGAGGATCACGGATTCACCGCTATTGCAGAAGTGGATATTATGGATGAGGAAGGCTCTATGGCGATTCCGGTAGCAAACGGTTTCCATCTGAAGGAAAACTATGTGGGCACCCATTTTGCCGATTACGATTCCTATCTGGTACTGTCTCATTTCAAGGGGCATGCGATGGCGGGCTTCGGCGGAGCCATCAAAAATATTTCCATCGGTTTCGGTTCCGGTGAGGGCAAAAGCTGGATTCATAGTGCAGGGACGAGCCGCAGCGGCATTGCCGGGGATCAGGATGATTTTCTTGAATCCATGGCAGATGCGGCAAAATCGGTTTCGGATTATCTCGGCGGAGGAGAACGCATCGCCTATGTGAGCGTCATGAACAATCTTTCTGTAGACTGTGACTGCGACGGCCATGCGGCAGCGCCGGATATGCATGATATCGGCATCCTGGCATCCACAGATCCGGTAGCGCTTGATCAGGCCTGCATTGATCTTGTATACAGCGCACCGGACAGTGCTTCTCTGGTGGAACGCATTGAAAGCCGGAACGGTCTTCATACACTGGAGGCCGCGGAAGCTATCGGACTCGGCAGCCGTTCCTACCGGCTGGTACAGATCTGATGGAAGCAGTACTGCATCGGGAATTTGTTTACCTCTGGTATTATGTCGCTGTCCAGGCGGATCAAATTCTCAGCTATTGGATTTTGGGAATCGTTATAGGCTCGGCGGTGTCTGTTTTCGGCAGAGAAAGGATTCACCGGCTGTTCGGACGGATGCAGGGGGAGCAGATTGGGCTCTTTGGCCTTCTGCCGGCCGGTGTGCTGGGCATCCTGTCGCCGCTCTGCATGTACGGAACCATTCCTATTGCGGCGTCCTTTGCGGCACGGGGCATGCGGGAGGACTGGCTGGCGGCATTCATGATGTCGTCGGTGCTGCTGAATCCGCAGCTTCTTCTGTACAGCGCAGTTCTGGGGACGCCGCTCCTGCTGGTACGTTTTGTGTCCTGTCTTCTTTGCGGGATAGCAGCGGGATATCTGGTAAACCGCTTCTATACCCGGCGGGGCCGCCGCTTTTTCCTGTTTGACGGGTTTACGGAGCCGGAGAATCATGATATCGATCCGAATCGGCTGCGGCGGTTTCTGAAAAATGTCGGCCGCAACGTGCGCGCCACCGGCGGTTATTTCCTGCTGGGCATCGTGCTGGCAGCACTTTTTCAGCGCTATGTGCCGGCAGAGGCGTTTGCAGGACTCTTCGGCCGGGAAAATGAAGGGCTCGGGCTTCTTTTGGCTGCAGCTGCCGGTGTGCCGCTTTACGTATGCGGCGGAGGGACTGTACCGCTTCTGCAGGCGTGGCTTCTGAGCGGCATGAGTCCAGGCAGTGCGGCGGTCTTTATGATTACCGGCCCGGCCACGAAGATTACCAATCTGAGTGCCCTGAAAAGCTGCCTCGGCAGCGGGCATTTTTTCCGGTACATTCTGTTTGTTCTTCTCTTTTCTCTGGCGGCGGGTCAGATAACAGATTGGTGGATGCCCTGGCTGTGAATGCGCTTGAAAAGTAAAAAATAAGAAACACGCATTCTGCGGAGTCTGCGTGTTTTTTTGCATTTTCTTCGAAGAGG
This sequence comes from uncultured Dialister sp., assembly GCA_938038225.1. Taxonomy (GTDB): domain Bacteria; phylum Bacillota; class Negativicutes; order Veillonellales; family Dialisteraceae; genus Dialister. The sequence continues at coordinate 849,787 of CALHRX010000007.1, read as the reverse complement.
ATTCGGACACTGCGCAGAATTTCCGGCAGCAGTTCTTCCTTTCGGTTCGGTTTTCGTTATGAGCCGGAGACGGTCATTGATTCCCGAACAGATTCCGGATGTTCCTGCCCGGCCCTTTCACAGCAGGGCTGCCCGCAAGGCGGTATTTGCTGATGAGGCACGACTGCTCCTGACGTTTCGGGACTCTTCATGTGCGGACAGGGAATCCGGACAAAGAATCGGATCCGGAGAGAACCTTGCTTATAGCCTATTTTTATAAAGAACAATAGAAAAAATATAAAACGGAAGATGATGATAAGCATTTGCAACAAATAGGAAATGAAGGACTCAGGATAAAAGGAGAATCTGTACGGCAGAGAATCGGAATGCTTTAAAAATACAGGAGAAGCGGAGATTGCTTTGTAGTTTCTGTATTATTCCGAAATCGGATTTCAGGAAATGCAAATTATTTGTATTTAAAACGAGAAGAAAACAGTGGGAAGAAAAAGGGTCATCCGCCTTCTTCTTTTCGGAAAAGAAGTATTTTAAGCAGGGGTTGGAAGAGGCCTGTTTCGGGATTTCGCCGTATTGCTTTTCCGGAATACATAGTTACAATAAACATAGGTGCCTATGGAACTTTAGGGAGACCTAGAAAATCAATTTCCGGTTCTGTAGCAGAGTCTCTCCCACAGACGTTAAAGAAAGGAGGATAGCAGGTTCACCTGGGAAGGTTATGTTTTCCGGCTGAAAATGGGATTCACGGAATACAGCTATTATTTTGACAACTTTATAAGAAGTGATGAATCCTTCATTCTTCCGGAAAGATCCCTCTATCGGAAAAGCCCGTGCACCGCGGCTTTCCCCCTCGGAAGGAAAAGCCTATTAAGGAAGGTGAAAATTATGGATCCAGCCATTATCACACTGTGCGTCCTGGCTGTAGCAGCATTCCTGTTCGTCACGGAACTGATTCCGCTGGCAGTAACAGCAATGGCAGCCTGCACCATACTGGGGATTCTCGGCGTACTGCCCAGCAAGCAGGTTTACGCCGGACTTTCCGACTCCACCGTAGTACTTTTCGGTGGTATGTTCGTTATCGGTGCGGCCATGTTTAAAACAGGCCTCGCAGAAGCAATCGGTATCGCAGTTGTAAAGAAGGCAGGTACGAATGAAGTTCCGCTGATGGCAGCTATCATGATCGTTACCGTTATCCTTTCCTCCGTATCCTCCAACACAGGTACGGTTGCCTGCCTGATGCCGGTTATTGTAGGTATCGCAAATGCAGCGCATGTTGCACCATCCAAGGAACTGATGCCTCTGGCAATCGCAGCTAACGTCGGCGGTACCATCACCATGATCGGTACTCCGCCTAACGTTATCGTTACCGGCGCACTCTCCGCAGCAGGACTCCCGACCTTCGGATTCTTCGAATTTGCATTCATCGGTATTCCGCTGTCCATCATCATCGTAGCTTATATGCTGCTGATCGGCCGTCGTTTCATTCCGGAACACGGTGCAGGCGAAATGGATGAAGAAGCAGTTAAGGCTGCTAAGGAAGAAGCAGGTGCTTCCGATGATAATGCACCGAAGAGCAAGACCAAGATGTGGATCTCCGGTCTTATCCTGGTCGGCGTTGTTGTATGCATGGCTCTTGATCTTAAGACCGTTCCGCTGCAGACCGCAGCAGTAACCGGTGCAATCCTCTGCGTCATCACCGGCTGCCTCAATGAAAAGGAAGCTTATGCAGGCATTGACTGGGTAACCATTTTCCTGTTCGCAGGCATGCTCTCCGTAGCAACCGCTATGGATAAGACCGGCGCAGGCAAACTGATTGCCGACACTGTCGTAAACATGATGGGCGAAAACCCGAACCCGTATGTACTGACCGCTGTTCTGTTCCTGATTTCCAACGTTCTGACTCAGTTCATGTCCAACACCGCATCTGCAGCACTGCTTGCACCGATCGGTATTTCCATGGCTCAGTCCCTGGGCGTATCCCCGAAACCGGTACTGATGGCTCTCGGTATTGCTGCTTCCATGGCATTTGCAACCCCGATGGCAACCCCGCCGAACACTCTGGTTCTCGGACCTGGCTCCTTCACATTCAATGATTATGTAAAAGTAGGCGTACCGCTGTGCCTGATTTCCTGGGTAGCCTGCGTCATCATCATTCCGATTTTCTGGCCGTTCTGATCCGTTCGGATCTCCTGACTGGAAAGAGAAGGAGAATGTATACAGAAATCCTCCCGGCATTGAAGAAAATGCCGGAAGGCATTTCTGCTTTATGACTGCCGCACACAGTTTAATGTGCAAAACCGCCGTCAGGCGGCTCTGAAATAAGAAAGGTGGATTTTTACATGGAAACTCCAAGCCCGCTTTCTATTTGTATCGTTAACATGGTTATTGTATTTGCGGTTCTGATTTTCCTCGCGTTCATCATTGAGCTGATCCATGTAGTGGATCCGACGAAGAATAAACCGAAGAAATAAGCCGAATCAATAATCAACAAATAGGAGGAAACAATAATGGATGGCTTTATCAGAGCTTTGACGTCCGTATGGACAGACTCCGGCTTTGCCAGTCTGACCATCGAGAACATCATTATGATTCTTGTAGGCCTCGTACTTCTGTACCTGGCTATTGCAAAGGAATATGAACCTTTGCTTCTGATGCCGATCGCTTTCGGCGATATCATGGCAAACTTCCCGAACACGGGATTTGAAACCGATATGGGCGTTATGATGGCCATCGGTTTCGGTATTAAATACGAAATTTTCCCGCCGCTGATTTTCATGGGCGTAGGCGCAATGACAGACTTCGGTCCGCTGATTGCTAACCCGAAGACCATGCTTCTCGGTGCGGCAGCACAGATCGGTGTATTCGTAGCCCTCGCAGGTGCGATGATTCTCGGCTTCAACGTACAGGAAGCAGCATCCATCGGCATCATCGGCGGCGCAGACGGCCCGACCTCCATTTACCTGACATCCAAGCTGGCTCCGCATCTTCTGGGCGCAGTAGCAGTAGCAGCATACTCCTACATGTCCCTGGTTCCGCTGATTCAGCCCCCGATTATGAAGCTCCTTACCACCAAGGAACAGCGTAAGATCAGAATGACCAACCTTCGTCCTGTAACCCATTTCGAAAAGGTAGCATTCCCGATCGTTGTATCCATCGTAGTATCCCTGCTGCTCCCGCCGGTAGCATCCCTGATGGGCATGCTCTGCCTGGGCAACCTGTTCGAAGTATCCGGAGTAACCGCTCGTCTGTCTGATACCGCACAGAACGCACTGTGCAACATCGTTACCATTTTCCTGGCAACAGGCACAGGTCTGACGATGACCGGCGACAAGTTCATCCGTGTACAGACCCTTGAAATCATCGCTCTGGGCCTGGTAGCATTCGCAGCAGGCACCGCAGGCGGCGTACTCTTCGGTCAGCTTATGAGAATTGCAAGCAACAACCAGGTAAACCCGCTGATTGGTTCCGCAGGCGTATCTGCAGTACCGATGGCAGCGCGTGTATCCCAGGTTGTAGGTCTGAAGGATAACCCGTCCAACTACCTGCTGATGCAGGCAATGGGCCCGAACGTAGCAGGCGTAATCGGAACGGCAGTAGCAGCCGGCACGATGCTCGCACAGTTCGGAGGCTGATTCTAGCCGAAAGAATAAAAGAAGCGTCCCTTACGGGGCGCTTTTTTTATGGCCCGGATTCTCTGTACGTTCCGGAAAGGACAGGGAAACGGGAGAAGCAATTTCTTCTGTATAAGGCAAACAGGTGCCGCAGAATCAGGCACTGTTCCTGCAATTCTTCTTTACCGGACCGGAGGGGAAAACTGAGGGAAAGCAGGGACTCCGTTTGCGGGAAATGGGAGAGGCAGGACTTCGGACCGGGAACGTATTTTTCTCCTGGGGAAATGCATGGCATCCGGTCTGTGCGGCTTCGATGCCGGGGCCCGGCACCGGAAAGACGGACCGCTGCTGCGGAAGAGAGGCATTCTTCCGCCTTGCACGAATTTAATGTTTGCTATATAATGAGAGTGGTCAATTTTACTTCGAGGAGGAAGACATCATGCAGCTGATTGATTTATCGGATGTAGATTTCAATGCGGCACGATTTTTAATTTACTGGCTGATTGCAACGATTGTAGCAATCATTGTGGCGTACAGTCTGACTCCGGAACAGAAAGTAAAATGGTTCCGTCAGAGAAAAGGAAACGGCTTTATGGTACGCCGCGGTCCGCTGGGCAATTACAGTCTGCTCGGTGTACCGGTATCCAAGCAGGGATTTGCGATTACAGCAGGGGTTTTCATTGGCTCCGGCGTCATCTGGGCGGCCGCTATTTTCCTGATTCTGCCGATCTTCGGCTGGAATTTCTAATTACATAAGCATTCTTCACGTATGGCACAGGGGTGAAGAAGGAATCCTGTAAGATAGGACCTGGCATTGAAAAATGTCAGGTCTTTTTTTTAAAATATTTTTCATTGTTGTTCCCAATTTATTTTCAGGAGGTTTTTATGTCACACTGGGACAGAGTTTTTCAGGAGCTATTCAGCGGCGTGATGGCCATGTCGGATCCGACGATCTGGATCATGTTTGCCATCGGCGGTATTCTGATCTGGCTGGGGGTCAAGAAGGATTATGAACCGATGCTTCTTTTCCCGATGGGGGTTGGCTGTATTCTTGCCAATATTCCCGGTCATTTCGCGGTCATTCCCACGGGAGGCGGTGAGCCGGGATTCCTTACGGTTCTCTATAATGCAGGGATTGCCAATGAACTTTTCCCGGTACTGATTTTCATTGCCGTAGGGGCCATGTGTGAATTTGATGCGCTGATTCGGGCGCCTCATGTCATGCTTTATGCGGCAGCGGCGCATTTCGGGATTTTTGCAACGGTCATCCTGGCGGCTCTTCTGGGATTTCCCTTCAATGAAGCAGCATCCATCGGCATCATCGGGGCTGCGGACGGGCCGACGACTATTTTCGTGGCAGAAAAATTTGCACAGGAACTGCTGGCTCCTTTGACGGTGACGGCATTCTGCTACATGTCTCTTGTACCGATTATTCAGCCGCCGATTATCCGGCTTCTGACGACAAAGAAGGAACGCCGGATCCGTATGGCATACAAGGAGGAAAAACCGGTTTCCTGGACAGCAAAATTCCTGTTCCCGCTGATGGTTGTTCTCTTTGCAGGCATCCTGGCGCCGATTTCCGTGCCGCTGATCGGTGCTCTGATGTTCGGGAATATCCTGAAGGTATCCGGCGTATGCGATTCCCTTTCCGATACAGCCCAGAATGAGCTGTCCAATCTGGTTACGCTTTTCCTGGGGATTACCGTAGGGGCTACCATGACGGCAGAAAATATTCTCACGATGGATGTACTGAAAATCCTGCTTCTCGGGGCCTGCGCCTTTGTATTTGATACGGTGGGCGGCGTACTTTTCGCGAAGCTGGCCAACCTTTTCCTGAAGCAGAAAATCAACCCCATGGTCGGAGCCTGCGGGATTTCCGCATTCCCCATGTCGGGCCGAGTCATTGCGAAGATGGCTCTCAGGGAAGATCCTACGAACTATATTATTCAGCACGCGATGGGTGTGAATGTAGCCGGACAGGTTGCATCGGTTGTGGCAGGCGGTCTGGTGCTTGCTTTGATTCCTGTATTTATGTAAGGAGGAAACTATGGTAGACAGTGTCGTTGCAGCAGTGCAGCTGATGATTATTGCATATCCTTTACTGTTCCTGGTGATGGCCGTTTTTGCCGGTTTGACCTACCTGCTGAATAAGGCCTTCCCCGGGGAATGACATTTTACGGAAATGGCTTTTGCGGTATAATAGCTTTGTAAAATCATTCTCTGACAGGAGGTCAATATGAAAGAAACATACAGCAGAACAAAGTCCGTATGGCAGCGTATGAATGAAGAGGAACGCAAAGCTGTCATGGATTACGGCGAAAGATATAAAGAATTCCTCGATACGGCCCGTACAGAACGGCTGGCCTGCAGTGAGATCATCCGCCGGGCGGAAGAAAAGGGCTTCAGACCGATTGACAGCTTCACTTCCCTGCAGCCCGGGGACAAGGTGTATATGAACCAGCGGAACAAATCGGTGGTTCTGGCGGTCATCGGCAGACAGCCGGTTCATGAAGGACTGAAAATCGTCGGCTCTCACATCGATTCGCCCCGTCTGGATCTGAAGGCAAACCCGGTCCGGGAATCGGAAGGCATCGTTTATTTCCGCACCCATTACTACGGGGGCATCAAGAAATACCAGTGGACCACGATTCCGCTTGCCCTGATCGGCGTGATTTACCGCAAGGACGGGACAAAGGTGGAAATCAATGTGGGCATGAAGGAAGGCGACCCGATTTTCTACATCTCCGACCTGCTCATCCATATGGCACAGGATCAGATGAAAAAGACTCTGGCGGAAGGCATCACGGGCGAACAGCTCCAGGCCATTGCCTTTACCCACTCCGAAGAGGATCAGAAGCCGAAGGAAGCTTTCATGAAGTTCCTGAAAGAGACCTACGGCGTAGAGGAAGAAGACTTTGCCACGGCAGAGCTGGAACTCGTACCGGCAGAAAAGAGCCGGGATGTAGGCTTCGACCGTTCCCTGATTGCGGCATACGGTCAGGATGACCGGGTCTGCTCCTATGCAAATCTGGAAGCCATTCTGACAGCGGAACCGGGCGAAAAGACCCAGGCGGCGCTGCTCACCGATAAGGAGGAAATCGGTTCCTACGGCAATACCGGTATGGAATCTTCCTATTTCGTGAAATTTGTCATGCATCTTCTGTCTCTCCAGGGAGATAAGAGCCTTCTCGATTTCTATGAAACCATGGACCGGAGCGAAATGCTGTCTGCAGATGTCAATTCCTGCCTGGACCCGATGTTCCCCGAGGTTTCCGAAAAGGACAATGCTTCCCTGCTGGGCTACGGAATCAATCTGACGAAGTACGGCGGAGCCCGCGGAAAGGCAGGCAGCAACGATGCCAATGCGGAATTCCTGCAGAAGGTAAGGACGATTTTCAATGAAGCCGGTGTATGCTGGCAGATCGGCGAACTGGGCAAGGTTGACCAGGGCGGCGGCGGAACCATTGCGTTCATGATGGCCGACTGGGGTGCAGAGGTTGTGGACTGCGGAACCTCCATGCTGTCCATGCACGCACCGTATGATCTGCTGTCCAAGGCTGACGCTTACGAAACCATGCTGGCTTACAAGGCATTTTTCGAAAGCCGGTAAGAAAACAGAAAAAGAGAAAGCAGAAGCTCTGTTTTTGATGAAGTCCCCGTTCGGGTTTTCCCGACGGGGATTTTTTGCGTCCGGAAGGACGGGACGGAGCGCGGATTTTGCCGGAGACTGCAGCGGCGGACAGGCTGTCACGGTTAGAAATGCTGCGGCTGAGTCTGCATTTCGGAGAACAGCCCCGGAAACGGAAGTTTTCCCGGGATTTTCTCAGGATTTCATGATTCCTTCTTTCAGAAGAGGCTTGTTTTTCCCTTGCTCCGTAGCCTTTCCTGCATATTTATGCTATACTACTAAATGTTTGCATGAAAGAGGAAGCCTGCAGGCTTTCAAAGAAGCATGGGAGGAGTTTGTATGGAAAAACGGAAGAAAGAAATCCGCCTGGAAGAAGTCGAAGCGGATAAGAAGGAGCTGGACCGAAAGGCACAGCAGATGCTGGAGGACAAGGATGCCGATGCGCGGATGCGCACCTATGACGGCTTCCTGGGCAAGGCGCTGATTGCCCTGCTCTGTGTATGGACCGTGTTTCAGCTGTATTTTACGACCATCGGCGCGATCAGTGCGATTAACCTCAGGGCAATCCACTGCATGTTTCTGCTGCTGTTTACGTTCCTTCTGTTTCCGACGTATAAAAAGGAGAGAAGAAGGAGAAAGATTCCCCCTGTATGGGATATTTTCTTCATCATCGGTTCACTCGGTTCCTTCGGGTACCTGATTCTGAATTACACCCGGATTGCCATGTCGGGTGGGAGAATTTCCGATACGGAAGTCGTCATTGCTCTGGTGGCAGTGGTCTGTGTATTTGAAGCAGCGCGCCGTGCATCGGGAAATCTGGCCATCCTGGCAGCGGTTTTCCTGGCATATAACTGGTTCGGCGCTTACCTGCCGGGATACCTGGGGCATAACGGGTTTACGCTGAAGCGGGTGCTGATTACACAGTTCTGGGGCACACAGGGGCTGCTCGGCACCGGGATCGGCGTATCGGCTACATATATTTTCCTTTTCGTTGTATTCGGCGCTTTCCTGAAGCACAGCGGATTTTCCAAATTCATCAATGATTTTTCCCTGACACTGGTGGGACGTACTTCCGGCGGTCCGGCCAAGGTGGCGGTCATCGCTTCCGGGCTGATGGGGATGATTAACGGATCGGCCATTGCCAATGTAGCCACTACGGGTACGATCACCATTCCGCTGATGAAGCGGACCGGATATAAAAAGGAATTTGCCGGGGCAGTAGAGGCCGTAGCTTCTACGGGCGGCCAGTTCACCCCGCCGATCATGGGCGCTGTGGGCTTCGTCATGGCGGAATTCCTGAATCTGTCCTATACCTATGTAGCGCTGGCATCGGTGACACCGGCTCTCTTATACTACATGGGTCTTCTGCTGGCCGTTCATTTTGAAGCAAAGCGGCTCGGCCTTTCCGGCATTGCCAAGGAAAATATTCCCAATGCGATGGAGGTCCTGAAGAAGCAGGGCCATCTGGTGCTTCCGCTGATTTCCCTGATCGGGCTCATGTTCTGGGGCTTTACGCCTCTCTATGCGGCGGTCATTTCCATTTTCATCACCATCGGAGCGAGCTGGCTCCGTCCGGAAACGCGGATGACACCGGACAAGATCCTGGCAGCCGTCGTGGAAGGCAGCAAGTCCGCCATTTCCGTCGGCGTATGCTGCGTCATCATCGGAATCATTATCGGTACGGTAACGCTGACCTCCATGGGCCTGAATATGGGCTATCTGATTCTGTCTGTGGTGCAGGGCAACAGCATTTATCTGGCAGGCTTCCTGGTTATGATCATGTCGGCCATCCTGGGGATGGGCGTTCCCGGCGTAGCTGCTTATGTTATCGTACAGGCCGTGGCCGTTCCGGTCCTGATCAAGGCAGGCGCCATGCCTCTCATCGCGCATCTTTTCTGCCTGATCTATGCCTGCCTGTCCAATATTACGCCGCCGGTGGCCATGTCGGCCTATGTGGCATCGGGGATTGCCGGCTCGGATCAGACAAAGACCGGGCTCTGGGCGGTCCGTCTGGGACTGATCGGATTTATTATCCCTTTCTTTTTCCTGGACAATCCGGTGCTGCTGATCGGCGTTTCCAAGACTGCATCGTACTGGCAGACGGCATGGGCGGTCTTCACCGCCGGTGTGGGCACCTTTGCCCTTGTAGCAGGCCTGGAAGGATGGATTCTCCGGAAATGCACGATCATTGAAAGAATCATCCTGATTGTTTCCTCACCGCTTCTCCTGCTGCCGGGGGTATTTACCGATATCGGCGGCGCCTGCGGCATCGCACTGGTTGTATTCTTCCAGATTTACCGCAGCAGAAAGGATAAGAAGGAACCGGAAGCGGCATAGCGGATGCTGTGCATTTTTCCGGCGGACAGGGTATAATACAAAGAGAATTTTATTTTTTCTTTATTTTTTGCTTTCGGATTTTATGACGGAAGAATGGAAGGACAGGAGGAAGAATCATGAAAAAATGGAAAAAATGGACAGCACTGGCTCTGGCAGGTCTCGTAATGGCCGGCACTTTTGCAGGCTGCGGGGATGAAAAGAAACCGGCTTCGGGCAGTCAGCCGGCAGCAGGACAGACACTGAAAATCAATTTCCCGACAGCCGGTGCATCGGGTGCTCTTTATGCAGTCGGAGCGGCAGTAACCAATATGTGGTCCCAGAATGTTCCGGGCGTGCAGGCATCCAGCCAGGCATCGGCAGGGGGCATTGCCAACCTGAATATGGTGGCTGACGGAGAAGCACAGGTCTCCATCGCCATTGCATCGAATGTTTACCAGTGCCTGAACGGAACCGATTCCTTCCAGGACCATCCCTACAAGGATCTGAAGGTCATCGGCGGGCTGTATCTGAATCCGAATCAGGTGGTGGCTTCCGCCAATTCGAATATCAATACTCTGGAAGACATCAAGGGCAAGCATTTTGCCGTAGCCTCTGCAGGCTCCTCCGTTTACAATGAAGCAGATGTTCATCTGACGGCGGCAGGCATGAAGTTCCCCGATGACATCCAGGCGGAATACATTTCCTTCGGCGATGCGGCGGATATGCTGCAGAACGGTTCCATCGACGGAGCCTGGATCATGTCCGGTGCGCCGGCTTCTGCGGTAACACAGGCTCTGACCGGCGGTGCGCATCTGGTGCCGATTTCCCCGGAGCTGATTGAAAAGCTGAAGGGACAGTATCCGTGGTACACCAGCTATACCATCAAGGCGGGAACCTATCCGAATCAGGATCAGGATGTCAATACCTCTGCCATTAAGATGGTCATGTTCTGCCGGGGCGATCTGCCGGAGGATGTGGTTTACCAGCTGACGAAGACTCTGTGGGAACATATGGATGAGCTGGGACAGTCCCAGAAGAGTCTCCAGGGACTGACTGCGGAAAATGCGGTGAAGGATATCGCCGGTGTTCCGCTCCATCCCGGTGCAGAAAAGTATTATAAGGAAATCGGCGTCCTGAAATAAGACAGAAACAGGATGCAGCCCCGTGCGGAAAGCGGAAATCCGGTTCCCGTGCGGGGCTTTTTGCATGGAAGAAATTTCCGCAGGCGGCAGGACGGGAATGCGGCATCCTGCGGCGGGCTTTTTCTCTGCCTTGCGGAATATGATAGAATAGCAGGAGTAAAAGATTCCAGAAAAGATTTACAGCATTTCGGAGGTTTTTATGATTCATAAATTTCACGGAGAAAATAACCGCTGGGACGGCATTGAAGGCCAGGTATACAAGAATGATCCGGAGCTATTCCGGGATGTGACGAAGTATGTTCTCTTTGACAACGATACGGATCTGCCGGTACAGTTCCGGTATTTCCAGGTGGAAAAGGACGGCTACACCTCTCTGGAGCACCATGCGCACCGCCATGTGGTGGTGATTTTCCGGGGAAAGGGACATATTCTTCTGGGAGATACGGTCCGTGCGGTTTCCGAAGGGGACCTGATTACCATCGATCCCTGGGAATGGCATCAGCTCCGTGCCGATGCAGGCGAGCTGCTTGGCTTCTTCTGCCTGGTGAAGCATGACCGGGACGTTCCGGTTTATCCCACAAAGGAAGAGCGGGAAGCACTGGCAAAAGCAAAGGAAGAATAAAAACGGCAGGGAAAGGGAGTCGGATTTCCGGCTTCCTTTTTGGATTCTCTTGAACAGGGGAGCCCTTTCGGGGTATGATAAATACAGAAAATCCGATGATTGAAGGAGGAAAAGAAAATGGCAAATCGTACGGACGGAGATATTTATATTCCTTATGAGGAAAGAACGGGCAATGAATCCATTGTGTATTTTACCCGGGATCTTTCCGCAGCGGGCCTTCGGAAGGTCTATGAAAAGGTCAGCGCCAATCTGACCGGGAAAATTGCGGTGAAGCTTCATACGGGCGAGCAGCACGGCCCGAATATCATTCCCCATGCCTGGGTGGAGGATCTGATGAAAGCGGATATCCCGCAGGGCACCATCGTGGAAACGAATACCTATTATGACGGAGACCGCTACACCACGGAAAAACACAGAGAGACGCTGCAGGTTAACGGCTGGACTTTCTGCCCTGTGGATATCATGGATGAAGACGGAACCTGCATGCTTCCGGTACACGGCGGCAAATGGTTTACGGAAATGTCCGTGGGCAGCCACATGGTGGGCTATGATTCCATGCTGGCGCTGACCCACTTCAAGGGACATGTTATGGGCGGCTTTGGCGGCTCCAACAAGAATCTGGGCATCGGCTGCGCGGACGGCCGGATCGGCAAGCGGTGGATTCATACCCATGAAGGAGAAGGCCAGTGGTCCATCGATAAGGAAGAACTCATGGAAAAAATCACCGAATCCACCAAGGCGACCATTGATTTCTTCGGCAGACGCATCTCCTATATCAATGTGATGAGAAATATGTCTGTCTCCTGTGACTGCGAAGGTCTGGCTGCGGCGCCGGTCGTAACACCGAACGTGGGAATCCTGGGTTCCCTGGATATCCTGGCTGTGGATCAGGCCTGCGTGGACTGCGTCTTTGCCATGACGGAGGAACAGCATCATGATCTGGTGGAACGGATGACCACCCGCCACGGCCTGCGTCAGCTCAGCTGCATGAAGGAAATGGGCATGGGCAACGACCGGTACATCCTGATTGACCTGGATAACGGGGAAGTCCGTATTACGGCCAAAGATGCTGTCCGGGATGTAAAGCCCTTCACCGGTGAATGAGATGATTCCGAAAGAAGCCCAATACTGGATTTTTGATCTGGACGGTACGCTGCTGACTTCCGTCGGAGTATGGAATGAAGTGGATCGGGAGCTGGTCAGGCGGATGTCCGGCCGGGAGGAGGACATGAAAGCTCTGCAGGCAAGGCGGGACCGCATCCTGGCGGAACAGGTGAACGAGAAGGACCCGTACCTGGCCTACTGCAGAATGCTCGGAGAAACCTTTCATTATGATGCGCCGCCGGAGGAAATCTTCCGTCTCCGCTACAGCATTGCGAAGGAATTTCTCCGGGAGCGTGTGAAGTATAAGAAGGGTGCTCCGGAGCTGCTGAAATGGCTGCGTGAATCGGGAAAGACTCTGATTATTGCTACGACCACCAAGCGGGCCAATGTGGATATTTACGGAAAGCAGAACCGGAATATCCGGGAGGCGGCAGAGATGCTTCCCTTTTTCGAACGGATTTATACCAAGGAGGATGTGACCCGGCTGAAGCCTGATCCGGAGGTGTACCTGCGGGTGCAGAAGGATTTCGGGGCAGCGCCGGAGGAATGCGTTGTCTTTGAGGACTCCCTCATCGGCGTCCGTGCGGCCTATGCGGCGCATCTTCCCTGCTATGCCGTATATGATGAAAATTCGGAAGAGGATAAGGAGAAAATCCGGGCTCTTACCAAGGGATATTACCGGGATTTTCTGGAAGTATTGGATGAATTGAAATAAAAGAAAAAGACTGCTCCGGAGGAAGCGCTCCCGTTCGGGAACCGGCTTTGAAGGGCAGTCTTTTTTATTTCTCCGGAAGTACGGCAGTTCCGGCAGAAAATAGAAATTTGACGATTTTTTCAATCGATGATAGAATACTAAAAATATTTCAGTGGGGGAGTAGCGGCCTTACGGTGGGGAAGCCAACATACCGGCATTTGCCTGGTTTTCCCGGAAACGCGAGACTCACGTGCATTTTTTGCGCGGAGAGTCTTTTTTATTGCCTTCGCGGAAAGGAAACGGTATGGGGCTTCTTTTTTTTCTGAACAATATCCTTCTCGGCGTCGGACTGGCTATGGATGCGTTTTCTGTTTCTCTTGCAAACGGTCTCCATGAGCCTTCCATGAAATGGGGGCGGATGTCCGTCATTGCCGGTGTTTTCGGCGGATTTCAGTTTCTGATGCCTCTGATCGGCTGGGGCTGCGTGACCTTTATCGTGGACAGCTTCCGGATGGTGCAGCCCTATATCCCCTGGGCGGCGCTGGTCCTGCTTCTTTTCCTCGGCGGCAGCATGGTCCGGGAAGGACTCCGGGGCGGGGAAGAGTGCACGGAAACCGCAGCGGATTTCAAAAGCCTCCTGCTCCAGGGCGTGGCAACCTCCCTGGATGCGCTGTCCGTAGGCTTTACCATTGCCCATTACAATCTCGTCCAGGCGTTGGCAGGCACGGCTGTGATCGGAATCGTGACCTATATGATCTGTATGGCAGGACTGGAAGCAGGAAAAATCTGGGGGATGAAGCTGGCCGGCAAGGCGGCGGTGCTCGGGGGGCTGATTCTGATCGGAATCGGACTGGAAATCTTCTTCCTGTCCTGAAAAACAGCCCCTTTCTTTGCGGCGGAGAGTTTGTGCCCGATGCAAATCATTTCCGGTTCTTTCGGCAGTTGTAGTATAATGAAGGAAGTTGAACGGCGAAAGGATGGAAATAATCCATGAGACGAATAGAAAAACAGAAGATTTACGAGCTGCCCTCTCTTTTGAATGCCGGCACTGCGGCGGATTTCCTGTACACATTCAGGGATTCTTCCTCCGGCCTGGTTTTTGTCAGAGCGGAAGATGAGCAGTTTTCCCGGAATCTCCGCAGTCTGGACAGCGATCTGCCGGAAATCCTGTCCAATGTTCTTCTGGAATGTTACCGCGGCGGTGTGACCCGCTGCCGGGATATCATGAATCGCCTGGAAAAGACAGATCCGCTGCGTCGCCGCCTGCGTCATGCCTATGAAGTGAAGCTGAAGAAATTCCTTGCTGCTGCGGCGCTCGGGATTATGCCTGAATCCGGAGGAGAGGCGGAAAAGGACTGCGGCTGCATCATCCTGACGGAGAGCGGGAAAAAGCCGGTGGATCATCTGTACGGCCGACATGCCTTCTGGAAATATCTGGCGGATCATACGCATTTTGTGATTTCTCCCCTCTGGGACAAGGCCGGCGCTTTTCTTCGGCTGCGGCTGTCTCTGAGCTTTGACGGCATTTGATTCCGAAAGATTTTTCGGAATCTTTTTTGTATCACAGAGGAAGGAACAGGAAAATGAAAACAAGGATTTTGCTGCTCCGGCATGGGGAAACAGACTGGAATGCAGCGCATCGGATGCAGGGACGGCGGGATATTCCGCTGAATGAAAGAGGACGGAAGCAGGCTTCCTGTGCCGCCGCTTTTCTGGCCGATATGACCATAGATGCAGTCTATGCAAGCCCTCTCTCCCGGGCTGCGGAAACGGCGGAAATTGTAAAGGGAAAACGGAATCTGCCCGTTATTCCGGAGGAAGGCATCCTGGAAATCGATCTGGGAAAATGGGACGGATGCACTCCGGAGGACATGGATGTAAAATTCCCCGGCTGGTATGATATCTGGCGGCAGTCTCCCGACAAAGCCATTCCGGAAGGCGGAGAGACCTTCCGGCAGGTGCAGGAAAGAGCCGTAGCGGCGATCCAACGGATTGCGGGGGAAAATCAGGGGAAAACCGTGCTGCTGGTATCTCATATGGGATGCATCACTTCCGCACTGATTTATTTTTCCGGGAAATCGCTGGATACACTCTGGAAAATTCCCATTGCGAACTGCGGCCTTTCCGAGCTTGAGGAGGAAGACGGACGATGGACGGTCCGCAGCTGGGGCAGGGCGGACTATATTCCGGAAGAATACAGGCCGAAGCATCTTTTCGGACGGATACGGGGATAGAAAAGGGCAGGGATTCCTGCCTTTTTGTTTTCCCTTTTTCTCTTTCAGCCGTTATGCTAAAATAAGATATTCATACGATTTTATAAGGAGAATTTCTATGTCATTTGAAAAGGTGAAGGAATATTTCGACACCTTCGGCCTGGGAGACCGGTGCATCAATCTGGCGGAATCGTCGGCTACCGTAGAAGAAGCGGCAAAGGCTCTGGGCACGGAGGAAGCACGTATTGCCAAGACGATGTCTTTTCTGACGGAGGGCCCGCTGATTGTGGTGACGGCCGGGGATCAGAAGGTGGACAATCATAAATTCAAGGAGACCTTCCATAAGAAAGCAAAAATGATTCCGGGAGATCTGTGCGAAACCTATATCGGGCACCGCCCGGGCGGGGTCTGCCCGTTCTGTCTGCCGGACGGCGTGCCGGTGTACCTGGATGTTTCCCTGCAGCGGTTCGATACGGTGTATCCTGCGGCGGGAACCGATCACAGTGCGGTGCGCCTTTCTGTGGAGGAGCTGGAAAAGTATGCCCATTCTCTCGGATGGGTCGATGTATGCAAGAGCAAAGTGACAGGATGAGAAGCCTATGATTTTTGAACAATTCGGTGTGGAAAGCTGGATGGACCGGTATGAGGAAAACGCAAAGTACAATATTACCGATACATGCGCCAGGCCCATGACGCTGGAGGAACTTTTCCGTCTGACGGGAGAAGACCCGGAGATTTTCTGGAACCGTTTCCTGCAGAGAGAACAGACCTACGGAACCATCCGGGGCAGCGAAGAGCTTCGTTCAGTCATTGCCGGGATGTACCGGACGGTGGACGAAGACGGCATTCTTCCCCAGCACGGGGCGACCGGAGCCAACCAGCATATCATTTATTCTCTGGTGCGGCCCGGCGACCGGGTGATCGCCTTTTCTCCGAGCTACCAGCAGTTTTACTCTGCGCCCCGGGCAGTCGGCGCGCAGGTGACAGTGCTGAAATTGCGGAAGGAAAACCGGTATCTGCCCGACCTGGATGAGCTGCGGGAGGCGGCCCGATACGGCGTGCGGCTGATTGCCATGAATAATCCGAACAACCCCACCGGCTCGGTGATTCCCGATGAAATGATGAAGGAAATTGCCGATATTGCCGGGACATACGGGGCGTATATTCTTTGTGATGAGGTGTACAGCGGAGTCTCTGCAGACGGCATCCGGCCTGCATCATCCATTGCGGATCTGTATGAAAAGGGAATCGCTACGGGCTCCATGTCCAAGGCATTCAGTCTGGCAGGACTCCGTCTGGGATGGATTGCTACCCGGAATAAGGCGGCGCTTTCCCAGTTCTGCCTGGTCCGGGATTATGACATTGTGAGCTGCAGTCTGTTCGATGAAGCGGCGGCAGCACTGGCTCTGCGACACCGGGAAAAGATTCTGGAACGGAATCAGCGCATCCTGGAAAACAATCTGGAAATCCTGGATAACTGGGTGCAGGGAGAAAAGCAGGCGGACTATGTACGGCCGCAGGCAGGCACCATGGCACTGGTTTATTATCATCTGGATATTCCCTCCGAGGATTTCTGCCGGAGGATGTACTATGAGACAGGAGCCTTTGCGGTGCCGGGAGACTGCTTTGATGAGCCTCATTCCTTCCGTGTGGGATACGGCCATGATCCGGAGCTGCTGAAGACCGGTCTGGAAGCGGTATCGGCTTTCTTCCGGAAACTGGAAGCGGAAGGCGTGCAGGAAATCTGATCGGGGCAATACCCGGCTGCTATGTATAAAAACGGCCGCAGGGCCGATGGGGGTACTTCATTCTTTGGAAAGATATTTTGTCCGGAAAAAGAAGGAAGCGCCCTTTTTTGTAAATTCGGAAAAATCTCCGATTGTTTTTCGCAGCGGAAAAGGAGCCGCTCTTTTATGTCTGATTTATTTTTTTACTGGAGCCCGGTGCTGGCTGTGGTTTTTTCCGATGTGCTGTACCAGGTGTGCGCCCGGAAAATGTCGGAAGGGGAAAATCCTCTGGCGCCTCTTTTCGGGTCCTATGCAGCGGCAGCTCTTCTGTGCTTTTTCCTCTTTCTGACGGTTGTACCGGAAGCCCGGCTGTCTCTGTCTGTTTCCGGAATTTCTCCGATGGTCTTTTTTGTCGGTCCGGCCATTGCGGGACTGGAAATCGGTTCTGTCTACATGTACAGGAACGGCTGGTCCATGAATGTGGGATTTACTCTTTTCACCGCTGCCACCGTAGTGGTGCTTTTCCTGATCGGAGCCGCATTCTACGGGGAATCCGTGACATTTCTCCGCCTGGCGGGAGCTGTTACGGCCATGGCCGGAATTTATCTGGTGGTGAATGAATCATGAGAACAAACTGGAAGCTTTTCTGGCCTATGGCGCTGATCATTTCCTGCGGCGTCTTTTATCAGGTAGGGCTCAAGGAGGTCTCCCATGCCGTGCATCCCCTGCTGGTGCTTTGTCTGACCTACCTGTCTGCGGCGCTGACTGTACTGGTTCTGTGCATCGGGCAGATGGGGTATCGGGCAGGGAATGCGCTCCTTCGTGTCTCCCTGCCGGCTCTGGGGATTTCGGCGGCCATCGTGGGCATTGAGCTGGGAAATATTTATATGTACCGTGCGGGATGGACTGTCAATTCCGCTTTCATCGTAGCAAACGGGCTGATCGTCATTGCTCTTCTTGTACTGGGAGCGGCTGCCTACGGGGAAAAGATTTCCCTGCGGAAGATCCTGGGCATTCTTCTCATCATGGCAGGGGTCGGACTGATTATCGGCTGGCCGGGAAACTAGAAACAGCGCAGAAATAAAAAAATACATAGAATACGTCTGAAAATTTCTGATATAATGAATATATAAATATTTTGCAATATTTTTTATGCTGAAAGGAAGATGAGTTATGGATGACGGCCACATATGGGGCGAGTTGATTATTATTGTATTGCTGGTCCTGGCGAATGGGGTGTGTTCCCTGGCGGAAATTGCCATTGTAGGGGCACGGAAAACAAGACTGCAGGAAATGGTGGAGGACGGAAATAAAAACGCCAAGTATGCCCTTTTCCTGGCAAACCGAAAGGAAGAGCTTTTCGCAACCATCCAGGTAGGCATTACATCAATTGCCATTGTTACCGGTATGTTTTCCGGTGCGTCTCTGTCCGGTCCTGTGGCAAAGATGCTGAAGGACATTCCGTTTCTGGCGCCTTATGCGGACGCCATCGCCATGGTTTCCATCATGGTGCTGGTTACTTATTTTTCTCTGATCATCGGAGAGCTGGTTCCGAAGTGGATTGCCATTGCAGTCCCGGAAAAGGCTGCCTGTGCCATTGCACGGCCGATGATTCTTTTCAACATGATCTGTAAACCGCTGGTTATTTTCTCCAACTGGTCTACTCATCTGGTGGTATCCTTCCTGGGAATCAAGATGGGAGAAGAACGGCCGGTTTCCGAGGAGGAAATCAAGGTTCTTCTTCAGCAGGGGGCCCAGCTGGGAACCTTTGACAAGGAAGAACCGGAAATCATCGACAATGTATTCGAGCTGAACGACCGCACTGCTGCGGACTGCATGACAGCCCGGCCGCAGCTGGAATGGATCGATCTGAATGATCCGGATTCGGTCATCTGGAATGATATCATGGAAACCAGCCATTTCCGCCTTCCTGTAGGGGAAGGATCGCTCGACAATTTCAAGGGGCTGGTGACGCAGACAGAAGTTCTGCGGGATCAGCACAAGAATCCGGGGAAGATGCTGAAGCAGTCGATCTCTGACAGAGTGACGGTGCCTCTGTATATCCCGGAAACCCTGACGCTGACGAAAATCCTGGCGCTGTTCCGGCAGAAGGGTGTCCATGAGGCTGTGGTGCTGGATGAATACGGCACCCTGTCCGGGCTGGTGACCCTTCACGATGTACTGGAAGAAATCATCGGCGATATGCCCGGGGATGAAGAAGAAATCCAGGAAGAAAAGAATAAATTCATCAAACGGGGAGAAAATGCATGGCTGGTGGAAGGCCTGTGCACGATGGATGATTTCAAGGAATTTTTCCATATAGAGGAATCCCTGCCGGGAGAAGAGGAAAGATATTACAAGACTCTCGGCGGATTTATTACATACCTTCTGGGATACATCCCGAAGGAAACAGAAAAGGCCGAATACGGCAATTTTACCTTTGAAGTGATGGACTGCGACAATCGGAGAGTGGACAAGGTTCTTGTCACACGGAAGGATTCACAGGAAAAGGAGTAAGTTATGGATCGGGAAATCAATGAAATGACGGAACGTCTGCAGGAACTGCGGGAAAGAATCGGAGCCAATAAGGCTTTCCTGCAAAATTATCTTCTGGACCCCTCCGGGGATAACCGGCCGGCTGAGGATGAACGTCTCCGGGAACTGACGGCGCTGGCGGAAGAGTTTGAGGAAATCCTGGACATTATTTCCCGGGAATCTGCTGCCCGGAGGGAGATTCCGATAGAAGAATTTTCGGAAGAACCTTTCGAAGAAGAAGCACACGGGACAGAGTCGATACAGCCGGAAGCGGAAAATGAACCGGAGGATGAAGACACAAACATCACCGTGGAATACAAGACCCATGAACTGGGCACCCCCGACGGAAGCGACAACATAGAAGGGGACTGGTCCATCGAGGGCAATGAGGAAATCTGCGAGGCAGGAGACCGTCCGGAAGAGGAATCGGAAGACGCCGGAGAAGCAGCCGCATATCCGGAAGAAGATGACGATGACGACGATGAGGACGAAGAAGAAGAGAAAAAGAAAGAAGCAAAGAAGAAAGCCAAAAAGGAAAAGAAAGAAAAAGAAAAACGGGAAAAGGAAAAGAAGAAAAAGGCGAAGAAAGAGAAAAAGGAGAAGGAAAAGAAGAAAAAGAAAGAGGAAAAGAGAAAAGAACGGATTTTCGTGAATATTTATCATTGAAAATCACGGGGAAAACAGATATTATGAGGACAAAGTGAAAATCCTTTTAACGGACGGCGGAGAGCTGCTCCGGAGACGGATGATTTCTTCGGCCCGGCGGAAAGCAGTGTCTTTCTCCGGGCTGAAATTTTTTTATAAGGGGCGGATTATGGGAAAATATGCAGTGCCCGGAGAAGTCATGTACCATACAGGGCTTACAAAAGAAATGACGGAGGGAGCAGAGTATGTGCTGCTTCCGGGAGATCCCGGGCGTGTGCCCGGATTGGCAAAGGGGCTTTCCCCGGAGGCAAAGCCGGTGTGCAGCCATCGGGATTTTACGACCTGGATTGCCCGTCTGAACGGGCATCCGGTGCTGGTGATGTCCTCCGGGATGGGCGGCCCCTGTGTGACCTTTGCCGTGGAGGAGCTGGCCCGGCTGGGCGTGAAATACTTTATCCGGGTAGGCACGACCGGTTCCATCCGGGAAGATCTGAATCCGGGAGAGCTGGTCATCAATGAGGGGGCTGTCCGGTGCGACGGTGCGTCTCTGGCCTATGCGCCCCGGTCCTTTCCGGCTGCGGCGGATATGCGCATGACATTGGCCCTGCAGGAAGCGGCGCGCATGCTGAAAATCCCCTTTCAGACAGGAATCTCCGTTTCCACGGACAGTTTCTGGCCGGGCCAGGAACGGTATGACAGCTTCGGCGGCTATGTGCGGCGGGCGCTTCGGGACAGTGCTGCGGAATACCGCGCGCTGGGCTGCACCAATTTCGAAATGGAAAATGCCACCCTTTTCACACTCTGCCGCGTCCTCGGCCTTCATGCAGCCTCTGTCTGCGCCGTAGTGGCCAAGCGGACGGACAGCGAAGCCATCGTGCCGCATGAGATTTATGAGCTGGCGGAGGAACGCTTTCAGAAAACGGTCAGACTGGCTTTGGAAATGCTGCTCAGCCGGTTCATGGTCAGTCTGTAATTTTCAGGAGGGAATCTTGAGAAGATGCATCCTTTTTGTGCTGGCAGCGGTTCTGGCAGTTCCTTTCCTGATTCATGCAGGGACAGTCTGTCATGATGAATATATGTTTCATCAGATGATCCGCAGAGAGAAAGAACAGAAGAAATAGAAAAAGCCCGTGATGAGGAGGAAATCTTTCCTTTCGTCACGGGCTTTGCTGTGTATAACCCTCTGCAGGGGGGCAGAATCTTTTGTTTTCATTCGGCGGTATAAAAGGGAGCCAGCTTTTCCAGGAGCGCTTCGCAGCCTTTCCGGATATCCCGATAGGCCTTTTCAAAATCTCCGGTATACCACGGGTCGGATACTTCCCGGTCTTCGCCGGCCCAGGAGAGGAGCAGGCTTGCTTTGCAGGCTCTGTCGCCGCCGGAGAGCCGGGCCACATCTTCCCGGTTTTCTTCATCCATGACAGGGATGTAATCGGCCCAGTCATAGTCGGCCATAGTCATGCGGCGGGCCTTCCTGTGAGAAAAGGGAATCTGTTTTTCCTTCAGGATTCTCTGCGCCGGAGGATAGATGTCGCGGCCGGTTTCTTCTTCGGTCGCTGCCAGAGAGGTGATGAGGAATTTCCCGGTCAGTCCTTTCTGACGGACCAGCTCTTTCATGATAAATTCTGCCATGGGAGAACGGCAGATATTGCCGTGGCAGATGAACAGAAGATGGATCATGGAAGCTCCTTTCTTTGCTTCCGCCGTTTTTCCGGAGGCGGAGCGTGAACTGTATTCTTTCATCATAGCATAAGCAGAGAGTTCCTGCCCGGATTTTCCGGCGGAAAAGATATAAAAAAGAAAGAATTTTTAGATTTTTTGTATTTATTTGCCGAAAGAGGTCTTTACAAACCAAAAATTACCGCGTATAATAGGCATAACCTTATAGATCTGAATAAGTTGGTAAATCTTTAGCACGTATGTGCGCCGAAAGACAAGGAACGGAAGTAAGCAGAACAGTTTTCTTTCAGAGAGCCGGTGGATGGTGAAAACCGGCAGGAGGCCTCTGCATCTCGTCCGGAAGTCCTGTATCCGAAGAAAGTAGGGTGCGGCGTTTGGCAGCGTTAAAAAGCCGTAGAGTATAGTGCGAGGTGGTACCGCGTAGAAGAGACGCCCTGGTTGATTATTCAATCAGGGCGCTTTTGTAGTCTGGGAGCTTTATTGGATCGGAAAAAGGGAAATCGTATCGAACCGTTACAGAAGGGGGATCAATATGGGTATGTGTAAGAGAAGTTTCAAAGGTATCGCGGCAGGTTTGGCAGCCCTTGCTGCAGTAGGTATGATGACCGGATGCGGCATGTCTTCCGGCGGTGACAGCAAGGCGTCTTCCGGCTCCGGCCAGAAGGTGGAACTGAAGCTGGCTTATCAGCTGCCGAGTGAACATCATCTGTCCAAGAGCCTGGAAAAATTTGCAAAGCAGGTTAATGAAAAGTCCAAGGGCTCCATCGATATCAAGGTATATCCGGCAGGACAGCTGTACAATGACCAGAATATCAACGATGCGCTCATGAGCGGCGGTCTGGATATCGGCATGAATTCCACGGCACGCTGGTCCATGGCTGTACCGCAGCTGAAGGTACTCGATCTTCCTTTCGTACTGACCTCCTATGAAGCAACCGGAAATGCTCTCGACGGCGATCTGGGGAAGGCGCTGGGCGCAGAAATCGAAAAGAAGGGCGTACATCCGCTGATCTGGGCAGATTACGGCTACGTACAGTTCTGCAACAATGCTAAAAAGATTGAAAAACCGGAAGACTTCCAGGGACTGAAGATGCGTTCCTATTCCGAAATTTCCGCAGACGTTATGCAGGCACTGGGCGCTTCTCCGACAACCATGAGTTCCTCCGAAGTTTACATGGCCATGAAGAACGGAACCATTGACGGACAGTCCTCCGGTCAGACCGCGATTCTCTCCAGAAAGATTTACGAAGTAGCGAAGTATCTCACCGTTGCCAACAGCTCCTACGTAGAATTCCTGGTTGCCATCAATTCCAACTCCTGGAATAAGCTGAGCAAGGAACAGCAGCAGATCATTACGGAATGCGCAAAGGAAACCCAGGAGGAAATCCGTAAGGAAGCCAAGGCCGAAGATGAACGGTGCATCGACGAACTGCGCAAGAAGGGCATGGATGTTTATGAAGTTCCTGCCGGTGAAATTCATCTGTGGCAGGAAGCTACAGCTCCGGTTATTGCCAAGTTCGAACAGGAACAGGGTGAAGAAGGCAAGAAACTCGTGGAATATTGCCTGGCTGCAAGCAAAGCAGCAGAGAAATAAGGAAATCGGGAGAGTGAAGCTCCCGGGAATTTCCGAAACTTTCTTCTGCTGACTGGCAGATTTCTTTTTGAACCTGAGACTGCGGGGATAGCCGGACCGTCCGGCAGATATCCCCGCATCTGTTTTTCTGAAAGGAGAGCGGTCGGATGCGAAAAATCTGTGAAATCTATGACCGTATTCTTGGATATATAACCAATGCTGCCGCAGCCGTTGCGGGTCTGGCCGTTCTGGCGACAGCCTTCATTATTTTTTACGAAATCATTGCCAGAAGCGTTTTCCACAGTCCTACGGTATGGGCTATGGAATATGCTACGTATTTTCTGATCCTGGCGGGGTTCTTCGGCATGTCCTATACCATGCGGAAGGATGGACATATTTTTGTAGACTTCCTGTATTCCCGGTTTTCCTCTTCGGTGCGGAAAGTCCTGGATACCCTGACAGGAATCCTGTCCATTTTTGCCGTTTATGTATGCATGACCGAATCCACCAATTACATGATGATGAGCAAGAATATGGGCATCGTTTCCCCGTCTCTGCTCCGGTTTCCCCTGTGGATTCCCCAGACGTTCATGGTCATCGGATTTACGCTTTTGTTCCTGGAAATTGTGAATCACCTGCTGAAGGTGTGGTTTGTATCGGAAAAGGAGGACTGAAATGGTACTTGTCGGATTTTCTCTCTTTATCATTGTCCTCCTGATTATCGGCATGCCGGTAGCCTTTACGCTGTCCATTGCAGGAATCCTGGGCATTATCCAGTTCGTGGATATGTCGACCCTGTCTCAGGTACCGGTTATCGCCTATAAGACGCTGGATTCCTATGTACTGACCTCCGTTCCCCTGTACATCCTCATGAGCCAGATCATGCTGTCCGGCCGGGTCGGCAGCGGCCTCTTCGAGCTGGGAAGCAAATGGATGGGGCATCTGCCGGGCGGACTGGGCATTGCCACCATTTTTGCCTGTGCGATTTTTGCAGCCATCTCCGGCTCCTCCGTGGCGACAGCGGTTACCATCGGCGCCATGGCCATTCCGGAAATGCTGAAGCGCGGTTATGAACGCCGTCTGGTGGTAGGCTCCGTAGCAGCAGGCGGGACGCTGGGCATTCTGATTCCGCCGTCCATTCCGATGATTCTGTACGGCTCCATTACGGATGAATCCGTAGGCAAGCTGTTCATGTCCGGCGTTGTGCCGGGGGTTCTGCTGACGCTGGCTTTCATTGCTTACATTGTAGTTTCCTCCTGGAACAAGCCGAGAGAACCGCGGGCTTCCATGGCGGAAAAGATGAAGGCGCTGAAGGAAAATATCTGGGGCCTCTTCCTTCCGGTGATCATCATCGGCGGGATTTACACCGGTGCTTTCACACCGACGGAAGCGGCAGCAGTAGGTACGATTTATGCCCTCTTCATTACTTTCTTCGTATACCGCAGTCTGACCCTGAAGGAAATGCCGGATATTCTGCGGTCGACCATCAAAACGAGCTGCATGATTTTTGCCATCATGATCGGCGCCATGCTCTTCGGCTATATCCTGACGGTGCTGCAGGTGCCGCAGGCACTGATGTCGCTTGTAACGGAAGGACATTTCAATAAATGGATCGTCCTCCTGGGCATCAATATTGTTCTCCTCATTCTCGGCTGCGTACTGGAAACCGTTTCCATCATTCTCATCACGCTGCCCATGCTGTATCCGATTATCAAGGCTCTCGGCTTCGATCCCATCTGGTTCAATGTGGTTATGCTGATCAATATGGAACTGGCGCTCATTACGCCTCCGGTCGGAATGAATCTGTTTGTTATCAAGGGCATCAGCGAAGACAGCTCGATCCAGGATATCATTTACGGATCGGCACCCTTCGGCTTCATTATGGCTCTGGAAATTGTTCTTCTCTGCTTCGTTCCGGAAATTGCCACCTGGCTTCCGTCGATTCTGCAGTAAGAACCGGATTTTGCAAAAGCTCCCGGGGTCCCGTACATACGGGGCTCTGCGGGAGCTTTTTGCGTGCAGGAAAAAGCCGGAGACGGAAAAATATCGGCCAGGACTCCCCTACAGGGGAAACAGGGAGGAAAGCACAGCGGAGATGCAGGAGCTCACAGGGGCGAAACGCCCCGCAGGCAAAGGAAAAACGGACAGAAAAAAGCATCCGCAGAACGCCTGTAAAAGCGTCTGCGGATGCTTTGCTGTATTTTCTTACTTTCTTATTTCATAAGGGACTGGCGGAACTCTGAAACGGCGCGGATTTCCCTGGCTGTGGTCCGGCAGCAGCCGCCGATGAGACGGGCTCCTGCGTTGTACCAGGATTCCAGGTAGTCCTCATATCTGGAGGCGCCGCCTTTCCAGGTCTTGGTTTCCGGATCATATTCTTCCCCGGAGTTGGGATAAACCAGGATGGGCTTATCGGATACGGAGGCCATTCTGCGGACGAGGGACTCCACATACTTCGGGGCGGTGCAGTTGATGCCGACTGCCTCGATCTGCGGATTATTGTTCAGTGCTTCCATGCATTCCTCGATGGGGGTTCCTTCCCAGGTCTGTTCGCCGTCCTTGCAGGTGAAGGAGACCCAGCACCGGGATTCCGGAATTTCCTTCAGAACATCGGTTTCGGCCAGTGCTTCTGTCAGGGAAGGAATGGTTTCGAGAGCGAAAAGGTCCGGGCGGGTTTCCCAGAGGGTGAGAATCCGCGGACGGTGCCAGTCTGCCAGCCATTCCCGGGATTTTCCGTACTGTCCTCTGTATTCCGAGCCGTCTGCCAGGAATGCGCCGTAAGGACCTACCGCAGCGGCTACGAGGGGAACAGGCCGGTTTTCTTCATGGTCTTCGGCCAGGAAAGAATCTCTGGCTTCCTGCACCAGTTCCACGCTCCGACGGATCAGAGTCCGTGCTTCCTCCTCGGAGAAGCCTTTTCTTTCAAAGCCGGGGATGGTGGCCTGGTAGGAGGAGGACATACCGATATCTGCGCCGGCTTCAAAGTACTCCCGGTGAATTTCTTCCGCCAGGTCCGGTGCCTGATAGAGCGCGAGCGCTGTCCAGAGCGGATCATTTGTATGGAATCCTTTCTGTTCCAGCGGAGTGGAAAAAGCGCCGTCCAGTACGACAAAGGGGTATTTCTTCAGAATTTCTGCAATCATGATAATTTCTTTCTTTTGGAAAAGGGAAGGAGAAAATCCGTGCTTCCCGATACAGGATCAGATTATTTTAAAAGCTCTGCCGGCGGTTCCTTGCCGAACCATTTTTTATAAATTTCGGTAAAGGTGCCGTTTTTCTTGATTTTGGCAAGTCCGTCATTCAGCTTGGCAAGAAGTTCCTTATTGCCTTTCTTGACAGCAATGCCCAGATCTTCCTTGGTGAGGGCAACCGGAGCGGTTTTTACGGAATGGTCTTCTGTTTTTGCCGCATAGTATTCATTGGTGGGGATATCGTTGATGGCCGCTTCCACGGCACCATTCTTCAGATCGATGAAGGCATCGGAAAGGGTATTGTATACCCGTACATCTGCATGGGGAATTTCCCGGGCTGCTTCTTCACCGGTGGAGCCGATGGTTACGCCGAGCACCTTTCCTTCCAGATCCTGAGCGGTGCGGATGGAGTCATCGTCTGCACGGACCACTGCGCCCAGGCCGGCGATGTAGTACCGGTCGGTGAAATCGACGGTCTGTTTCCGGTCCTCCGTGATGGTGATGTCATTGATGGCAGCATCCAGATCTCCCGACCGGAGAGCAGGAATCAGCCCGTCAAAGCTGACATTGCGGATTTCTGCAGTGAGGTTTTCTTCCTTGCAGATGGCCTTGATGATGTCTATGTCGAAGCCTTCATATTCTTTCGTTTCCATGTTCTGGGAGCCGAAAGGCGGATAGGCGGCATCCATGCCGACCCGAAGAACGGAAGAATTGGAAGAACTGCTGCCGCAGCCCGCCGCCAGGGTAAGCGCAAAAAGGGAAAAGAGAAGAATGACTAATTTCTGAAGCTGTTTCATAGGAACCTCCCGGTTTGAAAATGAGAGGAAATGAAGTTTTCCTTATTGATGGAGCGGATTGTGTACATTGAAGGGAACGAGCGTTTTCAGATCATACGGCGTTTCCTGGTAAACAAAATTCAGCCAGTTGTGGTAGAAAAGATGCGCATAGGAACACCATACGAAGCGGGGCCGTTCCTGCGGGTCATCGTAGGGGTAGTAATTGGCGGGAAGGGAGATGGGAAGGCCGTTTTCCCGGTCTCTTTTGTATTCCCATTCCAGCGTCCGCAGATCATACTCGAAGTGGCCGAGAATGAAGATGCGCCGGGATTCCTGATCGCTCACGATATTGATGCCGTTGTCGGCGGAGCGGGAAAGCACGACCAGATCGGAGGTTTCATCCACTTTTTTATCATCGATGGAGGTGTGGCGGGACTGGGGAATGAAGTACCGGTCGTCAAAGCCGCGCAGCAGAGGATGATAGGGCAGGGTCAGGTTGTACTGATAAATTCCGAAGAGCTTTCGGGGAAGAATCCTTTTTTCCACGCCGTAGTCGATGTAAAGACCGGCCTGGGCGGCCCAGCAGAAGTGAAGGGTGGAGAATACATGGGTATTGGCCCATTCGATGTATTTCAGGAATTCCGGCCAGTATTCCACTTCCTCATAGGGAATCTTTTCCACAGGAGCGCCGGTAATGATGAAGCCGTCATAGTAATCGTCCTTTATATCCTCATAGGTCAGGTAGTTCCGGGCCAGGTAGGATTTATCGGTATGGCTTGTTTCCCGGGAAGCCATACGGGCGAAGTGGACATCCAGCTGCAGGGGAGTGTCTCCCAGCAGACGGAGAAGCTGAATTTCCGTAGGCTTCTTGATAGGCATGAGATTCAGAATGAGAATCTTCAGAGGACGGATATCCTGTGTCCGTGCTCTTGCTTCATCAATGGTTACGATCCCCTCCTTTTTCAGCTCTGCCAGGGCATCCAGTCCCTTGGGTATTTTGATCGGCATTTGCATTCCTCCTTTATGAGTCCTCTGTCTCCTGAAAACCGCCGGCCCGGCTGCTGCGGCGGAAAAAAGGGCATAAAAAAATCTCCTCCCTGCAAAGGGACGAGATACTCGTGTTACCACCCAAATTCATCCCGGCGTCACCGCCGGAATCTCATCAGGTACGCCGGAAAATTTCCTTGATACCGTAGCTCTGTATCGGGAGCGCCCGGGCTGCTTTATGATTCAGCAAACCTTGCTCGGAGGCCATCTTCGGCAGATTTCTTCGTACTCCTTTTCACCGGCAGGGAGCTCTCTTTGACGATTCTTTCTGCGTACTCTTCTCTTCATCGCTTTTGTGAAACTACAGCTACTATAAATCAGGAATGCGGAATTGTCAAGGCCGGCGGAAACAGATTTGGGAAGCGTCTCTAATCATGGTATAATAAAAACGATTGATGGATTTTTCTGCCTGGAGGAAACATGGGACAGATCAGACGCAAACTGGACAATTACACCATTGTACTGCTCCATGCAGAAGGAAGCGGACAGCAGCTGAAGCTTACCGATATGGCAGCACTCCGTGTGCGGGACGGGCGGGAAGCGGACCGGATTTATTCCGTATCCGGCTCGGAGGAAAATTCTCCGGAAAAAATTATCCGGAAATTCCGGGATTTCATCGGGGATGATATTGTCCTTACAGATGATATGGATCATGTGCTGCCGCTGATGGAGGAGCTGTACCGCAAGCTGGGCGATACGTTTTTCACGAATACCATGATTGATCTGGTCCCGCTTTATCAGGAGGCCTGCCGGAAGGAAAACTGCGCAGGCGAGCTGGAGGCGCAGGGACAGCGGTGCTTGGATGAGCCTGATATGGAGAAAAAGGTGCGGCTCATGAAAAACGTTTACGATGATATCACGGAAATCCTTTTTTCCTACCAGGACGGACTTCCTTACTGGGTGGGCAGTCTGACTGCACCGGAGGAGCGCTTCATGGCAGCATACATGAAGGAGCGGAAAAGAAAGGCCGGCCGGGCTTACCTGTCCTGGTGCGCAGGGTGCCATTATTTCTATCTGGGCCGGCCGATCCGGAATCTGCTGTACCTGCTTACGCTGGGCGGACTGGGCATATGGGCGCTCATTGACCTGTATCGGATTCCTTACCTGGTGGATGATGCCAATCAGCTCCTGTCCAGGCAGGGATACAGACAGTGCCGGGCGAAAATGAGAAATTCCGGGGAAGCAGCTGAGGAGACCGAAGTCAAAAAAAGACGGAAACCAAAAAGCCGGAAATGAAAATATTCGGGAAATGAAAAGACAGAGGAAATGTTCTGCAGTGATGCGGAACGGGCCTCTGTCTTTTATTTTCCAATATGGCTCGGGGGAACCTGTTCCCGTCCCATTTCCCGGAGCGTTTCCGCCTGTTCGTTTTCCGTGAGGAAGCAGAGAAAATCTCCCGTGCGGAGCTTTGTATCCGGGTCGGGAATCAGAGACTGTCCGCCTCTCTTGATTTCCATAAGGACTGTGTGCGGCAGGGGCGGAATGTCCGATACTTTCCGACAGTCAAGAAGAGACCCGCTGCCGACGGGGATGAGGAGAATGTCCTTTTTCTTTCCTGCTTCCGGAGACGGAGACCCGGCGAGGGACTTTTTCAGGAGCGCATCGTAGATGGGTTCGCCGCCGAGAAGCTCTGCGATGACATAGGAGAGGGCACTGACCAGCGCGAGCGCCATAAGATGATTGAAATCTCCGGTCATTTCCAGGATGAGCACTGTCCCCGTGATGGGAGAGCGCACGCTGGAGGCGAAGAGGGCTGCCATGCCGAGGATGATCATGTGCGGGAGATATACTGCGTCCAGAAGGCCCAGAGCAGAAAGCGCCGTTCCTTCCGCGGAACCCAGAAGAGCGCCCAGGACGAGCAGAGGAAGGAAGAAGCCTCCCGGAACACCGCAGCCGTAGGAAATCAGGGTGAGAATGTACTTTCCCGCAAGGAGAAGAAGGAGGAAGGAAAGGCTGTACGGAGCACCGGCCAGCACATCGACGAGACGGTTGCCGCCGCCGAGAACGGAGGGAAGGAAAAATCCGAGCGCCGCTGCACAGAAAAGCGCAAAGAGAATGCGGCTGTAAGAGTTGCGGAAAAGGGGAAGGCTGTAGAATCTGCCGGTCCGGAGAAGTCCTGCATTGAAAAGAATGCCCAGAAAGCCGGCGGAAACGGCGAGAAGAACCGCCCAGATCAGGTCCTGCACGGGAAGAGGCGGGAGAACCGCAAAATGAAAGCTTGTGGATTCTCCGAAGAAGAAACGGGTCACGATGGACGCCGTGACGGCGCCGGCCATGGTGGGAAGGAGAACCGCACCGGAAAAATTCCGGTGAAGCTCTTCCAGGGCGAACAGGGTGCCCGCCAGCGGAGCATTGAAAGCAGCCGCCAGTCCCGCACCGGCACCGCTGGTAATGAGGAATCGCTCCTCCAGTCGGGTCCGCCCCAGAAAACGGGAAAATCCCTGGGCGGCTGCGGCACCGATCTGAATGGACGGGCCTTCCCTTCCCAGGGAAAGGCCGACGCCGATTCCCAGCGCGCCGCCGAAGATCTTGACCCAGAGAATGCGGAACCATTTCATTTTCATCAGTCCCATGATGACGCCCTTTACCTGGGGAATGCCGGAGCCGCCGGAAAGCGGGGCATAGCGGAGCATGCAGAAAAGCACATAGCCCGCAGCAAACAGAAAAAGCGCCCATGCCAGGAGGGGAAGAAGATTTCCGCTTTCTGCGGCCGGCACCAGGTATGTCCGGTACAGGAGAAGCCGGGCTGCCTCTGCTTTTTCCAGAAGGAACCGGAACAGGCTGATGCAGAGGCCGCCCAGAATTCCTACGGCAATCCCTTCCGCAAAGAGACGGAGACGGAACTGATGCCATGATTCCAGTGCGGTAAGGGTCCGGAAAAACCGGCGGTTCCGGGCGCGCTGTTTTTCTTCGGCTGACGGGTCCATAGAGACTCCTTTCTGAAAAAGAGGGAAGGCTTCAGGAACGGAAAAAAGACAAAAGGATGACCTGCCGTCCGGAACGGGGACAGCAGGCCCTGAAATTACAGATCCACCTGGTAGGTCAGAACCGCATCAATCGCGGAAATCGCATTTTCCCAGACAGTGAAAGTATCATTCATTTCATGCTCATAGAATTCATCCTCAATATATTTCAGGTTCATCTTGACCGTCAGGATGGAGGCGCGGATGCAGGTCATAGCCAGCTGGGCGGCCATGACGGCATCACTCAGGGCATTTTTATTGCCGTGAAGGAGCAGGTTGGTGAAGGACGGGAGCAGATCGGTCATGGTCTGCGCCATGGATTGCGGCACCGCAATGGCTTTTTTGAAGGCTTCTTCCTGCCGGGACCGTCTTTCCTCCAGCGGAAGAGTCCGGATGGAACGGAGCGTATCCATGAGTGTGCGGAAAGAATCGGCATCTTCCTGCATGAGGTCCAGGAAAATGGAGCGGGCCATGGAGAAAACCGAGGCGTACTCCTTTGCTTTCTCATGGAACTCCGCATAGGCTTTGTTCGAAGCGGTCAGATTGCAGACCATTTCTGCAAGAGCACATGCCTGGGCGCCTACGAGACCTGCGGCGGCGCCGCCTCCGGGAGCGGGCTTTTTGCTGCCCAGATCTTCCAGAAAATCATCAATGCTCATTTGACGGAATGTTACATTATCCATAAAATCACCTCATTCAACAGTTTCAATTATCAAGAACATTATACTATATGCGGAGAAGAAGCGGAAAAAGTTTCTGCCGGAGGGGCGTTTCCGGGAGAAAAGGAGAATGTAAAAAATAATGGTTGACGGTATGCGTTTTCAATGATATAATAAACACCGTCATATAGCGATGCTGTGTGACTCCATATGTGGCGGGTGTGGTGAAGCGGCTAACACGGCGGATTGTGGCTCCGTTATGCGTGGGTTCGAGCCCCACCACTCGCCCCATTTTTTTTTACCCAATATGGGGGTATAGCCAAGCGGTAAGGCAGCGGACTTTGACTCCGCTATCGGTGGTTCGACTCTACCTACCCCTGCCAGTATAGAAATCCTGACAAAAGTCAGGTTTTTTTTATGTCCTGCGGCGGGATAAAGAGAACGGGCTTCGGCGCACCGGAGCGTTCACGGGATAATTCAATGAAAAGAATCAATAAGAATTTGTAAAATACAATAGCAATCTATGATTTACAGGACTTTATCTATATGAGTCATGCTTTAAAATCTATGGATTGAAGCTGTTTTATGGACAGATAAATTATTTATTTCTTCTATGTATTGTGGTACAATAGGACTAATCAATGGACCGGTTATTTCCTTAGGGAGATTTCGAAGGACTCGTTTCGGAAAGCGGGAAGGAACTCGGAATCCGGTTACAAACCCCGGCTTCGGGCGATGAGAGGAGTTCAGATAATTTATGACGACAGTTCAGTTTTATTTCGCAGTGGCAATTTTCATATTGACCTATGTAGGGATCATGTCCGAGAAGTTCCCCCGGACGATCTGCTCTCTCGTTGGCGGCGGCGTTATGATCTACGGAGGCTATGTCACCCAGGATCAGGCCATCAAACAGTTTATCGACTGGAATACGCTGGGCCTTCTGGCCGGCATGATGATTCTGATTTCCGTCGTAAAGAAATCAGGCTTCTTCCGTGTACTGGCGCTGTGGGCCATGAAGATGTCCAAAGGGTCACCCCGGGAACTGCTGATTCTTCTTTCCCTGGTTACAGCGGTGGGCGCATCGCTGATTGACTCCGTAACGGCAGCCCTGCTGATTGCTCCGATGACGATTTCTCTCTGCCGCATGCTGAAAATCACACCGGTTCCGATTCTGATTTCGGAAATCCTGATGTGCAACGTAGGCGGCACGGCTCTGATGATCGGCAATCCTCCCAATGTTATGATCGGTTCCGCAACGCACCTGGATTTCAATGACTTCCTGATCAATCTGGCACCGATGGTTGTTCTGGCCATCATTGCCACTCTGGTGGGCATTCTCTTTATTTTCCGCAAAGATCTGCCCCACGGACACCTTCCGAAGGAAGAAGTGGATAAGATTGATATCATGAGCGGCGTGGAAGATAAGATGATTTTCCATCGCTCCCTGATTGTCCTGTTCCTGACCATTGTCGGATTTGTTCTGCATTCCACCTTCCATCTGCAGTCGGCAACCATTGCCATGACCGGCGGCGTCGTAGCCATGCTGGCATGCCGCATCAACCCGGAAGATGCGATGAAAGAAGTCGACCTGGATACGCTCTTCTTCTTCATGGGACTGTTCGTACTGGTCGGCGGCATGGAAAATGCCGGCGTTATCTCCGCTATTGCAAGCTGGGGCGTAGACCTGGTAAACGGAGATCATCACCTGATTACGCTGATGATCATCTGGCTCTCCGGTTTTGCTTCTGCCTTCATTGATAATATTCCTTTCACCGCAACGATGATTCCGCTGATCAAGGATATGCAGGCCATCATGAATCTGCCCCATGCAGATTATATGTGGTGGGCTCTGGCATCCGGTGCCTGCTTCGGCGGCAACGGCACGATGATCGGTGCATCCCCGAACGTTATCATGGTCGCGATTGCAGCAAAGGAAGGACACAATATCTCCTTCATGACGTTCATGAAGTGGTGCTTCCCGCTGATGGTCCTGTCCCTGATCGTTGCTACGGCATATGTTGAATTCCGGTATTTCTTCCTGGCAGGCATGTAATTTCAAGAATAAAAAAGCAGTCTGTGTATGAGCCTTCGGGCCCGGCACAGGCTGCTTTTTGCTTTGTCTTCTTTCCGGAAACAGCTGTTCGCAGAGAATGTTTTTTATAGATGTTCTGCGCAGAATCTGCCCGTTTTTTTGACTCCGGGACGGCAGAATGATTGACAGAGTTTTAAGGGTAGTATAAAATTAAATATGTAAATATATAATTTTCCACGATTTTGGTGCGGAAGCAAACGACCGCCCGTAAACAGAGAATAAGGAGTCCGCCATGAATTTTAAGCCGAGCTACAAACAGTTTGCAGTCATTTTCAAAGCACTGTCCGATGAGACCAGACTGCACGTTGTGGATATGCTGTCCTGCCGCAGTATGACTGCTTCGGATCTGCTGTCCAATTTCACACTTTCCCAGTCTACCCTGTCCTACCACATGAAGATCCTCATCGAGGCAGGCGTGGTCAATGCTGTTCGGGAAGGGCTCTGGACGAAGTATTCCATTAACGATGAGACGTTCGGTATGATCATGGACTTCCTGCCGGAACTGTACAAGCTGAAGGATAAATGCATCTGCGAGCAGGTCAAGTACAGCAAGAAGCCTGCAGAATCCGTGGACGGAAAAGATATTTTCGGAAACTGACAGAGAAAGAAAATCCGCTTTTTTCGGGGACTCGGAAGAGCGGATTTTTTGTGCGCAAAAAGGCCGGAACAGCTCCGTGGAAAGGAGCGTTCCGGCCTTTTATTGTTAGGCTGTGAAAATTTCTGCAGATCAGCCGTGAAGGGAGAAGTGGCTTTCTGCCTCAATGATGCGGTAAACAAGCTCACCGGCATCGAAAAGGTCCTGGGCGGCCAGGATTTCCTGATTGGTGTGGAAATTGGCCATGCCCACGCCGAGAAGGACGGCAGGGAAACCTTTTGTACCGAACCAGTTTGCATCGCTGCCGCCGCCGGTGGAGCTGATGCTGACCGGGAATTTTGCTTCTGCGCAGGCGCTGCGGAAAAGAGCAACGGCGGGGCTTGTTTCTTCAACCTTAAAGGCATCGTAGGTCTTTTCCTTTTTGATGGTGAGCTGGCCCTGCGGGAATTTTTCTGCGGCGCTGCGGAAAGCATCTTCCATTCGGGAAACCAGTTTTTCCAGCTTTTCGTTGTCCCGGCTCCGGGCTTCGCAGTGGACAGCGCAGTGCTCGGGAACAATATTGGTAGCGATGCCGCCGGAAATGGTGCCGATGTTGCAGGTGGTTTCTTCATCAATCCGTCCGGTCGGGCAGGAGGCAATGCCGAGTGCGGCCATGGCGATGGCATTGGTGCCTTTTTCCGGACACATTCCTGCATGGGCAGCGACGCCTTTGCAGAGGAAATCGACGGTGTATTCGGAGGGGCCTTCATTGATGAGTGTGCCTGCCTTGCCGTCCACGTCCAGCGTATAGCCGAAATCAATGCCCTGCAGGTATTGTTCCTCAATGTGGCGGGAGCCGATGAGTCCGTTTTCTTCCTGTACGGTGAAGATGACCGTGATTTTGCCGTGGGGGATGTAGTTTTCCTTCATCAGGTGCAGTCCCTCCAGGATGGCTGCCACACCGGCTTTGTCGTCGCCGCCGAGGATGGTGTCGCCTTTGGAGGAGAAAATACCGTCCTGCAGGACGGGTTCGATGTTTTTACAGTTCTCCACGCAGTCCATATGGGCGGTGAAGGCCACCGAGGGGAGCCCCGGCATATTTTCGTTGAATACGGCAATCAGATTGCCGCTGTTCCCGCCGGCAACGGAGCCGTTATTGTCTTCAATGATCCTGGAAGCCCCCAGGGTGCGGAGCTGCCGTTTCAGATAATCGCAGACTTCCCGTTCGCCCTTGGAGGGGGCATAGATGCGGATCAGCTCGGTAAAGCTTTTCTTGATTCTTTCTTCGTTAACCATAGTGTACCTCGCTTGTAAAACAGGCTGCTTCGAAGGAAACAGCATTCTTTTCCTACTTCCCTTATTATACCCATTCCGCCGGGATTTTACAGACCTTTTGCCGTTTCCGCATCGTCCGGATTCTTCCGGTTTTTCCTGCCGGAGGCGTCCTCTTCGGTGAGCCAGAATCCCTTTCGGAGTGCTTCCTTGCCGAATTTCTGCTGAATCTCATCAATGGCTCTCTCTGCGGCAAGCTTCTTTTCTCTGTCCCGGGAAAAGAGGGAGGCCATGGAAACCTCCGGCCCCAGATTGGAGCAGGCAACGCCGATGAGACGGATTCCCTCCTTCCGGGGAATTTTCCGGAGAAGCGCACGGGCCGCATCATAGATTTCCTTTTGGAGGCTGGTGGACTCGGGAAGGGTTACTGCCCGGGTGACCGTAGTGAAGGAAGCAAAACGGATTTTCAGGGAAACGGTGCGCGCCATTCTGCGGTGCTTTCTCAGGCGCTGTGCCACGATGTCGCTGTGGATGGCGATTTCCCGGTCGATCCGGTCCGGATCGGTCAGATCCTCATCATAGGTGGACTCATCCCCGATGGATTTGATTTCCCGTCTGGCCTGTACGGGCCGGTCATCCTGCCCGAAAGCGAGCCGCTTCAGGGCACTTCCCTGGCTTCCCAGAAGGGCGGTGAGGCGGGATTCCGGGGCGTCCTGGATGTCACCGATGGTCAGGAAACGGGCGCGGATGAGTTTTTTCTCCGTGACCTCTCCCACGCCCCAGAGACGGCGCACCGGAAGGGGACGGAGAATCTGTGCTTCCTTTCCGTAGGGAATGATGCACAGCCCGTCGGGCTTGTTCATGTCGCTGGCCATTTTGGCGAGAAATTTGTTGGGAGCAATCCCTACGGAGGCAGTGAGACGGACCTTATCGGCAATTTCCTTCTTGATGGCCCGTCCGACCGCACCGACTGTGGGGTAATGGATGCCCATGCCGGAAATATCCAGAAAGGCTTCATCAAGGGAAATGGGCTCATAGGCACTGGCATAGTGCAGCATGATTTCATGAATCTGCTCGGAGGCTTCCCGATAGGCATCGAACCGGGGCGGGAGGAAAATGCCTTCCGGACAGAGTTCTCTGGCCTGCATGACGGGCATGGCGGAATGAACGCCGTATTTTCTGGCTTCATAGGAGGCCGTGGCCACTACGCCCCGCCGGGATTTCCCGCCGATGATGACCGGTTTGCCCCGGTATTCCGGGAAGTCCCGCTGCTCCACAGAGGCAAAAAAAGCATCCATATCGACGTGCATGATCCATCGCTTCATTGCATTCCCTCCTTTCGTTTTCATCATAAAAAGAGCAGCGGGAAATGTCAAACCGCAGCCAAAAAGCCCCTGCCGCAGCAGAGGCTTTTTCGTTGATCAGGAGTTCGTTTTGCTGAATGTATTTTTCCCTTTCTTGAGCCGGTCCATGAGGAAGGGGGAGAAAATGGAAATCACGCAGAGAAGAATCAGAATCCAGCAGATCGGAGTGGAGAAAAGAATGGAAATATCTCCGCCCGACAGGGAAAGGCTTCTCCGGAGTCCTCTTTCTCCGATGGGTCCCAGAATCAGAGCCAGCACCACGGCAGCGGTATTGAGACCGAGCTTCCGCATGAGGTAGCCGATGATGCCGAAAAGGAACATGATGATGACATCGACGAAGCTGTTGTTGATGGCATAGGAGCCGACTACGCAGAGTACGAAGATGCAGGGAATGAGGATGGCATCGGACAGCTTGGCAATATGGGCAAAAATGCGGCAGCCGCCCAGACCGATCAGGAGCATGCAGAACTGTACGATGACAAAGCCGGCAAAGAAGGTATAGGTCATGGGAGCATACTTGGTGAAAAGCTCCGGTCCGGGCTGGAGGCCCTGGATGATGAGGCCGCCCATGAGAACGGCGGTAACGGATTCTCCGGGGATGCCCAGCGTCAGGGTGGGGATCAGGGAGCCGCCGGTGACGGCATTGTTGGCCGCTTCGGAACCGGCTACGCCTTCAATATTGCCGTGGCCGAAGGTTTCCGGATGCTTGGAAAACTGACGGGCTGTATTGTAGCCGAGGAAGCAGGCAATGGAAGCGCCTGCGCCGGGAAGAAGCCCGATGATATTTCCGATGATCCACGAGCGGATGACCGTGGGGCCGATGCGGCGGAGCTCGGAAAGTTTCAGCAGGACGGAATCCTTGAAGTGTACGATATTTCCTCTTTCCTTGATGGCCTTTTCCATGAGGATGAAGACCTGGGACAGAGAAAACAGGCCGATGAGGGCGCAGGTGACGTTGATTCCGTTGTACAGCTCATCAATGCCGAACATGAACCGTTCGGTTCCTTCCATCGGGTCCATGCCGATGGTGGACAGAATCAGGCCGAAAGCGCCGGACATGAGGCCCTTCACCATGGAACCGGTGGTTACGCCGGCGATGATGGTCAGGCCGAAAAGGGCGAGCCAGAAATATTCCGGGCTGCCGAATTTCATGGCCAGCTCTGCCAGAAGGGGAGCAAAGAAGTACAGGGAAATACAGGAAAGCAGACCGCCGAAGAAGGAGGCGATGCACGCTGTCCCCAGGGCTTTTCCGGCTTTTCCCTGTTTGGTCAGCTCATACCCGTCCAGAGCGGTCGCTGCAGAAGCAGGAGTACCCGGGGTATGAATGAGAATGGCGGAAATGGAACCGCCGAAAATAGCGCCGCAGTAAATGCCGCCGAGCATGATCAGCCCTGTTTCCGGGTGCATCCCGAAGGTGAGGGGAAGCAGAAGGGCAACGCCCATGGCAGCGGAAAGACCGGGCATGCATCCGATGACGACGCCGATCGTGACGCCGATGATCATCATGAGCAGGTTCATGGGCTGCAGGGCGTTGCCGAAGCCCGCAGCCATCAGAGATAAGGTTTGCGCGTCCATAAATCCTCCTTATAAGAAATCTTCCAAGAGCATGCCCTTCGGCAGCGGCACATTCAGGAATGTGTCGAAGGTGCCGAAGATCAGACCCGCCATTACGACCAGAATAAGGACGATGTAAAGAGGACGGATTCTGAAATATTTCAGGGAAAGGAAAAGATAAATCATGGCCGCAGGATAGAATCCGATGAGCTGCAGCAGTACGAAGAATACGAGAAACAGGCCGAAGAGGACCCAGAACTGCCGCGGAAGGAATCCTTCGAATACGACGGGAATATCGTTTATGATTTCATGACTTCCCCGGTAATCCCGGAACATGAACATCACGCGGACCGTGGTGAGGACCACGAGCAGTCCGATGACGAATTCCGGATAATACCGGGCTTCTCTCGGAAATTCCTGGGTCAGCGCCAGGAAAAACAGGCTGAAGGCGTACATGAAACCGCAGATCAGTATGTCTGACTTTTTCATAGAGAAAACTCCTTGCAAAGAATCCCCGAAGCGGGGGCGGAAAACGGAGATCTTCCGGAAAAGCGCTCCGTTCTCCTGAAATACAGAAAATATCCCACTGAAAATGGGATATTTTCCGAAAACAGGAATGAATGATTTCCGGCTGTCTTCCGGGAGCCGGAAGAAGCGGCCGGTCTTATTTCTGGCCGTCCTGCGTATAGAGCTTGGTTACAACATTCTTGCAGAATTCCATCTGGTTCTGGATCAGTTCGGTCAGCTGCTTGCTGTCTTTGTAATCCATGACCATGCCGGCCTTTTCGTGAGCGTCCTTGACTTCCGGATCTTCCATGGTCTGTTTGAATGCATTCTCGTAGAATTTGATGATGTTTTCCGGAGTGCCCTTCGGAGCAACGAGAGCACGGGCTGTACCGTACCATTCGTTGTAGTAGCCCAGTTCGCCCAGGGTGGGAACATCAGGCATGTTCGGGTCTCTCTTCGTATCGTAGATGCCGAGGACCTTCAGCTCCGGATTGTCGCCGCCGATCAGCTGTGCCACATCGGCCACCTTTGCGCAGGAGAAGTCGACTTCACCCTGACGGAGTGCCAGAAGCTGGTCTGCCGTGCCGCCGTAGGGAACGGCATTGTATTCAAAGCCTGCGGTGGTGGAAAGGAGCTGTGCTGCCGTATGGTTGGAGGCCTGTACGCCGTTGGTGGAAGCTTTCAGCTGACCGGGATGCGCTTTGGCATCTTCCACGAGTTCTTTCAGCGTGTTCCACTTGGCATCCTTGCGGACTACGACAACGGAGGTTTCCGTCAGATGGTTGCAGATCGGAACAATGGATTTGTCATCGAACTGGGCGCCCTTCTGTGCAGCCAGCGTGGTGTAGGTGGGGAGATTGATAAAGCCGATGGTGTAGCCGTCCGGCTTTGCCTTGGACAGTTCGGTCCAGCCGATCTTTCCGTCTGCACCCGGTTTATTTTCGATGACCAGGGTCTGCCCTACATATTTCTTGGCACTGTTTGTGAGAAGACGGGCGCCGGTATCCGTGCCGGAGCCTGCTTTATAAGCAACAATGACCTTTACATCCTTCGTGGGCTTCCAGTCTCCGCCGCTGTTTCCGGACGATTTGCTGTCTCCGCCGCATCCGCTGAAAAGAATGCCGGCTGCCAGTACCGCTGTGCCGATCCATGCCATTTTTTTCTTATTCATACTGCTGATTCCTCCTTATAAAAACTACAAACATCCATGAAGAACATTCCGAGAATGAATCTCTTTCGCGCTTCCATTATTGTAACATTTTTGTAAAGATATTGTAAGGAATATGTATACTCGCATGGAATAAGGGTATGCTTGTTATCGGATACAGAGGAAGGATTCCTCCGCCGGAACAGGCCGGAAAAGACCGCGGAAAACGGAATAATTTGCAGGACAGAAAGATTTTTGACCGGGAAAGAAGAAAAAACAGGGGCAGACCTATGCCGGGAAAACATGAAACAGTCGGGAAATCAATACTTTTTGGAAAGGATAAAACTTTTCTATACGCGCCTATTAAGAGGAGGCTGTACGCTTTGTCCGGCCGCTATACCATATCTTGTACAGATGCTCTTGACACCTCAAAATTTCCGTGGTACTCTAGGCATACAACATAAAGTCTTCGCGGAACTGACGGATATAATGTGGAAATGACCACGTGAACCGCGGAGAAACTGATCGGCCGACCGTCTGGGCAGGGAAACCTACTCAGGCGGCTTTTACGTCTCCGGTTTCCCTCTGGTATTGATTCTGGAGGGTAAAATGAAAAAGAAGAATCGTTGGCTCATCGCCCTGTCTGCCGTGGGAATCCATATCTGCATCGGCAGTGTTTATGCGTGGAGCGTGCTTACACGTCCGGTTATGGCGGAAATGGGACTGTCCCTGTCTGCCGTTACATGGGCGTTTTCCATTGCCATTCTGTTCCTGGGAATGTCGGCGGGCTTTCTGGGCGGCATCGTGGAACGGATGGGGCCCAGAAATTCGGGGATTCTTTCGGCCTGTTTTTTCGGGACCGGGCTTCTCGGTACGGCGCTGGCCATCGATCTCCGGTCGCAGTGGCTGCTTTACTTCTTTTACGGATGCATCGGCGGCATCGGTCTGGGGACGGGATACATCACGCCGGTATCCACGCTGGTGAAATGGTTCCCGTCGCACCGGGGCTTTGCGACCGGTCTGGCCATCATGGGCTTCGGCTTTGCCGCTCTGGTGGCAGGACCGCTCATGCGTTTCCTCACGGATACGTACGGTCTTGTAGATAATTTCCTGATTCTCGGTGCAGGCTATGCGGTCATCATCGTGCTGTCCGCTTCCTACCTGTGTCCTCCCAGAAAGGGAGAAATCCCCATGCTGCTGGAAGAAGTCCTGGAACAGGAAGCCAATCTGGGAACAAAGCGGACCATGGTGGGTCCGCAGATGACCAGAAAGGAAGCCATGCACACCTGGAAATGGTATGCACTCTGGTGGATTTTCTTCACCAATATTACCTGCGGGATCGGTCTTCTGGCCGTTGCATCGCCTATGGCGCAGGATGTTATCGGCATGAATCCGGCAGAAGCGGCTTCCCTGGTCGGCATTATCGGCATTGTGAACGGCGGCGGCCGTATTGTGTGGTCCACGATTTCCGATAAGATCGGCCGCGGCGTGACCTACATGGTTTTCTTTGCTTTGGAAACGGCTGCTTTCTGGGTACTTTCCTCTGCATCGGACAGTTTCCTCTTTCAGGCGCTGGTGCTGGGAATCATTTCCTGCTACGGCGGCGGCTTCTCCTGCATGCCCGCCTATCTGTCCGACATTTTCGGCGTGCGCCAGCTTTCCTCCATCCACGGTTCAATTCTGACCGCCTGGGGAATTGCGGGTATTGCCGGTCCGGTTATTCTTTCCGTG
Source organism: uncultured Dialister sp. (assembly GCA_938038225.1). GTDB lineage: Bacteria > Bacillota > Negativicutes > Veillonellales > Dialisteraceae > Dialister. Next base: position 807,429 of record CALHRX010000007.1, on the reverse strand, counting down.
ATGAAGGAAACCACCGGCGGCTATGCGGCAACACTCCATTTGTTTGCCGGCATGCTGGCTCTGGCCTTTATTGTTGCGGCGGTTCTCCGCTGGCGCAATGAAGCGGATAAAAAGCAGTGGGCTCTCCGGGAAGCGGAAGAAGCGTCCTGCTGAGCCGCTTCCTGAAATCGGAAATGAAATTTCAGACCTGTCTGTCCTTTCGGGCGGACAGGTTTTTCTCTGCAAAGCTTTCGCATTTTCTCTCTGCCCATTATCCGGTGTATAATATAGGTATAAATAAAAAGGAATTTCATCGTAGGGAATTCTGTTTCCCTGGAATAAGAGGTGCTTCTTATGGAACGTGCGGAACGGTGGAAACGAATCGTATATCTTTGCTGTGCGGTGCAGATCGGTGCGGGCATTTCCCTGGTCGGGGTGATGAGCTTCCTGCCGCTTTTTCTTTCGGAGCTGGGAATCCATGATTCGGGAGATGCGGCCTTCTGGGCCGGACTGATTACGGGAGTCACGCCTTTCATGATTGCTCTGTCATCGCCCTTCTGGTCGCTGCAGACTGCCAAACGGGGCGTGCGGACGATGATGTCCTTTGTCCTGGCTTCAGTGACGGTGTGTATTCTTCTGTCGGGAATCACCACGGCGCCGTGGCAGCTGCTGATTCTCCGGGCCATTCAGGGGCTGGTCGGCGGATTTGTCCCCATCGGGCTGGCTGCGGTGTCTGCGGTGACGCCGGAGGAAAAGACGTCGTGGGCCATGGGCTGCTTTCAGGCGGCCATGGTATGCGGCATCATGTTCGGACCTCTCCTGGGCGGGCTGATTGCGGATTACCTGGGATACCGCATGCCTTTCTTCATTTTCGGCGGTCTGTCCTTCTGCTGTCTGATTGCCGTGCGGAGAGTCATGCCCGGCATGAAGGGCATGATGAAGAAGGCGGAAAAGAAGGAGTCCGCGTGGGCGCAGATTCTCTACTTTATGAGAATTCCCCGGGTGCGGATCATGACTTTCCTGCAGTTTCTCTGCAATTTCGGGATCACCGGGATCGGACCGATTCTGCCTCTGTATATCAAACAGGAAATCGGCGGGGAAACGGAGATGGTTGCCACTGTGGTGGGCATCATCATTTTCATGGCAGGCGGATTTTCCGCCATGTCTTCGCTCCAGGTGGGGAAGGTGACCCAGCGGTTCCGGATTCACCGGGTGCTGCTTTTTGCCACTGCTTTTGTGGGAGCGACCTTTTTGCTGCAGTATGCAGCGTCTTCCATATACGGACTGGGCTTCTGGCGGGCCGTCACGGGGATCGGGATGGGCCTTATCGCGCCCTGTACGAATACGATTCTGGCCAAGTCAGTGCCGCCGGAGAAGCGGACCATTATATTCGGCGTGGTGTCGTCTTTCTTCCTGATGGGGAATGTGGCAGGACCGGTCTGCTCCGGAATCATTGCCGGCTGGTTCTCCTATTCCGCCGTTTTCTGGACGACCGCTGTCACGTTCTGGGGAGCGGCTGTGCTGATTTTCCTGAATTTCCGGAATGATCGGAGCGGCATCTGAAAATTTTGGGGATTTTCCCGGACCGGCGGAGGAATGCTTGACGAATCGGACGGAAGCGGCTAAAATATAAGAATGTATAAGCATGGATGAAGACGGTTTGCGTCAGGAAACATCGCAGCGAGCCCGGACGGTGGGAGCGGGTATGGGAAAGCGCAGACAGATCACTTCGGAGCTCCGGGGAAGAAAAGCCCCGGCGGGACATCGTTAACTGTACCAAGTGGCCGCAGAGTCGGTCATGAGGGTGGTACCACGGGAACCTTTCCCGCCCCTTAGGGGGCGGGATTTTTTTATTCCATTATGCAGGAGGAAGAACATGGATTACAGCAAGACACTGCAGCTGCCTCAGACAGATTTCCCGATGCGCGGAAATCTTCCGAAGAAAGAACCGCAGTTTGTAGAATTCTGGCAGAACAATGAGCTTTATGAAAAGAGAGTCGAAAAGCGGAGAAAAGAAGGAGCACCGACTTTTGTCCTTCACGACGGACCGCCTTATGCAAACGGCAAGATTCATATCGGCCATGCACTGAACAAGACTCTGAAGGATATCATTGTCCGTTATCATCATATGGCCGGCTTTGAGGTCAATTATATTCCCGGATGGGATACCCACGGTCTGCCGATTGAATATGCCGTACTGAAGGATTCCGGCGAAGACCGGGCCAACATGACACCGCTGGAACTGCGCAGAAAGTGCCTGGAATATGCGAAGAAATGGATTGCCATTCAGAAGTCCGATTTCATCCGCATGGGCGTTGTCGGCGATTTCAAGCATCCCTATGTGACCTATGATCCGCATCTGGAAGCCAAGGAACTGGAAGTTTTCGGCGAAATGGCCAACAAGGGCTATATTTACAAAGGCAAGAAAGCCGTTTACTGGTGCACCCACTGCGAAACCGCACTGGCAGAAGCAGAAATTGAATACAAGGACAGAAAGTCTCCGTCCATTTACGTCAAGTACCCCGCTCTGGACATCAAGGGACTCGGACCGGACGGCGTACCGCAGGAAAAGCTCTTTGCCGTTATCTGGACCACCACTCCGTGGACCATCCCGGCTTCCCTCTATATTTCCGTAAATCCGAAGTTCACCTATGTATGGGTACACAATAAGGCAGCCGATGAATACTACCTGATGAACAAGGAACTGGCTCCGGCAGCGCTGGCAGACTGCAAGGTAGAGGATTATGAATTCGTCGGCCGGGAAATGCTCGGCGCCGAATGGGATCTGGCGACCTTCAAGCATCCGCTGGCACTGTATAACCGGACGATTTACGTTCTGGAAGGCAACCATGTTACACTGGATGCCGGCACAGGCTGCGTTCATACCGCTCCGGGACACGGCGTGGACGATTTCGAAGTTTACAAGACCTATGAAAACGCAGGCAAGCTGAATCAGCCCATCGTCTGCCCTGTTGATGAAAAGGGCTGCATGACGGAAGAAGCCGGAGAATTCCTGGCAGGCAAAACCGTCTGGGAAGCAGAAGGTCCGGTCATCTCCGCTCTGGCGCATGAAGGACATCTGCTGGGCAAGAAGTCCATTCACCATCAGTATGCACACTGCTGGCGGTGCAAGCAGCCGATCATTTACCGTGCAACCGATCAGTGGTTTGCTTCCATCAATGATTTCCGCGATAAGGCACTGGAAGCGGTAGACAATACCCGCTTCATTCCTTCCTGGGGACATGACCGTCTGTACAATATGATCCGCGACCGTCAGGACTGGTGCATTTCCCGCCAGCGTTCCTGGGGCGTGCCGATTCCTGCCTTCTACTGCGATGACTGCGGCAAGTGGATCATCACTCCGGAAACGATGAAAAAGGTAGAGGAAATCGTGGAAAAAGAAGGCACCGATGCATGGTGGGCTCATACCGCAGAAGAACTCCTGCCGGAAAACTTCAAATGCCCCCACTGCGGCGGCACCCATTTCCACAAGGAAAAGGACATCATGGATGTATGGTTCGACTCCGGCTCCACCTGGAACGGCGTGCTGAAGCAGCCGCATGAACAGTGGGGAGATCTGAAGTATCCCTGCGATCTGTATCTGGAAGGCTCCGATCAGCATCGCGGCTGGTTCCATTCCTCCCTGCTCTGCTCCGTTGCCACGAACGGCTTTGCTCCCTACAAGGCTGTTCTGACCCACGGCTTCACCATGGACGGCGAAGGCCGTAAGATGAGTAAATCCGTAGGCAATGTCGTAGCTCCGCAGGATGTAATCAACAAGTACGGCGCCGATGTCATGAGACTGTGGATTTCCTCCGTGGATTACCAGGGCGATGTCCGTCTGTCCGACAAGATCATCAAATCCATGAGCGATGTATACCGCAAGATCCGCAATACCTTCCGTTACCTCCTGGGCAACCTGAGCGATTTCGACTATAAGAAGGATGCTGTAGCCTATGAAGATATGGAAGAACTGGACCGCTGGGCACTTCTCCGTCTGGAACAGGTAAAGCGCACCGTTCTCAAGGCTTATGAAGATTATGAATTCCATGTCATGTACCATGCTGTTCACAATTTCTGCACCGTAGACCTGTCCTCCATCTATCTGGATATTCTGAAAGACCGCCTTTACACGGAAAAGAAGGACGGCCATCTCAGACGGAGCGCACAGACCGCCATGTATGAAATCCTGCTGACCCTGGTCCGCCTGGTTGCACCGGTTCTCTGCTTCACCGCAGAAGAAGTATGGCAGGCTCTTCCGAACAAGGAAGAACGGGAATGGTCCGTTCATATGGCAGATATGCCGGAACTGAAGGATCAGTACCTGGATGCTGCACTGGATGAAAAGTGGAAGAAACTGCTTGCTCTCCGTTCCGTTGCCATGAAGGCTCTGGAAGAAGCAAGACAGGCAAAGACCATCGGCCATCCGCTGGATGCAGAAGTTACCCTCTATGCAGAAGGGGAGAACCTGCAGATGCTGAAGGATATGGAAAAGGACCTGGCTGACTTCCTCCTCGTTTCCCAGGCACACATTGCGGAAGGTGCAGACAAAGCACCGGAAGGCGCTGCTTCCAATGAAGACGGCACCGTAAAAGCCAGCGTAGCTGTATGCGAACTGGAAAAATGCGAACGCTGCTGGAAGCGTACCGGAGATGTGGATACGGATGAAAAGCATCCCCACGTATGCAGCCGCTGCGCTCACGTCCTGGAAGAAATGGGAATGTAAGAGCGGCAGAAGCCCGGAAATGATAGAAGAAAAGGACGCCCTTCGGGGCGTCTTTTTTCGCGGTCGGGAATCCCGGGGGACGGCGGTATTGGTTATTCTTCTGTGTTCTGATACAATGAATAAAAGGTCTTTTCAATATGGAGGAAGAAGATGTACGAGGAAACAACCATTGCAGCCATTGCCACCGCACCCGGAGAGGGCGGGATCGGCGTGGTGCGCATCAGCGGAATCGATGCGGTGCGCATTGCAGACAGCATATTTCGGACAAGAAAGGGGATTTCTCTGACGGAGGCAGAACCGTACCGCATGTACTACGGCCATGTCATGAAGGACGGGGCTGCCGTCGATGAAGGTCTGGCCGTCATCTTTAAGGCTCCCCATTCCTATACGGGCGAGGATGCGGCGGAAATTCAGCTGCACGGCTCTCCGGAGGCGCTTCGGGAAACGCTGGAGCTGGCCATGGAAAAAGGAGCACAGCAGGCACCGCGGGGAGAATTCACCAAGCGGGCGTTCCTGAACGGCCGTCTCGACCTGACCCAGGCAGAAGCGGTCATGGACATCATTTCCGCCCGGGGAGGAGCCTCCCTGGCACAGGCGGAAAGCCACCTGTCGGGCAAACTGTCCCGCTTTGTCCGGGAGAACAGGGAGCACCTCAAGGATTTCATTGCCAAGCTGGAGGTAACCATTGATTATCCCGAGGAGGACCTGGAGGATCTGACCCTGGAGGAAATCCGGGAGGGCGTGGACCGCCTGGAGAAGGAGCTTGCTGCGCTGCTGGAACGGTCAAAGGAAGGCCGGATCATCCGGGACGGACTCCGTACGGTCATCGTGGGGCGGCCGAATGCGGGGAAATCCAGTCTGCTCAATGCGTTTCTGCAGGAGGACCGGGCGATTGTAACGGACATCCCGGGCACCACGAGAGATACTATCGAGGAATCCATTAAAATCGGCGGGGTGCCGCTCGTATTGATGGATACGGCAGGACTGCGGGAAACCGACAACAAGATTGAGCAGATCGGCATTGAAAAGGCGAAGGAGTCCATGCGGAAAGCCGATCTGATTCTGGCGGTCATTGACTGCTCTGTTCCTCTGGAGGCGGAGGACCGGGAACTCCTGGCATCCCTGAAGGGGCGGAAAGCCATTGTAATCCTGAATAAAAATGATATGACCCGGGCGGTTTCCGAGGAGGAGGTCCGGGCGCTTTCCGGCGGTGCGGCGTGCATCTTCGTTTCCGCCCTGTACCAGAGCGGTCTGGATGAGGTGCGGAACGAGCTGCGGCGCATCACGGCAAGACAGGATGCCGATGCGGGAAGAGAGCTTTTCCTGACCAATCTGCGCCATGTGGATCTGGTGAAGAAAGCTCTGGAAGCCGTGCGGCGGGCACAGGATTCCATTGCACAGCAGATGCCGGAGGACTGCATCGTGGTGGATCTCACAGAGGCATGGAACCTGATGGGAGAAATTACGGGAGATACCGTAGACAACGAACTGATCAATACCATCTTTGACCGGTTCTGCGTCGGGAAATAAAAGAGACCGCGGTTTTCCGCGGCTTTTTGACAGGACGGTTAAAGGAAACAGGCAGGATCTGCCGCAGAACATTCGGACGGCCGGGAGAAGACGGGAGCTTCTGCCGGCTTTCCGGAATTTTCGGGATCATTTTTAGGAGGAAATATGGGAAAATCGAAAGGCTTGTCCATGACAAAGGGACCCATGGCGGGGCCGATGCTCCGTCTGGCCGTGCCGCTGGCCCTGACAGGGATGCTGCAGCAGTTCCTGAATACCACCGATACCTTTGTGGTGGGGCGCTTCGTTTCCACGGAAGCACTGGCCGCTCTGGGGAACAACGGCCCCCTGGTAGGGCTGCTGGTGAGTCTTTTCATGGGGCTTTCTCTGGGCGCCAATGTGGTCATTGCAAAAGCTCTGGGCGGACGAAGAATTGCCGATGCAAGCAGTGCCATACATACCTCCTTTTTTCTCGCTGTTTTCTGGGGGCTGGGCATCGCTGCGGCGGGGGAAGCCGCTGCCTCGTGGGCGCTCCGGTCGCTGGGCGTTCCGGAGGCGGTTTTCCCGGAAGCGGAGCTGTACCTGCGGATTTATCTTCTGGGACTCCCCGGCATTGCACTCTATAACTTTGCCTCAGCGATTTACCGGAGCAAGGGGAATGCAAAGACACCTCTCTATGCGCTGGGAGCGGCAGGATTTCTGAACGTCATCATGGATCTGGGGGCGGTTTATTTCGGACTGGGCCTTTTCGGCGTGGTCTGCGCCACCACGGCGGCAAACTACCTGTCGGCCGCGCTTCTTTTCCTGGCGCTCCGGAGCGAGCACGGCGCTCTCCGGGTATATCCCGGAGCGATCCGCTGGCACGGCGCCTTCGGAAAGGAAATCCTGCGCATCGGGATTCCCGCCGGGGTACAGGGCATGGTCTTCTGCCTGTCCAATGTCATTATCCAGTCCGCCATCAACAGCCTGGGAGCGGAGGTTATGGCGGCTTCTGCGGCAGGACTTGTTCTGGAGCTGAATACTTACTGCTTCCTTTTTGCCTTCGGACAGACCATGACGACCTTTGTGAGCCAGAATTACGGAGCAGGCAATCTGCGCCGGTGCCGGGATATTTCCCGGAAGGGGCTTATGATTTTCTGCTGTCTCAATCTTTTGATTTCCGCTGCATCCTGCCTGTTGTCGGGACTGTTTCTCTCCCTTTTCGGACTGTCCGGGGAAACAATTGATGTCGGGCAGACAAGAATCTACACTGTCGTGGGCTTTTATGTTCTCTGCGGCGCTATCGACCTGATCAGCGGCATCCTACGCGGCTACGGTCTGTCCCTCCCTCCGGCGCTGCTGATGCTGTTTACCATCTGCGGCGTCCGCGTTCTCTGGGTCTATACGGCTTTTGCTGCCGATCCGGCCTTCCTGACCGTCATGTACAGCTATCCTCTGAGCTGGGCGGTGACGCTGCTCTGTCTGATTCCGCTGTATTTTTACTACCGGCGCAGACTGGGACTGCACAGGGCATGAAAGATTTCCCGAAAAGCACGTGTCAAATATTTTTGTTTGACACGCTCCCCTCTCTTGGATATAATTAATCTGTTATGGTGCAAAAAATGGCACTGCCGCCAGGTAAGGAGGTGTTACTGATGGCAAAAATGACATTCCAGCCGAACAACCACTGGAGAAAACAGACTCACGGTTTCCGCGCTCGTATGAAGACAAAAGCAGGCCGTATTGTTCTGAAGAGAAGAAGAGCAAAGGGCAGAAAGGTATTAAGTGCCTAATTCTGAAAGCGAAAAGGAAAGGACGGATTTCAGTCTTCCCCGTTCCTCCCGTATACGACTGAACAAGGATTACCGGCGGATTTACCGGACCGGAAAGCGCTGCAGCAACCGGGCCGGACTGGTTTATGTGACGAAAGTCAGAAAACCGGATATCCGGGTGGGATTCGTGGCAACCAAAAAGATCGGACATGCTTTTGCCCGCAACCGATCCAAGAGGCTCATGAAGGAAGTCTACCGGCTTCACCGGCATGAGCTGAAGGGCGGCTATGATGTAATCATGCTGGCAGGACGCTTCCTTACAGGCGCCACCTACCAGGAAGCAGAGAAGGCTGTATTGGCGCTGTGGCGTAAAGCCGGAATCCTGTGAGGCGATAAAATGAAAGCTCTTTTGATTGCGCTGATCCGCTTTTATCAGACTTTTATTTCCCCCCTTCACGGTCCGTGCTGTCGTTTCACGCCGACCTGCAGCGAATACGCACTGCAGGCTCTGCAAAAATACGGAGTACTGAAAGGCAGTTGGCTCGCGGTTAAAAGGATTTGCAAATGCCATCCCTTCCATAAGGGCGGCTATGATCCTTTGCCGTGATCCGCTGCCTTTTTGCGTAATTTTATTTCATGGCAGATGCCGTGTATTTGGCCGTAACACATTTCCCAAAACTCACCCGGCTTTTGAAATGAAGAGGGCCGGGATATTTACGGTTGAAAATAAGACCGCATAAGGAGTAACTGTTGAATGAGTGATTTTGAAATCCCGATTTTGAGCACTTTTGTAGGCTTCCTTGCAGACATCATGAAGGTATGCCTCGAATTCTGCTACAAGATCACCGATGACCTGGGCTTCCCCAGCTACGGGGTGGCCATTATCGTACTGACCATCATTATCAAGACCCTTCTTCTGCCGCTGGCACTGAAGCAGATCCGCTCCATGAAGGCCATGCAGGAAATCCAGCCGGAGATGCAGAAGATCCAGAAGAAGTATAAGAACGATCCGAAGATGCTCCGCGAGGAAATGCAGAAGCTGTACAGGGAACACAATGCCAATCCGATGGCAGGCTGCCTGCCCCTTCTGGTGCAGATGCCGTTCCTCGTTTCCATCTACTATGCTCTGCAGGGATTTGCCTATGATCCGGCGCATGAAAGCTTCCTCTGGCTCCAGAGTCTGGCCGTACCGGATGAAACCTATGCACTTCCGCTCCTGGCAGCTCTTTCCACTTTTGTCATTTCCTGGCAGACTACGCCGAAGGATGCCCCGAGCAACCAGAAAACCATGCTCATCATCATGCCTCTGATGATCGGCTGGATGGCTCTCAGCTTCCCGAGCGGCCTTGTCATTTACTGGACCATGTGCAATGTGTACCAGCTGGTACAGCAGACCATTATGTACCGCGGGGAAATGAAGGACCGTCTCTTCGGAAGCCGTAAAAAAGGAACGGTCACCGTTCACGGCGGCGTACAGCAGGCCCGGAGCGAGGAAAGAAAGAAGAAGGTTGTCCGCAAGAAAATCATCCGCAAGGTGGTAAAGAAGAAGCCGGAAGAAGCGCCGGCTGAAAAGACCGCCGCTGCAGAGGATGAAAAAGAAGCAAAAGAAAAAGAAGAAAATAAGAAAGAACAGAAGGCGGAAAAGGCAGATGTCCGCCCGACCGAAGATATATCCGGGGAGAAATCCGAGGATAAGTCCTCTGAAAAGGAAAGCAATCCGTCCGGGGAGGCTGAACAGAAATGAAAACAGTGAGAATCAAAGCAAAAACCGTTGAAGCCGCTGTAGAAGAAGGGTTGAAGCAGCTGGGCATCACCCGTGCCGAAGCTGTCGTGCACGTTGTGGAAAAGCCTTCTACCGGTTTATTCGGTCTTCTTCATAAGAAAATGGCGGTAGTGGATATCTCTGCTCCGGAAATTCCGGCAGAACCGGAAGAAGCAGCGGAAGCACCGGCCGCAGAAGAAACCCGGACCGACGGGGTACCGGCGGAAGCACCGGCTGCAGAACCGGCGGAGCCGAAGGCAGAAGAATCGGAAGCGGCATCCGAAGCAGAACCGGAAGAAGCCGGGGAAGAGAAAACGGCAGAACCGGAAGACGCGCCGGCTGAAGAAGTGCCGGAAGAAAAGGAAGAAGAAAAGCCCTTTGATCCGGCGGAACAGAAGAAGGTCGCTGAAGAAGCCAGAAAGTTCCTGGAAAACGTGTTCCGGGGCATGCACCTTCCCGTTATCATGGAATGCATGATGAATGAAGAACGGATTCTCTTCAGCCTCCACGGCGAAGGACTGGGAATCCTCATCGGCAAGCACGGCCAGACACTGGATGCCCTCCAGTATCTGACCAACCTGGCTGCAGGGAAAGCCGCTCACGGCCGCTACTTCGTGATGCTGGATGTGGAAAATTACAGGGAACGCCGGAAGGATACTCTGGAAGCACTGGCCAAACGCCTGGCAGGAAAAGTAAAGCGTACCGGCGAACCGGTCAAACTGGAACCGATGCCGGCCGGCGAACGTCGGATTATTCATCTGGCGCTGCAGGACGATGACGCTGTCATCACCGAATCCGAAGGCGAAGCACCGTACAGATACATTACGATCAGACGGAAATAAAATCATAAAGGACGGAAATCAGGGGAACCGGAGCGCCGAAGGGCACTGGGAATTCCCGATTCCGTCTTTTTTGATGCGATTTTTCCGGAAACGGTCATGTCCGCTGCGGAGCGCAGAATGGAAGGCACTGCCTTTAAAAAATTGAAGTGCGGTCATTGTCATTTTTCCGGATTCTGATATACTGGTAAAAGGCCGAGGGGGAGCGCCCTGGACCTGTTCCACTGTAAGCGAGGGAACCCGTGTTCCGGGGTGAGAGGGCACCACAAAGTGCCGACCGACGGCAGCTTTTGCTGCGGAAGCTTTGCAGGGAAACTGAACGCCTCCGAAGCTGCTGCCGGGTATTTCGGGAGGCGTGAAAAATGAAGAAAGAAAACCATGTACTGCGTATGATTTTTTTGTCGATGCTCGTAGGGCTGGGGGTTGTTATTTCCCCGATTCTCCGCATTGAAGGAATGTGCCCCATGGCGCACCTGATCAATATTACCTGCTCTGTTTTTATGGGACCCTGGTACTCTCTGCTTTGTGCATCGCTCATCGGCATTCTCCGCATGGTACTCATGGGGATTCCTCCGCTGGCACTGACCGGGGCAGTCTTCGGTGCTGTGCTGTCGGGGATTCTCTACCGGGCATCCAAGGGCCGTCTCTGGGCGGCTGTTCTGGGGGAAATCATCGGAACCGGCATCATCGGTGCCGTGGCATCCTATCCGGTCATGGAAATTTTTTACGGCCGTACGGGACTTTCGTGGATGTACTATGTACCGCTCTTCATCAGCGGCACGCTGATCGGCGGCTCTCTGGCCTATGTGCTGCTGACCATGCTGGCGCGGAACGGTGCCCTGCGGGAATTTCAGCAGAAGCTGGGCGTGCAGGTTTATGACAGAAAGAAATAAGATGAAAAAAGTCTTTCCCCTTCGTGAGGAAAGACTTTTCTTTCTTTATATATGCAGGAAAAAGACGCTGACGGAATCATTTTTGTAAATTCCGTCAGCGTCTTTCGGTCTGGTGGAGATAAGGAGGATCGAACTCCTGACCTCTTGCATGCCATGCAAGCGCTCTCCCAGCTGAGCTATACCCCCATGCGGTTATGAAAAAATTGTATCATTGCCGCACGGAGGCTGTCAAGACAGGGGATTCAGGGCTGCCCGTCTGTGATTTTATGCCGCTTCAGCCAGGCTGTCATGTAGCTGCAGTCCGAGGCGAAGGGAATATGATTTTCGCTGACCCATTGATAAAAGGCCTGTGCCAGCTGTGCCGCCAGCCCCTGTCCGCCCAGCTGCGGCGGAACAATCGTATGGATAACCCGGCAGATTCCGTCTTTCTCTTCATATTCCAGATAACAGAGTCCCTTCGGATCATCGATGATGAAGCGGCTGTTGGGAGAATCATGAATGACCATGGCAAACCTCCTTATGAAATTTCGTTTTTCTTCGTTTTTCTCATTATATCATATGATTTTTCTTTCGGACGATACATCGGAAGGGTTGCGGTTTCCGGCTGAATAAGGTATTATTTAAAATATTTGTGACAATAGAAAAAAACGGGTAACGGCGCCTCTTGTCCCTTCCTCCCTGCGGGAAGGGACAGGGGCCTTTTTACATTTTATCCGGGTTCTTTGTCAAAAAAGGATTCTGTTTTCAGGAGGTATGTTATGGAAGAGAAAAATTTGGATGCGGAGAATGCCCGCCGGGAGGAATTGTCCAGGATTCCAAAGATGACGATGAAGGGAGCGGTATCTCTGGTGCTGGGGATTCTGTTCTTTTCCGGTCTGTTTGCGGATGTAGCAGGGATGGAATGGCTGAGGGCTTTTGACTTCAGTACGCTGATCGGTAAATTCGGTGTTATGAAAGGAACCACCAGTACATTTGTCGGTTCCGGCGGCGAAGGCGCCCGGGCAGGATTCCTGTTTGCACTGTCCCTGGTTCCGTCGGTCATGCTGGCTATCGGTTTTGTCAATGTGCTGGATCATTACGGCGCTCTTGCTGCAGCGCACAGACTGATGACGCCGCTTCTGAAGCCGCTGCTGGATGTGCCGGGGCTGGTCGGTCTGGCATTGATTACGGACCTGCAGAGTACCGATGCAGGCGCTGCACTGACCAAGGAGCTTCTGGATGAAAAGCTGATCGACAAGAGAGAACAGACAATCATTGCAGCATGGCAGTATTCCGGGGCCGGTATGGTCAATAACTATTTTGCTATCTGCGGGGCGCTTTTCGGAGCGCTGCTCTGTCCGATTCTGGTTCCGCTGATCGTAATTTTCGTATTGAAGTTTGTGGGCGCAATTATCTGCCGCCTTGTATTGGATTCGGTTTACAAAGGGGATTTCAAAAATGACAGATAAGAAGGAAGCGGTGCAGCAGGCACCGGCAGCAAAAAAGAATGCGCCCTCCAATATTTTTGATGTGTTTATCGAAGGGGCGCGCAAGGGCTGGGCGCTCGCTACGGGAAATCTGGTCCCCAACGTACTCATGGCCTTTGTACTGGCATATATCCTGAATATCCTCGGCGTAATGGCTTTTATCGGAAAATGGTGCGGCCCGGTGATGGCGCTCTTCGGTCTGCCCGGAGAAGCCCTGATCGTGCTCCTTACCGTATGGCTGTCCTGCTCGGCCGGGGTCGGCGTGGCAGCTTCCATGTTTGCGTCGGGAATCCTGAATGAAACGCATATCACGATTCTCATGCCGGCACTGATCCTGATGGCATCCCAGATTCAGTATATGGGACGTCTTCTGGGCCTGGCAGATATTTCCAAGAAATACTGGCCGATGCTGATGGGAATCAGTATCCTGAATGCAGTGATCGGCATGGAAATCATGCATTTATATGTTTTATTTTTCTAATCCGTAGGAGGATTTTGTTATGGCTGATGTATTTAGTTATTGGGAAGACCTTCATGCCATGCCGGAACTGGGCATGAAAGAATTTAAAACTTCTGCATACATTGCAGAGCATCTGAAGGAATTCGGTTATGAAGTGGAAGAGCATCTGGGCGGTGCAACCGGCGTTCTGGGCATTCTGGACAGCGGCAAACCCGGTCCGGTGCTGTGCCTTCGGGCAGATATGGATGCACTGGGACTGAAGGACGGCGGCGCCGCACATCTCTGCGGTCATGACGGCCATATGTCCATGCTTCTGGAAGCAGCAAAGGAAATCAAGGAAGAAGGTCTTGTCAAAAAGGGCAAGCTGAAAGTTCTTTTCCAGCCGGCAGAAGAAACAAGCGAAGGTTCTCTTTCCGTGCTGAAGAGCGATGCACTGGATGATGTGGAAATCCTCATCGGCATGCACGGCCGTCCGATCCAGGAATGCCGCGTGGGAGAAGCAGCACCTGCTCTGTACTACAGTGCAGCCTGCCATGTTGTCTATGAGGTGACCGGCAAGCAGGCTCACGGTGCCCGTCCGTATCTGGGCATTTCCGCTCTGGATGCGGCCTGCCTCATCGTCAATGCGGCCAATGCACTCCGTTTTGATTCCAATGTGGTGTACAACCTGAAAGCAACCCAGATTCATTCCGATGCAGGTGTTTCCAACGCCGTGCCGGGCCATGCTACGGTTACCTTTGATCTGCGCAGCCAGAGCAATGAACTGATGGATCTCATGATGAAGAAGCTTCATGATGCCGCCGTCGGTGCCTGCGCAGCCATCGGCGCTTCCGTAGAGGAACATATTCTCAGCTCCGCTCCGGCATCCATCCTGACACCGGAAATTACAGATCTTCTGGCAGATGTCATTAAGACGGAGCTGGGTGAAGAAGCACTGATTCCGCCGATTACGACCGCAGGCAGTGAAGATTTCTTCTTCTATCCGAAGCTGAGACCGGAATTGAAGACCGGCTTCGTAGCACTTGGCGAAGATGCACAGCCGGGGCTCCATGATCCGAATATGCATTTCGATCACCGTGCGCTGCCGAACGGCGTCAAGATTCATAAGGGAATCGTCAAAAAGGTTCTCGGATAATTTCCGCAAAGAAAAATTCCGTCCGTACGGGCGGAATTTTTTTGATGGTATTTTCGGCGGAGGAAATTTCCGGAAAGAGATGCATCCAAAGAACAGAAACACGGCAGAGGGGAATCAAAGGATGCCGGCAGGGAAAGAAAACCTGTCAGGCAATAAAAAACGGATACACCGTGAGTTCATCACAGTATGTCCGTCTTTTTTATTGCTGCTGAAACCTGCCGTATGCCGAAGGCAGAAAGCGGAAAATCATTTTTCCGCCGGTTTATGATTCCGGATTTCTCCGGGAGGCGGGGGCATTTTTCCGCTCTTTTTCTTTGCTGTCGGAAGAGGGCGGGGATGGCGGTCCTTTTCATCCCGGATCCGCGGGGTATGATCGGTGTCATACGGATCATTCACACGGTAGGTGCGGTCCCGTCTTTCATGGCGGAAGTCTTTGTCGAAGCGGCCGTCGTCTTTTTTATGCTGCTCCTGCCATGCCGGATAGGGATTGACCGGGCGCTGTCCGGAAGGTGTATTGATTTCCGGTGCTTTGTTTCCTTTTTTCGGAGCTTTCCCGTCTGCTGATTTTCCAGGGGACTGGATGATGCCGATGGTCGGATCCCCGTCTTTTTCTTTCGCCGGGGAGCGGTAGGTGCCTCCTGCCCGGTCCCGCATCTGCCGGCGCCGTTCCGGTGTCCATTGCGCTTTCTCTTTTTCCGGCTCGGAAAAACGGGGCGGAAGCCCTTTTCGGGCAGGTTCTGCATTTTCTCCGCCCTTGTAAGGACGGTAGGTTCCGGACCTTGAGGGAGCGGAACGGGATTTCTTTACGGTCTGTACGGCTGAGAAAGCGGAATTTTCGCCGGAAGACTGCCCGGGGGCTGCTTCTGCCGATGCGGAGAATACAGCAGAAGCCAGGAAAAATCCCAGTGCCGCTGCAAGAAATCGTTTCTGCAGTTTCATAGGCCACCTCTTTCAGAAATCAAAAGGAAAGTTTCCGATTACAGTCTGTGCCATTCGAACTGATCATCGTCGGAACGGGGATCTTTTTTCGGCTCTCCCTTCTTCTGGTCTTTTTTCAGCTGTTCCGGATGTTCTTCATAGTACTGCTTTTCCCAGGCTTTCATGGGCCGCTTTGCCTGCGGACTCTGGGGTGTATTTTGATTTTCCTGCTGGAGACGGGCTGCCTTTCTCTTTGCCTGTTCTTCCTTGGCTTTTTTCATTTCCGGGCTGTCCTGCTTGGTCAGGTCTACGATTTCGCCTTTGCGGTGTTCGCCGCCGTTGATGGCGAGTGTCTGGGACTGAGAGTAATTGGCGGAAACGGAGCCTGTAAGAGCAGCTCCTCCCAGAAAGAGAGCCAAAGCGGATGCCGCAATGAGGGTCTGATAACGTTTCATGGAAATACCTCGCTTTATGAAATCCCGATTATCCTGTCGGGTGTACTGATATTGACTCTATTATATAACGAATCGTCATTTTTATCATGATGAAATATCGGTTTGCAGGAAGAAAACAGCACGGCTTCGTGCGGAAAGAAAAAGCGCCGCTGGTTCAACGGCACTTTTGCAAAGGATTCTTCATTGGTTCGATCCTGAGGAAAATGTTTTTATCTTCTCGGAGGCATCGGCGGCGGGTTATTCGGAGCCTTTCCCGGCGGGTCCCGTCTCGGAGGCTCTCCTCTCATATGCGGCGGATCTTTTCTGGGGGGGATTCTTTTTCATATGAGGATCTTTTTTCTGCGGGGCTTTCTTCATATGCGGCGGATCCTTCCGCTGCGGATCTTTTCTCATACGCGGCGGATCGTTAGGACCGGGGCCGAATGCATGGAACAACTGCTGCGGAGGCCGGTAATCGGCTGCATAAGCAGAGGAGCTGATGGCAGCGGCTCCGGAAAGAATAAAGGCAGCCAGGGATGCAGCGATGATGATGTTCTTTTTCATGATGGATTCTCCTTTCATCCGCTGGGCGGGAATATGATATCCGGAACTGCAGACAGGACAGTCCGAAAGGAATACGGAGGAATTTAAATCCGATTACCGGCAGCCGCGGTGATGGCCGTGATGATGGCCGTACTGGCCGTCATGGTCATCGTAGCGGCAGTTGTAATAACGGCCGGTCTCCTGCCCGTATGAAGGTGCTGCGGCGGAAACTGCGGAATGAATGGCTGCGGCTCCGCTCAGAATGAAAAGTACGGCCGCTGCGAGAATAAATTTCTTTTTCATGGATGGGTCTCCTTTCGAAAGCCGATATGGGAATATCCGATAAATTGCGGAATCTGTATTTTATGGGAAACAGGGAAAGCAAGGCTGCGGTATTGTTTCCTGGCCGGTAATGATCCGGCAGGGACATAAGCGCCCGGATCAATCAGTTGGTATTGCCTGCTGATTCGGCAGGCGCATTGTCGGGAGCGGGAGCAGGAGTACTGTCAGGAACTCCTGCAGGGGTGCCTGTTCCCTGGTTTTCACCGGCCGGGCCGGGGCGTCCGGGTGCTCTTCTGTCCATATTACGGTAGGGTTCTCTGTGATGCTCTTTATCATCCCGGAAATCACCGGGAGGAGCCTTCGGAGGAGCTTTCGGACGTTTGTCATCCCGATGCCAGCCGGGGAAGGAACGCATTACCTGCGGGCCGGATTGACGGAACCATGCATTGTAGTTGTGATAGTCATTGAGCATGAAGGAAATCACGGAGATGATCATGGCAATGACGGCGATGGAAATGCATATGAGGATTTTTCTCATTTGGATTCACCGCCTTCCGCAGGTTCATGGTCCTGCATCTCATTCCGGGGCATTCCCTGTGCTTTGACAGCCAGGACCTGAAATGCTTTGCGGCCTTCCTTTCCGATCAGGAAGACGGAAAGAGCGGTGAAGATACCGGAAACGGTGAGGAAAATCGAGGTCATGGGATGAAGGAGCGGCAGGTGAGGCATTCCGGGGAAGGGCGGCACCGACAGGGTGACCAGACCGAGGAAAAGAAGAACGGCGACAGCAATCACCACAGCCAGTACCGTACATACGGTGGAGAAGAGTTTGGCTGTAAAGAATGCAGTATTCTCCAGTACACCGGGGAGGCGGGGACTGACCTCTTCCCAGGTCTTTCCGGCAGCATCCTTTGCGATGCCTGCTGCCTTTACGGCACTGTCCTTCGCCTGTCCGGCCATTTCCTTCATGTTATCGGACAGCGGAGTTGTTTTTTCTTTTTCTTCCACAATTCCTTCCGACTGGAAGGATTCATAAATCGCTTTCGGGCTGCCCAGTTCTTTTGCAATTTCTTCCTCGGTGAGCCCTGCTTTTGCTCCTTCTTCGAAATGGGCCTCATAATCAGCCAGGATATCATTCAAGTCTTCTGTTTTTGCATTCCGGAAATAGTAGCGAAGAAGATCTAAAAATTCGGTTTTATTCATAGGACTCGCCTCCTTTAGCCAGCAGCTTCTGCACGGCTTTGTTAAATTCTTTCCATTCTTTGACGGATGCTACATACTCTTCACGTCCTGCATCGGTGATGCGGTAATATTTTCTTGGTGGGCCGTTGTGTGATTCGGCTAAGTAAGTATCGACCAATCCGTCTTTTTTGAATCGGTTCAGCAGAGGGTAGATGGTTCCTTCCGACATTTCTATGTATTTGGAAATATCGGTGACCAATTCATAGCCGTAAAAGTCTTTTCGGCGGAGCATGGACAGAACCACGATTTCCATGACGCCTTTTTTTAGCTGGATGTTCATTGGCCGCTCCTTTCGTGAAATTTTTAAGTCCTCTCCGGGGGAAAATTCCGCGGGCTGAGGATGGGATTTTTTCAGGCTCCGGTGTACCGGATCTGTTCAGCCGGGCTGCCCGGCCCGGAGCAGAAAGATTCTTCTTTCCGTATCATACCTGCCTTTCTTCTGTCAGACAGTTTTATGGACAGGGGAAGCCGGGGCGTTTCGGGGGGGACAGCCCCGGCACTATGCTTGCATAAGGCAGAATTCCCGGGGAAGGGAAACCTCCCTTATGCAACTAATATATCACAAAGTATTTTGCATTGCAAGGTACATGACAATAAATAAATCTTAAACGGCAGGGAGAAAAACAGAAAGGAAAAAAGCATGGCTTTCGCCATGCTTTTTGGGGAGAAACCGAAGCGCCGTCAGGAAGCAGCGCTCCGGTCTGTAAGGGTTCGGTAAGGGAAACACCTATAAGGAAAGGATTGGGTACAAGTGTTTCCTTACCGCAATTACTATAGCATAATTTGGGAGGGTGGTACAAGAGAATAAATGACAAAAGAAAAACAAATTTTTCAAAAAATAAAATGTATATACAAAGAGGAAAAATATTGAAGCGAAGAGAAGCTTTTTCGATATTGCGGGAGCAAAACGGAAACGATTCTGACCGACTGCGGGTCGGAGAATAGGAAAATAACAGACCGGAGGCTCCGGGGAAACGGGCCTGGTGGAGCAGATGGACAGCGGAGAAGCACATGACTTTTGCGCATGGAAAACGGAAAAAGCAATTTGAAAAATGCAAGGCGGATCAAAGCTCTTTTTTGCCGTTTTTCTCTTTCTTCGGAAATTCATATATTATATAATGATACATGTTGTTAATCATTTGCATTGCCTTATCTGCAGGATGAGGAATTTTACAAAGGGGTTCTGAAAATGGAAAAAAATGCAGGCTTTTTTGAAAGGGTGTTCCACCTTTCCGAAAGCGGGACAACGGTCCGGACTGAACTCATCGCAGGGATGACCACGTTCATGACGATGGCATATATCCTGGCGGTCAATCCGGCTATTATGAGTACGACCGGTATGGATAAGGCGGCAGTTCTTACCGCAACGGCACTGGCAGGCTTCCTGGGGACGATGCTTATGGCAGTCCTTGCCAATTATCCTTTTGCACTGGCACCGGGGATGGGCCTGAATGCTTTCTTTGCCTTTACGGTGGTTCAGCAGATGGGATATTCCTGGGAAATGGCCCTGGCTGCGGTTTTTGTGGAAGGGGTCATCTTCATTATTCTGTCCCTGACCAATGTGCGGGAAGCCATTTTCAACTGCATCCCTCTGAATCTGAAGCGGGCGGTATCGGCCGGGATCGGTCTCTTTATTGCCTTCATCGGGCTGGTGTCTGCGCAGATCATTGTGGCCAATCCGGCGACAAAGATTTCTCTCTTTTCCTTCAAGGCTTCCCTGACGGCGGGAACCTTTCAGACAACGGGCATCACGGTGGTGCTGGCCATTATCGGCATCCTGTTTACGGGCTATCTGCTGGCAAAGAATGTAAAGGGAAATATTCTCTGGGGTATCCTTTTCACCTGGATTCTGGGCATCCTCTGTGAGCTCACCGGGCTGTATGTGCCGGACCCTGCAAAGGGCGCTTTTTCCACGCTTCCTGATTTTTCCGGCGGTGCGGCGGCTTTCCTGCCTGCGTCGATTGCGCCGATTGCGCTGCAGTTTGATTTCTCTCAGCTTTTTACCTTCAATTTCATAGTCGTTCTTCTGGCATTCCTTTTCGTGGATCTTTTTGATACGATCGGCACGCTGATCGGCGTTTCCGCCAAGGCGAAAATGCTGGATGAAAATGACCGGCTGCCCCGCATCAGAGGCGCTTTGCTGGCAGATGCCGTTGCGACCTGTGTCGGCGCAGCAGTCGGTGTTTCCACGAATACAACCTATGTGGAAAGTGCGTCCGGTGTTGCCGAAGGCGGGCGGACGGGACTGACGGCGGTGACGGTCGCCTGCTTCTTCCTGCTTTCTCTTTTCCTGGCGCCTTTCTTCCTGGCTATCCCTGCCTTTGCGACGGCACCGGCGCTGGTTATCGTAGGGTTCCTTATGTTTACCGCGATTGCCGATGTGAATCTTTACGATGCTACGGAAGCGATTCCCTGCTATCTTACTGTCATTGCCATGCCGTTCACCTATTCCATTGCGGAAGGCATTGCTTTCGGCACCATTTCCTATGTAGTGCTGAATCTGCTGGCCGGCAGGGGGAAGAAACTGAATCTTCTTCTTTATGTACTGGCCGTGATTTTCCTCTGCAAGTACGTGCTGCTGTAATATGTAAGCACGGAAAATGAAAGAGCCCGCCTGGCAGGCTCTTTTTTTATAGGACGGACGGGCGGATTTTCCGCCGGATTGTCCGGGAAGGAGACATTTTGAAAAAGAAAATAACAGCTCTTTTGCTGATGCTTTGTCTGGGGAGTGCGTCTGTCTTTGCGGCGGCACCGGATATTACAGCCGATGCGGCAGTCATCATGGATGAGAAAAGCGGGGAAATTCTCTATGAAAAGAACGGAACCCGCCGGGAATATCCGGCAAGCATGACAAAAATCATGACGTGCATTCTTTCCCTGGAGAAGGGAAATCCGGGAAAGGTCATTGAAATCAGTCCGAAGGCAGCGGATGTGGAATCCACTGCCCTGAACGGGGGAGAGTGGATTTCTCTGGGGGATCTGACGAATCAGATGATGCTCATTTCCGACAACGGCGCCGCCAATGCAGTGGGGGAGGCCATTGCGGGGAATGAAACGGCTTTTTCGGATATGATGAATGAAAAGGCACGGAGCATCGGCATGAAGGATACCCATTTCGTGAATGCCAGCGGGATGCCCGATCCGGATCATTATTCCACTGCGGAGGATATGGCCCGGCTGGCCCGGTATGCCATGGAAAATAAAAACTTCCGCCGGGTGGTGGGAACGAAGGAAAAGCAGATCCGCTATCTGCGGCCGCAGACAATTTTCCGGACAGAAAATACGAACCGCCTTCTTTATACCTACAGCGGAGCCAGCGGCATCAAGACAGGATATACGATGGCTGCCGGCGGCTGTCTGGCTGCATCGGCGGTGCGGAACGGCCGGGAGCTGATTGTGATTCTCCTGCATTCTCAGGATACGGATACAAGGTTTGCAGAGGCGGAAGCGCTGCTGGACTACGGATTTACTCTTCCCGGTGAGAAAAAATCCGGCGGGAAGAAATAAGAACGGCAAAGGAAAAGACCCCGAGGGTTTCCGGGGTCTTTTTGTCTGGATTCAGTCTCTGGAAAAGAGGTCGCGGGTATAGACTTTTTCCCGAACCGGGGCCAGGTCTTCACCGATGCGGTTGGCCAGGATGACAGTGCATTTCTCCCGGAATTCTTCAATGTTCCGGGTAACGGGAATGCCCTGGAAGGTATCTTCCTGCAGGGTCGGTTCATAGATGAGCAGATCAATGCCTCTGTCGGTGAGGCGTTCGATGATGCCCTGAATGGCAGAGGAACGGAAGTTGTCGCTGCCGCTCTTCATGGTCAGACGGTAGATGCCGACAAGCTTCGGGTTTTCCATGGCAATATGCTCGGCAATGTATTCTTTTCTGGTTTCGTTGGCGGAAACTACGGCCTGAATCATATTTTCCGGGATTCCCCTGTAGTTGGCCAGAAGCTGCTTGGTATCCTTCGGAAGGCAGTATCCGCCGTAGCCGAAGGAAGGATTGTTATAGAAATCGCCGATACGGGGGTCGTAGCCCATGCCCTTAATGATGGCAGCGGCATCGAGGCCTTTCATTTCCGCATAGGTATCGATTTCATTGAAGTAGGCCACGCGGATGGCCAGGTAGGTGTTGGAGAAAAGCTTGATGGATTCCGCTTCGGAGGAGCCGGTGATGAGAACCGGAATATTTTCCCGGATAGCCCCTTTCTGCTGGAGTGCGGCGTATTTTTCCGCCCAGGGACGGAGTTCCTCCCGTCCTTCCGGGATGCCTACAATGATGCGGGACGGGTAGAGGTTATCGTAGAGTGCTTTTCCTTCCCGGAGAAATTCCGGAGCAAAAAGGATGGGCAGATCGCTGTACAGAGCGGAAATCCTCTGTGTGTAGCCGATAGGAATGGTGGATTTGATGATCACGGCAGCTTTGGAGCCGACGCGGCGGATCTGGGACAGAATGGATTCTACCGCAGTGGTGTCAAATCGGCCGCTGACATCATCGTAATTGGTCGGAGCCGCAATGATGATCAGCTCGGCATCCCGGTAAGCAGTGTCCCCGTCCAGTGTAGCAGTGAGCTGCAGCGGACGGTTGGCAAGATAATCCTCGATATAGGCGTCTGCAATGGGAGATTTCTTCCGGTTGACCATATCGACCTTTTCCGGGATGACATCCACGGCAGTGACGGGATTATGCTGAGAAAGAAGGACAGCGTTGGAAAGACCGACATAGCCGGTCCCGGCAACAGCGATTTTCATGAATATACCTCTTTTCCTGAAACAGATAAAATCAGAAATATTTCTTTTATTATACTCTCTTTTCAGATATTTTACCTTTCAGATATTTTACCATACCAAGGAAATCAGGGCGTGCTGCAGTTGCGGCAGAAGAAATCCTGTGGTAAATTAGAAATATGAAAAATATCGATATAAAACAGGAGGAATAAATATGGCACTGAATATCGGCAGCCCTGCACCGGATTTTACGCTTCCGTCGGATTCCGGACGGGATATTTCTCTGCATGATTATCTGGGGCAGAAGGTAATTCTTTATTTTTATCCCAAGGACAATACATCGGGATGCACTCTGGAGGCGCAGCAGTTCCGGGATCATCTGGAGGATTTTCAGAAGCTGGGATATGCGGTACTCGGCGTTTCCCGGGACTCTGTACGGAAGCACTGCAATTTCCGGGATAAGAACAGTCTGAATTTCCCGCTCCTTTCCGATGCAGAGGAGACCGTGGTGAAGCTGTATGACGTACTGAAGGAAAAAAGCATGTACGGCAGAAAGTACATGGGAATCGTCCGCTCCACGTTCCTCATTGACGAAAAGGGAAATCTGGCCGGAGAATACCGGAATGTGAAGGCCGGCAGCCATGTGGGCGATTTGCTGCAGGAACTTTCCGAAGGAAAATAAAACGCCGTATGACGGAAAATGAGCAATCGAAAAGCTGAGCACAGGGAAAACCCGATGCTCAGCTTTTATTTCGGATTCAGCCGTTTTCAGGAAGTCTGCCGGAGAAGCTACATCCGGAGAAGAGCGCGGAGACCGATTTCCAGGGCGGCACCGCGGCTTTCCTTTCCCCAGCCCCGCTGATTGTGCCGGAGGTGGGCCAGGGTGTCGGCGGTGAAAAGAATCTGGGCAAAGTCTTTGTTTCGGAACTGCGCACAGGCCGCAAGGGAGGCGCATTCCATATCGACCACGGTGCAGCCTTCCTCCCGGCGCTGCTTCAGCTTTTCCTTCGTTTCCCGGAAGAATCCGTCTGTGGACCAGGTGGTGCATGGGGAGAAAGGAATGCCCTCTTCCCGGAGAAAGGCGGAAATTTTCATCCGGGGATTTTCGGGGAGGGACACGAAGCGCTGCGGCGGAAGATAGTGGAAGGAGGTGCCTTCATCGCGAAGGGCTTTTTCCACGAGAAGGAAGGTATTTTCCGGAAGATCCGCCAGACTGCCGCAGCAGCCTGCCGCGAGAAGCTTTTCCGTGCCGTAGGCGAAGAGCCTCTCTGCCATGAGAACGGCCATGGCGCCTCCCACCGGAGCCTGCATGAGGACTGCCGGCTGTTCCCCGGGGATTTCCCAGAGGGGGAATTTCTTGGTAATGGAAATAAAAGAGCCGATTTCCTTTCCTCCCTTTTCCTCTGCAAAGGTGCGGATGGCCTTTTCCGAAAGGAAGACGAAGAGAGCACGGGACGGAAGGGAAAGAGAAAGCTTTTCGAAACGGGGGCTGATCAGCTCCTGAGAAAGATCGTATTCGGTGAGCGGGCAGTCTTTAGTCATGAGAAACCTCCTTTTCCAAAAGGGTGAGCAGCAGGTCCACATTGTCCGTATCATACTCAATCTGTTCGGACCAGCGGCAGACCGGGGGAATCAGTTCATGTGTGCGGGCAGCGGAAAGAAGAATGAAAACCGTGCTTTCCCGGGCAAATGCAAAAATGACGGCGGGATCGAAATCTGTCAGCCGGTCGATTTCCCGGAAGAGGATATACCGGAAAAGATTTTCCCAGAAATCGGGATTTTCGGCATAGAGTGTCCGGGCTGCTTTCAGAAGGAACGGCAGATCCTGCTTTACGGCAGCAAGCTCTTCCGGCCATTGGCTGTCGATGGGTTCGGTTTTTTCCAGACGGGCCAGGGCTGGGCAGACTGTTTCTTCCGTGAAATCGGGAGCAAAGCGGAACTCCTTTTCCTGGAGGTCCGGCAGGAGAAGAGAGAGCAGGGAATCCAGCGGGAAAGTCCGGCCTTCTGCGCAGAACAGAAGGGGACCTTTCACGGCAAGAAGCTGCTCTACTGTTCGTTCGCAGGCCAGTCCGGTGCCGCAGAGCTCCAGATTGCCGATATATTTGTAGAAACGGGGATGGGCATGACAGATTTGGCAGAGAAAATCTTCTCCCTTTTCCAGAACGAGAGAGCAGAGGCCCTTTTCGGTGAGCAGCGGGCAGTATCCCTTTTCGTTCAGGGCAAAGCAGGTAGAGCCGTCGGGGGATTTCTTCATAGCCCGGCGGAGCTTTTTTCCGAGCGGTCCCCGCTCGGCGCGGTACTTTGCTTCCGTTTCTGCATCGATATCAATTTCCCAGGTCTGGCAGCAGGTGTGCAGGCATTGATCGGCCTTGCAGGCAAAATCGGGGAAAAATGAGGGACAGACAGAAAAATATTGCAGATCTTCCATAGAGCCTCCTGTTTGACTGCAAAAAAGCCATGAGTGTTCATTCTCATGGCTTTCTTTTTTATTTGATTTCCTGGATGATGGGGAGAATCATCGGTCTTCTCTTTGTTTTTTCATAGAAATATTTGCTCAGGGTATCACGGATCTGGGTTTTGATGGCATTCCATTCGGTGACATCCCCTGCCGCGCAGCGGTCCAGTACGGATTCAACACGTGCTCTGGATTCGGAAAGAAGAGCTTCGCTGTCCCTGACATAGACAAAGCCTCTGGAAACGATGTCCGGACCTGCAAGGACCTGGTTGCTTCCCTTTTCCAGGGCAATGACGATGATGACCACGCCGTCCTGTGCAAGCTGCTGCCGGTCACGGATGACGATATTTCCTACATCGCCTACGCCGAGGCCGTCAACAAAGACGGCTCCTGCCTGCACTTTTCCGTTGATTTTGCCGCTCCGGTTGGTGAATTCGAAAATCGTTCCGTTTTCCCCGATGAGGATATTCTGTTTCCGGATGCCCAGTCCCATGGCCAGCTCAGCGCTGCTGCAGAGGAAACGGTGTTCCCCGTGGACAGGAACGAAGAATTTCGGACGGACCAGGGAGAGCATGGTCTTGATGTCTTCCTGGGAACCGTGGCCGGAAACATGAACGCGGAATCCGTTCTTTCCGGTGATGACCTTTGCGCCGAGACGCATCAGGTTGTCAATGGTGCGGCCTACGCTGGTTTCATTGCCCGGAATCGGGGAAGCGGAGATGATGACCGTGTCGCCGGCATGAATGGTAACATTCCGGTGGCTGCCGTCTGCCATGCGGGAAAGGCCTGCCATCGGTTCGCCCTGGCTGCCGGTGGTGAGGATGCAGAGACGGTCTTCTCTGTACTGCTTCATTTCCTCCGGTTCGATAAAGGTGCCTTCCGGTGCTTTCAGATAGCCCAGATCTCTTGCAATGCCTACGACATTAACCATGGAGCGGCCGAATACGCAGACCTTCCGCTTCACGGCCACGGCTGCATCGACAGCCATCTGGATACGGGAAACATTGGAGGCAAAGGTAGCCAGGATGATGCGGCCCCGCTGATCCCGGAAAGCGTCCATAAGCGACTTGGATACAACCGCTTCCGACGGGGTATAGCCCGGTACCTGGGCATTGGTGGAGTCGGCGCAGAGAACGAGAACGCCTCTGTGGCCGAGTTCAGCCAGCTTGTACATATCGGTCAGTTCACCGTCCACGGGGGAGTGGTCGAATTTGAAGTCCCCTGTATGGACTACGGTGCCGATGGGAGTGCGGAGATAGATTCCGCAGGAATCCGGAATGGAATGACATACATGGAAGAATCCGAATTTGAACGAACCGGCTTTGAATTCGTCGCCCGGAGTGACTGCATGCAGGTCATAGTCGGAAATATGGGCTTCCTTCAGTTTGCCTTCAATGAGGCCGCAGGTCAGGCGTGTTGCGTAAACCGGCGCCTTCACGTCCCGCAGCAGATAGGAAAGGGAGCCTATATGATCTTCGTGTCCGTGGGTAATCAGGATTGCACGAATTTTGTCTCTGTTTTCAATGAGGTAGCTGAAATCAGGGATGACAATATCAATCCCCAGCATATCCTCTTCCGGGAAGGCCATGCCTGCATCGATTACGATAATTTCGTCGCCGTAACGGAATACAGTCATGTTCTTTCCGATTTCCCCCAGTCCGCCCAGGGGAATGATCTGTAATCTGGATTTACTCAAGGTGAATAAAACCTCCTATTCAGTTGTAATTTTTCCCGATACAGGGAAAATATAAAAAATCCTATTGAAATTCCTTTCAATAGTAAGCCGTTCCATAGTCGCTGCTTCTATTATATCACAATTTGCAACAGGACGTGAGAAAACGGAAGAAGGAAAGAAAAAGTATCCGGAAGTACGAAAAGACATGATACGGAAGCCAAGTCCCGGAAATTTTATGATAAAATAAAATAAATATATCAAAACAGAGAAGGGGTATTCCTTCTATTTGTCAAGGAGTCGAATTTCATGAATCAGAACCAGACAGGTCAGACAAATGCAGTAGTCATGGCCGGGATGAGTACGGCCCTGGCGGTGGTACTGTCCATGATCGGGCTGTATGTGCCGGTTTTTTCCGGTATTGTTTTTCTTTTGATCCCGCTTCCCATTGCATATCTGGGCATGAAGCAGGGTGTGAAGTGGTCTGTGGTTGTGACAGGCGGCGTGCTCATCCTGGATTCGGTATTTTTCGGGGTTATTTCCGCCGCATTTCTTTGCGCCATCTTCGGGGTGCTCGGGGTCGTCATGGGCTTCTGCTACAAAAGGAAGCTTTCCGCCTCGAAGACGCTTCTTTTCGGAGCGGCCATGGTGCTGATTGCTCTTGTAGGGGAAGGGCTGGCAGCGCTCTATATGCTGGGAATGCCTTCTCTGCTTTTCGGCGGAGAAGCCATGGACTCCGTGAAAGAGGCCATGACGGAAGTGCTTCCTTCCCTGTATTCCGGGGACCAGCTGGCGGAAGCGGAAAAACAGGTGGATGTGATGGTGGAGGCCATGAAGAAATCCGTGCCCTTCACGGTCTGTGCGGCGGCATTGTTCTATTCCTGGGCCTCCATGACACTGGGAAAGGTGATTTTCAGCCGCATGGGCATCCATGATATTCCCCAGCTGCCGAGTCTGGAACGGTGGGAATTCCCGCGGGCATTCATTTTCCTTTATGTGGCGGTTCTGGCTGTGCAGTATCTTCTGCCGGAGCAGGAAACGGTTTCCTATATCGCTTACAATGCAGGCTCTTTCTGTATCCTTTTCTTCTGGCTGCAGGGGGTGGCCACCGTGTGGTGGATGCCGCACCGCTATCCGATTCTCCGGGCATTCCGGCTTCTCATCGTAGTGCTGTCTCTTTTCATCGGAATGTTCCAGATGGGGCTTGTATTCCTCGGTATGGCCGATATGGGTCTGAACTACCGGAAGAAGAATCATTATGAATAAAAACGGACCGGCCCGTGAAAATCACGGTGTATCGGAGCCGCATCCGTGTCGGAAAAATCATCGGTTTAAGGTGATTTGCATATCCTTTCGTTTTCGAGTACCATAAGGGGTATCGAAGGGAATCTGATTCAATTTGATTTGTTTCGAAGAAACAGGGGATATTATGCTGAGTGATATTTGGGTGTACAAGGGGACATCCCGGCTGCTCATCGGGCTGCTCATTGCGGCAGTGCTGCTGCTGGTCAGCCAGAATCTGGTGCTGGGGATTCTTCTCTGCATTGTCGTGGCAGGCTGTCTGATTTATGTGAAGCGCAGCGATGACGGACAGGAGAAAAAGCTGATGCGCTACCTGGACGGACTTTCCGCAGGAGTTTCTGCCGGTACGGTTTATGCGGTAAAGAACCTTCCTGTAGGCATTGCTATGATGGATGATACGAGAGAGCTGGTCTGGGCGAACAATGTATTCCGCAGCTGGGGCGGCTCTGCTGTCAAGGAAGGGGTTCGTCTTCAGGATCTGATCGTCGGGCAGAAGCTGGCCAAGATCTGGGGAAAGACAGGCTGGTTTGACTGCCATGTGAATAATGCCTATTTCCGGGTATTCCATAAGTTCCTGGACAAGGATGAGGATCATGATTCTCCGTTCATGGTGTTCTATTTCATGGACAGAACCGATGTGGAGGAAGCGGTCCGGGAATGCATGGAGTCGCGGCCGGTTTTATGTCTGGTCCGCATCGACAATGTATCCGAGGTTACGGCTGACATGACGGACGTGGAGCGGTCCTCCCTTCTGTCGGATGTAACGGAAAAGGTACTGTCCTATTTCACGGAAAGAAACGGCTTTATCAAGCAGTATTCCTCCAATGATTTTGTAGGATGCATCGACCACAGGACACTGCAGGATATCATGGCATCCAATTTCGATATTCTGGACAGCGTGCGGGATATCCATACGGTGAACCGCATCCCGGTGACGCTTTCCATCGGGGTTGTGCAGAGTGAGGAAACCTTTGCCAAGCAGTTTGAGGAAGCGCAGGTTTCTCTGGATCTGGCACTGGGCCGCGGCGGCGATCAGGCGATCGTCCGCATCGGGAAGGAAACAAAGGCCTTCGGAGGGAAGAGCCCTGCATCGGTCAATTCCACCCGTGTCCGTGTCCGCGTGGTGGCGCAGGCACTGCGGGAAATCATTTCCGAAGCCGATATGGTGCTGATTATGGGGCATAATCATGAGGATTTCGATGCTCTCGGCGCAGCAGTGGGATTCTCGCACCTGGCCAAGGCCTCTCATGTGGAGACCCATGTGGTGGTTTCCCGGGAAAAGGAAACGTGCCGGAAGATGATTGAAGCGATTTCCGCAAACGGCGAAGAGGACGGGCTTCTGATAGATGAAAGCGAGGCAAAGGGTCTCGTTACCGACCGGACCATTCTGGTTATTGTGGATACGCACATTCCCGAAATGGTAGCAGCGCCGGAGCTTCTGAACAAGGTCTCCAAGCGGGTGGTCATCGATCACCACAGAAGGTCCTCCAGAGTCATTTCTCAGCCGCTCCTGTCCTACATGGAGCCGTCATCGTCCTCCGCATCGGAGCTGGTAACGGAACTGATTCAGTACTACGGCGGAGACCGGGAAATGAACGTGACGGAAGCATCCTGCCTCTATGCGGGCATTGTTGTGGATACGAAGAATTTTGCCGTTCAGACCAGTGTGCGGACTTTTGATGCGGCCAGCTATCTGCGGCGGTGCGGCGCCGATACAACACTGGTGCGCCGGCTGTTTTCGGAGGATATCCGGTTCATCCAGGCTAAAGCCTCGATTCTTTCCAAAATGCGGATCGTGGATAAGTGCATTGCCGTTGCGGAATGTCCGGAAGGAACAGAAGAATCGCAGATTCTGGCAGGCCAGGTGGCGGATTATCTCGTGACTGTGAATACCATACGGGTCAGCTTCCTGTTCTATCATACCGATCAGGGGCTGAGCGTGTCGATTCGTTCCAACGGGACGGTCAATGTGCAGGTTGTGGCCGAATCCATCGGCGGCGGCGGTCATCTTACCGTGGCCGGAGCGCAGCTGGGTAAGGAAGCGGACAGGGCGAAGATCGAAAAGCAGGTTATCGAAGCAGTCCGTAAGCAAATAAAGGAGGAAAAAGAATGAAGGTAGTACTTTTACAGGATGTAAAGAAAATGGGGAAAAAGGGAGACGTTATCGAGGTCTCCGACGGTTACGGAAGAAATGTGCTCATCCGCAAGGGACTGGGCGTGGAAGGAACCAAGGCGAATCTGAATACTGCTTCCCAGAGAAAAGAAGCAAAGGATTTCAAGGATAAGGTTGCCGCAGATGAAGCTGTCATCATGGCTTCCCAGCTGAAAAAGGTCAAGCTGGTTATTAAGGTGCAGAGCGGCGAAGACGGAAGAATTTTCGGCTCCGTAACAGGCAAGGATATTTCCGAAGCCCTGAAGGCGCAGTACAAGTTCGATCTGAACAAGAAGAATATCCGTCTGAAGAGCCCCATCAAGACCACAGGGGAATATGATGTGGAAGTATGGGTTCATCAGCAGGTGACCAGTACTATCCATGTATCGGTAACAGCAGAATAAAAAATGAATGCATTTATGAAAGCGGCGCGCTCATCGGCGGCCGCTTTTTTCTGCACGGAGAACGGGCCGTGCCTTGCGTGTTTCCTCGGCGTTTGCGGCGGGAAAGCAGAGGAATTTCCGTTTCCTTACGCATCGTTCCCGTTCGTATGGTATAATAAACGTGTATGTGTAAGAATCACAGACTTGGATCAATTTTCCCGTTCATGCGGACGGGAAGAGATTTTCCACAGGAAGGAAGAATGAATAATGGCAACAGCAATGGTAATCGGTGCCCAGTGGGGCGATGAAGGAAAAGGAAAGATTGTCGACTACCTGGCAGCGAAAGCAGACGTAGTCGTCCGTTCCCAGGGCGGCAACAATGCAGGGCATACCGTAGTGACCGGCGGCAAGGCTTATCCGCTTCGTCTGATGCCCAGCGGCATCATGTACCCGGGAACCGTATGCATTATCGGTACCGGCGTCGTAGTAGATCCCAAGAGCCTTTTGGAAGAAATGGAAAACCTGGAAGCACAGGGCATTGATGCAAAGCATCTGCAGATTTCCACCCGTGCACAGGTCGTTTTCCCGTATCACAAAAGACTGGATGAAGCGGAAGAATCCAGAAAGGGAAGCCGCAAGATCGGGACGACGAAGAACGGCATCGGTCCGTGCTATGCAGATAAGATCAACCGTATCGGCATCCGGATGTGCGACCTGATGGACAAAGAAACCTTTGCTGAAAAGCTGAAATATAATCTGGACCAGAAGAATATGATCCTGGAAAAGCTGTACGGAATGGAAGGCTTCGATTATGAAACCATGCTTACCGATTACCTGGGCTATGCAGAAAAGCTTCGTCCTTATGTAAAGGATACGAACTATACCGTACAGAACCTGGTCAGAGAAGGAAAGAACGTTCTTTTTGAAGGGGCACAGGCATCCATGCTGGACTGCGATAACGGCACTTATCCGTATGTTACCTCTTCTCATCCGACTGCCGGCGGCGCATGCATCGGCGCAGGCATCGGACCGCATATGATGAATAATATTTTCGGCGTTGTCAAGGCATACAGCACCCGTGTCGGCGAAGGTCCTTTCCCGACTGAGCTGAAGGATGAAACCGGGGATTATCTGAGAAATACTGCTCATGAATTCGGCACCGTTACAGGCCGTCCCCGCCGTATCGGCTGGCTGGATACCCGGGCTGTCCGTTATGCGGCAGAACTGAATACCTTTGATTACCTGGCCATCACCCGTCTGGATATCCTGGACGGCATGGATGAAATCAAGGTATGTGTCGGATATGAATACGAAGGCAAAGAAGTGGAAGAATATCCGGCTGACCTGAAGTTCCTGGAAAAGGTAACTCCGGTATACAAGACCTTCAAGGGCTGGAAAACAAAGATTTCCGACATGAGAAACTATGATGAGCTGCCGGCTCTGTGCAAGGAATACCTGGAAGGAATTTCCAAGCTGATCGGTGTGCCGCTCGGAATCATTTCCGTAGGTCCGAGCCGTGAACAGACCATCGTACTGAAGGATGTATTTTAAAAAGAGCCCGGCGGGATACTCCGCACAGGCATAAAAAAGGAACCGCTGCATCGCGGTTCCTTTTTTTATGGAATTCGTAAATACTGCAGTCAGCGGGCGGCCAGAAACAGACAGATCAGGGTGATGGCTGTAAGAAGACAGAAAGCCGGGACTTTTTTGCCGGAAGGGAAAACGGAGCCTGCGGCTTTGCTTTCGGATGGCTCTTTCCTTTTCGGCTCTTCCGGAAACAGATCCGGTATGGGAATGAAGCCCCGGAAGAAGGAAGAAAGGTAGTCGGCATAATCCTTTGTCTCCCTGTCAAAAAACCAGCGGACCGGCGCATAGAGAAAAACTCCGTTTTTTCGGGCCAGGGCGGGAAGCGCTTCCTCGGTGATGGCTTTCAGGATGCGGTCCGGATCATTGAAACAAAGCTCTGCCTTTTTTGAAATTTCTTCAAAAGAGCGGTGATATTCGGCGATGTATTCCGGTGTATAGACAGAAAGGTCTGCATCGGAAAGGGACAGGAGGGTTTTCGCGTCTTTCCGGAAACGGTCGGGCTGCAGAAATTCCGGGAAATGCTCTTCCTGCTTGGAAATGCCCCGGAAAGCGTACAGCAGCGGCGTATATTCCGCTGCATATGTCTTCAGTACATGGCGGGCGATGAAAAACCGGAAGACAAAGTAGTCCGCCAGGAAATTGTTCCATCGATGCTTTTCCTTCTCGGTAAAGGAAATCTTTTTCTTTTTCAGAACATTGGAAAAAATCATGGGAAGGTAGTAGCTTCCCTGCGGTTCGGTCATATAGGAAAAGAGCGCCCGCATCCCCGCAGTGGTGCCGGCATTTTCCATGTATAGGGAAAGATCCATAGCAGCCTCCTTTCTCGGTATCCCTATTTTATCGGAATCAGAAATCAAGGTAAAGTAAAGAATTTCATAAGAAAGCCGCCGAACCGAAGAATATCGGCGTCGGCGGGAAAGGCGGCAGAAATGAGATAAACAGGAAAGCCCTGCGGCATTTCAGGCAAAGAGCAGGAGGATACCGGCAGCCATGCCGGCGAGCAGGGTGCAGGCGGGACAGAGAAGTCTTTCTCCTGCGGCGGCTGCCGTATGGGAACCGGAAGAAATTTTGATTTTCCGGACCTCCGCATGGATTTTTTCCGGTGTGTAGGAATGAATTTCCTTCAGCAGGAAACGGCGGTACGAGGCGGTTTCCTTCAGGAGAAGAGCCGTCTCCGACGGGTCCAGGATGATGCAGGCCAGTTTGGCCGCAAGAGCAAGAGAATGGGAAAGGCCGTGAGCAAGGGCTTCCCCTTTATTTTTCAGGAAGAAGGCGTTCCGGTCGATTTCTTCATAAAGAGAGAACCGTTCCTTCAGGAGCTCCGGAGTGATTCCGGAAATTGCATCGGGGATACGGGTGTACGTGCCGTTCAGGGCAGCCTTTCCCATAGACAGGCGGACCGTGCGGGATAGCTCGGAGAGGGTATTCCGCAGTCCGTCTGCCAGGGGGAGGGACCGTCCCAGACCGGCAGGGTCAGAACGGAGGATACGGCTCGTAATATAGAACCGGTAGATCAGGTATTCCCGGAAGAAGAGGTTTGTATTCCGGTCCGGATCGGCAGGGATTCCCAGCCAGGAGGGGGCCAGAACTTTTTCCAGTGCGTAGAAAAGATCGCTCCCCGGAGCAATGGCATAAGAGGTCATGCTGCATTCTGCAAGCCAGCTGCCTTTGTATTCCAGATAATCCCTGCTGTTCATGATGGCCTCCTTGTACTCGAATGTTTTTCTGACTCTATTATAAATGAATATCATAGATTATTAACAATCAAAAATATTTATAATAGCATTTAAAATATATTTTGCATCTTACCGGAGGTATATTGCATTTCACTGGCAAATAACAGGAGGTTTTCCGGAATTTCCTTTCTGTACTCAGTATACGCCAAATAAACTTATAATAATAATAGGAGAATATTATTCATCTTATCTTGATAATGAATAAGAGGGAGAATTCATACATTTACAGATTTCATTTCATCAGGTAGTATAAGAAGAAAGATTTCAGGCGGTCTGCGGGAAAGCGGGCGGCTTTGTGGAAGAATGCGGAAAGATTCCGCTTTCGGGGCGGATTTCCGACGGAGGATATATGAAGGATCAGCAGAGAGTACCGATTACCATCCGGGCATCCTCGGACGGCACGGTGGAGCTTTCCATTGATCAGAAGCAGAGACGGCTTGTTGTGGCTTCCCTGGCGGCGGCTATGTGCGGTGCTTTTGATGTGGCGGGCGAGCATGAACAGGAAGTTATGAATACGCTTCGTCTGGTCGCAGCGGAGAGTGCCATACTGGGAGGACCGGACGAGGATATGCCGGCCGTCAGCATTCACTGAGGAGGGAAAATGGAAATATTCCGGATTTCCGAAAAGGAACAGGGCAGGAGGCTTGACGTCTATATGACGGAGAAAAAGCACTGGCCCCGTTTTTTTTTCATGAAGGCGCTGAAAAACAGAAAGCTGAAAGTGAACGGGAAAAAAGAGGACCCGTCATACCGTCTGGCGGCGGGGGATGTGATCACCTCCTATGTACAGGAGAAAAAGAAGGAATCGGCCGTCACCGTTATTTATGAAGATGAACAGGTCCTGCTGCTTCACAAGCCGGCAGGTCTTCTGTGCATGGACATCACCGGGAAAGAGAAGGATACGCTTCTGGACCGGGCGGAAGCGTATCTCCTGGCCAAAGGGGAAGGAAAGCCTTATCCGGTGCACCGCATAGACCGGGGAACAAGCGGGCTTTTCCTTCTGGGAAAGAATGAAGCAGCCGGACATGTGCTGGAGAAGCTTTTCCGGGAAAGAAAAATCCACAAGACCTATCTGTGCATTGTCCTCGGGCGGGGTCTCCCGCCGCAGGGAAGACTGACCCATCAGATTTTCAAGGATGCGAAGCAGAATCGGGTATTCCTGTCCGATACACCCGTCAAGGGAAGCCGCACGGCTGTTCTGGATTATGAAAAGCTGGCGGAACGGGACGGACTCGCTCTGGTGCGGTGCCGGCTGATTACGGGAAGAACACACCAGATCCGGGGACAGTTTGCGTACATCGGGCATCCGCTTTTGGGAGACAACAAGTACGGGAAAAAGGAAATCAATAAGGTATACGGAGAAAAGCAGCAGCTGCTGGCATCACGGCAGATGGCATTTGATGAGGACATAGGGGGACTTCTGCAGTATCTGGCAGGTCAGACATTTGCCGACCCGGATGTGCCTTTTCTGAAAAAATATTTTCCCGGTGTACAGGCATGACAGGTCCGGCAGGGAGGAGAAAATCTGATTTTCTCCTCTTTTTTGTTGTCACAGCCGGTTAATTCGTATAAAATAGAAAAGATTCGTGTAAAAAAAGAAAAAATAATAAACGGAAGGGAATGGAAAAATGGAAGATCGCGGAAGTTTCAGATCCAGGCTGGGATTCCTCCTGGTAAGTGCAGGCTGTGCCATCGGCATCGGGAATGTATGGAAATTCCCCTACATTTGCGGAGAATACGGCGGGGCTGTTTTTGTGCTGTTTTACCTGGCTTTCCTGGTACTGATGGGGATTCCTGTCATGACCATGGAGCTGGCTGTGGGCAGAGGAAGCCGGAAATCGGCGGTGCTCGGGTATAAAAGACTGGAGCCGGAAGGCTCCCTGTGGCATATTCACGGCTGGTTTGCTCTGGCCGGATGCTATCTGCTGATGATGTACTATACGACCGTATCGGGATGGATGCTGTCCTATTTCTGGAAATTTCTCACCGGCGTTTTTTCCTCCGGCATGTCCGCAGAGGGTGTGCCGGCTGTTTTCGGCGCCATGCTGGCGAGTCCCTGGGAAATGGGAATTTTCATGGCCCTTACGGTGGTTCTGGGGTTTGCCGTATGCGGACTGGGTCTGCACAACGGCGTGGAACGCATTACGAAATGGATGATGCTCTGTCTCCTTTTCCTGATTATTGTTCTGGCCGTACACAGCATTTTCCTTCCCGGCGGAGAACCGGGACTGGCGTTCTACCTCCTTCCCGACTGGAACCGGGCCGTGGAAGCGGGTATCGGCAATGTAGCTTCCGCAGCCATGAATCAGGCTTTCTTTACCCTTTCTCTGGGGGTAGGGGCACTGGAAATCTTCGGCAGCTATATGTCGGATGATTTCACCCTGACGGGGGAAGCTGTGCGGATTACCCTGCTGGACACGTTTGTAGCCATCATGGCAGGCCTTATCATCTTCCCGGCCTGCTTTGCCTATGATGTGCAGCCGGACCAGGGGCCGTCCCTGATCTTTATTACCCTGCCGCGGATTTTCCTCAATATGACGGGCGGACAGCTCTGGGGAACGCTTTTCTTTGTATTCATGACCTTTGCGTCTTTCTCCACGGTGACTGCTGTTTTTGAAAATCTTATTTCCTGCTCTATGGACAATTTCGGATGGAGCCGGAAAAAGGCGGTCATTGTCAATCTGATTGCTATTTTCATTCTCTCGATTCCCTGCGTTCTGGGCTACAATGTACTCAAGGGACAGACCTTCATCGGCGCCCGGGACGTACTGGACAGCGAGGACTTCCTGGTCAGCAACATTCTCCTTCCCGGCGGTGCGCTCATTTATCTCCTCTTCTGCGTATCCCGCTGGGGCTGGGGATTTGAAAAATATGCGGCAGAGGTCAATAAGGGCATTGGCCTGAAGATGCCGCTCTGGGTCAAGCCGTACTTCCGGTATATTCTGCCGGTGCTGATTCTGGTCATCCTGATTCGGGGTCTGATCTGAGTTTTGGCAGATTTAAAAAGAAAAAATAAAGAATATAAAGACAAAAGGAACGGGCCGTTCTGCAGAATTGCAGGGCCCGTTTTTCTTATTGCCGAAAAGATACTTTGTGCTACAATAAAGACTGCATTTGAACAGAAAAGGAGAATGGAAGAATGGAAGAAAGAGGAAGTTTTAAATCCCGGCTGGGATTTCTTTTGGTGAGCGCAGGCTGTGCCATCGGCATCGGCAATGTGTGGAAATTTCCCTACATCTGCGGTGAGTACGGCGGCGCTGTTTTTGTGCTCTTTTATATCGGATTTCTGCTGCTTATGGGCATTCCCATTATGACCATGGAATTTGCGGTCGGGCGGGCAAGCCATCAGAGTGCGGTCCGTGCCTACCGTGCGCTGGAGCCGAAAGGGACCGTATGGCACATCTGGGGCTGGTTCTGTGTGGCCGGATGCACCATGCTCATGATGTACTACACCACCGTATCGGGATGGATCATTTCCTATTTCTGGAAATTCCTCACCGGCACCTTTGAGGGGGCCGGCCATGACAGTGTACCGGCTGTCTTCGGCGCCATGCTGGCGAATCCCTGGGAAATGACGCTCTTCATGGCCGTTACGGTGGTTCTGGGATTTGCTGTATGCGGACTGGGGCTTCACAGGGGTGTGGAGCGCATTACGAAATGGATGATGCTCTGCCTTCTGTTTCTGATTGTCATTCTGGCAGTGAACAGCATGCTCCTTCCTGGCGGAGAAAAGGGACTGGAATTTTACCTTCTTCCCGACTGGGACCGGGCTGTGGAAGCCGGTCTGGGCAATGTGGCCTCTGCGGCGATGAGTCAGGCTTTCTTTACCCTGTCTCTGGGACTGGGGTCCCTGGAAATTTTCGGGAGCTATATGGCCGATGATTTCTCCCTCACCGGGGAATCGGTGCGGATCACTGCGCTGGACACCTTCGTGGCTCTTCTTTCGGGATTCATCATCTTCCCGGCCTGTTTTGCCTATGATGTACAGCCCGATCAGGGCCCGTCCCTGATTTTCATCACCCTGCCGCAGATTTTCCTGAATATGACCGGAGGGCGCATCTGGGGGACGCTCTTCTTTATCTTTATGACCTTTGCCTCTTTTTCCACGGTGACCGCCGTTTTTGAGAATCTGATTGCCAGCACCATGGATAATTTCGGATGGAGCCGGAAAAAGGCGGTCATTGTGAATACGATTGCCATGCTGATTCTCTCTCTGCCCTGCGTCCTGGGCTACAATGTGCTCAGGGATCAGACCTTCATCGGCGGCAGGGATGTACTGGGGAGCGAGGACTTCATCGTGAGCAACCTGCTTCTTCCCGTGGGAGCCATGGTGTATCTTCTTTTCTGCGTCACCCGGTACGGATGGGGCTTTGATCGGTACATTGCAGAAGTCAATAAGGGAATCGGCCTGAAAATGCCGCTCTGGATCAAGCCCTACCTGCAGTATGTGCTGCCGATTCTGATTCTGATTATCTTTATCCGCGGGCTGATGTGAGAAAAAACAGGGGAAAATCCGGATTTTTGTGCATTTGATAAATTCCCCGCATTCTATTAAAATAGAAAGGCATATTTGCACAGGAGGAAAGAAGAATGGAAGAAAGAGACAGTTTCAAATCCCGTCTGGGATTTATTCTGGTCAGTGCGGGCTGTGCGATCGGCATCGGCAATGTATGGAAATTTCCTTACATCTGCGGTGAGTACGGCGGCGCTGTTTTTGTACTTTTCTATATCGCATTTTTGATTCTGATGGGCATTCCCGTAGTGACCATGGAACTGGCCATCGGCCGGGCGAGCCGGAAAAGCGCCATGCGGGGCATGGAAACCCTGGAGAAAAAAGGAACGGTATGGCATCTCTGGGGCTGGGCCTGTCTGCTGGGCACCTTTGTCCTGATGATTTACTACACCATGATTTCCGGATGGATGGTCGATTATTTCTGGCGCTTTGCCAACGGTTCCTTTGACGGGATGACCGCTGCCGGGGTATCTGCTTCCTTCGGGGAAATGGTTTCCAATCCGGCAGAGCTGATTCTCTTCATGGGGCTGAATGTACTGATCGGTTTCGCCGTCTGCGCCGGCGGGGTCGCCAAGAGCCTGGAAAAGGTGACGAAAGTCATGATGCTGGGCCTTCTGGGGCTGATTGTCATTCTGGCAGTGAACAGCATGCTTCTTCCCGGCGGAGAAAAGGGACTGGCATTCTATCTGCTTCCCGACTGGAATCGGGCTGTGGAAGCCGGACTGGGAAATGTAGCCGCTGCGGCAATGAGCCAGGCCTTCTTCACCCTTTCCGTAGGGCAGGGCTCCATGGAAATCTTCGGGAGCTATATCAATAAGGACTATGCGCTTACGGGAGAAGCGGTGCGCATCACCGTACTGGATACCTTCGTGGCCATCATGGCAGGTCTGATTATTTTCCCGGCCTGCTTTGCCTTCGGGGTGGCTCCCTCGGAAGGGCCCTCTCTGATTTTCCAGGCGCTTCCCAATATTTTCATCAATATGCCTATGGGACGCTTCTGGGGTGCGCTTTTCTTTATCTTCATGACCTTTGCGTCCTTCTCTACAGTTACAGCCGTTTTTGAAGGGCTGATCGGCAACTGCATGGACAATTTCGGCTGGAGCCGGAAAAAGGCGGTATGGATTCTTCTGCCGCTGATTTTCTTCGGCAGCCTGCCCTGCATCCTGGGCTTTAACGTGTGGTCCGATGTACGGATTTTCGGGAAGGAAATCCTGGATGCGGAGGACTTCCTGGTGAGCAGCATTGTCCTTCCCCTGGGGTCCGTTATCTTTGCTGTATTCTGCGTATGGAAGAACGGCTGGGGCTTTGACAGATACCTGGCAGAGGTCAATGCCGGGGAAGGCATGAAAATGCCCCGGTGGATCAAACCCTATTTCCAGTATGTGCTTCCTGTGCTGATCGGCATCATTCTGGTCCGCGGTCTGATCTGACCGGAAATAATATATGCAGAGCATTCCCGTGCAGGGAACGGGAGTCATAAGGATACAAACGCATCGGAAAGTTTGCCAAACGAAAGAGAGGCAGGAGAATATTCTCCTGCCTCTCTTTTTATTTGGCTGTCTGTTTTTCTGACGGAACGTTTATTTCTGCTCTTTGCCGAGAAGAAGTTCCCGCAGGGCTTCCGGAGAATCCGCCAGCGCGTCCGCACCGGCTTCTTCCAGCTCCTGCCGTGAACCGTACCCGTAGGTCACGCCCACGGAGGGGAGATGCATTGTTTTTGCGCCATGAATATCGTAGGCGGTATCTCCGATCATGAGGGCATTTCCTTCGATTTCCCGGGAGGAAAATCCCGCTTCGGCAAGACAGCGGAACACTTTCCTGATGATTCGTGCTTTCGGGGAAGTTTCGTCTTTCTTCTCCAGCTCATCCCCGACTTCGCTGCCGCAGATGACGGAAAAATACGGCGCAAATCCGAAATTTTCCAGGATCTGCTTCACGAAGGGCTCGGGCTTGCTGGAGGCTACGGCAAGGATCCGGTGATCCGCCAGAGCCTCCCGGAACAGGCGGTCCAGTCCGGGATAGGGGCGGCAGTCCAGGATGCCTTCCGTTTCATACAGCTCCCGGAATTTGGTGACAGCCGTGACAATCTGCTCGTGGGTGAAATGGTACACCTTTTTATACTGCACATTAAGAGGGGGCCCGATGAAGCTCTGCAGCACCTGCGGGTCATTTTCCTCGATGCCCAGAGCGTTCAGGCTGTACCGGACGGCGCGTATGATGCCCGGCGCCGATTCGGAGACGGTGCCGTCCAGATCAAAAAGCAGAAATCTGTATTTTTTCATGAAAAATCCTTTCTGAATGCCCTGCAGGGCAGAGATATGGAATGAAACCTTAAAGCTTTCGCCGGATGCGGAAATCCAGCTTTTCCCGGAATGTCATTCCGGACAGGCAGCGCTCCCGGACGGTGCGGATCAGTGCGGCACCGTGCTTCCGGTCCTCCGGAGAAAGTCCTTTTCCGGAGAATTTGGCTTCTTCCAGAAGGGCCAGGAAATCTGCCAGGGGAGCGAAGCGGACATCCTTCCGTGCGGCTTCCCGGCGGGCGGAGAGCGGCCCTCTGACGGGAAGCTGCGCCCAGACAGACAGGCGGTCTCCGTAATCGATAAGCCTGTTGAAATGCATCTTATCGGAGGAAGCCCGGGCAATCAGCCGGTCTGCGGCGGTCCACCGGAAGAAGAGGACTCCCGCTGCACCGGCCAGGAGCACAAGCAGAAAGGCCAGCAGCTCGGCCGCAAAGGAGAAGGTGCTGCCGTTCTGCGGACGGGACTGCTGCGGCGGTTTCTGTTGAGGCTGCTGCTGCGGAGGCGGCGTTTTCGTCTGTTTTTCGTTTGCAGAGGATGGCTGTTCCGGATTGTCCCGGCGGTTTTCCCGGTCATCCCGGGGAGCATCGGGGGCACCGGCGTCATTTTTCTTTTTGTCCTCCGGAAGGGGGAATGGATTCGGCGTGCCGTCATAGCCCGGCGTCATTTCCACAGGCTGCCACCCCAGACCGTCCACGTAAACCTCTGCCCAGGCATGGGCATGGCGGTCGTTCACGGAGAAGAGGCGGAGCCCCGACGGGGAAAGGGCGCTGCTGTTCAGCTCTTCCGGCCCCACGGTAAGTCCTACGGCATACCGGGCAGGAATGCCGGATTCACGGAGAAGCATTACGGCTGCGGAAGCAAAGGACGTGCAGTATCCCTTTTTGCTGTGGAGGAGGAAATAGGAAATGAAATCTTCTCCCACGGGAGTTTTTCCGGGATTGACCGTATAGCGGTAATTCTGTGCCAGGAAAGTACGGATTTCCTCCACCCGGCGGCGTTTTTCGGAAAGAGTGGATACCTTCGGAAGCGGCCCCAGTGCGGAAAGGGCTTCCTTTACGGAGTCGGGCACATCCAGGTAGCGGTCATAGACGAATTTCCGGTATGATTCCTCGCTTCGCATATAGGTAGTGTAGTACGGGTCGGCCGAGGATTCACGGGCCATCATGGAAAGAAGGGCTCCTGCGGGAAGGTCCCACCGATAGGTGGAATAGGCCTTTCCGCCTGCACTGACCGGCGCCCGGTCGAAAACAAAGAAATCCGTGCCGAAGCTGGCGTCATAGGGCAGAAGGAAGTACTTTGTCTTT
Source organism: uncultured Dialister sp. (assembly GCA_938038225.1). Lineage (GTDB taxonomy): Bacteria > Bacillota > Negativicutes > Veillonellales > Dialisteraceae > Dialister. Next base: position 765,370 of record CALHRX010000007.1, on the reverse strand, counting down.
TCATAGACTGCATCAACGGAGAAATCCCGTTTCATTCCTGCCGGTGTTTCTCCGTTTTTCGTATAGTTGGACAGAGTCTGCGAAAGGGCCGGGCTCCGGGAAATGACCTCCATGAGCCAGGCACCCTGGTCATACCATTCTCCCTGGGTCTTCCGGAAAAGAGAAGAAACACTGTCATAGTCGCTGTCCGGAAGATCGTTCCAGCGGTTCAGACGGTAAGCGCCGCCGGTCCAGCTCCGCAGATACAGCCGGCGGTCCGTTTCCGCCGATTCGATATCGGCCAGAATCCGTCCGGAATAGCGGATGCCTCTGACGGAGCCCAGGGCGTCGCTGCCGGGTGTTCCCTTCATGAGGCCCGTGTAGGCATTGCCTGCATGGAAAACGGGGTCATAGGGAGCGGTGGAGGCAACGATGGTGTCCTGCATGCGGGAAAGGAACCCGGGCTGTTCATAGCGGTCCTCCGGCACAATCAGGGAAAGAACGGTTCCTGCCGCGAGGGCAAAGAGAAAGACCGGGACTTCCGGAAAGGTCCGTACCGATTTTCGCAGTCCTGCAGGAATGGTGAGCAGGTATGCGCCGAGCAGAACCGTTCCGTATACAGGAACATCCGTGCCGTAGTAAAAGCCGAGAAAGAGAAGAACCGTCAGAAGGCAGGCCTGTAGGATCTTTCCCGGGAAAAAGAAGTGAGCCGCAGTAAAGAAGCACGCCGTAAGGTATACCAGGAAGAACGCAAAGGGAGTGCCGCTGGTTCCGGGGGCTGCTTTCGGGACAGCCATGGTCAGCCCGTAAGGGGCGCGGAGTGTCTCTGCCAGAGCACCGGCAGAAGCGAGAAAGCTTTCCGAAAGAGTGTCCCGGAAGAAGAACAATCCCAGGAAGGCCAGGAAGAAAAGACCGAAAACAAGGCGGAGCTGATGGCTTTTATCCTGCTTTCCGCCGACGGCAGTCAGAGCCAGTGTCAGGATAAAGGCGGAAAGAGAAAGAAGCAGGGAAGACCCGCCGAAATAAGCGGTGCATACCGAGAGAGCGCCGAAGGCACCCAGAGCGGAAATCAATGGGAGAAAAAGGTTCATATCCGGCCTCCCAAAGCACTTTCCAGAGCGCTTTTTCCGGACAGAGCCGCCCGCCGGGATCCCTCAGCGGCGCACCAGATAACCGGTGACAATAAAGGCGGCACGGGCGGATCGGGATTTCCTGTCAGGTACAGCAGGGGAACCGTGGGATTGAAGGAAGCGGTTTCCAGGGCACGGTCTCCGCCGGAGGCCAGAAAGGATGAAACGGCCCGCTGCCAGTCTTCTCCGGTGCGGATCGTCTCCAATACGGGTACTCCCTTTTCCGTGGACCAGGCGAAGCGGAAGGAGCGGTGTGCTCCGGTGAGGGCGGAGCCTATGGAATAGAGAGCATCCGCCACGATGTCCCGGAGGTCTCCGTCCTTTTCATAATCAGCGGCAAGAATCAGACTGTCGCTTTCCGCCGGCCAGGTATCCCGTACATACACATCCTCTGTGCGGGCGGTAATTTTCCAGTTGATCAGGTGGGGATTGTCTCCCGGCTTGTATTCCGTCGCGCCGAAATGTTCCGTCTCGTCGGCGGACTGCAGGCGGGACAGGCTCTGCAGGATGATATCTTCCCGGCCTGTCTTTTCCGGCAGAACCAGCAGAGGAAGGCGGGCCAGCTTTCTGTGAAAGGAAAGAAGACCGAACGGATCGGTCCATTCCACCCGCATGGGTTTTGTCAGGATTCGGCCGCAGTGGGGGAGAAAAACGGGAACGGAAAAGGAAATGCTTTTTTCCGAAAGCGCCGGTCTCTCAGAGGAGCGGGCGGCGGGACGGACACGGAGACCGCCCAGAAAAGGCACAGCTTTTCCCGAAACGGTAAGAACAGCAGAAACCGATTCCTTTCTCCGGGCCTTCTGCGGGAGCGTGAGAGAAACGGAAAGATGCTTCCCCGCCAGCCGTCCGAAAAGAGCGGACAGAAGAGGCACCGCCGCCAGCAGAACAGCAAGAAGGAAGGCACCGTACAGGTCGTACAGAGTCATAAGAAGGAAGGACAGGATAAGGAGAAAGATATAAAGAATCCGGATCATCCCGTCATTCCTCCTGCAGAGTGGGCATGGGCACGGCGGCCAGAAGATCGGTCAGGACATCCTCCGGCGTCTTTCCGGCAAAGCGGGCTTCTCCGGAAAGGGAAATGCGGTGAGCCAGGGTATAGGAGGCTACGGCCAGTACGTCATCGGGAACAGCGTAGTCTCTGCCTTCCGTGAGCGCATGGGCCTTTGTCATTGCTGCCAGAGCCATCGTTCCCCGGGGAGAGATGCCGAGCCGGATATCCGGTCTGCGGCGGCTTTCCGCAGCAATGTCGACCATGTATGCATAGAGCGCATCCTCCGTGTGGACGGCAGCGGCCTGCGTCCGGAGCTGCAGCAGCTGATCGGCGGTAATGACCGGAGACAGCGCATCCGGAGCAAGACGGCGGCTGCCCTTCAGGATTTCGACTTCATCCTTCTTTTCCGGATAGCCTACGGTGATGCGGATCATGAAGCGGTCCGTCTGGGATTCCGGAAGCTCCTGCGTGCCGGATGACCCGAAAGGATTCTGCGTGGCCATGACAATGAAGGGCTGCGGAACGGCATGGGTCTTTCCGTCTACGGAAAGTTTGCCTTCCTGCATGACCTCCAGCAGCGCCGACTGGGTCTTCGGGGATGCCCGGTTGATTTCATCGGCCAGGAACAGATTGGTCATGGCACAGCCCGGGACATACCGGAAGGTGCCGGAATTCTTATCATACATGGAAAAGCCTGTGATGTCCGTGGGAAGCACATCCGGGGTGAACTGCATCCGCTTGCAGTCCAGTCCCAGCACATGGGTGAAGGCCAGGGCAATGGTGGTTTTCCCTACGCCGGGAATATCATCAATCAGGATATGGCCTCCTGCCAGGATGGCGGTAAGGATGCGGCGGAGTACTTCTTCCTTGCCGAGGACTGCCTTGCCCGTCTCAGCGAGGATTGTGTCAATGGTTTCTTTTGCATTCATAAAGAGTACCTCTTATTTCTTTCATTTTGTCACATCTATTATTATACGCCGGCAAGTAAAGAATCCGTCAGGAACGGCCGGGAGTCTCATTTGACAATATCCCGCGGTAAAAGCTATAATAAAGAGCACATGGAAGGGTGTCCGAGCGGTTGAAGGAGGCGGTCTTGAAAACCGTTAACTTCGTGAGAGGTTCATGGGTTCGAATCCCATCCCTTCCGCCATTGCTGCTGACAGCCGCGGGTTATCGCGGCTTTTTTATATTTTACAGGGGGACTTATCATGACCGTTGGAACAGGAAGCGGAATCCGCCTGCTGCGGAAAGTGCTGGGATTGGCTGCGGGGGCGTCGATTTATTCGGCAGGGCTGAATCTTTTTCTGATTCCCAATCATATCATCGACGGCGGCGTCGTCGGTATTTCCCTGCTGGCACAGGCCCTGACGGGGCTTCCCTTCACCATGCTGGTCGTGCTCCTCAATCTGCCCTTCTTCTATCTGGGGTGGAGGCGGCTGGGACTCCGGCTGGCGCTGTCGTCCTTTTTTGCCATTGTCGTCCTGTCCCTCTGCTCCTCTTATTTTGAGACACTGCCGCCGGTGACCACCGATCCTTTCCTGTCTACCATCTTCGGGGGCATTATCATCGGGCTCGGGGTCGGCATTGTCATTAAATGCGGCGGTTCCACAGACGGTACGGAAATCCTGGCGATTTTCCTGGAAAACCGCTCCTCCTTCTCTGTCGGGGAAATTGTGATGTTCTTCAATTTCTTCATCCTCGGCGCGGCGGGATTCATTTTCAGCTGGAATTCCGCCATGTATTCTCTCATTGCCTATTTCATCTGCTCCCGGATGATTGATTCTGTTTCCACCGGGCTTGACTCCTCCAAGGGCATCTTTATCATTACCGATGATTATGACCGGGTGAGCGATGCCATTGTTCATGATATGCAGAGAGCGGTGACCCGGCTGCACGGCCGGGGCGGTTTCCTGAAGGAAGACAAGGATGTGCTTTACTGTGTAGTCTCCCGCCTGGAAGTGAACAAGCTTAAACAGGTCGTGACCGGCATTGACGGAGGGGCCTTTATTTCGGTCTTTGATGTGCAGGAAACCCAGGGGGGACTGCTGAAGCGGAAAAAATAAAATTGACGGCAGGAACGGTTCTTCGGAACCGTTCTTTTTTTCGGAATTTCCGTTTCTTAAAAAAATTTAACGAAAAAATGACTTTTCATTTACGAAAATCCGTTTTATAATAAGACAATTTGTGCAGTTTTGGGCACAATTATTTTTATGTTTTGGAACGGAGGAACCATGTCGGAAAAATCATTGGAACAACTGGAATTTGAAGAAACGGGTGTCACCCGCAGGGAACGATGGAAGATCATGTGGGCGTCCATCCTCGGCTATGCCATGGACGGTCTGGATGTGCTGATTCTGTCCTTTGCCATGGCAGCCATTGTCGCGGAGTTCGGCCTGTCTCTGGGCGAAGGAGGCCTCATTGCCACCTACACCCTGATCGGTACAGTCCTCGGGGGATACCTGTTCGGTATTCTCGCTGACTACTGGGGCCGTGTCCATACCTTTGCACTGACCATTATCCTGTTTTCTGTCTTTACCGGTGCCTGTGCTTTTGCCGACAGTGCAGCTCATCTGGAAATCTTCCGTTTCCTTGCCGGACTCGGTCTGGGCGGGGAATACGGCATCGGCATGACGCTGGTCGCGGAAACCTGGCCGGCAGCCAAGCGTGCCCGTGCCACTGCAGGGGTTGCCATGGGCTGGCAGGCAGGGGCTGTGCTCGCCGCTGTCCTGGCTGCGGTCATCCTTCCTTCCTGGGGATGGAGAGGCCTTTTCCTGGTAGGCGTTGTTCCTGCCCTGCTGGCTGCCTGGTCCCGTCACGGCATCCAGGAACCGCCGCTGTGGAAGAAGCGCAAGGCCTATAAGAAGGAACTGGAAGAAAAGCGGAAGAGAGGGGAAGCCCTCACCGCAGAGGAAGAGGAAGATCTGAAATCTGCCAAATCCTTCCCGCTGAAGCTTCTCTTCGATTCTCCTTCGAAAGCACTGACCACGGTTTCCCTGACCGTCATGACCAGTGTACAGAACTTCGGCTACTACGGCATTATGGTCTGGCTGCCCATGATTCTTCTGAAGGAACACGGCCTGACCACGGCTTCCATGTCCGGCTGGATGATTGTTACCGTTATCGGCATGATCGCCGGCATCTACGTATTCGGCGCTCTCTGCGACCGTCTGGGCAGAAAGAAGCCGTACCTGCTGTTCTATGTATGTGCGGCGGCTATGGTTTATATCTACGTCAATCTGGGATCGCCCATCGCTCTTCTCTTCGGCGGCGCTTTCCTGGGCTTCTTCTGCAACGGCATGATGGCCGGGTACGGTACGCTTCTCTCCGAATGCTATACCACCGATGCCCGTTCTACTGCACAGAATTTCATATTTAATACCGGACGTGCGGTAGGCGGCTTTGCACCGGTTATTATCGGGACCATTGCACAGAGTGAAGGATTTAATGCAGCATTCGTTCTCCTTTCCGGTGTGTATCTGGCAGCAGCACTGAATGTACTGTTCTTTGTCCGGGACACAAAGGGAATGGAAATGAAATAAAACTGAATTTGTTTTGCAATGAAGCGCTTTTCCGTAAGGGGGCGCTTTTGTATTTCCGGGGATTCCGGGAAAGGGAGGAAATATTATGAAACTGTTGAAAAAAGGACTTCTGCTGGCGGCGGCTGCCATTCTGGCCGTAGGAATTGCGGGATGTAGCGGCGAAAAGGAAAAAGCACCGGCAGGAAATGTTCTGAAAGTAGCCACCAATGCCACCTATGTGCCTTTCGAATTCAAGGATAAGGACGGAAAGGATTACACCGGCTATGAAATCGAAGTGGTCCGGGCAGTAGCAAAGGAAATGGGAAAGGAAATCGAATGGAAGAACATTGCTTTCGACGGACTGATTCCGGCACTGCAGTCCCATGAAGTGGATATGGCCGCTTCCGGGATGACGGCGACAAAGGCAAGAGCGGAGAAGATTCTTTTTGCGGCACCGTTCTATGAAACAAAGCTTGCGCTGGTTACAGCAGCAGACAGCCCCATTCATCAGGCCGGTGATGTAGCTGCCGATGAACAGGTGGCTCTGCAGGTAGGCACTACCGCAGCAGCCTATGCGCAGAGCAAGGGCTGGAAGGTCAGAGGCTTCGACAGTGCAGCAGACATTGTCATGGAGCTGAAAGCGGGCGGCACCCGGTCGGGACTGCTGGATAAGCCTTCCGCCGATTACTTTGTCGCTACCGACGGACATGACCAGTTCCGCGTAGTGGATGTGCCCGATTCCGAGGTGCAGTACTTTGCCTTTGGTTTCAACAAGGACAATAAGGCTCTGCAGCAGGAAGTGAACCGTGCTATCGCCAAGCTGACTGCTGACGGAACGCTGAATCAGATTCATGAAAAATGGTTCAAGACACCGCTTCCGAAGATGCCGGCTACTGCCGAGGAAGCACTGGGAATCTGAGAAACCCGGAATATCCCGGAAACAGAGCAATGAGGCGCACTGTTTCGTAAAAGAAGAAGACCGCCGGACGGCGGAAATATAAAAGGCATGAACGAATCCGTGAAAGGATCGTCATGCCTTTTTGTCTGTCTGAGATTATTCAATACGGATGGCTTTTCCCAGCTCGAAGGACCAGAGGAAGAGGCCCAGTACGGGTTTCCCCAGAAGAGTACTGCCTGCTTCCCGGTAGACCAGGAGCTGCTCCCGATAATGCCTGCGGAGCTGTTCCTCCGTCATAAGCCGGTCGGTCTTGTAATCGATAATGATCAGGCCCTTTTCGCCTTCCAGGAGGCAGTCCATGACACCCTGGAGGAAAATCTTTTCCTCTTCCTCACACTGCGGGTAGAAAGAGTGCGCCGGGAGAAGAATGGAGAAGGGCATTTCCTTCCGTATGCGGACGGCCCGTTTCATCAGCTTTGCCAGGGGGCCGGCGGCAAAGGTAAGAAGCGCATCCAGCGGATGCCGGGGGTGTCGGGCAGAAAGAAGAATCCGCGTTTCCTCTTCCGTGAAGAATTGTTCGTTCCCCAGCCGTTCAATTTCCCGGCGGAATGCCGCTCTGTCAGCCGGAATCTTTGTGAAATCCAGCAGTTCCATGGCCTTGTGCATGAGTGTCCCGAAAGGAGTGCCGCCGGAAAGTCTTTCTTTTTCATCGGTAAGAAATGCCGGCGGGGTGCTGTAGTCCGGAGGAAGCATATCCTCCGGCGGTGTGTCTGCAGTGTCCTCAGGCGCACCGGCGGGGATGCAGTCGTCTCCGTCTTCCACAAGAAGGACCGACGGAAAGGGAGGCTCCTCGGCAGCAGCATATTCCTGCTTTTCCCTGAGGCTTACTGCAGCGGTGGCCGTGAGCTTGGACGGCGTTTCCACCGCTCCCGGATGGGGATAGGACCAGGTCAGCTGCCGGTCCATCCAGGCAGGAGGCGGAGGCAGGCTGGACAGATAGTCTGCAAGCGGGTCCGATGCGGACTGCTTTTCCGGAGACTGCCGGTTCTGATGGGTCCACAGGGCCTTTTCCTCCTCCGTGAAAAGGCAGGGCAGGTCTGTCACATGGAAGAGAAAATCTGCCTGCCCTTCCGCTCTGTCCTCCAGATAGCGGGGAATACGGTCCAGACGGTTCCAGACAGGCTCCATGGAACGGTGGCGGAGTACTGCCGGCATGATCCAGTCCAGATAGCTTTTGGCATCGCCGGTGATATGAGCGGGGAGAAATTCTTTTTCCGAGGAGAAGAGGGAAGCGGCCCAGCGGTCCAGATCCTGTCCGGCATCCTTGCACAGGCCGATGAGGAAAAGCTTGTCTCTGGCACGGGTCATGGCCACATAGAGAAGACGCGCTTCCTCGGCCCGGCTTTCTCTCTGTATAGCTGATTTCAGGGCAGTCCAGTACAGGCTGGGCCAGCGGGCATGGTGGGGCTTGTCATAATACTGCAGACCGAGCCCCAGCTCCTTATGAAGCAGGAAAGCGGCCTGAGAATCCCGGAGATTGAAGGATTTTGCCGTATCGGCGAGAAAGACCACCGGAAATTCCAGTCCTTTGCTTCGGTGGATGGTCATGATGCGGACTGCATCGGACGCAGCGGAAGCAGTCCGGCTCCGGAATTCCTTGGAAATTTTGGTCAGACGGGACAGATCGTTCAGGAAGGGATACAGTCCGTTGTGCGTGCCTGCATCCCTGGCCCGGGCGAGTGCATAGAAGGACAGCACATGAGACTTCCGGAAGGCGCCGCCGGGGAGGCCGGAAATGTAGGTGAGGTAGTCCGAATCGGCCAGAATTTTCCGGAGAAGCGGAGCAATCCCGTCCAGCAGGGATGATTCTCTCCAGCTGCCGTATTGGCGGAGAAAATGCAGAAGGGCTTCGGTTTTGTCCGGGGACAGGACGGTCTGCTTTTCCAGAAGGGGCCACAGGAAATCGGCCTTTTCCTCCTTTTTGAGAAGATACAGGAGGGACAGGTCTTTTTCATCCAGTCCGACGAAAAAGGAACGGAGAACCGCTGTGAGCGGGAGATCCTGGAGAGGATTGTCCAGGATTTTCAGGAGTGCCCAGAGAACCTGCACCTCATTGTTCCGCACAAAGTCATCCTCCCGGTCGGAGACGGCGGGAATCCCGTTTTCCTCCAGGGTTTTCAGAAGAACGGGGCCCTTGGAGGACACGGACCGGAGAAGAATGACGATATCCCCGTACGAAACAGGCCGGAAAGTGCCGTCCTTGTTCATGACCTGCTGCTTTTCCTCCATCATGGTGCGGATTTTTTCCGCAATGAGCCGTCCCTCTGCGGCGGCACTCTGGATTTCCTTCAGTGCGGGATCGGCATCCTCGGACTCCCGGACGGATTTGCTGTCGATCAGCTCAATGGAGACCGGACCGCCCAGGTAATTGGCCGGACGGGACTCTTCCTTCCGTCCCGGATAAAGGGCTTCTTCCTTTCCGTAGGAGAGCTCCAGCGTCTGCTCGGAAAGGATCTGCCGGAAAAGAAAATTGATGGAAGCCAGGACGCAGGCATCGCTCCGGAAATTCCGGTTCAGATCGATACGGTACGTGAGGGAGGCCGGGTCATGGGTGTACGTATTGTATTTTTCGAGGAAAATGGTGGGGTCCGCCTGACGGAAGCGGTAGATGCTCTGCTTGATATCACCGACCATGAACCGGTTCTTTCCGTCGGACAGAAGAGAGGTGATCAGCTCCTGTACACCGTTTGTATCCTGGTATTCGTCAATCATGACTTCCCGGTACCGGGAGCGGAGAGCCAGAGCGGTCTGCGACGGGAATTCCCGGGCCTGCATCGGATTGAAATCGGGATTGTCCCGATCCAGCAGGATGTCCAGCGCATAATGCTCCAGATCGTTGAAATCCATCACCGCTTCCTTCTTTTTTCTCCGGATGTAGGCTTTTGAAAAAGCAAGGGTCAGCTCCGACAGGACCCGGGCAGCAGGCTGTATGGCCCGGGTTTCCTCCAGCCACTGGGACTGCGGAACGGAAAGAATCGGCGCGATTTCTTTGGAAAATATATCCTTTGCCTGATTCCGGATGTCCCTGATGCGGGATACGGGAGGCAGCTCTTTGAACTGAGCCGCCGTCATGCCGAAAGAAGCAAGATCGCTCTTTTTCGTACGGAGCGCAGCAAAGGAGAAATCTTTGTTTTCGTACAGGGTGCGCCAGCTTTCGGCGGAAGCCAGCAGGGAGAAGAAATCGTATTCCCCGGAAAGGATTTCGCCGTAAGCGGTACGGATCGGCTCGGAATTCTCCATGAGAGAAAAGATATCCCGGTAGAGATCCGCCGCTTTTTCTGCGGAGCGCACAAGGGTTTCCCGTACGGAAGCTGTCCAGGGAAGGTCATCGAGGGATGCCTCTTCGGGAAGGGCATAGGCATCGGGCAGACGGGACAGCCATACCTCCGGAAAGGCCATGGAACGGGAAAAATTCCACAGATCCCGGACGGCGGCGCGGAGCTTCTTGTCCTGATAGCGGCCGGCAAAGAAATCGGCCGTATCCAGGAAATCCGGGTCGCCCTTCTGATAAAAGGTTTCCAGCACCTCGGTGAGGACTTCCTCAGAGAGAAGGTACTGCTCGTTTTCATCGGAAAGGATTTTTGTTTTGGGGTCCAGATCGAGCAGGTAAAAATACTGCCGGACCAGAGACTGGAAGAAGGAGTCCAGGGTGGAAATGGCGGCGTTTCCCAGAAGGGAAATCTGCTTTTCCAGATGGTGCACAAGCGCTTCCTGATGCTCTTCATCGGCCTTCTTCAGCGCAGCTGTGAGGGAAGAGGATACCCGGGCCTTCATTTCCGCAGCAGCAGACTTGGTAAAGGTCAGGACCAGCAGTTCATTGATATTGACCGGATGCTCCGGATCGGTGACCAGACGGGTGATGCGCTCCGTAAGGACGGCCGTTTTTCCGCTTCCTGCCGCGGCGGAGAGGAGAAGATTCCTTCCCCGGGCGTTCAGGGCGTCTTCCTGTTCCTTGGTCCAATGGTTACTCATGGGAATCCTCCTTTTCTTTTCTTTCCGCGGCGGCCAGCTCCGCTATATCGGCTCCGGCAGCAATGGCGGCGAGATTCTTTTTCAGGAATGCATTGCCGGGAAGCAGGGCATAGTCATATTCCTCTCCCGGCAGGGACGGATCGAAGCGGCAGACGGAACGGTAGGGGCAGTAGGTGCATGCCGTTTTCCCTTCGAACCGGACAGGGCGGATGGAAATATCTCCGGAGCACATCTTCCGGTACAGAGAAAGAATATTTCTCCGCACGATGGTGAGGAGACTCCGGAATTCCTCCTCCGTGAGAACGGACGGGGAGGCATAAAAGGTCCCGTCTTTTTTCAGGCGCACGGACAGGAAGGAGTCGGTTTCCCCCATATGGGCATCCAGATCGCGGAGAACCTGCGGGTCATTCAGGAAATACCCGGCGGCCTTGTCTTTCTCCGGAAGCTTCGGAATGCCGCCGGAAGGCGTCTGGGCGACGGCCCGCACATCGCCGGACAGGTAGATATACATCAGTGCGGCGGGAAGAAGTGTATTTCCCGTTCTCCCCGCTTCCTCCGCAGCGGCGAGGAAGTATGTCAGGAGCTGCAGTTTCAGGCCGGCAACGATTTCCCGAAGCGATGCCTCTGCTCCGCCTGTCTTATAGTCGGCAATGACCGCCCGGTTCCCGCTGACATCAAGACGGTCGATTTTTCCTCTGAGCGTGAGGGAATCCCCTTCCTCTGCAGCGAGGCGGACAAAGAAGTCCTTTTCCAGTGCTTTTGTATCAAAAGAAGAACGGCGGCTCCATTCCCGGAAGGTCACCAGTGCATTCCGGAAGGTTTTGTTCAGCTCCCGTTCCGTATAGCGGGAGGCTCCGTCGGAATGGAGAATGCCGTACTTCATCCGGGCAGACAGATTCCGGGCGATTTCTGAGGAAAGGTGTTCAATATCCTCATCGGTGGCATCCCGCCACTGTCTGCGGTCCTTTTCGAGCGCAGCGCCGAACTGATGCAGTCCAGCATGAAGGTACAGTCCGAAGTCCGGCGTTTCGATTCCGCCTTCCTTTCTCTCCTCTACGGACAGTCCGTACTGAAGGAAATACTTGTACGGGCAGCTCCGGTAGCTTTCCAGCCGGGTGACAGAGCTGGAGAACCGTCCGCCGGGCTTGAACAGTCTGGCAGCCAGAGCAGGCGGAAGGGAGGAAGACCGGTTGGCATAGGAAAGACTCCGCAGCCGGGATAAAAGAAGCGGGCGGAAGTCCCTGCTGTTTGCGGCCCATGATACCAGGCCGGTCCAGTAGGAATCCTTTCCGGGGATTTTTTCCCGCAGCACGCCCGGCAGGAAAGAAAGCGCTTCCCCGGGGTGACAGAAGAAGGACGGGTCGTTCCGTTCCGGAGACGGGACAGAAACCTCCCGGACCTCCGAGGGGTAGGAAAGCGCAATCAGCCGGGAAACCGGGAAGGAAAGCTCCGTTTCTTTTCCGTCCTCCGTCATCTTCGGACGGGAAATATAGAGGACATCCCGGGCACGGGTGAACGCCAGGTACACGGCAAATTCCTCCTCGTGAATCTGCTGCATCAGATTGGAGGAAAAGAGAAATGAAGACTGCTCATAGAGCCGCTCTTTTTCCGCTTCCGTAAAGAAGCCTCTTTCTTCCAGATGTTTCGGGAAATCTCCTTCTGCGGCGCCGGGGATGAATACAGCCCGGGCCTCCATGGAATAGCCGCGGTCCAGTCCGGTGACGGTCACGTGGTCGAGAGAAGGCGGAATGGTGGAGTAGGTGAGCGCAGAAAGGCCGTCCTCAAACATTGCCAGAAAATCTTCATCGGAAGGACTGTCTTTTCCGGCAGCATGGACGATTTCATCCAGGAGGGACAGGACCTTTTTCCATACCTGGAGATGGGGGCGAAGGTTTGTTTTTTCTTCGTCCTTTTCGTCCAGTGCAAAAATCTTCTGCGGGATCGACTCCGCCAGCAGGAAATTATACAGAACCGCACATTTTTCTTCTGCGGTGACGGCAGTGCGCCAGCGGCCGGTGATATCATCCAGAAGACAGACGACCTTTTCTCTCCACTGATTGACCTGCGCCAGCTGTTCCCGTTCCCTGTCGTCGGGAGGCGGTGCCGCTTCATCCAGACTGCGGATTTCCCGGAATTCCCAGACCGTATGCCACTGGGACGGGCGAATCCGATGGAGAAGGACGTAGTTTTCCAGACGGTCCACCTCATCCGGAGAAAGCTCGGACAGCATATGGGTTTTCAGGAGCCGGAAAAGGAGCTCCTTCCGCCAGCCGCTTCCTTTTCGGTGTGTCTCTGCCGTGAGAAAACGGAGGAGGCGGTCCAGGAGCATAACCAGCGGATGGTTGTTCATGGGATGCTTCTGATCGATGAATCCGGGGATCTGATACAGCGCAAAGGATCTTTCGAAAAGATCCGTATAATCGTCGGGATTGCGGAGAAGGATCAGAATATCCCGGTAGCGGAAGCCCTTATCCCGGACGAGAGATGCAATAGTCCGGGAAATTTCATCGACCTCGCTGCTCCGTTCGGGGGCTTCCAGGATATGGAGACCAACATCCGGTCTTACAGAGGGACTTTTGCCCCGGCTGAACGGGAGCGGCCGGCGGCCGAAGAAATGCTCCGCCATTTCCTTCAGACGGAGAGAACGGAAGCGGACAGGCTCCTTCAGCACCACCGAATCGGCATGGCGTTCCTCCTGCAGAATCTGCCGGTACAGCTGCATCGGCCGGGCAAAATTCCCGCTGCGGGCTGCTTCCTCCGGGGAATCCATGGGAAGCGTGACCGTTACATCCCGGGCAGTGCGGATCAGGGCGGATACGATACGGATTTTCTGGGGAACCAGTCCGTTGAAGCCGTCTATCCAGATCCGGGCATCCCGGATCATTCTGGATTTCGGGATTTCCCGCGCCAGCAGGTCAAACAGACTCCCTTCATAGGAAAAGTGCTCCTTCAGGTAGGCCCGGTAGGCCTGATACAGCAGGTGCAGATCGGATAATTTTCTCCCCAGCGGGGTGTCTCCCTCCTGCTCTGCTGCAAGACGCAGATCTTTCTCCTCCATGCAGAAGGTATCAAGCTGATGGAAAAAAGCGGCAAGCTCTTCCGAAAAATGGGGATAGGACGCGGCCCGCCGGATGGCCTGCAGCTTTTCCCGGTTCATTTCCAGGAGACGGCGGATGATGATCTGCTGTCCCAGCGGGGAAAGAGCATCTGCTACGGGAGAGTGAAGCTCCTGAAAAACCCGGTAAGCCAGCCGGGAAAAACCGCATACCGTTACGTCCGTGAATCCTCCGTGGGGAAAAGAAGCGGCCAGAAGATATTCCGCCGTATAGGTTCCCTGATCCGGGACCAGAAGAAATGCTTTGCGGTCATGGCCGGAAAGCACATAGTTCCGGATTTCCTCATAGCATCGGCGGGACTTTCCCGTTCCCGCCCGTCCGAAAATAAAATGAAGAGACATAGTGCGCCTCGCCTGATCGAAATACAAGAAACATTTCCTATATTATACATGAGCGGAGAGGAAAGAGAGAAAAGGAGAAGAGATGCAGGACAGGATTTTAGGATTGCCTATTATTTTTTTAGGCATATCATGATAAAAATTTAGAAATTTTATATAAATAATTTCTGCCTTTTGTGCTATTATAAATAATGTTTTCTGAAATACAGTTTATAGAATACGGAAAGGGAAACATTCATATGGGAAAAACCAATTTGTGGACCCGGGAATTTATCGGTATGGGTCTCACTAATTTATTTTATTTCATGTCGCAGTACATCCTGATCGCATCACTTCCGATTTATATGGCGGAAGAAATGGGCGGCGGCCAGTGGGAGGCCGGGATGGCAATGACCTTTTTCCAGATCGGCACAGTGTCGGCCCGTCCCTTTGCGGGAAGAATCATTGATCAGGCGAACAAGCAGAAGCTTCTGCTGGGCGTTTCCGCTTTGTTTTTCCTGGTTATGATTGCCTTTCATTTTGCAGATTCCCTGGATATGATCTTCGGTCTCCGGCTGGTTCACGGCATCCTTTTTGCCCTGGGAACGACGGCTTCCGCCACCATGGCATCCATGATTCTGCCGCCTGCCAGAAAAGGGGAAGGAATCGGCTATTTTGCGGTATCCGGCAATCTGGCCATGGTCATCGGACCGATGGTCGGCCTTCTGGTCATTCAGTATTTCGGCTCTGCCGTTCTGTTTTCTTCTCTGGGAATTCTGGCTGTTCTGGCTCTTGCGGCGGGGAACGGAAAGAAACTGCCGGAAGAGGTCATCCTGCCGGGCAGCCGGAAAAGAGCCAGGTTTACCATATCCAGTTTTCTGGATAAGAATGCCCTTCCTGCTGTAGGAATGTCCACCTTTGTCTTTTTTGCCTACGGAGGGGTCCTGACTTTTATTCCCATGTATACGCAGTCCATGGACCTGACCGGCTATACCAGCCTTTTCTTTATGGTCTTTGCGCTGATCATTGTTGTCACCCGGCCGCTGGTGGGATATGTATTTGACCATAACGGGCCGGATTTCACGGTGTATCCGGGATTCCTTTCCTTCGCTATCGGCTTTGTCCTCTTTTCCATGGTGGAGGGGCCGGTGCTTCTTCTGGTTTCCGCAGCCTTCCTCGGACTGGGCTTCGGTGCTCTGGCCCCGGCGGCACAGACCATTGCCATTCAGAGCGCTCCGCCTTCCCGGACTGGAGTGGCGACCTCTACGTATTTCTGGTCTCTGGATATTGCTGTCGGGCTTTCTGCCACCATTCTGGGGGCACTGGCCATGGTCCTGGGATACCGGTATATGTACGGCGTCGTGAGTACAGCCGTCGTCATTCTCGGTACGGCATACTACGCATTGGCCCGGAAAAAGGGATGGATCCGGACAGGCCGGTAAAAAGACGGGGTGTCTGCTTTCCCTGCCGGAATGTTCAGCTCAATAAAAAACGTCTGCCGAAACGGCAGGCGTTTTTTATTTTCTTTTCAGGATGCAGATTTCCGTTCAGGGCTTATTCTTTCAGGGCCTGTGCCAGATCTCCGATCAGATCTTCTGCGGATTCGATGCCGACGGAGAGGCGGAGGAGGCAGTCCGTAATGCCTCTTTCTTCCCGTTCTTCTTCGGTCAGATCATGGTGGGTCTGCGTAGCCGGATAGGTAATCAGACTTTCCGTACCGCCGAGACTTTCCGCAAACCGGATCAGCTGTACTTTTTTCAGAACCCGTGCAGCGGTTTCATGGGAATCGGTATAGAAGGAAAGCATAGCGCCGTTTCCCCGGGACTGACTTTCATGAACCTCCTTGTTCGGGAAATCCGGCAGACCCGGATAGAGAACCCGGGTGATTTCCTTCTGCTGTGTCAGCCATTCGGCGATGCGCATGGCATTTTTCTGTGCAGCTTCCATGCGGACAGCAAGCGTCTTGATGCCCCGGATGGTGAGCCAGCTGTCAAAGGGAGAGAGGCAGCCGCCTACCGTCGTATACAGGTCATGAACACGCTGAGCCAGCTCCGGATCCCGGCATACGGCAAATCCTGCCAGCGTATCATTGTGGCCTGCCAGGAATTTCGTGCCGCTGTGAATGACAATGTCTGCCCCAAGATCGAGAGGGTTGCAGAAATAGGGGCTCATGAACGTATTATCCACGATCAGGAGCGCTCCGTGGCTGTGAGCAATTTCCGCAGCCTTCCGGATATCCGTGATCTGCATCATCGGGTTGGTCGGTGTTTCCACATACAGGGCCTTTACCGTATCATCAAAGTTTTTCTCGATGCGGGACGGGTCGGAGGTATTGATGAGGCGGAAGTTGATGCCGTTTTTCTCATTGATGAGGCGGAAAAGACGGATGGAGCCGCCGTACAGATCATCCGTGGAAAGGACGGTATCGCCGGGACGGAAAAGCTCCATAACCATGGAAATGGCTGCCATGCCGGAGGAGTAGCTTGTGCATCCTGCACCGTGCTCCAATGCGGCTACAACCTTTTCGCAGGCATCCCGTGTGGGGTTGCCGAGGCGGGAATAATCATAGCCGGTGGATTGGCCGAGCTCCGGATGGCGAAAGGTAGCGCTCTGGAAAATCGGGACGGAAACGCAGCCTGTTGCATCTGCTCTGTCGCTGCCGTGAATACAAAGTGTTTTGATGTCCATAATATACCTCCTTGGATCTGTACGGGAAGATCCTGCAAATGCCGGTAAATCGGGAAAGGAAAATCCTTCCGGACGGAGGATTTTCCCATAAAAAAATCCCGCCCCGAAAGGGACGAGAATCTCGTGTTACCACCCAAATTTACCGCTCCGTTGCCGTAACGGCCTTAATAAGTACGCCGGCCGAAGCCTTGATACCCTGCTGCTGTATCGGGCAGACCCGGGGGACTTCACTGTTCGGTCCCACTGGCTCCAAGTCCATCTTCAGCATGCTTTGCCGTACTGCTTTCACCTTACGCAGCTCTCTGGGACAGCTCCCCATGCCTACTCTTCCTGTCATTGCCTTTTTGAAATTACTTATAGGATAGCACCGCAGGAAAGGCCTGTCAAACCCGGACAGGGTCCTCTTTGCTCCGATTTGGTAAATTCTTTATCAGGACTGTACATTTCTATTGTATAATAGGAAAAAAGAATTTCAGGAGGAACCTATGTCTACAAAGAATACTCAGGATATCACCTGCCCGCAGTGCGGGAAGGCATCGCCGTTCACTGTCTGGGACGGCATCAATACAAAGGAAAATCCGGAAATGCGGCAGGCTGTGCGGGACAACAGCGCTTTCCGGTTTGTCTGCCCTCATTGCGGAGCCAAAACGCTTCTGAATTATAATTTCCTTTATCACCAGCAGGAAGACCGGTTCATCATTTTTGTTCTGGCAGACGGAAGCGGCGGAGAGGAGAAATATGAAAATCTTCTTCGCCAGTTCCGGGGGTATACGGCACGGCTGGTAACCTCCTTTAATGATTTTAAGGAAAAGCTTTCCATACGGGATGCGGGCATGGATGACCGCATCGTGGAGCTGATGAAGAGCGCCGTATGGGACCGGCTGGATCAGATGTACAGTGATAAGCATATTGATGAAGTGCTCTTCGCTGTCAATGAAGAGGGAAAGCACGGATTTATTTTCCGCTCGCAGGGGAAAATGGTCACTGCGATGGATTTTAATGATGATTTGTACCGTACGATTCGGGAAACGGCCATGCCTGCCATTGAAAAATTCTCGGAAAATGTATATGTGATCGGACGGAAATGGGCAGCAGAGACCGTACAGAAAATGGGCTGAGCCTTCGGGAGGAAAACTTCCGCTCCGGCTGTCTGAAATAACGGAAAACAGGCTGAAAACAGAAAAAGAAAAATCGGGAACTCCGGAAAAGGAGCTCCCGATTTTTTTGAAAGGAATTCAATCGGCCGGTTCTTTCCGCCGTACTTTTTCCATCAGGAAATAGGGAAGAGAAATGCCGTTCCGGTTTTCTGTCCGTGCTGCAAGGACAGTATAAGCTCTTTTTTCGAAGAAGGCCCGGGCGGTGAGAGATGCGTGGACCGTGACCGTTCCCGGAACGGCTTTTTCCAGACGGCAGCAGAGTATGGAGCCGATTCCCTTCCGCTGGTGTTCTGCATGGACAAAAAGACGGTCCAGGAATCCGGAAGGATGGATGTCACCGAAGCCGACGATGATGCCTTTATCCAGAACCACTGCGGTATGGTGCGCCCGCAGTTCCCTGTCCCATATATCCGGGTCAGGCCGGCAGGGCGCCCAGACAGCGCGCTGCTTTTCCGTATATTCTCCTGCGGTTGTTTCACGGACTGTCCGAAAAAACAGCTCCGTGATTTCCCCGATGTCTGACGGACGGTAAGCTCTTATAATCTGCATATTTTCTCCTGAGGACGGACTGTCCGAAAACGAAAAATCTCCCCTGCTTCTGCGGAGGAGATTTTTCTGAAAAGGATAAAAGGGAATCAGCCCAGGAATCCTCTCATATTCTGTGCTTCCACGACTCTCTGGAGAGCGAGCATATAAGCTGCCAGACGATAGGTGACATGGTATTTTTCCTTCAGGGCAAAGACATCCTCATAAGCCTGCCGCATCTGCTTGCGGAGACGGTCATTGTATTCTTCTTCCGTCCAGTAGTAGCCGGTGCGGTTCTGTACCCATTCGAAATAGGAGCCTACGACACCGCCCACATTGGCCATGACATCCGGAAGGACTTCGATGCCTTTTTCTTCAAAGTAAGCGTCTGCTTCTTCTGTGGTAGGACCGTTGGCCCCTTCCAGGATCAGCTTTGCTTTAATGAGTCCCATGGTATCTGTATTCAGCTGATTTTCCAGAGCGGCTGCAAAGAAAATATCCACATCCTGGCTGAAAAGCTCTTCCGTAGGAATGAGGGCAGCCCCTTCTTCGGTGTAGCCCTTGAGGGAACGGCCGTGGCTGTTGGCGTAAACATACATTTTCTCGATGTCCAGTCCGTTCGGATTGTGCCAGGTGCCGTTGATATCCCCGATGGTGGTGATTTTTACACCTTCTCTGTGCATGAGAAGAGCGCCTACGGAGCCTACATTGCCGAAGCCCTGGAGAGCCATGGTAAGTCCGCTGATATCCTTATGGTTCTTTTCACACCAGGTCTGGAGAGTGAAAAGAAGACCCCGGCCGGTCGCTTCATTTCTGCCCAGGGAGCCTCCCGTGCAGAGCGGCTTTCCGGTGACGACTGCAGGCTGCCAGGTACCGGAAAGTGCAGCATATTCATCGGCAATCCAGGCCATGATCTGACCGTTTGTATTGACATCCGGTGCCGGAACATCCTTATCCGGTCCGATGATGGGATAAATTTTTCTGATATAGCCCCGGGTGAGCCGTTCCAGCTCTCTCTGAGACAGCCTGTGGGGATCGACGCGGATGCCGCCCTTGGCCCCGCCGTAGGGGATATTTCCGATGGCATTTTTGATGGTCATCCACGCTGCCAGCGCTTTTACTTCATTTTCATCGGACTGCGGATGGAAACGGATGCCGCCCTTGGCAGCACCGCGCGCCGTGGAATGCTGGACCCGGTATCCGGAGAAAACCTGCACATGGCCGTCATCCATCCGTACGGGAATGGATACCGTCAGTTCTCTTTCCGGATAACGGACGAAATCATAATCATCCTGTTTGTAGCCCAGAACAGTCGCTGCTTTGTCCAGAACATGGAGCATATTTTCGTAGGGATTGTAGTTTGCCATCGGAATGCCTCCTCTTACAAATCAAAGTATCAGATACATGATGATCTAGGAACAATATAACACCGATCGGCTCAAAAATATAGCCTTATGATTATTTGGCATAAATAAAGTATACAAGTATATAACAGCCGGATAGACAAAAGGCTGTTTCCCTTTGACGGCTCTGTGTGTTTTCTGATTCCGGGCCGGAGAAACAGCCTTCTATATTTTATACATATATATAATAGCGTCCGAAGAGAGTATCCGGATGCCGGAAAATAAAACCGGAATTCAGGCTTTCATAATCCGCATTACATTCGTGTTGGAATGGGGCAGGCCCATCTGACCGATGCCGGCTGTAATGACGCACAGATCATCCGGGGAAAGAATGTGCATTTCCCGGAGCTTATCCATGGATCTGGAGAAAAGAGTATCCGTATCGGTCTGTTTCTCTGCAAAGACCGGAGTGACGCCCCAGAAAAGCATCATCTGACGGAGTGTGTGCGGAAAGGAGGAAAGGGCATATACATCCACATCGGGACGGTACTTGGAAAGAAGAAGGGCGGTGGCTCCGCTGTCGGTCGGTGCACAGATGGCTTTGGCCCGCAGCTCATGGGCGGCCGTTACGGCAGCACGGCAGGTCGTATTGGCCACAGAATCATAAATACTCTTGTCCATGTCCCGATAGCGGAAGAATTCATGCTGAATGAACCGTTCCGTATATTCCGCAATGGAGGCCATCATTTCCAGAGCCTCTGCCGGATATTTTCCGTTGGCGGTTTCTCCGGAAAGCATGACCGCATCCGTATTGTCATTGACCGCGGTCGCCACATCCGTGACCTCCGCACGGGTGGGACGGGGATTCCGGATCATGGAATCCAGCATCTGGGTTGCCGTGATGACCGGCTTTCCCTCATAATTGCAGGCATCAATCATTTCTTTCTGCAGATGCGGCACGGTCTTCGGATCCACCTCTACCCCCAGATCGCCCCGGGCAATCATAATGCCGTCCGAAGCATCCAGAATTTCCTGAAAATGCTCCACCGCCGAAGCGCATTCAATCTTTGAAATGATTTTGATGGGACTGCCTGCCTTTCGGAGAATTTTCCGGATGGCTTCCACCCCTGCCGCGTCCCGGATAAAAGAAGCAGCAATATAATCCATATCCTCCTCGACAGCGAAGGCGATATCCTTCCGGTCCTGCTCCGTCAGAGCAGGGAGATTTGTCCGGGTCCCGGGAAGGTTGATGCCTTTTTTTTCACCGAGTACGCCGCCGTTTCTGACCCGGCAAAGGATGTCCGGGCCGTCCGTGCTTTCCACAGTCAGTCCGATCAGTCCGTCATCGATGAGGATTTCTTCTCCCGGGCGCACATCCTGCGGAAGCTCCTTGTAGGAAACGGAAACCCGATGGCTGTCTCCCTCGATATCCTCCGCAGTGAGGCAGAAGGACTCTCCCTCCCGGAGCAGCACCGAAGCATGGTGCTTCAAAAGTCCGGTCCGGATTTCCGGCCCCTTTGTATCCAGAATCATGGCTATGGGGCGGCCCGCTCTTTCGGCGGCGGCCCGTACTTTGGCGAGACGGGCCCGATGCTCTTCATGGGTGCCGTGAGAAAAATTGAAGCGGGCGGCATCCATGATCGGCGCCATCCGGTCAAGAAGCGCTTCATTATCCTCATTGGGGCCCATGGTGCAGACAATTTTTGTTTTTCTCATATGGTTCCTCCTTTGAACCGGCCGGCAGCATCGCTGCGGAGCAGACCGGTTCTGTTCCGGCAAAAACAAATGAAATTCACAATCTCTATTCTTATCCATATAGTACAACAGAATCTGAGGGATAAAAAGAGAATAATCTATATTATTGCAGGACGTTTTCTGTGAAACGGGATGATCGGAAGAAATTGATTTCAGAAAAGAAAATCGGGGGATTCATAATATGCATTTCCGGCTTATAGAAATGATTCGGAGAAAAGAAAACTTTTTTAAGAAATATCAATATGATTCGGCTTATTATAAAAAACAGACCTGATTTGAACGAAAATCGTTTTTTTTAGTATGAGCGGAGAATGATGGGATAGGCTATAATAAGCAAATATCAGGAGAAAGTGCTCTTTTTCAGACGGTGTTTTGCAGTTCGGACGGAAAATAAAGAATCTATCATAGAAAAAATCTATAATCCCATGAAAGGAAACGGCGTTTTAACCGAAAATATCGGTGGTTTTCAGAGGTTTTTATAAAGAAAATATAAATTTTGACTCATTCATTTTATGCTATATAATAAATAAAAGGGACTCTTTTGATAGAAATTTCGCTGAGAAGGGAGCTTTCCGCGTTATGAGTTTTCAGGTTCTGAGGAAGACGGGCATGGCTGTTCTTCTTTTTGCCGGGATTTTCGGCGGATACAGTGCGGGGGCGGCAGAACCGGCTTCCGGACAAAATGTTGCTTCCACATCGTTTTACAGAGAAGTAAACCATTCCTATTCTTTTTTTGACGGATCATCAGGCAGCTCTTCCGAAAGAAGTGAATCCACACTCTGCTTCGATGACGGCTTCGGGAAATTCACGGAATTCCGAATGACCTGGGAAAACCGCCGGATGATTCTGGAAGTCCGGCAGAACGGAAGACTCATCGGGAGAAAGAGCTGTTATACAGAAAATTCTGCATTTTCGGTTATTCGGGATAAGTCGGGAGAGCAGACATACTTTCTGATTACCATGGGTGATCATCATTACAGAGGGAAATTTGATCGGGACAACCGCTGGACGCTTACGGAGAAAGAGGACGGCTCTCCGAATAAAAGCAGGGGAGAGGAAAACGGTACAGCAGCACCGGAGGAAAGTTTTCAGCAAAGGAAATGAGATGGAGGAGCTATGAAGAAACAGATTCATTTGAAAGCAGCTGATATGGCGGGGAGTGACCACCTGGGTTTAACCTACAACTTGGGACAGGCACATAAGATCATGCTTCTCAAGCAGTCGGGCATCATGAAAAAGTTCGGACTTACTGCCCGTCAGTCACTCATTATTGCTTACCTGTCGACGCATAAAAAAGACATTATCACCCAGAAAACGCTGGAGGATGCGTTGAATCTGACCAATCCGACCATTACGGTAATGATAAAATCCATGATGGAAAAAGGGCTGATCAGCAGGGAAAGAATGGCTGATGATGCCCGGAAATACCGCCTTTTCCTGACTGACAAGGCAAAGCTTGTGGAACAGGCCAGCCGCAAGGCTGCGAAGGATATGGATCGTTCCTTCTACAGCGGCGTGTCGGAAGAGGAAATGCAGGTCTTTGAAGGCGTGCTGGGAAAAATCATGAGAAATCTGGAACTGATCTGATCCGGAAATACAGAAGTAAGAGAGAGGCGCTCTGAAAGAGCGCCTTTTTTGGTGCGGAAAAAAGGTCGGAACGGAAAAAGGAAAGGCTTCGGGGAACTGAGACTGAAAATGGGAATGGGAAGCAAGGGGGACAGACGAATCGGAAACGCAGAGAATACAAAGGGTTCCGGGAAAATTTTCTCAGCTGCGGAAGAGGAGAAAAAGTCGAAGAGGCAGAAAGAGTGACAGTGGCTGTCCATGGCGTTTGATATAATATTTTTACCGTAAATGGAAATCATAAATCACAGGGAGGTATTAAGAGTTATAGGAAGGCCGAAAGTAATGTTTCAGATGCATTAGAACTATGCGTCTGGATTTTTATGAAAAATTACAGGTTTTTCTTCAGGAGACAACAGCAAAACCTGCAGGGAAAGGAAATCCTTCATCGGAGGCGGAATAGATGACTCGGCGGATATTTTGTGTCGGATGAAGGAAAAATCATTGGAACAGGCCGGAAAAATGGCGGTCTGTTATTTGGGGAGGATTGTATGGATGAAACAGCGGCGAAATCGGAGAGACTGCTGCAGATCTTTTTTCGTCTGATCCGCGGAGATGTCCTTTTAAAAAAGGAATTGGCGCAGCAGTTTCATGTCACAGAGCGAAGCATTCGCCGGGATCTGGAATCTCTGAGATGCTTTTTCGCAGAACAGGAATTACATCAGGATATTGTGTATGACCGAAAAATGAAGGGATATCGGCTGGAACAGTCTGAGGTTTCTCTGCTGAACAACGGGGAAATTCTGGCCGTATGCAAAATTCTTATGGAAAGCCGTTCCATGAGAAAAGATGAAATGTTTCCCCTTCTGGACAAACTGGTGGCCTGCAGCGTGCCGGAACAGAACAAGAAACTCATTGCCCGTCTGCTGGTTAATGAAAAGTATCATTATACAGAGCCGGATCATGAAAAACGGATTTTATCCTGCTTGTGGGATATCGAGCAGGCTGTACAGGAACATCGGATGATCAAAATCCGGTATGAGCAATTGGAAAAAAGCGGGACGATAGAGCGGAAAATCAAACCGATGGGGATTTTATTTTCTGAATATTATTTTTATCTGATGGCATTCCGGGAAGGAGAGCCGGAGGAACAGGAGCAAATGGTGCCTGCCGTTTATCGTGTGGACCGCATCAAATCGTTCGAGGTTCTGAATGGACATTTTCAGGTTTCTTTCAGTGAGCGCTTTCAGGAGAAGGAACTGCGGAAAAAGGTGCAGCTTCTGTGCGGCGGAAAAATCGTTTAGATCATATCCGGAATATCGGCGGTTTTCAGATACAGAAATTCCCGGAAAAGAAATTAAGATTCAGGACAGAGGCCGACGGCTGAAATAAGACAGCTGCCGGAAATACAAACTGCGTAAGGGAAGCGGTAAGAAGGGAAAGGACAAGGGTTGTAAAAAGAGGCATCGGGAATATTATCCCGATGCCTCTTTTTGTTGATTCCGCGGTATTTTTTTCTCTTGCTATTCGACCTCGAAAGCGGCTGTGCTGCCTTTTTTTCCTGTTCTGACGCGGAGCCGGGCATCAATCCGTTCTTCCAGTTCCGGCACATGGGAAATGATGCCCACCAGCCGTCCCGTACTCTGCAGATCAATCAGTGTGTTCATGGCGCTGTTGAGAGAATCCGGGTCCAGTGTGCCGAATCCCTCATCAATGAACATGGTGTCCAGCCGGACACCGCCCTGTCTTGCCTGTACCACATCGGCCAGACCGAGGGCAAGAGCCAGAGACGCAAGGAAGGTTTCCCCGCCGGAAAGGGTATTGGCCGGTCTTGTCCGTCCGGTATAGCTGTCCGACACCTCCAGCGTCAGGCCGCCCCGGCCGAGCGTGCTGTCGCCGGACATGCGGCGGAGAGAGTACCGCTTTCGGCTCATCTCCCGGAGGCGCAGATTGGCAGCCTTGGCTACCTCATCCAGCAGGGTGCCCAGAACATACCGTTCCAGAGAAATCCGGGAACGCTCACCCCGGGTGAGACTGTACAGGCCGGATACCAGAGAGACTTCCCTTTCGGTTTTTTCCAGCTGTTTTGCCTGCGCAGCGGTTTTTCGGAGCACCTCTTCCAGACGGCGGGCTTCCTTTTCTTTTTCGGTCTGCAAGGTCAGAGCCTGCTTGATCCGGGACTGATAGGACTGATCTTCCTCTCGGAGAGCATCCACAGAGGGCTTCTGCTGTCCTGCGGTCTGTGCCGTTTCCTCGGAAATACGCTTTTCTGCGGAGGTGAAGTCTGCTTTATACCGGTCGATTTCTCCGGCCAGTGTTTCTTCTTCCTTCAAACGGTCATGCCAGGCACGGCAGTCCTCAGGAGAAGCAAAGCCCGCCTCCTGTGCTCTCCGGCTGAGTGCTTCCTGCTGCTGCTTATATTCCTGCACCAGCTTGTTTCTCTGCTCATCCGCCGATTTATAGGATGCCTCGGCAGCTCCCAGCTTTGCGGAGGCTTCCCGGAGATCCTCTTCATTTTTCTTCTGTGCGGCGTCCCAGTTACTGAGCTGCTTTTCCAGCTTCCGGATTTCCTGCGCCAGAATATCCGGGTCCCGAAATCTTTCAGGGATATCCGCAAGGGAGGCAATGCGGGTCCGGGCCGCAGAAAGCGCATTCTGTACCTGCAGCCAGTCTGCACCCTCAAAACAGGTAAAGGCTTCTGCTTCTTTCCGGGCCTCTTCGGCTGCACGGGAAGCATTCTGCTCTGCCTGCCGGACTTCTTCCTCCGTGGGGAGCGGCCGGTCCGATACAGCAGGCAGGGGATGATGGACGGCGCCGCAGACCGGACAGGGTTCTCCCTCCTTCAGCTGCCGGGCCAGGATGGCGGCCTGTCCGAAGATATAGTCTCTTCGCAGAGACAGAGCCTCATCTTCCCGCTTTTTCTGCTCCGCCTGTGCCTTCCGGCCGGCTTCCGCCAGCTTCTTTCTCTGCAGGGCGGCCTGCTTTTCTGCCTTTTCGGCATGCTGCAGCGCTTCTGATGCCTGTCCGTATTCCTTTGCACGGGGGATCTGTTCTTTCATGACGGCCAGAGCCTGCCGGTCTTTTTCCATGCCGGGACGCTGCAGGTCCAGTGCGGAGGCCTGCTGCTGCAGCTCCTTCAATGCTGTCTGTTCTTTCTGACGCAGGGCATCTGCTTTGGATTTTTCCTGATTGGCTTTTTTCCCTTCCTGAATCGTTTTTTCCAGGGCATCGAAATAGGGGGAAAGCTCCCGGGCCTTTCGGATTTTGGCCAGGTCTTCTTCCTTCCGGGTCACGCTGTCTTTCTGCGCCAGAAGCCGGTTCTTTTCCGACAGAGCCTTTTCCAGCGCCTCGAAATGATTGGACAGGAGAAGTGCTTTTTCAAAGACCTTCCGGAAATCACCGTATTTTTGCTCCAGCTCCTCATGGAGAAGGCCGGCGGCCTTTCCCTCCTGTGCGGCGGCATCCTTCCGGCTGCGGAGCTCCTCTGCGTCTTCTGCTTTTTCCATTTGCAGGACGGAAGAAAGAGCGGTTTCTTCTTCCTTCTTTTTATTCATCAGCGCATGGAAACGGTCCTTTAGGCGGTCCTGAAAATCGGAAAAGCGTTTTGTTTTGAAAAGCTGTTTCAGGATGGCTTCCCGTTCGTCGGCCTTGGCTACGAGAAGCTTGCGGAAATCTCCCTGGGGCAGAAGGATGACCTGGCAGAACTGGCCGGCATTGAGGCCGATCAGACGGGTGGCGGCTTCTTCCACGCCCTTTTCGATGGTATGGATTTCCTTGCCGTTCTCCAGCTCCGACAGGGACGACTGCATGGCAGAAACCGTCTGGCCGGAGCCTCTTTTCTTATCCAACAGCTGCTCCGGGGAACGATAGGCCCGGTACACATGGTTTCCCAGAGCAAAATCGAAGGTGACCTCTGTCCGCACCGACGTATCGGCATAGTCGCTCCGCATATTTTTCCCGTCCCTGTCACCGCTGGTTTTGCCGTACAGGGCATAGCACATGGCATCCAGGATGGTTGTCTTTCCCGCTCCCGTCGGACCGCATATCAGGAAAAGACGGCGGCCGTCCAGCTTTTCAAAGTCAATGACGGTTTCCTCTGCATAGGGGCCGAAGGCCTTCATGGTCAGCCGGATAGGTCTCATTTCTTTTCCTCCTCTCGATAAACCTCTTCCCAGACGGTCCGGGCCAGTTCCTTTTCCTCCTCTGTCAGGGGATGATCCCGGAAACGGGAAACAAAATGGGAAAGGATATCCTCATCGGTCATCGTTTCCAGCTCGGCAATCCGCTCGCCCGTATCCTCCCGGTATCCCATGTCCTGCGCTACACCCAGTGCATTGGGAAATTTCTTCCGGAGCCGGGGCATGGCGTCGATGACCGGACTCCGGTCGGTAAGATTGATCTGCAGGTAATCCTCAGAGGCTTCCGTCTCATCGCCCATGAGTTTTTCAAAGATTCCTTCCAGGACGCGCACCTGAAAGCGGGGAAGCAGCTCTTCAAACCGGGCGGAAATGCGGCCTTCTCCGTCCATTTCTCCGATGATGACCCCTTTTTTCTGACGGATCTCATCGAAGGAATACCGCATGAGACTGCCGCTGTAGCGGATTTTTTCCGAGGAAGCCTGTGTTTTCTGCGGTCGGTGGAGGTGTCCCAGCGCCGCATAATCATAGGGCGCAAATACATCGTCGGAAATCCGGTCATAGCCCCCGATGGAAAGGGGACGCTCCGATTCGGACGCAAAGCCGCCTGCGGCAAAGACGTGAGCCAGACAGATTTTCCGGAGATTTCGTTTTTCCTCCGGAAGGAGAGACAGAACATAGCCGGACAGAGCCCGCTCAGCGTCCTCATAGGTTTTGACTTTTTCCGCGTCTTCCAGACCGAGACGGTTCAGCAGTACCCGTACCCGTGCAGGCTCTGCATAGGGGAGGGGAAGAAAGGCCACTTCTCCGTCCGCATCGGAAAGAATGACCGGACGAAGACGGTCATCGGGACCGAAAATGTACAGCCCCCGGGAGCGGAGCAGCCGGCTGGCTACAGACAGTCTTTCCGCGCTGTCATGATTTCCGCTGATGATAATCATGGGAATGCGGCGGACTCCGACAATTTCATCGGTGATCCAGTCAAATACCTCGACGGCTTCCTCGGGAGGAAGCGAGCGGTCGTAAACATCGCCGGCGAGAAGAATCACATCGGGCTTCTCCCGGTCGACCAGAGGAAGAAAACGGTGTTCCAGAAGCCAGCGCTGATCCTCTGTCATGGAATGCTCCTTCAGAAGCTTGCCTAAGTGCCAATCGGCAGTATGGATGAATTTCATATTCCGGGAGCGGCAGAAAACGGCCGCTCATGCCTTCCTTTCTGTAAAAATAGGGTAAAACGGTCAGTCTCCGGTGCGGAGTGTTTTGAGCAGGGCAATCTCCCGGGCATATCCGTCCAGATCATTGGGGGTTTCCAGATAAAAGGGGAGATTCCGCAGGGAAGGATGGTTGATGAGCCTTCCGATCGTTTCAAGGCCGAGTGTTCCTTCTCCGATTTTTTCATGCCGGTCCTTGCGGCTGCCGAGGGGATTCTTATCATCATTCAGGTGGACAGCCCGGAGCTTTTCCAGTCCGATGACCTCATCAAAATGGGACAGCACTCCGTCCGTATCGTGCACCCAGTCATATCCCGCGTCATAGGTATGGCATGTGTCCAGACAGACACCGAGCTTATCCTTCCGCTCTGTTTTGTCTATGATGGCGGCCAGCTCCTCGAAGGTCCGGCCCACCTCCGTTCCCTTTCCGGCCATGGTTTCCAGCAGCACCCATTCGGGAAGGGATTCCTGATCCATGGCATAGTTCAGCATATCCGCAATCAGGACGGATGCCTTTTCCGGTCCCTGCCCCAGATGCGCGCCGGGATGGAAATTGTACATACAGTGATAGAGACGGGCCGTTTTGGACAGATCCTCCCGGACCGCCGTACGGGCGAAATCACGGACATTTTCCTTAACGGAAGCGGCATTCATCGTATAGGCTCCGTGGCAGAGAATGGGCCCGAAATGATGAGACTGCATCCATCCGGCGAGTGCATCCGTATCTTCCCCGCTCCAGGGCTTGGAACGGCCGCCCCGGGGATTTCTCGGAAAGAACTGGAAGGTATTTCCTCCGATGGAGGAGGCCTCCCTGGCCATGGCCAGGAAGCCGCGGGAAACGGAAAGATGACAGCCTATAATCAGCATAAAAGACTCCTTAAATGATGGATTTTCTGAAATAAATGGATAAAAATATTATAGCACGGGAAGAAGGATATCCGGTCTGCCGAAGCCGGGAAAGGCATTCGGAGAAATGATATAATATGAAATAAAAGAACACGAATCCGCCGGGAAAGCCCGGACTGGACAGACTTTTTCGGAACAGGAGGGATTTCTATGAAACGTATTGCTGTACTGACCAGCGGGGGCGATGCACCGGGCATGAATGCTGCAATCCGGAGTGCGGTGCGGACCGCCTTCTTTTACAAAACGGAAATCTGCGGGATTTACCGCGGCTACCAGGGACTGCTGGAAGAGGATATCGTGCCCATGCAGCCGTCCTCCGTTTCCGGCATCATTCTCCGCGGGGGAACCGTGCTGAAAACGGCCCGCTGTCCGGCTTTTTTTGAGGAAGAAAACCAGAAACGGGCAGCAGGCATCCTGAAAGCGCATGGCATCGAGGGACTGGTTGTCATCGGCGGCGACGGCTCCATTCAGGGGGCGGAAAAAATCTCTCGGTTCGGCGTGCCTACCGTGACAGTGCCGGGAACCATTGACAATGATATGAGAGGAACGGATGAAACCATCGGCCACGATACGGCCGTGAATATCGTTGTTTCCGCTGTGGGGCGGATCAGGGACAGCGCCTCTGCCCACAACCGGGCTGCCGTTGTGGAAGTCATGGGCCGGTATTCCGGGCAGATTGCGCTCCATGCGGCATTGGCGTGCGGAGCGGAATATGTCCTCATCCCCGAGGTGCCGTTCAGCCGGGAAAAACTGGCGGCGAGCCTGCGGGAGCAGATGAAGGAAGGCCGGACGAACAGCATCATTATCTGCGCCGAGGGAAGCGATGATGCGGGAAGCCTGACTCCGTGGCTGAAGGAGCATACCGGTATTGACATCTGTGCGACTATCCTGGGCTTCATCCAGCGGGGCGGCCAGCCCACTGCCCGAGACGGACAGCTCGGTTCCCTTCTGGGAGCGGCAGCGGTCAGAGCCCTTCTGGAGGGAAAAGACCGGATGCTCGCCGGTATGGAGCGGGGACAGGTGCGTCTTATCTCCTATGAGGAGGCAAGAAAGGAAGAAAAGCCGGATTTGCGGGAAATGTATCAGCTGGCAGTGATGCTCGGTGCAGCCCAGAATCAGATAGACATCGAAAAATAACGGAACAGAAAGGAGCGGGTTTCCGCTCCCTTTTTATTGCGGGGGAAAGGCTGTCCTGCGGCGGGATTTCATCATAAAAGAAATCTATATCCTGCTCCTGATAAATCAGATTTCAGGCTTATCTTGAGACAGATATGAGAAGGGAAAAGGCCGAAAAAATACGGTGGAATCGAAGATTTCGGCGATCAGGAGAAAAGAGGAACATAACAGACTCCTGCATAAAGATAATGTGAATTTCAGTCACTTTTTTGCTGTCAGGACCTTGATTTCAGGGCAGTTTTGGGATATCATACAGATAAGCCTTGGGAAACGGTCTCCGGCCCGGGCCTTTCAAACAGAAGAAATCGGACTCGACGAGAGTAGAGAAATGAGCAGTGCAGAGGAAACACGGTCACTCGAGCAGAACACTCAGGCATTGAAATCCGATGAGAAAAATTTCCGAAGGGAGAACCGAGGAGACAAAAATTTTTCTTATAGGAGGAGAAATCTATGAAAAAGATTCTCGCAATCGCTGCTGCTGCAGCACTTACCGCTGGTGTTTCTGCATTCGCTGCTAACCCGTTCTCCGATGTTACACCGGATGATTGGGCTTACCAGGCTGTATCCGACCTCTCCGACCAGGGCGTCGTAGAAGGCTATCCGGACGGCACCTTCAAGGGCGAAAGAAACGTAACCCGTTATGAAATCGCTCAGATCGTAGCCCGCCTCATGGCAAAGGAAGATCAGCTGAACGCTGAACAGCAGGCTACCCTGAACAAACTGGCAGGCGAATATGCAGATGAACTGGCAAACCTGGGCGTTCGCGTATCCAACCTGGAAAAGAAAGTCGGCAACATTTACTGGTCCGGCGATGCTCGTATGCGTTATCAGAGCAATGCTAAAGCTAAGGCGGATAGCACCGATGGCTGGAACGGCCGTATGCGTATCAACGTAAAGGCTCAGGTCAATGATTCCACCACCATCAACGGCCGCCTGACCACCAACATGAACTTTAATGGCAAAAAAGCTGTTGGTACAGAAGAATCCAACACCTCCATGGATGTTCTCAATGCTACCCATAAGTTCGGTAAGGATGTAACCGTAAAACTCGGCCGTTATGCAAATAACTTCGGCAACAAGGCAGGCTGGCTCTACGGTGATTCCCACAACTTCGACGGTGCAGAACTGAGCTATAACAACGGCAAACTCTGGCTCGCAACCGGCTTCGGTCAGTTCAACGCGTCTATGTATGATGCAGTTGCCGGAAATACCAAAAATGAGGTTGAAGCTTCCGATGCATACTATGCACGCGGCGCTTATGACTTCGGCTTTGCAAAGCTCGGCGTTGACTACCTCGCATTCAAGGAAGGCAACAATGGCAAGACCTGGAGCGGTGACAGCGAAATTCTCGGCGCTAACCTGGTAGTTCCGGTCGGCGAATTCCGTGTATTCGGCGAATACTGGAAGAACACCACCTGGGAAACCGGTTATGACACTGCATGGAACGCAGGCCTCGGCTACGGCAAGCTCAACCTGAAGAAGCCGGGCTCCTTCGCTGTTGATGTTGTATACAATGATGTTGATCAGGGCGTATACTTCGGCGGCGCCGGCCTCAGCACCAATGTTTTCGATTATATGAATGCTACTGTAAGCAGAGATGGCAATGTTAGCTTCTGGAACGTCATGGCTGACGTAGCTCTCCAGAAGAACGTTTACCTCCACGGCGAATATGCATTCGATGTTGACTCCAATAAGGTTGACAACGAAGACGACGCTTGGACCGTTTCCCTCAACTACGTATTCTAATCGGTCAGACCGATTTCATACAGAAAAAGCACCCTGCGGGGTGCTTTTTTCGTGGGCAGAATAGGGTCTGTGTTCGGAAATGCTTTTGCCGGCTGTCATCGGATGCTGAGAAAAATTTCTTTTTGACTATACATATTTTCTATAACCAGTGACCTTTTTCCCGGATCTGCGGATATATATTCTTTGCCCGGAAGAAGATACAGAAAAATACTTTTATTTTCCAAAGATTTAAATTTCCCGAAAATATCGAGTAATTTCGAGGACTGAAGGGAAAACCGGGAGCGGAGGCGGGAAATAAGGCAGTATTTTTCCTTCTTCCGGTTATAAGAGATTTCTTGAGGTATGCCGAAACAGGGGAAAGATATGGAATGGCCTCTCGTTCTCACTTACTATATGTTGTGTTATAATGAGAGCACAGCGTTAAATGAGTCATTGGAAAGTGACTGTCGAACAGTATGAAAGGTTGGATTTCCGAACGGCTGCGATGCTGAAGTATTTCCCGCCGGACTACCGGGAATGTCGTAACACTCCGGAGGGATTGTTCTTATACAGGGGCGGAGCCCCGCTTTTATGAAAGGTGGATTTCCTATGGCAAAAGTAGACATTCAGGAACAGTACGGGCTTTTTATTGACGGAAAATTTGTTCCCGCATCGGACGGTGCGGTTTTTGACGGCCACAACCCGGCAAACGGAGAAAAACTGGCGTCCTTTGCGGAAGCAACGAAGGAAGATGTGGATGCAGCCGTTGCCGCTGCCCGCAGAGCGCTTCCCGCATGGTCGAAGACCTCTCCTGTGGAAAGACAGAATATCCTTCTGAAGATTGCCGATATTATTGATGCAAACCTGGAGCATCTGGCTATGTGCGAAACCCTGGACAACGGGAAACCGATCCGCGAAACCATGGCAGCCGATGTTCCGCTGGGAAGCGATCATTTCCGTTATTTTGCAGGCTGCCTCCGTGCATGGGAAGGCTCTGCCGTGATGCTTGATGACAATACGCTTTCTCTGATTCTTCATGAACCGGTCGGTGTGGTAGGACAGGTCATTCCGTGGAATTTCCCGTTCACCATGGCATGCTGGAAGCTGGCGCCGGCACTGGCAGCAGGCAATACCATCGTGCTGAAGCCGTCTTCTCATACCTCTCTTTCCATTATGGAATTCATGCGTCTGATTCAGGATGTTCTGCCGGCAGGCGTTGTGAATGTCATCACCGGCAAGGGCAGCCGGAGCGGCCAGTGGGTGCTTGATCATCCGGATCTGGATAAGCTGGCTTTCACCGGTTCTACGGAAGTCGGCTACGGCGTATACAAGGCGGCTATGGAAAAACTGATTCCCGTTACCCTCGAGCTGGGCGGCAAGTCTGCCAATATCGTATTTGATGATGCAGATATGGACCAGGCCATCGACGGTGCGTGCAAGGGCATCCTGTTCAATCAGGGCCAGGTATGCTGCGCAGGCTCCCGTCTGTTTGTACAGGAAGGAATTTTCGATGAATTCGTAAAACGCCTGAAAGCAACCTTCGAAGGCGTTAAGATCGGGGATCCCACCGATCCGTCCACACAGCTGGGCGCTCAGATTTACAAGGCACAGCAGGATAAGGTTCTGGAATATGTCAGAATCGCTCAGGAAGAAGGCGATGTTCTTGTAACCGGCGGCCATGCTTATACGGCAAACGGCTGCGACAAGGGCTTCTTTATGGAACCGACCATCCTGATTGCAAAGGACAATAAGGGCCGTGCCTGCCAGGAAGAAATCTTCGGACCGGTTGTTGTCATCCAGAAGTTTAAGACTGCAGAAGAAGTCATCGGACTGGCAAACGACAGCGAATACGGCCTCGGCGGTGCGGTATTCTCCAAAAATATCAATACGGCGCTCCGCGTAGCAAGAGCTGTCCGCACGGGCCGTATGTGGGTCAATACCTACAATGACCTGCCGGCAGGCGCTCCCTTCGGCGGCTACAAGAAGTCCGGCATCGGCAGAGAAACCCATAAGGTCATGCTGGAACATTACAGCCAGACAAAGAATATTTACATCAACCTCAAAGACGGCGTAAGCGGTATGTACGATATCAAATAATGCACTTTGAGGCAGGAGCCCGCTCCGAAAGGAGCGGGTTCTTTTTTGTGGGAAAAACAGGCCGTCTGCTTTCCCGGAACGGAGCTCCGCAGGCAGACCGGGAGCGGAACCGGAAGAAAGGCAGAAATTATTAAAAAACTGGAATTGATTCTAATAATCATTATAGAAAACAGAAATTTTCTCATGACGGAAAGAAATGAAGGGAGACTTCATAAGGGAAAAGTTATTTTTTACAAAAATATAATAGACGATTAAAATAAATGATATAGAAATTTGTCAAAGATTAAATAAAGAGGTATAATGAGAAAAGCCTGAACCGATGCGGAAAGAAAAACGGGAGGAAACACGGTCACTCTCATTTTTCTTTAATACAGAGGGCAGGCTTTCCCTGTGACTGCAGAGGGGCAAAATTTTTGCCTGGGAAACCTCTGCGGGGCGGACAGGAATTTTTGAAACCGGCAGTATTTCCCTGAGGCTTTCCTGAGCCCTGCCGGCGGAGAAAGTCCGCTGTCCTTCTGTCTGCCGGAGAAAACTCCGGCGTTCTTCTGCAGGAATACAGTTCCTGCTCATCATACCTATATTTTTTGAGGAGTGATCGTATGAAAAAAATTCTCGCCATCACCGCAGCGGCAGCTCTTACTGCCGGAATTTCCGCATTTGCGGCCAATCCCTTTTCCGATGTAACGCCGGATGACTGGGCGTATCAGGCCGTATCCGATCTGTCCGATCAGGGCGTCGTGGAAGGCTATCCGGACGGCACCTTCAGGGGCGAAAGAAATGTGACCCGTTATGAAATTGCACAGATCGTTGCCCGCCTTATGGCGAAGGAAGATCAGCTGAATGCAGAACAGCAGGCAACGCTGAACAAACTCGCCGGTGAATATGCAGATGAACTGGCAAACCTGGGCGTCCGCGTATCCGATCTGGAAAAGAAAGCCGGCAACATTTACTGGTCCGGTGATGCCCGCATGCAGTATCAGCACAACCTGGATCTGGAAAAAAGAAAGGGACATGCCGACAGCTGGAATGCCCGTATGCGCATCAATGTCATGGGACAGGTCAATGATCAGGTAACGGTGAACGGCCGTTTCGTGAATGAAATGAATTTCAAGGACAGCGAATCCTCCGATACTTTCATGGACCGGTTGAATGCCAGATGGCAGCCCGGCGATGCGGCAGAGATCACTATCGGCCGTCAGGGCGTTGCGCTTGATATGACCGGTACCTTCTGGGATGAAGACGGTGTGTTCGACGGCATCCATGTCGGCTGGGACAACGGCAGAATCGGCGCAGAAGCCGGCTACGGCTACTTCAAGGATGCCGGATATGAAGTGGGAGAGAAGTATTGGAAGGATACAGCATCCACCGAGGCCTGGTACGGCAGGCTGACCGGGCACATCGCGGACCGGGCGGATGTTTCTGCGTTCTATCTGGAAAATACCCACGGCCTGAACGGTTCTGCCGCAGGTGAATACGCAGGAGCCAAGCTCCATGTATGGGGCGCAGGCGCAGCAGTGAGCCTCACCGATGCGCTGGTCCTGGACGGTGATTATGTACAGACCCACGGGGATAAGGGCATCGGCAATGCGGCTTTGTGGACGGCCGGGCTGACCTACGGCGAAGTGGATACGGAAAAGCCGGGGACCTGGTCCCTTGGCGTTCACTATGTGAAGTCGGAGGCAGGCGCTTATCTGATGGGCAATTCCGCTCTGGATATGACCGATCAGCTGGAGTACAGCATAGACAACGATACGGGCGTGGAGTTCTGGACGGCCCGTGCGGGAGTGGCGCTGCAGAAGAATGTAGAGCTTGATGCTTACTATAATTTTGCTGCAAAGGCCCTGGACGGTGACGTAAAGGATCCGAAGGATACGTGGGGTATTGAACTGAATTATACGTTCTGACTGCCGGATTTCAGGCAATCGAAAAGCAGGCCGGAAGGCCTGCTTATTTTTGTGTTATTATCTTATATGGACATGGAGCGGCAGACAGGAAGAATTCTTCCGTTTGCAGGAAACTTATGCTCCGTTTTGCTTGTCCTTTCCGGCACGGATGCAGTCCTTGCAGTATCCGTAGATTTCGATGCGGGAAGTGTCAGCCCGGAAGCCGTAGCGGTCGGACAGAGCATCCTTATAGTTCTTTTCCAGCTCGATATCGACAGGGAATATACGGCGGCAGGAAAGACAGACCGCATGATTCTGCTCGGTGCCCCGGGCGAATTCGTAGCGGGTAAGGCCGTCGGTCATGGAATTGCTCCGGCTGAGAAGGCCCTGCTCTGCCAGAATTTCGCAGTTCCGGTAGACGGTGGAAAGGCTGAGCTGCTTGTCGCGCCGAAGAACTGCAGCAAAGATTTCCGAGGCGGTTTTGGGCAGCCCCTTTTCCAGTACGTTCAGAATTAAAATGCGGGCCTTTGTTCTTTTCAGATGTTTTTCCCGCAGCAGGTTCTCCAGATTTTTTCGCAGCATGAGGTTTCTCCGTTTCATTACATAGCATACTATGTAAATTATACCTGAATCCTGAATTTTTGCAAGTCCGAAGGGAGG
Source organism: uncultured Dialister sp. (assembly GCA_938038225.1). Taxonomy (GTDB): domain Bacteria; phylum Bacillota; class Negativicutes; order Veillonellales; family Dialisteraceae; genus Dialister. The sequence continues at coordinate 728,564 of CALHRX010000007.1, read as the reverse complement.
ACAGGCCGATTCCGGGGCGGGAAGGGAATGAGCCGTTCCCGCCGGGTATTTCCCGGCACACGGGGTACTCCTGAAGGAAAGAAAATGAAAAGGAGTATTGACAAATTTCCTCAAGTGTTTATAATAAGAACAATCAAAGAAAGAACGAAGAACAATGATCGGGAATAAGCATTGCAGTTCCTTTGCAGAGAGCCGGCGTACGGTGCAAGCCGGCAGGAAAAAGATGTTTTTCTCACCCGGGAGTTTCGGAAGTGAAAAAAGTAGCTTTCGACGCGGCCTGCGTTACGGGCATCCCTAAAAGCAAGGATCAGGACAAGGTCATGAGCGGTCCATGGCAAAGAGAGCCGGCGTATGGTGCAAGCCGGAGCATTCCGCGATTGGATATCACCTGAGAGCTCCTTTATCGAACCAAGTAGATGAAAGGCGTTGATCCACGTTACGGACAGGAAACCAGAGTACAATGTAGGGTGGTACCGCGAAGCTGATTCGCCCCTATTTCCATTTCGGAAATAGGGGCTTTTTGTATAGCTGAGAAGCGGAAGAGCCGGAGCGTATTCGGGTTTTCCGATTGAGTGATAAAACAGGGTGGTACCGCGGACTGATTCGCCCCTGCAGCAATGACGCCAGATTGCTGCAGGGGTATTTTTATTGCCTTCGTTCTTTTGACAGGAGAAGCTTCGGCTTCCATTATGAAAGGAGATAAAGATCGTGTTTTTTCAACAGCTTGTCAACGGTTTAACGCTGGGAAGCGCCTATGCGGTAATCGCTATCGGCTATACGCTGGTATTCGGTGTACTGAATATCGTTAACATGGCCCATGGCGGAATCTTCATGATCGGCGCTTATATCGGCCTGCTGCTCGTTACGGAAGCGGGTTTCGGTATTTTCCCGGCTCTTATCGGCGCCATGATCGGCGGCGCCGTGCTGGGGTACGGACTGGAGCTTTTGGCTCTCCGTCCTCTTCGCCGCAGAAAGGTCACTCACCTGGCTCCTCTGATCAGTACGATCGGGGTGTCTACATTCCTGGAAAGTGCTGCGCTCATGATCTGGGGACCGCAGACCCGTTCTTTCCCGGCAACCTTCGGGAATGAACTGATGGATATGGGAGTTTTCAAGATTTCCGGCATTCAGATTATTTCTCTGGGTACTGCAGTGGTTCTGATGGTTCTTCTTACGCTGCTGCTGAATAAGACCAAAATCGGCAAGGCAGTGCGGGCCACCTCTGAAAGCAATGAGACCGCAGGCCTTCTGGGCATCAATACCGGACGAATCATTACCTTCACGGTCATGCTGGCTTCCGCCCTGGGCGCCGCAGCAGGCGTTCTGATCGGGCTTTCCTTCAATGCCATTGAACCGACCATGGGTACGGCAATGGGCCTGAAGGGGCTGGCTGTCCTCATCATGGGCGGTCTCGGCAATGTAGAAGGCGCAATGGCCGGCGGGTTCATTCTCGGCATTGCAGAAGTTTTCTCCGTCGCTTACGGGACTTCCTCCTACAGAGACGCCGTAGCTTTCGGCATCATTATCCTGATCCTGTTCATTCGTCCGGAAGGACTGTTTTCCAAAGCAGGGAAAGGAGGCAGACCGTAATGGAAGAATTACTGAACGGTTATTTCCTGCAGGTTTTGACCTTTGTTTGCATTAATATTATTCTGGCACTGACAATTTATATGACGCTCTGCACGGGGATTCTTTCTCTGGGCAATGCAGGGCTGATGAGCTTCGGCGCTTATACTTCCGCCATCCTGACTGCAGAGCATGGTTTCCCGATGCCGGTGGGCATCCTCTGCGGCGGCCTCATGGCAGTTCTGATTGCTTTGATTATCGGTCTTCCGACGATTCGCCTGCGCGGGCTGTACCTGGCGATTGCTACACTGGGGTTCGGGGAAGTGGTCCGCGTCATTGCGCTGAACCTGGACATCACCCACGGTGCACTGGGCTATTCCGGCATTCCGTCCATGGCCAGCGTCCTTTCCGATTATGCTTCCGAAATGGGTCTTCTGGATGCACTGGAAATCGACAGTCAGACCGGCGGTCAGCTGCTCATGTGCCTGGTTCTTCTGATTCTTGTTGCACTGATCGTTGCTTTCTGGTACCGGCTGGAACATTCCAAGATCGGCCGTGCCATGGCTGCGGTCAAGGCTGATGAATATGCAGCCTCTCTTACGGGAATCAATGTGGTAAATTACAAGATGATGTCTTTCCTGTTTTCCGCTTTTTTTGCAGGCATCGCAGGCGCTCTTTATGCACATGCCACATTCTTTATCAGCCCGACGGATTTCTCCTGGCATAAGGTCGTGGATATCCTGCTGTATACCGTATTCGGCGGCTCCAATGTTCTCTGGGGTTCCGTACTCGGCGCTGCTGTGCTGACGATCGTGCCGGAATCTCTCCGTTCTCTTTCCGAATACAGAGATATGATTTACGGTGTCATGCTGGTTGCTCTCATGGCATTCCGGCCGGACGGCATTCTTTCCTATGATGCCGTGAAGTGGATTTCCGCCAAACTCGGCAGAAAAGCCAAGGCATAAGGAAGGGAGAATCATCATGCTTCTTGAAATGAAAAATGTAGTGAAACAGTTCGGCGGACTGACCGCTGTTTCCAATATGTCCTTCTCCGTGGAAAAAGGAGAAATCTTCGGTGTCATCGGACCGAACGGCGCCGGCAAGACGACCATCTTCAATCTGATCACCGGGGTATACCAGGTGACGGAAGGGGATATTCTTCTCGAAGGAACGTCTATCCGGGATAAAAAACCTCATCAGATCATCAATATGGGCATTGCCCGTACATTCCAGAATATCCGCCTCTTCACGGGAATGACCGTTCTGGAAAATATTCTGGTCGGCCATCATGACCGGCTGAAGTCCGGGCTGCTGGCCAGTGTATTCCGTACTTCCGCACAGAAGAAGGAAGAGGAAGAGGCCCGGAAGGATGCCATGGAGCTTCTCGCCTTTGTCGGACTGGAAAAGGATGCAGGCCGTCTGGCTACAGAGCTTCCCTACGGCAAGCAGAGAAAGCTGGAAATCGCCCGGGCACTGGCTACGAATCCCAAACTGATCCTGCTGGATGAACCGGCAGCAGGGATGAACGACAGTGAAACGGCAGCGCTGACGGAGCTGATCCGCGGCATCCGGGAGAAATTCGGATGCACCATCATTCTGATTGAACACGATATGAAGCTGGTCATGAGCCTCTGCGATCATGTCATGGTTGTCAACTTCGGGAAGAAGCTGGCTGCAGGCGTACCGGAAGAAGTTCAGAACAATCCTGAAGTTATTGAAGCCTATCTCGGAAAGGAGGAAGACTGATGCTGCTTGAGCTGAAAAATGTAGAAGCCGCTTACGGAAATATCAAAGCGCTGAAGGGCATTAACCTTTCCGTAGAAGAAGGAAAAATCGTAACTCTGATCGGAGCCAACGGGGCAGGGAAGTCCACGACGATGAAAACGATCATGGGCGTCATGAAGCCGACCGCCGGAGAAATCCGCTTCAAGGGAGAATCTCTGGTCGGGAAGAAGCCTTATTCCATTGTCAGTACGGGGGTAGTGCTGGTTCCGGAAGGCCGTCAGATTCTGCAGAATATGACAGTCCGGGAAAATCTGGAGCTGGGCGCTTATCAGAGAAAGGATAAGGAAGGCATCCGGGAAGATCTTTCGAAGGTCTTTGAACGTTTTCCCCGTCTGTTTGAAAGACAGAATCAGTTCGGCGGAACGCTTTCCGGCGGGGAGCAGCAGATGCTGGCAATCGGCCGTGCCATGATGGCCAAGCCGGAGCTGATGCTTCTGGATGAACCGTCCATGGGGCTGGCTCCTCTGGTGGTACAGCAGATTTTCGAGGTTATCAGGGATATCAATAAAATGGGAACTACAGTTCTCCTGGTAGAGCAGAATGCCAGAAAGGCGCTCCAGATCGCTGATTATGCATATGTCATGGAAACGGGGAAGATCGTCATGGAAGGACCGGCCTCCGAGGTGGCGGGAAATTCCGATGTCATGGCGGCTTACCTGGGCGGAGCGAAGAAGTCGTAAGACAGAGTTTCCCCGTCTGTTTCGGGGAAAGGATATTCCTTTTATTACAGGGCGTTCCTGCTTCCTCCCTGCGGGACCTGAAGGGTTCGTGCTGTCCGGCTTCTGTGGCGGCATGGCCGGGCGGAGGAGCAGTGACCCATACAGCAGCCGTACAGGTTGTAACACGATCCGGGAAAGGGACAGAGAAATCTGTCCCTTTTCTGCTGCAGGATTTTATACAGGACGCGGGGCGGCACGGGATTTCGGCGGAAACAGAATTTCCGGATTGTGCGGCGGGCAGGGAAATGCTAGGATGAAGAAAAAGGAGGCAGCTTATGGAACTCAGGGTTTTGCGATATTTCCTGGCAGTGGCCAGAGAGGAGAACATTACGAAAGCCGCAGCATTTCTCCGGCTGACACAGCCGACTCTTTCCCGGCAGCTGATGCAGCTGGAGGAGGAATTGGGGGTGAAGCTTTTTCAGCGCGGACGCCACCGCATTGCACTGACAAATGAAGGGCGGCTGCTCCGCCGGCGGGCACAGGAGCTGGTGGATCTGGCAGACAAGACGGCCCGTGAGGTTTCGGACAGCGGCAGGGAACTGATCGGGGAAATCTCCATCGGGGCCGGAGAAAGCCGGGGAATGAGCTTTCTGTCTCAGGCAATCCGGCTGTTCCAGGAACGCTATCCGAAGGTGGTTTTTCATATTTTCAGCGGCAGTGCGGACGCTGTGAAGGAACGGCTGGATACGGGACTGCTGGATCTGGGGCTGTTTACGGAACCGGTGGATGTGGAGCAATACGGCTTTTTTCGGCTGAAGGAAAAGGATCGGTGGGGTGTGCTGGTGCGGGAGGATTCTCCTCTGGCAAAGCTGCGTGCAGTGACGCCCCGGGATCTGGAACATATTCCCCTGATCATCAGCGGCAGAGAAATTGTACAGAAGGAGCTGGCAAGCTGGTTCGGAGAAAGCTGGGAGTCCGTACATCCTGCAGCCACGTTCAATCTGGGACTGAATGCAGCCAATATGGTGCGCTGCGGCGTCGGCGCGGCCGTTTATCTGGAGCTGGGAGTGTCCTTTGACGGACTGCGCCTTCTTCCGCTGCGTCCCAAAATGGAAACGGGAACGGTGCTGGTCTGGAAAAAGGGGCAGGTACCGAGCCCGGCAGAGGCAGCATTTCATGACCATGTAAAAGAATGCCTGAAAAGCATTTCCCTGAAAAAAGAATAGGCATTGGACATGTATCGGAATCCACTCTACAATACAGGTATCCGCAGGGATGCCTGTATTTTTTATCGGCAGAGGGGACCTGTTTCTGCGGAAAATCAGCAGTCTGCACCTGCCGGCGGTCTCGGAGAAACTGTGCCGGTTCGCAGAGGCAGCGGATGCGGAACGAAATGGAGGGATTGGAAAATGAAACGGATTATTGCTGTGCTGGCAGCCTTGCTTTTCGGCGTGGTACTGGCCGCCTGCGGAAAGGGGATTTCTCCGGACCCGGCGCAGCCGGCGGCTGCAGGAAGCTCTTTTTCCGCACCGGACCGTCCGAGAATGCTGGTGGCCTATTTTTCTGCCACAGGCCATACGGAACAGGCAGCGTACAGCATTCAGGAATCTCTCGGCACCGATCTGTATGAAATCACGCCGGCGGTGCCGTACAGTGCGGCAGATCTGGACTATCACAATGAAAGCTGCCGGGCCAATGCGGAGCAGCGGGATTCTTCCGCCCGGCCTGCTATTGCGGGAAGAGAGGAAAAGCTGGGAGAATATGATGTCATTTTCCTGGGGTACCCGATCTGGTGGGGCAAGGCGCCGAAGGTCGTTTATACTTTCCTGGAAAGCTATGATTTCGGGAATGCGGTTATCGTGCCGTTCTGCACCTCCGGAGGCAGCGGAATTGAAAACAGTGTAAAAGAGCTTCAGGCGCTGGCGCCGCATGCACGCTGGGCGGAGGGCCGCCGGTTTGAGAGTACGCCCGACCGGGAGGAGGTTCTCCGGTGGGCGGACAGCCTGGGAATTAGACACGGCCGCTGATTTCCAGAAAATCAATGAGAGTTTTTCATTTCGGCTCCCGGCAGAGAGCGGGAGAGAAGCCGGATTTCGGAAGGTGGTATCATGAAAAACAGAAAAGGATGGATGGTGCTCCTGTCTGCGGTGCTGGCAGCGGGGCTGTACGGCTCTGCTCTGGCTGCATCGGATATCGGGGGAGCTGTACAGAATGAGCAATCAGGAGGAATACATATGAAGCTGACAGAAGAAGCAAAGCAGTACAGGGAAAATCATTTTGAAAAAGATCCGTTCGGACTGGAAAAGGAAGATCCGGAGTTTTCCGTGCTGTTTTCCAATTTTGCCTTTGATGAAGTGGTCCGGGAAAGCAAACTGGATGACAGGACCCGTTTTCTGGCCATCCTGGCTTCTCTCATGGGATGCCAGGGGGAGGATGCTTTCCGGACGGCAGCAGAGGGGGCGCTGAAAAGCGGTGTGACGCCGGAGGAGCTGAAGGAAGTGGTTTATCAGGGGACGGCTTATCTGGGCATGGGCCGGACTCTTCCCTTTGTACATATACTGAATGATGTGCTGAAGAAACAGGGGGTGCAGCTTCCGCTTCCGGAAGGAGGGACCGTCAGTGCGGATACCCGGATCGAGGCAGGCAATCAGGCGCAGGTGGATATTTTCGGCGAACAGATGCGGGGATTCCAGAACAGCGGCCCGGAGGAAAGCCGGCATATCAACCGCTGGCTGGCCGGAAACTGTTTCGGAGATTACTATACCAGAAAGGGACTGGACTATCGGCAGAGAGAGCTGATTACATTCTGCTTCCTCGCTGCGCAGGGAGGATGTGAGCCGCAGCTGATCAGCCATGCGGCGGCCAATCTGCGCATCGGAAACAGCAGGGAGTTCCTGATCGATGCAGTTTCCCAGTGCCTGCCGTATATCGGCTATCCCCGCAGCCTGAATGCGCTGCGCTGCATCAATGAGGCGGCCAAATAGGAGATGACCGGTACTCCTGAAAAGAACCCAAATAAAAAGACCCCTACGGTTTTATCCGCAGGGGCCTTTTATTTTGGGATTTCCGGGGATGGGATTCTGTCGGTTCAGAAACGGTCCAGCAGATGATAGCCTTTTCCCTTCAGGAAAGCTTCTGTTTCCGATTCATTGGTATTAAAGATGGCAATCGGGGAGCCGGTGACGCGGTCGAAGGAAATGTAAAGATAGCGGACCATTACATTTGCATCGGTCAGATCAGTAAGAATCCGGTTCAGGGCACCCGGCTTATCGGAACGCATATCCACGGCAATGATGGGGTCCAGACGGCACTGGTAATCGGCCGCTTTCAGGATTTCATCCGCTTTTTCCGGCTTATCGGCAATCAGGCGGATAATGCCGAATTCTGCGCTGTCTGTGGCCAGCATGGTATAAATGCTGATTTCATTCTCGGCCAGGAGAGAAGTGATTTTATGAAGTGCGCCTTTCGTGTTGGCAGTGAATACGGAAATCTGTGAAAGCATGGGAAAACCTCCTCTGAAATAACTGTCCCGGCAGGGAATAGAATTGAATTTAATTTAGTAAAATTTTATCATAACCCGGACGGAGAAAAAAGATGCTGTTCTTAAAATAGCGGACGGAGGCTTCCGCATGGGTCTCTCTTTCTGCGCGGCCATGCTATAATAGGGACGCAGAATATTTTCACAGAAAGGAGCCGGTACGGATGAAGGATTCCTACCCGTTTCTCAGAGAAGGGGAAAAAAGACTTCTTGCCCGGGAGGAAAAGAAGCTCGGACACAGTCTGGCGGAAATGAAACCCCCGGGGTACAGTATGTGTTTTGCCTGCGGCGGTGACAATCCCATAGGGCTGCACCTGCATTTTTTTGACAGCGGGAGCGGCTGTATTTCTTTCTTTACACCCGGAAAGGAACACCAAAGCTATGATGGGCGGATGCACGGCGGCCTCATCCTGACGCTGATGGATGAGGTCATGGGAAATGCGATTTTTCTCCGGGAGGGCATACCTGCCTATACGGGAAAAATGGAGTCCCGCTTCCGGGCGCCGGTACAGATCGGTGAATCCGTCATGATTACTGCCGCAGAGATAAAAAGAAAGGGATCTCTGTCGGTGATGGAAGCGAAAGTTATCAAGGAAGACGGCACGGTCTGTGCGGAAGCTGTTTCGCATATGATGCTGGATCGGAAAAGGAGCGGTAAAATGACAAAAGAAGAACTGAAGGAGAAGATAGAGAATCTTATTGCGGCGGAAAGCTGCTGCGGAGAGCTGAAAGAAGCCGGGAAAGCATTCCTGGCAGCAATGGGAACGGAAAAGGAAGGCGCTGCGGCGGAAGCCTTCCGAAAGGAACTGGCCGCAGATGTGAATACTCTGGAGCAGGTCATTCCGTTCTTTGAATCGGAAGCTGCGGCAGAATATTTCGGAAAAGAAAAGGCGGCGGATCTGGCTGCTGCTGCACGGGAAGCGAAGAAAAAGGGCGTGAAGTACTGCATATGCCCGGCGTGCACCGCGGGCGGCTGGCTCCTGGATCATCAGGATGAATTTTAAAGGGAAAGCTTACAGAAAATCAAAAAAGCCGCGGCTTCCCGGACAAACCGGCGGACAGCCGGTTTTATTTTGCCGGAAAAATTTTCCCGGAAAGGACAGAATTTTATGAAAAAACATATCATCGTGATTACTACCGGCGGGACCATCGCCATGAAAAAAGGAGAAAACGGCGGACTCATACCGGCGGTTTCCGGAGAGGATCTGGCTGCTGCCGTGCCGGGACTTTCCCGCTGGGCCGATGTGGAGGTCGTGGAGTTTTCCAACGTTCCCAGCGGCTGGATGACGGCGGAGAAAATGTTCGGACTGGGACAGCTGATTGACAGACTGGCTGAAGAAAACCGGGCGGACGGTTTTGTCGTTACCCACGGGACGGATACCCTGGAGGAAACAGCGTTTTTCCTTGATGCGTATCTTCGCACGGAAAAGCCGGTGTGTGTGACCGGAGCCATGCGGGGGGCTTCCGAGCTTTCCGCAGACGGTCCGGAGAATATCCTGTCCGCCGTGCGCATTGCTGCTGATGAGCAGTCGAAGGGAATGGGCGTACTTGTATGCCTGCAGGACCGGATTTATTCTGCCTGGGATGTGACCAAGGGACATACGACGAATCCCGATACATTCCGGGATCTTCACTACGGTCCGGTCGGAACGGTGTATTCCGAAGAAATCGTGTACGGACGCCGCCCGATGCCTCATACGAAGCTGCATCCGCAGTCTATTGAACCCAAAGTATGGATTCTGGAAACCTGGTCCGGCATGGACGGCGATACGATTCGGCTTGCCGGTGAGGGGAATCCGGCCGGACTGGTCATTGATGCTCTGGGCTGCGGTAATGTTCCGCCTCTGTGCAAAGAGGAAATCATGAAACTGGGAGAAAAAGGACTTCCCATGATTCTCACCACCCGCGTTCCGTCGGGAAGCGTAATGGAGGAATACGGGTATGAAGGAAGCATTCGTTCCATGAAACAGAGCGGCATCATTTCCGGAGGCCGTCTTTCCGCATGGAAAGCCCGTCTCCTGCTGGTTCTGGCCCTGGGTGTTTCCGGCAATCCGGAAGAAATCAAAAAAATGTTGGGAAATTTAAATTAAATGCTTGACAGAACTGCCTTTGCTGGGTATACTGAATAAGTCAGTCAAACAGACGACAAACTGAATACGGTCACCGGTCGAAAGGCCGGAGATAAGCAGCATGGAGAGGTGTCCGAGCGGTTTAAGGTGCATGATTGGAAATCATGTTGACGGCGAATACCGTCACGGGGGTTCGAATCCCCCTCTCTCCGCCAGAAAAGGCAGAGCCCGTCGAAATCGGCGGGCTTTTTGCATGCCTGCTTTTCAGTTTTTCAATCTGCAGACAGGGGAAAGTTATTTGTCCGGCTCCGAAGAGGGCTGCTGCATCGGCCGGTCAGAAATTGGTTTCTTGGAATCGGTCAGCAGCAGAAAGGTTTTCCCCGGCATTTGAATCATGAATTTGCAGGAGAGTGCCGGGAATGGGGAAGAAGGTCAATTCCGTTTTTAGATTTTATACAGGTTTTGTTATATTTTTTATTGATTGCAGCGCGTATTTATAGTATCCTACTAGTAACCATTTCCGCGTCCCGGGAAGGGCGGAAGGAGAGAGAATCAGGCAGAGGAAACTGGGATACTCTTGCAGCGGAATCACTCCTGACTGAAGGGACATTTCTTTTTTTGCCGCCGTTTGGCGGAGCAGACTCCTTTTGTCTGCAAATGGGGAGACAGAAGGGGCTGGAGTGCGGAAGAATTCCGCGGTTTTTAGGGAGTGAGTGTATGAAGAAGATTCTGGCTATGGCTGCAGCAGCAGCTCTGGCAGCAGGCGTTTCCGCTTCTGCCGCCAATCCGTTTTCCGATGTTTCCACAGACAGCTGGGCTTATCAGGCCGTTGCGGATCTGTCCGAACAGGGCGTAGTGGAAGGCTATCCGGACGGCACCTTCAAGGGTGAAAAGAATGTAACCCGTTATGAAATTGCACAGATCGTAGCCCGCCTCATGGCTAAAGAAGATCAGCTGAATGCTGAACAGCAGGCAACTCTGGACAAACTGGCCGGTGAATATACCGATGAACTGGCTAACCTGGGCGTTCGCGTTTCCGGCCTGGAAAAGAAGGTCGGAAACATCTCCTGGGCCGGCAATGCCCGTATGCGTTTCTGGCAGGACTACAGCGCGGATGGAAAGTCCGTAGATAAATGGGACGGCCGTATCCGTCTCATCGCCAAGGGCCAGATCAATGACAGCACCTATGCGATGGCCCGTTTCCGCACCAATATGGACTTCAAGAGCAGCGGTACTGATAATTCCGATACCTATGCGGAAGTTCTGGAAGTTCATCACCAGTTCGGCGATAATTTCGGTGTAACTCTGGGCCGTCAGGACCTGTTCCTCGGACAGACCGGTCTGGAATTCGATGATGAATTCGACGGTGCGATTGCAACCTACAACGGCGGCGCTGCAAACCTGGATATCGGCTACGGTTCCCTGTACTACGGCGCTCTCGGCAAGCTGAGCAGCAACAGTAAAATAGGTGATCCGGCCAAGAATGACAGCGAACTTTTCCTGGCCCGTCTGTACGGCGATATCGGCAGCGTTTCCTATGATGTGGAATACCTGGACGGCAAAGATTCCCTGGACGCTTCCCTCTTCGGCGCCGGTGCAACCATCCACCTTTCCGATTTCAGTGTGTTCGGGGACTACTACACCAATATGGACTATGAGGGAGACCCGAAGACCTGGACTGCCGGCATCGGCTACAGCACAGTTGACTGGAACAAGCCGGGAACCTGGGGCGTAACCGGACAGTATGTCCGTGCCGAAAAAGGCTCCTTCATCGGCGACGGCACCTACAACTCCTGCCCGGCAAATCTGGTAACCACCTTCTCGGGTTCCAATATCGGTGAAGTGAAGTACTGGCTGGCTACTGCAGACATCATTCTCATGAAGAACCTGGATCTCCATGCCGACTATGCATTCAATGTAAAGGCTGACAAGGGAGCCAACCCGGATGATGTATTCTCCGTAGAACTGGACTACAGATTCTAAAATCATGTTTCAGAGCAAAAGCGTTCCTTCGGGAGCGCTTTTTTGCGTGGGAAAAAGATATTTGCCGCTCTTTGTAAAGTTGCTTTCCCATGTATGGTATAATAAATTGAATATGAATGTTTTTTTGACGAAGTTTTCTGTAAATGTTCATACTATTCCTGTATTTCATCACAAGGAGGAAGATGAATTGGAATCAAAACGTGATTTTATATGGAAAATGGGAGGCCAGCAGGGGCAGGGTGTAGAATCCTGCGGGGAAATTCTGGGCCGTGTACTGGCGCAGGAAGGCTACAATCTCTTCAGTCAGAGACTTTTTGCATCCCGCATCAAGGGCGGTCATACCACCATTGCTCTGCGCATTGCGACAAAAGTCGTTTCGACCATCGGAGAAAGGGTAGACTGCCTGGTGGCACTGGATCAGGAAACGATTGATATCCATGAATGCGAAGTGCCGAAGGGCGGCGTTATTATTGCGGACAGCGCTTTCCATCCGAAGGTGGAAGAGCATTCCGGCAAAATCCTTCTGGCACTTCCGATTACGGATCTGGCCAAAAAGTACGGCAGCATGCAGATGAAAAATATCGCAGCTCTGGGCATGAGCGCCGGCGTACTGGGATTCCCGGAGGATCCGTTCTACGGATTCATTGCAGACCGCTTCAAGAAAAAGGGCGAAGAAATTATTTCCAAGAATAAGGATATCTTCAAGGAAGGCTATGATACGGCGGTAGAAGCACTTCACGGTGTTTCCATGGGCAAGCTGCCGGTTCCGGAAAAAGCAGATCAGCTGTATCTGCTGGGAAATGAAGCTGCTGCACTCGGCGCCATCTCCGCAGGCGCCCGGTTCATGGCTTCCTACCCGATTACACCGGCTTCCGAAATCATGGAATACATGATTAAGGTCATTCACAAAATCAACGGCACGGTCGTACAGACGGAGGATGAGCTTTCTTCCTGCATGATGGCTATGGGCGCCGGCTATGCCGGGGTTCGTGCCTTTACCGCAACGAGCGGCCCCGGGCTGTCCCTGATGGCGGAATCCATTTCCATGGCATGCATGGCGGAAATCCCGGTCGTTATCATTGATGTGATGCGTGCAGGTCCGTCTACCGGTATGGCCACCAAGGTGGAACAGAGCGATATCCGGTATGCTGTCGGCAGCGGCCACGGCGATGCGGAAAAGATCGTCCTGGCGGCTTCTTCCATCGAAGACTGCTACTACATCACCCAGGAAGCCTTCAACCTGGCGGAAAAATACCAGACTCCGGTCATTCTTCTTTCCGACCTGCAGTTCGGCATGTGCAAGCAGTCCGTACCGGCCTTTGATCCGGACCGGATTGCCATCGAAAGAGGCAAGCTGGTTACGGAAGGACTTCCGGAACTGGATACGAAAAAGAAGGCGTACTTCGACCGCTTTGCCGATACGGAAGACGGCATTTCCCCGAGAACGATTCCCGGCGTGAAGAACGGACTGTTCCTTTCCACCGGTCTGGAACACAATACCTACGGGAAACCGGCGGAAGGTGCGGATATGCGCGTGATGGAAATGGAAAAGCGGCACAGAAAGTTTGCCGGCGTTTCCAAAGACATTCAGCCGTTTACCGTACGGCATGAAGAAACCGATGCGGATCTGCTGTTCATCGGCATTACTTCCACCGGCGGCGCGATTGAGGAAGCATGCGACGCATTGGAAGCAGAGGGAAGAAAGGTCAACCACCTGCATCTGCGGCTGGTTTCTCCGTTCCCGGCGGAAGAGCTTCGTCCGTATATCGAAGGGGCCAAGAAGGTTCTGATTGTGGAAGAAAATATGACAGCCCAGCTGCGGGAGCTCTTTGCCGCACACTTCTCCTGCCATGAAAAGCTGCTTAGCTGTTTGCAGTATGACGGAACTCCGTTCAAGGCATCTGTCATTCTGGCTAAAGCAAAGGAGGTTTTCTGATTATGGCTACACCGAGAGATTATAAAAATACCATCGTTCCGAACTGGTGCCCCGGCTGCGGGGACTACGGCATCCAGAATGCCATTCAGCAGGTTTGTGCAAGAAAAGGCTGGCCGAATGAATCCATTACCCTGATTTCCGGCATCGGCTGCTCTTCCCGTATCGGGGGCTATCAGTACTGCTACGGGGCGCATACGACGCACGGCCGGGCGCTTCCTTTCGCACAGGGAATCAAATGTGCGAATAAGGATACCCATCTGATTGTCTGCTCCGGTGACGGTGATTCCTACGCTATCGGTCTGGGTCATGCTATGCATGCCATGAAGCGGAATATGGACATCACCTACCTGGTATTCGACAATCAGGTGTATGGGCTGACCAAGGGTCAGACATCCCCGGCCTCCTCCAAGGGCTTCGTGACAAAGACCACTCCGGACGGAAATCCGCTGACTCCGCTGAATACGGCAGCAATGGCCATTGCTGCAGGAGCTACCTTTGTTGCACAGGGCTATGCCGTAGACGGAAAGAATCTGCCGGATATCATCGAAAAGGCAGTGGATCACAAGGGCTTCTCCTACGTGAATATCTTTACCCCCTGCGTGACCTTCAACCACATGAATACCGTTCAGTGGTACAATGAACATCTGAAAAAGATTGAAGATGTTCAGCAGGACTACGATCCCGCCGATAAGGGCGCGGCTCTTCATCTGCTGGCAGAAACGGACAGCCTTGTCACCGGCGTGATTTATGAGGAAAAGGATGCAGTTTCTTTCGGAGATATCGTGCCGTCCAAGGACATTTGTCTGGTGGATCATGTAGAAAAACCGAGCAGAGAACTCTTTGACGATCTCTGCAGCGAATTCCGGTAATTCTTTCGCAGTTTTCCCGACAGATACTGCACAGGAGGGGAATCCCCTGCTTTGAGTAAACGAAAAAGGAGCATGTAAGTTATGGCATCGGATCGTATGATGGAATATTACTACTCCATGGGGCAGGACTGCCTGAGAGGCGGCAGTCCGGATGATGCCGTGGCCTATTTCAAGAAGGCGGCAAACCTGGGAACCCGGGAAGCAGCGTATGAAATCTGTGCCATCGGGCATCGATGGGAAACCGGCTCTGACGGTCTGGAAAAGGATGAGAAAAAGGCAGAATACTGCTATAAAATCAGCGCCGAATACGGAATCGTTGAGGCCAATCTTCTTCTGGGCAAGCTGTATTTCCGCGGCATCGCCGGCAGCGGACCGAATCCGAGAAAGGCCCGGAAGGCCCTGGAAAAGGCCTGCGACGGCGGCAGTGCAGAAGCAGCTTCTCTGCTGGGAAAAATGTATGACGAAGGCATCATGGGCAATGTGAATCCGGGAAAGGCGTTCTGCTGCTATCTTCTGGCAGCGGAACGGGGGGATTCTGCAGCGATGCTCATGACAGGGCTTTTCTATGCCCAGGGAACCAGTACGGCGAAGGATGTGAGCGCCGCAGAAATGTGGATCCGCAGGGGATGCGAAAAGGGAGATCCCGACGGAAAGGCTGTTCTTCGGGGATTCCTGTCAGTGGCCTGCGGAGAATATATTACCGGTGCTGCCGGCAGAATCGATCCGGAAAAGGCAGAGGCCATGGCGGAAGAGGCAGAAGCTTTGGGCAGCAAGGAGGCTTTCTGCCGTCTGGGAGAGGCGCTTCTGATGAAGAAGGACAGCCCCGACTATGGAGAAAAAGCCTTTCAGTGCTTCAAGCGTGCAGCCCGTCACCGGGTGCCCTTTGCGTATGCCCGGCTCGGACTTTGCTATGAAGCCGGCATCGGCACGGCGGCGGATATCCGGAAATCGGTAAAGTATTACAGGAAGTCTGCTGAGTCGGGAGATCCTTTCGGGATGGCTCATCTGGGATATGCCCTGGCCAACGGGGAAGGCGTCAGAAAAAACGAAAAAGAAGCTATGGAATGGCTCATTCGGGCCGCCATGCACGGAGATTCCGGCGCCATTAAGGTGCTGAAGGAGGATTATAATTACACACTGTAAGTTTATATCCTGCTGCTTCATCATCCTGTATCGGAAAGATCTTTGCTTCCTCCGGGGAGCGAAGGTCTTTTTGATTCACCGTACGGGATGATTTGTTTTTTGAATTTCATAGTTTTGCCTGATTCATAAGAGACTGATCGCAGATCGGTTTCTTTGTCTTTTTATGGAAAAGAAGAGATTGAATGGGAAACAACCGCACTTTTTTATTGATTTATCTGGGTATGATGAGTGCTCTGGCGCCGCTGGCAACGGATATGTATCTTCCGGCACTTCCTGAGATTTCCTCCTTTTTCGGAATTTCCACATCAACGACGCAGATGACGCTGACCATGACGCTTGTGGGAATGGCAGTGGGACAGGTTCTGGGCGGACCGGTTTCGGACCGGCTGGGCCGCAAGCTTCCTATTCTTCTGGGAATGCTGGGATTTCTGGTGTCTGCTGTGGTGTGCTCTGTTGTGCAGGATATCGAAATATTCTTGTTTTTCCGGCTCATTATGGGCCTGTCCGGAGCTTTCGGCATCGTCATATCCCGGGCGGTAGCAAGAGATACGGAGGAAGGACCGGAGCTGATGCGGTTCATGGCGCTTCTGATGATGGTGAACGGACTGGCACCGATCCTGGCGCCGGTGCTGGGCGCGCAGATCCTTCGGTTTGCGGAATGGCATGCCGTATTCGTTGCGCTGTCTATCGTGGGGATCCTGATGATTCTGGCTACGCTGGTTTTCCGGGAAACGCTGCATAAAGACAATCGTGTCCGGAATGTTTCCGACGGTTTTGTCGCTTTCGGGACACTGATGAAGGATCGGTATTTCTTCGGTCACTGCCTGCTTCAATGCTTTATATTCGGCTCCTTCTTCTCCTACATTGCAGGCTCGTCTTTCCTGTTTCAGAATGTTTACCATGTATCCCCGCAGATATTCAGCTATATTTTCGGCGGCATCGGCATAGGACTGATGATTGCCGGCATCATTCCGGCCCGTATGGCCGGAGCGGTCCGGGAAATTGTCCTGCTGAAATGGGCAGTGCTGGTACCGATGGCAGGCTCTTTCTTTTTCCTGGCAGGAATTATCCTGGAGGCGCCGATCTGGTACAGCATTGCTGTGCTTTTCCTGACGATTACGCCTCTTTCCGTTATGGGGGCATCGTCTGTATCTCTTGCACTTTCCCGGTGCGGAAAAAATGCAGGGAGCGGCTCTGCACTGATCGGTTTCTTCTCCATGATCCTGGGCGGCGCCATGATGCCTGTAGTGGGAATTGCCGGAGATCAGACGGCTCTTCCCATGGCGCTGATCATGTCGTTCTTCTACATTCTGGCCAATATCGTTCTGGCAACGATGATCCTTCCCGAGCACCGTCATGAAGGCTGAGCTGTATTTCTCCGTATGGTATAATAAACAGATGAAACGGAGGTTGTACTATGCAGGTCATTTTCGATAAAGAATTATTTGATGAAATCCCCGGCCTCTGCGTGGGGATCATAGCGCTTCGTGCGGCGGATAACCGGGGAGTCAATCAGGAAGCAGATGCTTTCCGGAGCCGGTGCTGTACGGAGGCCAATCTTCTTCTGAAAATCAATCCGCACATGGCCGATCCGGAAATCGACCGGTATGCCCGGGTGATGGAAAAGCTGTCCATGAAGAGCGTTCAGACAGCACTCATGGATGTTTTTGCCGATTACCGGGAAGGCCTGGAAGCCGGGCAGGAACCGGACGGGGAAAATCCGGAAGTGCTTTCTCTGCCCAAGAAGGCGGATCTGGAAGAACTTACCGGATCGGACATCCTGGAGCGGCGCAGTCCGATCTCCGACATGATCCGGGGCGCCATGCTGAAATTCCATGTGGAAATCCATGCGTATGACATGGGGGACCGGACCCGTCCGCTGTGTGTCCGGAAAAAAGACGGCCGCTGGAATGTGTACCTGGGAGAGGAGCCGGCGACAGAGGACTGGCTGGGCAGCGGAGAACAGGCCGGAAAGGTGACTGCCGATTCGGAAAATATTCTGGTCCTGATTACCGGATTTGCACCGAATCGGAAGAAGGTGGCGTCTGCCCGGAATGAACTGGCACGGCGCATGAAATCTGCCTTTGACCGCACCGCAGAGGTGGGCTGGCTGGAGGGAGACACCCATGAATTCACCGCTGATATCGGATAAGGAAATCCGCTATGCTGCCATTGATTTTGAAACAGCTTACTGGGGGCCGGGAAGCGCGTGCTCCCTGGGAATTGTGGTCAGCAACGGGAAGGAGGTTGTGGATGAATGGTATCATCTCATCCGTCCCTATTCCCTGCATTTTGACAAAAACTGCATGAAGGTGAACGGTATCCGTCCGGAGGATGTGGAGGGAGAGGAAACTTTTCCGGCCTTCCTGGAGGATATTGCGGAACGTCTGGAAGGAACGGTGGTTTTTGCCCACAATGCCCGTTTCGACATGGGCGTACTGGCACAGGCGCTTTCCCTGTACGGACTGCCTTCGATTCGGTTTCTCTACGGGGATACGGTGCCGCTTTCCCGGGCACTCTGGAAGGACCTGGAGAACCACAAGCTGAATACGGTGGCAGATGCGCTCGGCTTTGATTTTCATCATCACCGGGCCCTGGATGATGCAAGGGCCTGTGAGTACATCGTGCGGAAAGCACTGGGGCAAACCGGTGCGGAAAGCATAGAGGCTCTGATGAAGAGTACCGGCCAGGAGCTGAAGAAATTCACCAAGGCGCTGGGAAGGCCGAAAGCAAAGCGGGTGCGGAACAAGTCCTATGGGATGATTGTTCCTGCCGGGCAGATCATCGGAGAAGCCGGTCAGAAAAAATAGAGAGATCTCCTCAGGGGGCTCTCTTTTTTTGATGGAATTTTCAGGGGAAAAGCACTGCGGAAAATCGGAGCAGGCAGGTTACGGAAACAGGAAGGTATCAGCCCGGCAGCAGGGAGAAAAAGCAGGTCCGGGCACGCAAAAACGGCATAACCGCATCGGAGTGCAGTCATGCCGCTGTAAAGATTTTTGCTTTTTTATTGCTGGGCTTCCCGAAGCTTTTCAAGGAAGAATTTCGTGTTTTCCGTCAGATCCGGGCCTTCTGTCTGGAGAGCGCCGCCGACGAGGAAAATGGAATCCGGGCCGTAGGTCCGGTACATATCCCGGAAGAGCTGCCAGCGCATACCGCCGGAGGGAACGGGGAAAATGGAGTTCAGGTCACCCATGTTTTCTTCCGTGCCTTCACAGATTTTCTGGCATACGTCCCGGGAGAAGGAGAATCGTCCTCCGAAACTTGTGAAGATAACCGCATCCGCACCGGCCAGGCGGGAGAGCTGTCCGTAGTAGCAGAAGGGGGAAATGCCGGAATCTTCGGACAGGACAAGCGGGCCGGAGAAGCTGGGATGGAGGAAAATGGGCAGGTGGAAATCATCCGCTCTTGCCAGATCGCGGATGAGGGTAAAGCCCGTGAGGCCCGGTGCAGCCATGATGCCGTCCGCGCCGATTTCCTGAGCGGCGTAGGCACGGTCCAGGAACTGCAGGCCGTCGGCGGTGCAGTTGGCGATGTACATGGATTTTCCTCCGGTCTTTTCATTGGCATCGGCAATGGCCATGACGGACTGCAGGACTCTTTCCCTGAACGGCGCATAGTCCTGATTCAGCAGGCTGTGGTCGTCCTTGATGATGGGGCAGCCGCCGACAGCCAGGTCATAGACCATCTTGGCCAGCTCCTTCGGAGAACGTCCCAGGGGCTTGACGGCGGACATGAGGATGGGGCCTCTTTCTACGCCGCAGAGCTCGCGAATGCCGGTGCGGCCGAAGCGGGGGCCGGGGTAATCGTTATACATCGGATCGGGCAGTTCAAAGGACATGAGACGGATTCCCGGCTGAAGGCTCGTGTTTCCGAAAAGCATATTGAGGAGCTCGGACATTTCACTGCCTACTGCATCGGGGTCATAGGAAATCACCGCGTAGTAAGCGCCCTCCTCTGCCTTTTTGAGGTCTTCGATCTGACCGATGACGGTGTTCTCGATTTCCGTGCCTTTGATCAGCTCGTAGGGGCATTCCACGGTCTGCTCCAGGGCGATGCCGAGGGCAATTTTTTTGGCTTCGTCATAATCAGGGGCAGCAATACGGTAGGTCGCGGTAAAGCGGGAGGACTGTTTCAGATCTTCCGACAGTTCGGCAAACAATTCACTTTCAAAAAACGGAGTTTCCTTCATAGAACCAGGTCCTTTCAGTTTTCATTATCTTGTTCGTGAGTCAGGCGATACGGATTATCCTTTCTGCCGGCTGTATCATCGGACAGCCAGTAGAGAGGGCGGTCTTTGGCTTCTTCATAAATGTGTCCCAGGTATTCGCCCAGGATGCCCAGGCACATCAGGTTCAGGCTTCCGAAAAGGGAAACCAGGATGGTCATGGTAGCCCAGCCCGGTACAGACTGTCCCATGATGACACAGTACAGGACGTGAATGACCACCAGGATGCCTGCAAGGCCTGCCAGGAAGCCGATATAAAGAGACAGGCGGAGAGGAAGGGTGGAATTGGTAATGACACCGTCCAGTGCAAGGGACATCATCTTTTTCAGCGAGAATTTCGATACGCCGGAATGACGGGCCGGTGCGGTAAATTTTACCGTGGTCTGGCGGAATCCCAGCCCGCCCACGATTCCGCGGATGAAACGGCTGTGTTCCCGGAACCGGCGAAAGACATCCAGGGCTTTCCGGTCCATCAGTCGGAAGTCGGATCCGCCGGGAACAATCGGCGTGGTGGAAATCGCATTGATGATCTTATAGTAGCCTTTGGAGGTGACTTTTTTGACGGCGCCTGCATCTTCGGTGGCCAGACGGACGGTCTGAACAATGTCATAGCCTTCCTGCCATTTTTCAATGAGCTTGGGAATCAGGGCCGGCGGATGCTGCAGATCTCCGTCCATGGTGATGACCGCGTCGCCTGCTGCAAAGTCCATCCCGCAGGTGATGGCAATCTGGTGTCCGAAATTCCGGGCAAAGGTGAGGGCCCGCACGTGGGGATCATGTTCTGCCAGTTCATGGATCAGTGCATCGGTCCGGTCTCTGGAACCATCATTGACATAGATGACTTCATAATCCAGTCCGGTTTCCTTCATAACCTTTGTCACTTCATCGTGGAAGAACACCACATTGCCCTCTTCATTATATACGGGCGTCACGATTGATATCATACCTGCCTCCGAGTCTATAAATTCATAATTTATATTATAACACAGGAATTTTCTGCATTATAGAAAAGAGATTTTCTTCGGGAGATTCCCCGGATTCGGCCCCAGTATAGCAGAAATGTTTCTGATTCCTTTTAAGGAATTCTTACATTTTTTTAAACTTGCAATGAACAGAAAAGGCAGACAGAAAAAATGCGGCCGTTCCCGAAGGAGGGCCGCCCGGCTGCGGGATTATTCCCGCACCGTCAGTTTGAAGCCGTTTGTTTCGATTTTTCCCCGGTTGTCCAGACGGCGGATCACGGAATCGCCGGTGAGCTCCCAGCGGGCGCCCTTTTCGATATGAAGGACGGTGCCGCTGCCGGAAAGAGTGCTGTCTTCATCGGAAATGCTTCCCTTCAGGACAGTGCCGCTGTCCAGGGTCAGGTCCAGGGAGGAAACAGAATCGGTGAGAATTTTACCTTCCGCTTTCTGCCGGAGAAGAACCGCCTTGGCTTTCCCGGGCTTATCGGATGTGCCGGCAATGCGGAGAAGGACAGCTTCGGGGTCCTCGTTCCGAAGCTTTACATTGTCCAGTGTAAGGAGGCCTTCCGTGCGGTTTACGGCGAAAACAGCGCCCCGATGGGAAATGACCGAACCGTTCTTTGCAGAAAATTCTGCCGGGCCTGCCGGTGTACGGCCGTCTCCGGAGGAAAGAAACAGGACAGAGGCGGCAGGGGCTTCCCGGGCGTCTGTATCACCGTCTTTTTGCTCTGCGGCCATGTTTCCTTCCAGGGTACAGTTTTCCAGAGCAATTTTGCCGTTTTCCGCAAGGAGAATCCCTGCCGAACGGGCGGCAGCCAGACTGGCTCCGTAGACGGCAATGTCACCGGCAGAATGAATTGCCGGCGCGTGAAGCCCGCCGGAGACAAAGGTGCCGTTCCGGACAGTGATGACACCGCCGCCCTGTCCGGCCCGGATCGGGGAGGAGAAATCGCCCTGGGTGATGACATTCATCTCTTCCGCGCGGATGATGCCGCCGTCCGACGTCATGAGTCCTGCCGAATGAGGACCGGAGGTCCGGATTTCCGTACGGGATGCAGTAATTACCGAACCTTCTCCGCAGCTGAAAAGGGCATTTCCGCTGGGGGCGGAGGGTTCCGCAGAGGAATCGGAAAGAGTGACTTTGGCACCGTCTGCAGCAAGAAGCGCTGCATTGACACCGCGGGAATCTCCGATTTCGAGCGAGGAAGAACTGCCTGCTGCTTTTACAATTTCCGCCTTGTCCAGAACGACCGATGCATCGGTGATGCGGAGGGCATTCTCATCATCTCCGTAAGAGCCGAAAACAGATCCGGTGAGGGAGATATTCTTTTTCAGCTCGGTTGCGGCTGTTCCCTGAGCAGAGGAATCGGCCGGCTGCGCGGAAGAATTTTCTCCGGTCGGAGCCGGTGCGGCAGGAACGGCAATTTTCCGGATGACAATATCCTGCGGGCGGTGCTGAAGATCTGCCGTGATGGCCCGGGAGAATTTTTCCGGAAGAATATTGTTCGCTGCCGATGCGGACGGCGCGGAAAGGGCAAGAAGAGCGCAGAGAAGAAGTGCTTCTTTTGTATATTTCATAAGATACCTCCTGGAGTCAACCTGGAATCGATGTCCTTATTATACCCGGTTCATGCCGGAAGGAAAACGGGAAAACGAAGGAAGCCGGGCGGGCTTTTTCCTGCATGGCCGGACAGTTCATGATATACTTTCTGAATACAACACTGAAACAGGGGGAAGATGATGAACGAGAGAAAACTGGGAATGGCTGCAGCGATCGGCTGCTATGTTTTTTGGGGTGTGCTTCCCATTTACTGGAAACAGCTGGAGGGAGCGGCCGGCGCGTATGAAATCCTGGCGCACCGGATGATCTGGTCCTTTGTGTTCATGCTGTTTGTTCTGTACGGCGGAAAATTGTTTCCCCGGTTCAGAGAAACCGTAAGGGAGCTTTGGGAAAATAAAAGAAAGGGAGTCCTCATGCTCGCCGCATCGGCGCTGATTACCATGAACTGGCTGATCTTTATCTGGGCCGTGAATCATGACCGCATCGTGGAGTCCTCCTTCGGGTACTATATCAATCCGCTCTTTTCCGTTGTGCTGGGCATTCTCTTTTTCCGGGAACGCCTTTCCCGGGGAAAGTGGCTGGCCATGTTCATTGCACTGGCCGGCATCTCCTATATGACCTGGCAGATGGGCAGACTGCCTCTGATTTCCATCGGACTGGCGGGGACCTTCGGGCTGTACGGCGCAGCAAAGAAAAAGCTGGGACTGAATCCTTTCGTTTCCATCACCCTGGAAACTCTGCTGGCGCTGCCGGTTGCTTTCTGGTTTGCTCTGACACCCATGGAGGGAATGACGCCGCAGTTCGGCAGCGGGAGTACGGCTGTTACAGCTCTTCTGGTGGGAGCGGGTGTGGTAACTGCTTTGCCGCTTCTTCTGTTTTCCATAGGCGCAAACCGGCTTCCGCTGAATGTACTCGGTTTCTGCCAGTACCTGTCGCCCAGCCTTTCTCTGCTTCTGGCAGTCTTTCTGTACGGCGAACCTTTTACCGCCGATGAGGGAATCAGTTTTTCCTTTATCTGGGCGGCTCTCATCCTTTTCACGGCAGCCGATTTCCGGGAAAATCAAAGGAAGAAATGAATCTTTTCGCCGGCCCGGTGCTATAATAAGGATAAGTGAAGACTGACAGGAACCGATTGATAAAAGGAGGAATTTATTATGGCAAATGTTCTTGTAATTTCCGGACATCCCGATCTTTCCCATTCCCTGGCCAACCGTACGATTCTTGAGACACTGCGTGCCTGCGGACTTTCCTTTACGCTGAGGCGGCTGGATGAGACACCTTTCCGGTTTGATGTGGAAGAAGAACAGGCGCTTCTGAAAAAGGCGGATGTGATTGTTCTGCAGTTCCCCATGTTCTGGTATTCTTTCCCGGCTCTGATGAAGTACTGGCTGGAACAGGTCTTTACGCACGGCTTTGCCTACGGAAGCGAAAGCACGGCATTGAAGGGAAAGAAATTCCTCATATCCTTCACGACCGGTTCCCCGAAGGAAGCTTTCGGTGAAGGGGCTCCGAATGCGCATACCCTGGAGGAATACACTTACAGTCTGAAACAGATCGCTGCCATGTGCGGCATGGAATACCTGGAGCCGATCGTGACCTGCGCGGCGGCTTATATTCCGGGCGTCAGTCCGGAAGGCGATCAGGACAGAATCACCGCTGCCTGCAAAGCGCACGGAGAAAAGCTGGCAGCTGTTCTGAAAGCGCTGTAACGGAATCGGCCCGGCATACAGATTCTGTGAAAGAGGAAAAGACGGAGATATTCTCCGCCTTTTGTTTTGGAAGAAAGGCCAGGACTGCATCGGCAGAGGCCGGAGAGGCGGAAATTTCAAAGAAAATATTTGAGCAAATGAAAAGAAGCCGCATTCCGCTGCGGCTTCTTTTTGTCTGAAAAACAGAATCTTTATTTTGTTCCGAAAATACGGTCTCCCGCATCGCCCAGTCCGGGAAGAATGTACTTCTTGGTGTTCAGCTGGCGGTCCAGTGCGGCGGTGTAGATCGGCACATCGGGATGAGCCTGATTGATGGCTTCCACGCCTTCCGGGGCAGCAACGAGGCACATAAATTTAATATTTTTAGCGCCTCTCTTTTTCAGCATGCCGATGGCTGCCACAGCGGAGCCGCCGGTAGCGAGCATGGGATCTACGAGAAGGAATTCCCGGTCTTCTGCGGCGGGAAGCTTACAGTAGTATTCCACCGGCTCTGCCGTGACCGGATCTCTGTACAGACCGATAACGCCCATGCGGGCAGCCGGCATGAGGTCCAGCAGGCCGTCCGTCATTCCGAGACCGGCCCGGAGAATCGGAACAATGACAATTTTCTTGCCGGATACCCGTTTGCCGATGGTCTTTTCCAGCGGGGTCTCGATTTCCACATCTTCCAGCGGAAGATCGCGGGTGAGCTCATATCCCATGAGAAGGGTGATTTCCTTCAGCAGACGGCGGAATTCTCCGGATGTGGTTTCCTTTTTGCGCATGATGGTCAGCTTATGCTGAATCAGCGGATGATTGATGACATTGATATTCATAGCAGCCTCCCTGTGAATGATGTACTTCTCCCTTATTTTAGCACAAAGCGGGCCGGAAAGCGGTTCGGAAGAGAATTTCTTTGGCAGCAGCGGGAAATCGGGGGATGTACATGACAAGTATTTTTATTTGATGTAAAATAGAGGTGTTAGTATCACTGTAAAAAGAAGGAAAACCTTTTTTGCCGCTGAACAGGCACAGAAAAGAGGAAATGTATGACACATAACAACATGAAGGCATTCCTGTGCGCTCTGGCTATTGCCGGCGCAGGAATCAGCCCGGCTTTTGCCGCTGACGAAAAGGCAGCCGCAGAGGCTCCGGCAGCACCGGCTGTGCAGGCTGCTGCTCCTGCTCCTGTCAATCCCACGGAAGCACTTTTGAAAGGACTTTCCCTGACACTGCCGGATGTACAGAAGGCTGTCGAGGAAGGCACATTTAAGAATCTTTCCCCGGAACCGCCGAAGCCGCCGGCTCCTGAGCCGGAACCGATTCCCGAACCTGTACCGGAACCGGAGCCGATTCCCGAACCGGAACCCGAGCCTGAGCCGGAACCGGCACCTGCTCCGAAGTATACGGCCAGCCAGGGAAAAGCAGCCAATGAAATCAGTTCCGACGGCGCTTACGACGGAATGAGCTATACGTCTTCCGGAGAAGATGAAAATGCGCTCCGCGTGTCCATGGCATATATGACGGCCAAGGGCAGCAAAATTGAAAAAACAGGCAATACGGCGGATACAGAGGCTGCGCAGAAATACGGCAGCAATGCAGCGCTCCTGGTTTCCCACGGCGGCCACGGCTCCTTTGACGGCGCTTCTGTCCGTGCAGCAGGCACCGGAGCAACCGGTGTATTCGGCTACAGCAAGGGTACCTATGTGAACCTGACCGGCTCCACGGTGGAAACCTCCGGCGATTACGGTGCGGCGGCAGCTGTAGCGGAAAGAGCGATGATGAAGCTTTCCGGCACAGCGGCTTCCACGAAAGGAAACAATGCACCGGCCCTCTTTATTTCCGATAAGGGCGGCATTATTCTGGCGGAAAATTCCACGATTGCCACAGAAGGAAAGGGTTCCCAGGCGGTATATACCAACGGGGATGTAACCCTTACGAATACCACGGCCGCAGCACGGAATACAAAGGCTGCAGTGGTTAAGGGCAATAATACGCTGACCCTGGAAAACTCCACACTGGAAGGCAATGAAACGGGCTCTGTTCCGTACAATATCGTTCTCTGCGCTGATGAATCGGCGATCGGCACCATGGGCTCCCAACAGTTCTCTGCAACGGACTCCACGCTGATTTCCCACAGCGGCGGCATGTTCCTTGTAACAGGCACCCATTCCAGGGTGACACTGGTCAATACGATCGTTGCCCAGGATCCGAATCTGCCGGTCTTCACCGTAATCGGCAATGACGGCACAAACGGCTGGGGCGAAGCTGGCTCCAACGGCGGCCATCTCCGGCTGACGCTGGACGGCGATACGCTGAACGGCAATATCGTGGTGGACTCCATTTCGGATGTCAATCTGACCGTCACCAATCAGTCTGTCTGGAACGGCGCGGTTCAGATCGTTCCCAATGCGGAAGGGGGAGAACCGTACCGCACCAATGCGGATATTATGGTCGCAGAAGGTTCCGTATGGAATCTGACCGGAGATTCTGCAGCAACATCGCTGATCAATCTGGGAACCATTCATTTCAACGGCTACAAGCTGACTCTGGCGGACGGAACCGTCCTGGATGACGAACATCCGCAGGGAAATGCGGCAGTTGTCCTTCCTGCAGAAAAGAAGGCATAACGGAAAAGAAAAAATCGGACTGCCCGGAAAGCATCCGGCCGCAGCAGGCGGCGGGCAGGTCCGTCGGAAGGGGTGCATGCAGCCCATGCATCCCTTTTCTTATTGGATAGGCAGCGGGGAAGAAATTTTCCCTGTATATTGAAATACATTTGCAAGAGGTGCAGCATGAATATTATTGATGAACTGAAATGGCGCGGCGCTGTGAATCAGCAGACCGACGAGGAAGGCCTGTACAAGCTGGTAGAGGAAAAGAAGATTTCCCTTTACTGCGGCATCGATCCCACCGGGGATTCCATGCACATCGGCCATCTGATTCCCTTCATGATCCTGAAGCGCTTCCAGCTGGCCGGCCATCACCCGGTGATCGTCATCGGCGGAGCAACCGGCTCCATCGGGGATCCCTCCGGACGGAAGAGCGAACGGGTGCTCCAGTCCATGGATGTCATCAAGCACAATGCAGAATGTCTGACGGAACAGATGAAGCGCCTCTTCGGCGAAGACGGCTTTACCATGGTGAATAACTATGACTGGCTGTCCAAACTGTCCCTGCTGGATTTCCTCCGGGACTACGGCAAGCTTTTCAATATCAACACCATGCTGGCCAAGGATGTAGTGGCATCCCGTCTGGAAACAGGCATTTCCTTTACGGAATTCTCCTATCAGATTCTGCAGGCCATCGACTTCAAGGTACTCCATGATACCCATGATGTACAGCTTCAGATCGGCGGCGCCGACCAGTGGGGCAATATCACCAACGGCATCGACCTGATCCGGAAAACGGAAGGCGCACATGATGCTTACGGCCTGACAATTCCGCTTATGCTCAAGGCAGACGGCACGAAGTTCGGCAAGACTGCCGGCGGTGCCGTATGGCTGGACCCGAAGAAGACATCTCCGTACGAATTCTATCAGTTCTGGTTCAACCAGGATGACCGGGACGTGGTGAAATACCTGAAGTACTTCACCTTCCTGTCGCAGGAGGAAATCGAAGCGCTGGCGAAGGAAGTGGAGGAACATCCGGAACACCGCAGTGCGCAGAAGAAGCTGGCGGAAGAAGTTACCCGTTTCGTTCACGGCGACGAAGGACTGGCACAGGCAGAAAAGGTGACCCAGGCGCTGTTCTCCGGCAACATTGCCGATCTGACCGGCGAAGAAATCGAAGGAGCTTTCCGCAACACCAAGGGCGGCGAAGTGGCACAGGCTCCGGTCAATATCGTGGATGCTCTGGTGGAATCGGGCGTGGAAAAATCGAAGCGCCAGGCCAGAGAAGATGTAAAGAACGGGGCTATCCGCGTGAACGGCATTCAGGTGAAGGATGTCGAAGCGGAAGTTTCCGCCCATCCCAATACGGACGGCAAATTCATCATTATCCGCAAGGGCAAGAAGAATTATTTCTCCGTAAAGGTAAAACAGTAAGAAATACAAAAGGAGGGCTGCGGCCTTCCTTTTTTCATGCCGGATATTTTTTCTCCGGTCATCCCATGACTGTGCCCGGGGAGCGGGGAAATGATTTTTCGTTTCTTCTTCGGACAGCAAAGAACTTTCCCGGCAGGACTTATATAGAGTTTCTTGTATTTTATGATTTGTGATATACTGAATTTACATCATTCATAGAAAGAAAAAGGAGAAAATTATGAAATTTACATTCAATCATAATAATTTCAATGTGCTGGACCTGGAAAAGAGCATCGCCTTTTATGAGGAAGCACTGGGACTTAAGGTTGTGAAGACCTACAAGGCACCGGACGGCTCCTTTATCCTGGCCTATATGGGCGACGGAGAAACGGCGCATACCCTGGAGCTGACCTGGCTGAGAGACCGGAAGGAAGCCTACAATCTGGGAGAAAATGAATTCCATCTGGCACTGGCGGTGGATGATATGGAAGCAGCGCATAAAAAGCATGAGGAAATGGGCTGCATCTGCTATGAAAATCCGGAAATGGGCATTTATTTCATCCATGACCCGGATAACTACTGGATTGAAATCATTCCGGCAGAAAAATAATGGACGGGATATTTTCCAGAACGGCCCGTGTCATCGGGGAAGAAGGGGTGGCTCTTCTGGCAGAAAAAACCGTTGCGGTCTTCGGCATCGGCGGAGTCGGCTCCTATGCAGCGGAAGCGCTGGCCCGGGCAGGGGTCGGTCATCTGATTTTCGTCGACGGGGATGAAGTGGATATTTCCAACCTGAACCGGCAGCTGGTAGCCGATCTGACCACGGTAGGCCGGAACAAGGCGGAGGTCATGAAGGAGCGGGCGCTTCGGGTCAATCCCTCCTGCGATGTCCGGGTATGCACCTGCTTTTATCAGGCCGGAGATGAGGATTTCCTGAAAGGACTTCACGCGGATTTCATCATTGATGCCATCGACGATGTGCCGGCCAAGCTGGCTCTGGCGGAATTCTGCTGGCGGGAAAAGATTCCGGAGATTTCCTCCATGGGAACGGGCAACCGTCTCTGTCCGGAAATGCTGCGGATTACGGATATTTACAAGACCTCCGTCTGCCATCTTGCCCGCAAGATGCGCCGGGAGCTGAAGGTGCGGGGCGTGCGCCGCCTGCCGGTGGTGTATTCCGAGGAGCTTCCCCGGAAACCGGAGGGAGAGGGCAGTACGCCGGGCTCCGTTTCCTTTGTTCCGCCCGTATCGGGCATGATGATGGCCGGCTATGCGGTGCGCCGTCTTCTGGAGGACGGCGGCATCCGGTAAAGCAGACATTCAATACAGAAAGGACCGATATTTATGATTGTGACAATTCGCCATCCGGAATGGCTGACATTGGTGGAAAACGGGAAAAAGATTCTCGGATACAATCAGGAATGGTATCCTGAATACAGGCAGCAGCTGGCCGGCTGCGGTCCTACTGTGGGGGCGATGATGGCTGCCTATATCGAGCATAAGGAATGGCAGATTCCCGTGAAATCCCGGGAACAGGCCGTGGCGAAAATGCTGGATATGTGGAAATGCGCCCCGCCCCGCATGCACGGCCTTTATAAATCCCGGTGGCTCCGGGATGGGGTCCGGGAGTATATGGCGGCCAGAGGGCTGGCCGGCAGAGCAGAGTCTCTGTCGATTCCTTCCATTCATTTGCTCGCGCCCAAGTTTCCCGTGGTGAAAAAATTCATTGCCGAGGGGCTGGCGGCAGACTGTCCGGTGGGATTCCTGAATCTGCACAGCGGAAATCAGCCGATTCCCTATCACTGGCACTGGATGGCCCTGGTGGCCCTGGAGGAGCAGGGAGACGGGAAAACCATGTGCACCCTGTGGGATGAAGGCGCTGCCTATGTCTTCGATCTGGAAGAATGGCTCAGGACAACAAAATTCGGCGGCGGTTTCGTTCGTGTCATGGATACGGACGGACACCGCTACGAGGACTGAAAAATCCGTTCCCTGCGGGGAACGGATTTTTTTCGGTGCAGAAAAAATCCCCGCCGGCAAAGGCGGGGAAAGAGATATCATCAGAATCCGGTATAGTTCCGGGAAAGACGGTAGAGGGTGATGTACATATCATCGGCTTCATCCACCGGATCTTCCGCAAGACGCGGCGCAGGAATGAGATTGCCCTTGGCATCGTAGGCAGCCTGCAGCTCATTCAGGATGCGGTACCGGATCTGATTTCCGATCTGATCGGCACCGATGGCAGTCTGGTACTGCAGGACATACTGGACCAGCTCATGGTTTCCGTAGTCCGGATAAGTGAGGGGATGACGGAAAACTTCTGCATACAGTGTGGCACGGATGACAGGGAGAGAACCGGCGCTGACCGGATCCCGCTCCAGCGTTTCCGTATCTACATAGACTCTTTCTTCTTCCCCGGAGTATACCACTGCATACCGGTCATAATCATCCAGCATTTTATCCGGCTTGGCGGGATTGCTTGCGGCGAATGCCATGCAGGGAACTGCAAGAGCGGTCAGAATGAGCATTGACAGTTTTTTCATGAAGAACCAGCCTCCTTGTTTCTGATGAATCAATCATTATACTTCCTATTCAAAATAATATTTATTATATTATAGCTTTTTTCACGGATTTATGAAAGAATGTACGGAATGACCGGCTGTTTGCTCCGGCCGTTTCGGCAGCTCCTATTTACAAAAATAAGAAATCCTTTTATAATGATGAGAAAGCTTTATAAGTTGGCAGGGAAGCCGCACCGCTGGGTGTGGCTTTTTGTTTTTTTCGAAAATAAACTGCCCGGGGGAGACGGTTATGAAATTATTGATTTGCGGCGGGTGCGGAGATCAGGGAAGAAATTCTTTTTATGTGGAAGGGGCCCGTCATGCCTTTTTTGTGGATGCAGGAACTTCTACGGACGGAAGAGATCAGCTTCCCCATTTTACGCAGGAAGAAATTCTCAAGGCGGAATTTATTTTTCTGACGCATTCCCACAAAGATCATACGGGAGCGGTGGAATTTCTGGAAAAGAACGGCTTTAAAGGGCAGGTCATCATGTCGAACCAGACCTATAAGCAGCTCCGGTACAAGCCCCGTTATACGATGATTCTTGACTCTACGGCACCGGAACTGGAGCTGGAGTCGGATTTTTCCGTCCGCTGGGGCCGTACGGGCCATTGCGCGGGGGCGGTGTGGTATATGCTGTCGGTGGAAGGAAAAACTCTGTTTTTCTCCGGCGACTACCGGGAAGGAGATCCGTTTTACCGTTCCGATCCGGCGCGGGGAATGACTGCGGATATTGCGGTCATAGACGGTGCATACAGCCGGGAAGATCAGGGAGAAGCGATGCGGGAAGCCGTAATCGGCCGCGCGGAGGAACTTCTGAAGAAAGGACCGCTCCTTCTTCCGGTGCCGAGGTACGGCCGGGGACTTTCCCTGGCGGTGCTGCTCCGGGAAAGACTGGGAAAGGATTTCCCGATCTATCTGGACTCCCGCCTCCATGACCAGTGGATGCTGCTGGGAAAGAGAAAATATTTTGCTGCGGATCGGGCACTGCAGATTTCTCCGGAATCCTTCCGGCAGTGGGACGGGAAGAAATTCTGCGGAAATGGCGTGTATTTCCTGACCGATGCCCAGCTTTCCCGGTATGAAAGCCGGGGGCTGATTGAATCGGAACCAGCCCTGTCCGTGCTTCTCACGGGGAGTGTTCACGGCTACGGAAATGCAGGAGAGTTCCTGGAGCGGGGGCAGGCGGAAATGGTACTCTGGCCGAATCATCAGACCCTGCGGGAATGCCGGGAGCTTGCGGAGACCAATCATTTTGAACGGGTGATCCCCTATCACAACCGCTGCCTGCCGGCTGAATCGGATCAGATTTTCTTTTAGGGGCAGAAAAGGGCGGAACGCGGAGATTTCCATACTCGGTGCTTTATGGGTGTGTTATAATATGGATAGAAAACGAGGGGATTGGCCCCGGGAAAGGTGGGAAGGCTATGTTACAGTATAAAAAGATTCTGGTTCCCTATGATGGTTCGGAACATGCGAAACGGGCCATGGAGCAGGCAGTAGCTATTGCGGAAGCAGGGGATCATACTGCGCTGTGCATCGCATCGGTGTGCAATATGGTTTCTGCCATGAGCAATTTCGATCAGGTATCGATTGCGGAAGGCTGTCTGACCACGAAGCTTTCCGAGGATCTGGAAGCACAATGCAGGAATGATCTGGCGGAAGCCAAGGCAATGGTTCCGGCCGGGATTCCTGTGGAAACGGTTTACGAAGTGGGTTCTCCGGGACCGGTCCTTCTGAATACGGCAGAGGAACAGAAAGCGGATCTGATCATCATGGGCAGCCGCGGCCTGGGACCGCTGAAGGGAATTTTCATGGGTTCCGTATCCAGCTACCTTGTCAGCCGCTCCAAGTGTCCGGTGTTGGTAGTGAAGTGAGAAAGAAAAGAAGGGCTGTGCATTTCACAGCCTTTTTTTGTGTCTGAATCGGGAAGGAAATGTCCTTCTCCGGAGAAAGGAAAGTTATGGAATTATCTTTTACCGTCGGGGCGGAGTATGAGGGAAAAGAGCTCCGGAAATTTGTACGGAACCATGCCCGCCTGTCCTCTTCGCTCTGGAAAAGGGTGAAATGGGACGGAAAAGTGCTCATCAACGGCGAAGAAATCCACAATGCAAGGACGCTTCTCCGGGAAGGAGACTGTATTCTTCTGTCGTGGAGCGAGGAAAATGAAGTGATTCCCTCGGGGATTCCTCTGGATATTCTGTATGAAGATGAGGATCTTCTCATCGTCAATAAGGGGACAGGAATGATCATTCACCCCACTTCCCGGGAAGGAACGGATACGCTGGTGAATGCGGTGGCCGGGTATTTTCTGGCCAGGGGCATCTCTGCGGGAATCCATCCCGTGTACCGTCTGGACCGGAATACCACCGGTCTGGTGGTGGTGGCCAAATCGGCCCATGTGCAGTATGAGCTGTCCCGGTCGCACAGTGTGATTTACAGAGAATACCTGGCTCTGGCGGAAGGGAAAGTGGAGCCGCCGGAGGGGACCATTGATCTGCCTATCGGACGGAAAGAGGGAAGCATTGTGGAATGGACAGTGCAGCCTGACGGAAAAGAAGCGCTTACCGATTATCGGGTACTGGCAGCGGATGAAAAAATGAGCTTCCTCCGCATCCATCTCCGGACAGGGCGCACCCATCAGATCCGGGTGCATTTTTCCCACAGCGGGCATCCGCTTCTGGGAGATGATCTGTACGGAGGGAAAACAGACCGGCTGAACCGGCAGGCACTTCATGCCTGGACCGTTTCCTTTGTCCATCCCATGACGAAAAAGAAAATGACTTTTACGGCGCCCCTGCCGGCGGATATGAGGGAAGCAGCGGAAACAATCCGGCCGGGGATTCTGGAAGAGGAGGGAATCGAATGATCATTACGAAGAACGGGATTTCTTATCTGACTTTTTCTCTTTTTGAAAGGGCGGGAATCCGGGCAGCCGTATCCTGCCGGGAAGGGGGCGTGAGTGCACCGCCCTTTGACCGTCTGGACATGGGATTTCATACGGGGGATGATCCGGAGGCGGTGCGGGAAAACCGGAAACGTTTTCTGGAAGCCCTGCAGATTGCGCCGGAGAGCATGGTGTCCTGCGTGCAGGTCCATGGGGTTCATATCGAAGAAGTAACGGAAAAGGACCGGGGAAGAGGGGCGTTTTCCTATGAGACAGCCATTCCCGATACGGACGGGCTTGTGACGGAGGCAAAGAATACCGCGCTCACCATGCTCTATGCAGACTGCACGCCGCTCCTCTTTGCCGATCCGGTACGGAAGGTCATTGCCGTTTCCCACGGCGGCTGGCGGGGAACAGCAGGAAATATTGCAGGGAAAACCGTGGACAGGATGGTCAGCCGATACGGCTGTCAAAGGGAAAATATTCTTTGTGCGGTCGGGCCGGCACTCTGCCGAACCCATTTTGAGGTGGGCGGAGAAGTCATCGAAAAAATGAGAGAGCTTTTCGGGGAGGATACGGATCGGCTTACCGTACCGGGTCCGGCGGGAAAGTATCTGTTTGACCTTCCCGGGGCCAATGAAATTTCCCTTCTGCGGGCGGGCATCCCGAAGGAGCACATTGAAAACAGCAGCATCTGTACCTGGGAGGATGAGCATTTCTATTCCTACCGGAGAGAGCATGGGAGGACCGGCCGGCACATGGCGGTGATCGTATTATGAAAGAGGTCGTCCTGATTACCGGCGCTTCCGGCGGCCTGGGAAGCGCACTGACAAAGAAACTGGCGGAAGTGCACGGAGACAAGGAGTTCTGGCTGTTCGGCCGGGATGGGGATGCACTGCGGAAAGCATCCCGGTTTCCGGGAAAAAAGAGACTGTTTCTTCTGGATTTCTCGGAACCTTCCTGGGAGGAAAAGATGGAGGTGCTCCTGGAAAAGGAAAAGCCTGTCATTTCCCGGCTGATCAATAATGCGGGGTTTGGCTTTCGGGGAGATTTTGCAGGGGAGACAGAAAAAGAAATCCGGGACCTGGCGGAAACCGATTTTCTGACTCCGATCCTGCTGACTTCCCTGTGTCTGCCGTATATGAAAAAAGGCTGTGCTGTTCTGAATGTATCTTCTGCGGCGGGATTTCTGCCCATGCCGGAAATGGCGCTCTACGGGGCGGCCAAGGCAGGGCTGACATCCTTTTCCCGGGCTTTGCGGGAGGAGCTGCGGGACAGGGGCATCTCGGTGTCTGTGCTGTGCCCTTATTGGATCGGAGATACGAAATTCATCAGCCGTATGGGAGCGGCGGGGAAAATTCGCCTTTTCCTGGCGCTGACGGCGGAGGAAACGGCAGGAGAAGCGGTGCGGGGGCTTGAACGGGGAGAAGCGGTCATCGTCCCCGGACCGGCGGGAAAGATTACGGCCTGGGGAGCGCGTCTGCTGCCGCTGTCCATACCGCTTTTCTTCCGCAGGCTCCTGAGGATCTGAGACGGAAGCAGGAAATAAAAAGTCATGGACGGCGCTTTCCCTGTCCGGGGGACCGTGCTGTCCATGACTTTTGTATAAAAATTGGAAAAAAGAAAAGCTCTTCGCCGGAAGGAAATCCTCCCCGGGAAGAGCTTTTTAAATTCAATGCATGGTGTTTTTTCCGAAAACCGGATGGCTGCAGGGCTTGAGGCTTCGCTTTTCGATGAGGGAAAGACCTTCCTCCATGGAAACATCCTCCCGGCCGTTTTCCGTTTCATAGACCAGGACGGGTTCTGCGGCATCGACCTCACTGCCGGGAAGATACAGGTATTCCCTGTTCCGCGGGTCCCCGTAGATGAAGCCGGAAAGCAGCTTGTTTTCTGCGATGTTTCTCATAGCTCATCCCCCTCATACAGCAAAAGGGGCCTGAAGTCCAGGTAATCCGAGCTGGTCAGGTGCATTCTGACACCGAGAAGCTCTTCCGGAAGACCGACAAAATTCGGGGCGCCGTGGATGTGGCCGTAAACACAGTCGGTGGCATGGTGAGAGCGAATGATTTCCATCATGTGGGACGGATGCTTCATTTCATCGAAGGGCGGATAGTGGAGAACGGCGATGATTCTTTTGGGAGACATCTTTTCCGCCAGCTCCAGGGAACGCTCCATCCGGCCTTCCTCCCGGGCAATGATGGATGTGTCGGCATCCGTTTTCTTGCGGGATGTTTCGGAAATCCATCCCCTTGTTCCCGCCAGGGCGGTATGGCCCACAATCAGTGCGGAATTGTGAATGAATTCAAAAGCACCGCCGGTCATACGGGTCATTTTGGTGACGGTATCCCACCAGTAGTCATGGTTGCCCCGGACAATGATTTTCCGTCCGGGAAGCCCGCCCAGTGCCTTCAGATCGGACAGGGCATCATCCATATGCATGGCCCAGGAAAGATCTCCTGCCATGATAACCGTGTCTTCCGGGCGGATCGTTTCCTCCCAGGCGGTGAAAATTTTTTCTCTGTGATTTTTCCAATGGTCTCCGAAGATATCCATGGGCTTTGTAGGAGGATTTCCGGAAAGGTGGAAATCACTGAAAGCATATAATTTCATAAAAAATGTTATTCTCCGAAATATTTTTCTGTACGCAGGAATTTTTTCATGCGTTCCTGATTTTCCTGATCCATTACATGGGTGATGCGGTATCCCATGTACAGAGGACTTGCGGAATACCGGGGGAAAATTTTGGCATGAATGCGGCGCTTCACATGATAGAAGAAAATATTGTAGCTCGTGCAGGGAAGGGGGAAATCCTGAAGGATGAACCGCGCCAGAGTCTGGATCGTATCGGCAAAGCCGTCCGGGCTTCCGTCCTTCTGCAGCGTTACATTGAATTCGCCCATGCCGCTGATGGGGTACGAGGAAATCGTAGCATAACAGTCACTGTCCTCATGGATGATTTCACCCATAAAATTTTCTTCGCTCACATTGTCCCGGTAGTCATAATCCTCCAGACCGATGATCTGGGAATGGGGATGACGCTGGGAACCGCCCGAGTCCGGCCCGTAATTGCGGAAGAAAATGACCGACTTGAACCGCGGATCTCTTTCCCATTCCAGCCAGTGAGACAGACCGAAGGAGACAACCCGGTGCAGCTGCTCCTTCCCGTAGGAAGTGAGGCCGGAATGATGGTCCGCCGTTTCCACGATGACCGTCGGGCAGGTCTTTTCAAAAACGGGGAATTTATTCATCAGCCAGATGATATCCCCTTTGGTTTCCAGAATATTGGTCAGGTTTTCCGGATGGCAGAAAGGACATACCTTCTGCTGTCCGGAGTGCGGCTTCTCCGAGCCTACCGTGATGTTGTAGGTAATGGGTTTATTCATTTTCTTATCTCCTCATGACTTCTTTTCTATTATAGCACGGGAGAAAGTTCTTTACGGTATGAGGAAGGGCTCCGTTTGTTCGGGAAATGAGAATTTCTGATAAAAACTCTGTAAAGATACTTTATTTCGGCAAAGGAATAAAAAATTCCTTGACAGGGCGGACCGGATACAGTATGATAAGAGCATAAAATTTAGCAAGATAAAGTAATGAAGAGGCAATGAGAAAAAGACAGGAGCGATATGATGATGAAACTGAAAAAAATGGTACTGGCAGGAATTCTGGCAATCGGCGCAGCCGGACTGATTGCAGGCTGCGGCGGAGACTCTTCTTCCGGGAAATCCGCTTCCAACGGGGGAAAACCGGCAAAGATTGTAGCCGGTATGGATGATACCTTTGCTCCCATGGGATTCCGGGACGACAACGGACAGATCGTAGGATTTGATATCGATATGGGGAATGCGGTTTCCAAGGAAATCGGGATTCCCATTGAATTCAAGCCGATTGACTGGGCTTCCAAGGAAACTGAGCTGAATTCCGGAAAGATTGACTGCATCTGGAACGGATTCACCATGACGCCGGAAAGACAGAAAAAGCTCGCCTTCACCAAGCCGTACATGGATAATATCCAGGTATATGCCGTATTGGCGGACAGCCCCTATACCAGCGCGGATCAGCTGAAGGGCAAGAGAATATCGATTCAGGAAGCATCCACTGCGGAAACGGCGCTGAACCGGGATGAAAACCTGAAGAACTCCTTCTCCGAAATCAAGGCTTATCCCGATCTGACCGCCTGCTTCATGGATCTCGAATCGGGACGCACCGATGCCGTACTGGCAGATTCCGTTCTCATCGAATATTACATGACGAAGAAGCCGAACACCTTCCGTGAACTGGATACGATTGTTTCGAAGGATACCTTCTCCATCGGCATCAAGAAAGACAACCAGCAGCTGGTGGATCTGCTGAATGACGGAATTGCCAAGGTCATTGCCAGCGGGGAAGCGGCAAAGATTTCCGAAAAATGGTTCGGAAAAGATGTTGTCCTGAAATAAAGAATCTGCAAAAAACACTTTCTCTATCTTGTTAAAAGGATGAAGAATGTGTACAATAACAAACTGTAGGAAAAAAGAAGAGCAGACCGGAGGCCTGCTCTTCGCTGATTCTTTAGTAAGGAGCTTTTTATGGATTACATTATCAGAATTCTGCCGAATATGATCGGCGGGCTGGGCATTTCGGCGCAGATATTTCTTATGACCATCGTCCTGTCGCTTCCCTTCGGGGTTCTGCTGGCCATGGTCCGTATTTCCCGCCTGGGAATCCTGAGACGGCTTGCCGCCATGTATATCTACGTCATGAGAGGAACACCGCTCATGCTGCAGATCATGTTTATTTATTACGGGCTTCCGCTGATGCTGGATATCCAGATCAATGATTTCCCGGCAGCCATTCTGGCCTTTGTGGCAAACTATGCGGCATACTTTGCGGAAATCTTCCGCGGCGGCATTCAGTCGATCAGCAAGGGACAGTATGAAGGGGCAAAGGTTCTCGGATTTACCTACCGGCAGACCATGTGGCACATCATTCTGCCGCAGGTGGTAAAGCGTGTCATTCCTCCGCTGGGCAATGAAACCATTACCCTCCTGAAGGATACTTCTCTGGTGTACATCCTGGCCATGAATGATCTTATGCGTGTTACCCGCGCCTTTGTGCAGCGCGATTTCGATACGACTCCGTTCCTGGTGGCAGCTGTCTTTTATCTGATCTGCACAGCGTTCCTGACAAAGATTCTGGCTTACATTGAAAAACGCTATGCGGTCTATGAAGATTAAGGAGGCACCCCATGAGTTTTATTGAAATGAGAAATATCCGGAAGGATTACGGGAAGCAGACCATCCTTCACGGCGTGGATCTGACTCTGGAAAAAGGAGAAGTCATTTCCATCATCGGCCCGTCCGGGGCAGGGAAATCCACTCTTCTCCGCTGCCTGAATCATCTGGAAGACATTCAGGGCGGCTCGATTCTGGTGGACGGAGATTATCTGGCAGAAGAGAAGAACGGAAAGGTCTCCTATGCATCGGAAGAAAAAATGAAGACCATTCTGGCGAAAATGGGAATGGTGTTCCAGTCCTTCAATCTGTTTCCGCATATGACCGTTCTGGACAATATCATGGTGGCGCCCATTTATGTCAAGGGGATGAAGAAGGAAGAAATCCTTCCCGTAGCGGAGGAGCTGCTCAATAAGGTAGGCCTCCTCTCCAAGAAGGATATGTATCCGGGAAGCCTCTCCGGCGGACAGAAGCAGCGTGTGGCCATTGCCCGGGCACTGGCTATGAATCCGGAAATCATGCTGTTTGACGAACCGACGTCCGCACTGGACCCGGAACTGACCGGCGAAGTTCTGAAGACCATTCAGCAGCTGGCCGATGAAAACATGACCATGGCGATCGTAACCCATGAAATGGCCTTTGCCAAATCGGTTTCCGACCGGGTTCTCTTCATGGTAGACGGCCGTGTGGAAGAAAGCGGCACCGCATCGGAGGTCTTCGACCATCCGAAGGGAGAAAGAACGAAAGCTTTCCTTTCTTCTATTCTGAGAGCCTGATTTCACAGCAAAAAAAAGCAGATCTGCATCCTGCCTGTAAGAGAGGAGCGGATCTGCTTTTTGCATGTCCGGATTTCTGCCGGCTACATCTGGAAAATGATGCCTGCTGCGGCGGATACGGCAATGTACAGTACGGGGTGCCGCCGGAATTTTACCAGACCGATATAAATGACAACGGCCAGAAGCAGGGAGGGCAGGCGGATGAGGGAGAGCAGCTCTCCTGTTTCCTGAAAGAGCGGAAGATCCAGCAGAGCAACCTTGGCAACGCCCAGTCCGGCTGCGGCGATGAGTGCCGTGGAAGCGGGACGCAGGCCGTAGAAAATACGCTGTACCGTCTCGGATTCCCGGAACCGCTGCAGCATATAGTAAACGGCGGTGATAACGATCAGCGCCGGGGCGGTCAGGGACAGAGTGGTGAAGATTCCGCCCGGAATGCCCAGCGTCTGAAAGCCTGCATAGGTCGCCATGTTGACGCCCAGCGGTCCCGGAGTCGATTCGGAAATGGCGATCATATTGGCGATGTCTTCCGCAGAAAACCATCCGGTCCGTTCGGAAATATCATAAAGGAAAGGCAGGGTGGCCAGGCCGCCGCCTACGGCAAAGAGTCCGGCCTTGAAAAATTCAATGAACATGTGGAACCAGATCATTTTGCGTCTCCTTTCGCCTTCTTCGCAGGCATCAGGAAATAACCGGCTGCTGCGGCAAGAAGGACGGCTGCCACGGGCGATACCGGGGAAAACAGGGAAAACAGAAGAATGGCGGCAAAAATGAAGGCCGTTCTTTTATCCCTGACGGATTTCTTTCCCAGCTTGATGACCGCATCGAGAATCAGAATGCATACACAGGCCCGGATGCCCGCAAAGGCATGCACCACATAGGGGTTCTCCTCGAACTGCGTAAGGAACATGGCAATGAGAGTGATGATGATCATGGACGGGGTGATGACGCCGATCGTGGCAAAAACGCCGCCCCAGAATCCTTTCAGCTTGCACCCGATGAAGGTGGCCACATTGACGGCAATCATGCCCGGCGTGACCTGCCCGAGCGCATAGTAATCCATGAGCTCTTCATCGGCCGCCCATTTCTTTTTGGTGACAACCTCTCTCTGGAGGATCGGAAGCATGGCATATCCTCCGCCGAAAGTGACCGCGCCCATTTTGGCGAAGGTCAGAAATAAATCAAGCAGTAATTTCATACAGGCTCCTTCCCGGGTCTTGCGGCCCATTTGACATACCTGTATGATAACAGGAAGGAATATATATTTAAAATATTGATTTACAAAGGAAATATATAGAAAAGATATGGATATCAAACAGATGAAATACTTCATGACCGTGGCGGAGGAAGGGACCATTACAGCTGCCGCAAAAAAACTCCATATTTCCCAGCCGCCTCTTTCCGCGCAGATGCACCTGCTGGAGGAGGAACTGGGATGTGAGCTGTTCCGGAGAGGAGCTAGGCAGATTACGCTGACGGAATCGGGGAGCATCCTGTACAAAAGGGCTGTGGAAATGGTGGATCTCGAGGCTGCTGCCCGGGAGGAAATCCGCACATGGACGCAGGGGCGTTCGGGACGGCTCCGGCTGGGACTGGTTTCTTCCTCCTCGTCGAAGGAGCTCTATGATAAGCTCCGGCTGTTCCGGAAGGCTTATCCGGAAATCCAGATCAAGGCCTATGAGGGAAACAGCTACGAGCTGCTGGAGGAGCTGCGGAAGGGCCGGCTGGATGCGGCGGTGCTGCGCACGCCTTTTTCCGGCTACGGACTGGAAACGGTGCCGCTTCGGAAGGACCGTATGGCAGCAGCAGGGAAAATACCGGCAGGAAGGGAAAAAATCACTTTGACCGATCTGGCGGGGGAGCCGCTCATTCTGTACCGCCGGTGGGAAAAAATTATTCTGGATGAATGTGAAAAGGAGGGAGTTTCCCCTCATGTATACTGTGTCGCCGATGATGCCCGGACCTGTCTCCGGTGGGCCCGGGAGGGACTGGGAACCGCTCTTGTTCCCGAATCGGTTCTGCCTGCGGGGGAGATTCCCGCAGCGGTCCTTTCTGAGGAAGCGCTGTCTTCCTCGCTCCTTCTGGCCCGGCGGAAAGGAGACCGGACCTCGAAGGGGGGAGAACTCCTCTTTGAAATCTGCAGAAATCCGGGAAGAAAATGAAGGAAAAAGAGGTTTCCCGTCTTTATCTCCATGATTTGTTTTTTTTATTTTCCTGTGATAAAATATAACTTGTTTATTGTATCCA
Organism: uncultured Dialister sp.; assembly: GCA_938038225.1. Lineage (GTDB taxonomy): Bacteria > Bacillota > Negativicutes > Veillonellales > Dialisteraceae > Dialister. The sequence continues at coordinate 686,876 of CALHRX010000007.1, read as the reverse complement.
TGACGAAGTACCAAAAACGGACGCAAATCAGGTATCATTTGTCGGTCATCCGACTTAAGGAGGAATAGTTTCATGAATGTAAAAGTAGAGGTATTGGATCAGCACAAAGTAAGTCTTGCTATCGAACTGCCGGCTGAAGTTGTACAGAAGGGATTCAAGACTGCGGTATCCCGCATTGCCAACCAGGTAAAGATCCCCGGCTTCCGCAAAGGCAAGGCAAGCCGCACCATTCTGGAAATGCACTTCGGCAAAGCTGCTGTAGAAGCTGAAGCAAAGGATATCGTGATCAATGATGCGCTGAACCAGGCTCTCCGCGATGAAAAGATCATCCCGGTTACCCAGCCCGAAGTCAAGGAAGATAAATTCTCCGAAAAAGAAGGCGCTGCATTCACCGCAACCTTCGTAAAGCGTCCGGAAGTGGAACTGGGCGAATACAAGGGTCTGGAAGCAGAAGAAGAAAAGCCGGAAATCAGCGATGATCAGGTTATGGCTGAAATCCAGAGAGCTGCTGAACAGAGCGCCCGTCTGGAAATGGCAGAAGAAGGCGCTGTACTGAAGAAGGGTGACTATGCAGTCATCGACTTCAAGGGCTTCATTGACGGCGAAGCATTCGAAGGCGGCGAAGGCAAGACCTATCCGCTGGAAATCGGTTCCCAGAGCTTCATCCCGGGCTTTGAAGATCAGCTCGAAGGTCATAAGGCCGGCGATGATGTAGATGTAAAGGTTACTTTCCCGGAAAGCTACTTCGTAGATGCTCTGAAGGGCAAGGAAGCCGTATTCAAAGTTCATATCAATGATGTAAAGCGCAAGCAGCTCCCCGCACTGGATGACGCTTTCGCAAAGTCCATCAGCCAGTTCGAAACCATGGATGAACTGAAGGCAAGCCTGAAGCAGCAGATGCAGCTCCATGCCATTCAGCAGGCAGAAGAAGCTTACCATCAGAAGCTGGTTAACCAGGCAGTAGCCAATGCCAAGGTTGACATTCCCCATGAAATGGTAGAACAGAAGATTGATGAAATCGTGGAAGAAATCAAGCTGAACCTGGAAGCTCAGAACCAGAAGCTCGAAGATTACCTGAAGCGCATCAACCAGACCATGGAACAGCTCCGCAAGAACTATGAAAAGACTGCAGAAGAACAGGTTCGTCAGGGCCTCGTTCTGGAAGCTATCGCTGACAAGGAAGATCTCCAGGTTACCAACCAGGACCTTTCCATGGAAGTATACAGCATGGCTCAGCAGTTCAACGCAGATCCGAAGGACGTCATGAAGATCATCCAGGACGAAAACCGCGTAAACATGCTCATCACCTCCGTCCTCCGCAAGAAAGCATCCGCATTCATCTACGGTGCAGCCAAGAAAGCGGAAGCAGACAAGAAGGCTGCAGCAGAAACCGCTGAAGCAGCACCGGCAGAAGCCGCAGGCGATCTCTCCTCCATGACCGTTAAGGAACTGAAGGCTTATGCTGCAGAAAAGAACATCGCTATCGATTCCAAGGCAAAGAAAGCAGAAATCATTGACGCTATCAAAGCTGCGGAAGCAAAATAAGAAACGTTCTGACGGATAACGAAAGAACGGACGGAAAAAGACGCGGGAGTTTGCCGGCGTCTTTTTCACCCATTTATAAATAGAATAAAATCTATATAGTAAGTCTATTCAGTGTTTTTATCGATTGACTGTATCATTCATACTCCGGAGAACTTCCGGTCCCGAAAGGAAGGGTTACTATGGCTTATGTACCAATCGTGGTAGAACAGACTGCCCGGGGCGAACGCTCCTACGATATTTATTCCCGCCTTCTCCAGGACAGGATCATATTCCTCGACGGACAGATCGAGGACCATATGGCGAACATCATCATCGCCCAGATGCTTTTCCTGGAAGCGGAGGACCCCAACAAGGACATTCATCTTTATATCAACAGTCCGGGAGGCGTTGTGACCGCCGGCCTGGCCATTTACGACACCATGCAGTATATCCGCCCGGCGGTATCTACGATCTGCATCGGCTCCTGCGCCAGCATGGCAGCGGTGCTTCTTACCTCCGGCGCAAAGGGCAAGCGCTTTGCTCTGCCTCATTCCAATATCATGATTCATCAGCCTCTGGGAGGCGTACAGGGACAGGCTACGGAAATCGAAATCCATGCCCGGGAAATCCTTCGTCTCCGGGAAGAACTGAACGGAATCCTGGCGCATCACAGCGGCCAGTCTCTGGAAACGATCCGCAATGACACGGAACGGGATAATTTCATGACGGCGCAGGCGGCGAAGGAATACGGCCTTATCGACCAGATTCTGACCAGAAACGAACTGACGCAGTTAAAGGGAAAATAAGGGGGAGTTTCCATTGACTACCAGAAAAGATTCAACACCGGTATGCAGCTTTTGCGGCCGTTCCGGGGATGAAGTGGAAAGACTGATTGCCGGACCGGGGGTATACATCTGCAATGAATGCATAGAGGTCTGCTCCAATATCCTGCGGGAAGAAATGAAGGAAGCAAAGAAAAAATCGATTCCCCATTTCGAGCTTCCTGCCCCGGAAGAAATCAAGAAATATATGGATCAGTATGTCATCGACCAGGATGATGCCAAAATCGCTCTTGCCGTGGCTGTATACAACCATTACAAGCGGATTCAGTATCAGGGAGACGGGAATGATGATGTGGAGCTTCAGAAATCCAATATCATCATGCTGGGACCCACCGGGAGCGGCAAGACCCTTCTGGCACAGACACTGGCCCGTTTCCTGGATGTACCCTTTGCCATTTCCGATGCGACGACGCTGACCGAAGCAGGCTATGTAGGCGAGGATGTGGAAAACATTCTTCTCCGTCTCATTCAGGCGGCAGACTACGATATTGAAAAGGCGGAACGGGGCATCATCTATATCGACGAAATTGATAAGATTGCCCGGAAATCGGAAAATCCCTCCATCACCCGCGATGTCTCCGGGGAAGGCGTACAGCAGGCCCTTCTGAAGATTCTGGAAGGCACTGTAGCCAGCGTACCGCCCCAGGGCGGAAGAAAGCATCCGAACCAGGAAATGATCCGGATCGATACGTCCAATATTCTCTTTATCTGCGGCGGTGCCTTTGCGGGAATTGACAAGGTCATCGACGCCCGTCTTACGAAGAGTGTCATGGGCTTCGGTGCAGATATCGAAAAGCGGACAGACCGGGACATGGCAGAGCTTCTCCAGCAGGTGCAGCCTGAGGATCTGCTCAAATTTGGCCTGATTCCCGAATTCATCGGCCGTCTGCCGGTCATCGTAGCACTTCATCCCCTGGATGAAAAAGTGCTGACCCGGATTCTGACCGAACCGAAGAATGCGCTGGTCAAGCAGTATCAGAAGCTTCTCGGCATGGATCATGTAGATCTGGAATTCGAGGAAGGCGCCATCCGCGCGATTGCCCGTCAGGCGATCGAACGAAATACCGGAGCCAGAGGACTGCGGGCCATCATCGAAAAGATCATGATCCGCGTCATGTATGAAATTCCGAGCCGGAAGGACGTTGCCAAATGCATCGTCACGGAGGATACCGTCCTGAACGGAACCCAGCCGACTCTTATTCTGAAAGAAGAATAGATGAAAAGCGCTCTCTTTGCGGAATCTGTTTCCGGAAGGGAGCGCTTTTTGGTTCGGGACGGTTTATGATATAATGAAGAAAAAGATATGAAATGTTTTATAGGAGATGATTCCTATGAAAATCAAATTACTGATTCTTTTCCTTCTCGATATATTTGCCGTATCCCGGTGGATGTATCACAGCGATTTGCTGGCAACCTGCGCAGCCATTATTGTGACGGCGGCGTTTCTTTTCGCGCTTCTCCATGTACTGCGCACCCGCCGGTAAATGCACGGATAAACTGCATTGACAAACCATACCCCCTTCCTTATAATTGTCTTGACCAAAAAAGGAGGGGGTTTTTCAATGGATATAAAAAAACTGGCAGAGCAGGAAAAAGATACGATTGTTGCACTGCGGCGTCACTTTCATGAAAATCCGGAAGTATCCACAAAGGAATTCAGGACCATGGATTATATCGAAGAATTCCTTGGAAAAATCGGAATTCAGTCCGTCCGCGTTCCCAACGGAGGAATCCTTGGCTTCCTGGACAGCGGAAAGCCGGGATGGACTGTTTTGATGCGGGCCGATATCGATGCCCTTCCGATTCAGGAAGATCCGGAAAATCTTGTGCAGAAGAAAGTCTGCGTCTCCAAAAATGAAGGAGTCATGCATGCCTGCGGCCACGACGGCCATATGGCTATGCTTCTTACCGAAGCAAAGATTCTGTCGGAACATAAAGAGGACTGGGAAGGCAAAATCATTTTCATGTTCGAACAGGCGGAGGAAATGGGAGAAGGGGGAATCCCGGAAATGCTCCGCTACCTTCGGGATGAAAAGATTCATATCGACAACTGCTTCGGCACCCATGTGATCTGGCACCTTCCGGCAGGGAAAGTGGGACTCCTTTACGGGACGGCCATGGCAGGCGCCTATTTCTTCCGAATCCGGATTCACGGGAAAGAGGGACACGGCTCCCGTCCGGATATGGCAAACAGCCCGATTGAATGCTTCGTTTCCATTGCTTCGGAAATCCGGGCTTACCGGATGAACAAGGCAGATCCGGAAGAAAATATGACCTATTCCCTGGGATATGTGAAGGCCGGAAACAGCCCGAATATTATTCCCGATGAGCTGGAATTCTCCGGGACCGCCCGCTGCACCCGGAATGCAGACGGCCTGGCCTTTCGGGATACGCTTCACGAACTGACGGAAAGCATGGCAAGAGTATACGGCTGCACTGCAGAATTTGTGGAAGACCGGTACTTCCCGGCTACCGTAAATAATAAGGAATGTGTCGCTCTGGCCCGCAGAGCGGTTACGGAAGCACTGGGCAGAGATGCATTGGATGAAAACTGCCCCATGTGGATGGCCTCCGAAACCTTCGGACTCACGGAGTCAACCTATCCGGGATGCTTCATGTTTACGGGAATCCGCGATGATAAGCTGGGCAGCGGAAGTCCGCATCATACTGCAAAATTCGATATTGCAGAAGACGGGCTGGTGACCGGTGTCGCAGCGGCTCTGGCCTGTGTGACCGCCGTTCTTCGGGAAAAACCGGACACACCGTCCTTCAGAAAGAACGATCTGGAGGAAATGCTGAAACTGGTGAACTGATTCACCGGAGCAGCAAACACTCCGCAGTCAATAAAAAGACTCATCCGTTTTCAGGCGGATGAGTCTTTTTCTGCTGCCGGAACGGGAAGAAAATTACTGCGGTGCGGATTTTTCCTTCCTGATACAGAGGGGGAAGACCATAAAAAAACTCCGCTGATGCGGAGTTTTCGCAGAAGAAATTATTTTTCTTCCATAGCTTCCTTGTAAGCTTCCTTAGCTTCTTCCCGGGCTTCTTCAGCCTGTTCTTTAGCTTCGAGAGCTTTCTGCTGAGCAATAGCAGCCTTGACGCTTGCGTTCAGACGGGATTTCTTACGAGCAGCGGCGTTCTTATGGATAACACCCTTATGAGCAGCGCTGTCGATAATGCTTACAGCATTGCGGATTGCTTCGTCCTTAGCATCGGTGTTGGCAGCGGCAACAGCCTTCTTTACAGCACCGTGAATCTGAGACTTTACAGCAGCGTTAACAGCTTTTTTAGCGGCATCTTTTCTCATGCTCTTCATGTTGGATTTAATCTGCGGCAATTGGTTCACCTCCCGTCCGAAATATTCATACCTTGCTATTCTAGCATATTTTGATTTTCATGGCAAGAAAAGAAATAAAGAATCTCCGTATATTTTCCCGGCGGCAGGGATCGGGACCCCGGAACGTCCGCCTTTTTTGATTCCGTTTGAATCTTTTTTTCTCCTTTTGTACAATGAAGGCAAAAGAGAAATCACCGGATGAGAGGAGAATGAATATGCTGGTCGGGGTGGATTTGGTAAAGACGGACCGATGGAAGCGGATTCTGGAAAGACGGCCCTCCATGGCCGAAAAGATTTTTACGGAAGTGGAAAGGAAGCACTGCGAAAGCCGGGGCGCGAAAAAGGCGGAGTCCTATGCAGCTCTCTGGGGTGTCCGGGAAGCCGCAGGAAAGGCACTGGGAATCGGTGTATTCAGCAGCGGCTGGCAGGATGCGCATGTGGTATGGACCTCCCTGGGAGCGCCTGTGCTCCGGCTGCAGGGAAATTTTGCAAAGCGGGCGCGGGCATTGGGCGTGACGGAGGTTTCCGTTTCCATGACCCACGAAGACAATATGGCCGCTGCAGTGGTGGTCATGAACGGAGGAAGCTATGATATTGACGACGGCAAATGAAGCAAGAGACCTGGATTCCCGAGTCATGAAGGAATACGGCATCCCCGAAGAGGTGCTTATGGAAAATGCGGGAGCCTCTGCGGCAGCGCTCCTGAAGGAAAGAATTTACTGGGACGGAGCCTTTACGGTCATTGTCTGCGGCACGGGCAATAACGGAGGAGACGGCTTCGTCATGGCCCGGTATGTGCAGAATGAAGGAGCGCAGGTTCTTGTTCTGCTGATGGGGAATCCGGACCATATGGGAAAAGCCGCGTCCATGTACCGCGCAGCAGCGGAAAAAATGGGCATTCCGATTATTCCTGTCGAAAAGGCGGAGGACGGAGCGGAATATCTGGAAAAAGCGGACATCATCATTGATGCGCTGATCGGAACCGGCCTGTCCAGGGCCTTGGAAGGCGAGAAGGCGGCTCTCATTTCCCTGATCAATGATTCCCGGGCCGTAGTTGTATCTGTGGACATCCCGAGCGGCCTTGTGTCCGATACGGGCCGGGCCGAGGGAGCCGCTGTCCGGGCAGACTTCACGGTGGCGCTCGGGTCGGTGAAGCGGGGCCACGTGCTGTATCCCGGAAGTGAATACACAGGGACGCTTCTCTATTCCTCCATCGGTATGCCCTGCGGCGCTTTTGCGAAATACCCGGTCCGGCTTACTGAAAAAGAAGATATCCGGCGGGCCCTTCCCGTGCGGAGCCGCATCTCCCATAAGGGGAGCAACGGATTCATCGGAATCTTTGCCGGCTCGGAGGGGATGGAAGGCGCAGCGCTTCTGACCGGGCAGGGAGCTCTTTATGCAGGCGGCGGAAAGATTGCCGTGAATACTGTCGGAAAGGCAAAGGATGCTCTGACGGCGAAAATTCCGGAGCTGATGGTGTCCTCTCTGGGCGGCAGTCCCTTCTTCACCGAAGATATGGCAGAGGAAGCCTTACAGAAGGCAGAAGCCTATGACGTGATGGCACTCGGTCCCGGTCTGGGCAGAGAAAGAGAAACACAGAAATTCGTACAGAAGCTGATTGAAAAGTGGGAAAAGCCGATGGTGCTGGATGCAGATGCCCTTTTTGCTGCTGCGGCATGCGGGATTTCCTTCCGGGATGCGCCGGGGCAGTATATCCTGACCCCGCATATCGGGGAATTCTGCCGGCTGACCGGACTGACGGCAGCAGACGCAGAAAAGGAAAGAATCGATGCTGCCCGGGAATTTGCGGAAAAACAGCAGGTCGTGCTCCTCCTGAAAGGCGCCCCGACGGTCATTGCCTGCCCGGACGGAAGAGCCTGGGTAAATCCTACCGGCAATCCCGGCATGGCAGCGGGCGGCATGGGCGATACTCTGACCGGTATTATCGCAGCACTCTGCGGCCAGGGACAGACTCCGGAGGAAGCCGCTGTGTGCGGGGCTTATCTGCACGGACTGGCAGGAGATCTGGCGGCTGCAAAGACACCCGTAGGCTATCGGGCCAATGATGTGGCCCGGCTGGTTCCGCAGGCAAGAGCATCTGTCATGAATGACGGACGGGGAGAGGAGTAAGGCATGAATTTCAAAAAAATATTCCGCATCTTTACTTCCCTGTTCCTTCTGCTTTCCCTGACGCTGGCACTGGCCGGCTGCGGCGCAGAAGGAAAGGCAGACAGTCCCGCCGGTCCTTCCGCTGCGGCAGCCGGAGCAAAGAGTACAGGCGGAATGCTGACTCTGCGCATGCTCGATATCGGGCAGGGGGATTCCTTCCTGCTGGAAAAGAACGGGCAGTTTGTCCTGATCGATTCCGGCGATATCGAACACAGAGCAGCCCTGACGAAGCTGCTCCGGCAGTACGGTGTGAAGGAAATTTCCAAAGTCATCATTACCCATCCCCATGAAGATCATCTGGGCGGCATGGCAGCGGTTTTCAAAGACTTTTCCGTAGGGGCCGTATATGATAACGGCGTGAGCACCAATACCGGTTCCTACAGGAACTATCTGAAAACCATCCAGTCGAAAAAGATTCCCTATCATACGTTAAAGGCCGGCGAAAGCCTGGAGCTTTTCCCGGGAGTCTCCTTCGATGTCCTGGGGCCGGTTTCCCTCATCCGGGACTCCAAGGGAAAGCCTGACCAGAACAATAACTCCATTGTAGGCCGGATGTCCTACGGAAGCTTCTCTGTCATGTTCAGCGGAGATGCCGAAAAGGAAGAAGAATCGGCAGTCCTGAAAAAAGGCGGCACCTTTGCCAGCACCGTCCTGAAATCGGGCCACCACGGGAGCCGCACTTCCTCCTCCGCGGCCTGGCTGAGAGCCGTATCGCCGAAAGCGGCGCTGATTTCCTGCGGACTGGACAATTCGTACGGACATCCTCACAAGACGGTTCTGGACCGGTATGCAAAAGCGAATATCCAGGTATACCGGACCGACCGGAACGGCACTGTGACGGTCACTTCCGACGGGAGCAGCTATAAGATAGAAAAGGAGCACTGATATGACGAAGGAAATGATTGTGGACCGCATTGAAGAAGATAAGGCGGTGCTTGTCTCTGAAGAGGATGAGGTACTGACCGTTCCCGCTTCCTGGCTGGAAAATCTTCATGAAGGCATGGCCGTGGATATATCCTTCCGGGAAAATCCGGAAAGAGAAGAAAGAACCCGGAAGGAAGCGGAGGAGCTTCTGCGGATGCTGCGGAAAGAAAACGGAAACGGCTGACAGGAGCCGGGGAATTTCCCCGGCTTTTTGCGTGGCAGAAAAGGAGGCTTCTTTCTGCGGAGGAACATGCCGGAAGAAGAAATGATGCGGCGGAGCCTGCCGGAGAAAAAGATTCCTTCCGGCAGAGAATCCTTCCTTTTTGAAAGTTTTCCAAAATAATCCTTGACAAATTCCCCGGAAATAGTGTATCTTGATATAAGTCAGTTATATGGAGCGATACTCAAGTGGCTGAAGAGGACGGTTTGCTAAATCGTTAGACCGGTTTCCGGTGCGGGAGTTCGAATCTCCCTCGCTCCGCCAGACTATAAAAAGACTTTCCTGTTTGTCGAATTCGATAACTTGGAAAGTCTTTTTTGCAGTAAGCAATATTGTAATTTTATCTGGAATTACGGATACTTTCTCGTATTCGATTATTCGGAATTACGATAGACAGAATTTACCGCTATTTGTCAGAAAAGTGAGTGGAATACTAATGAATTTGAAAAAATGTATTGCAGCCGGCTTATGCGTATTATCCATGACCTCAGTATTTCCCGGAATAATTAATGTACAGGCGGCAAGTATAGAGGCTACCAATCGTATTGAAGTTAAAGAAGAAAAAACGGATGCGGATCGTCCGCTGACTTTTAAAGAACGGATTGCGAAAATACAGGAGAAGGATACCGATAAGAAGAATACGGAAGTAATTCCCCAAGGTCATGCTTATGTTGCCGAGGATACAATTCTGAGGGTAAGACTGACAGAAGAAATTTCAGCAAAAACTATGCATAAAGGAGACAAAGTACCGCTGGTTTTACAGGATAATCTGATTATTAATGGTGTTGTGGTCATTCCGGAAGGAACAGAAGTAACGGGGATTGTTACAAAGGCAAAGAAAAACGGGATGTTCGGACGCTCGGGAAAATTAGAGTTTTCCATCAACTCCGTGCGCACAATTAACGGAATCGATATTCCTTTGCAGTATTTGATCAAAAAAGAAGCAGGAAGTGACGGCGGTGCTGTCGCAGTGGCAACAGCAGTATCTTTGATTGGCGGCCTTTTCATGAAGGGAAAGAATGTAAGTTTCCCCGAAGGTTCTGTATTTGAAGCACGTGTCACGAAGGATACAGATTTAAATGTGACACTGGATCAGTTAGCGGAGGCAATGGATCCGACAAAGCCTCATGGTGTGGAAATCATTTTGAAATAATACGAAAATGTCTCTTTTGAAGAGGCATTTTTTTATTTGAGGAAGAGCTTTGGCGGAGACAGAATCTGAGAAGATATGTTCTGAGTGCAGAGAAATACTTTCATACAGAATTGCTTTGGATATATCGGATAAACGTAGAATGCGAACGGCCAAATAGGTATGATTCATTATGATAAGGGCTGAATTGTCATTATTTTTAAGCTTCGCCTTTAATGAAAATTTATACAAATCTTCTAAAATATATAAAAATTATTTATATAACGCTTATGCGAATCTATATAGCATTTATTTCATTTATACTTCTTTTGATGTATAATGAGAATATAATAAAATAATGGGAAAGCAGGCCGGTAAATTTCGCCGAACGGATTGAGAGGCTGTTGCTTTCATAAAACTGAAGCGATCGGTTTCAATCTCTTAAGGAGGAGTTCAGTATGACCATAACGTATATTTTACAAGTACTGGAAGCTGTCAGAAGCGGTCATGAGACGCCGGAACATCTGGCTATTCGCGATCTGGACGGAGAATTGAAGAAAGCACAGCGCCGGATTCGCAGAAGGATTCTCCGTCTGAAAAACCGGGCCCAATACGAAGTGGGAGAAATGGATCGGGCCAAGGTGGCCGCTACTTCCGGGAACATGGAGAAATTCACGAAGCTTTTGTCCAAAATCTACAATTTCAATTTCAGTGACTGCACCGGCCTTCCGGAAATCGAGGAATTCTTCAAGGAAGGTTTCAAAATCGATGATATGATTGCCCGGGCAGACAAAATTGCCGGATTGGAATCACGGAGCGTGCTTGCCTATTCTCCGATGATTCTGGCAAGCGGCATCCTGGATAATTACGGCCTTCCCCCGGAAGTCCGAATTGACAACCGGAAGTATCTGGCGGGGGATAAGGAATATATTACGTCTCTCATTCAGGAAATCCGGGAATCACAGGAAAAGGTCAGAGCAGCCACGGAACGGTTTATGGAAATCAGTGTCAAGGCGAGAGAAGAAGCAGAAGAGCTGAATGACCTGACCGATTATTTTGTGGACGGGATCGAAGATCTGCGGAATATCATCGAACGCAAGGGCGGTGACTGGAGCCGCTATACCGGCCCGGAAAAGATGCAGGTCGCCCGCTCCATCGAGGTAGCCCAGCTGATTGCACTTCTGTTCCCGCATCTTCTGACCGATAAGGTGGAAGTGAGCGAGGAAAGCCGGGAGAATATTGAAAGGGCAAAGATGGCGCTGAGCTTCCGGGATGCGTAAGAAAAAGACGCTCCCCTTTGTCTCTCTTTTCCTGTGCTATAATAGGAAGAACAGAATCAATTTATTTATCAGGATATGTTTCCACTTTGAAGAAAGGACGATTTCGTCATGTCAATTTCGTTTATTTTGCGTATGATAGCGGCCGCTGTCAGCGGGAACCCCGCTTCCTCTCATCCGGAAAGCATCAATGATGAAGTAGAAAGAGCCAGACGCCGTGCTTTGAAGCGGATCAACCGTGCAAAAGTCCGTGCTCAGGATGAATTGGGAGAATTGGACCGGATCCGCATCACGCTGATGAGCGGAGATATGAAGCGTTTCACCAGCCTCTTTTCGCAGCTGCAGAACGTGGATTTTCATGACTGTGATAATCTGACCGGCCTGGAACATTTCAATAAGGAAAGAAAGAACTGGAAGGAACTGGAAAACCTTTCCGCAAAGGCCATGAGCATGATGACGCTGAACGGCGCTATGGATGCTGTAGGATTTGGCGCAGGCGTACTCGATACATATGCAGTCGTTCCGGAAATCGAAGGCATGGCCGATCTGCAGAAGCATGATGTGGAAGCCCTGAAAGACATGAGCCGTCGTCTGACCGATTTCCAGCAGGAAGTGAAGAAACGCTGCGCCCGTATGCAGAGCATCCGCCGGGAAGCCCGTCAGGCAGAAGACGCACTCCTGGACATGGCCGATTATTTTGAAGACGGCATTGAAGATATTAAAAATATCATCAATCAGTCGGGCAATGACTGGACCCGCTATACACCGGCTCAGAAAATTCTCATCGGCCGCACCGCGCAGATTTCCCGTCTCATCCGGGCACTCTCCGAAGTGCGCTTCCTTCAGGACAATGCAGATCTCCGTCCGGAAATCGCAGAAGCCATCGAAGCCTCCGAAGAACTTCTGGACGAACTGGGAGCCTGACAGCAGAAAAATAAAAGAGGGCCGCGGAGAAATCCGGCGGTCCTTTTTCCATGGTTCGAAACGGAAAAACATACAGAAGGGGAAAGCCCGGCATGCCCGGTATTTCCTTCCCTTCCCGAGTATAGTAAAATGAGATTAACGGCGTATGAACGGATATTGATTACAAGTCAGACAGAAAGGAGGCATGAGTGCAGAGTGAAAAAACTTTTCAAACTATACCTTGCTGCAGGCATCTGCCTGTCCCTTTTGGCAGCCGGGACAGCGGAAGCAAATGAAACATATTATCTGAAGGGAAATACCAATTATCCTCTGATTCAGAACGGACGCAATGATGTGGAAACCGACGGGACCGGTCTTTTTCTGGACCTGTCCAGTGTAAAAATCACCGATGTCTTTTCTGACGGGCTGGAAGCATCCGCCCGCCTGCTGCAGGTGGGGGAAAAGGGGAAAACCAGTATCATCCCCGTAAAGGTTCGCTTTGATGTGGACGGAAGAGAATGGGTGCAGGGCACCAAAAATACCTGGTACGGGATTCCTCCCCAATCGGTCGATCCGGCGGCTCTTGTTGTCGAATATGTTCGGAAAGAAATGGGAGCAGAATCACGAAGAGATGCCCTTCTCGGACAAATCGAGAAAATCAGCGCCGCTAAAAAAGGAAAGCTGGCAAAAACCGATCCGAAAGGAGCCGTACTTCTGACAGCTGCAGGAGGACAGAAACCGCCTGCAAAGAAAGAGGCGGATAAGGCAAAACCGGCGGAGAAAAAGCCCGCAGATACTGAGGACCAGAAAAAAATCAAGGACGAGCCGGTGCAGGTGACCATTGTCGGGGTACCCGAAGTGGAAATCACCTCTCATAATAATGACCGGTAAGACCTTGCACGGATAAGGAGCAGACAGACAATGGCAAAAAGATATTACGAACTTCATGTGGCAGGATGCACCAGACAGCTTCCCGTACTGAATATTTCCGATACGACCGCTATCGCAGGATTCGTCATTCTCGGTGATACCGAGCTTGTGGGAAAGACTGCGGCGGCGCTGGCTGAAAAGATTCCGAAGGATACGGAATGCATCATGACCGCCGAAACAAAGGGGATTCCCCTGGCGGCGGAAATGGCAAGAGTTCTCGGAATGAAACGGTATATCGTGGCAAGAAAATCCGTAAAAGCCTACATGGAAAATCCGATCTGCGTGGAAGATGAATCCATTACCACCTTCGGCAAACAGAAACTTTACCTGTCTGCGGAGGATGTGAACTTCATCAAGGGACATAAAGTCCTTCTCGTGGATGATGTCATCTCCACCGGCGGCTCCATGAAAGCCCTGCATACGCTGGCTGACAAAGCCGGAGCCCATGTGATCGGCCAGGCAGCCATTCTGGCAGAAGGTGCGGCCGCAGAGAGAAAGGATATCATTTTCCTGGAACCCCTGCCCCTGCTCAAGGCGGAATAAGACGCTCTGTCTTTTACGGGATATCAGGAAATCCCGTGGGAAGAGGGCTTTATTTATGGTATAATAATTTAATACATTCTATTTCACTGATTCCATTTTCATATTTCCATAGGAGGAATTCAATTGAAGCATCAGGAAATCGTGATCATTGTTGACTTCGGAGGCCAGTACGCACAGCTTATCGCCCGCCGCGTACGTGAATGCGGTGTATACTGCGAAATCCTTCCGTACAACAAGACAGCCAAGGAAATCCTGGCACAGAATCCCAAAGGCATCATTTTTTCCGGCGGCCCGTCCAGCGTCAATGCAGAAAACGCCCCTCAGGTCGACCCCGATGTATTTAAGGCAGGCATTCCGATCCTCGGCATCTGCTACGGCATGCAGCTCATGGCCAAGTCCCTGGGCGGCGAAGTAGCCAAGCCGGAAAAGAGAGAATACGGCCATACCGACTTCTACAGAGACGGCAGCTCCGCTCTCTTTGAAGGCGTTTCCGAAAAGACCGCTGTATGGATGAGCCACGGCGATGCTGTTACCGATATGCCCGCCGGCTTCGGCCTCACCGGTCATACCGAACTGACACCCACCGCTGCCATGGCGGATGAAGCCCGCCGCTTCTTCGGCGTTCAGTTCCATCCGGAAGTGGTTCATACCCCAGAAGGCACACAGATGCTGAAAAACTTCCTGTTCCATATCTGCGAATGCAAGGGCGGATGGTCCATGGGCAACTACATTGATATCGCTGTAGAAAACATCCGTGAACAGGTAGGCAATCACAATGTCATCTGCGCCCTTTCCGGCGGCGTTGACTCCTCCGTTGCAGCTGTTCTCGTACACAAAGCCATCGGCGAACAGCTCACCTGCGTATTTGTCGATCACGGATTCCTCCGTCTCGGCGAAGCAGAACAGGTTGTGGACACCTTCACCAAGAAATTCAATATCAAGCTCGTACACATCGATGCTTCTCAGCATTTCCTCTCCCTCCTCAAAGGCGTAACCGAACCGGAGAAGAAGAGAAAGATCATCGGCGCCGAATTCATTCACACTTTCCAGGAAGAAGCAAACAAGCTCTCCGACGTGAAATTCCTCGTTCAGGGCACCCTTTACCCGGACGTTGTCGAATCCGGCACAGCGACCGCTTCCACCATCAAGTCCCATCACAACGTAGGCGGACTCCCGAAGGATATGAAATTCTCCCTCATCGAACCGCTTCGTGAACTCTTCAAGGATGAAGTCAGAGAACTGGGCCGTGAACTGGGACTTCCGGAAGACGTAGTCAACCGTCAGCCCTTCCCGGGCCCGGGCCTTGCCATCCGCATCATCGGCGAAATTACTCCGGAAAGACTGGATATCCTCCGCCGTGCAGACTTCATTGTCAGAGACGTTATCAAACAGCACGGCCTCTACAATGATATCTGGCAGTCCTTCGCCATTCTCCCCGCAGCCATCCGTTCCGTAGGCGTACAGGGCGATGAAAGAACCTACGACTACACCGTAGGCATCCGCGCTGTTACCAGCTCCGACGGCATGACCGCCGACTACTTCCGCTTCCCCTGGGAAGTTCTGGACGAAATGAGCCGCCGGATCTGCAACGAAGTAGCCGGAGTCAACAGAGTAGTCTACGACATTACCTCCAAGCCGCCGAGCACCATTGAATGGGAATAATAGAAGAATAATTTTCTGAATAGAATCAAAAAGCGAACCGATATAAAAACGGTTCGCTTTTTTGATGGGCAAATTACTTTTTGGGACTTTGAAAATCGAGAGCGGCAGTGCGTTCGGTGATGGGACAACAGGCGGAAAAAGCAGGGGATATGCTACAATATGTTTAAAGAATAAATGGGATTTGCAGGAAAGGAGCAGGTCATTATGGGATTCTTTGATTCGATCAAAGGCGGAAGCGATTCCGGAAAAGAGGAGATGCGTCCGAGTCCGGTACGGGAATTTCTGGGGCAGGAGCTGTATGCCATAGACTGCCGGGGAGCCAATCTTTATGTGCATGAGACTGCAGTGGTCATCGATAAAACCGGCGGCGGGTTATGGAATATAGGGGACAATAATTTTAAGGTCATTCCGTTCAAGTCCATTGTAGCGGTGCAGGCGAAGCTGAAATCCACTCTGCTGAGCGGTTATATCGAGTTTGAGACGGCCAACAGTCCGCTGAGTACGGGAAGCGACAGTGCGGAGCGGCGCAGTGAAAACAGTGTGATCCTGAGCGGAACGGAAGAGCGATATCAGCAGGCAAAGGAGGCACTGCAGTATATTTTCGCCCACATCTGCAAATAATCGGCAGCAGTGTGTCTGATATTTTCGGAGATAAAAAAGGCCGCAGTGCCAAAAATGGTTCCGCGGCGATGGGGAAGAATGTTCTTTTACAGAGGGGCAGCTGAGCGGGCGTGCGGTCTGCATCTGCGTTATCTCCGTCGTAAAAAGCCGTGAGTAATCTCACGGCTTTTTTGCTGTCTTTTCTCAAAATTTCAGCGGGAAGCTCTGACGGAAATTCCCGCTGTTTCTGGGCAGTTTTTCTTGTTTATCAGACTTTCTGATTTCCTGCGGACCAGACGTGGCTGTCCTTTGCTGCTGCGGCGGTGTTCTGGGCCATGACACCTACCAGAGGATGGGGTGTATAGAGTTCCTCCAGGTAAGCGCATTCTTCTGCGGTCAGGGTAAGATCAGCCGCCCCGGCGGCTTCCTCAATATGGCGGGGCTTCGTGGCTCCGACTATCGGAGCAGTGACTCTTGTCAGCAGCCAGGCAAGGGAGATTTCCGTCATGGAAACGCCGCGGCGTTCTGCCAGTTCTGCTACCCGGGTCAGGATGGGCATATCCTGATCGTGGGCTTTGTCATACTTGAGGCGGGCATAGCTGTCCTCCCGGAGCCGTTTGGTGATTTCTCCGGGGTGCCGGGACAGACGTCCTCCGGCAAGAGCACTGTAGGGGGTCATGGCAATGTTTTCTTCCCGGCAGTAAGGGGCCATTTCCCGCTCTTCCTCCCGGAAGATCAGGTTGTAGTGGCCCTGGACGGAGATGAATTTGGCAAAGCCCTCCTTTTCCGCCAGAGCGTTTGCCTTGCAGAGCTGCCAGGCAAAGCAGTTGGAGATACCGATATAGCGGGCCTTGCCGGCTTTTACGGCATTATTCAGCCCCTCCATGATGTCATAAAGAGGTGTCTGATAATCCCACATGTGGCAGATATACAGATCCACATAGTCCATTCCCAGATTCTGGAGGCTTTTGTCCAGCATCCGCCGGATATGTTCCTGGCCGCTGATGCCGGCTTCGATTTCTTCATTCGTGCGGGGAAGAAATTTGGTGGCTACGACGACCTCATCCCGCCGGGCAAAATCCCGGAGGGCACGGCCCAGATACTGTTCACTGGTTCCGCTCTGGTAGGCGATAGCGGTATCAAAGAAATTGATGCCCAGCTCCAGCCCGCGCCGGATGATTTCCCGGGAATGCGTCTCGTTAATCGTCCAGGAGTGCTGGCCGTTTCCTGCGTCTCCGAATCCCATGCAGCCCATGCAGATTCGGGAGACATTCAGATCGGAAGGACCTAATTTCTCATAGTTCATGGCAAAACCTCACAATTCCAAATGCTTAATCCAGGATATCAGCGATTCTTCCGAGAGGCAGCCGTTGAGAACCTTGCCGTTCACAATATCCGCACCGGGTGCGCTGGGACGCAGATTGGCTGCGGACTGTCCGAGGCCGCTGCCGCCGGAGGTGGCAAAGAGAATAATGGTCTTTCCTGTAAAGTCGCCGCTTTCCAGAAAGGTATTGATAATCGTAGGAGCAGCAGACCACCAGATGGGGAAGCCCAGAAAAATAACGTTATACTTATCCATGGCAATGGGAAGTTTCGGATCAGCCAGCGCAGGGCGGGAATGCCTGTCATTCATTTCCACACTGCTGCGGGATCTCCTGTCCGTCCAGTTCAGATCCGCGCGGGTGTAGGGAACTGCCGGTTTGATTTCATAAAGATCGGCGTCTGCAGCTTTTGCCAGAGCTTTTGCAGCCCTGGCGGTAGTGCCGCCGGCGGAGAAATAAGCAACCAATGCGTTCATAAATAATACCTCCTTTGGCCTTATTGTAGGTTCATGAAGTTAAGAATGTAAAATGCTTATTTTCTGTACGAAAATATTCCTGTAAGGCATTTATACGCCGGGTGGAATAACCATGGGAAATGAGGGAAAAGGGGATATTCATCAAAAATCGGTGGGATGTCATAGAAAAAAGTCTTTTCCGGATGAGGCGAAGGAGCTGCTTTAAAGCGACTCCGGCGGAACAGAGCGAGGGAAGAGGCTGAATCCGGATGCGGTGTGAATTGTTCCTGTATGCCGTGCAGGTATCGGGAAGACTAGGGGCCGGATGAGATTCTTCTTTCGATAATGCATTTCAAGGGGAAAAATCAGGGATTTGAAAAGGAGAATACAGGCAGGAGAAATTGTTTTCTGGCCGGACGGGAGAAAAGGATATTTTATCGGTCCGGATGATGGGGTTTCCGGCTGTGCGCTGCGGATGGCCGAAGGCCTTTCGGGGATGCTTTTTCCGGATGTATCCGGCGGCGGGAGTTTCCGGGAATATCTTGAAAAAAGGATATTGCGGAGATATAATGAAACTATCGTTTATGAAGGAATCATTAGAGCGGGATACGGTGCATGCTCAGCGGAGGAGCACTTCGCGCAGAGAATTTCCGCCGGATGGATATCCTGAAACGGAGCATTCCGGAGATTTGTTTTTCTTTCCGGAATGAGCAATATCCATATGGGCCTGTAGCGCAGCTGGGAGCGCATCACATTCGCATTGTGGGGGTCGTCGGTTCGAATCCGATCAGGTCCACCAGAAAACAGAAAACGCCGCGGCGGAAAGCTGCGGTGTTTTTCTTTGCAGAAAAATCAGGGGAATCATGTACAGAATCGGCACGATTTTCCCTGATTTTTTTATTTTCCGCGGAGGCTTGGGGATTGCCCTGAAAAGAATTTGTCCGGGCAGAGTGGCAAAATTTTTCGGAGAATTCTCAAATACACGTCTTCGGGCGTTTCCTGGTTATGATATAATAAAAAATAATCGATTTCTTGGTGTTAAAAGCAGGGACGGGGTTCTTATGCCGATAAAAATGATTGCAATAGATATGGACGATACACTGCTTCGGGATGATAATACGATTTCCGAGTATACCCGGCAGGTTTTGAAGAAAGTGATGGCAAAGGGCATCCGGATCGTGATTGCTACAGGGCGGATGTTCCAGGCGGCACGGCCTGCGGGAAAGCAGATCGGGCTGGGAGATGTACCGATGGTGTGCTATACAGGCTCCCTGACCGGGCTTTGCGAAAGCGGGAAGGTGCTTCGGAATGTCACGATCGACCTGCCGCTGGCGCTGGAAATCCTCGATACGGTTCGGGAGCACGACTGGCAGGCGCAGACGTATATTGATGATGAGCTGTATGTGCCGTACAGGAATCAGAATGTGGCGGATTATGAGAAGCAGTGCGGCGTGACGGCGCATGTGCAGGGAGATGCTTTCTATGTGCCGGTGAAGGCGCCGACGAAAATTCTTGTGATGGAGCATGATCCGCAAATCATGAAAGAAATCGAGACGGTGATGCGGGAAAAATTCGGCTCCCTGGTGAATCAGGTGAAATCGAAGCCGTATTTCTTCGAAATGAATCATCTGTCCTGTTCGAAAGGAAATGCGCTGAGGGCGCTGGCTGATGAGTGGGGGATTTCCTGTGAGGAAATCATGACTTTCGGGAACGGAAATAATGATGTTTCCATGCTGTCCATGACGCCGTGGGGATTTGCTGTGGCAAATGCTTCGGAGGATGCCAAAAAGGCGGCGGCGCATGAGACGGCTTCCAATAATGAGGATGGTGTAGCGAAAGCAATCGAGCGGTATATGAAGGGGGATTTATAATGGACGATTTCCGTTTTGTCATTATTACCGGCATGAGCGGAGCAGGGAAAACCAATTTCATGCAGAAGCTGGAGGATATGGGCTACTACTGTGTAGACAATCTGCCGCCGGTTCTGATTGCCCGTTTTGCGGAGCTTTGCTGGAAGAGTACGTCCAATACGCGCCATGTGGCGGTAGTGACGGATATCCGGGGCGGGCAGTTTTTCGATGCGCTGCCGCAGGCACTGGATGAACTGGAAAAGCGGGAAATCCCCCATGAGGTGGTTTTCCTGGAAGCATCGGATGAGGCTCTGGTGCGGCGGTATATGGAAACACGGCGGCAGCATCCTCTGGCAAAGAATATGCGCATTCAGGAAGGAATCGCAGAGGAACGGAAAATTCTGGGCGGTGTGCGTGCCCATGCAGATATCATCATCGATACGACGGCTATGAAGATATCCGATCTGAAGGAATATCTGGGAAGCCGCTTCGGTGTGGATTCGCTCCGGCAGGAAATGCAGATTACCGTATTCTCCTTCGGCTTCAAGTACGGGATTCCCATTGATGCGGATATGGTTATCGATGTACGGTTCCTGCCCAATCCGTTCTATGTGGATAAATATAAGTACTGGACGGGCCGTGTGCAGGAGGTGGCCGATTACATCAGCCGGTCTCCCGTGACGGGAGAGTTCCTGGGGAAGCTGTACAGCTTCGTGGATTTTCTGGTGGATCAGTTCAAGGCGGCCGGAAAAATGCAGTTTACCATTGCCATCGGATGCACCGGAGGAATGCACCGTTCTGTCTTTGTGACGGAAAATCTGGGAAACCATCTGAAGGAGAAGCACGGTCATGTGAATGTGGAGCATCGGGATTTGCACAGGAACCGGGTGGATCATGATGTGAATGATGATAAAGCGGAGGAAAAGAAATGAAATATCTTGTGCAGTGGCTGTATCCCGGATTGGCCATCAAGCGCTGGATGCTGCTCTTTTCCGTCGGCCTGCTGCTGGTTGTCTTCGGGGCTACGCTGATTCTGAACTATCAGATTTTCGGCATACTGGAGGAACAGCTTCTGGCCTTTGTATTCCGTATGACGGGGAGCTACAGCTACACCTTTCTGGCACTTTGCGGGACAGTGCTGATTCTTCTGGGCGTATGGATTATTATTGCCTCCGTGCGGCGGATGATGAAGCGCTTTATCCAGCTCCTGGCACCGGATGAAAAGGAAGTCTCGAAGAGTCTCCTTTCCCGGGCGGAGCTTTCCCGGGGATTCCGTCTGGTGGCCATCGGCGGCGGGCACGGTCTTTCCATGCTGCTTCGGGGAATGAAGAAGAAAACCTCCAATATTTTTGCGATCGTGACGGTAGCGGACGACGGAGGTTCTTCCGGCCGCCTCAGACAGGAAATGGGAATCATTGCGCCGGGAGATCTGCGGAACTGTCTGGTCGCCCTGGCAGATAAGGAATCCGTGCTGGAACAGCTTTTCCAGTACCGTTTCCATGATAAGGGTGAGCTGGCAGGACACAGTCTGGGCAATTTGTTTCTGGCTGCGCTGATCAAGGAATTCGGCAGTGTTCAGAATGCACTGGAAGCAGCCAGCAAGGTCCTGAATATCCGCGGCAAGGTCATGCCGTCCACGGCGGAGAAGGTACGGCTGATTGCGAAGATGAGCGACGGGGAAATCGTGGAGGGAGAGTCGGAGATTTCTGCCTATCCGTCGCGGTGCGGGAAAAAAGATGTCCGCATCGTTCATATGGATACGATTCCCCGGGAGCCGATTGCCGTAGGAGAAGCACTGGAGGCCATCCGGAATGCGGAACTGATTACTCTGGGGCCGGGAAGTCTGTATACGAGCATTCTCCCGAATCTGCTGGTACCGGAGATTCTGAGCGCCCTGCGGGAGAGCGGGGCACCGGTGATGTACATCTGCAATGTGATGACCCAGCCGGGAGAAACGGACAACTATACGGTCGCAGATCATCTGCAGGCGCTGATTGACCATATCGGGGAAGGCATCATCGATTTTGTCCTGGTGAATAATGCCATGCCTCTTTCGGAAACGCTCCGGAAGTATGAGAAAGCCGGGTCCTATCCGGTGGAAATCGATGCAGACCGGGTGGCAGCCATGGGGATCACGCTGATTCAGGCAGACCTTCTGGGAAGCGCCCGGGGAGCGGCACAGGATTCGGACATTCTGGCGGGCCGTATTGTGGAAATCAAGAATCTGCTGAAGGGGAAGATTCCGCCGGAGGCACTGCAGGATTATTTGAGAAGGAGTCATTGATGTCATTTACAGAGCAGGTCAAAAATGAGCTGGCCCGTGTACAGAGGGAAGAGAAGAGCTGCCGTGCGGCAGAGCTTCTGGCGCTTCTTCGGATGAGCGGCTCCTTTGTGACGGGAGCCCGGGGACGGTGGGGACTGGAATTTTCCACCGGAAACAGTGCAGTTGCCCGGCGCGTCCTGGTTTACCTGAAAAAGGATTTCGGCTTTCTGCCGTCCACCATGGTGCGGCAGGGGCGCCGCCTCCGGAAAAAGAATGTATATACGCTGATGGTGCAGCCGTCGGAGGACGGGCTGGCATTTCTGGACAAGATGGGCCTTTCTCCGATGGAAGGAATCAACGACGGAGAACGGCTGCAGAGCGAAGAGGAAAGACGGGCTTACCTGGCCGGGGCTTTTCTCGGCGGAGGCTCCGTTTCCCGTCCCCAGAGCGATTACCATCTGGAAATGGTGACACAGTCTGCCCGTTTTGCCGAGGAAATCGTGAAGGTCATGAAAACATTTCGTATGAAGGCAAAGCTCACAGACCGGAAGAATGACTATATTGTATATATAAAGGACGGGGATGAAGTGTCGGGGTTCCTGCAGATTGTGGGAGCGTCTCAGAGCTATCTGGACTTTGAAGGGGTCCGGGTCGTAAAGGACATGCGGAACCGGATCAACCGGCAGGTGAACTGCGAAACCGCTAATCTGCAGAAAACGGTGGATGCGGCGGTGCGGCAGACATACCTGGTGCAGACGCTGATGCGCCACCGGGGACTGTCTTCTCTTCCGCCGCGGCTCCGCGAGGCCTGCGATCTCCGTCTGGACAATCCCAATGCAAGTCTGTCCGAGCTGGCATCCCTGTGCGGAATCACCAAATCCGGTCTGGCGCACCGCTTCAAGAAGCTGGAAGCACTGGTAGCGGATCTGGAAGAAAGAGAACCGCTGAAGCGTTCCCGCGGGAACTGAAAAAAGAAAAAAGAGAACTCCGCCGGCGGGCGGAGTTTTTTGCAGAAAGAATTTTTGCGGGAGCCTGTGCGTCCCTGCGGCGGTGTTGTATAATAAGAAAAGTTTCTTTCAGATCAGTACCGAAAGGAGAAATCTATGAAGTTTATTCAATTCCGAATCGGCGATATTGTAAAAATGAAGAAGAAGCATCCCTGCGGAAGCCAGGAGTGGGAAGTGCTGCAGCTGGGAAGCGATATGCGGATCAAGTGCTGCGGATGCGGTCATATCGTACTCATGCCCCGTCCCAATTTCATGAAGGGCGTGAAGAAGGTGCTGAACCGGGATGTCACTCAGGAAGTGGAGCTTGTTTCCCGCAGCGAAGAATCCACCCGCGGATAATTTTTTCAGAAAGTTTAAAAATTTGAACATTTTTTGAAAAAAGGATAGACAGAGGGTTCTTTCTGTGCTATAATCTATAAACGTCAAGAGGACAACCTCTGATTGAGCGAAACAACGAAAAAAGTCCTTGACAAGTTGAAAAGAGTTGTGTATAATAATTCTCGTCACTTGCGTGCTGGCGTAGCTCAGTTGGTAGAGCAACTGATTTGTAATCAGTAGGTCGTAGGTTCAAGTCCTATTGCCAGCTCCATATGGGCGGATTCCCGAGTGGTTAAAGGGAGCAGACTGTAAATCTGCCGGCTTTGCCTTCATAGGTTCGAATCCTATTCCGCCCACCAATATCGCGGGGTGGAGCAGTTGGTAGCTCGTCGGGCTCATAACCCGAAGGTCGTAGGTTCAAGTCCTACCCCCGCCACCATGTTAACCCAATCCTTTATATAGATTTGCTGATATAGCTCAGTCGGTAGAGCGTATCCTTGGTAAGGATAAGGTCACCAGTTCAATCCTGGTTATCAGCTCCATGGCGGCTTAGCTCAGTTGGCTAGAGCAAGCGGTTCATACCCGCTGTGTCCGGAGTTCAAATCTCTGAGCCGCCACCAAAAACCGCAATGAAAGAGTTCTCACTGAGAGCTCTTTTTTGCATTCCCGGAAGAATTTTCAGAGGCCGGGAATGAATCAGGAAATCGGGAAGAAAAAAGAGAAAATTTATTGTTCTGACAGGGCGGATTTTCTCCGTGTTTTCTTGTATCCCGTTGACTTTCCATGTATAATAGAAAAAGCGAAAACTTTTTTTGCAAATTCTTTTTTGTGTTTTAAGGAGAGAAAAGAAATGGCAAAAGCTCATTATGAAAGAACAAAGCCGCATGTTAACATTGGTACTATCGGCCACGTCGATCATGGTAAAACTACCCTGACCGCTGCTATCACCAAGGTTCTGTCCGAAGAAGGCAAAGCAAACTTCCTCGACTATGCTTCCATCGATAAGGCTCCGGAAGAAAGAGCCCGCGGTATCACCATCAACACCGCAACCGTTGAATATGAAACCGAAAACCGTCACTATGCACACGTTGACTGCCCCGGGCACGCTGACTATGTAAAGAACATGATCACCGGTGCTGCACAGATGGACGGCGCTATCCTCGTAGTATCCGCAGCTGACGGCCCGATGCCCCAGACCCGTGAACACATCCTCCTCGCTAAGCAGGTAGGCGTACCGGCAATCGTTGTATTCCTGAACAAAGCTGACCAGGTAGACGATCCGGAACTGATCGACCTCGTAGAAATGGAAATCAGAGATCTCCTCTCCTCCTACGACTATCCGGGCGATGATGTGCCGATTATCGTTGGCTCCGCTCTCGGCGCTCTCAACGGCAATGCAGAAGATGAACAGAAGATCCGTGACCTGATGAAGGCTGTAGACGAATACATCCCGACTCCGGAACGTGATACCGACAAGCCGTTCCTGATGCCTGTCGAAGACGTATTCACCATTACCGGCCGCGGCACCGTAGCAACCGGCCGTGTAGAACGCGGTACCGTTAAGGTAGGCGACGCAGCAGAAATCGTAGGCCTGCAGGATAAGCCGACCGAAACCGTCGTAACCGGTGTAGAAATGTTCAGAAAGACCCTTGACCAGGCAATGGCAGGGGACAACATCGGAACCCTGCTCCGCGGCATCGACCGTAAGGACATCGAAAGAGGCCAGGTACTGGCTAAGCCGGGCAGCGTACATCCGCACACCGAATTCACCGCACAGGTATACGTACTGACCAAGGATGAAGGCGGCCGTCATACCCCGTTCTTCAACGGCTATCGTCCGCAGTTCTTCTTCAGAACGACCGACGTAACCGGCGACATCAACCTTCCGGAAGGCGTAGAAATGTGCATGCCTGGCGATAACGTAGAAATGAGCGTAAAGCTCATCACCCCGATCGCTATGGAAGAAGGCCAGCGTTTCGCAATCCGTGAAGGCGGCCGTACCGTAGGCGCAGGCGTTGTAGCAAAGATTTCCAAATAATCTGAGCGGAAACGTTTGAACGGAAATAAAAAAGAAAGAGCTTCCCTTACGGGAGGCTCTTTTTGTTTGCCCGGATTCCTGTGAGTCGGAAAGCGGATCGGTCTGCTTTTCTGTTCCCGGGGAAATTTCTTTTTACAAATCTGCTGCACTGCATGGGAAGCTTCCAAGAAAACTCCTGATTTGTTTTTTTAAAACAAATTTTCACTTTTACGGTTCTGATCCGGCATTTTGTAAATTTTCCGAAGCATCCGCAATGGTCTGCGGAAGCGGACATATATATGTATATAATAAAAGAGAATGAAGTGCAGGACCGGGAGGACCTCTGCTGCGGGCAAGAACACCGCAAAGCAGGTTCTTCTTATTGTGAGCAGGCGGGCTCTTTCTGTTTTTCTGCCGAATAGCGGGAGAGAAGAATCCGGGATCGGAATAAAAAAATTGCAGGAAGGGATTTGCATTTTGTCCCTGATTCAGGAAGGGATTTGCATTTTGTCCCTGATTATGATATTATAATTTTGCTGGGATGGCCCGGCTTTTTTAAGTGTAAAAAAGATTGACTTACACAGATTGCTTATGATATACTGATTAAGCATGTTAATTGGCCGCGGGCCGGAAGTTTGAGTGAGGTGTAAATAATGCGTGAAGGAATTACTCTTGCATGCACAGAATGCAAGCGCCGCAATTATCGTACAAACAAGAACAAGAAAAATACATCTGAACGTATCGAAATGATGAAGTATTGCAAATGGTGCCATAAACACACTCTGCACAAGGAAACCAAATAATTTAGTTTAGTAAACGGGGTGTGAGCATGGCCAAGGCGAAGGCAAGGAGCAAATCAACGGCCGCAAAGGCTCAGGAAGCCAATACCACTTGGACAAGGTTCTTCAAAGAGACCAAGATGGAAATGAAAAAGGTCATCTGGCCGACAAAGCATCAGATGATCCGTTATATCATCGCGGTTATCGTTTCTGTTATCCTGGTGTCCTTCCTGATCGTTGCAGTAGACTTCGTATTCATGGGCCTCTCGAAATTATTAGTCAGTGCAGTAGGCTGAAAGGAGAGACTATGGCGGATATCGAAGCGGAAAACAAGAACCTGGAGAAGCGGAATCAGGGCGAGGTCAATGCACCGACCGAAATCGGTGAACCTTCCGAGGGAACTCAGAAGAACATTCGCTGGTATGTGATTCATACTTACTCCGGTTACGAAAATAAAGTCCAGGATACCCTGCGCCGGAAAGTTCATTCCATGGGAATGGATGATACCATTAAGGAAATTCTCCTTCCTCTGCAGGAAGAAGAAGAGGAAAAAGACGGAAAGACCAGAATGGTTGCCCGTAAAGTTTTCCCGGGGTATTTATTGATAAGGATGGAAGTCAACGATAAGAGCTGGTATGTCGTAAGAAATACGCCGGGTGTTACCGGTTTCGTAGGAACTACGACAAAGCCGATTCCTCTTTCCGATGAAGAAGCTGAAAAGATTATTCACGGAATCCAGAAGGAAGAGGTCCATGTTAATGTGAAGGCGGGAGACCGCATCCGCATTACAAAGGGCGTCTTTGAGGATCGCGTGGCAACTGTCCTCGAAGTAGCAGATGACAAGAAGAAAATCAAAGCAGACATCAGCAACTTCGGAACTACTACTACAATAGACCTCGAAGTCGGTCAATTCGAACCGCTTCGTTAAAGTCTTGTGAGACTGTCTTGAACTAGGCTCGTCTCACGTGGGAGGGCCCGTTACAGCCCGTAAGTACCACATTCCCTAAAGGACAAGGAGGTGTAACAACATGGCAAAGAAAATTTCTAAGATTGTAAAGCTGCAGGTACCGGCTGGCAAAGCTACCCCGGCACCGCCTGTAGGTCCGGCACTCGGCCAGGCAGGCGTCAACATCATGGCTTTCGTTAAAGATTTTAACGATCGCACTGCTAAGCAGGCAGGCCTGATCATCCCTGTAGAAATTACAGTATTTGAAGACAGAAGCTTTACATTCATTTGTAAAACTCCGCCGGCAGCTGTTCTTCTGAAGAAGGCAGCAGGCCTGCAGAAAGCTTCCGGTGAACCGAACAAGAAGAAAGTCGGCAAGGTCACCAAAGCTCAGGTTAAGGAAATCGCTGAAACAAAGATGCCTGACCTGAACGCCAACACTGTAGAAGCAGCAATGCGTCTGGTGGAAGGCACAGCCCGTTCCATGGGCATCGAAGTTGTAGACTGAGACTGAACCGTTAGTGGCAGGGAATTTTCCCAAATGACCACAAAGGAGGAAACAATGGCAAAACTGACAAAGAAACAGAAGGCAGCTGCAGCCATCGTTGACAGTCATAAGCTCTATGACCTCGACGAAGCTGTAAAACTGGTAAAGGAAGCAGCATCCGCTAAGTTTGATGAAACTGTAGAAGTTGCTTTCAATCTGAATATCAACCCGAAGTATGCTGATCAGCAGCTCCGCGGCGCTACCGTTCTCCCGGCAGGCACCGGCAAGACCAAGAAAGTTCTTGTTTTTGCAAAGGACCACAAGGAAGACGAAGCAAAGGCAGCAGGCGCTGACTATGTAGGCGGCAAAGAACTGGCTGATAAGATTATGCAGGGCTGGATGGACTTTGACGTCGTAGTCGCTACCCCGGACATGATGGCTGTAGTAGGCCGTCTGGGCCGCGTACTCGGACCGAAAGGCCTCATGCCGAACCCGAAGGTTGGCACCGTAACCATGGATGTTACCAAGGCTGTCAACGAAATCAAAGGCGGCAAGGTACAGTATCGTACCGATAAGGCAGGCAATGTACAGGTTATCATCGGCAAGGTATCCTTTGACGAAGACAAACTGAAGCAGAACCTCCTCGCAATTTTCAATACCATTCAGAAGGCTCGCCCGGCATCTGTAAAGGGCAACTACATGAAGAGCCTGACCATCAGCTCTACCATGGGCCCGGGAATCCACCTGGACATCTCCACGGTAGTTGCTCCCAAAGCTTAATAGCCTATTTACACTTAGCTGAAGACCGGCGGTAATTGATTGACAATTTCAAAGGGCATGTGCCCGCCTCCCGAGGCTGAGTACCGATGAAACGGTACACGACCTCGCAGCCTGCGGGGTCGTTTTAGCTAATGTGATAAATAATAATCAATTAGCAGAGGAGGTGTACTATGAGCGAAGAAAAGTATGAAGTAAGAATCCGTCCCGAAAAGGAAGCTGTTGTAGCTGAAATGAAAGAAAAGCTCTCTTCCCAGGGCGTTGTACTTGTATCCTTCAGCAAACTTGACGTAAAGAATGCTACACTGCTGCGCCGCAAGTTCCTGGCACACGGTGTTGAATACAAGGTTATTAAGAACACACTGACCCGCATCGCAGCTGATGAACTCGGACTGGAAGGTCTCGACGATCTGCTCCAGGGCCCGAACGGAATCGCAACCTGCAAGGATGATCCGGTAGCACCGGCAGCAGCCCTGAAGGAATTCCTGAAGGAAACCAAGAGCGAAGCCATCACTGTAAAGGCTGGTATTCTCGATGGCAAAGTCATCGACGAAAAAGCTGTCCAGGCACTGGCAGATCTGCCGTCCAGAGAACAGCTCCTCGGCATGGTTGCAGCAACATTGCTCGCACCGATTTCCGGTCTGGCTCGTGCCCTCAACGGCAACATCCAGAACCTTGCCTATGCACTCGAAGCTGTGCGTAAACAGAAAGAATCCGCGTAAGATCTACGCATAAAAATCAATCCATGGAGGAAAACAAAATGACAAACGAAGAAATCCTTGAAGCCATCAGCAGCATGTCCGTTCTCGAACTCTCTGAACTCGTAAAAGCAATCGAAGACAAATTCGGCGTATCCGCAGCAGCACCGGTAGCAGTAGCAGCAGCAGCAGCTCCGGCAGCAGCAGCAGCTGAAGAAAAGACCGAATTCGACGTAATCCTTAAGGAAGTCGGCGCTCAGAAGATCCAGGTCATCAAGGCTGTACGTGAAATCACCGGCCTCGGACTGAAGGAAGCTAAGGCTGTAGTTGACGGCGCTCCGAAGGAAGTTAAGACCGGCGTAGCTAAGGCTGAAGCTGACGAAATGAAGAAGAAGCTCGAAGACGCAGGCGCAACTGTAGAACTGAAATAATTTCATTTCCTGCCAATGAAAAGGGTCCGGATTTTCCGGACTCTTTTTTATTTTATGGAAAACGGCGGGGAAAGTTGGCAGACGGAGAAGGAGCCTGCCGGGACCGGAAGATTTCATGACTCTTTCAGAAAATCGGCGGAGCTGTTTCTTCCCGCAGCTTTTCTTATGGTATAATATAAGAATATTTAAATAATACGTCACAGGAAACAGGAGGAATTATGAACGCATTTGCTGCTTTGGGGCTGACGGCTCCAGTGACCGGTCTTTTGAAGAACATGGGAATCAAAATGCCCACGCCGATCCAGATGGCATGCATTCCCGCCGCATTCAAGGGAAAGGATATCATCGGCCAGGCCCAGACGGGAACGGGGAAGACTTTTGCTTACCTGCTGCCGGTGCTCCAGAGGGTGGATACGGAAAAGGACTGCACCCAGGTGCTGATTATGGCTCCTACGCGGGAGCTGTCCGATCAGATTTTTCAGGTAGCGCGTCCCTTTGCACAGGAATTGTCTGTCGATGCAGCGGATATCATCGGCGGAAAGACCATCGAGAATCAGCTGCAGAAGCTGAAGCGGGATCCCCATGTCATTATCGGAACGCCGGGACGGCTTCTGGATCACATCCGGAGAAAGAGTCTGGATCTGTCCAATGTGCGGACCGTAATCCTGGATGAAGCGGATCAGATGCTGGCAAACGGTTTTCGGGAAGATATCGAAGCGCTGATTGATGAAACGCCGAAAAAGCGGCAGATGCTCCTGTTTTCCGCAACAATGCCGGATGAAGCAAAGCGTCTGGCCCGGAAGTATATGACCCATCCGGCCGTGGTCAATGTGGCGGAAAAGACAGCGGCTTCCACGGTGGAGCAGCGGATTTACGAAACAACGGCGCCGCGGAAGTACAAGCTGCTGCTGAAGCATCTGGAAGCGATGAATCCTTATATGGCAGTGGTTTTCTGCAATACCCGGGAGGGCGCTCATGAACTGGCAGGAAAGCTGCAGGAGGATACGGATTTCGTCGTGGATGAGATCCGCGGAGATATGAGCCAGGCGCAGAGAAAACAGGTCATCCGTGAATTTGAAAAGGCGCGGATTCAGGTTCTGGTGGCATCCGATGTGGCAGCACGGGGACTGGATGTGGAAGGAATCACCCACGTGTTCAATTATGATATTCCGCGGAATCTGGAATATTATGTTCACCGCATCGGCCGTACGGGAAGAGCGGGAACAAAGGGAATGGCTATTACCTATGCTGTTCCGGAGGACGGAACTCTTCTCCGCAAGCTGGAAAAGAGTATCCGGGAAACGCTGACCCGTTATGATGAAAAGGGAGAAGTGCGCCGGGTACGGCAGGGAAAGAGCACCAAAAAGGTAGTAACTCCCGGAATGTATAAGCCGACGAAGAAGAAGGAGCATAAGGCGCTGGGCCACAAGGGAAAGAATATGCGGCAGAAGCGGAAAAAGGAAGATACCGGTTCCCGGAAAAAGGGAAAAAGATAAACAGCAGAGAAAGCCTCTTCGGGACTGCCCCGAAGGGGCTTTTCGCATGGGAAAGCAGGCGCGGAAAAGAAAATCGGGAGGTCGGAGATGGAAGGAAAGGGGAAGCTGCTCTGTCTTTCCGCAGGCGGAGAGAACGTCCCGGCAGGATAGCGGATTTTCGGGAGAAAAAACAGGGACGGAAAAATTTTCTCCTTTTTTGTCCCACTTTCGGCGGGGTGCGTGGTACAATAAGTACCATATTAATGTGAGGTGAGAATATGACAAACAGAAAAGAATGGCTGATACAGATCCTCTGGCTGTCTGTGCCGGTGATTCCCTGGATGACTGCGGGATGGCTTGTCCATTCCTATTCCGCCATTGCAGCGGGGGTAGGACTGTATTGGCTGGCCGGGCTCCTGGCGCCGCTGATTTATTTCCTGGTGCAGAGAAAGGGGCCGGGAGCAGAGTACGGCGGGACCCGCGCTCTGGTTCATTTCTTCCTGTGGCCGGCATTTGCGGTATTGGAAGCAGGCATCTGGATGAATGTGCTTCTTCCCATGGATCATCTGTGGAAGGTTTCTCCTGCAGGGACAGCGGCAGGCATCTTTTTCCTGACCTGGGCTCTTCTCCTGCTGGCAGTTGCCTGTGATTACGGAGCTGTGATCCTCTATGATCGGCTCCGGGCAAGAAAGCTGCTGGTGCAGTGGCTGGGCTGCGTATTTCTGATCGGAATCGTTCCGGGCGCACTCGTGGCGGCCATTTATGCGGGAGCACATCTGAACGGACTCATGCTGGATCCGTTTTCTCTGATGATGCTTGTGGGGGAAATTGTTTCCGTTGCTTTTTATCTGAAAATCGTTCTGGCGATGATTGTATTCGGAACGTTCCTTTTCCTGACCTCGGAAGGGACGAAGGCCAAACGGGCCGTACAGGTGATTTTTACTGCCGTATTCTGGCTGTTTCTGTATTTTGCTCCGTCCATTCTGGCTTCACGGGCTGCCATGGCACAGGGAGGAAACGCCGGAGCCTATGCTTCGCTTCTGACCATGCTGCCCCTTCTGTCCGATTTGTGGATGGCAGGCCTTTCCGTATGGGGAGGATGTCAGGTGACGAAATGGATTTTTCGGGATTGACCCCGCAACCAAAGAAGGACCGCTGGAGGGCGGTCTTTTTTTATGCATCGGAAAAGGAATTTCTTTGATATATCGCGGAATATACAGACCGGAATGAATGATTCCTCTTCCGATTGATTCATCGGATTTATGAGTTCTTACAGAGAAAATTATTTCTCCTTTTTTTGTTGACAGGGAAAATTTTTCCGATATAATCTTATACGTGAGCAAAGGGGCGGCACGATATGACCGGCATCCTATAAGGGAGACGGAGCGGGCTGTCAATATGTTCGCAGAGTTACGGCTTATATCTCAAAGAGAGTAAGAACGGAGGAAATTGAACATGGAAAATCTGGAAAATGCGGCAAAGGGAAGTTCACCCTTTATGAGTATCCGGGAACTGACCGTATCAGGCCTTCTGGCAGGAATTACGATTTTTCTCGGACTGACGGGGTATGGTTTCATTCCCCTGGTGGTCATGAATGCGACAATTCTGCATATCCCGACTATCATCGGGGCAGTTGTGGCAGGCCCCAAGGTGGGAATGGTTGTGGGATTCCTTTTCGGCCTTTTTTCTTTTATTCAGACACTGCGCGCACCGAGTCTGATGATGCAGTTCGCTCTGCAGTACAATGCATTTTATGATGCATTCATCTGCATTGTACCGCGTGTCCTGATCGGACTGGTTGCTTATCTCGTGTACCGGTATTTCCCGGGGAAGCAGTTCATTCGGGCAGCTCTGGCAGCGGTTCTGGGCTCTGCTGTCAATACGATCTTTTTCCTGGGACTTTTCTTTGTACTGGTAGGGGCTCCCTATGCAGCACAGCAGGGAATTTCCGTGGAGGCTGTAGGTGCCATGATCGTGGGCATTGTCGTTATGAACGGGATTCCGGAAGCTCTGGTATCCGGACTGATCATAGTTCCGATTGTGCTGACCCTGAAAAAATCGGGCTGGAAAATGAAATAAGAGCCAAGAGGCCGTGAACTCAAAAGAAAAAGCTGTGAGGAAATGAAAAAATTCATTTCTTCACAGCTTTTTTTGAGGAAGGAATCTTCTCAGACGGATTCCTTGCCGCGGAGCTTTTCATCGCACGCAGCAATCAGTTCCTTTACATCGACACCGCTTTCCCTGCACATTTCGCCGATAGGGGTCTTCATATCCGCCGGCATGGAAAGATTCTTTTCCTGGAAGAGAGGAAGCAGCTGGGGATAGAGGGTCAGAATGGTTTCCATCGGGGTATCGGCGGTGAGAAGAGGCTTTTTGTATTTGTCCGCCAGGTATTCATTCATTTCGCCGATGATTTCAAAAACATCCATACCGTGGGTCTGAGCGGCCTGCCAGAGGTTTTCATCATAGGAAACGAAGCAGCCTACACAGCTCATGCCGTATTCCATGAGGAAGGGGCCCATTTCCGGGTATACGCCGATGATCTGCATGATATTGTGTTCGGGGCGGATAAAATCGCCTTCCTTCAGCGGGGGAACTTCCGGGGAGTTCCAGCCGGCATAGTTTTCACCGGGAAGGCTTTCTCCCGGTACGGTATTGCCCAGAATGGCATCACGGAAGGTTTCGTAGCCTACATCGTTGATATATTCTTCCATGGACTGGTAGTTTTCGTGTTCCAGATAGTAGGTGCAGGCCTTGGTCATGATGGCTACTGCATCGGCAGGGAACTGAGCAAAGGCGAAGAAGGTTTTCTTGCCGGTATAAATATCCCAGCCGTCGGACATGCCTACTGCCCGGATGGGAAGCGGTGCGGTGACGGTGCAGGTGAGGATGCATGACGGCCAGGTGCCGAAAGCGAGAAGATTCAGATCGTTCAGGATCGGTTCGATATCCTCTCTGGCAAGGCCGGTGATCATGGGGCGGCCGGAGGGATCTGTCATATAGGTACCGTCATGGGCATCGGAAACCTCTTTCATTTTCTTCTTAAGGCTGTCCCGTCCTTCGGTGACGTCGGGAATGAAATCGATTTCCAGGGAAAAGGTAAGATTATCTGCTGTCATGGGAAACTCCTTCCAGAGTAAGGCAATGGTTGCATTGCAATAACATTTAAAAATATCTATCCTGTATATTATATCAAATGGATACAAGCAGGGAAAGGCGGACAGGACGGAAAAGAAGTCCTTCCGTTCCCGGTCATATATGATAAAATAAACACGAATACGGCATTCCGGAGAGGTCCGGCAGGGATTTTTCAGGAACCGGATAATTTTGGAAGAGAAATGAAAAAGAAGGACTTATGAAAACATTACTGAAAATATTTTTCGGACTGATTATTCTGGCAGGCGCAGCACTGGGCGGGTTGGTATGGATGACACCGCCTCCGCCGGCAAAGCCGGTTTATCCGGCCGTTCCGGAAACCGGAGCGGTGGCAGCCTCCCTCCTGGACGGAAAGACCGGGGAAATCCTGGCGGAAAAGGAAGGCGATCTCCGGATTTATCCGGCAAGCACGACAAAAATCCTTACGTGCATCATTGCACTGGAGGAAGGGAAAGCCATGCTGGACCGGGATGCGGTGATTACACCCCGGGCGATGGGGCAGGACGGAACGAACCTGGGAGTCCGTCCGGATATGCCGCTCTCCCTGCATGAGCTTCTGTACGGGATGATGCTGATTTCCGGAAATGATGCGGCAGTCGCTGCAGCAGAAACGGTGGGCGGCTCCTATGACCGTTTTGTGGAAATGATGAATGAGAAGGCTCAATCCATCGGCGCGGTTCATTCCCGTTTTGCCAACCCGAACGGGCTGACAGATCCGAACCATTATTCCACGGCCAATGATATGGTCAGGATTGCTGCCTATGCCATGCGGAATCCCGATTTTCGGGATATCGTGAAGCGCAGCACGTATCCCATGCAGTACCGGAACGGTCTGTACCGGGACGTAAAAAATCGGAATGAATTCCTGGACAGCGGCTATGAGGGTGCTGACGGCGTCAAGACCGGCATGACGGAAGCAGCAGGGGACTGCGTTATTGTTTCGGCGGAAAGAAACGGCAGACTGCTGATTGCCGGATTCTACAATGATGAAAAGCGCTGGGCGGATGCGAAGGCCTGGCTGGATTACGGGTTTGCCGCAGCGGCACTGGAAGAGGATTATGAGAAGCGGCTTGCAGCGGAGCCGAAGATTTACAAGATGATCAACCAATGGCTCGGAAAGGAACCGTATGAACAAAAGATGGCATGAACAAAGAAAGAAAAGGAAGCCTTTGCTTGTCCGGCTGTTTCCGCACAGTCCGATTCTGCGGGTTCTTTTTGCAATGGTGCTGGGGCTTACCGCCGTTCTGACGGCGGAGAATCTGTATCATTTCTATCAGATCAGACAGCAGGAAATCATGCTTACGGAGGAACGGGACCGTCTGAAGGCGGAGAATGAAAAGCTGGCGCAGGAGAAGGAAGCGCTCAGCGATCCTGCCGTGGTGGAAAAGAAGGCCCGGGAAGGGCTGGGCATGGTTCGGAAAGGCGAGGTGCCCTACGTGAAGTAGGAACAGAAGGAACGGGGATTCTCCGCAGCAGCCGGAAAAGGAAAGAAGCGTCTGCAGACCGGCCGGTTCTCTGTGTCTTGGCAGAATTTCTTTTGCAAGTTTATGCAAAGAGAAGTATGATTCTAAAACGTCATCCTCCTTTATATTGCTATTCTTTTTGAAATCTCGTATAATCAAACTATATTTACTTTATGTTGTACAGGGAGGATTCTGTATTTCCATGTCGTTAGAAGTAGGAAATGTTGTTGAAGGCGTTGTTTCGGGGATTGCCAAATTCGGTGCATTTGTAGAGCTGCCGGACAAGAAGGTGGGACTGGTTCATATTTCCGAGGTCGCGGATGAGTATGTCAGTGATGTAAATGACTATCTGAAGGTGCATGACAAGGTTAAGGTCAAGGTGATTACCATTGATGACCGCGGCAAAATTGCCTTATCCATTAAGCAGGCGCAGCCCGCAGCGGAAGAAAAACGGACTGACCGCGTTCATCATGATCATGAGGGAAGACGCCTGTTTTCCCATAAAGAAGGCTTTTCGGATCATAAGAGCTTCGAAGGAAGAGAATTCCGGCAGGAAGAAAGACCTTCCTGGAACACTCGTTCTTCCTTTGCGGGAGCCCATAGTCCGATGGCAAGAAGAGAGCCTCCGGCATCCTTTGAGGACAAGCTGAGCCGTTTCCTGAAGGACAGCGATGAAAGGCTCCTGGATCTGAAACGGAATGTAGAATCCAAAAGAGGCGGACGGGGAGCGCGCCGTTCCGACTGATTGGAATAAAAAGGGGGCCGTGGGGCTCCCTTATTCTTTTATCTCTTTTTGGGGGAGGATTTTTCTATGCGTGCGATTATTGATATCGGGACCAATTCGACTCGGCTGCTGATTGCAGAGAAAACTGAAAAGGAGGAGTGGAAGATTCTGAAAAAGGATCTCTGCTCCACCCGTCTGGGAGAAGGCATGACCGATAAAGCGTTCATCGGCGTGGGACCGCAGGAGCGGACGCTGCAGGCTGTGGAGAAGTTCAAGGCCGCTGCGGAGAAGGAAGGCTGTCAGGAAATCTGGGCTTTCGGCACATCCATCGTGCGGGATGCGGTCAACGGAGAGGATTTCGTGGATGCTGTCCGGGAAAAGACGGGGATTTCCGTACGGATTCTGTCCGGTCGGGAAGAAGCCTATTACAGCTATATCGGTGCGGCGGGGACGCCCGGTGTAGTGACCAGTGTGGTCGATATCGGCGGCGGTTCCACAGAGTTCTGCATGGGCTTCGGTGTGGATATCGGCATGCGCTACAGCTGTCCTCTGGGGTGCGTGCGCTGCTCCAAGCAGTTTGACACCACCACTGCAAGAGGCCTGGGAGAGCTGAAAAAGCACTGCTTCCAGCTTTTCCGTGATACCGGTATGATGGAGAATGTAAAGAATGTGAAGCGCTGGATTGCCGTAGGCGGTACGGCCACATCGCTGGCAGCGATGCTGCAGGAGCTTTCCGTTTATGACTCGTCAAAGGTACAGGGATATGTTGTTCATGCGGCGGATGCGCACCGGATGCTGCGGAAGCTGCAGGGTATGTCCTATGATGAGCGGTGCCGTGTGAAGGGGCTTATGCCGGAACGGGCGGACATCATTGTAGCCGGACTGGATATCCTGGACAGTCTGATGGAATATTTCGCCCTGGAGGAAATCATGGTGAGTGACCGGGACCTGTCGGAAGGGCTTCTGGATTTCGATGTCCTTCACGCGCCGGCGGAACAATGACAAAGGAAGAATTTGAGAAAAGGGCAGCTGCCTTCGGAAGGGCGCACGGACTGTGGCAGCGTGGGGACGGAATCCTTGCTGCTGTTTCCGGCGGTCCGGACTCGTTGGGGCTGCTTCTTTTCTTTCATGAAACAGCCGGAAAAGAGGGACTGCGCATCGGCTGCTGCTGTGTCAATCATCACCTCCGGAAAAAAGCGGAGGAGGAGACGGAGTATGTGCGTACAATCTGCGGAAAGCTGGGAATTCCCTTTTACCGGCAGGATGTGCAGGTAGAGGAGGCGCGGCAGCATACCGGGGAATCCGTGGAAACGGCGGCGCGTCGCCTTCGCTATGAAGCGCTGGAAAAGGTGCGGCAGGAAGGAAACTATCGGTTCATTGCAGCAGCGCATCACCTGGATGATCAGGCAGAAACTGTGATTTTCCGCTTCCTTCGCGGCAGCGGAGAAAAGGGGCTTTCCGGGATGCGTCCGAAGCGGGGGCATCTGATCCGTCCTTTTCTGGGAATGAGAAGAAAGGAAATCGCAGAATATCTTCGGCATTTCCCGTACGAGCCGTGCCATGATGAGACAAATGATATTCCCGATGCGTCCCGGAACAGGATTCGTCTGGAGCTGCTGCCGGTCCTTTGCCGGTACAATCCGGTGATTGCTCCGGCTCTGGCGCGTACGGCGGATCTTCTTCGGGAGGATGACGATTACCTCTGTGCATTGGCGGCGGAGCAGGAAAAGCAGGTTCTCCTTTATGCAGGAAAAGCAGCGGTCTTCCTGGACCGGGAGGTGCTGCGGACAATGCCTCTTCCTCTGGAGCGGCGGGTTCTTCGCCGTTTCCTCAGCACATATGCGGACAAGGAAATCGAATATGACGGACTGATGCGGCTGGAAGAGTGGCTCCGGGAGGAAAAGAACGGAGGAGAAATGTCCTTTTCCGGGGTATATATCCGCCGGGAAAAAGGATGGATTTCCCTGCAGAAAGGGAGTACAAGAGAAAAAACGGTTCTTCCCCCAGGGGATCTGCTCTCTTTTCTGTACAGGACTGCCGTGGGAGAGAATGGAGCAGGCTGTATTGAAGGAACAGGGAATGCTGATATAATAAAGGAATACAGATGTTTGGCGGGAACGTGGCGTCTTTGCATCCGCAGAACGGAGAAAAAGCCGGATTTTCTGCGGAAGAATCAGTACCTGATGGCTGACGGCGGTGAAAAGGAACTTTGCCTGCTGCAGGCGGAAAAAAACAGTTCCTTTGCGCCCCGGGGTACGGATGGTACGAAAAAAGTGGGAGATATTCTCCGGGAAAAGGGAATTCCTCCCGAGGCAAGACCCTTCTGGCCGGTCGTTTCCGACGGGACGCAGATCTGCTGGGTGGGACTGCTTCGGGGCAGCCGGTACGGCCTTCCCGGCAAAGAGGCTTCCCGCTTCCTGCTGCTGACACTGACATGGGATGAAAAGGAGATATAAAAACATGAACGATATGGAGAAGGATATTCAGACGGTGCTGATTACCCGGGAACAGCTGGCAAAACGTGTTAAAGAGCTGGGAAAGGAAATTACCGCGGATTATGCAGGAAAAGAGGTTGTCCTGGTAGGAATTCTCAAGGGAGCCATGCCATTTCTGTGCGATCTGATGCGGGAAATCGACCTGCCTGTAACACTGGATACGATGTGTGTTTCCAGCTACGGGAGCAGCACGGTTTCCTGCGGAAAGATCACCATCAAGAAGGATCTGGACGGGGATATCCGCGGCAAAGATGTCATCGTAGTAGAGGACATCATCGATACGGGCATTACCATGTTCGGTCTGCTGCCGCTGCTGAAGGAAAGGGGCGCCGCTTCGGTAGAGCTGGCGGTCTGCCTGGATAAAAAGGAAAGACGGGTCAGGAATGTTCCCGTGAAATACATCGGGTTTGAGATTCCCGATGAATTCATCATCGGCTACGGCTGCGACTATGCGGAAAAATACAGAAATCTGCCTGAGGTATGTGTTCTGAACAGAGCCGTGTACGAGAAGAAATGAGCGGGAGAAACAGATAGATTCTTTTAAAAATATGATTGCCCCCTGTCCCGAAAATATGGTAGAATTAATCATTACAAAACATTTATTTTGCAGTGTTCGGTTCCCGGGAAATCAGCGGGAGCCCGTCTGTGGAAAGACACGGTACCTTTGAAAAGGAGGAATATATTGAACAAATTTATTAAGAATGTGGCTCTTTATGTGCTGCTGATTATAATAGCAGTCTCCATATTCAATACATTCGTGCATCCCAAGGAAAATCGTTCGGAAATTTCCTACAGCGATTTTATCAGCCAGGTGGAAAAGAAAAATGTTTCCTCCGTGGAGATGACCAACAATTCCATCGTGGGCAAGCTGAAGGACGGTACGGAGTTTGCTACCTACACGCCGGATAATGATGCACAGCTCCTGCCCAAGCTCCGTGACAATAACGTGGCGATTACTGCAAAACCGCCGGAACAGCCTTCCTGGTGGATGAGCCTTCTGTCCAACCTGCTCCCGATTATTATTCTGATCGGCGTATGGATCTGGATGATGAATCAGACACAGGGAGGCGGCGGACGCGTCATGAGCTTCGGCAAATCCCGGGCAAAGATGACCGGGGAAGGTCAGGTTCATGTAAGTTTTGCCGATGTAGCCGGTGAAGATGAAGCCAAGGAAGAACTGTCCGAAGTGGTGGATTTCCTGAAAAATCCGGGACGGTACACGGCAATCGGAGCCAAAATCCCGAAGGGCGTCCTTCTTGTAGGACCTCCCGGTACGGGCAAGACGCTCCTGGCCCGTGCAGTAGCAGGCGAAGCAAAGGTTCCGTTCTTCTCCATTTCCGGCTCCGATTTTGTGGAAATGTTTGTCGGCGTAGGTGCATCCCGTGTACGCGATCTCTTCGCACAGGCAAAGAAAAATGCACCGTGCATCGTATTTATCGATGAAATCGATGCGGTAGGCCGTCAGCGCGGAAGCGGACTCGGCGGCGGCCATGATGAAAGAGAACAGACACTGAACCAGCTGCTCGTGGAAATGGACGGCTTCGGTGCCAATGAAGGCATTATCACCATTGCAGCAACCAACCGTCCGGATATCCTGGACCCGGCACTTCTGCGTCCGGGCCGTTTCGACCGCCGTGTCGTAGTAGGCCGTCCGGATCTGAGAGGCCGTATTGCCATTCTCCATGTTCATGCAAGAAATAAACCGCTGGAACCCGATGTGGATTTAAATACGATTGCAAAGAAGATCCCCGGATTTACCGGCGCGGATATTGCCAACCTGCTGAATGAAGCGGCTCTTCTGGCTGCCCGTCAGAACAGAAAGACCATTTCTATGGCCGATCTGGAGGAAGCCAGTGAAAAGGTCAGCTACGGTCCGGAAAGAAAGAGCCATAAGGTATCCGAAGCGGAAAGAAGACTTACCGCTTATCATGAATCCGGCCATGCCATCATGGCAACGATTCTGAAGGATGCAGACCCGGTTCATAAGGTAACCATCATCCCCAGAGGCCAGGCCGGCGGGTATACAATGATGCTGCCGCATGAGGAAGTCAATTTCATCACCAAGAGCCATCTCCTGGCGCAGCTTCGGGTTGCTTTGGGCGGCCGCTGCGCAGAAGAGCTGATTTTCCATGAAATTTCCAGCGGTGCTGCAGGAGATCTGCAGCAGGTAACGGACATCCTCCGCAAGATGATCATGCAATGGGGCATGAGCGACCGTCTGGGACCGATGATTTTCGGCGAACATCAGGAACAGATTTTCCTGGGCAAGCAGCTCGGCAGTGAAAGAAACTACGGGGAAACGGTAGCAACGATCATTGACGAAGAAATGCACAAATACCTGGATGAAGCCTATAATGATACGCTGAAAGCACTTACGGAAAATATGGAAGTTCTGGAAGCTATGGCACAGGCTCTGCTGGAAGTGGAAACCATTAACCACCAGCAGGTAGAAAACCTGTTTAAATACCATTCCATTTATGCTCCGGGAGAAGAACCGAAGAAGGAAGACGATCATCAGGATTCTCCTCTTCCTCCGCTGCCGAATGACAGCAACGGACCGATTCCTTCCATCTACAGCGAATAAGGGAACTCCATGAAAAGCAGCCTGCGGGCTGCTTTTTTGATGGGCGGAGAAGAGGCGGGAGGGGGAAAACAGGCGGCAGAAAAGGAAAGAAGAATGATTCCCTGCCGGGGAAAGTTTCAGCGGGAAATCTTCGCGGGGCAGAGGCAAGGCGGAATTTTGCCTGTAAACCGTTTCCTGACCTGCTTTTCCGATTTACGGGGAAAAGGACGGGAATCCTTTTCTGAAGCGCAGCAGGTACCGTATAATGAATTTCTGAGAAGATTTTCCCGGTGGGAAAGGCTTCAAATATTTTCGGGAAAAATAAAAACAGGCTTGACAGGGAAAAGAGTTTGGATTATCATAATATCAATTCAAACAGAACCATTGAAAAGCGATGAGCGAGACAAAAGGTCTGCTTATCCATCTTCAGAGAGCCGGTGTAAGGTGCGAACCGGTAGATGGCAGCAAACGTACTATCCCTCGCAAGCTCCCGTTTCGAACTGAGTAGGATCGGGCGACTCATCCCCGTTAAGGATAAGCGCCGAGTATAATGTAGGGTGGTACCGCGATTTCGCCCCTATCTTCTTTGGAAGATAGGGGCTTTGTGTTGCTCCCGGAAGGATGGAAGGATACGAGGCTGAAGAGATAAAACGGAGTGGTACCGCGCAAAGCGCCTCCGCTGACTGCAGCACATGGAGCTGACAGCCGGCGGAGGCTTTTATTGTCAATGGGCTGGAATGATTTTTTAGAAAGAGGGAGATTACTATGCAGAAAAAATGGATGAAAGGTATGGCCGCTGTAATGGCAGCAGCAGTAGTAACGGGAGTATTTGCAGGATGCGGCGGAGATAAATCCTCCTCCTCCGGCAGTGCTGAAGGAAAGACCGTAAAACTCGGTTTTGTTACGGCTTA
The DNA here is from genome assembly GCA_938038225.1 of uncultured Dialister sp. Lineage (GTDB taxonomy): Bacteria > Bacillota > Negativicutes > Veillonellales > Dialisteraceae > Dialister. The sequence goes on along the minus strand of CALHRX010000007.1, from coordinate 644,679 downwards.
TACCGGCCCCGGCGCTGCTTACGGCGTAGCTATGAAGGAAGGCGTGGATCTGGCTGTTGAAGAAATCAACAAGAATCCGAACACCAAGGTCAAGATCGATCTGAAGACCTATGATACCAAGCTGGTCAAGGCAGAAGCCATCAACGCATTCAAGAAATGTATTGAACAGGACAAGGTACTGGCTATCGAAGGACCGATGACAAGCGGTGAAATGTTTGCCGCAGGTCCGGTCGCACAGCAGTCCAAGATCGTAGCATTCGGCACAGGCACCACTGCACCGGGAATCACGGATATCGGTGATTACATCTTCAGAAATGCAATCCCCGGCAAGCTCGCTATTCCGGTTACGGTAAAGAAGGCTCATGACAAGCTGGGCTTCAAGAAGGTAGCTGTCCTGTACTCCAACAATAACGATCAGATGGTCGGCGAAAATCAGATTTACCAGGATCTCTTCAAGGAAATGGGTCTCGAAGTAGTAGCGACCGAAACCTTCGCAGATAAGGATACCGACTTCTCTGCTCAGCTGACCAAGATTCAGGCAGCAAATCCGGATGTACTCGTTATCGCAGGCCTCTATCAGGAAGGCTCCCTCATCGTGAAGAAGGCCCGCGAAATGGGAATGAATCAGCCGGTTATCGGCAACAACGGATTCAACAGCCCGGCTTATATCGAACAGTCCGGTGCAGCTGCCGACGGCACTCTTGTAGCTACTCCGTGGAACCCGGAAAGCAAGAGCGAAAAGGCACAGGCATTCCGCAAGGCATTCGTAGCGAAATACGGCCATGAACCGGATCAGTTCGCAGCGCAGGCTTATGATGCTATGTACGTTATGCATCAGGCAGTAGAACAGTCCGGTACAACCACAGACAGAAAGAAATTCAGAGATACTCTGGCACAGATCAAGAACTTTGAAGGTGCTACCGGCAAGTTCGAATTTGATCAGAACCGCGATCCGAAGATGGATCTGGCCGTTCTGGAAGTCAAGGACGGAAAGTGGGTTCCTTTCGCTTAATGGGCAGCGAATCCCATACATAGGATTTCCCGGGGAGTCCGGAGGGGGCTCCCGTAATGAAAAAAGCATAGAAGCATGGAGTAAGACACGAAGTCTGACAGTATGCCTGCAGAGAGCCGGTGGATGGTGAAAACCGGCGGCAGCTCCGGATTTTATCCCTTACAGGCTTTCGGACTGAAGTTGCAGTAAGTCCGGACGGTCCTCCCCGTTACGGAGAAGGTCTCAAGTATAATGCAGGGTGGTACCGCAGCTTTGCCCCTGTTTCCGAAAGGAAGCAGGGGATTTTTATACCCTCTTTGCAGGCTGGAGACAGAGAAATAAAACGGAGTGGTACCGCGCAGAGCGCCTCCGCTGACTGGAAAACGGTCGGCGGAGGCGCTTTTATAGATTTTTATCGGATTTTGGAGAAAGAGAAGGAAGGCGGCATATTATGCAGAAGAAATGGATGAAGGGAATGGCAGCTGTATTGGCAGCAGCAGCATTGGCAGGAGCTTTGACAGGATGCGGCGGAGAAAAGAAGAGCGGAGAAGGTACAGTGAAGTTCGGCTTCATCACGGGATATACCGGACCCGGTGCCGCCTACGGAACCGCCATGAAAGAAGGCGTAGATCTGGCGGTGGAAGAAATCAATAAGAATCCGAATACGAAGAATAAGATCGACCTGGTGACCTATGACACCAAGCTGGTCAAGTCGGAAGCCATCAATGCTATGAAGAAATGCATCAATCAGGACAAGGTCCTGGCCGTTATCGGACCGATGACGAGCGGTGAAATGTTTGCCGCCGGTCCGGTGGCCCAGCAGTCAAAAGTGGTCGCTTTCGGTACGGGTACGACCGCACCGGGCATCACGGATATCGGGGACTATATCTTCCGGAATGCGGTTCCGGGCAAGCTGATGATTCCCACTACCGTAAAAAAGGCGCACGATAAGCTGGGATTCAAAAAGGTGGCCATCATGTATTCCAATAACAATGACCACTGCGTAGGAGAATATAAGACCTTTACTGAGGTCTTCAAGGATCTGGGCATCGAAGTGGTGGAAACGGAAACCTTTGCGGATAAGGATACGGATTTCTCCGCTCAGCTGACCAAGATCCAGGCCTCGAATCCGGATGTTCTCGTCATTGCGAGCCTTTATCAGGAAGGCTCCCTCATCGTGAAGAAGGCCCGTGAGATGGGAATGAATCAGCCGGTTATCGGCAATAACGGCTTTAACAGTCCTGCCTATGTGGAGCTGGCCGGTCCGGCAGCGGAGGGAACGCTGGTGGCGACCCCGTGGAATCCGGAGAGAAAGAGCGAAAAGGCGCAGGCCTTCCGCAAGGCCTTTGTAGCCAAGTACGGCCATGAACCGGATCAGTTCGCTGCACAGGCCTATGACGGTGTTTATGTTATGCACCAGGCAGCAGAGCAGTCCGGATCGACTACAGACCGGAAGAAATTCCGTGATACGCTGGCCGGCCTGAAGAATTTTGAAGGAGCTACAGGCAAATTCGAATTCGATGAAAACCGCGATCCCATGATGGATATGGATGTACTGGAAGTCAAGGACGGAAAGTGGGTTCCCTTCGCTTAATGCGGAGAGAACCGCCGGTTCCGGGATTTCCGGAAGGACAGGAGGGACGCAGCCGAAAATCCGGCGGCGTCAGGGTACAGCCGAAAATATCCGAAAAAGGCAAAAAAATATCTCCCCGATCGGGGAGATATTTTTTATTGCATCTGTTTAAGCAATGCTCGGATTATTTTTCTGCAGCAGCTTCCGCAGCGGCTTTCTTTGCCGCGATTTCCATATCATAGGATTTCTGGATGCGGACATAGTTGGCTCTGCGTTCCTTGGCATCTTTTTCGGTCTTTTCAAAGAGTTCTTCTGCCTTGTCGGGGAAGAGCTTGGCCAGAGAAGCAAAGCGGACTTCGCCCATGAGGTATTCTCTGAAATTGCCCTTCGGTTCGCGGCTGTCCAGATGGAACGGGTTCTTGCCTGCTTCGAGGAGAGCCGGGTTGTACCGCCAGGTGCACCAGTAACCGCATTCCACAGCCCGTTTTTCTTCTTCCGAAGATTTGCCCATGCCGGCTTTGAGGCCATGATTGATGCACGGTGCATAAGCAATGATCAGGGACGGTCCCGGATAAGCTTCTGCTTCGGAAATGGCCTTGAATGCCTGATTCATATCAGCACCCAGAGCAATCTGTGCCACATAGATATAACCGTAGGAAACGGCAATCATGCCGAGGTCTTTCTTCTTCGTCATCTTGCCGGAAGCAGCGAATTTGGCAATTGCTGCAGCCGGGGTCGACTTGGAGGACTGTCCGCCGGTATTGGAGTATACTTCCGTATCGAGAACGAGGACGTTGACATCTTCACCGGATGCGAGGACCTGATCGAGGCCGCCGAAGCCGATATCATAAGCCCAGCCGTCGCCGCCGAAGATCCACTGGCTCTTCTTCACGAAGTGATCCTTCAGGTCCAGCAGTTCCTTGTATTCCGGATGAGCGGCCACTTCTGCGGAGAGAGCGGCTTCCAGTTTTTCTGCTCTTTCTCTGGTTCCGTTTCCTTCGTTCTTCTTGGCAAGCCATTCATCGGCTGCTGCCTTGACGGTTTCATCCGCAGCGGGGAGAATTTCCTGCAGCTTGGAAACTACGCGGCTTCTGAGCTTTTCTTCTGCGGTATGCATGCCCAGTCCGTATTCCGCATTGTCTTCGAAGAGGGAGTTGGCCCATGCCGGTCCCTGTCCCTTTGCATTGGTGGTGTACGGCATGGAAGGAGCACTTGCACCGTAAATGGAAGAGCAGCCTGTTGCATTAGCAATGGTCATGCGGTCGCCGAAGAGACGGGTAACCATATTGATGTACGGGGTTTCGCCGCAGCCTGCGCAGGCGCCGGAGAATTCGAAGTAGGTCGGTTCAAACATGGCGCTTCTGAGATCTCTCTTGCCGAGGGTTCTCTTCGGGAGGCTTACTGCATAATCCCACAGATTCTGCTTGGGCAGCTGGGTTTCTGCCGGCTTCATGACGAGAGCCTTTTTCGGAGCCGGGCAGGTGTTGGCGCAGATGCCGCAGCCGTAGCAGTCTTCCGGATCGATAACGATGCGGAATTTCAGACCTTTGACCGGTCCGCGGAAATCTTTCACGATAAATCCTTCCGGTGCTTTTTCCGCTTCTTCATCGTTTACGAGAATCGGACGGATTGTAGCATGCGGGCAGACTACGGAGCACTGGTTGCACTGGATGCAGTTTTCCGGAATCCATTCAGGAATGCTGATCGCAGCGGCCGGACGTTCGTACTTGGACGTGCCGGTGGGGAATGTGCCGTCTTCAATGCCCTTGAAGGTGGAAACAGGGAGGTCGTCCCCTTCCTGACGGTTCATGACATCGCATACGTCACGGACAAAATCGGGACGGGCTACATGAGCAACAGCGCCGCCGGTGGTAGCATGTTCCCATTCTGCGGGGATTTCCACTTCTTCCACGCCGGTAAAGCCTGCATCGACTGCTTCATTGTTCATGTCGACTACGTTCTGGCCCTTCTTGCCGTAGGAGGCTTCGTTGGATTCCTTCAGATAACGGATAGCGTCTTCATCGGGAATGATGTGGGTCAGATGGAAGAAAGCGGACTGCATGATCATGTTGATGCGGCCGCCGAGACCGATCTTGCGGGCAATTTCAAAGGCATCAATGATGTAGAATTTTGCCTTGAGAGCAGCAAGCTTTCTCTTCATCGGAGCCGGGAGAACACGGTCCAGGTCTTCCTTTCTCCAGGGGGAGTTCAGCAGGAAAATGCCGCCGGACTTGAAGCCGCGGAGCAGATCGTATTTGTAGATGTAGGACGGACGATGGCAGGCGATGTAATCTGCTTTGCTGATCAGGTAAGGCTTGCGGATCGGGTCCGGTCCGAAACGGAGGTGGGAAATAGTGACACCGCCGGATTTCTTGGAGTCATAAGCAAAGTAGCCCTGTGCATAAAGATCGGTATGGTCGCCGATGATCTTGATGGCGCTCTTGTTGGCGCCGACAGTGCCGTCGGAACCGAAGCCCCAGAACTTGCAGGCCACTTCCTTGGACGGCATTTCCGGAACCGGTACGGGTGCCAGAGACAGGCAGGTAACATCATCCTTAATGGAAAGAGTGAAATTGTGGCGCGGGTTTTCTTCCTTCAGATGTTCGTAAACCGCCATGATATCTTCCGGAACGACATCCTTGGAGCCCAGGCCGTAGCGTCCGCCGCAGACTTTGATGCTCCGGCCGGAGGAAGCAACAGCGCTGACTACATCCAGGTAAAGCGGTTCGCCGATGGCACCGGGTTCGCGTGTCCGGTCGAGAACGGCGATCTTCTTTACTGTGTCAGGAATCTGGCTCAGGAAATGCTTGACGGAGAACGGACGGTAGAGATGAACATTCAGTACGCCGACCTTTTCGCCGTGTGCGTTCAGTGCGTCCGTGACATCCTTTGCAATGTCGGTTACGGAGCCGATGGCGATCACGATGCGGTCTGCATCCGGTGCGCCGTAGTAGTCAAAGAGATGATAGCTTCTGCCGGTGATGGCGGAAATCTTGTCCATGTAATCCTGGACGATATCCGGAAGCGCGTTGTAGAAGGGGTTGGCTGCTTCGCAGTGCTGGAAATAAACGTCCGGGTTTTCTGCCGTGCCGCGGATGACCGGATGGTTCGGGCTCAGGGCATTTTTGCGGAACTGTGCGAGCGCTTCCTTGTCGATGAGGCCTTCCAGTTCGGAATAATCGAGAACTTCCACTTTCTGGATTTCATGGCTGGTGCGGAAGCCGTCGAAGAAGTTGATGAAGGGAACCCGGCCCTTGATGGCTGCCAGATGGGCAATGCCTGCCAGATCCATGATTTCCTGTGCATTGGCTTCTGCCAGCATGGCGCATCCGGTAGCACGGGCGCTCATAACGTCCTGATGATCGCCGAAAATGGAAAGGGCATGGTTAGCCAGTGCGCGGGCTGCGATATGGAAAACGCCGGGGAGCAGTTCGCCGGCTACCTTGTACATATTCGGGATCATGAGGAGCATGCCCTGGGATGCGGTATAGGTGGTGGTCAGCGCACCGCCCTGCAGGGAGCCGTGGAAAGCACCTGCAGCGCCGCCTTCGGCCTGCATTTCCACAACCTTGACCGGATCGCCGAAAATATTTTTCTTCCCGTGGGCAGCCCATTCATCAACGGATTCTGCCATGGGAGATGACGGGGTGATCGGGTAAATAGCAGCTACTTCCGTGAATGCGTAGGAAATATACGCAGCCGCTGTGTTTCCGTCCATTGTCTTGATTTTTCTCACCAAAAAACACACTCCTTTTTTCCTGGAAAGGGAAATTTTCCTTTCCGGATAAGCTCGTCCTGCAGGAGATGCGGAAAGCGGCGGGAGCCGGGTGATTTTCGGCGTTTCCCGCTGTTCTTCCGATGGAATTTCTCTTGCAAGGTACTTGGAAATTGAGTACAATGAATTATGAGAATAATGCATAGGTACCGGGAGTACCGCGTATTAAAACTCATACACATGTACTTTCAGGTGTGTATCTGAAAAAGATACAAATTAATTATAAGATAAAGTCATGTGTTGTACAAGATTTAAGAACCGGAAAGAATAAGAAATCCTTGTGCAGAGCAGGGTGGCAAAGGAGGAGTCATATGGATTACCGTCATTTGAAATACTTTATGGAGGTCGCGGAGCAGAAGAGCTTCAGCAAGGCGGCGAGAAATCTTCATATTTCCCAGTCTGCCATCAGCCGCATGATCAAATCCCTGGAGGATGAGCTGGGCGTGCAGCTTTTTGTCCGGAACGCAAAGACGGTGGAAATTACCGCGCCGGGAACGATTTTCCTGAATTATGCAAAGCGTGCCCTTTTTGTTTTCGAACATCTGAAATCGGATTTTGAAAACGAATTCAATCTGAAGCAGGATACGATTGAGATCGGACTGCCGCCGATTACGGATGCGCATGTGTTTGCCAAGCTGCTCGGGGAATTCAAGAAAACTTATCCCCAGATTTCCATCAAGCTTTACGAGCACGGCTCCAAGGTGATTGAGTCATCCGTGCAGGAAGGCATCATTGATGTGGGAATCATCTGCACCATCCCGAACAAGGATTTTGAGTCCTTATTCCTGTCGGAGGATGAAATGTGCGTGGTCATGCCGAAGGGGTACCCGCTGGCGGAAAACCGGGAGGTTTCCATGAAGCTGCTGGCCGACTATCCTCTCGTACTGTACCGGGATGATTTTAATCTGCATGATGACATCATGACGAACTGCAAGAAAATCGGGTTCACGCCGAAAATCGTTTTCGAGACGAGCCAGCGAGAGCTTATGCTGCAGACCGTGGCCAGCGGCCTGGGCGTGGCTCTGCTGCCGTCCCGTCTCTGCCCGCTGAACAGTGAGGACAGCAAGGTGGTGACCCGCGTTATGTCGGAACCGCGGATGACCCATCATCTGTATGCAATCTGGAAGAAAGGCAGATATCTGTCCCGGGCGGCACGGCTGTGGATTGAATTTACAAAGGACCATTTGTCCATGCTTCATGAAGTAAGACATCTGGATGATATGATGAAGAAATAGAGGATGCTGTGAGAGCCTTTTGGAAAGCAAGTCCGGTGAAGGAAAACAGGGCGCTCTGTCTGGTGATCCTTGCCCTGACAGGGTTCTGCATTTATCAGCAGGTACTGATCACCGATCTGCAGGAGCGGATGATGAATATCGAAGCCTCCCGCTATGATGATCAGCTGAATGATATCCGGTGGGAAGCAGAGCAGGCTCTGGAGGAAAACAAGGAGCAGTACCGGGATATTTATCACCTGATGAAACACAGCAGCGACCAGGGATTCCGTCTGAGTCAGCTGGAGTGGGACCGGTACGAAGACGGAGAATGACATTCCGGAAGAAGAAAGCAATGGAGACTTCGGTCTTTCATTGCTTTTTTTGTATGGGCGGAAGAATGCGGCGGAACCGGGAATGCGGCAGTCACTCCGGGCGGAGGAAAGCAGAGGGATTCTTCCCTTCCCGGCGGTTTCACAACGGCGTGCTTCATGTTAAAATAAAAGAACAGAAATATAGAATCATAGAAAACTGTGCACAGCAGTTTCTTGTTATGAATGACAGATCATCAGGGGCGGCGTATTTTTCCGGCCTCCAATTGATAAGGAGCTAATAAACAGATGAGTCAGATACAGGGACTTTTTATGACCATGAGACTGTGGGATGTACTGGACATCCTGGTCGTGGCCTTTTTCTTATACCGCATATACATTCTGATCCGCGACACAAGAGCAACCGCCCTTTTGAAGGGGTTGATTTTTCTGGGGATCCTGACAGTGATTTCCGGATGGCTGCAGCTTCACGTGGTCAGCTGGATCCTGGATAAACTGATGACGGTGCTGATTGTGGCGTTGCCGGTAGTATTCCAGCCGGAGCTCCGCCGGGTGCTGGAGCAAATCGGCCGGGGAAAGTTCTATGTGTCATCCCGGATGATGAATGCCGTGGAATGGGATCATGTCATCAACGATGTGGCAGATGCGGCCATGACCATGAGCGCCAACAAGATCGGGGCCCTTATCGTATTTGAAAGGACTGTCGGACTGGATGACTGGATTGATACGGGCATTCGCATCGAAGGGCTGGTATCGAAGGAGCTTCTGGGAAATATTTTCATTGTGAATACACCGCTTCATGACGGTGCTGTCATTATCCGGGAAAACCGGGTCATGGCAGCCGGATGCCTCCTGCCTCTGACACGGGATCACGGACTGTCCTCCGAGCTCGGGACCCGTCACAGAGCAGCTATCGGTCTTTCCGAGCAGGCGGACTGCATCGTTGTGGTTGTCAGTGAGGAAACCGGTATTATTTCCTATGCCTACGGCGGTCATATTTACCGCGGCCAGGATGCGGAATCTTTGAAAAATGTCCTCCGGAATTATATGGCGCAGAACAAGCCGAAGGGTGTCAGTGATGTACTGCAGAAATGGAGCCCCCTGAAATGAAGTACACAAGAGTAGAATGGTGGCTGCCAAAGCTTCTTTGCCTGATTGCGGCATGCTGCTTCTGGGTCTATGTTATGAATGAGCAGAACCCGATCGTGGAAAATACATACACCGTTCCGGTGGAAAAGAGAAATCTGGACCGGTCCCTGGTCGCTATGAATGTGCCGAGCAGTGTCAGGGTGAAGGTGCGCATGGCCCGCAGCGACATGATTTATATACGGACGGACAGCATCAAGGCCTATGTCAATATGGAGGGGCTGACTGCCGGGGACTACCCCAATACGCAGATCTATGTCTCCGTACCGGGCAATGAACAGGTCGTTTCCGTATCGCCACAGTATTTCAATCTGAAACTGGATAATTATGCCGTGAAGAGCCTGCCAGTGACGGTGGAATTCATCGGTACGCCGGATCTGAATTTCAGTGCGGAGAAGAAGCAGATCAATCCGGATATGATTACCATTGCAGGAAGCTCCACAAGCGTTGACCAGGCGGACCGGGCGGTAGTGTCCGTCAATGTGTCCGGAAAGGACAAGAGCTTTAAGGAATTTGACAGCGTAAATGTCCTGGATGCGGAAGGAAATACGGTCACGGGCATTGATGTCATGCCGAGTCAGGTCAAGGTAGAAGTGAATATGAAGGAACAGATGAAGATGGGAAACCTGCCGGTCCGGGCGGAAACCAAGGGGGAACCCGCTCAGGGATACAAGGTGGGAAAGGTTACCGTGAATCCGCTGGTAGTGACAGTGAACGGGCCGGTGAGTTATTTCGACACGCATAAGGAAATCGTTCTGGACGCCATTGATGTGACCGATGCAGAGGAGACAGTCAGCAGAACGGTTCCCATTCCGAAGCCGCAGGACGGGACGGTTATTCCGGAAACGGCATCGGTAGAAGCGGAAATCATCAGGAGTTAAAGAAAGGAGGGGTGCCGGTTCGGGCACCTTTTCTTTTCAAAGGGACGAAAGTCCGGCAGAAAGGGCATTTTTCCGGCTCTTTTCCCGGGAAAGCGCGGCTGCTCTTGCTTAAAACAGGCAATAGCGGTATGATTTATCAGTCATGATTAGTTATAGGGAGGAAATCATATGGTTACATTATTTGGCACGGACGGGGTCCGGGGATTGGTCAATTCCACACTGATGCCGGAGCTCGCTTATCAGCTGGGCCGGGCAGCAGGTGCGTATTTCTGCAAATCTGCGGGGAAACATCGTTTTCTCATCGGAATGGATACCCGTATCTCCGGTTCCATGCTGACCGCTGCTCTTTCCGCCGGTCTCTGTGCTTCCGGTGTCGATGTGGATCTGGCCGGAGTCATTCCCACTCCCGGTGTGGCATACCTTACAAAGAAAAAAGGCTATGATGCAGGTGTCGTTATTTCCGCATCCCACAATCCCTTCCCGGACAACGGAATCAAATTCTTTGACCGGAACGGTTATAAGCTGCCGGATAAGACGGAAGAAGAAATCGAAAATATTCTTCGCCACGATGAAGAAATTGCCCGTCCGACCGGGGATAAGATCGGTGTGATTGCCCATCGGTCCGAACTGGCGCAGGAATATAAGGATTATGTAAAATCCACCGTTTCCGTCGATCTGTCCGGGCTGAAAATCGTTACGGATTCCGCCAACGGAGCAGCCAGTGATTTCCTGCCGGGGATTCTGGAGGAACTGGGCGCAGAGGTCATTGCCACTTTCCGGGAACCGAACGGAGTAAATATCAATAACGGCTGCGGCTCCACCCATATGGAAAACCTGCAGAAGAAGGTTCTGGAGGCCGGTGCAGACTGCGGCATTGCCAATGACGGCGATGCAGACCGGTGTCTCTTTGTGGATGAAAAGGGAAACGTTCTGGATGGGGATCACCTGATGCTGCTGAATGCGCTGCAGATGAAAAAGGAAGGCCGTCTGCACGATGATATGGTCGTCGGTACGGTGATGAGCAATCTTGGCTTCGGCAAGGCGCTGGCCGCAAACGGACTGAAAACCGTTTCCACACAGGTAGGCGACCGTTATGTACTGGAAAAAATGCTGAAGCACGGTTACTCCATCGGGGGCGAACAGTCGGGCCATATCATTTTCTCTGAATTCAATACCACCGGCGACGGCCTCATAACAGCGGTGCAGACGCTGAAGGTTCTGAAGGAATCCGGAAAGAAGATGTCCGAGCTGAATGCACTGATGACAACCTATCCGCAGATTCTGAAGAATGTAGAGGTTTACAGCAAGAACGGCTGGGAAAAGAATGAGCTGATCTGCGATGCCATCCGTGCAGGAGAGGAAGAACTCGGCAGTGACGGGCGCATCCTGGTCCGTGCATCCGGTACGGAACCGCTGATCCGCGTCATGGGCGAGGGCAAAGAACTGGCACAGCTGGAACAGATCATTGATGATATTGCATCTGTGGTGGAACACGAGCTGGGCGTGGAAAATAACTGAGTCAAATACGGAAAAAGAAGCCGTCGGGCGGGAGCAATATGTCCCGTGCGGCGGTTTCGTTTTGAAAGGATCAATTATGGTATCAATCATTCTGGCTTCTTCTTCGCCGAGGAGGAGGGATCTCATCGGGCAGATGGGATGGGAGCCTGTTCTGTGCAAGGGGAACTTTTCAGAAATCCATACGCCGGAGGAAGGCAGGGGAAGGATGTCTCTGCTGCCGGAAGCCGGGCAGAAAGAACTGTCCCGCTTTTCCGGCCCCGATTTTGTGACCGTTTTCAATGCTTACGGAAAAGGACTGGATGCAGCGGAGAAGCATGCAGGGGAAAGTCCGGTCCTTTCTGCCGATACGGTGGTCTCGGCGGAGGGGAAAATTCTGGGAAAGCCCGCGGATGAAGGCGAGGCGTTTGCCATGCTGTCTTTTCTGTCCGGACGGGTTCATGAGGTGAAGACCGGCATTGCGCTGTTTTATCACGGCCAGGTACGGCTGGACTGCTGCACGACCCGGGTGTATTTCCGGAATCTGGACAAGGAAGAAATTCTGGCCTACATCGGGACAGGCGAGCCTATGGATAAGGCCGGCGCCTACGGAATTCAGGGGAGAGGCGCTGTCCTGGCGGATCATATCGAGGGCGATTACAATAATGTGGTAGGTCTTCCCCTGACCCGGGTGTATGAAATTCTCCGGGAATGGAAGGCACTGTAATGAAGTCCGGCTTCATTCGTTTCTTTACAGGATTTTGATCGGGAGAGAAAGCGTTCCTGACAGGAGACAAAAAAGAAGTGTTGTATAATAGGAGTGTTGCAGAAAGGAGGCAGGGCAATGGATGCAGTGGCAGTGCTGATTCCCTGCTATAATGAGGCACTCACGATTGAAAAGGTGGTTTCCGATTTCCGGAGGGTTCTCCCTGAGGCAGTCATTTACGTATACGACAATAATTCCGATGACGGAACGGGAGAAATTGCGGCCGGAGCGGGAGCCGTAGTCAGGCGGGAATACCGGCAGGGGAAGGGAAATGTGATTCGCTCCATGTTCCGGGATATTGATGCCCGGTGCTATATCATGACCGACGGAGATGATACCTATCCGGCCGAATCGGCCCGGGAAATGGCGGATATCATTCTTTCCGGCAAGGCGGATATGGTGATCGGCGACCGGCTGTCCTCCACGTATTTTACGGAAAATAAAAGGCCTTTCCATAATTCGGGAAATGTCATGGTGCGGCGTTTTATCAACCTGTTCTGGGGAGAAGGCAGAGAGCGGGTAAAGGACGTGATGACCGGATACCGTGCTTTTTCTCCGCTTTTTGTAAAATCATTTCCTGTCCTCTCCAAGGGCTTTGAGATAGAGACGGAAATGACCATCCATGCGCTGGATCAGAATCTGGCGCTGTGGAATGTACCGGTGACGTACCGGGACCGTCCGGCAGGAAGCGTGAGCAAGCTGAATACCTTTTCAGACGGAATCCGGGTGCTGAAGACGATTTTCATGCTTTACAAGGACTACCGGCCGCTTCGTTTCTTCACGGCAGCTGCTGCCTTTTTCCTGGTGCTGGCACTGCTTTTCTTTCTTCCGGTGCTGCACAATTATGTGATGACCGGCCTGGTGCCGCGCCTGCCTACACTTATTACCTCCGGATTCCTGACAATGACTGCCGTTGCGGCGGAGGGAGTCGGTCTCGTGCTGGATACGAGCGTAAAGAATGCCCGGAAAAATCGGGAAATCCAGATGAATATTATCCGCATGCTGTTAAAGAAAGAAAATTGATATGGTGAAAAACCTCATTCTGAAATTTTTCCCGTCCGAAGAACGATTCTGGGAGGTATTCCGTTTTCTGGCTGTCGGGGGAAGCTGTTTTGTTCTGGAATATGTTCTCCTGTATACGCTTACGGAATTCGGCGGGCTTCATCCGCTTCTGTCGGCACCGATTGCTTTTACGGTATCGCTGGTGGTAAATTATATCCTCTGCGTAACTGTCGTATTTCACGCACAGCACCAGACGGCGGCGCAGATGTTTTTCTTCATCGCCACTTCCCTGATGGGGCTGGGCATCAACCAGCTGGTGATGTGGATTTTCATCGATCTGGCGGGGCTGTGGTACATGTTTGCCAAGGTGATCGCTTCTGCAGTGGTTATGATCTGGAATTATTTCACCAAGCGGTATATCCTGAATCGGGGAAAATAGAAAAGAAATAAAAAAGGCTGTTCTGCCGGAGATCAAATCGGCAGAACAGCCTTTTTATTGGATTTCAGCGAAGGGCTTCCTTCAGCTGCGCACGGAAAATATTGGCACCTCCGTTGGCAGGATGGCGGAGCCCGGTGACAGAAAAACCGCTGTCGGTGAGAGTCAGCTCACTTTTCTTACCGATGGCAAAAATTCGGGGACGGCCGAAGGCTTTCCAGAGGGTACGGGCAAAATCAAGGCCGCAGGCGAGCTCCTTTTCTCCGGGCGTCCGGTTGGAAAGGAGATTTCCTTTTTTATAGGGATGGAAGGGGAAGATGTTCCAGAGAAGGAAATCGTCCGGGGAGAGTCCCGCTTCGAGGCAGGCTTTCCAGACGACGGAGTCGGTAGGCTCATTGAATCCCTTCTCCTGCTGCACCGGCTTCAGAAGAGGACTGTCGGGACGGCTGGTGCGCCGTGCCGGGCCGGTGAGAATCATGGCGCTTTTTACGGCGGGATGGAGGTCGAGAAGCATGCGCTCACAGGTCATGGCAATCCCGGAAAAGTGGCCGCCCTGGTAGCCGCAGGCTTCGGCGATGAGCAGGTATTTTGCTTTTCCGAGCCGGCGGGACAGATAATCCGAAAGCTGTCCGGTCCGAATGGAGACGGCGTCCGGTACCTCATAGGCAGGATCGCTGTCTCTCCAGGGGTTGAAGGTAAGAGTTCCTTTATAAGAGGAAAGACTTTGAAGGAAGGATGAAATGAAGTCAGAAGTCATGATTTTCCTCCTTTGCTGCGGGCAGGCTGTCCGGCTTTTCATACTGATAGAGAGTACCGTTTCCGGCTTTCTTCACTTCCGTGAACCGGTCCTTCCCGTCCCAGGCATCGAAGAACTTTCTGTCGCTCCGGGATACAAAAAGGTAGACAGGATTTTCTGCGGATTCTGCATCCCGGAGGAATTCCGTATCCTGCACGGAGGGCATGACGTATTTTTCATTCCACAGGGGATTGCGTTCCTCCTGTCTGAGAGAGGGAACAACCCGCGTGCCGATATTTCCTGTATAGAAGGTATATCCGGCCGGGTAGGAACGGAAAAAATTCATCGACGGCTGCGCTTCCGCCAGAATCGGTGCAGCCGGTGCGGCGGAACGGGTCAGCAGATAGGACGGAAGGCCTTCCGTGACGGTGAAGAGGAAAAGGGTAGCCGATACGGAGGCAATAATGGTAAGATGCTTTCCCGCATTTTTCTTCCACCGGAGAAGAAGCGCCCAGACGGCGTAGAGGATGACCGCATAGAAGAACCACCAGTCGCCGTCTTTCAGGAAGAAGGTGCCTGCTGTGAGAGCGGCGGCAAAGAGAACAAAGGAAACAGCCAGCGCAATCGACGGTCCCTTTTCTCCTTCCCGGATTTTCGGAACAGCCAGAGCGGCAAAAATAACCGCAGGAATGACGGCGATGTAAGTATAAGTCACATATTTTGTGGCCATCAATGTGTAGAACAGGATCGTACCCCAGAACCAGACCATGAGGAAACGGTAAAAATTCGTTTTCGCTTTCCAGCCGGTTACCATTTCGCAGACAGAGGAACCCGTCCAGGGGAGGAGCGCAGCCGGCATCAGGAGAAGGTAGTAGTAGAAATGATTGTCTTCGGGATGCTCGGAGGAGGTCGCCCGGAGGACATTGTGAAGGCCCAGGAACTGACTGATGAAGTCTTCCCCGTGAATCAGGTACATGCCGACGTACCAGGGCAGACAGAGCAGAAGGAAAACCAGGATGCCCTGCCAGGGGAAAAGCCGCAGGATCAGTCCCGGCTTTTTTAGGGAAAGGCACCAGAGTACAAGCAGGATGCCCGGCAGAACGAGTCCCACCGGCCCCTTGGAAAGGCAGGCCAGTGCGGCGGCGCCGTAGGCAATCATCAGGTGCTTTTTGCTGTTTTCCGTGATCCCGATGTAGGCGGAAAGAAGAGTGGGGATGGTGAAGAGAAGAAGCATGCTGTCTGTGATGACTGCATGGGAAATGACCCAGAATTCGAGAGACAGCGTGAGAATAATGCCGGACCAGGTGGCGATAATATTGTCCTTCGTAAGGCGGAACAGATAGTAAGCCAGCAGGGCCGCCGAAAGAGCACCGCAGACGGCAGCAGGCAGACGGGATGCCAGGTCGGTAAAGCCGAAGAGGCTGTAGGAAACCGAAAGCAGCCAGTATACCATGATGGGTTTGTCATACCAGAAGGTGTGATAAATCTGCGGAGACATCCAGTTTCCGGAAAGAACCATTTCCTTTGCGGTAAGCGCATAATTGGATTCCACCGGATCTGTTACGGGAAGCGCCCAGGAACCCCAGAGAAGGAATAGGAGGGAAAGAAAGAAAATCGGGATAAGGGAGGCAGCGGTGCTGCGTCCTTTTTGTACTTCCGCCTGTTCACGGCGGGAATGGTGATGAACGGTTTTTCTTTTTCGGCTCAATGGGAGGCTCCTTTCAGGAAGAAATAGGCTGATCCCTGGCTGCGGAGCAGGGTCATATCTTTCTTTTGTTCTTCCGGCCATTCTCTGTCATATACTTTTTTCCCGACCAGGACATATGCCTTGTCCGGAAGGACGAGTGCATCATCCTTGCCGGGCAGGAAAATACCTTCTTTTTCCTGCTCTTCGATTGTCTTCAGCTTCTTTTTGTCGAATTCGGGAAGAGGCTTTCCGTACAGGTTTTCATAAAAAGCGGCGGAGGGGCGGTAGAAGGTATCGATATAGAGAGGAATTTCCGATCCTGCTGTATCTCGTTTGACCTGCCGGAGAATGTCCCGGGAGGCAAAGGAATCCGAGACGGGGACGGCAAAGAGTGTCCATACAGCCATGACGACGGCCAGAATCAGTCCCGGCTGAATCCGGAGGAACCGGGAAAATAAGCCTTTTTTCAGGCTGTATGTCCCGAAAAGGACAAGACAGAGAACGGCGGCGCCGAGAAGATAGGGTACCGCTTTTCCCTGCGGCGGAATGATCGGTGCGGCAGCCAGTGCGGCAGCAACAAGAAGGCCGAAGAAAAGATGGCTTCCGAGGAGGAGCCGGGAGGCTTTTCCTTTTTCTTCCTCTTCCGCCAGATATTTTCCGGCCAGGAGGGAAAGCGGCGGATACATGGGGAGAATGTAGGAAAAGAGCTGGGTGGAAGACAGAGAGAAGAATACGAAAATAAAGAGGGCCCATACGAAGAAGAAACAGAGTGTCCGGTCGGAAAGCCAGGTTTTCCAGCGGGCAAGAATGCCGGGAATTGTGCCGGCCCACGGGAAGAACCCCGCAGCCAGAACGATCAGGTACAGGTAAATGTGATTTTGACCTTCATGCTCAGGGCTGATGAAACGGGTCACATTGTGGTAGCCCAGAAAGGTATTGAGGAAATCATCTCCGTGAAGAAGCCCCATGCCTACATACCAGGGAAGGCCGACCAGACAGGCCAGAGGAATTCCCCAGTACCATTTGAGGGAAAGAATGTTTTTCAGACGGTACTGCCCGGTCAGGAGCATCCACAGTCCGACAATCAGAGCGGGGAAGGCAAAGCCGATAGGGCCCTTTGCAAGGAGTGCCAGTCCGCAGGAGATGTAAGCAAGGAAATAATCCCTGCGCAGGAAAGACAGAAGTGCAGCCGTAAGGGTGAAGGTAAGAAGTGTATCCGTGACGGCGCTGCGGGCCAGTACGATGACCTCCAGCGAGGAGGCACAGATGACAGAACCGATCAAAGCAGCTCTGTCTCCGATGAGTTTTCGGGAAGCCAGATACAGATAAACCGGCGTCAGTGCACCGAAAAGCACAGAGGGAAGCCGGGCGGAAATCTCCGAGACTCCGAAGAGAGAAAAGGAAACAGCCTCAGCCCAATAAAAAAGGGGAGGCTTGTCATACCAGAATTCTCCGTAGATCCGGGGAGAGAACCAGTCGGAAAAGGCAATCATTTCCTTGGCGGTTTCTCCGTAGACCGGTTCGTCCGGATCAAGGAGGGGAATATTGTTCAGAAAAAGCCCGTAGGCAAAAAGGCAGAACAGGAAAAGCCAGATGGCAGAACGATAATTTTTCATGACCGGGAGACCTTTCTGTAAATCAGGAACACACCGGCAATGAGAGCGGAAAAGAGAACAGCGCCGACAGCAATTTCTATCTTATACTCCAGGATCATCGTCCAGTTTTCGCCCAGCTCTGCTCCGACATAGACCAGAAAAATTGTCCAGGGAAGCGTTCCCAGAAGAGTCAGGATCAGGAATTGAGAAAGGGGAAACTGTGCAATACCTGCCGGAAGGGAAATGAAGGTACGGATGCCCGGCAGGAGACGGCCTGTCAGGACGGCAATGCCGCCGTAATTTTCAAACCAGTCCTTGGCGGCAATGAGCTTTTTGGCTCCGAGTCCGCCCTTTTCCGTGTGGCGCAGGATCAGATTCCGCCCGCCCTTCAGGCCAATGTAGTAGGAGGCGAGCGACCCGACGACACCTGCGGCGGTGCCTACGAGGACCGTGGGCCAGAACTGAAAAATATTCTGGGAGACAAGAAATCCGGCGAAGCCCAGAATGACCTCGCTGGGAAGCGGGATATTCATGTTTTCCAGCACCATGGCGATGAACAGTGCCAGATACCCCCAATCTGTGAGAAATTCAATAATGATATCCATGATTTTCCTCTCCGATACCGGCGGGTCAAAAACGGGAACAGCCGGTACAGCAACGATATACAGTAATAAAGAAAGAATAACACACATACTTCATCATAGCAGAATCGCGGAAAAAAGGCCAACGAAAGACGGGAAAG
The DNA here is from genome assembly GCA_938038225.1 of uncultured Dialister sp. Lineage (GTDB taxonomy): Bacteria > Bacillota > Negativicutes > Veillonellales > Dialisteraceae > Dialister. The sequence continues at coordinate 626,312 of CALHRX010000007.1, read as the reverse complement.
AAAAACGGGCAGTGCGGAATGAAAATGCAGCGATTTGACAGTCTTATGGGCTTTTGGTACTATAATACAAAAAATCATATATTTTTATTCAATCATAGTTAAGGAAGAAAACAGGGACAGAGGGAAGTTTTTCCCCGTATATCCGAAAGAAAATGCATAAACATTCAATTGTCCTCCTTTTCTTCCCATTAAGAATCGGAGATGAAGGATCATGTTAGGGAAAAAAGTAAAATTTGCTTTGACCATCGGTTCTGCTGCAGCAGTATTCTTTGCAGCCGGCTGCGGAGACAGCAAGACGGAAACGAATGCAAACGGCGTGCCGAAGGTCATCCGTGTGGGTGCGGAGACAACGTTCCCGCCGTTTGAATTTACACAGGATGACAAATATGTAGGGTTCGATCTGGATCTGGCCGATGCCCTGTGCAAGGAAATGGGCTCGAAAATGGAATTCAAGAGCATGGGCTTTGATGCGCTGATTCCTGCAGTACAGTCCGGACAGATCGATCTGGTTATTTCCGGGATGAATGCAACGCCGGAAAGAGCAAAGCAGGTTACCTTCTCAGACCCCTATTTTACCGATGACGGCTTCATTCTGATTGTCCGCAAGGATAATGATACCATTAAGGACTGGAGCGATCTTGCCGGCAAAAATGTAGGGGCGCAGGTCGGAACGGAACAGGTCAAGGAAGCACAGAAATGGAATCCTGCACAGGTGAAGCAGCTGGATTCCAATTCCCAGGCATTCATGGAACTGCAGGCAGGTACGCTGGATGCGGTAGCCATCGATCAGCCGGTAGGCCGCTACTATCTGAAGCAGGGCGCTGATAAGGATCTGAAGACGGTCGGTTCCGTAAAGGATGCAGTCGGGATGGCCATTGCTATGAAGAAGGACAATAAGGAACTGGAGACAGCTGTCAATTCTGCTCTGAATAAGCTCCATGAAAACGGAACTTATGATAAGATTTACGAAAAGTGGTTCGGCAAAAAAGCATAACGGATGAATGAGGCGGCGCTGCCTGCGGAGGACGATACCCATCGTTTCCGGCGGGCGGCGCCGTTTTGCTGCAGAGTCGGAGGGGGACCGGGCGGAGAGAGCTTTTCCGGCGGCAGGGAAAATTTCTCATTCCGGTGTTTGCCAAGGCAGGCGCGCCCTTTTATAATGAGGGAGAAGAAACAGATATTTTTCGGAAAGTATTTCCGGGGAGGGATGATTATGAAAGTCATCAGGTTTGGTTTGGCAGCGGCCGGTCTGGCTGCGCTTGTTCTCGGTGCGGCAGGCTGCGGCGGAGACACCGCAAAATCCGCTTCATCGCCGGCGCCGGCTTCATCTGCGCATCGGACGCTGAGGGTGGCAGGAACCGCAACCTATGCGCCTTTTTATTTCAAGGATGAAGCAGGAAATATTGTCGGTTTTGATGCAGATATCACCAAAGCGGTAGCCAAGGAAATCGGGGCTGATGTGACCTATACGAGTATTCCCTTTAATGAACTGGTTCCGGCCATAGAGGCAAATAAGGCGGATATCGCAGTCAGTGCTATTGATATGACCAGAGATCGGGCGGATCGGGTCAATTTCAGCAATATGTACTACAGCAAGGAAAGTGCAGTGATCCTGGCCTCGAAGGATAATGAAACCATTCACGATCCGGCAGATCTGGCAGGAAAGACTGTTGCCGTGGAAAAAGGAACCGTTTACGAACAGACGGCAAGAGACTACGGCGCAGAGGTCAAAGCTTATGATTATCATGATGCGACCTTCCGGGCAGTGGAAAATAAGGAAGCAGATGCTCTCATTACCGATATGCCGGCTGCTTACTACTACATGAAGCACGGCGGAGAGGAAAAGCTGAAGCCTGCGGGCATCCTGGCAGGATCAGGCGGTTTCGTCATGCTGCTCAATAAGAAGGATGTACAGCTGCAGAGCGACATCAATCAGGCACTGGCCAAACTCATGAGCAATGGGGAATACGACAAGATTTACGACAAATGGTTTGCTGATGTGAATTTCGATTCGAAAAAATAAGGCAGAAACAGGGGAGCGTCTCATGCGGCGTTCCCCTGTTTTTTTGTGCGGACTTCCGACGGGAACCGTGCATTCCGAAAGGCCGCCGCTTTAGAAAATGCGGCGCTGCAGGAGCGGGATTTTTGAAAGGAACTCTGACGGAGCGGAAAAATTTCTCCCGAAACGGGCAGAGCGGTTAAAAATTTCTAAAAATCAAAGGGAATCCCCGGGTAAGAGGTTTATCGATTCAATGATTCATGGTATAATGTCACATAGAATTTTATTTATATAGAGAACCGCCGGACGGAAATTTCTGATTTTCCCCAAAACAGGAAGAAAACAGCCGGCCCGGATGATGCCCTGAATTTTTTCAGGGACTCTTTTATGAATAAAATGCGCTCCGCAGGAACGCATGCGCATAAAGATTTATGATTTTATACCAGGGTTACATATGAGGTGACTTATGAGTGAATTGCTTCGCGTGGAAGACCTCCACGTATCTGTAGAAAATAAAGAACTCCTTCACGGAATCAATCTGACCGTGAATACCGGTGAAGTACATGTCATCATGGGTGTGAACGGCGCCGGCAAGTCCACCCTTTTTCATGCGATTATGGGCAATCCGGCCTATACGATTACAAAAGGCCGCATTTATTTTGAGGGACAGGACATTACCGAGCTTTCCGTGGACAAAAGAGCTAAGCTGGGAATTTTCCTCTCTTTCCAGAATCCCATATCGGTGGCGGGAATCACCATGGAAAATTTCATCCGTACGGCAAAGACGACCATTTCCGGGAAGCAGCAGCGTCTGTTTCCTTTCAAGCGTCTCATGAAGGCGCGCATGGAGGATCTGGGGATGGATATTTCCTATGCGGACCGCTATCTCAATGACGGATTCTCCGGCGGGGAAAGAAAGAAAAGCGAAATCCTGCAGATGCGGATTCTGGAACCGAAGCTGGCCATGCTGGATGAAACCGATTCCGGCCTGGATGTGGATGCAGTGCGTCAGGTTTCCCGGAATATATCCGAATACCACAATGAAAACAATGCCATTCTTCTGATTACCCACCTGAATCAGATTCTGAAATTCATTACGCCGGAATTCGTTCATGTGCTGATTGACGGACGGATTGTCCGGGAAGGCGGACCTGAGCTGGTGGATGAAATTGAAACAAACGGATTTGATGCTTACCGCAAAGAGGTGTGACTATGGGGGATAAGCAGAGAAGCCATGTGGAGGAAATCAACCGCAGCATCTACGATGTTAAGGACCGGGTGGAGTACTCCTATAAAGCAGATACCGGCCTGACGGAGGAGATTGTCCGGGAAATTTCCGCGAAGAAGGAAGAACCGGAATGGATGCTGCAGAAACGTCTGCAGGCACTGAAAATTTATCAGAAACTGGATATTCCGCCGTGGGCACCGGATATTTCCGAGCTGGATATGACAAATATCGATACCTATGTCCGTCCGAAAACGGACATGAAGGCGAAATGGGAGGATCTGCCGCAGAATATCCGTGATACCTTCGACCGTCTGGGCATTCCGGAAGCAGAGAAAAAATCGCTGGCCGGTGTAGGGGCTCAGTATGACTCCGAGGTGGTTTACCACAATATCCAGAAGGAGCTGGAGGAGCAGGGCGTCGTTTATGTGGATTTTGAAACGGCGGTGAAGAAATACCCGGAACTGATTCAGCAGTATTTCGGAAAGCTCATCACGCCGTCGTACCATAAATTTGCGGCGCTTCACTATGCGGTCTGGTCCGGCGGTTCCTTTGTATATGTGCCGAAGGGAGTTCATGTGCGGATGCCCCTTCAGAGCTATTTCCGCCTGAATGCGCCGGGAGCCGGTCAGTTTGAGCATACGCTGATCATCGTGGAGGAAGGAGCATCCTGTCATTTTATTGAGGGCTGCTCGGCTCCGCGGTACAATGTGGCCAACCTGCATGCAGGGGCGGTGGAGCTTTTTGTGAAAAAGGGAGCTTCTCTCCGGTACTCCACCATCGAAAACTGGTCAAAGAATATGTACAATCTGAACACCAAGAAGGCTCTTGTGGAGGATGATGCGCATATGGTATGGGTATCCGGTTCCTTCGGTTCCCATACATCCTGCCTGTATCCGGATACGGTGCTGAAGGGCGACCGGTCCACCTGCGAATTTACCGGCATTACCTTTGCGGGGAAGGGACAGTTCCTGGATACGGGCTCCAAGGTGGAAGCACTGGGAAAGGATACGTCCATTCATATCAGCTCGAAATCCATCTCCAAGTCGGGCGGCGCTGCCATATACCGCGGGGTGGTATATATCGGACCGAAGGCAGCCGGTGCAAAAGGCTCGATCAGCTGTGAATCGCTGATGCTGGACAATGAATCCCGGTCCGATACGATTCCGGATATCATCATTGAAAATGACGACATCGATCTGGGACACGAAGCCAAAATCGGCCGGATTCCCGATGAAGATATTTACTACCTCATGAGCCGGGGGCTTACCGAGAATGATGCCAAGGCCATGCTGGTGCGGGGCTTTGCAGAACCGATTTCCAATGCGCTGCCCCTGGAATATGCAGTGGAAATGAACCGCCTGATCGATCTGGAATTCGAAGGCGCTATAGGATAAGGAGGGTCAAATGGAAGAAATCAGAATCAACCGTCTGCCGCTTCTTACATATCGGTACCTGCATACCAATGACACGCCGCTTTCCTTTGAAGAACCGAAGGCGGGAAAACAGCCTGTCTTTTCGGACATGACTTATGTGGAAGAAGGCGGCCGGCTACCGGAAGCCTTCCGGGGATGCTCGGAAGAAACAGTCCGGGCGGCGGAAAAGGGAGCTGTCTATACTGTTGTGATTCCTGCCGGGGTGAAGGCCCGTCTTTCTGTGACGGCGGAAACAGATGCAGACAATCCGGACTTCCGGGGCGCATTCCTGTTCCGGCTGGAGGAAGGAGCCTCTCTTTCCCTGGTGTGGCGCATCCGCGGCGGTGCGGAAAAGGGAACGGCTGTCCTGGCCGTATATTATGAGCTGGCAAAGGATGCAGCACTTTCCTCATCCCTGCTGAGCAGCGGTCTTTCCGGTACGGCAGTGTACGACCAGCGCCATGTGGAATGCGGCGAAAATGCAAAGGCGGAATTTTATGCGGCGGAACTCGGCGGGGAAACGGCTGCGGTGCACAGCTACGGACATTTGGCGGGAAACCGGTCCTCCATGGAGGAAAATATCGTTTATGCGGCCGGCGGAAGCCAGCATCTGGACCTGTTCTGCCACATTGATCAGGAAGGCCGGAAAACTGCTGCAAATATCAATGTAAACGGTGCTTTGGACGGCAAAGCGAAAAAGATTTTCCGCGGCACCCTGAATTTCCTCAGGGGCTGCGGCGGTTCTGTCGGGGATGAAGGCGACTATGCCATCCAGCTTTCCCCGCAGACGAAGAATGTGTCTCTGCCCCTTCTGCTCTGCACGGAGGACGATGTGCAGGGAAACCATGCATCCAGCTCCGGTCAGCTGGATGCGAATACACTGTACTTCCTCATGAGCCGCGGCTTTTCTCTGGAGGAAGCCCGCCGGATCATGATTGAATCCATGATTCGTCCGGTTGTCGATCGGATGGACGCATCCATCCGGGAAGAGGTTCTGGCGGAAATCGGCAGAAAGCTGGATGCAAAGGAGAATCAATGAACAGCAATTGGATCAGACAGGATTTTCCTATCCTGACAACAAAAGTGAACGGCCGGGAGGCTGTTTATTTCGATAATGCGGCGACGACACAGCGGCCGCTTCCCGTAATGCATGCGGTCATGGATTATCTGAACCGGCAGAACGGGAATCCCCACAGAGGCGCTCATGTGTTCGCCATTTCCGCTTCCGAGGTCTATGACCGGTCAAAGGAAGCTGTGAAGGATTTTATCCATGCAGCCAGTGCACGGGAAATCATTTATACAAGGAATACCACGGAATCACTGAACATCATTTCCCGCTCCTATGGGGAAACCCATCTTAAAAAGGGGGATGTGATCCTGATTTCGATTTCCGAGCATCATTCGGATCTGGTGAACTGGCAGCGAGCAGCGGAAAAGACCGGAGCCACTCTGGAATACATGTACGTAGATAAGGAAACGGGACACTGGCCGGAAGAGGAGCTGGCAAAGATTGACGATCCCCGGGTCAAAATCCTGGCTTTTGCGCAGGTATCCAATGTGCTCGGTCTTGATTTCGATCCGAAGCCGCTGATCCGGCGGGCACATGCACACGGTGCCGTGGTCGTTCTGGACGGCGCGCAGTCCACACCCCATAAGAGAGTGGATGTGCAGGATCTGGACTGCGATTTCTTTGCCTTCTCGGGACATAAGATGTGTTCCCTGGGAGGCATCGGCGTCCTGTACGGAAAAGAAAAGCTGCTGGAGGAAATGGAGCCGTTCCTTCTGGGCGGAGATATGATCGATACAGTAGAGGAGCAGCATACGGATTTTGCAGAGCTGCCGGCCAAATTCGAAGCAGGAACCCAGTATGTGGAAGGAGCGGTCAGTCTGGTGGCGGCTATCCGCTATTTGGAAGGAATCGGATTTGATGCCATCCGGGAGCAGGAAAAGAAATTGGCCGCACGGTGTCTTCTGGGCATGAAGAAGCTGCCTTTTATTCATGTAATCGGTACGGATGACCCGGAGGAAAAGGAAGGGCTGATTTCCTTTGAAGTGGAAGGCGTGCATCCTCATGATGTAGCGCAGATTCTGTCTGAGGACGGGATCTGCATCCGTACGGGCCATCACTGTGCAGAGCCGCTGCACCGCTATCTCGGGGTGAATGCGTCCTGCCGGGCCAGCTTCTATTTCTACAACACCGAAGAAGAAGTGGACTACTTCCTGGAAAAGCTGAAGGGTGTCCGGAAAGTGATGGGGTATGACGACTGATGGAACTGAAACAGCTGTATACGGACCTGATTCTGGAATACAATCGGGATCAGACAAACAAACGGAAAATTGCAAATCCTACGGTTCATGAGCACGGCCACAATCCGAGCTGCGGGGATGATATCGATATTGAAGTGAAGATAGAAAACGGAGTCGTGAAGGATCTGGCCTATACGGGCTCAGGCTGTGCCATCAGCCAGGCGTCCACTGCCATGATGGCGGAGCTTCTGCAGGGGCAGACCGTGGAGGAAGCCCTCCGGCTCTGCCGGCTTTTCCTGGATATGATCCGCGGCAAGGTCACGGATGAAAGCGCTCTGGAAGAACTGGAAGCGGCCATTACGCTGAAGGATATTTCCAAGATGCCGGTTCGGGTCAAGTGTGCGACCCTGGGATGGCATACGCTGGAAATGGCACTGGAAAAAACAGAAAAGCAGCTCAGGCAGTAAACCGAAGCCGCAGGAGAAAATGTCCGGCAGGGCACTCTTCCCTGCGGTTTTTGTATGGGCGGACTTGCGGGGACAGGGGCTCCTGCTTCATAATAAAGGGAACGAAAAGGAGCGTGCTATGAATACCGATCAGTTCTTTGACATTATCCCCCTGGGAATCTGCCTTTGGTTTATCAAGGTCTATTTTCTGGGAAAGCCCGCGCTGAAGCAGGAAAAATTCATCGTGGAGCGGGCACCGAAGGTTTTCCTCTATCCGGCAACGGGATTTGTGTGTGTGATGCTTCTTCTGCTGAGCGCCCGGGATTTCAGCTTTCTCTCTTTCATTGACCGGGGAGAGCTGATGAAGGTTTCCGTATTTTCCTTTATGTGCTGGATTTCCGTGGTGCTTTATACCAAGTGGGACTGGGGCATCCATGAGGCGAAACGGGGAGAACGGGGAAAGAACAATAAGGAAATGCTGGCATTGGTGGCCATCATGCTGATTCTGGGCTCCATGCTGCAGTAGAACATGAAAAAAGGGAGAATGAAGGCAAAACAGTCTTCATTCTCCTTTTTTGTATGGGGATTTTAAAAATAAAATTTCAGAGAACGGTGATTTGCGCATAAGCGGCAGGGAGGACAAAGTGTCCTGCAGTGTCGATGAGACCCCACTTGCCGTTCAGCTTGACGCCGGCCCGTCCGCCGGAGAAGGGAACTGCTTCGGAGAAAAGCTTTTCCGGTGCAATCCGGTCGCTGCCGTCGGGGGCGATGTATTTCCAGCCGTCCTTTGTTTTTACGGGAAGAAGTTCTTCCGAAAGAAGGGACACATCCCGATAGACGGCTTCCGTAATGGTTTTTCCGTCTTTGCCGATGAGGCCCCATTTGCCGTCCGACTTATAGGCGAAGAGGTTTTCTCCCAGATAGCGGATTTCCTTATAAAGAAAAGGAATTTCCTCCCCGCCGGTTTCCATGGACAGAACACCCCAGCGGTTTTCTTCATCTTTCCCGATGAGGGCATTGGCTTCTTCCTTCGGAATCAGGGTCTTATACACGGTATGGGCGATGTAGACTCCGGACCGGTTGACCCAGCCGTAACGGCTGTCGTTGAAAACAAGGATGCCCTTTTCGGAGGCTTTGAAGACCTGAGAGAGGGAAGGTGCGGCAATTACTTTCCCCGTATTGTCGATATAGCCCCGCTTGACTGCAATCGTGGAAATCGGCTCATAGCCGGTGTAGGGCGGATTGGGCCAGATGGGGAATCCGATTCCCCAGCCCCAGCCGGGATAATGACGGTGATGACGCCTTCCTCCCCAACCCCAGCCGATTCCGATGGAAATGGGGAATCCGCCGGAAACGCCGGCAGGCCGGACTTCGCCCTTTCCGACCTCGGCGATTCCGCCCTCGAAGGGGAAAAGACGTTCATAGTCCGCCGCAAAGGCAGTGGTGCCGTCCGGTCTGACATAGGCATTCCCGTCTACCGTGGCAACACCGGCCAGGCCCTCGGAGAAGGGGGTGAGTACAGCGGTAAACTGGGGATCTGCTGTAATATTTCCTTCCGAATCGGCAAAGCCCCAGCGCTTCTCCTGATCCTGCACGGCTGTCAGGTGTTCACTGAAAACCGGGATGACCGACCGGTAAGTGAGAGGAATCGTTTCCGCACCGGTTTCATCGATGAAGCCCCAGAGATCTTCCTTGTTTTTCACGGCCAGGAGACCGTCGCTGTAGAAGGGGCCTGTATCCCGGTAGACAGGATCGACAACGGTGTTTCCTTGGGCATCAATGACGCCCCATAGACCTTTCGTTTTGACCGGGGCGAGACCGTCCGCAAAATAGCGGGCTTCCTCATAGACCGGCGCGATTTCACTTCCGTCCGATGCAAGGTATCCGTACTTTCCGTTTTCCTTGATGATCGCCATGCCGTTTTTGAAGTCGGAAACCTGATTATATATTTTTCCGATACGGGTGCCGTCCTTCCGATAGAAAAGAATTTTTTCCTGTTCATTCTCTACGGCCAGTGCGCCGCCTGTCCAGGAGGAACGGCTGATATAGGAAACAGGGATAATTTCTTTTCCTGTCCGGTCATAGAATCCGCGAAGCTTACCCCGACGGACCTCGATGAGCAGATCCCGTCCCGGCTCGCTTTCCAGGTCCTGTCCCCGGCTGTCCTCATCGGACAGGGAAAGGGCCACTTTATCATAGGCAGGGGGAATGATCCACCGGCCTTCTCCGTTGACGGCGCCCCACTTTCCGTCCTGCTTCACCGCTGCGGCAAAGGGAACCGGCGCCGGTGCAGAGCTGTCCGCAGCGGTTCCCGGGAAAGACAGCCCGGTCAGGGCAGCCAGTGCTGCGCAGAATATAAAACGTTTCATGAGATGCACCTCCTTTATATCCGGTTGCTTATTCTGTCTTTATTGTACCATGACTGACGGTTCATCCCGAAATATGGTTATCTCCCGTTCAATTTTTTCCGCAAAGAAAGTATTTCCGTTCCGCCTTCTGATGCTTTACATTTCCGGCGGGATTTGCTAGAATGGTCCCATAATGAAAGCGAGGAAGAAAAGGAGTACCTGCAGTGCAGCAAGTCCGGGGTGATGAGAGCCGGGCGATGCGGGGAAGGCGTTTCGGAGCTGCTGCCTGAACCGAGTAGGGCCGCTATCAATGAAGGTGGGCTGCAAGGCCAATGAGGGTGGAACCGCGGGTTATTATCCCTGTAACTCGTCCCTGTAACTTTTTGTTACAGGGATTTTTGTTGTTTTTTAGGAGGAAATATGACATTTCAGCAGATCATTCTGGCTCTCCAGAAGTTCTGGTCCAAACAGGGCTGCGTACTGGGAGAAGCCTATGATACGGAAAAAGGAGCCGGCACAATGAATCCGGCCACCTTCCTGCGTACGATCGGACCGGAACCGTGGCATGTAGCCTATGTGGAACCGTCCCGCCGTCCTGACGACGGCCGTTACGGGGACAACCCGAACCGTCTGTACCAGCATCATCAGTTCCAGGTCATCATGAAGCCGTCTCCGAACAATATCCAGGAAACCTACCTGGAATCCCTGAAGGAACTGGGCATCGATCCGGAAGAACATGATATCCGTTTCGTAGAAGACAACTGGGAATCTCCGACGCTGGGTGCATGGGGCATCGGCTGGGAAGTATGGCTGGACGGCATGGAAATTACACAGTTCACCTATTTCCAGCAGGTCGGCGGAATTGATGAACATCCTGTTTCCGTAGAAATTACCTACGGTCTGGAACGAATTGCCATGTATATTCAGGAAAAGGACAATGTATATGACCTGGAATGGACTGACGGGGTCACCTACGGCGATGTATGGCATGAAAACGAATATGAGCAGTCTGTGTACAGCTATGAAATTTCCGACCATGACATGCTTTTCAAGCTCTTTGATATGTATGAAAAGGAAGCACAGCGGGTTATCAAGCTGGGCTATGTGCTTCCCGCTTATGACTATGTACTGAAATGCTCCCATTCCTTCAATCTGCTGGATGCGGCAGGAGCGATTTCCCTCTCCGAACGGACGGAATACATTGCCCGTGTACGCAATCTGTCCAGAATGTGCGCCAAGGCCTGGCTGAAAAAACGAAAAGAACTGGGATTCCCCATGCTGAAAGGAAGTGAAGCGAAATGAGTAAAAATCTTCTTTTGGAAATCGGAACAGAGGAAATGCCGGCCAATATCATGTCCGGCGTAGTGGATCAGCTGAGAGCTCTCGCTGCTGCCAAATTTGAAGAAAACCGCATTTCTCTTCAGAAAATAGATGTTTATGCCACTCCGAGAAGACTGGCTGTAGTTGTCACCGGTGCGGCAGACTGCCAGCCCGATGAGGAAGTGAAGAAGAGAGGTCCGTCCGTTAAGGCTGCCTTTGATGAGGACGGAAATCCGACCCGTGCGGCACAGGGATTTGCCAGAGGACAGCATATCGATCCGAAGGATCTGGTCAGAGAAGGCGACTATACCTGGGCATATGTGGTCAACCGGGGAAGAAATGTGGAAGAAGTTCTGCCGGAACTGTTCCTGTCTCTGATTACAGGCCTCAATTTTACCCGTTCCATGCGCTGGGCCGATGAAGAAGCACATTTCATCCGTCCGGTTCGCTGGCTGGTGGCTCTGGCGGGCGATCAGGTGATTCCGCTGGAATTTGCTCATGTAAAGAGCGGAAATGTAAGCCGCGGCCATCGTTTCCTCTGCAAGGAACCTGTGGTGATTCACAGCCCGGAAGAATATAAGGAAGACATGAGAAAGGCATATGTCATTGTCGACCAGGATGAAAGACGGGAACTGATCCGGGATGGCCTCCTGAAGATTGCAAAGGAGCTGCACGGACAGGTACGCCACAATGCAGATCTGCTGGAGGAAATCAATTATCTGGTAGAATACCCGACCGCCCTGTACGGACGCATTGATGAGGAATTCCTGAAGCTGCCCGTACCGGCCGTGGTTACGCCCATGAGAGATCATCAGAGATATTATCCGGTGCAGAATGAAGACGGCTCCCTCATGCCGTACTTCCTGACTGTACGGAACGGCGGAACCAGGGCCATCCGGAATGTACAGATCGGCAACGAAAGAGTTCTCCGGGCCCGTCTGGACGATGCGAAGTTCTTCTTCGAAAATGACCGGAAGAAGTCTCTGGAAGGCCACCGGGAAGATTTGACCAGCATCAACTATCAGGAAGGCATGGGAACCATGCTGGACAAGGCAGACCGTCTGGGCAAGCTTGTCGATGCTATCGGCGCAGACTGGAATTTCTCCGAAGAAGAAAAGAAGGATGCTGCCCGCGCAGCGTATCTGTCCAAGTCGGATCTGGCTACCGGCATGGTTACGGAATTCACGGAACTGCAGGGGGAAATGGGCAAAGAATACGCCCTGCTGGACGGAGAAAAACCGAATGTGGCACAGGCCATTTTCGAACAGTATATGCCCCGCTTTGCCGGCGATATCCTGCCGCAGGAATCCATCGGCAGAGCCCTGTCCCTTGCGGATAAGCTGGACAACCTGGCCGCTACATTCCTGCGCGGACTGATTCCTACGGGCTCTCAGGATCCCTTCGCTCTTCGCCGTCAGACCATCGGCGCTGTCAATATCCTGACTGACGGGAAGATTCACTGGGATATCCGCCGCGGCATTTCCGCTGCACTGGCTCTTCTTCCCGGCGAGGAAGAAAAGAAAAAGGAAGCGGCTCTTCAGATTGAAGACTTCTTCCGTCAGCGCATCAAGGCCATTCTGCTGGATGCGCAGATGGATTATGATATCATCGATGCAGTTCTTTCCGGTCCGGTGGATGATATTTACTCCATCTTCCTTCGGGCGGAAAGTATGAAAGCCAGCGCCGTAAAAGCGGAAACGGATCTTCGTCAGGCAGTAACCCGTCTGGCCAACATCACGAAGGGGAAGAAGGCGGAAGCAGTACAGCCGGCTCTCTTTGCCGATGATGCGGAGAAAGACCTCTGGGCTGCTTATGGAACCGCTGCTGCGGAAGCGAAGAAAGCCTATGATGCCTGCGATTATGCGGCGGCACTGCCGGCTCTCCGCACCCTTACACAGCCCATCAACAGCTATCTGGATAAGGTCATGGTTATGGTGGACGATGAAGCGGTTAAGACCAATCGTATTTCCACGCTGCTCACCGTACTGGAGCTCTTCAACCTCTGGGGCGATTTCAGCAAGCTTGTATAATCTGTAAAAAAGAAAGGCATCTCACCGAGGGGGATGCCTTTTTTAATGGAAAGACAGGGAACACAGGGCAGTCGGCAGTAGATCGGAGGAGGTTTCCGGAGCAGACAGAAGATCCCTCTGCTGGAAACCGGACCGCTATCCGGAAAGTCCAAAATCGTTCCTTCTCCGCTGCAGAAGAAAATCATTTCCGAGAGGAAAATCGGGAATAGACTACATATTGTAAACCCTATGTTAATATGGATCTATAATACTGTTGACATATAAAATCCGGATGTTTATAATAGACCCATCAGGAGGTTTATGATGACAGCTACTTCAGTAAGAACCCGCATGCAGGTTCTGTGTGCGCTTTTCGCGGCAGTCTGTGCCGTCTTTTCTCAGATTACCATTCCGATCCAGCCGGTACCGATTACCCTGGGAACCTTTGCTGCTCTTATGGCAGGAGGATTTCTGGGGAAAAGATACGGTTTTCTCAGCATTGTACTGTACCTGCTTCTCGGTATGGCGGGAGTTCCGGTATTTTCTCTGATGAGAGCGGGATTTTCCGTGATTGCAGGACCGTCCGGCGGATTTATCGTAGGATTTGCGGCCATGGCTTTTGTAACAGGACTTGCAGGAGAAAAATTTGATTACTCTTTCCGCGGGATGATTTTTGCATCCATTCTGGGAACGGCTGCCTGCTATATCATGGGGCTGGCGTGGTTCATGTTCCTGACCGGTACCGGTCTCTGGGCCTCCATGGTCATGTGCATGTTCCCCTTTTTGCCCGGGGATCTGCTGAAGGTGCTTCTGGCCTCTTTCCTGGTCAGCAGGTACAGAAAGAAAATCATTGAATCATATTGAAATCGTCATGCAGGCATGAGGAGGATCGATGCGGGAGATCATTCGAAGAGCCTGTACGGTTTGGAAGCCTGACTGGCAGGGAAAGGTGCTGGGCAGGCTTTCTTACGTGCAGGGAGAAAAAAACTCGGTCTTTTATGAGGAAAAGGTGCGGGAAGGACGGATTATTTCCGTTTCACTGGCGGGAGACGGCGGCGACAGACTGTCCATGCTTCTCTTTCCTCAAAAGAACGGGATAAAACGGGAAGCACCTCGGGGCGGGACAGCGCTTTGCTCGTTTTCTGCGGAAGAGGTGCGGGAATACAGCCGGGTGCTGGGAGACCATAACGGCATTCATCAGACCGAGCGGCCGATTGTGAGCGGCTTTCAGCTGCTGGAGGCAGTTCTCCGGGCATACCCGGCGGAATCAGCGGAGATGTCTTTTCATTACCCGGTGCGGAGCGGGGAAACAATATACGCTGTCCGGCAGGGGGAGACAGTGCAGGGATATACAGACTGCCTCTGCTTTACGGTCAAAACGGAGAGGAAAAAATGAAAAGAGTATTTATTGTGGGCGGACTTCGCTCCCATTTCGGCGTGAAAAACGGCATATTCAGGCAGGTGCGGCCGGAAATTCTGGGCGCGAAGGTGGTGCAGGCACTTCTGGAACGGTATCATGGAGGAACGCCGGATCTGCTGATCTGCGGAAATGCCGCAGGACCGGGAGGAAATCTGGGCCGTCTGCTCGCCCTGGAGGCCGGACTGCCGGAGGATGTGCCGGCGCTGACCGTGGATCTGCAGTGTGCTTCCGGACTGGCTGCAATCGATCTGGGGTCTGCCAAAATCAGGAGCGGGGACTGCCGTACGGTTCTGGCAGGCGGTGCAGAAAGTGCATCTCTGCAGCCGGAGCGGAAATATCCCGACAATGATGAGCGAAGCCGCCTCCGGGACCCGGTTTTTACGGCGGCGCAGTTTATTCCGGGAGAATTTTCCGATGATGCCATGCTTCTGGGCGCGGAAAGGGCGGCCAGGGCGTACGGAATCACCCGGGAAGAGGCAGATCAGGCTGCACTCCTTTCGCAGCAGCGTGCTAGACGGTGTGCAGAGGAAGGGCTTCTCCGATCGGTCATCATTCCTCTTTTCGGCAGCACAAAAGATGAGGCGATCCGGTCCCGAATGAGTGAAAAACTGCTTGCCCGGGCGCCGCGGGTTACGCATTTCGAAGGGGGAATCCTTACGGCTGCCAATGCGTGCACCATGAATGACGGCGCAGCGTTCCTGCTTCTCGCGGACGAAAGGTGGATCCGGGAGAGAGGACTGGTCCCGAAGGCGGAAATCCTGGGAACGGAGCTCTGCGGCGGGGATCCTCTGCGGCCGCCGCTTTCTGCCGATCGGGCAGTTTCCTGTCTTCTCCGGCGGAAAGGGCTTTCCTATGAAGATATTGATGCTTTTGAGTACAATGAAGCCTTTGCGGTCATCAGCGCTCATTTCCGAAAAATGCATCCGGAGGCAGCGGAACGGCTGAACCGCTGGGGCGGAGCTCTTGCTTACGGGCATCCTTACGGGGCATCGGGAGCGGAAATCATGATCCATCTGACGGAAATCCTTCATCATGACGGAGGAGATCTGGGGGTGGCGGCTATTCCTGCAGCGGGCGGTGTAGGCTCAGCGGTGCTGATTCGCCGCGTGGACCGGCAGGAATGGCTTTCCTCCTATTTTTTTACGGAAAAGAAAGAAATGCCGGTTCCGGCAGAGGCATGGCGTGAAATTTTTTAAGTATCTTGAACATTATGCAAAGAAATGGGAGAGCAGGCCGTTTCTGGTCTGGAACGGACACAGTCTTTCCTACGGAGAAGCAGAAAAACAGGTAGAGGAAAAAAGTGTGCTCTTTGCTCCGGCAAAAGAAAAGGTATTGGGCATCCGGCTCAGCAGCCCGGCAGAGCAGATAATTGCTTTTCTGGCTGCGGAAAGAACGGGAGCAGTCCCTCTTCTGATTCACGAATACATTGAAGGAGAAGAACTGGAGCATCTTCTGGCGGTGCGGCCCATTCATTTTCTTTATTCCGGAGAAGAAAGGAAAGGTCTGTTTCCGGTACCGGGTGGGAAATGGTTCGGAGAAATCCGGGAGGAAAATGTCCGGAAAGACGGCATAGCGGTTCTCACCTCGGGAACAAGCGGCCCTGCCAAAATCTTTTTCCGGAGAGAGGCAAGCTGGTCCGATTTCTTCCCCGTCCAGAACCGCCTTTTCGGGATTGATTCCGCTTCGGTCCTTTTTCTGCAGGGGTCCATGGCCTTTACAGGGAATCTGAACATGTTTCTGTCTTTCCTGTCAGAGGGATGCACCATAGCGGGGACGGACCGTTTATTTCCCCGGACCTGGCTGAAGGAAATCAATCGGATCGGTGCGACCCATGTGTATATGATTCCTTCAAAACTGTCTCCCCTGTCGAGGGTGAAGGGCGAAGGCGCATCGGTGCGGAAAATCCTTTCCGGCTCGCAGCTGATGACCGGCCGTCTTCTGGACGGACTGGAAAGGGTATTTCCCCGGTCGGAAACGGTGCTGTATTACGGTTCGTCGGAAATGTCCTATGTCTCCTTTAGCCGGGGCAGGGAGATCCGGGAGCATCCGGACAGCGTAGGGCGGCCTTTTCCGGGCGTGAAGATTGCTGTGAAGGACGGTTTCATAGAAGTGGATACTCCTTATGGGGCGGAAGGAATATCCCGGCCTTTTCGTTCCGGCGACCGGGGCAGGCTGGACAGGGAGGGCTGCCTTCATTTCCTGGGGCGGCAGGAGGATTTTTACAATATCAAGGGAAATCATGTGAGCCGGCAGAAGGTGCTGTCTTATCTGCTGATGGCAGACGGTGTGGAGGAAGCGGAAATTCTTCCGGAGCAGACGGAGGAAGGGATGATCCGCCTTGCTGCGTATGTGGCGGGAAGACAGCTTCCGGATCATGCGGGACTGATTCGGTTCCTGTCACAGAAGCTGAAAGCCTGGGAAATCCCGTCCCGTTTTGTACGGGTGAAGGAAATTCCGAAGACAAGTACGGGAAAGACGGACAGAAAAAAGCTGGCTGAAATGGGGAAAAATACAGCGAAGTGAAATTCAATATTTCGGCGTTCCTGTTTTCAGGAGGAGCCCGGGAATTCCCGGGCTTTTTGCGTGCCGGAGAGCAAAGGCAGAGGTGGTATAATGAGGAGGAAATGAAGGGAGGGAATCCGATGGATCTGGAAGAAAAGCTGGCTGTTCTGGCAGATGCAGCCAAGTATGATGTATCCTGCTCCTCCAGCGGCTCTTCCCGGGCAGCTGCGGCAGGCGGCGTGGGGAACGGTCACAGGAGCGGAATCTGCCACACCTGGACATCCGACGGACGGTGTGTGTCTCTCCTGAAAATCCTCATGACGAATTACTGCATTTATGACTGTCAGTACTGCGTGAACCGCCGGAGCCATACCACGCAGAGAGCCTTTCTGTCGCCGGAGGAAATCGTAACGCTCACCATGGGATTTTATAAAAGAAACTATATAGAGGGGCTCTTCCTTTCATCTGGCATCATCCGTTCCCCGGATTATACGACGGAGCTTCTGATCCGGACGGCAAAGCTGCTGCGGGAACGGGAAAAATTCAATGGGTACATTCATATGAAGGGGATTCCCGGAACAGATCCGAAGCTGCTGCAGGAACTGGGACGGTATGCAGACCGGGTGAGCGTAAATATTGAGCTTCCCTCGGAAACCTCGCTGAAGCTGCTGGCGCCGCAGAAAACGAAATCGTCCATTCTGGCGCCGATGAAATATTTCCGGGACCGGATCCGGGAGAATAAGGAGGAGCGGAAAAAGTATAGGAAAGCGCCTCTCTTTGTTCCTGCCGGGCAGACAACCCAGCTCATCGTGGGAGCTACAAAGGAAAGCGACCGGAAAATTCTCCTTCTCACGGAAGGACTGTACCGGAAGGCGGCACTGAAGCGGGTCTATTTTTCCGCCTATGTTCCGGTGATGCAGGGGAAGAATCTTCCTGCTCTGACCCGGCCTCCGCTGTACCGGGAAAACCGGCTTTATCAGGCAGACTGGCTGCTCCGGTTCTATCATTTCCGGGCGGAGGAGATCCTTACGGAAAGCGAGCCTGATTTTGACCGGGAACTGGACCCGAAATGTACGTGGGCGCTCCGCCATCGGGAGCTTTTTCCCGTAGAAATCAACCGGGCCTCTTATGAAATGCTTCTCCGCGTGCCGGGCATCGGGGTGAAGAGTGCTCTTCGCATCGTAAGACTTCGGAAGTACGGCAATCTTTCCTTTTCCACCCTGTCCCGATTGGGGATTGTCATGAAACGAGCCCGGTACTTCATCACTGTCAACGGCCGGTACAGAGGGGAAAAAGGCCTTGACGGGGAAAATCTGAGGGATCGGCTGATCAGCAGAAGGGCGGCACGGGAATCCCGGGAAATCAGTCTGTTTGCACCGCCTTTGTAAGGAAAAACCATGATTTTTGTATATGACGGGACCTACCCGGGATTTCTCACGGCGGTCTATGATATTTACTATTCCGGTACGAGCTGTCTGGAATCGATTCGCCCGGAGGGCGGAGAAACGGCGCTGTTCGGTGAGGAAAAGACCGTGGAGACAAATTTCATCAAGGCAGAAAAGGTCATCTCTGCTTTTGAAAAACGATGCGGCCGGCAGGCGGTGCGCCTGGTATACCGGGCCTTTCTGTCCGATGAGGCGGGCATGGAGATGAAAATTTTTGAATTTCTCCGGCAGGGATTCCGAAAGGGGAAAAAGCTGTATATTTTCAGCAGGGAGGACTGGTATCGGGATCTGTGCGACATGAGCCGCGCAGTGGGGAATGAGGCGGAAAAATTCCGGGGCATCCTCCGTTTTTCTCAGCTGCAGGAGGGAACGCTGTATGCAGTGATTCATCCTACGCACAACATTCTTCCTGTTCTGGCGGTTCATTTCAGAGACAGACTGGGTTCGCTGGACTGGATCATCTATGACGGGAACAGAAAGGAAGCGGCGGTTTACGGGAAGGGAAGAACAGAAATTCTTTCCGTGCCGGAAATCAGGAAGGATCCCGTTCTCAGCAGTGAGGAAGAGGATTTCCGCAGTCTCTGGCGCTGGTACTACCGCCATATGGGAATTGAAGAGAGAAACAATCCGGACTGCCGGAGGAATTATCTGCCGAAGAAATACTGGGCGGACCTGGTGGAAATGGAGGATCCTTTCAATCGTTCCGATATCCGGATGGAAGGCATCGGACAGGAAAAGCCTGCTTCCGGGAAAACAGAAATCGTTTCTCTTTCTGTCCGGAAAATCCGAAAAGGGAAATAGATGAGCTTTTGCAGTCGGAAAAGGAAGTGCCTTTTTTCATAAAATCGTGTATTTATGAAAGAAGGCGCTCTTTTTTTTGTAATTTTAAAGGAGCAGTCTATGCAGTTTGCCGTGAAAAGAGAGTATAATGAGGGTAACGGAAAACAAAATTTTTGAAAAGGAGGAAGGATTATGGAGTATGTCATGGCAGAAGAAAAGAAAAAAGGAAGACGCCCGGGGTTCATGCTTCTCGAGCTGGTCATCGTGATTGCTGTAGTAGGGATTTTTGCTGCTGTAGCGGTGCCGAATCTGATCGGCATGACCGATGAGGCAAAGGTAGCCCGTATTAAGGCCGATCTGGCGACCATAGGAACGGCAACGGAGATGTATTATGTCAAAAACGGCGAATATCCGACGAGTCTGGATACTCTGGTGGACAGGACCGGAACAGACGGTTTCCTGAAGAGCCTTCCTGAGGCACCGGATAAGAGTGTGACATACCAGCTGGGCAGCAACGGAGAAGTCACGGCGGTCTTTAAAGGTGTTACCTACTCCTCTTTCGGGACGAGTTCGGAGGACAGCAGCCGGAGCTGAGGACAC
Source organism: uncultured Dialister sp. (assembly GCA_938038225.1). Taxonomy (GTDB): domain Bacteria; phylum Bacillota; class Negativicutes; order Veillonellales; family Dialisteraceae; genus Dialister. The sequence goes on along the minus strand of CALHRX010000007.1, from coordinate 606,556 downwards.
GGAAGCAGGCAGAAAAGGACCGGGAGAAATTCCGGTCTTTTTGCTGTCCTGAAATGAAGATGGCTGCCGGAAAAAGGAAAACTACCGCAGGGATTTGTGCTAAAATGATAATAATAAACAGGGGATTTTGCGTGGGGATTGTAACAGGAGAATAGCAGTATGAAGCAGACAATGAAAAGGAAAGCGGCAGCAGCGCTGATTCTGCTGGGATGTACGGGCTTTCTGGCGGGCTGCGGGGCAGGAACCGCTCCCCGGAGCAGTGCAGTCAATGTACAGGTGATGAAGGTTATCCAGCGGGACACCGCTGTTTCCTATGAATATTCCGGGCAGGTCAAATCCATGGATGCGGTTACCATCAAACCCCGGGTATCCGGTTCCATTACGGAGAAATATTTTACCAGCGGACAGCTGGTTCATGCAGGAGATCCTCTGTATAAGGTGGATGACCGGCAGTATGAAGCAGAACTTCTGTCGGCCCGGTCCGGTGTGGATAAAGCACAGGTCACTCTGAATAATTCCATGATTGATCTGGCCCGGTATCAGAAGCTGGCGGCAACGGGAGCCATTCCGGAGCAGACGCTGACGACGCAGCAGGCCACGGTGGCGTCCAATCAGTCCAGCTACAATGATGCAGTGGCACTGATGCAGAAGGCACAGGAGAATCTGGATGATACTGTTATCCGTTCTCCCATTTCCGGGAAGCTTTCTGTGGATGATGTCTCTGTCGGTACTTATGTGACGAGCGGGAATACGGAGCTGGTTTCCGTAGGTTCGATCAACCCCATTTATGTACAGTTTTCTATTTCCGAAAATGAATATCTGGATTTCCTTACGGCAGGCCATGAGGACAGAGAAGAAGGAATCAAACCGTCTGCGCCCTTGACTTCTCTCACTCTCAGCAACGGTGCGAAGTTCCCGGGAACCTCAAATCGATATATTGTGGACCGGCAGCTGTCGGCCAGCACGGGGACCCTGACCATCAAGGCGATTTTTGACAATGATCAGGGAATGCTTCTCCCGGGGATGTTTGCCAAGGTAACGGAGGAAGGAGAGCCGCAGAAGGATGCGCTTCTGGTTCCGCAGCGGGCAGTGCAGCAGGTGCTGGATAAATCCTTTGTCATCGTTGTGGGAGAAAATAATCAGTCCGTAAGCAAAATCGTGGAGCTGGGAGCGCAGGTGGGAAGCTTCTATATCATCAAGAGCGGTCTTTCCAAGGATGACAGGGTGGTCGTGGAAGGTCTGACCAATCTGAAAGAGGGGCAGGCGCTGAATGTCAGCGAAACAACGCCGGAAAAACTGGGGCTTTCCTTTACAACGGAAATAACAACCAATCAGTCCGCCAATGAACAGAACAGCAAATAAGGAGGTCCGATATGAGTAAATTCTTTATCAGACGGCCCATATTTGCCATTGTACTGTCTCTGATTATTGTGGCGCTCGGGCTTCTGTCGATGTTTACTCTGCCGATTGCACAGTATCCTCAGATTTCTCCGCCCACTATCCGGCTCAGTGCATCCTATACGGGCGCCAATGCAAGCATTGTGAATCAGACGATTGCCCAGATCATCGAGGATCAGATGAACGGGCTGGAAAATATGGACTATATGTCCTCCACATCCAGCAGCAGCGGATCCTACAGCCTGCAGGTCGTCTTTTCCCTGGACAGTGACGGCGATACCGACTCAATCAATGTACAGAATGAGGCGAACCTCGTCAGAGGCTCACTTCCTTCGGATGTGCAGTCCAAGGGCATCACGGTGCGCAAGGCTTCCGGCGATATGGTGCTCATGGCCAATCTGTATTCGCCGAACGGAACCTATAACCAGGCTTTCCTGAAGAATTATGCCGATATTTATCTTCTGGATAAGATCAAACGGGTAGACGGAGTCGGTGACGTCAATACTTTCGGGTCCAGCTATGCCATGAGAGTCTGGCTGAATCCGGATAAACTGGCGGAACGGGGCCTGACGGCAACCGATGTGACAAGTGCCATCAAGGAGCAGAACGTATCTGCACCGGCAGGAACCATCGGCGGCATGCCTGCACCGGCTACGCAGGAAAAGACCTACAGCGCAAAGGTGGAGGGACGCCTCACCACGCCGGAGCAGTTCGGAAATATTATCGTAAAGGCCGGCTCCAATGGGGAATTCGTCTATCTGAAGGATGTGGCAACCGTAGAGACCGGTACGGCCAATGAAAGCAATAATTCCAAAATCAACGGGCATAACGGAATCGGGTTCGGCATCCAGCTTACGAGCGATGCCAATGCGCTGGATACGATTTCCCAGGTGAAGCAGGTCATGGAAGAAGCCAGAGAAAGCTTCCCGCCGGATCTGGATTATGTCATCGTTATGGACAATACGTCCTTCATCAATGCATCCATCAGCGAAGTGGAAGCCACCTTTGTGGAATCGCTGCTTCTGGTTATTCTGGTGGTGTTCCTGTTCCTCCAGAAATGGAGAACGACGCTGATTCCGGTTCTGGCCGTTCCTGTATCCATTGTCGGAACGTTTGCTTCCTTTATCCTTCTCGGATTTACCATTAATACGCTGACCCTCTTCGCTATGGTTCTTGCCATCGGGATGGTTGTGGATGATGCGATCGTAGTCATCGAAAACGTAGAAGAACATATGGAAAAGGACGGAGTCGATCCGAAGGAAGCAACGGAACGGGCCATGAATGAGGTACAGGGTCCGATCATTGCCACGACAGCCGTACTGGCTTCGATTTTCCTTCCCGTCGCTTTTATCGGCGGGATGATCGGTGTGCTGTACAAACAGTTTGCCGTGACGATTACCATTTCCATTGCTATTTCTGCCTTTGTGGCACTGACCCTGACACCGGCCCTCTGCGGCATGCTGCTGAAGAAGGATGACACGGGCTTCCGGAAAGGACCGGTGGCCCTGTTCTTCCGGAAATTCAACCATTCCTTTGACCGGGCAAGAGAAAGCTACGGAAAAGGGGTATCCTGGATGCTGCACCGGCTGAAACTGGCTGTTGCCTTTCTCATTGCGGTGAGCATAGGGATGGGAGCGCTTTATGTGATGATTCCCTCCACTTTTGTTCCGAATGAGGATCAGGGATTCTTTATGGCAAACATTAAAATGCCGGAAGGAACCTCCCTCAATCAGACTGTGAAGGTCGTGGATCATGTGGCGGAGGAAGCCCGGACGATTCCCGGTGTTAAAAATGTCATGACAAATGCGTCCGCCGGTTCGGGAATGCTCTATGTTGCCCTTGAGGATTGGGCAGCCCGGACAGCGGATGATCTGCAGGTCTCTGCCATCACAGCCAAGCTGACAGCTATGGCGGCAAAGAATGATCCGGCGGCACAGGTTTCCGCTTTCAATCCGGCTTCTCTGCCGGGTCTGGGAATGGAAGGGGGCTGGACCATGCAGCTCCAGGATAATGTGGGCCTTTCCGATACGGAACTTTCCAATGTGGCCGATCAGGTCGTGGCAGCGTGTGCCCAGCGGCCGGAGCTGACCGGTGTCCGTACCAGCGTGTCTGCCAATACGCCGTCCGTGGAATTCACCGTGGACAGAGAAAAGGTAAAGAATCTGGGAATCAATCTGTCGGATGTATTTACGGCCATGCAGGTCAATTTCGGCGGTTCTCAGGTCAATGATTTCAATCAGTTCGGACGTTCCTATAAAGTTATTGTTCAGGCCGATACGCAGTATCGCTCTCAGACGGACAGCCTGAAATTCATCTCCGTCAAGTCTCCTTCCGGAGAAATGGTGCCTCTGGATACACTGGTCACCGGTTCGCTCACTACGGCACCGTCTTCCATTGCCCGTTTCAACAATGTGCGGACGGTAGCGGTTCAGGGGAGTGCCGCTCAGGGATACTCCTCCGGCGAAGCCATGAATGCGGCGGAAGAAGCCGCGAAATCGGTGATGCCGAGCGGCATGACCATTGAATGGTCCGGTCAGAGCCGGGAAGAAAAGAATTCTTCCGGGTCGACGATGCAGATTCTCCTTATGGCTATCTTTTTCGCTTTCCTTTGCCTGGCAGCACTTTATGAAAGCTGGTCCGTTCCGCTGGCGGTTCTTTTCACAGTACCTACGGGTATTTTCGGAGCGCTTTTCTCCGAATACGGAATCAACCGGATCATGACCCTCATCGGCGGAAATACGGATGGGTACCAGAACAGTGTCTACATGCAGATCGGCATCATCATGATCATCGGTCTGGCGGCAAAGAATGCCATCCTGATTGTGGAATTTGCAAAGGCCCGGGTGGATAAGGGAATGGATCCCATGGAAGCGGCGCTTACCGCAGCCAAGCTTCGTTTCCGTCCGATTCTCATGACGGCTTTCACTTCGATTATCGGATGTCTCCCTCTGGCCATTGCCACGGGAGCCGGTGCATCGGCCCGTGCCGGCATGGGGGTGGCCGTTGTGGGCGGCATGACCTTTGCCACGGTCTTCGGGATATTCCTGATTCCTGCATTCTATGTGATTACTGCGAATATTGTACGGTTCTTCAATCGGAAGACAGGCGGACAGTCTGTGAAATCTTCCGGGGAATGATGGGACAGGCAGAAAAGAACGGTGAGAAATTTCTCACCGTTCTTTTTTCAGGGGAAAACAGGAAGTCCGATGCTGCGGACGGGAGACACCTTCGGCAAAGGGAAGAAGGAGGTTTTCTCTGTAAGTATGGTACAATGGGTGAAAAGGAGGAGCTATGAAAGAACTGATCATCAGGAATACCGAAGCGGGGCAGAACCTTTTCCGGTATCTTCTCCGTGTGCTGCCCGATGCTCCGTCAGGAATCCTGCGAAAAAGCCTGCGGAAAAAGAACATCACACTGAACGGGAGGAAAGCGGAAGGAAAGGAAATCCTGCAGGAAGGGGATACCGTGCGCGTCTGGTTTTCCGAGGAAACCTGGGAGAAGTTTTCCGGAGCGGGAAAAACGGAAAAGGAAACGGAAAGCCCGGATTTTCCTTTTTCTTTTCAGGATATGATTCTTTATGAGGATGAAAATATTCTGATTCTCAATAAACCGGCAGGCCTTCTTTCGCAGCGGGACGGGTCCGGTGCGCCTTCCCTGAATGACGGTGTGCTTTCCTACCTGAAGGATGTGATGACGCCTGCCTTTCGTCCCTCCGTGTGCAACCGGCTGGACCGGAATACTTCCGGACTGGTACTGGCAGGGAAGCATCTGCCTGCGCTGCAGATGCTGAACGGTCTCCTGAAGGACAGAACCCTCCGGAAGTATTACGTGACGATTCTTTTCGGTACGCTCACCGGCGAAAAAACGGTAAAAGGGTATCTGATAAAAGATAAAAATTCCAACCGGTCCTTCCTGTACCGGGAAAGAAAAGACGGAGCGGTTCCGATTGAGACCCGGTATCGGGTGCTTCGGAATTTCACGGCGGGGGGAATCCCTCTTACTCTGGCGGAAGCTCACCTGGTAACGGGCCGGTCTCACCAGCTCCGTCTCCATTTTGCTTCCCTGGGACATCCGATTCTGGGAGACAGAAAGTACGGCAGCAGGGAAAGCATTGAGGCATCGAAAGCACTTTCCGTTCCCTGCCAGCTTCTCCATGCGGAACGGATTATTTTTCCTCATCTGGAAGCTCCTTTTTCCTCTCTTTCGGGCAGGGAGTGGAAGGCGCCTCTGCCGGAGAAGATGAAAAAGCTTCTGCCGTAAATTGGCGAAATCAAAAAGACAGCCCTGCACGGTGTCAGCCGGTACGGAACCGGTGGGCAGACGTCTGCAGGACTGTCTTTTATTCTGTGTTCAGCAGATGATATTTTTCTGTTTTCCTTCCAGATAGCTGGTCAGGTTATCCATGACGATGGCTGCTCTCCGTTCCATGGATTCTTCCGTGTCAAAGCCTATATGGGGCATGAGGACGGTATGGGGCGCGGAGAGGAGAGCCGTGTCCCGGGGAAGCGGGGGCTCGCTGTCAAATACATCGATGCCGGCAGCGCGGATTTTTCCTTCCGTGAGGAGCCCTGCCAGAGCATCATTGTCGATGACACCGCCGCGGGCTGTATTGATGAGGATTGCATTTTCCTTCAGAAGGGAGAGCTTTTCTTTACTCAGGAAATGGCGGGTTTCCTCATTGAGGGGGAGGTGGACGGTGACGATGTCGCTGGTCCGGAGGAGGGTATCCAGGTCGGTATAGGAAATGATCGGGGACTTTCTGCTCCGGCTGAAGCCGATGACATGGGCGCCGAAAACCTTTGCGATTTCGGCAACCCGGCAGCCGATAGCGCCGGTGCCGATGATGCCCAGTGTTTTTCCTCCGATTTCCTGACCGCGGAGACCGGCAGATGTTCCGCCGTCTCGGACTGTTTCATTTCCTTCGGGAATCTTCCGGAGCAGGGACAGAATCAGACCGAAAACAAGCTCTGCCACGGATTGGGTGGAGTAGCCGGCGCAGTTGGAAACAGAGATGTTCCGTTCCCGGCAGGCATCCAGGTCCACATGGTCGACGCCGGTGAAGGCAACGCAGATGTATTTCAGCGAGGAGGCACAGTCCAGTGCTTCCTTTTTCAGCGGATAATTGGCAATGACCAGAAGGTCTGCATCCCCGATGCGTTGGCCCAGTTCCTGCTGGTCCTGCGGAACGGTATCAAAAACAGTAAAGGTAAAGCCCTTTTCTTCCAGCGGCTGGGAAAGCTTGCGGAAAAGAGCGGAAGAAATGCCGAGAGGCTGTGCGATGACGATATGTTTCATGGGAAAACTCCTTTCATGAATCTATTATTTTTTCCCCGGATTGAAAATGACCCGGCTGGGAATCTGAGAAAGAAAGACACCGATAATCATGGCGGCAATGCCGATATACTGACGGGACGAGAAGGTATCGCCCATGAAGAGGATACCGGACAGGCTTCCGAAGACCATTTCCATACTGAGCAGCATGGATGCCTCGGTGGCAGGAACGTATTTCTGCCCTACGGACTGCAGCGTATAGGCGACACCGGTGGAAAGAATCCCTGTATAAAGAAGAGGCCAGAGGGCGCCTTCCAGTCCGGACAGGGTGGGCGTTTCAAAAAGAAAAGCCAGGATCAGGTTCAGCACACCGGTCGTGAAAAACTGGCCTGCAGAAAGAAGGATCGGCGAGAATCGCTGTGTGAGGTAATCCATGACCAGAATCTGCACCGTGAAGCCGACAGCACAGATCAGGGAAAGCGAATCTCCGGCGCTGATGGTGAAATCTCCGGTGATGGAGATGAAATAAACGCCTATAATAGCAAAAAAAGCACCGATGACATGGAAAAGACGGAGAGCTTTCCTGAGAAAAATACCGAAAAGAGGCACCATCAAAATATAGGTGGCAGTGAGAAGACTGGATTTTGAGGCTGTGGTGTACTGCAGGCCTACCTGCTGCAGTGTGGCGCCTGCAAAAAGGGGAATGCCCACCATGAGGCAGGCTGCCCAGAAGGGGATGTCTGAGGGAACGGGATTTTCTTCCTTCCGGGCGCGGAAAGCAAGGGGAAGAAGGGCGCAGGTCCCGATGAGAAAGCGCACTCCGTTGAAGGTATAGGGACCGACGGAATCAAGGCCGACGACCTGGGCTACAAAGGCAAAGCCCCAGATGAGGGCTGCCAGAAGCATGAGAAAACGATACTTCATAGAAATCTCCTTTATGATGAAATTGACATTATTATACTATACCAAACTTTTTATAAACAGACACGTCCCCTATCCGGCAGAAGACTCGTCGGGAAATGATATAATAAGGAAAAGCAAAACGGGCAGTCCGGCCGGGGCAAGAACCGGGCTGCGGGTTTCCCTTGAAGGCAGAATGTGGGAAAACGATCGGACAGAAAGGAATGGAAGAATGGAAAAGGAAGGTATGGGAATCAAACTTGCGGCCATTGATCTGGACGGGACACTGCTTCACGATGATATGAGCATTTCGGACCGTTCAAAAGAGGCCATTCATCGGGCCATGGAAAGAGGAATCCGCATTGTCATTGCGACCGGGAGAATGTGGCGCTCTGCCCAAATCCAGGTAAATCTTCTCGGGCTGGGGAATGTTCCCGTTGTCTGCTATACCGGCTCCTGGATCAAAATGAGCGAAAGCGGAGAGACACTTCTGCAGGAGGGCTTGGAGCCAGCGCTGGCTTCGGAAATTCTGCAGGAGGGACGAAAACAGGGATGGCACGCGACTTTTTTTGCAGAGGACCGGATTTACATGGATAAGCCGGACGGAACGGAGGAAAAGTATAAAAAATACAGAGCGGTTTTTCCCGAGTTCATCGGAGAAGCTTTCTATTTTCCGAAGCAGCCGGTCACCCGTGTCGTATTTTCGGAGCCGGATGAGGAAAAGCGGAAGACGATGCGGGAGATACTGGATAAAAAATTTGCTGCAAGAGCAGACATTGTTTATCCGGGAGATGATTTTATTGATCTTCATAAGAAAGGAGTCAGCAAAGCCTCAGCGGTATCCTTCCTGATGAGGAAATGGGGAATTCGTCCGGAGGAGACGGCTGCTTTCGGGAATACGGAAAATGATGTGCCCCTTCTGCAGCTGGCCCGTTTTTCCTATGCGGTAGCCAATGCGGAACCTGATGCCAGAGAGGCAGCCCGGTACATCTGCGGCAGCAATGAGGAAGACGGTGTGGCGGAAATCCTGGAAGGGCTGTAAGAAGGAAGACGGGAGACGCCGTACAGAAAAGGCAGAAAATACAAAATTTTATTGCTCATTGCATATAAAAAAGCCCCCGGGAGACAGCCGGCAGACCGGAGTCTCTCAAGGGCTTTTTCTTTTTTCTTTACCGCCGGGACTGCAGCAAATCGGCAGCGGAGGAGGTATGGAGGACAGCATACCCGGAACGAACTTCTTCGGGAAGTTCTCTTTCGGACAGGGAAGAGACTTTTCGGGTGGTTCCCTCCGCCTGACTGGTTGCATAATACCAGATTTTATAGTTGACCACGTTCATCATCTCATCCAGTTCCTTTTGCTTTTGCTGCAGGACCTCTTTCTGCCGGAGCAGAATGGAAAGGCGGGTGCGGATGGTTTCCTCTCCGTCATCGGGAAGATTCATGAAACGGCGGATTTCTTTCAGGGGAAGTCCGGCTTTCTTGAGGCAGCGGATCAGGCGAAGGCTCACCAGGTCTTCTTCTCGGAACATGCGGATGCCGCCGGATGTTTTTTCCAGACAGGGCAGAAGGCCTTCCTTATCATAATAGCGAATGGCAGAGGCGGTAATGCCAAGGATTTTTGCAGCTTCTCCGGCCGTATAGAACATTTTGCTTCATTCCTTTCGATTTTTTGAAAAAAGTCTTGACTTAAAGTGCACTTTAATCTATAGAATGAAATTGAATTGATAAAAGCATATCGAAAAGGTAGGGCTTTGTCAAATCAGGGAATTTTTTTATTGGACAGATGAGGTGTTACTTATGGAAAACAGACAGTCATTCAGTGTATTCGTTCCGACCCGCTGGCTTTTCGGAGAAGGACAGCTTTCTCATCTTCATGAACAGATTTTGCCGGGGAAAAAGGCACTGATTATTATTTCAAACGGAAAATCCACCAGAGCAAACGGCTATCTGGAACGGACGGAAAAGGAGCTCCATATGGCAGGGGTGGAAACGGCTGTATTCGATAAGGTACAGGCCAATCCGATCCAGACGACGGTTATGGAAGGGGCTGCAGCAGCCAGAGAATTCGGTGCGGATTTCCTGGTTGCCCTCGGCGGCGGTTCCGTCATGGATTCTGCCAAAGCGATTGCCGTTATGGCTGTGAATGACGGTGTTCTCTGGGACTATATTGCAGGCGGCACAGGCAAAGGCCTTCCCATCCGGAATCAGCCGCTTCCCATGGTGGACATCACGACAACGGCAGGGACCGGTTCCGAAGTGGACTGCGGCGGCGTCATTACAAACAGTGAAACACATGAGAAATGTGCAGTGATTCATCCGGCCCTTTTCCCTGTGCTTTCCATTGTGGATCCGGAGCTTATGGCCACGGTTCCCCCGGCATTCACTGCTTATCAGGGATTTGATGCTCTGTTCCACAGTACAGAGTGTTATATTTCCGGACGGGGAAATCTGATGAGTGATATGGTTGCTTCCACGGCGATTCAGAATGTTTCCCGCTATCTGGCCCGGGCCGTAGCGGACGGAAAGGATCGGGAAGCAAGAAAACATGTGGCCTTCGGCAATACGCTGTCGGGATATTCCATGATGACCGGGTCCTGCACTTCCGAGCATTCTCTGGAGCATGCGCTGTCTGCTTATCATGAAAATCTTCCTCACGGAGCAGGGCTGATTATGATTTCTCTGGCTTATTACGAAACCTTCATCAATAAGCACTGCTGTGATGAACGGTTCGTGGATATGGCGCGATTTATGGGGATGGAAGAGGCAAGCCGTCCCGAGGACTTCCTTACGGCGCTGGCCAAGCTGCAGAAGGACTGCGGAGTGGATGATCTGAAGATGAGCAGCTACGGCATCCGGGAAGAGGAGTTCCCGAAGTTTGCAAAGAATGCCAGAGAGGTCATGGGCGGTCTGTTTGCCGCCGATCAGGCAGAGCTGTCCGATGAGGATATTATTGCCATTTATCAGAAGTCTTATCGGTAATCAATCGGGAGGAAGTCATTATCATGGCGTGGACAAAAGAGAATCATACCCGCTTTGCAGTGGGGCCGGAAAATCCGTACGGCAAATTTTTTACAGGAAAAAGCTACCTGCAGGAATTAACAAAGGGAGATTTCAAGCTGTTCAATGTGACCTTTGAACCGGGATGCCGCAATCACTGGCATATTCACCATCAGGCAGAGCAGATCCTGATCTGTGTCGGCGGAACAGGCTATTACCAGGAATGGGGAAAGCCTGCACGGAAGCTGCAGGAGGGAGATATTGTGGAAATCCCGCCGGAGGTCAAGCATTGGCACGGCGCGGCACCGGACTGCTGGTTTTCTCACGTAGCGATGGAGATACCGAAAGGGGAACCATCCAACGAATGGTGCGAAGAAGTGTCTGACGAGGAGTATGAAAAGGCTGTAAAGGAATAGAAAGGCAGCGCGGCAGGATCGTGAGAAATAAACGATTGGAGGGATAGGGGTGATCGGCAGATATACGGGAAAGGCAGCGGGAATTGTCCTGGCTGTGCTTCTTGCGGCAGGCATTTCAGGCTGCGGTGCGGAGCAGCAGTCCGGGGCAGTGAAGGAAACCATGCGGCCCTTTGCTGTCCGGCAGATTGCAGCGGCGGACAATGAGACCGGCCGTACCGTCATGTGGCAGCTGCCCAAAGGCGGAGACAATACCCTGGAGTATCGGAAAAAAGGCAGCGGAGAAATCCGCTCGGTGAAGGCGGACGGGAAGACGCTTAAGGGAAATCGGGGGATTTCCGACAGCACCCTGTATACAGCCCGCCTGACGAATCTGCAGAAAGGAACCGACTATGAATACCGCACAAGGAGCGGGAATGAAGTGAGTCCCTGGTATTCCCTGAAAACCGATGACGGGAAAGCCTTCAAGGCGCTGATTACTTCCGATTCGCAGAGTTCTGATTATTCGGACTGGGAAAAGCTGTTCCGTGATGCATACAGCCGGAATCCCGATATTTCTTTCTTTGTGGATCTGGGAGACATCGTGGACAACGGGCAGGATGAATACCAGTGGCAGGCCTGGTTCCGCACGGTGAAGGATGTCATCGAAAAGGTTCCGGCGGCGCCTGTCCTGGGAAATCATGAGGCTTATTCCCTGGATTGGAAAACGGCCATGCCGGAACGGTACCTGGCTCATTTCCAGCTGCCCTCCAACGGAAATGAAAATCATCAGGGGCATTATTATTCCTATGACTGGGGAAATGTTCACTTTGCCGTGCTGGATACGTCGGAAACAGAAGAAGGCGAATGGCTTCCCGATCTGTTTGCCAAGGAAAAGGAATGGCTGGCCAATGATTTGAAGTCCACCGATAAAAAGTGGAAAGTGGTTCTTATGCACAAGGACCCGCTCCAGTACAGCTTTGCTGACACGGGACGCCCCGCAAGGGAAGAAGGCTTTTCTTTCGAGGGCAGAGAATTTATGCCGATTCTGGAAGAAAACGGAGCGGATCTTGTCCTGTCGGCCCATCTTCATACCTACAGGGACCGGGGACATATCGAGAATTTTGCCCGTTCGGATAAAGGGCCTGTGTATGTCATTGTCGGGCTGGGCGGCAATGTGCGCTATCCCGGATTATGGAAGCGCCATTCACTCGATGAATATGCTGCACCTCAGCCGGAAACCAACAATTACAGCATCCTGGAAGCAACGGAGGATGCATTGATCCTGACGGGATACCTTCCGGACGGGACAGAGCTTCACCGCACAGTGGTGAGAAAGGACTCATAATATATGGACAGAGCAAAAGTGATACTGCATATGATGACCGCCTTGGATGGAAAAATCGAAGGCTATTTTGCGGATGCCCCGCTGACCGGCATATGCGGAGACTGCTATGATGACATCATTCCCAAGCTGGGGGATGCCGTGGGAAGCGGCTCCTATACAGCACAGCTTTACATGGCGAAGGGAAATCCGGACCTGGCTGCTTTTGAAGGTACGGAAGTGCCGGAGGGAGATTATATTGAAAAGGAAGAGGGAGACACTTTCCTTTTCGTATTTGACCGGAAAGGCAAATGCCTGTGGGATGATGTCCTGTGTGAAGGAAGAAGAGTGGTGGCGGTTCTTACCCGGCAGGCATCTCTTCCCTATCTGGCCTATCTCCGCAGCAAAGGGATTTCCTATATTTTTGCCGGGGAGAGGGATATGGAGCCGCTGACGGCACTGGAAAAGATCAAATCCCTCTTTGGCATTCATACGCTTGTGCTCTGCGGAGGCGCCGCGATCAACGGCGTCTTTCTGAAGGCGGGACTGGTTGACGGGGTCTCCCTCGTGATTTGCCCGTATATTGAAGGAAATCATGAACAGAAGGGCATTGCGGAAACCGATGTCTTTGTACCGCAGGGCTTTGTGCTGAAGAAGGCAGAACCTGTTGCAAACGGGAAGACCGTTCATCTTCTTTACGGGCATGAATGACAGTCATAGGAAAAGTGCAAAAAGGTTCCCTCCGGACTGGTTCCGGAAGGGACCTTTTTTTGATAATATCGGATAAAGCAGAATCTCCGCATAAGGTATGGGCTCCAAGTTTTTATTTTCTTATTTATCTATTTGTTGTATAATAAACCTGAATTTTAAAAGAGAATAGTTTCTCAAGAGGGAGAGGTTTTTATGGCACAAACAGTATGGGCACTCCTGCCTCCGGTCGTGACGATCATCCTGGCTCTGGTAACGAAGGAAGTTTACATGTCGCTGGGGATCGGCATTTTCATCGGGGCTTTTATGTTTTCTGAGTTTTCCATCCTGGGCGCAATTGATACCATGTTCAAAATCATGAGCGACAAGGTGGGCGGAAACGTTTACATTCTGGTATTCCTGGTCCTGCTGGGCATCATGGTTGCGGCGATCCAGAAATCCGGCGCTTCCCGGGCTTACGGAGAATTTGCTGCCCGGTCCATCAAGGGGAAGAGAAGCTCTCTTTTTGTAACCATGCTGCTGGGCATCCTGATCTTTATCGATGATTATTTCAACTGCCTCACTGTCGGTACGGTTATGAGACCGGTAACGGACCGGTTCAAGGTGACGAGAGCGAAACTGGCATACATCATCGATGCAACGGCAGCTCCGGTGTGCATCATAGCTCCCGTATCCAGCTGGGCTGCGGCAGTGACATCTTCTCTTCCGGAAGGGAGTGAAATCGACGGATTCCAGCTTTTCCTGGAAACAATTCCGCTGAATTTCTATGCCTGGTTTACCATCATTTTCATGCTGATCCTCATCTGGTCCGGTAAGGATTTTTCCAAGATGGCGGAATATGAAAGAAAAAGCGGCGGAACCCTGGTTATTCCTGCGGAATATGCGGAAGAGGAGACAACCAAGTCTTCCGGCAATGAAAAAATCCTGGATCTGATTCTTCCGCTGCTGATTCTGATCGGCGGCTGCATCTTCGGCATGCTTTATACGGGGGGCATCCTGGAAGGAAAGAGCATAGCGGATTCTTTCGCTGACTGCGAATCGGCCCGCGGCCTTGTGATCGGCTCTTTTATTGCTCTTGTATTTACTTTTGTCCTTTATATTCCGAGAAAGGTTCTGTCCTTCAGTACTTTCTGCAGCTGCTTCGTGGAAGGGTTCAAGCAGATGACTTCTGCGATCCTGATTCTTTCCCTGGCATGGACACTGTCCGGCATTGTAGGGGAAGATTACCTGAACCTGGGCGGCTATGTAGGCACTGTGGTCAGCGACAATGCAACGATTGCAGTCATGCTTCCGGTTCTGTTCTTCCTGGTAGCTATCGGGCTGGCTTTCTCGACAGGAACTTCCTGGGGCACTTTCGGAATTCTGATTCCGATTGTTCTGGCCGTTGTTCAGAACGACCCGCAGCTGATGGTCATGACGGTAGCAGCTGTTCTGGCCGGCGCAGTCGGCGGGGATCATGTATCTCCGATTTCCGATACAACGATTCTGGCTTCTGCCGGTGCGCAGTGCCATCACATTGATCATGTATCGACCCAGATTCCCTATGTACTGACAGTCGCTTTCTCCTGTGCTATTGCCTATATTGTGGGCGGCCTTACGGGGAACGGTCTGCTCGGAGGTCTTGTAGGACTGTGCCTGATGCTGGTCATCCTGGCTTATTTCCTGAAATTCCATGCGGTAAAGAGTGAAGAATAAAATTCATGCAAAAAGCGCTGTGAAAGCAAAGAAGGCTTTTCACAGCGCTTTTTATGATGGAATCGAGTACCGTTTCCGATTCTTCAGTCGTGAGGATTATTTCCGGAAATATTTATCGATGAGGCCCTTGACGGCAAAAATGAAGAAGAAGGCTCCGATGGTGACGGACCAGGCAGAGCCCACATTCAGATAGCCCTGGAGGGAGAATGATAAGGGGAAATACATCACGGAAAGGATGGCTGCGGCAATGCAGACAATAGCCAGGATGACAGTCTGTTCCCGGTAAGTGATGAGAAAGGAAATCCCTGCAAAGTAACCGAGAATTCCTGCGGGGACGGTGAGTCCGTCGTAGTAGAGGACAAGGGAAATGACAGCGGAAAGAAATGCGTACTTCATAGAGGCTCCTGAAAAAGAAAAAGGGAAACAGAAAACGCAGAACTCCGGAGGATGCTTCTTCATTGAAACACCTCAGGCAATGCGCTAATATAATAACGACTGAACCAAACGGTCCTGTATCATTATTATACCAATATTTACAGAACGGAGGAAATACTATGGCAAAGACGGCGTTTATCACAGGTGCTACCAGCGGAATCGGGCTGGCTTCGGCGAAAGCTCTGGCCAAAGAGGGCTATGAACTTGCTCTGGCGGCCAGAAGTACGGATAAGTTGGCAGCAGTGAAGGAAGAAATTGAAAGGGAATACGGCATTCCGGTTATGACCTATACAATGGATGTGCGGAATACGGAAGAAATGAAACAGACCGTGGCCGATTTCCTGCAGAAAAAAGGTGCTCCTGATGTGCTTCTGAACAATGCGGGTCTGGCAAGAGGACTGGAGTCCTATGAAAAGACAGCGGAAGCGGATATTCTGCAGATGCTGGATACGAATATCCGGGGGCTTTTCCTTCTGACGCATGAATTTCTCCCTGCCATGACAGAGAAGGGAAGCGGGCATATTGTCAATCTGGGGTCTACTGCAGGACTGTACGCCTATCCGGGCGCGGCGGTATACTGTGCCACCAAGGCGGCAGTGAAGACTTTCTCTGACGGCATCCGCATGGATGTGATTGATACGGATATCAGGGTGACGACCATTCAGCCCGGACTCGTGGAAACCAATTTCAGCAAGGTCCGGTTCCACGGAGATGAGGAGCGGGCGGCAAATGTCTATGCAGGCATTGAAGCGCTGCAGGCGGAGGATATTGCCGATGCGGTTGCTTACGTGGTAACCCGTCCGAAGCGGATGCAGGTTACCGATATTGTCATCATGGCCAACCAGCAGGCGGCAGGATTCATGGTGAGCAAAAATAAAAAATAATTTGCAATTCCGCAAAATCTCTTGTATAATGTAAAAGCTTGCTATTTGGCAGGCTACTTCCCTTCCCGCAGGAATGGCGGGACACAGGTCCGAAAAGGAGGCGAATTTCGTGAAAAAGTATGAAGTTATGTTCATTGTGAATGCAGCTGATGATGCAGTCATTCAGTCTGCTGTCAAACTGGTGCAGGATACGATCGCAAGAATCGGCGGCACTGTTGACAAAACTGATGAATGGGGCAAACGTCATCTTGCGTACGAAGTCAGACACCAGAATGAAGGCTACTATGTAGTCGTTGATTTCCAGGCTGACCCGGCGCAGATTAAAGAACTTGACCGCGTTATCAAGATTCATGAAGAAATTATCCGTCATATCATTGTAAAGCAGGATGACTAAGAGGTAACACTATGAATTCAGTTCAGATTTTAGGAAATCTGGGACGCGATCCGATCATCCGGGCCACAAAGACCGGCCGGGCAGTTGCATCCTTTTCTGTGGCAGTCAGCCGCATGTATACAACTCCCCAGGGTGAACAGAGAGAGCTTACAGACTGGATTAATGTGGTAGCCTGGGGCAATCTGGCAGAAGCGGTAGGCAATCAGCTGAAAAAAAGCAGCCGTGTCTTCGTGGAAGGCCGTCTTTCCACCCGGTCCTATGAAGGACAGGACGGACAGAAAAGGTATGTAACCGAAGTAGTGGCAAACACCATTGCGATTCCGCTCGGCGGCAGCCATACCGGCGGTTTCAGTCAGGGCGGCTATACCCCGCAGAACCAAGGCGATGCAGGCTATAATACCAATAATGGTCAGAATAAGTCCGGCGGTTTCGGTCAGTTCGGCCCGTCCGCTGCGGATGAGGACATTCCGTTCTAAGTAATGCATTGATTTTGGAGGATAAGGAAACATGATTAAAAGAGATAGAGTAAGAAGACCGAAGAGAAAGGTCTGCCAGTGCTGCGTAGATCATATCGATACCATTGATTACAAGGATATTGCAGCGCTTCGCCGTTTCGTATCGGAAAGAGGCAAGATTCTTCCCCGCCGTGTAACCGGTACATGCGCAAAGCACCAGCGTAAGATCAATCTGGCAATTAAGAGAGCAAGAGCCATCGCTCTGCTTCCGTTCAGCGCAGACTGATTGAGAGAAAGAGAAGACCATGAGCCATCATGGTCTTTTTTGCTGTGCGAAAATATTTCAGTCGGTGTTTCTTTCCCGTACGGACGGGATTCCCGTAAGCGGCCGCGCAGAAGCAAATGCACTTTCCGGAGCTGTACAAAAGAGAGAACTGCTCCGGAAAAGAATCGGCAAAGCTGGCCGGACGGGATTTGAGGCCTGCCGCTTTCCGGGGAGACGGTTTCACGAAAAGCAGGTTCGGCGCCGGAAAAAGGAAACGGCTTGCTGCTGTTTTTCCCGTAAAAACAGGGAAAAGTCTTGACATGGAAAAGGGGGAATGGTATTCTAATAACGTAAGTTAGCACTCCAGCATAAAGAGTGCTAACAACAAGAGGATGATACCTATGACAACGCGAAAAAACAATGCACAGGATGCCGGAAACGGCATGAACGAAAGAAAAAGAAAAGTGCTTTGGGCAGTTGTTCAGGATTACGCTGATACGGCGGAACCGGTCGGTTCCCGGACGATTGCCCGGAAGTATGATCTGGGGGTTTCCAGTGCAACCATCCGCAATGAGATGCAGGATCTGGCGGATGAGGGATATCTGGAGCAGCCCCATACATCGGCAGGCCGGATTCCTTCCACGAAGGGATATCGTTTTTATGTGGATCAGCTGATGCAGCCCGAACCGGTTTCTCCTGAGGAGGAAGTGGTACTGGACGAGCTCCTGACAGACCATGTGACAAAAGTGGATGAAATATTCCGGAACATGGCGAAGGCCATTGCCTTTCTGACGCATAACCTGTCCGTAGCGACTGCCCGCGGGACGGGAAGAAAATTTAATTATATCCGTTTCCTCCCCCTGGGGGAGCAGAAAGCGATTCTCCTGGTGGTGAGCGATCGGGGGGATGTTTCTCATGTAGTGGTGAAGATTCCGGAGAGCTCCTCCTTCGAGGAAATGCAGCTTCTGGCGGATAAGATAAACCGTTTCCTGCACGGCAGGGATGTGGATGCCATCGATGAAAAGATGATTCTTTCTCTCCAGAAGGATGTGGAAAGAGATATGACACCGTTCCTCCCGATTTTCCGGGCTCTGGAAAAAGCCGTGAATTCACCGCAGAAGGTTTACTCCGGCGGAGCCTCTCATCTGATCGAACAACCGGAATTTAAAAATGTGGAAAAGATGCAGGATATCCTGAATCTTCTGGAGCAGCGGGATATGCTGGCAAGCATGCTTCTGGCTTCGACCGATCAGCCCATTGCCGTGCGGATCGGTACGGAAAATCCCCTGAAATCCCTGACAGATTTATCGGTTGTAAAAGCACAGTTTTTTGCAGGCGGACGGGTCATCGGATCGGTAGCGGTTCTGGGACCTACACGGATGCAGTACAGTAAGATTATCGGTATAATGCGATTCATGCAGAATCGGTTGGATGATTTGTTGAAAAACGAAAAGTAGGGGGTTGACAGATGAGCATAAAAGAAGAAAAGAAAAAGGAAAAGAACGAAGAAATGCCGAAAGCGGGACAGCAGGAAGAAACGAAGCAGGCCCCGGAAAGCGCAGAAAAGCAGTCTGAGGATTGGAAGAAACAGGCTGAGGAAGCCAAGGCGCAGGCAAAGGGAGCGGAAGAAAAGCTGGCTCAGTCCGAAGCAAGGCTGGCGGCAGCAGCTTCCCAGTTCGTTCGGCTCCAGGCGGATTTTGATAATTTCCGCCGCCGCACAAGGGAAAATGAAGCAAAAGCGGAAGATGCATGCACGGCCAAGGTGCTGAAGGAATTCCTGCCTGTACTGGACAACTTCGATCTGGCACTGGCACAGATGAAAAAGGATGCCGGTGAAGGCAATGCATATATCAAGGGCTTTGAGCTTCTGAAAAAGCAGTTCGACAAGATCATGGACAGCTTCGGTATAAAGGAAATCGAAGCGCTGGGCGCACATTTCGATCCTCATGTGCATGAAGCGGTCATGATGGTTCAGAAGGACGATGCAGAGGACGAAACCATTGCCATGGTATTCCAGAAGGGATATATGTACAAGGATATCGTTCTCCGTCCTGCCAAAACACAGGTTGTGCACAACAACTGATTTTGGCATATTACAGCAAATCCGAAAAATACAGTGGATAGAAAGGAGACATTTTAAATGTCAAAAGTAATTGGTATTGATTTGGGTACTACAAACTCCGTTGTAGCCGTTATGGAAGGCGGCGAACCGGTCGTTATTCCGAACGCCGAAGGTTCCCGTCTGACTCCGTCCGTAGTGGGCTTTTCCAAAACCGGTGAACGTCTGGTAGGCCAGCTGGCAAAGCGCCAGGCCGTTTCCAACCCGGACCGCACCGTTGTTTCCATTAAGCGCCATATGGGCAGCGACTACAAGGTAACCATCGACGGAAAATCCTACACCCCGCAGGAAATTTCTGCTATGATTCTTCAGAAGCTGAAAGTCGATGCAGAAGCATACCTGGGTGAAAAAGTCAGCGATGCAGTCATCACCTGCCCGGCATATTTTACCGACGCACAGCGTCAGGCAACCAAGGATGCCGGCAAGATTGCAGGTCTGAATGTTCTCCGTATCATCAACGAACCGACCGCTTCTTCCCTGGCATACGGCCTGGACAAGATTAAGGACGGCAAGGAACATCGTTTCCTCGTTTATGATCTGGGCGGCGGCACATTCGATGTTTCCATCCTGAATCTGGCAGACGGCGTATTTGAAGTAGAAGCATCCAACGGCAACGGCCATCTCGGCGGCGATGATTTCGATGCATGTGTCATGGACTGGATTGCAGAAAAATTCAAGGCACAGAACGGCTTTGAACTGAAGAGAGATCCGATGACCAACCAGAGACTGAAGGAAGCCGGCGAAAAGGCGAAGATTGAACTGTCCAGCGTTATGTCCACCGACATCAACCTGCCGTTCATTACCATGGACAGCAACGGACAGCCGGTACACTTTGATGCAACCCTGACCCGTGCGGAATTCGACCGTATTACGGAAGATCTGGTACAGGCAACGGTAGAACCGATGGACCTGGCTATGAAGGATGCCGGCCTTTCCGTAAATGATATCGATAAGGTCCTGCTGGTAGGCGGTTCTTCCCGTATTCCGGCTGTACAGACTCTGATCCGCAATAAATTCGGCAAGGAACCGTCCAAGGGAGTGAACCCGGATGAATCCGTTGCTGTCGGCGCAGCCATTCAGGCAGGTGTACTCAAGGGCGAAGTCAAGGACGTACTGCTCCTGGACGTAACCCCGCTGTCCCTCGGCATTGAAACCCTGGGCGGTGTATTCACCACCATGATTAAGAGAAATACCACCATCCCGACCTCCAAGTCTCAGGTATTCTCCACCGCAGCAGACAACCAGCCTTCCGTAGATATCCATGTCCTGCAGGGCGAACGTCCCATGGCAGCAGACAACAAGACTCTGGGCCGTTTCGAACTGACGGATATTCCGCCGGCTCCGCGGGGAGTTCCGCAGATTCAGGTAACCTTTGATATCGATGCGAACGGTATTGTTCACGTATCCGCAAAGGATCTCGGCACCGGCAAGGAACAGAAGATTGATATTACCTCTTCCACCGGCCTGTCTGATGAAGAAATCCAGAAGATGCAGGATGATGCAAAGGCGCATGAAGAAGAAGATAAGAAGCGCAAGGAAGCTATTACGGCAAAGAACAATGCGGAAGCACTCGTTTACCAGGCTGAAAAGACCGTAAAGGATCTGGGCGACAAAGCCGATCCGGCAAAGGTTAAGGAAGTCAATGACGCTGTAGCTAAACTGAAAGAATCCCTGAAGGGTGAAGATATCGATAAGATCAAAGCGGACGCAGAAGCTCTGACCAAGCCGCTCCATGAACTGACCGAAAAGCTGTATCAGCAGGCACAGCAGGCGCAGGCTGCTCAGGCACAGGCTCAGCAGCAGCAGGCCGGCCAGCAGAGTGCAAAGAACGACAAAGACAATGTAGTCGATGCAGATTATAAAGTCGTTGACGATGACAAGAAATAAGGAATAGTGTAAATCCCCTATGGCAGACAGCAAAGATTATTATGATGTCCTTGGCGTAAGCAAAACCGCCACGGAAGATGAAATAAAAAGAGCATACAGGAAGCTGGCCCGCAAGTACCATCCGGATCTGAACAAGGATAATCCGAAGGCAGCAGAGGAAAAGTTCAAGGAAGTTAATGAGGCTTATCATGTTCTTTCCGATGCGGATAAGCGTGCACAGTACGACCAGTTCGGCCATGACGCTTACCAGCAGGCTGCCAGAGGCGGTGCAGGCTTCAGCGGCCAGGGAGGTTTCGGCGGCTTCGGCGGTCAGGGCTTTGACTTCGGCGGCTTCGATATGGGGGATATTTTCGATATGTTCGGCGGCGGAAGCCGCAGACAGAACAACGGGCCTCAGCAGGGTGCGGATCTCCGTTATGATATGGAGATTTCACTCCGCGAAGCGGCTACGGGTGTGAAGAAGAAGTTCACCGTAACGAAGAATGATACCTGCGACCACTGCCACGGCACCGGTGCCGAACCGGGGTCGGAAGTGGAGACCTGCCCGGACTGCCACGGCACCGGCCAGCAGAGAGTGGTGCGGAATACACCGCTCGGACAGATGGTGAATATCGTGACCTGCCGTCACTGCGGCGGCACCGGAAAGCTGATCAAGAAGAAATGTTCTTCCTGCCGCGGGACGGGTACAGTCCGCAAGTCCAAGACCATTGAGGTCAATATCCCTGCCGGGGCGGACAGCGGAGTGCGGATGCGCGTTTCCGGCGAAGGTGAACCGGGGAAACGGGGCGGACCCAAGGGCGATCTGTATGTATACATTTTCGTCAGAAGCGATCCCGACTTCGAAAGAGAGGGCGACGATCTCTACTGTGAATGCGATATTCCTTTCACAACGGCGGCACTGGGCAGCACGATCCATGTAAAGACGCTGTTTGAGGAAGTAGAGCTGAAGATTCCTGCAGGAACTCAGACGGGCACCCGGTTCCGTATTTCCGGAAAGGGCATGCCCCATATGCAGAGCACCCGCAAGGGCGACCTGTATGTGAGAGTCCGCGTAGTGGTTCCGAAAAAGCTGAGAGAAAAGGAAAAGGAAGCCCTTCTCAACTTTGCCCATGAATGCGGAGAGGATATGTCCCAGTACAAGGGCAAGAGCTCCTGGTTTGACAAAATCATCGACAAATTCAAGGACTAAATCCAATAAAAAAGCTGTGAATCTGATTTCACAGCTTTTTTTCATGTATTTTTTTATTATTTCATTTTCGGGCAGGAAGATTTTCGATGATTCGGCAGTCCTTTGACGAGCAGGATCAGCAGTACCTCCAGAATTCCTACCGCTGTCAGGCCGCGGGAGATATCCAGGTATTCGATGATAAAGCTGACAAAAAGAGCGCCGAAAGGAGCACAGCCCAGGAAGACCAGGGTATAAAGGCTCATAATGCGGCCGAGCAGATCCGGCGGAGTGGCCGTCTGGATGGCTGTGTTGCAGTTGACCATGAAAAGAATAGTTACGGCTCCGAGGAGCGTAAATATAATAACTGCAACCGGGAAGGAGGAAATAAAGCCAAGGGAGGCGAGCAGGACGCCGCAGAGGACCGCCATGAGGAAAATCAGCTTCTGCGGTGCATTTTTGTGGGAAGCGCCGGATAGGATACCGGCCAGCATGGAGCCCAGACCGGCAGCAAAGAGAATGGAACTGAAGCCGGAAATGCCGTCCTGCAGGACGCGGTCTGCAAAGATAGGCCCGTAAGTTCCCATGTTCAGAATCAGCGCGCTTACAAGACCTGCTGCCAGAAGATTTTTGAAGATGATCGGATTCCGGCGGGCTTCCCGCAGGCCCCGCCGTATTTCCTCCAGGGGATGTCGCGTTTCCTTCTGTTCGGGAATTACGGAATTCACATTGATGGACCGGTAGGCGAGAAAGACCGGGATGAGGGAAAGGGCATTAAGAAAGAAAAGACTGCTGTAAGAAAGATAGGGCAGGAGAAATGCTGCCAGCGGAGGCCCGATCATGCGGGTCAGGTTGAAATTGGCCGAGTTGAGGCTGATGGCGCTGTGAAGAGCCTTGGGACCGACCAGCTCCGGCATAAAGGCAAGACGGGCCGGCATATCAAAGGCATCTATGGTCCCCATCAGGAAGGCAAAGAACAGAATCCACGGGTAAGTCGCGAGGCCGGTCCAGAGGAGAAGTCCCAGAAGCGCAGTCTGTACCATGTAGCAGAACTGAGTGGCCATAAGGATTTTTCTCTTATTATGGCGGTCAATCCAGAGACCGGCACCGATGGTGAAGAAAAGGCTCGGAGAAAACTGGAAGGCAGCCAGAAGGCCCAGGAGAAGTGCTGAGTCGGTCATGGTGTAGACCAGCCACTGCTGGGCGGTAAGCTGCAGCCAGAAACCGATCAGGGCAACCCACTGGGTAGTCCAGAAAATTCTGTAATTTTTATTTGCAAGAGCGGGGAAAATACGTCCCGGATTCATAGAAGCTCCTTTCTTTTGATATATCTTATATCTATATTCACTATATCATATATCTTTCGGGAAAGACAGGAGACGCCGGGACAGCAAAAAAGCAAGCAGACATTTGCCTGCTTGCTTTTTTGAGGGAATCAATCAGTCCCAGGAAGGTTCGATGGTGCCCTTGTATTTTTCCGCAATAAATTTCTTGACGGAATCGGACTGATAAGCCTGTACAAATTTCTTGTAGGCCGGCTGATCCTGATCCTTTTCTCTGGCAGCAATAATCATAACGGCCAGCGGCGTGTCCTTGGCTTCCAGGAAAATACCCTGGTCCTTCGGAGAGAGACCGGCACTCATGACATAGTTCATGGTAATGACAGAAGCGGCTACATCGTCCAGGCTTCTCGGAAGCTGTGCAGCTTCCAGCTCGTTGAACTGCAGATGCTTCGGATTTTCCACGATATCGGCAGGGGTGGCTTTCATGCCTACGCCTTCTTTCAGCTTGATCAGGCCGGCTGTTTCCAGAAGCTGCAGACCGCGGCCTTCGTTGGTGGGATCGTTCGGAATGGAAATAACGGCGCCGTCAGGGATATCCTTTACATCCTTGTACTGGTTGGAGTAGATGCCCATTCTCATGAGAATGGCTTTTCCGATGGAAACAAGGTGTGTGCCGTGCTGTTCATTGAAGTTCTTCAGGAACGGTTCGTGCTGGTATACAACCAGGTCCAGGTCCCCGTCGGCCAGAGCCTGGTCGGGGGTGATGTAGTCGGAGAATTCCTTTACATTGACTTTGAGACCGTTCTTTGCGGCTTCCTGTGCAGCGGCTTCCACGACTTCTGCATGCGGGCCGGCAGTAGCGCCTACGGTAATTTCTTTCTTTTCCTGAGGAGCCTGAGCGGAGGAGGCAGCCGGCTTGCTGTCGGAACCGCAGCCTGCAATGACGGCTGCAGCGGAGAATGCACATAATCCGGCGATGATCATTTTCTTAAGCATAGGGACACCCTTTCTTCTTTTCAATCTGATAATCCTTTACGGGATATCTTTGCAACGGGATTTATTTCTTATTCGTTTTGCGGGAGAAGTAGTTTCCTATGAACTGAATAAGCTGAACGAGAACAATGAGGACGAGGATGGTTGCTACCATGACATCAGCCTGGAAACGCTGATAGCCGTAGCGGATGGCCAGATCGCCCAGACCGCCTCCGCCGATGGTGCCGGCCATAGCAGAGGAGCCGATGAGGGAAACAATGACAACGGTCATATTCTGGATGACTGCCGGAAGAGCTTCCGGAATCAGAACTTTCCAGATGATCTGGAAAGGAGAGGCACCCATGGATTCCGCTGCCTCAATCAGTCCGAAATCGATTTCACGGATGGAGGTCTCCACCATGCGGGCTGTGTAAGGAATGGCGGCAATGGTCAGGGGGACGATTGCTGCCGTAGTTCCGATGGAGGTGCCTGCCACCATCCGGGTGAACGGAATGATGGCCACCATGAGGATGATGAACGGAATGGAGCGGATCATATTGATGATGAAGGCCAGCGGTTTATTCAGTACGGGACAGGAAAGGATATTACCCTTTTCCGTGACGACCAGGAGAATCCCCAGGGGAATCCCGATAACCGCTGCAATGACGGCGGAAACGGAAAGCATGTAGAGTGTTTCTGCCAGACTTTTCAGAAGAAGACTAGTTATTGCCGGGGACATAGCCGATCACCTCGCTTGTAATAGGTAATTCTTTCAAATGATTGGATGCATCTTTTATATCTTCCTCCCGGCCGTTCAGCATGATAATGAGGCGGCCGAAGGGGATTTCCTGAATGTATTCGATAGAGCCGTACAGAATGGAAACATCCAGATTATATTTTTTGATCAGATTGGCAATGATCGGTTCGTTGGCTACATCGCCGCGGAAGGAAAGGGCAATGACTGCCTGGTCGGAATCGTGTTCCTTTTCCGGGCGGATGTTCATATGGCCCAGCTGTTCCGGAATTTCCGAGGACATGACAGAGCCGATGAATTTTTTCAGGGTATCTGTCTTTGGATTGGTGAAGAGATCAATGACACGGCCTTCCTCAATGATCCGTCCTGCTTCAATGACAGCAACATGCTCGGCGATTTCTTTGATGACTTCCATCTGGTGGGTAATCATGATGATCGTAATGCCGAGCTTTTTATTGATATCTTTCAGCAGTTTCAGAATAGACTTGACCGTTTCCGGGTCCAGTGCACTGGTTGCTTCATCGGAGAGAAGGACGGAAGGACGGGAAACGATGGCGCGGGCGATGCCTACACGCTGTTTCTGTCCGCCGGAAAGCTGAGCGGGGTATTTGTCCCGGTAGTCGGAAAGGCCGACCAGCTCGAGCATTTCCTCAATGCGTTTCTTCTGCTCTTCTTTCGGTATATTGGCCAGCTCCAGCGGGAAGGCAACGTTCTGATAGACAGTTCGGTTGGAAAGCAGGTTGAAATGCTGGAAAATCATGCCGATTTTTTTTCTTTCCTCCCGCAGTTCCCGGGCGGAATGTTTGGTCATATCTTTTCCGTTGATAATGACTTCTCCGGAGGTCGGCGGTTCCAGCATATTGATGCAGCGGATCAGGGTCGATTTTCCTGCACCGGACTGACCGATGATACCCATGATCTCTCCGTCGGGGATTGTGAGATTGATATCATCCAGCGCCTTGAAGCTGCCGTACAGCTTTGTAATGTGCTTTAATTCAATCATTGGACACCTCTTGCAATAAAAAAAACTTCATCGAAAGATGAAAGTTTAGTGTACAGCCCATCATCTTCCGAGTTACCTCGCTGGAATTGGCACCGTTTTCGTTACGAATGGTTGCCGTGGTTTCATTGGGCCAGTCCCTCCGCCACTCCTGATGAAAGTATGGAGTTTCATGATCCTCAATAAGGATCTTATTCATACTACTCTGTATTGATGGGAATGTCAACAGGCGGACCGAAAGAAACGGGAAGGAAGAGCAAAAATTCTTGTTTTTGCTCTTCCTTATGGAGGATGTTATAATATAGGATGTTAAAGCATATAATATATTAAAGCGCCAAAGTAAATGAGAATTTTCCTGATGATTTGGATATAGGAGGCATATATGAGTGTAAATCAAAGATTGGTGAATCCGCTGACCGACCAGCTGTTTGACGGAATTCTCCAGCTGAAAACAAAGGATGAATGCTACGAATTTTTTGAAGATCTGTGCACGATCAATGAGCTTCGGGATATGTCGCAGCGTCTGGAAGTGGCCCGCATGCTGGAAGCGGGAGAAAAATATGATGATATTGAGGCAAAGACAGGAGCCAGCACAGCCACCATTTCCCGGGTGAAGCGGTGTCTGAAATACGGCGCTGACGGATATATCACCGTACTGGCCCGTCTGGGAAATCAGGAAGAAAAGGAAGGAGAAAAATAAAATGGAACCGTTGCAGCTTTCTCATGCAGGTTTTAAGGCATATGATATCCGGGGCATCGTACCTACAGAGGTCAATGAGGAAATGGCGTACCGTGTGGGCCGGGCCTATGCAGAGCTGTACCACCCGAAAAAGGTGTGTGTCGGCTATGATGTGAGACCGTCCTCTCCGGCCATTGCCCTGGCAGCTTCCCGGGGACTGACCGACGGCGGAGCCGATGTGTACAATATCGGCCTGTGCGGTACGGAAATGATGTATTTCGGCACTTTCTTCTATCATATGGACGGCGGCTTCATGATTACGGCCAGCCACAATCCGTCCAATTATAACGGCATCAAGATTGTCCGCGAGGAAGGCATTCCCGTCAGCGAGGATACCGGCCTGAAGGACATTGAAGAGCTGACCTTCTCCGGCAAATTCTCGGAAATCGGAGAACGGGGCAGTCTGTATGAAAAGGACATTCTGGACGATTATGTGCAGCATATCCTGTCCTTCATTGATGTGAAGAAACTGAAGAATTTCAAGATTGCCGTTGATGCCGGGAACGGCTGTGCCAATGTGGTATTCTCCAAACTGAAGAAATATCTGCCCTTTCAGTTTATCGAACTGTACATGGATCCGGACGGGAGCTTCCCCCACGGAGTACCGAATCCGATGCTGGAAGAATGCAGGAAACCGCTGGTGGAAGCTGTTCTGCGGGAAGGCGCCGATCTGGGAATTGCCTGGGACGGCGATTTTGACCGGTGTTTCTTCATTGATGAGAAGGGAAAATTCGTGGAAGGCTACTACATGGTAGGGCTTCTGGCGGAATATTTCCTCAGCCTGCACAAGGGAGAAACCATCATTCACGACCCGCGGGTATTCTGGGCAACCCGGAAAATCTGTGAAGAAATGGGCGGAAAAGCAGTGGAATCCAAGGGCGGTCATGCCTTCATGAAGGAAACCATGAGAAAAGTAAAAGGCATCTACGGAGCGGAAAATTCAGCCCATCATTTCTTCCGGGAATTTTCCTACTGCGATTCCGGCATGATTCCCTGGCTGATTGTGACCCAGCTTATGAGCATCAAGGGAAAGCATCTGGGTGAGCTTGTGTCGGAGATGGAAAAGGAGTTCCCCTGCAGCGGAGAAATCAATCTGCCTGCAGAAAATGTGCAGGCTGTCCTGGAAGCGGTTAAGAATAAATACAAGGATACGGCAGAACGGGTCGATCTGATCGACGGAATCGGCATGGATTTTGCAGACTGGCGGTTTAATCTTCGCCCGTCCAACACAGAGCCGCTGATCCGGTTCAATATGGAAACCCGCGGAGACAGAAAGCTTCTGGAAGAAAAATCCAAAGAAGTTATGGATCTGGTAAAATCAGTAAAATAAGGGAAAAAAGACGGCGGGAAACCGCCGTCTTTTCATGGAGGCAGACATGGAGAAAAATATTTTATATCAGGTGTCTCTGCTGCAGGCGCTGACATTGGGACATTATGAAGGCGTACTGCCGGTGGGGGAAATCCGTAAGCATGGAGATTTCGGCCTCGGAACTTTTCAAGGGCTGGACGGAGAGATGATTTTCCTCGACGGGGTTCTGTACCGGGCAGACGGAAAGGGAGAAGTGACTGTTCCTGCGGATTCAGCAACGGTGCCGTTCTGCGATGTAACTTTCTTCTTCCCCGATACGGAAAAAACGATGTCCGGAGTCGGTTCCGCAAAGGAACTGGGGAGTCTCCTTGAAGAAGAAATCCGGAAAAAGGGAAGAAATTATTTTTATGCATTCCGCATGGATACAGTTTTCCGTTCGGTGACGGTGCGGAGTGAGATCGGGCAGAAAAAGCCGTACCGCCGTCTGGATGAGGTCATGAAAACCGATCAGGTGACATTTTCCCTGCCCCGTATTTCCGGCACACTGATGGGACTGTACTGCCCGCCTTACATGGATCGGCTGAATATGCCGGGATGGCATTTCCATTTTCTGTCGGCAGACAGGAAAGCCGGCGGTCATGTGCTGGATGTATCCTTTGACAGAGGAACAGCACAGCTGGCCCTCCTGTCCCGGTTTGAAACGGTTCTCCCCGAAACGGATAGCTTCGGCAGTCTGGACCTGACACAGGATCTGCAGAAAGAGATTGCTTCTGCAGAAGGTTAAAAGAGAAAAATCTTATATGCATATTGAAATTATATTCCATCTGTTGTATATTTATGTATAAAGACCGGACAGCCCTTTTTGCTGCTGCAAAGGGGCCGCAAACAGAAACAAGGAGGAATTCATACATGAAAAAAGGATGGAAAATATTGGCCTGCGGACTGGCGCTGGCCGGAGTGATGGGACTGGCAGGCTGCGGAGATGACTCTGCAAAGAGCAGTGCCCCTGCAGGACAGACAGAAGGCGCCCTCATGCAGAAAGTGAAAAAGGAAGGAAAACTGATTGTAGGAACTTCTTCCGGATTCCCGCCTTATGAATTCCTGGATACATCCGTGGAAGGCGCTAAAAGCGTGGACGGCATTGATATCCGCCTGGCGCAGGCCATAGCGGATAAACTGGGAGTCAAGCTGGAAGTGCAGGATATGAATTTCCAGTCCCTGCTGTCCTCCATGGCAGCCAACAAGATTGATATTGCCATTTCCTCTATCAATCCTACGCCGGAAAGAAAAAAGACCGTGGATTTTTCAGAAAATTATCTGGTCGGGAAGCAGACGCTTCTGATCCGGAAAGAGGATGAAGGAAAATACAAGACACTGGAGGATTTCTACGGGAAGAAGCTGGCAGTGCAGCAGTCCACCCTGCAGGAAAAACTGGCAAAGGAACAGATTAAGGATGCGCAGATTGCTTCTCTGGCAAGAGTATCCGAGGCACTTATGGAACTGACTCACGGGAAAGTGGATGCAGTGCCGATGCAGAGCATCGTGGCCGGTCAGTACCTGCTGGTCAACAAGGATCTGGCACCGAGCAATGTGTACTTCGGAAACTATGACGGCGGCTCGGCAGTAGCCGTACCGAAAGGAAATGAGGATCTGGTAAAGCTTATCAATGAGGTTATTGAAGAAAACCAGAAGAACGGACAGATCGATCAGTGGGTCAAGGATATGACGGCAAAAGCGGTTAAAAACGCAATGGAATAAGGAAATAAATAAAAAGGCTCCTGCATGACCGGGGCCTTTTTATGCGGCGGAAAAAGAAGTTTCCCGAAGAAGCCGGTCGGATAACATGGAATATTTATTGACAAATACGAATATTTATGCTATTATTTTCACAGTTTCAATCGTGTTTGCACGGAAAAGAGAGGGACTCATGATGATGAAGAATATAGTATGGAAAACAGCGGTATTGGGTTTGGCTGCGGCAGCAGCATTTTCTCTGGCAGGCTGCGGAGATGATTCCGGCAAGAGCGGAAGCGCTTCTTCCGGTGCGCAGAAGGAAAGTGCATTGATGCAGAAAATCAAATCCAGCGGCAAGCTGGTTGTAGGAACGGCCTCCGGCTATCCTCCCTATGAATTTGTTGATACCAATTCCGGAGACAAGAAAGTCATCGGTGTGGATATGGAACTGGCCCAGAAGGTAGCGGATAAGCTGGGAGTCAAGCTGGAAGTGCAGGATATGAATTTCCAGGCTCTCCTGTCTTCTTTGACAAGCGGAAAGATCGATGTGGCTATCGCAGGCATCAATCCGACCGATGAGAGAAGAAAATCCATGGATTTCTCCGATTACTATCTGCCGACAGAACAGAAGGTCATCATCAGAAAGGCCGATGCAGATAAGTATAAGACACTGAAGGATCTTTACGGAAAGAACATCGGCGTTCAGAAGAGCACGACACAGGAAACTCTTGCGAAGGATCAGATCAAGGATGCCAATGTTGTCGGATTGGCTCATGTTCCGGAAGTCATCATGGAGCTGAAGCATGGAAAGATTGACGGGGTCGTTATAGAAGGCATCGTGGGTCAGCAGTACCTGATATTCAATGATGATCTCCAGTTTGCAGACATTACATTTGACAATGCGGTCAAGAATTCCGCAGCTGCCATCCAGAAGGGAAATGAGGATGTAGTGGCTGTGATCAATGAAGTGATCAAGGAAAATACCGACAACGGAAATTTCCAGAAATGGACCGATGAATACGGCAAAAAAGCTGTATCCAATGCAGAATAATGATGGGAAACCGGAAAGGGCAGCCCGGAACGGCTGCTCTTTTTGACTGAAAAATATTTTTCGGTTTCTTTATGGTATTTGTTACAGAGCTATGTTATAATTATACATCGTTTTTATGAAGATACTGGAAGCAAGAAAGAGGGTTCTTATATGAATGAAAAGAAGATTCCATTTAGCGAAGCATTGATTCGTCAGGTTGCAGAAAAGTACGGTACACCTTTTCATATTTATGATGAAAAGGGAATGCTTGATAATGTAAAACGTCTGCAGAAGGCATTTTCCTGGGCACCGGATTTTCATGAATATTTTGCTGTCAAGGCAACGCCGAATCCGTGGCTGATGAAAAGCCTGAAGACCCTCCATGTAGGCGCTGACTGCAGTTCCATGGCAGAGCTTGTTCTGTCCGAAACCGTGGGACTCAGAGACGACGATATCGTTTTTTCCTCCAATGATACGCCGGATGAAGAATTCAAAAAAGCGTATGAGCTGGGAGCGATTATCAATCTGGACGATATTTCCAATCTGGATGATATGGAAAGACTGAATATGGTGCCGGAACGGATTTGCTTCCGTTATAATCCCGGTCCGGATGTGGCAAAGGGAAATGCCATTATCGGCCGGCCGGAAGAAGCCAAGTACGGGATGACCCATGATCAGCTTCTGAAATGCATCGATTGGGCAAAGGAAAAGAAGATTTCCTATATCGGGCTTCATACGATGATTATTTCTGCTGAAATGGAGCTTTCCGGTCTGCTGGGCACCATTTCCATGATGTTTGATCTGGCCAATGAAATCAGAGAGAAGAAGGGCGTCACTGTCAGCTTCATTGATTTCGGCGGAGGCATCGGCATTCCTTACCGTCCGGAACAGACGGCAGTCGATCTGGAAGGACTGGGCGAAGGCGCCCGCAAGCTTTATGAAGAAAAGATGAAGGGGTTCGAAAAGACCAGAATCTGCTTCGAATGCGGACGTATGATTACCGGTCCCTACGGCTTCCTCGTATCCAAGGCAATTCATTACAAGCACATTTACAGAGATTACATCGGACTGGATGCCTGCATGGCAGATCTGATGCGCCCCGGTATGTACGGTGCTTATCACTATATCAGCGTACTGGGAAAGGAAAATGCACCGAAGGATCATGTATATGATGTAACAGGCTCTCTTTGCGAAAACTGCGATAAGTTTGCTATTCAGAGAGAACTTCCGGAAATTGAAATGGGAGACCTGGTCGTCATTCATGACACGGGAGCACACGGCCACAGCATGGGATATAATTACAACGGGCGTCTTCGTCATCAGGAAATTCTGGTGAAAGAAGACGGAACCGTTCAGCAGATTCGCCGGAATGAAACACTTTCCGATCTGTTTGCCACCCTTGATTTCCCGGGGCTGAAAGAAAATACGGAAAAGGTATAATGCTTCTGCAGAGCCGGCAGAAATTTCTGCGGCGCTGTGCAGATTCGGCAGTGAAGAAATGAGACACCTCATTTCTTCACTGTTTTTTTATGGAAAATCGGAGATTTTTCCCTGTATGCGGCTTTTTCTCTGACGGGGAAATTTCCCGGAGATATCGGGAGATTATATGGAAAATTTTCTGTCTCGGGTGTATACTATAGACGTTTCCAGAAGACAAAAGGAGGCCGTAAAATGTATACTTTCTCTAACCAGGAATTTAACGGAAAAATCCCTCAGATTCATCAGGATGCTTTCGTAGCACCGAACGTGTCGCTTTACGGAGATGTGAGAATCGGCAAGTATTCCAGTGTTTGGCCCGGCGTGGTTGCCAGAGGGGATGTGAATTATATTTCCATCGGAGAATGTTCCAATATACAGGATCTGACCTGCCTTCATGTGGCAGATGACAATCCGTGTATTATCGGAGATTATGTGACGATCGGACATTGTGCCTGCATCCATGCCTGCGAAATTGAAGACCACGTGTTGATCGGCATGCATGCCACCGTTCTGACCGGTGCCAAAATCGGAAGAGGCTCCATCATTGCAGCAGGAGCGGTTGTTATGGAAAATCAGGTGATTCCGCCGAATTCTCTGGTAGTGGGGATTCCGGGAAAGGTGATTCGGACGATTGACCGGGTTGCGCAGATCCATGCACAGGCGCTGAAGTATAAATGCGAATGGGCCATCGGATACGGCGTAAAACCGGATATTGACGGTGAACTCTATCACGGAGAAAAAATCATCTGACAGACTGCATCAGGATTTTTTCGGAAAAATCCGACTCGGTAAGACAAAATTTCAAAGCACTTCAAAAGCCCGGTTTTCCGCTTTGCGGAAGCCGGTTTTTTTGCGGAACCTATTCCTGACAGTGCAGGAGGATGAAAAATTCGGAGGAATCCTTCTGTCAGGCATCGGCTGCTTCATGAAGCGCATATAAAAAGACCGGCAGTCCCTTTTCTGCCGGTCTTTTTATATAACAGATTTGCAAAGTGCTGTGCGCCATCAGGCAAGCGAGGTTTCTCTGACCTTTTTCCGCAGGGGAAGAATCGAGTAAGGCGCTACGGAAAATTCATCGACACCCCATTTCAGGAACTGCTCCGTCATGGAGAGATCTGCACCGAGCTCGCCGCAGATGCCGACCCAAATGCCTGCTTTATGGGCATTTTCCACAGTCATCTGAATGAGCTTCAGCACAGCCGGATGGTGGGGATTGAAGAAATCGGAGAGGACGCGGCTTGTTCTGTCCACAACCAGGGTGTATTGGGAGAGGTCATTGGTTCCGATGGAGAAGAAATCGACTTCCTTTGCCAGACGGTCGCTGATGAGGGCGGCAGCCGGTGTTTCAATCATGATGCCGACCTGCAGATGATGGTCATAGGCGATGCCCTCCTTGTCCAGCTCAAGCTTGACCGTATCCAGAATTTCCTTTGCCTTCCAGACTTCCCATACAGAAGTGATGAGCGGGAACATGATGGCAGCCTTGCCGAAAGCACTGGCCCGGAGGATGGCCCGGAGCTGAGTCTTGAAGATTTCCGGACGCTTGAGAGAGATACGGATGGCTCTCATGCCCAGTGCCGGGTTGTCTTCTTTAGGCAGATGGAAGCTTTCTGCTTCCTTATCGGCGCCGATATCCAGGGTACGGATAATGACCCGCTTGCCGGCCATGGTTTCAATGACCAGTCTGTAAATGTTGAACTGTTCTTCTTCCGTGGGCAGAGTATCCTTTCCCATATAAAGGAACTCACTGCGGAAAAGGCCGATGCCTTCCGCATCATTCTTCAGAACAGCGGCAAGGTCGGTGGCGGAGGACACATTGGCGGAAATTTCCACGGTGCGGCCGTCTTTTGTACGGGAGGGAAGTCCTTTCAGCTGCTGCAGGAGCTCCCGGAGGCGGAGACTGTTGTCCTGCTTTTCTTTCATGACATTCAGGATTTCCGGGGTGGGATCCACATAGACCGTGCCGGAGAATCCGTCAATGACGGCAATCTTTCCGTCATACGCATTATCCAGAGAAGTACCGGTGGCAACAATGGCGGGAACACCGAGAGACTGGGCCAGAATGGCCGTATGGGAAGCAGGGGTGCCGCCCCTGGTGACGAACCCCAGAATTTTTCCGGTATCCATCTGAATGGTTTCGGACGGGGTCAGGTCATCCGCATAAAGGATGCACGGTTCATCTCCGGCAAACATGGCCTTTTTCTGACGAAGGACCCGGAGAAGGATTCGGGAGACTTCCTGGAGATCGGTAATCTGGTTCTGCATGTATGCATCACTGCCGGCACTGTAAATCTGAGCGAAATTTTTCTGTGTCTGAGAAACAGCGTATTCCGCATTGATGCTCTGCCGGCGGATCATGCCTTTCACGGAATCGACAAATTCGGAATTTTCCAGGATCTGCCGGTATACCTTGAAAATCGCTGCATTGTCCAGTCCTACGCGGGAAATAGCTTCATGGTAAAACTGCTCCATCTTGGCGGCAGCGGTATTTCTTGCCGAATCGAACCGGGCGATTTCCGTTTCCGGACGTTCCACCGTTTCGGGAGAAATACTGGGTTCTTCATGCTTGAAGATACGGATCGGTCCGATGGTGACCAATCCGGAAATGCTTTTTCCATTTATCTTTATCATAGTATCGGTCCTTTCACTGGAGTCAGTCTTCAATGCCTTTTCTGGCCATGACACCTTTGTCGTAATAATGACGGATTTTTTTCATTTCCGTGATAAGATCTGCTTTCTGCAGGAGCAGATCCGGCGCATTCCGTCCGGTGAAAATCAGCTCCGTTCCGGGATCTCTGGCTTTCAGGATCCGTTCCGTATCCTCTTCGGAAGCCAGCTCATACCAGGCAGCCATGTTGTACTCGTCGAGGATGACCACATCATAGGCACCGGAAACGGCATTGACCGCCTGATCGACGCCTTTCCGGATCATAGCCCGGTAGTCTTCGGGAGGATGGCCCGGTGTGTATACCCGCACATCGGGGCCCATGGCACGGATGGCTTCCTCGGACAGAGTTCCCTCCTTCACCAGGAAGTAGGGCTTCCCCACTGTGATCAGTGTGAGTCCGGGGAGCGATTTCAGAATTTTTTGCTCTGCATATCCCAGAGATTTCATAAACTGAATCATGCATACTTTTTTCCCTGCGCCGAGGCTGCGGATTGCCAGCCCGATTGCGGCGGTAGTCTTTCCCTTTCCATCGCCGGTATACACCTGTATATAACCTTTCATGGAACACCTCCTAAAGAATGAAGGGAAAATCCGACTGATTATGATTTAATCTCATAAAAAATCTTTTTTCTTATGCATCTGATACCATTATACTAATTCTCTACCGGCAAGGAAAGACAAAAAGCACAGAAAAAGACCGGAGCCGGTTATTTGGCTCATCGGTCTTCTGTTTTGTGTGCAGCTTTTCTTTTTTTGTGCCAGCGGTGAAGAAATCCGGAGGCAATGACGATGACCAGAAGGAACAGAAAACGCATCCAGTGTTCGGAAAAGTAAATCAGGTCATGACCGAGGACGACCTCCACCACGACAGAGGGGATTTTTCCTACCAGTGTGGCTTTCAGATGCTCTCTGGAGGTCAGGCGGCTCAGGACAGCCATTGCCGTGAACAGAATGTTCGGGGAATAGGGGATGGCTCTGGCAAGAGCCATGTGTTTGACACTGCTGTATTTATCCAGCTTGGTCAGCATATGTTTTCTCTCAATGAATTTGCGGGCTTCCTTCCGGAAAAAGATTCGGCCCAGATGAAAGCTCAGCTCGATGCCCAGAACTTCTCCGCACCAGGAAATAAAAAGCCCCGGGATCAGGCCGAACAGGGCGCCATTGACCGTCAGGAACGGAATAGTAGGAATGCCCAGCACGTTGCAGAAAATCAGGAGAAGAATGCTGACTGCAAAGCCGCCGTAGCCGAAGGAGGAAATGTAGTCGGACAGGCCCTCCATATCTCCTGCGAGCAGCAGGTGCATCATCCTGGTATACAGCTCCGGACAGTTGGACTGGGTCCAGAGAGCGGAGCACATCAGGAAAATGATAAGTCCAAGGAAGATCAGGACCTTTTTATAGTCGTCAATCATTGTGTGATCCTTTGAAGGAGAAGAACTTATTCTCTCCGCAAAAAGAGTGAACAGAGCCACTCTGTCAGTCCGTGCGAAAGAGGCTGTGTGCTCTTTGCATATACATACTTTTATAGTATACTCCTTTAAAACCGGCTATGCCAGTATGCATAGGAAGCTATTTAACAGACCGGCGTTTTTTCTTGCAATTCCGGAAAAATACTGTTATGATACTAGCATATGAAAAAAGCTGTGAAGGGAAGAAGCTGTCCCTGTTCTTTCAAGAGAGCCGCCGATGATGGAAACGCGGTAAGAAAAAGACAGCGGGTCACCCCGGAGCTGGCAGGAATGTCCGCCGCGTACGTTACACGCCAATGAGCGATCATTTGATGATTATTTAGGTGGTACCGCGGAAGAACTCTTTCGTCCTATATGGATGAGAGAGGTTTTTTATTTTGCAGGATGTAGGAGTGAATCTTATGGCAGACATGAAAGATCTTGGCAAGTATGATCCCAATGAGATCGAACAAAAATGGTATAAGTACTGGGAGGACAGCGGCGTATTCCATGATGAGCCGGACCCGGAGAAGGAACCGTACAGCATCGTTCTTCCTCCGCCGAATGTAACCGGCCAGCTGCACATGGGACATGCGCTGGACAATACTCTTCAGGATATCCTGATCCGTTACAAGAGAATGCAGGGCTATAATGTTCTCTGGCTTCCCGGCAAGGATCATGCAGGCATTGCGACCCAGGTCAAGGTAGAAAAGCAGATTGCCGAAGAAGGACTTAACAAGTACGATCTGGGCCGGGAAAAGTTCCTGGAACGGGTATGGCAGTGGAAGGAAAAATACGGAAACCGCATCGGTCTGCAGATCCGCCGCCTCGGCTCTTCCTGCGACTGGCAGAGAGAACGGTTTACCATGGATGATGTATGCGCCCGCGCCGTTCGTGAAGTTTTCGTTTCCCTTTATGAAAAAGGTCTTATTTATCAGGGATTCCGCATTACCAACTGGTGCCCCCGCTGCCAGACCGCTCTGTCCGATATCGAAGTAGAGCATGAGGATGAAGTGGGACATCTCTGGTATTTCAAATATCCGATCGTCGGAGAAGACCGTTATATTGAAATCGCAACCACCCGTCCGGAAACAATCCCCGGGGATACCGCAGTTGCTGTCAATCCGGAAGATGAACGGTACAAGGACCTGGTAGGCAAGAAGGTGGCTCTGCCGGGAACCGGACGGGAAATTCCGATCATTGCCGATGAATACGTTGATATGGAATACGGTACAGGCTGCGTAAAAATTACCCCGGCTCATGACCCGAACGACTTTGAAGTCGGTCAGCGCCACAACCTGGAAACCATCGTCATCATGAACAAAGACGGCACATTGAATGAAAAGGCAGGCAAGTACAACGGAATGGACCGTTATGAAGCCCGCAAAGCCATCATCAAGGATTTTGAGGATGCCGGCCTTTTCATTAAGGTAGAAGAAACAAAGCATGCTGTCGGTCATTGCTCCCGCTGCAAGACCGTCGTGGAACCGATGACTACCAAGCAGTGGTTCGTCAAGATGCAGCCGCTGGCAGGCCCCGCACTGGAAGCCGTCAAGTCGGGAAAGACGAAATTTGTTCCGGAACGTTTCTCCAAGACATACATTCAGT
Source organism: uncultured Dialister sp. (assembly GCA_938038225.1). GTDB lineage: Bacteria > Bacillota > Negativicutes > Veillonellales > Dialisteraceae > Dialister. The sequence goes on along the minus strand of CALHRX010000007.1, from coordinate 568,243 downwards.
GGCTGGAAAACATCCATGACTGGTGCATTTCCCGTCAGCTCTGGTGGGGTCACCGCATCCCCGTATGGTACTGCGATGACTGCGGTGCGGTCAATGCGTCCAGAGAAGATCTGACCGTCTGCCCGAAGTGCGGCAGTGCGCATATTCATCAGGATCCTGATGTGCTGGATACCTGGTTCTCCTCTGCGCTGTGGCCGTTCTCCACGATGGGATGGCCGGAACAGACTCCGGTGCTGAAGCAGTGGTACCCGACCTCCACCATGGTAACCGGCTACGATATCATTTTCTTCTGGGTAGCCCGCATGATGTTCATGTCCATGGAATTCATGAAGGAAATTCCTTTCAAATACGTATTTATTCACGGCCTTGTCCGCGATTCCCAGGGACGCAAAATGTCAAAATCTCTGGGGAACGGCATCGATCCGCTGGAAGTTATTGAAAAGTACGGTGCCGATGCGCTCCGCTTCACTCTGGTAACAGGCAATACACCGGGCAATGATATGCGTTTCTATTATGAGAGAGTGGAAGGCAACCGGAATTTTGCCAATAAGATCTGGAATGCCACCAAGTTCACCCTGATGAACCTGGATGACTATGATGAAAGCTTCGTACCGGATAAAAAAGACCTGACTCTGGCTGACAAGTGGATTCTGGAATGCCTGGCCCGGACGGAAGAATATGTAAGCACCAATCTGGACAAGTATGAATTGGGCGAAGCAGCAGACAGCATTTATAATTTCGCCTGGAACTACTTCTGCGACTGGTACATCGAAACGGCCAAGGGCAGACTGTACGGCGAACACAATACGGACCGCCGCGTCACCCAGTATGTCCTTGTTTACACACTGAAGCGCATGCTGGCTCTGCTCCATCCGTTTATGCCGTTCATCACGGAACATCTCTGGCAGCATCTGCCTCATGAAGGCAAGTCTCTCGCCAGAGCAGCATGGCCTTCCGCTGATGCAAATCTCCGTTTCCCGACAGAAGCAGAACAGTTCGAACGCCTCATGGATGCCATCAAGGCAATCCGCAATATGCGGGCAGAAGCAAACGTGGAACCGAACAAGGTATGCCATGTACAGATCATGATCCGCAGAGAGGATTTGAAGGACTGCATCGAAGGAAATAAGGAATACTTCGAAAAGCTGGCTCATGTGGAAAGCATGGTTCTTCTTGATGAAGGAGCAGACAAGCCGGAAAATGCGCTGACTTCCGTTGTAACCGGACTTGAGGTTTACCTGGAACTGAAAGGACTCATTGATACGGTAAAGGAAAAGGAACGTATTGCCAAGGCAAAAGCTTCCCTGGAAAAGGACATGGCGCGTACAAAGGGCAAGCTGAGCAATCAGGGCTTCCTGGCCAAGGCACCGGAAGACGTCATTGCCAAGGAAAAGGCGAAGATGGCGGAATTCGAAGAAAAGATGAAGTCTCTGGAAGAACGTCTGAGTTTCCTGGAACAGCTTTAATAAAAGAAAAATAGGGAGGGGAGGAACACTTCCCCCTTTTCCTATGTTTGACCGTAAAGGAGAAACAATGAATTACGAAGAATCGGTAGCTTATCTGGAACAGTCGGCTGTATTCGGCATCAAACCGGGACTGCAGCGGATTTCTGCCATCCTTGAAAAACTGGGGCATCCGGAAAAAGAATACAAGGTGATCCATGTGACCGGCACCAACGGAAAAGGAAGCGTGGTTGCCATGATCACCAGTGTTCTGGAAAATGCGCAGCTGCGGGTAGGCCGGTATGTATCTCCCCACCTGATTGATTACACGGAACGCATCTATCTGGGCGGCCGGGATATCAGCCGGGAAGATTTTGCCAAGGCAGCTACCGTGGTGCGGGAGGCTGCAGAAGCAGCGGTGAAGGAAGGCTGCGAAGCGCCTACGGAATTTGAACTGCTTACAGCCATGGCCTTCTGGTATTTCCGGGAACAGAAGGCAGACTATGCTGTAGTCGAAGTCGGCATGGGCGGGCTGTATGATTCCACCAATGTGGTTCATCCCGTGGTTTCCGTCATTACAAATGTTGCCATGGACCACATGAAGTATCTGGGAAATACTCTGCAGGAAATTGCGCAGCAGAAAGCGGGCATCATCAAAGACGGCATTCCGGTTGTAACGGCAGCGCAGCATGTAACCCTGAAGGAACTGAAAAAAGCGGCTCATGAGAAAAAGTCGCGCATCTATTTCTACGGACGGGACTTTGAAATTGATTCCCGCAGCCGCTGGCAGAACGGACAGGTCGTGGTGGTCAAGCGGAAGGATATGCCGAAGGAACTGGAAAAGAGCATGCTGTATGTTCCGTTTGTGGGAGCCCATCAGGCAGTCAATGCGGCGGTAGCAACCATGGCGCTTTCGATTGTCATGAAGGAAGATGACCGGGTGAATGAAAATGATCTTCGGGAAGGTCTGGCAAGAGCCCGCTGGCAGGGACGCTTTGATATCCATACGGTCAAAGGCGTAACCTATGTCATGGACGGGGCGCATAATCCGGCCGGTGCGGAAGCATTGAAGGAAGCCCTGGAAGAACAATATCCGGATCGGAGAAGAATCTTTGTTTTCACTTCTCTGGCCGACAAGGATACGGAAACTGTCATTCAGCTGCTGATGCGCAAGGATGATATAGTCTTTGCCTGCGAAGCGCCTACCCCGAGAAGCAGAAAAGCGGAAGAAATCGGAAAACTCATTGAAGACCAGAAGCTGAAGGTGGACTTCAAGGCAGAATCTTCTGTAGGACAGGCCATAGAGGATGCATCAAAGGCAGCCGGTGAAAAGGACGTGGTGATTATCTGCGGTTCTCTGTATATTCTGGGCGAAGCCATCCGCTGCATCCGGAAAATGGAAGCGGAAGCAGCTGCCGAAGAAAAGACAGAAAAAACGGAAAAAAAATAAAGCAAAAAGAGACAGGAGAAATCCTGTCTTTTTTTATTCGGATGATTTTACAGACTTTTTATGATAATTTATCATAATTTGATGATTATTTATTATAAATCTATTGAGCGGAATTTTTGACTTTGCTATAATGAAAATGCAGAAAGTATTCTTTGCAGAGTGTAAGATTTGACAGAATCGCTGCTTTCAGCTGAAGAAAGGAAGGCGGAAATATGATTACTGAACGTGAAATTTTTTTGACGGATCCGGAGGAAAAGAGCAAAGTCATTGAATTTCTGAAAGAATTTGATCTGACCTTTACCGGAAACATCGATTACACCATGGGACTTTTTGATGACGGAAAGCTCATTGCGACCGGTTCTCTGGGCGGACGAGTCATGAGAGACATCGCTATCAGCTCAGCCTATCAGAAAAAGGGGCTGACCCGCCGCATTATCCGGAATCTTCTGGGAGAATCCCACCGGCGGGGGATTACGGGAAATCAGATTTTTACGAAACCGAAGAATGTTCCGGTCTTTGAACATATGGGCTTCAGCTGTGTAGCAGTAGCAGAACCGTATGCGGCGCTCCTGGAGAAGGGCACGGATACCCTGGAGGATTATCTGAAAAGAGTGCAGTCCATCCTGGGAACCGGGGAAGGCAAGAACAGAGGGGCTATTGTAATGAACTGCAATCCTTTCACACTGGGCCATCGTTCTCTTGTGGAATATGCGCACAACAACTGCGATGAAGTGATTATATTTGCCGTGCAGGAAGACCGGAGTATTTTCCCCTTCTCGGACAGGTTCTCTCTGATCAAGCAGGGCGTGCGGGATATGAAAGGAGTGGAAGTCGTCAGCGGCGGGGATTTTATCATCTCCAATGCAACGTTCCCTACCTATTTCATTAAGGGAACGGATGAACTGGCTGCCCAGACCAAGCTGGATGCCACCGTTTTTGCTACAAGGATTGCTCCGGCATTGAATATTACGGTCCGTTTTGTGGGGCAGGAGCCGACCGACCAGACGACTCTGGCTTACAACCGGGCGATGAAGGAAGTCTTTGCGGAAAACGGGCTGGAGCTGAAGGAAATTCCCCGTGAACAAAAGGGCGTTCAGATTGTATCGGCCTCTGCTGTACGCAAGGCACTGGCGGAGGATGACTGGGAAACGGTATACCGCATGGTGCCGAAGACGACACTGATTTATCTGAAGAGCGAGGCGGGACAGAGTGTCATTCGCCGCATCAAGATGACAGAGGCCTTCAAAAAAATGGAATCCGACATGACCGAAAAGAAGGAAGAAGAAAAAGCGGAAGAAAAATAAAACGGAAAGAAAAAAGGGCTGTGAGAAATCACAGTCCTTTTAAACAGTTTCTTTCCGGAAGATTCCGGATGCAGAAAATGAGGAAATATTATTTCAATCCAAGTTCTTCCTTGTGTGCGGTCATACCGTCGATGCAGGCCTGCATGACAGTTCCTGCGTCGAGCCCCAGCATTTCAAAGCCCTGTTTGATGACATCCCGGTTGCAGCCGGCAGCAAACTTTTTATCCTTGAATTTTTTCTTAAGACCTTTGACATCCATTCCCGTGATGCCTTCCGGACGCATAAGAGCATAGGCCATGACAACTCCGGTGAGTTCATCCACTGTAAACAGGCTCTTTTCGATGTCTGTTTCCGGCTTGACCTCATCGGTGCAGAGTCCCCAGCCGTGGGAAATAATGGTCCGGATGTCTTCTTCGTCGACATCTTCCGGAGCCAGGATTTCTCTTACATGGCGGCAGTGCTCCTGCGGGAATTTTTCATAGTCTACATCATGAAGGTATCCGATGGCTTCCCAATGGTCCTTATCCTGATGGAAATAATCTGCCATGGCACCCATAGCGGCGCTGACGGCGGCAGCATGGGTAAATAAATGATGTTCTGTCGTGGTTTTCTGTAAAATTTCCTTTGCTCTGGCAAGTGTAAGCTGACTCATTGCAATCCCTCCGTTGATTTACTGATAATGCATTATTCTCTTAAAATAAAACGATTTTTTCTCCCTGTCAATGGGAGAAGCAGCGGCTTCCCCGAGCAGGAAATGATACAATGAAAGCAGAAAGGAGGTCTTATCATGGAGAATATCAGAAAGCTGACAGAGCTTCTGCGGAATCATCACCGCATTGTCTTTTTCGGCGGGGCCGGTGTGTCTACGGAGTCAAGGATTCCCGATTTCCGCGGGAAGGACGGGCTGTACCGGAAGAAAACCGATTGGAGCTGGACGCCGGAGGAAATGCTGTCTCATCATTTCTTTGAGGAGCATCCCCGGGAATTCTTTGAAATGTACCGGAAAATGGCAGAAGGAATTGCGGCAGCAAAGCCCAATAAGGCGCATGAAGCGCTGGCCGCCCTGGAACGGATGGGAAAGCTTACTGCGGTGGTTACGCAGAATATTGACGGGCTGCATCAGAAGGCCGGAAGCCGGAATGTGATCGAGCTGCATGGGACATCCCTGACGAATACCTGTCTGGACTGCGGAAAGAGCATTTCTCTTGATGATTTTCTGGCGCAGAAGGAAACGATTCCTCACTGCCCCTGCTGCGGCGGAATGCTGCGGCCGGATATTATTCTTTATGAGGAAGCACTGGATATGGATGTTATCGACGATGCGGCAACAGCGATTTCTCAGGCAGATCTCCTGATTATCGGCGGAACCAGCCTGGTGGTTTATCCGGCGGCGGGCATGGTCCGGTATTTTAGCGGCGATGCAAAAGTGATCATCAATCGGGATCCGACGGAACGGGACGGGGAATGCGATCTTGTTTTCCGGGGAAGTATCGGAAAGGTGCTGGATGAAGCGGTTCGGGGGCTGACGGAAATCTGACGGGACAGCGGAAAAAAGAAATCCGGTATAGGAAGAATGCGGATCCTGCTCTGCGGCAGACCGATGCAGAAAAGGAGAGAAAATCCATGCTTTGCCGGGATTGACAGCACATCGATTTTGAATCTATAATAAATTAATAAGCATCATCAGGTCTGTGGCTGAAAGTCGATGGCAGTCGCAGCCGAAACGATCCACGTAACGCAGAAAAAATTTCTGCTGAGCATGGTGCGGTTTAGAAGTAAGTCCTGCCGGGACCGATACGGATCCCGAGAGGGTGAGTCGTGAGAGGAAGACACCGGGTAGCAAAAGCTCCAGCAGGCGAGTGTGGGGTCAAAAGCCAGGTCAGCTGAGGATGCTTATTTTGAAAATATCATACGGGCGATGACCGAAAGAAGTATTCATCATCTGTCTCTGCAGAGAGGCTGCGGGAGGTGCAAGCAGCCGGGAACGATATGGAGAAATGCCTTCGGGAGCTGAAAAGGGGAACCAAGTATCTTTTTCCGTATGTTTGCGATAAAAACAGCAGCGGCTTTTGCCGACAGAGTGGAATAGCGGGCCACCGTCTCTGTGAGGCGGGGGCTTTTTCTATGGAATTGAAAATTCCCGATACAAAAGAAATCTGAGTCTGCAGAATTTTACAGGGAGGAAAAATTATGGAAGAAATTAAAGTCTACAATACGTTGACAAAACAGAAAGAAATATTCAAACCGATTGAACCGGGGAAAGTGAAAATTTATGTATGCGGGATTACGCCGTACAACCATTCTCATATCGGGAATGCCCGTCCGGCCGTAACCTGGGATGTCATCCGCCGTTATCTCTCCTACGTGGGGTATCAGGTAACATTCGTACAGAATTTTACCGATGTGGATGATAAGATCATTAACAAGGCCAATGCGGAGGGAAGCGACTGGAAGACGATTTCCGACCGGTATATTGATGCCTATTTTGAAGTCATGGATGCGCTTCATGTGCTGCGGGCCGATGTATATCCCCGCGTATCCGACCATATGCAGGACATCATCCATATGGTGGAAAAACTCATAGAAAACGGACATGCTTATGTATTGGGCGGAGATGTATATTATGATATTTCTACCTTTGCGGATTACGGGCATCTTTCCGGCCGCAAGATAGAAGACATGCTGGCCGGTGCCCGCATTGCGGTCAATGATGAAAAGCGCAATCCCGGAGATTTTGCTCTGTGGAAAGCGGCTAAGCCGGGTGAACCCTTCTGGGAAAGCCCCTGGGGCAAGGGCCGTCCGGGCTGGCATATCGAATGCTCTGCCATGTCTACCCATTACCTGGGTGATACACTGGATTTCCACGGCGGCGGTTCCGACCTGATTTTCCCGCATCATGAAAATGAAATCGCTCAGTCTGAAGGATGCACAGGACATCATTTCGTCAACTACTGGCTGCATAACGGATTTATCACCATCAATTCCGAAAAGATGAGTAAATCTCTGAACAACTTCTTCCTTGTAAAGGATGTGCTGGAGAAATATTCCGGAGATGCACTCCGTTATTTCCTCCTGTCCACGCATTACAGAAGCCCGCTGGATTTCTCCGATGACCGTCTGGAAGAAGCGGAAAAGAACATGGAAAAGCTGAAAGATGTAATTGCCCGCGTGAAGGAGCTCTCCGGACGGGATGAAGCAGCGGAAACGGAAGAATCGAAAGCACTGGCAGAAGCAGCAGACAAAGCGGAACGGGTTTTCCGGGAAGCTATGGATGACGACTTCAATACGGGGCTGGCTACGGGAGCCATGTTCGAAATCGCCAAGGCTATTAATGTGTACTACAATGCCGTTCACAACGGGCTTGCTTTCGATAAGGCAGCCTGGGAAAAGGCAGGAAAGGCTTTCAAGACCATTCTGGATATCCTGGGAATCCTGGAAAAAGAATGGAAAAAGCAGGAAGCCTATGATGATAAGGATTACAATGATCTGATGGAAGTCATTCTGGCAGTTCGTCAGTCAGCCCGGAAGGCAAAGCAGTACGGTCTGGCTGATGAAATCCGGGATAAACTCGGGGAAATCGGAATTGTGATCGAAGATACGCCTACAGGAGCAAGGTGGAAGAAACGTGGAGTTTAAGAGAGTACTTTTTCTGAAAAAGCAGATGCTGCGGAAGCTCGGGAAAGGCGCTCCGACTCTGTCGGAGCAGGAGGTCTTTTCCATGGACGCGCTTACGCTGGCTTACATGGGGGATGTGAAATGGTCTTCCTATATACGGAAGGTTCTGATTGATACAGGCATCTATCAGGTGCAGATCCTGCATTCCCTGGCATCGGAAATCGTATCGGCAAAGTGGCAGAGCCGGATCCTTTTCGAACTGCTGGACCTGCTGTCCGAAAGGGAAAGAAAGGTCTGCAAACGGGCAAGAAATACCCATTCCAGCGTGCCGAAGAGCGCTACGGTGGAGGAATACCGGGAGTCCACCGCTTTTGAAGCGCTTCTGGGCTATCTTTATCTGTCCGGGCAGGAGGAACGGCTGGATTTCATTCTGCGGCGGAGTCTGTATTTCATTGCAGGAGAAATGAGCCATGAATCATAAAAAGATGAACGAGTCATTTTCCGGACGGACCCGGAGGGAGGCACCGAAGAACAGAAAAGGCAGGCCGTCTTTTTCCGGAAATCGGGAGAACCGGCCGGACAGCTCTCTGATCTGCGGACGGAACAGCGTACTGGAATTCCTGAAGGCCGATGCCGGGCTGAAAGTGCTGACGAAGAAGGGACAGAAGGATGACCGGCTCCGGGCTATTCTGGCAGAGGCGGCTCTCCGTTCTGTCTCCGTCGAGGAAGTGGAGGGCGAGACACTGGACCGCCTGTCCGGCGGAGTTGCTCATCAGGGAGTCGCCGCTTATCTGAAGCCCTATGAATTTGCGGATCTGGACGAGGTTCTGGACCGTTGGGAGGGAAAGGACCCGGTGCTGGTTCTTCTGGACGGTCTGGAAGATGTACGGAATCTGGGGGCCATCGTGCGTACGGCGGAATGTGCCGGTGCTGCGGCGGTTCTCCTTCCGAAACACAAAAGCCCTCCCGTTACGGCCGCAGCCATGAAGACCGCTGCCGGCGCCTTTGCCTATCTTCCGGTCTGCCAGACCGGCAATATCCGGCAGACACTGGACCGGCTGAAGGACAGAGGCTTCTGGATCGTCGGCGCCGATATGGATGGGGACAGTCTGTATTATGAAGCCAATCTGAAGGGACCGCTGGTGATCGTTATGGGTGCGGAAGGGAAAGGCGTTTCGCCGCTCACCAGGAAGCAGTGCGATTTCTGCGTGCGGATTCCCATGAAGGGGCATATTTCTTCCCTGAATGTTTCTGTCGCGGCGGCCCTCCTGATTTATGAGGCGATGAAACAGAGGAGCTGATCATGAGGGATCTTTATCTGGTAGACGGATACAATGTCATATTCTGGGAACCGGAAATGTTTGACCGGACGGATCTGGAATCCTCCCGGAAGAAACTGATTGACCTGATGCAGGATTACGGGGCCCACAACAATATTGAAGTGATTATCGTATTTGACGGGCAGGGGAAATCCATAAAAGTAAAGGAGGAAAGACTGTCCGATACCTTTACGGTCATCTTCACCCCGGCAAGAATGACGGCAGACAGCTATATCGAGAAGGAGTCCTATCTGCGGAGAGAGGAATACCGCTCCATCTATGTAGTCACCTCCGACGGGCCGGAGCAGAATCAGATTCTGGGAAACGGAGCTTACCGTGTGGCCGTAGGAGATCTGATGCGTTCGGTTTCGGAGGATAAGGCAAGGCAGAGCCATTTCATCAAAACCAATAACCGGGCCAATCTGCGGAGTGAAATCGGACGGGCCATTCCCGATTCCGTAGCGGAGAAGCTGGACCGGCTCAGAGGGAAAAAATAATTTTCTCCTTTTCCGGTTTATCGGTTGACCCTCGTATTTAATTAGTATAAAATATAGATTAATATTGGTTTTATTTAAGAACAGACCGGTCCGCCGGAAGGAAGGCGGATGCAGAGGAGGATTTACCCGTGAAGTATTTTTTGGTTGGATTGACGATGCTTGTTTCTATTTTACTGATTGTCGTAGTGGTTGCACAGGAATCCAAGCAGCCCGGTATGGGATCGTCAATCGGCGGCGGTGCGGAAGCCATGGCAGGAGGCCGTACAAGAGGCAAGGACGCAGTGCTTTCCAAATTTACCGTTATTTTCGGAATTATTTTTGCGGTGCTTTGTTTGGTTCTCGGCCGGTATATGAATACATTTTAAGAGAACAAAAAAGCTTGCGTGGGCAAGCTTTTTTTTGTTCCTTTTTATAAAGGTGATACTTCTCTGCCTCCGTTGTATAATGAGAAAGAACGGACAGAAAAGGGATTCTCCGGGCAGGTAAAGGAAAACAGGAGACGTGAATGGAACAGGAAAAGAAATTACTCAGCTATAAACCGGGCGTCATTCTGCAGGGCGTTTACAAGTCCTACGGAACACGGTTCGGCTTTCTTTTGACCGATGACGAGCATGAGGATATATATATTGCGGAGGCGGATCGTCTGAATGCGGTAAACAACGATACCGTTGAGGTAAAGACGATGAAGAGCCGCACAGGCCGCCACAGTACGGAAGGAAAGATTATCCGCGTGGTGGAAAGAGCGGATACTTCTTTTGTATGTACCTATGAAATGACACGGGACGGCGGAGAGGCAATTCCTGTTGATGAAAAAATCAATATGGTGATCCAGATTCCCGAAGGACAGGAAATGGATGCAGTAACCGGCGCCCGGGTCGTGGCGGAAGTCACGGAATGGCCGGGAGAGTGGACCGATGCAAAGGGGAAAGTTACTGAACTGATCGGCTATGAAGGCGACAAGGGTGTGGATATTGACATCATTATTGCTCAGCATAAGCTGCCCCATGTGTTCTCTGATGAACTGATGGAAGAAGCAAATCACTTGTCCCGGGATATTCATCCCGGAGAAGGCGTGGCGGATTTCCGGGATCAGCCGATTGTAACCATTGACGGGGCGGATTCAAAGGATCTGGACGATGCGGTATACTGCGTCCGGAAAGAAAACGGCCACTTTGAGCTGGGAGTCCATATTGCCGATGTATCCCGCTATGTACGGAGAGGAACGCTTCTGGACAAGGAGGCTTACCGGAGAGGAACCAGTGTGTATCTGGCAGACCGGGTTATTCCCATGCTGCCTTTTCAGCTGTCCAATGATCTTTGCAGTCTGAACCATGACGAGGATCGGTATGCCATGTCCTGCATCATGGATGTGGCGCCTGACGGAACGGTGAAGAAAGAAAGGATTACGCCTTCTGTAGTCCGGGTGGCACGGCGCTGTAATTATGCGGAAATCAACCAGGCATTCAAGGAAGATGTGGCTTCCGATGATCTGCGGATTCATCTGCCCATGCTGCGGGATCTGAAGGCCTGTGCGGATGCACTGCGGAAGAACCGGACAAAGAGAGGCGCTCTTGATTTTGATTTTCCGGAATACAAGGTCATTCTGGATGAAGAAGGCAAGCCGCTCCGCATTGAAAAGAGAATGCGCGGAGAAGCGGAGATGATGATCGAGGATGCGATGATTGCCGCCAATGAAACGGTAGCCCGTTTCCTGCGGGATACGGGACATACTTCGGTATACCGTGTCCATGACCATCCCGATGAGGAAAAACTGAATGCTTTAAAGCGGCTGATTATGATTATGGGACTTCCCATTCAGATTCCGAAGGATCCGGAGCCGAAGGATATCCAGAAACTCCTGGAGGAAGTAAAGGGACAGGATATTGAAGCGGTTATCCAGGTGATGACTCTCCGTTCTCTGCCGCAGGCCTGCTACAGTACGGAAAATAACGGACATTTCGGGATTGCCAGTGAATGCTATACCCATTTTACCTCTCCGATCCGCCGGTATCCGGATTTGATGGTCCATCGTCTGATTCGTCAGGCACTTTCGGAAGAATTGACGAAGGCGGAATGGAAGCGGCAGACAGAATTCCTGGTGCGCGCAGCCGATCACTGCTCCGAGGCGGAACAGAATGCGACGCAGACAGAGCGGGATGTAACCGATCTCAAGATGACCGAGTATATGGTGCCGTTTGTAGGAGAACCTTTTGAGGCACGGATTACCGGCATCACCCGGTTTGGAATTTTTGTCGGACTGGACAACGGTGTGGAAGGACTGATTCACATCGATACCATGGAAGATGATGAGTACATCTACCAGGAAGATACCATGACGCTGCAGGGACGTTTCTCCGGAAAAACCTATGCTATGGGCATGCCTCTCCGGGTAACGCTGGTTCGGGCGGATAAGGAAAAGAAAGAAGTGGACTTCATTATGGGCGAGATCCATTCTCCGCTGAATCTGGAAAAGAAGACCCGAAGCGGCTCCAAATCGCATGCAAAAAGAAAAACAAACAGGAAGCAGAGCAAAGGAAAGAAAAAGTAAGGAATGGATACCAGTAAACGATCGCTGCCGGTAGTTTCCAACAGGCAGGCTTATCACAACTATTTCATTTATGATACCTATGAATGCGGAATCGCTCTGACCGGTACGGAGGTAAAATCCATCCGGGCGGGAAAGGCCAATCTGCGGGACAGTTTTGCCAAGCTGTCCCGCGGGGAAGTTTTTTTGTGGAATGCCCATATCAGTCCTTATGAGCAGGGAAATATTTTCAATCATGATCCGCTTCGGACACGGAAGCTCCTGCTCCATCGGGAGGAAATCCGAAAAATCGAGGGGAAAATGAAAACAAAGGGGTATACTCTCATTCCCTTGAAAATGTATTTTAAACATGGTAAAGTCAAGGTCGAAATCGGTCTGGCCACAGGCAAGAAACTCTATGACAAAAGGCAGGATATGGCGGCAAAGGCAGCCAAAAGAGATCTGGACCGGAGGCTTAAGGAAAAACGCTATGATTGAGCGGGACTGCATTGAATTTTAAAGAAAACCGGGAGTAAGGCATGGAAAAGAAAGACAGCAAAAACTTGGGCAAAAAGAACTTTTCAAAAAAGGGATTTCATAAGGGGCCTTTTCACAAGGGGCCGAAAAGCGGAAATTTCAGGAAAAAGCTGGAACCGGGTGTGGAATACATCGATGCAAAGGAAGGAGTCGGCATTGTCCGTAAAGTAACACCGGAAGGAATTACTGTTGCATTCGGTGATATTGAAAAAATCATTCCCAGAAAGAAGCCCTTTGCAGCGGGGAAGAAAGTGCAGGAAGGACAGCACCGGGGAAAGCCGTTTGAAAAGAGAGTCTTCACCTTTGATGTAAAGGAAGAAAAAAGAGAAGAGAAAAAAGAAGAAAAGGGCGGCATCCATATCGGTCTGGAAGTCACGGATCCTGTTCTGGGAAAGGGAATCGTGACGCGGGTCGGTGAAAATACACGCATTTATATCACCTATGAAAAGACCGGGGAAACCATCATGTATCCTCTGGGGCTGACGCCGGAACTGAAGCGCTCTGCATTCCCGAACCGGGAAAAGAACAAGGCAGAAAAGCCGAAGGGAAAGGGCAGAACGTATACCGTCCCGGCCGGAGCAGGAAAACCGGCTGCCAGAAAGGCAGCAAAGCCGGTTCCGCATGCAGTCCATGAAGAGAGAAGAGGGAATACGCAGTATTTCACCCTGGAAGAGGGAAGTCTGGTCGTTTCTCCCCGGTACGGAGAAGGCACGATTACGGAAATCGGAAACGGAAAGCTGAATGTGGCTTTCCGGGACGAAACCAGGGAGTTTTCCTATCCGCAGGCCTTTGCGGAAGGGGAATTGTCTGTGATTGTAAAGAAATAAAAGAGACATTCTGCAGAAATACAAAAGGAGGTCATGACGGCCTCCTTTTTTGTGCTTTTGAACGGCGGAAATTCCGATTCCGGACACAATAAAAGGGCGGGAAACCCGTCCTTTTGATATTATTTCTGAATGTAAGCTTCGTCCCTTTTATAGTCCTTCTGCATATCCAGCTGGAATTTGGGAGGCTTTCCCCCGGCAGTGAACCGGACCTGCTGAATATTCGGAAATTCCGTCAGGGTATTGACGGTCATGGCGACAAAGAGGGTCTGCTCGGTTCCGCTTTTCAGCTGATTGAGTTCCTCGGAAAAATCGGCAAAGGCAGTCCCGTTTTCCACAGTGACACTTTTGACGGTCAACCCGGCCGGGAGAAGTGGATATTTTTCATGCCTGTCGGTGCGGATCATTTCTGCCAGCGCATTCTGCGGGGTCCGGCTTCCCGCTTTTACGGAAACCGTGACAGGGATGACATGGAGTCCGTCTGCAGATGCTTTGTAGAAGGTCATGCGGGATTCCTGCTGAGCGGGAACTGCCGCAGAAGAAGCCTTCGGAGCAATCGGTGAAGAGGAAACCGTATCGGAAGGCGAAGAACAGCCTGAAAGGGAAAGGCCGATCAGGAGAACGGCCGCAAGTGCATAATACTTTTTCATGGTGCCTCCTTACTCAATGGCAGCAAAGTAATTGACGATTCCGTTGAAAAGACTCTTTGCAATGCTTTTCGGAGCCCAGTTGCTGGTCAGCATTTTGGCTCTGTGGTTATTGGTAATGAAGCCCATTTCCATGAGTACGGACGGCATCGCCGTATGGACATTGACATAAAAATCATTGGACTTTATGCCGCGGTCGGGAATATACAGAGAATTCAGTGTAGCCTGGTGAAGCATCTGCGCAAGAAGCAGATCCTGGGAACTCTTGGCATTGTAATATGCCGTAGTTCCGTCGACGGACGGATTGGCAAAGGAGTCGATGTGAATGGAAATAAATGCATTGGCATGCGCTTCATTGGCAATATCACACCGTGCCTGCAGTTCCGGTACGGAATCCGCCCACGGACCGTAGACATCCTTGTCCGTGGAGCGGGTCATGATAACCTTGGCTCCGGCCTTTGTGAGGAGGTCCCGAAGAGGAAGGGCAATGGAAAGAGTGATATCTTTTTCATAAACATCCTTATTGCCTACACGGCCGACAGCGCCTACATCGGTGCCGCCGTGGCCCGGATCAATGCAGATGACTTTTCCTTTCAGGACGCCCTTCTCTTTGGAGGAAAGAGCGGAAACCTTTTCGGAAGGCTTGTCTGTCGCAGCAGGCTTTTTATAGGTCTGCTTGGCACCGGGAATGGGGATATCGACCACCAGACGGTGAGGGGTATCCAGTTTTGCATCCGGGCGGAGGGCAAATACGCGGATATCATTGATTTTCTGGGATTTGGTCAGTGCAACATCCAGATAGGTATGGCCGTCCCTTTCGGAAAGCGTTGCGAAGGAAACTGCCCGGGGATCCATATTGTACTGGTGCTCTACATTTCCCAGCGTGGTATTTTTCAGAACAACTTCAAAGTTCTTTCCGGAGCTGTCCATGGCAGCTTCGGCATGCACGGCGGAAGACAGATCCATGGCGATGCGGATAAAAGGCGGATCGCCGTCATTCCGGGCGGTCCATCGAAGGTCGGTTACCTGGGAGCTTTTTGCCTGGGAAGAAGCTCCGAACGGCAAAAGAAGCAGGACCAGGAATATACAGAACAGGTGAATCCATTTTTTCATAAAAAATCCTTTCTATCGTATTTGAACAGAACGGGAGCGGCAGATCGGAGATACGGCCGGTTTCCCCTTACTACATTCTGAAAGATACCATTCATTATAACATCTGCCGGAGCATTATATAAATATAAAAAAGGAAGGGAATCATAGAAAAGAAGCATTTGCAGGCAGTGAACCCGGAAACGGTATGGCAAAAATTTATTTTATTTTCCTCACAATTCGTAGTAAAATAAACAATGTATGTATCAATTTTTCTGTTTCACGGGAAAGAGGATTTGAATTGCATTTTGGAATAAACTGGGGAAAGAAAAAAGCTTTGACAGCAGGGAGTCTGTTTGCTGCCTCTGTCCTGTTTCTTTCCGGATGCGGAACCTCCGGGACGGTATCGAAAAATGCGGGATCAGCTCCCGCTGCGGTATCCGCACAGGCGGCAGCAGCCGATCCTTCACTGAAGCCGGGGGTGGCAGTTGTTCACCGTTCGAAGAATGTGAAGTACAGTGTGCCTGAAGGTGTTTCCGTTTTGATGTATCATATGATCGGAGACGCACAGGACAATGCGGCCATTATGTCGGAAGACAATCTGCGGCTGCAGATGAATTACCTCCGGGATCACGGCTATCATCCGATCACTCTGGAGGAGCTTTATGATTATGTGACCAAGGGAGCACCTCTTCCGGAAAAACCGGTATGTATTACTTTTGATGACGGATACCTGGACAGTTATACCGTGGTTTATCCGCTCATGAAGGAATACGGTTATCCCTGGACGCTGTTTGTAATCACCGATGATGTGGGAAATCAGAAAAACCGTATGACCTGGGATCAGCTGAAGGAAATGGCAGACAGTCATACTGTCACGATTTCCAGTCATACGCTGTCTCATCCGAAGCTCCATAATCTGGCAACCCGGGAGGAAAAGGAAAAGGAAATTGTCGGAGCCAATCAGGCACTGAAGTACTGGCTCGGGATTGACAATCCATGGCTGTGCTACCCTTACGGTGATTATGATGATGAGGTTGTGGATATCTGCAAAAAGGCAGGCATTAAGATGGCGGTGACGACTGACGCCGGACGGGTTCATGTGGGAAGCTATCCCTATGACCTGAAACGGGTGTATATCGGCAACAATGTTTCCCTGGCCCGTTTTGCAGAACGGCTCAATAAAGATGACTATGCTCCGCTCTGATTCCGGTCATGATTGATTCCAGGACATATGTCCTATCCTGCAGGAGAAAGAATGAAACGCATTTTTCACAATACAATCTTTAAATTTCTGGTCATGACTTTGGTTTTCTTCATTGTGACCAGCCCGATCGTGGTTCTTTTCGGACCGTTCAGCAATCTGAAGCGGGCGGTAGTGGGGGCCATCATGCGTTCCCGCCATCCGCAGTACATTACCTGGCTGTACAGCCAGGAGGAACTGAATCAGATTCTGGGGGTCGTGAAAACAACCGACACGCAGAAGGTCTTTTCCTTCAAACCCCGGACAGACAGCACTCTGTCTCTGAAGAAAATCGAAACCTCCCGTTTTGTGGGTTATCTTCTGGAAATCCCGAATCCGATGCGGGTCAAAGTGGCAACTGCAGAGGATATCAATGAAAAGGGAGATACCACCAGCAGCATCGCAAAGAAGAATAATGCCGTGGCAGCCATCAACGGCGGCGGCTTCTATGATCCGAACGGGACCGGTACGGGCCGTCTTCCCTATGGATTTATCATCCATGAGGGGAAATACCTTCTGGGTCAGCAGGTAGGCAATCAGGAAAAAGTGGATTTTGTCGGAATTACCAAGAGCGGCAATCTGATTGCAGGCAATTACAATAAGCAGCAGCTGAGTGAGCTCGGTGCTGTGGAAGGTCTGACCTTCGGACCGCCGCTGATCATCAACGGAGAAAAAGTTATCACCAGCGGCGACGGAGGATGGGGAATTTCTCCCCGGTCCGCTATCGGACAGAAAAAAGACGGAACCATCCTTTTCCTGGTTATTGACGGACGCCAGCCGGGCTACAGCATCGGCGCCACTCTGGTGGATTCGCAGAATATCATGTATGAAAATGGGGCCTATATCGCAGCCAATCTGGACGGCGGTTCATCGACCACCCTGTATTACAACGGCAAGGTTGTCAATAAACCGGCGGATCTCCTGGGCGAGCGAATGATCCCCACCGCGTTCATTGTCGAGTAAGGAGGCCAGCGTGAATAAAAAGATCGCTCAATTCATAACCTTATTTGTTGTGGGTGCGGGACTTCAGGCCGGGGCTTACCTGTATATGGATCGGGTTCTTTTTGCCCCTCTTTCCGTCGGCGACTATGATATGTCCGATATGAAGGACAGAGTGGAGGCGGCTTCGAAGGAGGAAGCGCAAAAGATCTATTCCAAGATCAAAGTACAGGGGAAAGCCTATTATTCGTATGACTACAGCTATATGGCCGATGTCAAAGCGGATTCCGTGACCATTTACAAGGCAGATGACCTGTCCAATCCGCAGAAAGTGGACCTGAAAAATCAGGGGGTTTCTTTCTTTGAATGGATGCCGGACCGGAATCTGGCGCTGATTGCGATGTATCCGATCCATTGGAAGGGCGGACAGTGGGATGTTACTCTTGCACGGTACAATCCGGAAGGCACAACCCATGAATCGGATGCTCCTATCCGGGATCTGCCGAAAAATGCAAAGATTGTGGATGTGGCTTATTCCACGGCAACCAATGCAGTTTATATGAAAATGGAAGTCGGCAAGGGGCTGTACCGGATCTATCGTACCGATGCAAACTATGATACGCGGCGTATTTATGTACAGACAGCCAATATCGGAAAGATTGCTGTTTATTATGACAGCGACCGCCTGTTCTATGATGACAGCCGCAAGGGCATCATGTATACCTTTAACGGAGATGACAGCTCATGGCGCATCATTTCTCCTCCCGGGGCTTACCGCCTGGTCGGCGTAGGAGATGATAAAACTATTTATGCGGCGAAGATCAATGCAAAAGGAGAAGCTGTCGGCTACTATACCGGCAAGCTGGGCGTGGGCTTCAAGGAAGTGAAGACGCTGGATACCCCTGTCGATTTCAATTCCGTGACCATGCACATGATCCGGGAAGCGGCCAATGCGGCGGGAAAATAAGATTTTTCATGCGGAAGCAATCATAAAAATGGTATAATAACCAAAACACATTTGTGATGGAAAAGGAGAGCGGATATGGCAGAAGATCAGGAAATTTACGAAGCGGATGACAGACTGATTGTAGCTCTGGATGTGGATTCCTTTGACAAGATGAAGGCTCTTGTGGATGAATTGGGGGATCTTGTTTCCTTCTACAAGGTAGGTATGGAACTGTACTACAGCGCCGGCAGTGAAACCATTCATTATCTGAAAGAGCACGGAAAGAAAGTATTCCTTGACCTGAAGCTTCACGATATTCCCAATACGGTGGGACACAGTGTGGCTTCCGTCACCCGTCTGGGTGTGAACCTTATCACGGTTCATGCCGGCGGCGGCAGGGCTATGATGCAGGCGGCAGCCCGGTATGCAAAAATCACGGCTGACGAACTGGGCGTGGAACGTCCCAAGATCCTGGCTGTAACAGTACTGACCAGCTTTGACGATCAGGGATGGCAGGAAGTGGGAGGACATCTTCCCATTGAGGAGCATGTACTGGATCTGGCAAAACTGGCAAAAGATTCCGGTGTGGACGGAGTAGTTGCTTCTCCGAAGGAAGCTTCTTTTATCCGCAAGGCAGCAGGAGATGATTTCCTGATCTGTACGCCGGGTATCCGTCCTTCCTTTGCTCAGACAGATGACCAGAAGCGTATTGCTACGCCGTCTCAGGCTTTCAAAAACGGTTCCTCTGTCCTGGTAATCGGCCGTCCGATTACGCAGGCCGTTGATCCCTGCGCGGCAGCCAGACTGATTTTAAAAGAAATAAAGGAGAATGCATGATGAATGAAAAAGAAGTAGAAACCTTATTGCGGGAAACCAAAGCGATTCTGGAAGGTCATTTTCTCCTGACCAGCGGACTGCACAGCCCTCTCTATGTGGAAAAGTTCAATGTCCTCCAGCATCCGGAATATACGGAAAAACTGTGTGAACAGTTTGCAGAACATTTCAAGGATAAGGGGATCGAAACAGTCATCGGACCGGCTACGGGAGGAATTATCCTTTCTCAGGTAACCGCCCGTCTTCTCGGCGTTCGTTCTATCTTCACCGAACGTGAAAACGGAAAAATGACTCTCAGAAGAGGATTCAAAATCGCTCCCGGCGAAAAGGTTCTCATTGTAGAAGATATTGTGACCACCGGCGGCTCTATTAAGGAAGTCGTTGATGTAGTTAATGAAGCCAAGGGCGACATTGTGGGGATCGGCCTCTTTGTAGACCGTTCCGGCGGTACAGCTGATTTTGGCGTACCTGCAGAAAAGGTATATCCGCTGCTCCACCTGACCGTTCCGACCTATAAGCCGGAAGAATGCCCGCTCTGCAAAGCCGGTGTTCCGATTACGGAAAGAGGAAGCCATCATCTGAAATAAGGCACTTGCTGAAAATCTCCCGGAAGGGAGATTTTTTTATCCGGGAAGAGATTGGCATCTCCGGAAAAATCAGAAAATGAAAATTTGAGAAAAAACGAAAAACTTTTGTGAAAAGACTTGCAAATCACAGAAAGTATGGTATAATAACTTTCGTTGACGGATCATTAGCTCAGTTGGTAGAGCACCTGACTCTTAATCAGGGTGTCCGGGGTTCGAACCCCTGATGATCCACCAGGAATTTTCCCCGGTTCTGCAGAGAACCGGGGTTTTTGTTTTACAAAGTTTGGCAAAGGCTGATTCGGGCGGCATACTTTCTGATGGGCCGGATAGGCAGAGCGGAAGATGCTTTCTGGGGAAATAGACAGAGCAGATCTGCAGCCGGCGGGATTCAGCGTCCGCTTTCGGGATTTGCAAATGAATTTCGATTTGAAAGGGAATTTTATACGGGGGAACGTGTATAGAAAGAAGAATATTTATGTTAAAATGAAATAAATGCAGTTAAAATTATCGGAGGTGTTCCATGAAATACAGAAGTACGAGAAGCGGCGAAACAGTATCCGCAGCGGAAGCTCTTGTGAAGGGGCTTGCCGGCGACGGCGGACTGTATGTACCGGAAAAGCTGCCGGAGGGATTCCTGAAGGCAGAAGATCTTTTGGCTCTTTCCTATGAGGAACTGGCCGCAAAAGTTCTTTCCTGTTATCTGACAGATATTCCCGAAGAGGATCTGCGGAAGCTGACGCATGCGGCGTATACGGGAACCTTTGAGACGGAAGAAATCGTTCCGGTGAAGAAGATTTCCGATGAGCTGTCCATGGCAGAGATGTTTCACGGCCGGACCTGTGCTTTTAAGGATCTGGCGCTGTCGCTGTTTCCTCATCTCCTTGTCTATGCAGGCGGAACGCAGGAGAAGGGGAAGGAAATCCTGATCCTCACGGCCACTTCCGGCGATACGGGCAAGGCCGCTCTGGAAGGCTTCCGGGATGTGCCGGGAATTCATATCATGGTATTTTATCCCTCCGACGGGGTCAGCCCGCTTCAGAAGGATCAAATGCAGAAGCAGCCGGGAAAGAATGTAAAGGTCCTCGGCATTCACGGAAATTTTGATGATGCACAGGGAACTTTGAAGCAGGTCTTCGGCAGTGAGCTCCGTAAGCGCTGTGAGGAAAAGGGAGTTCTGTTTTCCAGCGCCAATTCCATCAATATCGGGCGCCTGCTGCCTCAGGTGGTGTATTATGTGTGGATATGGCTTTCTCTTCTGCGGAATCATACCATCCGGGAAGGAGAATCGTTCCATGTGGCTGTGCCGACGGGAAATTTCGGGAATATTCTGGCAGCGTGGATGGCAAAAAAGGCAGGTGTGCCGATCGGCAGACTGATTTGTGCTTCCAATAAGAATAAGGTGCTTGCCGACTTTTTTGAAACAGGAACTTATGATATCCGCCGGGAATTTTACCTGACGGAGGCGCCGTCCATGGATATCCTGATTTCTTCGAACTTTGAACGGTTCCTGTACTTCATGACCGGCTCTGCAGAAGAAACGGCAGAGAGCATGCAGGAGCTGAAGGAAAAGGGAATCTACAGCGTTTCCCCTGCAGTGCGGGAAAAGATTTCCGCAGAAATGGAAGGCGGCTGGGCGTCTCCGGAGGAAATGGAAAAGGCTATGGAAGTGCTGTACCGGGAGAAGGGATACCTTATGGATCCCCATACAGCAGTAGCTTATTCTGTTTATGAGAAGAAAAAGGAACAGGGAAAGCTTCCCGGCCATACGGTTATCATTTCAACGGCACATCCCTACAAATTCCCGGGCATCACCGCAAAGGCGCTGGGGCTGGAGCCGAAAGAGAATGCCTACGATACGCTTCGGATGATTCGGGATAAGACGGGAATGGAGATTCCGGATCAGCTGGGCGCGCTGGAAACCTGTCCGGTCAGATTTTCTGAGACCGTAGATCGGGAGAATATGGCCGAAGAAATTGCAGGATATGCTGATTCCATCATTGATTGATTCGAGGTCATTCATGGATGAGAAAAGATTGGAATGAAAAAGGAGAACAGCGTTTCCGCTTACTCCTGCTGGGGCTTCTGATTCTTGTTTTATTTTCCATTCATTGGCTGGACCCGACTTTTTATCCCACGGTGTATCAGCTGTCTCGGGATGGAAATTTTGAGGGAACGATCGCCTATCTGAAAAGCTTTGGGGTTTATGCAGCCTTTATGAGCTTTTTTATTGATGTGGTCATCAATATTGTGGGATTTTTACCGTCAATCTTTATTTCTGCGGCAAACGGCCTGATTTTCGGGCTGTTTTGGGGAGTCATTATTTCCTGGCTGGCAGAGACAGTGGGCGTCATTATTTCTTTCTATATGATGCGTACGCTGTTTCGGGGGATGGCCAAAAATATCATCCGGAAAAGCAAGACACTGTCCAGTCTGGATTCTCATGAGTCGTGGCAGGCGATGGCAGCTGCCCGGGCAATTCCGTACATGCCCAACGGGCTGGTAACGGCTGTTGCCGCTTTATCCAGCATGACATTCAGGGACTATGCGCTGGGATGTCTTGTAGGGAAGCTGCCTTCCACCGCATTGGAAGTCATTCTTGGACATGATGTGCTGAATCTGGAACAGCATTCCATGCGGCTGACTGTTATTGTTATTGCAGTGACGGTGATTTACAGCGGAATCTGGTACTGGCACAGGAAAAGAAGTAAGAGAAAAGAAGCGGAACCGAGATAGGAAAAAAAGGATTCTGACAAATGAATTTCATTTATCAGAATCCTTTTTATTTCGTACAGGCAGTATCAGAAGCTGAATAGCGGCAGGCGTTATTTGGCCATACGCAGTTTTTCCACGATATAGGGAATGGCAGGGATATCATTGACCGGCATGAGATGAATACCGGCAGTTCCCATTTCCTTCAGTGCAATGCAGATTTCGGCGGCAATTTGCAGACCGGTATCCCGGTTCCCGTTTTCCATGGCCGAAAGGATTTCATCAGGCACATGGACGCCGGGAACATTATTATTGAAGTAACGTGCCATTTTTGCGGATTTCAGAGGAATAATGCCGAGCAGGATGGGAATGTGCAGGCCTTTGGCTGCATCCAGAAAGCGCCGGGCGTCTTCCAGGTCATAGACCGGCTGGGTCTGGATAAAGGAAGCACCGGCTTTTTTCTTTTCTTCCAGACGGAGAATTTCTTTATCCAGATCATCGGCTCCCGGATTGGCTGTGGTGCCGATATAGAAATCGGAAGCTTCTCCCAGAGGATGGCCTTCCCAGTCCTGCCCTTCATTGAGCTGCTCTGCAATTTTAATAAGACCGGTGGAGTCGACTTCATATACGCCTTTGGCAGAGGGATGATCGCCGATGGAGGGCGGATCTCCGGTGAGTGTCAGGATATTCCGCACGCCCAGTGCATAGGCGCCGAGGAGTTCTGCCTGCAGTCCGATGATGTTGCGGTCACGGCAGGTCAGGTGGAAAATGGACTCTACACCGTATTTGTGCTGAATGATCGAGGAAAGGGCGATGGGACTCATACGAAGTTTGGCCATGGGGCAGTCGGCAATATTGACGGCATCCACATAATCCGCGATTTCCCGGACCTGATTTTCCGTGACGGAAGAGGAGGCGCTTTTCGGCGGGTCCAGTTCGGCAGTGACGGTGAATTGATGAAGCTGATGTTTTTCTCGTAATGAAGCCATTAGGATTTCCTCTTTTCCAATATAGAATCAGCAATACGGATCGTCTCGATGCCGTCTTTGCAGTAGTAGGGTGTACCGATCTTTTCCGCATAATCCTGTGTGACGACAGCGCCGCCGACCAGTACAGCGGTTTCCGGTGCTTCTTCCCTGAGGCAGCGAATCGTCTTTTCCATTTCCGGAAGCGTGGTGGTCATGAGAGAGCAGAGTCCGACGAGTTCGGCATGATGTTCTTTTACTGTCCGGACAAAAGTTTCTGCATCGACATCCTTGCCCAGGTCAATGACCTCATAACCGCTGTTTTCCATGAGGGCGGATACGATGTTCTTGCCCAGATCATGGATATCGCCGGCTACGGTTCCCAGTACCAGGGTGCCTTTTTTATTTTGTGCGGCATTGGGCAGGATTCGTTTGAGAACCCGAAAGGCAGCCTGCATGGTTTCCGCTCCGGCCATAACCTGCGGAAGGTAAATCTTGCCGGCGGCCCAGTCGTTTCCTGTTTCCGTCATGGCGGCAGAGAGGCCGTCCCTGATGATTTCATCGGAGGAGATACCGTCCTTCAGTGCCTGCTCCATCAGAGCGGCAGCGGCTTCTTTTTCTCCTGCCTTAACGGCCTGCCGGATAGCCTGAATCGGGTCGGCGGGGGCGGCAGTCTCCGGCACGGCAGCTTCTTTCGGTTTTTCCTTTTCCGCATCGGCGATAAACTGTACGGCACCTTTATCAAAGCCGAGGAGAAGGCGGGCATCGAGGAAGGCCTGCTGCATTTTTCTGTCCAGCGGATTGATAATGGGAGCGTTCATGCCGCAGGCGATGGCCATGCAGAGGAAAGAGGCATTGATTCTCGGCCGTTCCGGAAGACCGAAGGAAACATTGCTGGTTCCCATGACGCAGGGATATCCGAATTCCTTTTTATACAGGCGAAGGGTGCGGAGTGTTTCCAAGGCGCCCTTTTCCTCGGAGGCAGCGGTGAGGACGAGCGGATCCAGGAGAAGGTCCCTTTCCCGCAGGCCGGCGGCAAGTGCTCTTTCCCTGAGGCGGCGGATGATGCGGACTCTTTCTTCAGCTGTTTTGGGGAGATTCCCTTTTTCCAGCGGCAGGCAGAGGACGGCTGCCCCGTATTTTCTGGCCAGGGCGAAGATTCGGTCCGCCGTTTCTTCATCGGCATCATTGACGGAATTGATGAGCGGCCGTCCCGGATAGACCTTGAGTGCTTTTTCTATGACCGCCGGATCGGTGCTGTCGATGGAGAAGGGAATGGGGCAGAGCATGGAAAGTTCGGAGACGACCTTTTCCATTGCTGCGGACTGGTCAATGCCGGGGACACCCATATTGATGTCCAGGATATCGGCACCGGCAGCCGTTTCATCCAGTCCTTCTTTCTTGACGGAAGAGAAGATTCCTTTCTGGATTTCTTCCCGCATTTTGCGGCGGCCTGTAGGATTGATCCGTTCTCCGATTTTCACGGGAGCATAGTCATCACCGATGCGGACGGTTCCGGTACGGGAGGTCAGAGCCGTAAAGGGTTTTACCGGAGCAGGCTTTACTGCCGGTACTCTGTCCAGTGCTTCTTTCAGGGCCCGGATATGATCCGGGGTGGTTCCGCAGCAGCCGCCCATGAAGGAAATGCCGAGAGCAGCGTAATCTTTGGCATAAGAAGCAAATCCGGCAGGATCCAGCGGGAAACGGGTCTCTCCGTTTACCAGGACCGGCATCCCTGCATTGGGCTGGATGATGACCGGCCGGTCTGTGGAGGAAACAAGAATCTTTGCGGCGGAAAGAAGCTTATCCGGGCCGACGGAGCAGTTGGCGCCGATGACATCTGCGCCCATGGCTTCCAGGAGGACTGCAGCGGATTCCGGATCGGTACCGGAAACGGTCCGGCCGTCTTTCCCGAAGGTCATCTGGCAGATGACGGGAAGTGAGCAGGCTGCTTTGGCAGCAATAAGAGCTGCTTTCATTTCCTGGATATCCATGACGGTTTCAATAATCAGCGCATCACAGCCGGCGTCGGCAAGCGCTTTGGCAAGGCGGTAGAAATTATCGGC
The DNA here is from genome assembly GCA_938038225.1 of uncultured Dialister sp. GTDB lineage: Bacteria > Bacillota > Negativicutes > Veillonellales > Dialisteraceae > Dialister. Next base: position 542,706 of record CALHRX010000007.1, on the reverse strand, counting down.
AGCTTCATCGAATGAAAGATTTCCCAGAGGATGCAGAAATTTTCCCGTAGGTCCGATATCGCCGGCTACTTTTGTGTTTTTCCCGCCGGCTGAGCGGGCATTTCCGACCGCAGCCCGGACGATTTCCTCCATCCTATCTTCCAGACCGTAGTCGGAAAGCTTGATGGGAGAGGAACCGAATGTATTGGTGGTGAGGAAATTGCTTCCTGCTTCTGCGTATTCTCTGTGGATTTTCTGTACGATTTCCGGATGGGAAACATTGTACCAGTCGGGGCATCCGGCCGTTTCCAGTCCGTATTTCTGAAGCATGGTGCCCATGGCGCCGTCAAATAGTATCATGATGAGAACCTCCTTGGTTGGATATGCCTGTTTCACGGAACGGACAGGTGATAAGACTGCAGGCGCTGCATTTATTATGCAGCGGTTTTCGTCCGCAGCCGGAAATGCCGATGACAGCAGTTACAGATTTGCGGGGAAGAAGCATCGAGTGGTCCGTGACAGTGATGCCGATTTCTTTCGCGTCGATCAGTGCGGCAAAATCATTTTGCTGGGTAACAGGCCAGTCTCCGTAGCCGGGGGAAAAGCGCCAGACTGTTTTTTGTCCGGCACGCCGGGACTGCTCCTGAATCAGGCTGTCGAGCTGATCCGCCAGGGCTTCCACAGCAGCGGTAGCAGCAGCGTCCAGAAGAAGCCCTTCCAGGTATTTTCCTTCCTGAAAATTCCGGGAGGAGGCCTGCTCGATTTGAGCTCCTACCGTGACGGCTAAAACACCGACGAAATGAGCTCCGGAAAGATGCTGCCGGATGGAATGTCCCTGAAGAAGAAACGGATGCTTTCCCAGAATCCTTCCTTCGTCAGGGGCATAGGGGAGAATCTGCCATATGCCCCTGGGTTCGGCAAGAGACAGTGCCTTTCGAATGGCATCATCGATGACATCTGCGGGAAACTCCGGATTTTTCGGATTCAGCTTGGCATACCGCATCACTTCCTGCTTATCGATTTGAAACAAAGTACCGTTATATAAAGGCATGGGAGTCTCCTTTCAGAAAATAAAAAAACTTTCGCCCCTATGGGACGAAAGTTCGTGTTACCACCCAACTTCATTCATACATTGCTGCATGAACCTTACTAGGTACGACGGCAGAATGCCTTGATACCCTTCCGCTGTATCGGGCTTACCCGGGATGCCTCATTATTCGGCAGTCCTGACTCAGAGGCCATGTTCGGCAGATAGCACTGCGCTCCCTTTCACCAGGTGGAAGCTCTCTGGAGCAGGATTTTCCGCTTACTCTTCTCTTCATTGCCAATCTTGAATTACATCGACTATAACACAAGGAAATGAGACTGTCAAATTTCAGAAAACGTGAAGAATTTCTGTTTTGCACTATTACTTGGAGAACAGGACATATGATATGATAATTCCATCAATACAGCCATATAAAAAAATATAAAAAATAGGGTAAAGAAAAGAAGGGATATTTATGATTACCGGTCTGATTTCCGATCTGGAAGCGTATAAAAAACAGTTGCCTCCTCTTATTTACGACTGTCTGAAAGAGGCGGCGGATTTTTCTTTTGATGACAGGGAGGATGGAAAGTATAAAATCTGCGGATGCGATATGTCCGTGGAATCCCCCGTGACGGAACCGGCGGAGCAGCGCAAGCCGGAAGGCCATAAAAAGTTTATTGATATACAAATTGAGGTGCACGGAACGGAAAAAATAAGAATTACTCCTCTGTCGAAAGCAGAAAGGGAAATCGAAGCGCACGAAGAACGGGATCTGTACTTTTATCAGGTATCGGTAAAGGAAGAATCGGAAATCCATATGGAAGACGGCAGCTTTGCCGTATTTTTCCCGGAAGATCTGCACCGTCCGCTCTGCATGGCAGGGAAGGAACCCGTTCGGCTTCGCAAGGCTGTCATCAAGGTGCCGGCGGAACGCGTGTAGAAAATAAATGATTGGAAAAAAGAAGAATCAGGCGCCAACATTCTTGACTATTGGTCGAAAAATTGATAATCTTAAGTAGACTAGTTAAGTGCGTATCATTTTAAAGTGCGGCGCATAAGGGGGAATAATATGAAGTACAAGAAATTGGCAGCATTGATCATGGCAGGGGGAGTTCTCCTTTCTGCCGGCATGCTGACCGGAGGCTGCGGCAGTTCTCAGGGACAGCCGAAACAGCAGCAGGCTATGCAGGTAACGACCATCAACCCGTTTGAATCAGATACTCCGATCATGAGAGAGTATACCGGTTCCGTTATGGCGCTGCAGGAAGTTCCGGTAAGTTCTCAGGTGTCCGGAACGGTTATGGAAAAGTATATTGAAGGCGGGGAAAAGGTTACCCAGGGACAGCCGCTTTTTAAGATCGATACCAGAACTTATGCGGCAAATCTGGCAGCAGCCCAGGCAACAGCAGCTCAGGCAGCGGCTAACTATGAAAATGCGAGAAGAGATCTGTCCCGGTACGAGCAGCTGATTGCCAGCGGTGCGATCTCCAAGCAGACCTATGATACGCAGCAGGCAGCGGTTGAAGCATACCGCGGAGTCTGGGATGCAGCAAAGGCTCAGGTGGATCTGGCATCGACCAATCTGGATGATACGGTTGTAACGGCACCGTTCGACGGAACTCTTTCCATGAATGATGTAAATATCGGGACCTATGCTTCGGCAGGTTCCACGGCACTGGTTACCATTTCTTCGGCAGATCCGATCTATGTTCAGTTTGATATGTCAGAAAATGAATATCTGTCGCTGACCAAGGACAGCGGCGGTACGGAAGCTTTGGGGGATCATCTGAAGCTTCGTCTTTCGGATGGCTCTATCTATGAAGAAACCGGGAAAATTGTACAGATCAATCCGAGTCTGACCGGCGGACAGCTGACACTGAAAGCGGCATTCCCGAATCCGAACGGACTTCTGGTTCCCGGCATGTTTGCAGCGGTTGTTTCCGATGCACAGATTGCAGCCAACAGCATCCTGATTCCGACGAAAGCACTGGTACAGTTGCTGAATAAGGATATGGTCGATGTGGTAGTGGACGGAAAGATGGCGCAGAAGGCTGTCAAAGTCGGTCCTACCTATGGTATTTATACAGTGATTGAGAGCGGACTGACTCCGGATGATGTGGTCATTGTAGAAGGTCAGGGCAAGCTTCAGGTCGGTCAGGCTGTAGAAGCGAAAGGAACAACCAGAGAAGAATTGGAAAAGGCTGCAGCCGAAGCCCTGAATTTCCAGGGCGGCAATTCCGGCCGCGGAAAGTAAGGTGAGAGAATGGCTAATTTCTTTATCAGACGGCCTATCTTCGCTATCGTTATTGCTCTTGTTATTTCCATTGCGGGGGCTATCGCGTGCTTTACCTTACCGATTGACCGATATCCGAGAATTACACCTCCGCAGGTTAACGTCAGTGCTATCTATTCCGGAGCGGATTCGGATGTCGTGGCACAGACAGTAGCAGAAGTCATAGAAAAGAACGTTGTCGGGGTTGAAGGCTTCGATAATATGAGTTCTACGTCGAACTCCAACGGCCGGTACAGTCTGACGGTTCAGTTCCTGATGGGAACAGATACGGATCTGGCTACGGTCCGTGTACAGAACGGGGTTACCGCATCCGATGCAGGACTGCCTGATACGGTCCGCAATATCGGTGTTACCACCAAGAAATCCGGCGGCGATATGGCGCTTGTCGTTTCGCTGTATTCCCCGAACGGCACCTATGATAAAACATTCCTGAAGAATTATTTCTCCATGAATTACCTGGATGAACTGAAATCCATCAAGGGTGTAGGGACAGTCAATGAATATGGTTCCGATTTTGCTATGCGTGTATGGCTGGACCCGGCCAAGATGGCACAGAACAACATTACAGCCGGAGAAGTCGTATCTGCTGTTTCCAGTCAGAACCAGCAGATTGCTGCGGGCAACCTCGGTACAGCTCCGGTAGATAAAAATCAGCAGTTCCAGTACATCATTACTGCGCAGGGCCGCCTTGTAACGGCTGATGAATTCGGGGCAATTGCACTCCGCACAAACAGCGACGGCAGTGTCCTTCATCTGCGGGATGTAGCGCGCGTCGAACTGGATGCAAAAGGATATGATCTGATTTCCCTTTACGGGGATCATGAGGCATCGGCTGTTGCATTCTCTCTGACGGATGATGCCAATGCAGTGGAAACCCTGACCGCCATCAAGGAGAAGCTGGAGGAAGACTCGAAATCATTCCCGGATGATATGGAATACTCCATCGCCTCCGATAATACAGACTTCATTTTTGCCTCAATCAAGGAAGTTATCCATACTTTTGTGGAAGCCCTGATTATTGTGGCCATCATTGTGTATATTTTCCTGCAGAACTGGCGCTCGACCATCATTCCGATGATTGCCGTTCCGGTATCCCTGCTGGGTACCTTTGCCTCCTTTGAAATCCTGGGATTTACCATCAATACCCTGACACTGTTTGCCATGGTTCTGGCAATCGGGCTTGTTGTCGATGATGCGATCGTTGTTATCGAAGCCGTAGAATATGAAATGCGGTACAATAATCTGGACCCGAAGCAGGCAACAATCGAAGCCATGAAAAAGGTGCAGAGCCCGGTTATCGGGGTTGCAGTTGTCCTGTCTGCGGTATTTATTCCGGTTGCATTCCTGGGCGGCATCATGGGGATTCTGTACAAGCAGTTTGCACTGACGATTGCTGTTTCCGTTCTTCTTTCTGCCTTTGTTGCTCTTTCCCTTACCCCGTCTCTTTGTGCGGGACTCCTGACCATGCCGAAGAAGAAAGCCGAAAGAGGCCGCATGGACAGAATGTGGGCCCGTTTCAATGACGGCTTTGACCGCATGGTGGAAGTTTACGGAGCCATTCTGCAGAAACTCGGACATGTCATTTATATTCCTCTGGGAGTGCTGGCTGCCCTTTTCGTAGCGGCAACCGTTATGTTTATCAAACTTCCGACGGCATTCCTGCCGCAGGAAGACAACGGTTTCTTCATTGTTTCCTTCCAGCTGCCGGAAGGCTCCGTAAATGTGCGGACAGCACAGTATGTCCAGGAATTCCTGAACTATATGAGCAAAGATCCGGCGGTGGACAAGGTACAGGGGATTGTCGGTGTGGATATTCTGTCCAACGGGCAGAAGCCGAATGCCGGTCTTGCTTTTGCCAAGCTGAAGCCCTGGGATGAACGTACGACCAAAGATCAGCAGATTGATGCCATTATGGCAGAAGCAACGGCTTTCAATGCGACACATCCCGGCGTTACCGTCATGGCGCTGAATCCTCCGCCTATCCCCGGTCTGGGGGCTTCCGGCGGGTTCTCCATGTACATTCAGAATAAGCAGGGCGACAGCAATGAACAGATGCAGGCCGTAGTAGGGGAATTCCTGGCTGCAGCCAACAAGCGGCCGGAAATCCAGATGGCTTATACGACCTTCCGTATGGATACGCCGTCCTACAATTATGAGGTAGACAGAGATAAGGCAGCCAAAATGGGCGTCAATGTGGGCGATATTTTCACGGCGCTTCAGGTTTACTACGGCTCCTATCAGATCAATGACTTTACCATTTACGGCCGTAACTTCAAGGTTGTTGCCCAGGCCGATACGGATTACCGTATGAATCCGGGCGACAACAAGTATCTGACTGTCAAGGACAGCAACGGCAATATGGTTCCGATCAGCAATTTCATCAGCACCAAGAAGTCCAATGCCGTATCTGTCATTACCCGGTACAATAACTTCCCGGCAGTCAAGATCGGCGGTATGCAGGCAGAAGGATATTCCTCCGGTCAGGCCTTGAATGCTTTGATGGAAGTAGCGGCGGAAACTCTGCCCAATGGCTATGGCTACGAGTTTGCCGAATCCTCTGCTCAGGAACTGGAAGCAGGCGGAAAGACCGTCTATGCATTGTCGCTGGGCATGCTCTTCGTATTCCTGTCTCTGGCAGCGCTGTACGAAAGCTGGAAGATTCCGTTCAGCGTTATTCTGGGGATTCCGACGGGCTTCTTCGGTGCCTGCCTCGGGGCGTTTGCTTTCAATGTTTATAATGATATTTATTTCCAGATCGGTCTTTTGACCATTATCGGTCTGGCGGCGAAGAATGCAATTCTGATTGTAGAATATGCAAAGGTTCGTGTTGAAAGCGGCATGGAGATTCTGGAAGCAGCAGTGGATGCATCCAAAATCCGTCTCCGCCCGATTCTGATGACCTCTCTGGCCTTTATCGTAGGGAATATCCCGCTGGCTCTGTCTACGGGTGCGGGTTCCAATTCCCGTTCGGAAATGGGGATTGCAGTTGTATTCGGCGTGCTTTCCGCTACGGTATTCCAGATTTTCATTGTTCCCATGCTTTTCGTTGTGATTGAAAAACTTCATGGCTTCAGAAGACATAAGGACATCATGACCGAAGGAAAGTAATTTTAAAGCAACAGGGGTTGTGAAATGAGTATTCTTATCTTCACAGCCCCTGTTATTATTGCAGCAAAGTACAGTATATATAGGTTCTCTTCCGGATATTTCCCGCAGTTCCGGAAACCATCCGGGAAGAGGTCTGCAGAATCGGAGGGAAAGCATGAAATGGGATAAGGAAAATATCAGACGAATCCGCTGCTTTGGAGACAGTCTGACTGCCGGCTGGGGAGTTTCTCCCGACAGGAGATGGATTGCTCTTCTGGCAGAGCGGATGAAGGGGATCTCCTTCCGGAATTACGGGATGCCCGGTGCAGGGCTTTCGGATATCTTTGATGCAGCCGCTTTGCAGACACCGGCCTTTGCGGACGGCGACGGGCTTTTCTTCATGGGCGGGACGAATGACATTCTCTGCGGACTTCGTTTATCTGTTCTGGAAAAGCTTTTTGAAAGAGAAATCAGGAAATATGCGGCGCAGCGGCCGGTGACAATCGGAATTCCGCCGCTGACTACGAGAAAGAGCATTGATACGGGATGGCAGCATGAATTTGCCTTTGCAGCCAATCAGAGAGATTTGGCGGCCTACGGCGATTTTCTGCAGGCTTTGGGGACAGAGCTTTCCCTTCCTCTGATGGACTGCCGGAATATCCTTGACGGAGAAGAACTCTATGGAGACGGGCTCCATCCGAATGAGGCAGGATATCTGAAAATGGCGGATTATGCGGAGAAACTGTGGCGGCAGGAAGAGGGCTGAATTTTTTTCCGCGCCGCAGAACGGGATGAATTTGATATAATAATAAAGTATGGTATAAGGGAGTGAAAAATATGAAAGAAACAGTATTGGTTACAGGCGGTGCCGGCTTCATCGGGTTTCATCTGACAAAGAGACTGCTCCGTGAAGGGTTTTGCGTTATCGGTCTGGATAATATGAATGATTATTATGATCCTTTGCTCAAGCAGTCCCGGGTGGAAGCACTGCGGAAGGAAAAGGGCAATTATACGTTTATTCTGGCAGATCTGGCAGACAAGGGAGCCGTTTTTTCTGTATTTGAAAAATATCATCCGCAGATTGTGGTCAATCTGGCGGCACAGGCCGGTGTGCGCTACAGCATTGATAATCCGGATTCCTATATCAAATCCAATATCATCGGCTTTTACAATATTCTGGAAGCCTGCCGCCGCTATCCGGTAAAGCATCTTCTTTTTGCTTCCCGCTCTTCTGTTTACGGAAACCAGAAAAAGGCGCCGTTTTCCACGGAGGATTTCGTGGATCATCCCATCAGTCTCTATGCGGCCACCAAAAAGTCGGATGAACTGATGGCGTATACCTATGCGCATCTGTATAAGATTCCCGCTACGGGACTTCGTTTCTTTACGGTATACGGACCGTTCGGCCGTCCGGACATGGCTTACTTCAAATTTGCGAAAAAGATTTTCAGCGGAGAACCGATCCAGATTTACAACAACGGGGACATGCTCCGTGATTTTACCTATATTGATGATATTGTGGAAGGTGTCTTCCATATGCTGGATACACCGCCGAAGCCCATCAATGAGGAGGGGGACCGGTACAAGATTTATAATATCGGCAATAATCATCCGGTCAAGCTGATGACCTTCATTGAAATCCTGGAAAAATCTCTGGGGAAAACGGCGGAGAAGGAATTCCTGCCCATGCAGCCCGGTGATGTTTATCAGACATATGCCGATGTGACAGAACTGGAAAGAGATTTCGGGTTCAAGCCGTCTACTTCATTGGAGGAAGGACTGGCCCGTTTTGCAGAATGGTACAGAGAATATTATCATGTGGATTGAAGACTGAGGAGCGGCGATGAAACTTCTGTTGGCAGATCTTCATAAATTCGTAGGCTACAGCGGCGGTATCGAGCATGTGCTTTCCCGTATGGCGAAAGCCTTTTCCGAAAAGGGATATACGGTTTCTGTTGTCATGGCAGATGAAAGGGAGGGAGAACCTTTTTATGCCATGCCCGAGTCTGTTCATTTTTATAATCTGTTTAGGATGCCGGGGAAGAAGCCGATTCGGACCGGTATGTGGAGCAAGCTGCTGCGGGAAGCGGCCAGAGCATTCAGTAAGGAAAAGGCAAGAGACCGGAATTATGCTATTCTGGCGAAGGGCCGGGACGGGATGAAGGAAATCCTGGAAAGGGAACAGCCCGATGTCATTGTATCTTTTCGGGAACCGACGGGACGCCTCCTTCTGGAAGGTGTAGGGACGTCTGTTCCGGTGATCTCCATGCTGCATAATGATCCGGACGAGATTTTTGCGCATTCTCCGGAAGGGGAAAAGAAGGCTTTGATGAAGAGCCGGGCCATACAGGTGCTGATGCCTTCCTTTGTCGGCAAAGCCAAAAAGTATCTGGATTACAATGCCTTTGCGGTCATTCCGAACGGAATTTATATCCCGCCTGCGGAAGTTGACCTGAGCCGAAAAAAAGACCGGTATACGATCACCAATGTAGGGCGCGTGACGGGGCGGACGAAGAGGCAGCATCTTCTGGTGGAAGCATTCAGCCTTCTGGCAGAGGATTTTCCCGAATGGGATGTGGAAATCTGGGGCGATACCTACGACAAGGCTTATGTGGCAGCGCTGAAAGCATTGATTTCCAAAAAGGGGCTGCAGAACAGGGTATTTCTGAAGGGAACCACAAAGGATATGGCGTCTGTGTGGGCGCATACGGATATTTTTGCTTTTCCCAGCCATCATGAAGGATTTCCTCTGGCGCTGACGGAGGCGATGGGAGAGGGAATACCTGCTGTAGGCTATCGGTCCTGCCCGTCGGTGAATGAGCTGATTGAAGACAATCGGAACGGATATCTTACAGAGGACGGAGCCGAAGCTTTTGCCAGGGCTCTCCGGAAATTAATGGAAGACAGAAAGGAAAGAATCCGTCTCGGAAACGGAGCACGGGAATCCATGGAACCGTATCTTCCGGAAAAAGTATGGGAAAAATGGGAAGTTTTATTGAATCAGACCGTCGAAAACGGCTGAGAAAACAGGGAGTACATATGAAAGAAACCGGTGAACACTTTTTAAAGGAACAGATTCTGAAAACTCGGGTAGCCGTGATCGGGGATGTCATGACCGACCGCTATATTTCCGGGAGCGTCCGCCGCATTTCTCCGGAGGCTCCCGTACCGGTCAATCTGGTAACCGGCGAGAGGTTCGTTCTGGGCGGTGCAGCCAATACGGCGGCCAACCTGGCTTCTCTGGGATGCACGGTCTATGTGATGGGCATGATCGGCCGTGACGGGGACGGGAAAATTCTGACTGATCTTCTGCAGAAAGCCGGCATTGATGACCGGGGCATTCTTTGCAAGGAGGATTATCATACGACTGCGAAAATCCGGATTCTCGGGGCCAGACAGCAGATGCTCCGCCTGGATTTTGAGGAAAAGAAAGCGCCGGATGCAGAGGACTGCCGGGCCGTGATGAAGCGGCTGGAGCAGCTTTTCGGAGAAGGTCTTTCCTGTGTGGTGATATCCGATTATGGAAAAGGAATGATTACGGAAGAGCTCTCTCAGGAAATCATTCAGGCAGCAAAGGCCCGCGGAATCCCGGTTTTGGTTGATCCGAAGGGCAGCGACTGGAGGAAATACGACGGAGCTTACGGAATCACACCGAATCTGAAGGAGCTTTCCGACTGTCTGGGACAGGAAGTGCCCAATGAAGACCGGGCGGTTGCGGAGGCCGGCCGGAAGATCCGGGAAGAATTCCATCTGACCCATCTTTTTGTTACACGGTCGGAAAAGGGGATTACGGCAGTCAGTGAAAACAGTGTGATTCACCGTGCATCGGAAGCACAGGATGTATTTGATGTGTCCGGCGCGGGAGATACCGTGATGGCTGTGGCCGCTGCGGCAACGGCGGCTTCCGTGGATATGGAAACCCTTCTGGAGCTGGCTAACTGTGCGGCGGGAATTGCCGTGTCCAAGGTAGGGACTTATCAGGTGAAGAGGGAAGAGGTGCTGGAGGCCTGGATGGGCCGGGGAGCGCTTCGTATGGAATACCGGCCGCTTTCCCGGGAGGAGGCTGCGGAAAAGGTACGCCGCTGGAAGGAAGCGGGAGAAAAGGTGGTCTTTACCAACGGATGTTTTGATATTCTGCATAGAGGGCATATTACCTATCTGCAGCAGGCGGCATCTCTGGGAGATCATCTGATTATCGGCCTGAACTCCGATGCATCCGTAAGACGCCTGAAAGGAGAAGAACGGCCGGTCAACAATGAATCGGACCGAAGCTTCATGCTGGCTGCGCTGCGCTGCGTGGATGAGGTCGTGCTGTTCGGAGAAGATACTCCGGAAGAACTTCTCCGGGTTCTGCAGCCGGATATTCTCGTCAAGGGCGGGGATTATAAGCCGGAAGAGGTAGCAGGCCGCCAATACGCCGGGCGGGTGGAAATCCTGCCTTTTGTGGATGGCTATTCTACAACGCATATGATTGAACGGATCCGGGATGGTAAAAAATATGAATCATGAGGCAGTCTCGCTGAAAAATAAAACAATCGTGATCTTTTACATGCTCTACTTCGGCGATATGGTATCCATTACCCCGTTTCTGGAGGTTCTTCGGCGGGAAGCGAAAAATTCCAAGATTCTTCTTGTAATGGATTCCCGCTTCAGGGAAGCAGTGGAAGGCAATCCGAATCTGGACGGATTCATCGCAGTAGACCGGAAAGGGAAAGACCGGGGTCTGGGAGCAGCCTGGCGGATTGGCAGGGAAATCCGGGAAAAGTATCATCCGGATATTCTCTTTGTGCTTCATGGTACATCCCGTACGACCGTCATGGCCAAGGCGATGAAGCCGAAACTCTGGATCGGCGAGGCGGGGACCCGGCTGGACCGTCTCTTTATGGATATTCCCATGGTCATTGAAACCTACTGTTCCCATGCGGTGGATAAGTACCTGGATGTACTGAAGCGTCTGGGAGTAAAGGATCTGTCCCACAGCGGGATGCGGACGTATACTCTGCCGGAATGGGAAGAAAAGGCAGCTCAGTTCTTCAAGCGGGAAGGCGTGCGGCAGGGCGAGCTTCTGGCAGGATTCTCTGTGGGAAGCTCTACCGCAGAAAAGAATTGGCCGGCAGAAAATTATGGAAAAACTGCCGATTATTTTGCAGAACAGGGACTGCGCCCGGTTTTCTTCGGCGTAGAAAGTGAAAAGCCTCTGATTGAAAAGGCACTTTCTGTCATGAAGCATCGGGAAAAGGCAGTCATTGCTGCCGGCAAGCTGTCGATGGGAGAATTTATGGCAGCAGCAGGGAGATGTGCTGTTGCATTTACCAATGACAGCGGTCCCATGTATGTATTCGACAGCCGGGGCGTGCCCACCATTGCCATGTTTGGTCCGAGCAATGCAAAATTCCATCATCCCCTGGGGAAATATTCTCAGGCAATTTCTTCCTGGGATATGCCGATGGGGCCGGAGCACGTCAATCAGACAATCCGGTCCGGGAAATATACGCCTCTTTCGGTAATTTCTGCGGAACAGGTGATTGCTGCCGGTGAAAAAGCACTGCGGGATGCAGGGAAAATATAGAAAAAGAAGCTGTGAGAAATCCTCACAGCTTTTCTTATGAAATTTTTCAGCAGAGAAAACATGCTTTGAGCCGGAAGTCAAATGGCCGCCTGCTTTCGGAGGACGAAAAAAGACCCGTATCTCTGTATGTTTACAGAAAAACGGATCTTTTATATGGAGCGTAATTACTTGATAAAGTCCAGGAGTGCCAGGATCAATGTTCCCGGTACGCCGAAAAGGGCTACGATAATACCATGTGTGGTATTCCAGACCATATGGGTGATGCCGAAGGCATTCAGAAGCCAGAAAAGGACACCGCCCATAATGATATTGCCTATGATTTTCTTTACAAAGCGGGTGAAGAGGAGGACGGCAACGATAATGACGATGATGCTGACGATTCCATAGCTGCCCAGCCCGCCCAGTGTACTGATCAATTCCATCGCAGTTCCTCCTTACAGTTCCTTGCGGTTTTCCACGGCACCTGCGAGAGTCATGCCGTCTGTATAGCCGATATCGCCGCCGGCAGGAATCCCCCGGCCGATTCGTGTTACCTTGATGCCGGTTTCCTTAATCAGACGGGACAGGTAAAATGCGGTGGCTTCGCCTTCCGTATCGGGGTCGGTAGCGAGGATGACCTCTTTTACCGTACCGTCCCGGAGCCGTGCGAGGAGTTCTTTGATCCGGAGCTGATCGGGGCCGATGCCGTCCAGCGGGGAAAGAGCGCCGTGGAGGACATGGTAGAGTCCTCTGTATTCATGGCTCTGTTCCATGGCCTGCACATCCTGCGGATTTTCCACAACGAGGATGACAGAGCGGTCTCTCTGTGGATCCTCACAAATCTCACAGGGGTCCGACATGGAAAGATTGCAGCAGACAGAACAATAACAGACTTTGTTTCTTGCCGCGGAAATCGTGTCTACGAAGGCTTTGACATCCTCTTCGGGACGTTCCAGCATGAAATAGGCCAGACGCCGTGCGCTTTTGACACCGATGCCGGGAAGCCGGCGGAATTGTTCTGCTACTGCTTCCAGCTCTTTATTCATCAGAACAGGCCGCCGGGAAGGCCGAGGCCTCCGGTGACTTCGCTCATGCTCTTCTGAACCATCTCATCCGCTTTCTTGCCGGCTTCATTGACAGCGGTGGTGATGAGATCTTCCAGCATTTCCGGATCTTCCGGATCGATGGCGTCCTTATTGATTTTCAGGGAGACGATCTGTTTTTCTCCGTTCATGGTGAGTGCTACGGCACCGCCGCCTACGGATACATCGACCGTCTGTTTCTTCAGTTCTTCCTGCTTCTTCTGAAGATCTTCCTGCATTTTTCTTGCTTTTTTGAGCATATTCTGCATTTGTGCTTTATTTCCAAACATAAAAGTTCCTCCTTGCTGCAGAGCAGCTTACTTCTTGAATTCAGTCTTTTTCATATATATCACAGTCGGGAAGGATTTTCAAGGCTTCCGACAGGGCCGGGTTGGAGAGCTCCTGCGGGGAAATCTGGGCAGCATTGATTTTTTTATAGCCCCCTTTTGATGGGGACTGCGCCGGCTTCGGCGCTGGGGAAGACTTCAGCAGGGCAAAGGCTTCTGCTTCCTCCGGGCCGCCTTTCAGAACGGTATGGAGAACAAGCGGCCTGTTTATTACATGCTGGAAAGCCTCGGCTGCGATGGCCTGGTAGGATTTATTGTTTCCCGCAATGACGAGGAATTGCTGCGGTGCGGAAACAATAGCTCTTGCCTGGTTGGCATAAATCAGAGTGCTCTTTTTCAGGCAGGTGTATACATCAATGCGATGAATGGACATCAGGTAGGCCAGGACTTTGTTCCAGATATCTCCGTAGGCGGCAGGATCAATAAGATCGGCTGCACCTGAAGAAACGGAGGACGGAGAAGGTTTTGCCGGTGAGGAAACTGTGTCCTCATCCGGCGTCGGCACTGCTGCCGGAGCTCTTCTTTCCGCCGGTACAGGCTGCTTCGGCAGCGGGGCCGGAACTGCCGCTTCCTCCTTTTTCTCTTCCGGAGGAAGGAAAGCGGAAGGGATACCGGGGGCGGAATGCTCTTCCTGTGAAACTGGATTTGCCGGAGAGGCCGGAGGGGAAGCTTCCGTGAGGGAAGGAGAAACAGGTGCAGCAGCCGGTGCAGGATACTGCCCTCCGGCAAGTGTCTGTTTCAGCCGGGCTACTTCTTTTTCCAGAGCCGTAAGTCGGCCGGCGAGATCATTTGATTCTCTGAGCCGGCAAAGGCGGAGAATGCACATTTCAGAACTCAGCCGGTAGAAGGAACTGCGCTTTGCCTCTGCCAGGGAGCGATGGAGCTCATCGAAAAGGGCATCCGTATAGGAACAGTTCAGCTTCCGGGCATCGTCAATCAGGACGGATTTCTTGTTTCCGTAAGCGGAAAGCTCCGGCGCATCGGGATTGACCCGGGCAATCATCAGATTCCGGAAATGCTCAATCAGGCTTTCCAGAACCGACTGAGGTTCTTTGCCGCTCTGCAGGATATCATAGAAAAGGGAGAGGGCTTCTCCGCTTCGGTTTTCGAAAATGTCGTGAGACAGCTCGATAATCTGATCTTTCCCGGTCAGGCCCAGCAGATTATAGGTGGTTTCCGCATCGAGCACTTTGCCGTCTGCGGCGGAGGAGCACTGATCCAGGAGGGACAGCGCATCCCGGAGTCCGCCGTCAGCACGAACCGCAATCAGATCGGCGGCTTCTTCGGTCAGGGTGAAGTCGCTTGCCTTTGCTACGCGGAGCAGATGATTTCGGATATCCTCTACGGAAATACGGTGAAATTCATAGCGCTGGCAGCGGGAAAGAATCGTAAGGGGAATCTTTTCCGGCTGCGTCGTAGCCAGGATGAAGAGCACATAGGACGGAGGTTCTTCCAGTGTTTTCAGCAGTGCATCAAAAGCTTCCTTGGTAAGCATATGCACTTCATCGATGATGTAGACTTTCTTTTTCAGAGAAGTGGGAAGTGTGCGGACCGATTCCTTGAGCGCCCGGATTTCCTCAATGCCCCGGTTGGAAGCCGCATCGATTTCATATACGTCCATGGAAGCGCCGGCATTGATTTCCCGGCAGCTTTCGCATTGGTTGCACGGATCAGCTCCGTGGGGGTGTTCGCAGTTGACCGCTTTGGACAGGATTTTGGCCATGGTTGTTTTCCCTGTACCGCGGGGGCCGGAGAAAAGATAGGCGTGAGTCAGACGATCCTGCTCGATGGCACGGGTAAGAGGCAGAGAAATGTGTTTCTGCCCCACGACCTCCTCAAAGGTCTGGGGTCTCCATTTCCGGTAAAGCGCAAGATAAGCCATAAATCCTCCTTATGGATGCAGAATCAATGGGTTTTGATTTTCTGATGATCAGTTCTGTTTCCTTATTATAAACCATATCCCGACAGACAAGCGCAGAGTCTGCCGCTTTCAGCAGGCAAGCAAAAAGCTCTGCAGTACTCATTTATGACAGTCTCCGGGATACCCGTGGCACATGGAAAGGGCCACTTACTGCTGCTTCCTCTCGGACCTGACAGGGTTCATGGGATCCCATTGCACGGGTCCCGGAAGCTGCCATAAATCAATATTGCAAAGCTATAAAACATTATACATCATCTTTTCTGTTTTGCCAATACATGAAAAAGGCTGCTGCGAAACGGAACAGGTCTGTTTTTATTTCCGTACCATCAATAAAATGGTATAATAAATCTATAAAATACAGAAGTGTTTGAAACTGCAAAGGAGTGTTGAATCCATGGAGTATCGTATTGAACATGATTCCCTGGGGGAAGTCAAGGTTCCGGCTGATCATATGTGGGGCGCGCAGACAGAGCGTTCCTTTGAAAATTTCAAGATCGGACGGGTCATGCCGGAAGAAATCATCCATGCTTTCGCCGTTTTGAAAAAATGTGCCGCCAAGGTGAATGAGGAAAAGGGAAAACTCGATGCGGATAAGAGCCGCTTTATCCAGGAAGCCTGCGATGAAGTGCTGGCAGGAAAATGGAACGGGGAATTCCCGCTGGTAGTTTATCAGACCGGATCCGGCACCCAGAGCAATATGAACATGAATGAAGTCATTGCGCATATTGCCAATCAGAAACTGAAGGAAGCAGGCATCGAAAAATCGGTTCACCCCAATGACGATGTGAATATGTCCCAGTCCTCCAATGATACTTTCCCGACAGCCATGCATATTGCAGCGGTACAGGTGCTGCATGACTATCTGTATGATGCGCTGCAGGGACTGATTGATACCTTTGCGGCCAAGAGCAAAGAGTACTGGAGTGTTGTCAAGATCGGACGCACCCATGTACAGGATGCAGTGCCGCTTACTTTCGGACAGGAAATCTCCGGCTGGCTGACCATGCTGGAAAAAACACAGAGCATGATCCGGGATGCGGAAAAATACCTGACTCCTCTGGCAATCGGCGGTACGGCAGTAGGCACCGGCCTCAATGCTCCTGCAGATTTCGGGGAAAAAGTATCAAAGGCCATTGCGGAAGAAACCGGCCTTCCTTTCGTATCGGAACCGAATAAATTTTACGGACTGACCGGCAGAGACAATTTTGTCTTTGCTCACGGCGCCCTGGATGCACTGGCACAGGACTGCATGAAATTTGCCGATGATATCCGTCTTCTCGGCTCCGGTCCGAGAGCCGGCCTGGGAGAAATCCAGCTTCCTGCCAACGAACCGGGCTCTTCCATCATGCCGGGCAAGGTCAATCCGACCCAGTGTGAAGCACTGACCATGGTGGCATGCCGTGTACACGGAAACCAGACAGTTGTGTCCATGGCATCTTCTCAGGGGCGGTTTGAACTGAACGTATATGCTCCGGTTCTGGCAGAAGCTTTCCTGGAATCCGTAAAGCTTCTCGGACAGGCTATCCATTCCTTTGATATTCACTGTGCACAGGGGATTACGGTGAATACCCAGCGGATGGAAGAACTGGTGGAAAGATCACTCATGCTGGTTACGGCGCTTTCTCCGCATATCGGCTATGAAAAGTCCGCAGAAATTGCCAAGAAGGCATTCCGGGACAACAGCTCTTTGAAAGAAGCTGCAGTGGCGCTCGGATATGTTTCGGCGGAGGATTTTGACCGCTGGGTCGTTGCAAAGGATATGTGCAACGCAGATTAAATAAAGGGATAGGGAAACAGGAGAAAAGGAAACGGGTATTTTTCCTGTTTTTCTATTGCATGACAGGGAGACAAAGCATCGAAGAAGAGAAACTTGCGGGGAAAGCTTTTATATCCCCCTGTTTTATGGTAGAATAACAATGTTTATGTGAAATAAATCCACACAGGGGGAAACCATGGGACGGATCTCAGTTATCGGAAGTTGTAATATGGATGTTGTGGTCGAGGCTGACAGACGGCCCTCGGCAGGAGAAACAGTTATCGGAAAGAGGCTTCTTCTTTCTCCGGGAGGAAAAGGGGCAAATCAGGCAGTAGCTGCCGCCCGCCTGGGAGAAGAGGTTTTCATGATCGGCTGCGTCGGACAGGATGCTTACGGTGATATTATGCTGAAAGCACTGAAGGACAGCGGCGTGGATACCAGTCATGTAACGGTTCTGGAAAATGAAACCACGGGAACCGCACACATTACTCTTGCGGAAGGGGATAACAGCATCATTGTCATCAAGGGAGCCAATGATAAAGTAACTCCGGAGATTGTGGACAAGTCCTTTGATGTGATTGCTTCATCCGATCTGGTCATGCTTCAGCACGAGATTCCTCTGGAAACCGTAGGATACATCATTGATCGCTGCTATAAGGAAGGCATTCCGGTTATGCTGAATCCGGCACCGTACATGGATATCCCGGCAGACTGGATTGAAAAGGTTACGTATATCACTCCGAATGAGCACGAAGCAGCTCTGATGTTCAGCGGAATGGAACGGGATGAAATATTAAAGAACCATGCAGGAAAAGTAATCATGACCGTAGGCAGCGAAGGTGTTGTTTACGGAGACGCAGGTGAAGTCGTTCATGTACCGGGATTCAAGGTTTCCGTAGCAGATACGACCGGCGCGGGGGATACATTCAACGGTGCTTTTGCAGCAGGCCGCTGCGAAGGACTTTCCATGAAGGAAGCCATCCGCTTTGCCAATGCCGCGGCTGCTCTTTCTGTACAGAAAATCGGCGCCCAGGGAGGAATGCCCTGGCGCAGGGAAGTGGAGGAGATGCTTTCATGCAAAAAACAGGAATTTTAAACAGCAATATTGCCAAGGTACTGGCAGATATGGGACACACCGACAAAATTTGCATCGGAGACTGCGGACTCCCTGTGCCGCAGGGCGTGGAAAAGATTGATCTGGCTCTTCGTTTCGGTGAACCCCGTTTCATCGAAGTGGCAAAGGAAATGGCCAAATACATGAAAATCGAAAAGCTGTACATTGCTCCGGAAACAAGAGTGCAGAATCCGGAACAGTGGAAGGCTCTTCAGGAAGTTTTCCCGGAAAATGAAGTGGAATGGGTTCTGCTGAAGAACCATGAAGAACTGAAGGCATGGGAAAAGGACTGCAAGGCGGTAATCCGCACGGGAGAAAATACCCCTTATTCCAACATTATCCTGCAGTCTGGCTGTATCTTTTAAGAGAGGAATCGGTAGTACATGGACATTAATATGGTAGGGATCTGCAAGTCCTTCGGAAGCAACAAGGTACTGGGCGGAGTCAATCTGCATATCCGTCCCGGTGAAATCCATGCGCTGATGGGGGAAAACGGGGCCGGCAAATCCACACTGATGAACATTCTGACCGGGATTCACAAGGCAGATGAGGGGACCATCCTGGTAGACGGCAAGGAAGCAGTGTTCCGCAACAATAAAGACGCGGAAAATCACGGCATTGCCTTCATTCATCAGGAACTGAATATCTGGCCCAACCTGACAATCCTGGAAAATTTATTTCCCACCAATAAGCCGAAGAACCGCTTCGGACTCATTGATTTCAAAAAAATGAGAGCCCTGGCAGAGGAAAAATGCAGGGAAATCGGCATTGAACTTCCTCTGGATGAAGTGGCGGAGAATTGTTCCGTCGGTCAGCAGCAGATGACGGAAATCATCCGCAGCCTCATGCTGGATGCAAAAACGGTTATCATGGATGAACCGACCGCAGCCCTGACGGAAAGAGAAACAGACTGCCTTTTCGATGTCATGAAGCAGCTGAAGGCCAAAGGTGTTTCGATCATCTATATTTCCCACCGTATGGAAGAAGTTTTCAGCAACTGCGATACCATCACGGTTATGCGGGACGGACAGACCATCAGCTCCCGTCCGACTGAGGAAACCAATATGGATCAGATCGTAGGAGACATGGTAGGCCGTGTCATGAGTGAATACTATCCGGCCCGGACCAATGTGCCGGGAGACGAAATCTTCCGGGTGGAACACTTTACGCAGCCCGGCGTCTTTGAGGATATTTCCTTCGGTGTCAGAAAGGGAGAAATTTTCGGCGTGGCAGGCCTGATGGGAGCAGGCCGTACGGAAATCATGAGAGCGATTTTCGGCGTGGATCCCCATAAGGAAGGAAAGATTTACCTCCAAGGAAAAGAAATCACCATCCGGAATCCCCGGGATGCCATAAAGGAAGGCTTTGGGTTCATCACGGAAAACCGGAAGACAGAAGGACTGATTCTTGATTTTTCCATTGAAAAGAATATTACACTTCCCAGTGAAAGACATCTGGCGAAAGGTCAGGTGCTGGACAGCAGCAAAGAATTCAGCTTTGCTGAGGAATTATCCAAAAAGCTGGGAGTCAAGGCACAGACGATTGAGCTTCCCGTAAGTGCTCTTTCCGGCGGAAATCAGCAGAAGGTGGTTATTGCCAAGTGGGTTGGCATGAAGCCGAAGCTCCTGATCCTCGATGAACCGACCCGGGGGATCGATATTGGGGCCAAAAAGGATATTTATGATCTGATGAATGAATTGACGGCACAGGGCGTTTCCATTATCATGGTTTCTTCCGAACTGCCGGAAGTTATCGGCATGAGTGACCGGATCATGGTTATCCATGAAGGGCATGTAGCCGGCATCGTTGATCATAAAGATGCTACTCAGACACGAATTATGACACTTGCTACCGGAGGAGAGTAATAAAATGAGTTCCGCTAAAGTAAAAAATCTGATCAAGGAAATGGGACCGCTGATCGGTCTGATTATCCTCTTCGTCGTTATTTCCGCATTGAATGACAGTTTCATCGATCCGTCCAACCTGAAAAACCTGGCACGGCAGATTTCCATCAATGCACTGATTGCCTTCGGTATGACCTTTGTTATCCTGACCGGCGGCATTGACCTTTCCGTAGGCAGTATCCTTGCCTTGTCTTCTGCCCTGATGGCCAGCATGATTACCAAGGGAACCAATCCGGAGATGGCCATCGTATTCTCTGCTTTCATCGGAATTCTTCTCGGAGCAGTCAACGGCATCATTATTTCCTACGGGAAAGTGGCTCCGTTCATTGCCACTCTGGCAACCATGACCATTTACCGCGGGGCTACGCTGGTTTTCACCAACGGCAACCCGATCAGCGGACTCAGTGATGATCCGATCTTCACAGGCTTCGGCCAGGGCTTTATCCTGGACATTCCTGTACCGGCCATCATTATGCTTATTGCTTTCTTCATCCTTTACTTTATTCTGAAGAAAACTCCGCTCGGCCGTGAAACCTATGCAGTCGGCGGGAATGAAAAGGTATCCTATATTTCCGGCATTAAGATTGACAGAATCAAGATTTTTGCTTATGCTTTGACTGGGTGCCTTTGCGCAGTTGCAGGGGCTATTCTGACCGCACGTCTGAACAGTGCTCAGCCGACAGCCGGCATGGGCTATGAATTGGATGCCATCGCAGCGGTTGTCCTCGGCGGCACATCTCTGGCAGGCGGTAAGGGCCGTATTTCCGGCACTCTGATCGGCGCTCTGATTATCGGTACACTGAACAACGGTCTGAATATTCTGAACGTGTCCAGCTTCTATCAGCAGGTTGTCAAGGGCATTGTTATTTTGCTTGCTGTTCTTATGGACCGCAAGAAGAATTAAGGAGGAAATCAAGTTGTTAAAGAAAATCGCATTGGCTGCTCTGATCGGCGCAGCACTTATTTCTGCAGCAGGCTGCGGCTCTTCTGATAAGAAGGATGCCGGCGCTGCTTCCGATTCCAAGAAAGTTACAATCGGATTCTCCGTTTCCACACAGAACAATCCTTTCTTCGTGACCATGGCCGACAGCGTAAAGGCTGCTGCTGAAAAAGCCGGCGTACAGGTCAAGATTGTAGATGCACAGAATGACCCGGCTAAGCAGGCCAATGATATTGCGGATCTTCTCCAGGGCAATATCAGTGTCCTCATTGTCAATCCGGTAGATTCCGCAGCGATTTCCAACTCTGTAATCTCTGCAAACAATGCAAAGATTCCGGTTATTACCATTGACCGCTCCTCCGATAAAGGCGAAGTAGCAGCTCACATCGCTTCCAACAATATCAAAGGCGGCGAAATGGCAGCTGAATACATCATTTCCAAACTGGGCGAAGGTGCACCGGTGGCAGAACTGGAAGGTATTCCCGGAGCATCTGCAACCCGTGAACGCGGACAGGGCTTCCATAATATTGCAGACCAGAAGCTGAAAGTTCTGGCTAAGCAGAATGCAGACTTTGACCGCAGCAAGGGCCTGACCGTTGCCGAAAATATTCTTCAGGCCAATGAAGATGTAAAAGCTATCTTTGCACAGAACGATGAAATGGCTCTGGGTGCAGTCAGCGCAGCAAAAGCAGCCAACAAGCAGATCCTCATTATCGGTTTTGACGGAACGGATGACGGAATCAAGGCTATTAACGACGGCTCCATGGCAGCTACTATTGCTCAGCAGCCGGACAAGATGGGCGAAATCGGTGTAGAAACTGCACTGAAACTGGCTAAGGGCGAAAATGTTGACAAGAACATTGCTGTCGATCTGAAGCTCGTAGAAAAGAAATAATTCCAATTGATCCCGTAAGACAACCTGTGAAAGCTGTGGAAGAGCATTTTTCCACAGCTTTTCTTTCGGCTTTTTTGCCGGATAGCCTTTCTTAATAAAATTTTGATTCTTATAAATTCTCTGTATGCCCTTCCTTTTGCGTTGACTGAAAAGACGGCAAAATTTATAATAATAGAGATAATATGAAAAAGGAATGGACTATGAATATAGAATATGCAGGATACTTCTCGAACGTACTCAGAGAAAATCAGATAAAATTAAATGAGCCCATGAGCCGGCATACCACTTTCGGAATCGGAGGGCCGGCCGACTGCTTCCTGATTCCGGAAACGCTGGAGCAGCTGAAGGTGATTGTCAGAATTGCCGCTAAAAACAAGATTCCGCTTTTTGTGCTGGGAGGCGGGGCCAATCTTCTGGTGAGAGATAAAGGAATCCGCGGAGCGGTTCTCTTTACGGGGCGGCTGCAGTCGATGGAACGAAAAGGAAATTTCCTGAAAGCAGCAAGCGGCGTGGCAACAGCCAGAGTGGCCCGGGAAGCATTGCAGTATAATTTGTCCGGTATGGAATTTGCCGCGGGAATTCCCGGCAGTATCGGCGGGGCGGCGTTTATGAATGCCGGTGCTTACGGCGGGGAGATGTCGAAAATCATTGCAGCAGCAACGGTCTGTGATGAAGCGGGCGATATCATTACCTATACCCGGAAGGATCTGGATTATTCCTACCGGCACAGCCGGTTTATGAACCGCAAAGAGCTGATTGTGGATATTACACTGGAGCTTAAGGCAGGAAATCACCGGGACATAGAGAATCTGATGAATGACCTGAATCAGCGGAGAAGGGTCAAACAGCCTCTGGAGAAGAAAAGTGCCGGTTCCACCTTTAAACGTCCGGACGGGCATTTCGTGGGACAGATGCTGGAAGAACTGGGACTGAAAGGCTATGCCGTAGGAGATGCCAAGGTCAGTGAAAAGCATGCCGGCTTCCTGATCAATGACGGAAAAGCCAGCTGTGAGGATATGCTGTCGCTCATCCGGGAGGTACAGCACCGGGTCCGGGAGCGGTACGGCGTTACATTGTATCCGGAAGTACAGATTGTAGGAGAAGAATGAAAAACTGCGGGAAATGGATGATGTTCATTTTCCGCAGTTTTTGTGTTTGATGAAAAATCCCGAAACAGAGAAAGTCTTCCGTAGGAAAGGACCATCCGGATGCAGCCGCGGCACGGGTATTGATATGAAAAGAAATCTGCCGGGAAAAACAATCAGGCATACACAGTTTTTGCAACGTCTTCCTGCAGGAATGATATAATAAATAGAACAAGGTAAGGGAGGAGAGAAGTATGGAGGTTATTGCATTTTACGGTCCCCCGGGGACGGGAAAGAGCGACCGGGCACTGGTGATTGCTTATGAAAATCAGGCTTCCTGCATCATTGATGATGGGATTCTGATTTATCATAACCGGATTGTTGCGGGAAAGTCGGCGAAAAGAGAAGCCAGCCGGCTGAAAGCGGTCCGCCGCGCCATTTTCTGGGATGAAGCGCAGCGGGACGAGGTAAAGGCAATGATTCAGAAGATTAATCCGAACAGGATTCTGATTCTGGGAACATCCGACCGGATGGTCAGGACGATTGCCAAAGCTCTGCAGCTGCCGATGCCGTGCAAATATATCCGCATTGAAGAAGTAGCAAGTCCCGAGGATATGCGGAAAGCCAGCGAAGCCCGCCACAAGGAAGGAAAGCATGTTATTCCTGTCCCGACCATGGAGCTCAAGCCTTACTTCAAGGGGTATCTGGTGGATCCGCTCCGTTTTTTTCGCAGCCGGAAAAAGCTGGGAAAACGGTTCAGTCAGGAAGATGAGCGAAGTGTGGTTCGCCCGATTTTCAGCTACTACGGAAGACTTTCCTTTTCCGGCCGGGTCATCAAGGCTCTGGTGAATTACGCAGTGCGGGATATGAAGCGCATTCGAATCATGAAGATTTCCAGTCAGAAAAGCGACAGCCAGATGAACGGGCTGATTCTTCAGCTGGATGTGACAGTTCGGAGCGGAACCCCGGAAAGTATAAAAAAAGTCATTCATATGATGCGGGACAGGATTCAGAAAGAAATTGAGTATACAACCGGGATGTCGCTGGAAACAATCAAGGTCAATGTGACAACCGATGTAAGCCGGTGATGGATGTCCGGCCCGTACGGGAAAAAGAAAAGCCCTTCTGCAGGCGGCAAAGCGCTGTCTGCAGAAAGGCTTTTTTTACGGTTATCCTTCCCAGTGGCGGGGAATTTCCGGAAAACGATGGAGAATCATCATGGTAGCCAGGATCTTGGCCATCAGATTTCCCTTGCAGTCAATCATGTCTGCTTCAATAATAATGGTGGTATGGCCGTTATGTGCGATGTGGCTGACTACGCGGATCGTCTCACCCGGTACGGCAGTACGGATGAAATTCATTGTCAGCGCTACCGTAACGACCGAGGCGCCTACTGCGGCACAGGTGACACCGGTTACGGCATCGGCCAGTGCAGCCAGTACGCCGCCGTGAATCCGTCCCGTATGATTGGTATGGATGGCCGGGTCTGTTTTCAGGCTGACTGTGGCACTCCCGCAATGGATTTCATCAATGTGGATGTGAAAATATTTTTCCATGAAAGGATTGTGCTTATAAATTTCGCGGACACGGTTCCGGATTTCCTGCGGGTCCGTCAGCTGTTCAATTTGATCTTCCATAATCATGTCCCATCGTATAATAAAAAACGGATGTATACTGCAACGCTTTTAGCATAGCATGACCGGAAGAGAGATTCAAATTGATTCGGGAAATTCCGCAGGGCGGAAATGGTATAATACATAAAGAATGAGCTGATCATCAGTAGTTAGGAGATAGGAGAGCTTATGTTTAATGCAACAACGATACTGGCTGTCAAAAAGGACGGCCATACTGCTGTGGCCGGTGACGGGCAGGTCACAATGGGAAATGCGGTTATCATGAAAAATACCGCCAGAAAGGTACGCCGTCTGTATCACGGAAAGATTATTGCCGGTTTTGCCGGTTCCGTAGCCGATGCATTTTCTCTTTTTGATAAATTTGAGACAAAGCTGGCAGAATGCAACGGGAACCTGGTGCGGGCTGCCGTGGAATTTGCCAAGGAATGGCGGCGCGACCGGGTGCTGCAGAAGCTGGAAGCCCTGCTTATTATGACGGACGGGGAGCACTTGTTCCTCGTTTCCGGAAGCGGAGAGGTCATTGAACCGGATGACGGGATTCTGGCAATCGGAAGCGGCGGAAATTATGCACTGGCAGCAGCCAGGGCGCTTGCGGCGGAAACCCATCTTTCTGCCCGCGAAGTTGCGGAAAAATCGCTTCATATTGCGGCAGACATCTGCGTATATACCAATCATAATGTTATCGTGGAGGAATTATGAAGGAAGAACTGACACCCCGTAAAATCGTGGAGTATCTGGATCAATATATTATCGGACAGGGAGAAGCTAAAAAATCCGTGGCGGTAGCCCTTCGAAACCGCTGGAGAGCCTCCCGGATTTCTTCGGAAATGGCAGGGGAAATCAGCCCGAAGAATATCCTTCTGATCGGACCTACCGGTGTGGGAAAGACAGAAATTGCGCGGCGTATAGCAGCACTGACGGATGCTCCTTTCGTGAAGGTGGAAGCCACCAAGTACACCGAAGTGGGCTACGTAGGACGCGACGTGGAATCCATGGTTCGGGATCTGGCGGAGGAAGCGGTCCGTCTGGAGAAGAGGAAGGAATCGGCCCGCTACGGCAGGGATGCTGATGAAGAAGCGGTGAAGAAAATTGCGGAAATTATGTGGCCGTCCAAAAAAGCGGAAACGAGAAGCCCCATGGATATTATTTTCGGAGGCAAGCCGGAGGAAAAGACGCCGGATGAAGGGGAGCAGGAAAGAAGAAAAATACTGCTGGAACGGATCCGCAGCGGCGAGCTGGATGACCGGCAGATCACCATTGAAGTACCTGATAAAAGCGGGCAGGACGGTATGGGAGACAATGAGCAGGCCAACCGGATTTCCCAGATGCTTTCTGCAATGATGCCGCAGAAAACCGTGAAGAAAAGAGTCACTGTAGGGGCGGCAAAAAAAATTCTGGCAGAGGCTGCGGCGGATGAAATGGTGGATATGGACGTAGTGAAGGACAGAGCAGTACGCTATGCGGAAGAGCGGGGAATTATCTTCATCGATGAAATCGATAAGATTGCCGGACGGAACGCATCAGGTCCGGATGTATCGCGGGAAGGCGTGCAGCGGGATATTCTTCCTATTGTGGAAGGGGCTACGGTAAAGACAAAGTACGGTCCGGTCAAGACGGATCATATTCTTTTCATTGCTGCCGGAGCTTTCCATGTTTCCAAGCCGAGCGACCTCATCCCTGAACTGCAGGGGCGCTTCCCTATCCGGGTGGAGCTTTCCAGCCTGACGAAAGGGGATCTGCGGAAGATTCTGACAGAACCGAGACAGGCGCTGATCCGGCAGTATACGGCGCTTCTGGAAACGGAAGGAATTGCCGTTTCCTTTGAGGAAAGCGCACTGGATGCGGTTGCACAGTTGGCGTATGATGTAAACTCCCAGATCGAGGACATCGGAGCAAGAAGACTTTACACGATTCTGGAACGGGTCCTGGAAGATCTGTCCTTTGAGGCGCCGGATCTGGAGGAGAAGAATGTTTCCATAGACGGGGACTATGTACGGGAAAAACTCGGCTCTGTGGCAGCCGATATGAATGTATCCAATTACATTCTGTAACAAGAGGTATCCGCTCTCGGCGGGGAAAAGACTTTCGGACCATCCGGTTCTGAAAGTCTTTTTCGTTTCTGGCAGGAAACCAAAGAGATGAGAACGCTTTCCGGAGGGCGGCTGATTTGTTCTGCCCGGAGAGTCAGGACTTTTCGAGGGAAAGGTGAAGGGAATCGGGAAGCCGCGTCAATGGCACGGAAAAAGGCAGCAGAATGAATGTCAATGGGCAGGCCGGCGCAGGTTGACCGGCAGCCCGTATCTGATTATAATGAAACTGACAAATCAGCATCCGGCGGACATGCCGGTATTAAGGGAGGTCATCATGCGAAACGCGATTCTCGATTATTTTCGCAAGGCGAACGGACAATATGTTTCGGGACAGCAGATTTCCAAGGATTTGAATGTATCCCGGACAGCAATCTGGAAACATATCAATGTTCTGAAAAGCCGCGGTTATATTTTTGAATCCAGCACAAGAAAAGGATATCGGCTGATATATGCTCCGAATCTGCTGACACCGCTGGAAATCAACAGCGTTCTGCGGACAGAGACTTTCGGCCGGCATGTGGTGTACATGGAATCCACGGCTTCCACCAATGAAGAGGCAAAGAAAATTGCCCGTCAGGGAGCAGAGGAAGGCACCATTGTTGTAGCGGAAGAGCAGACAACAGGTCACGGCCGTCTTTCCCGGGGATTTTTCAGTCCTTTTGCAAAGGGCGTCTGGTTCTCTTTGATTCTCCGGCCTCATTTCCTGCCCATGGAAGCTTCCAAGGTAACTCTTCTGGCGGCGGTGGGCGTTTGCCGGGGAATTCGCCGGCTTGGTCTGACCGATGCAGGCATAAAATGGCCGAATGATATTCTGTATCATGGGAAAAAGATGGTGGGCATTCTGACGGAAATGTCTGCTTCTATGGAAAAAATTGATTATATTATTATGGGAATCGGCATCAATACAGGAATGAAAAAGAGTGAATTCCCTGATGAATTCCGGGACGGAGCCACTTCTTTCCTGAATGAAGGAATTGATGTTTCCCGCAAGGAACTGCTGTCTGCGGTTCTGGGCGAACTGGAAAAGGAATATGAAATCGCAGAGACGGAAGGCTTCGATCGGGTCCTCGAGGATTGGAAATCATTGTCCGTTACCGTCGGCTCTGAGGTACGGGTCATTTTCGGGAAGGAAAGCTATGTCGGAAAGGCCGTTGATATTGATCGGGACGGCTGCCTTCTCGTAGATGACGGGGAAAAGGTGAATCGTGTCCTTGCCGGGGATGTGTCCATTCGGCCGGCGGACAGTGCGGTTCGGAAGTAATTTCTTTATTTATATTTATTACATATTTATAATGATCCGGAATCCGGCCGGGAGTCTTGCTCCGAACGGGTTCCGAGAAAATGCCCGATTCTTTTTCAGAATCGGGTATTTTTGCGGGAGATTCCGCAGTATTTCCGGAAGCGGGCGGAAAATCAGCGGATTTATCCCATTTTTGCTTGACAGACTGTCGGCTTTGTTGCATGATACTCATGATGTAAAAAATGGGTGGCCGAAAAGGTCTGAACGGAGGGATTGCCATGCTTTTGGCTTTTGATGTAGGAAATACGAATATCGTATGCGGTGTTTATAAGGATCGCAAGCTGACCCACCATTGGAGAATTGCCACAGACAGGCTGCAGACGGCAGACGGATATGCCGGGGTTCTGGGGCAGCTTTTTCAACTGGCCGGGCTGTCCTTTTCCGATATAGAGGATATTATTATTTCCACGGTTGTGCCGCCGATTATTCCGATTCTGGAAACCCTTTCCCAGCGGTATTTCCATACAAAGCCGATTCTCGTAGGCCCCGGCATCAAAACCGGACTGAACATTCTTTACGACAATCCGAAAGAATTGGGCGCAGACCGTATCGTCAATGCCGTAGCTGCGATTGCAGAGTATAACTGCCCGCTTATTATCATCGATATGGGAACGGCAACCACCTTCTGTGTCATTGATGAAAAGGGAAACTATCTGGGCGGTGCTGTAGCACCGGGCATCGGAATTTCTATGGAAGCCCTTTTCCAGAGAGCATCCAAGCTGCCCCGCATCGAGCTGGTGAAGACACCGAATATCATCTGCCGGAATACGGTAACCGCCATGCAGGCCGGTATTTTCTACGGATTTGTAGGACAGATTGATGAAATCGTCACCCGCATCAAGGCAGAACTGAAAGTGGACAATGTAAAAGTCATTGCTACCGGCGGACTGGCGTCCCTGATCTCCTCTGAATCCCGCACCATTGATGTGGTGGATCCGATGCTGACACTGAAGGGACTGCTTTTGCTTTATGAAAAGAACAAGAAATGTAAGAAAGATAAAGAATAAGGAAAGCTCTCTTCGGGAAAGGAGATCCCGGGGAGAGCTTCTTTATTTTCCTTCTCTCCGGAAAAAGACAGCAGGTTCTTCCGGCGGATAAGCTTTATTTTTCCCTGGAAATACTTGAAAAATCAGCAGGAATCGACTATAATATTTATCACATGGCCGGTTAGTCAAACGGTTAAGACGCTGCGTTCTCAGCGCAGAGAGTATGGGTTCGAATCCCATACCGGTCACCACGAAAGAGCACATCAGTGCTCTTTTTCTTTTGCCCGGCCTTTTGCATACAGGGCGTATAATGGGGAAAAGGAGATAAACTATGGAAAGAAATTCTGAAAAAAAGACACTTTCACAGAAAGAAATCCGGCAGACGCTGTTTGCATCAACCGTGGGAGCCGCCTGCATCGGAGGCAGTGCAACTCTTGTATTTCCCTTCCTTCCGCTGTACCTTCTTGATCTGGGAGCTGATGAGTCTACTGTGGCTCTGTGGAATTCAGTCATCATTTCCGGGATGTTCATCATGGGGGCCATTGTAATGCCCGTGTGGGGAGCTCTGGCGGACCGGGTGGGAAAGAAAAAGATGATCATCCGCTCTGCAGCATGCCTGTCGATTTCCTACTTTCTGTCCTATATAGCACAGTCGCCGTGGCAGCTTCTGGGCGCCCGCCTGTTCCAGGGCTTTTCCTTTGGGTTCATTCCTGTCTCGCAGGCGCTTCTGTCGGAAATTTCCGGCTCACATGCAGGGACTGCATCGGGCATTCTTCTGGGCGGCCGGAGCGTGGGAACGATGATCGGTCCGTTCCTGGGCGGAATTATCGGCTCGCTTCTGGGACTGCGGCTGCCTTTCCTGATTTCCGGAGTCATTGATCTGCTGGCGGTATTCCTTGTTCTTTTCCTTGTGAAGGAACCTTATCATGAACCGAAGGAGAAAAGGAAAAAAGAAGGGCTTCTCGTTTCCTTCCGGAAGCTTTCCCGGAATAAGAAGTTCATGGGATTGATTCTGCTGATGATTATCAATCAGTGCGGCCTTCTGATCGTGAATCCTCTGATTTCTCTCCATGTAGCGGAACTGACCGGAGGAAACGGAGACATTCCTCTCCTGTCCGGGCTGATTTGCGGAGCTGCAGGGATTGCCGGAGCACTCGGCGGACCTTTCTGGGGACGCTTCGGCGAGCATCAGGGCTTCATGAAGGCTGCGATGATTTCCTTCGCAGGAGCAGGAGTCTTTTCCGCTCTGCAGTTTGCGGCGCCGAATACTTTCCTTTTCGGGGCGGCGCAGTTCGGATTCGGATTTTTTACTATCGGAGGGATTACCTCCATTTCCGGAGCCGTGCCGGAAGTTATTTCCAAGGATGAGCTGGGCAGTGCTTACGGAATCAATGCGGCAGCTATGAATGTAGGCAACTGTCTGGGACCGCTTCTGGGCGGAGGCCTGGCAGCGGTTTTCGGCAGACTGGGACCGGTTTTTGCGGCAGCAGCCGTTCTGCAGCTTGCGGCGGGCCTGTATATCTGGATGGCGCACAGCCGTTCAGCGAAAAATGCATGAAAAACGGGGACAGACGGATTCAGTCTGTTCCCGTTTTTTCATGTAAGGACTGCAGGGAAAATACAAATTGGAGCAGGACCATGTACAGAAAAGTTCCTCCTGCCATGGAAAGCATCAGCGGTCTTTTCCGGATATGAAGAAATCCGGTCAGGAGCAGAGAAAGAAATTCAGGGATGCCGTGAGGTGTCTCCCGCAGGGATACATCCTTCAGGCAGTAAATGACAAGAAGGGCGAAGATAGCGGACGGAAGCTCCCGGTCCGGACGAAGAAGAATAAAGGGAAGAAAAAGGATTGTCATGGTAGCGGCGGCACAGAGCAGAATGAGCACGGCCTGCTGCCATAAGGGCAGCGCTGTCATAAGGATACTCTTTTCAATGGAAGAACGGAAAAGGGCAATCAGGACGACTATGGAAACCATGGCGGGGATGAGAAAAGAATCTTTTCCGAAAAGAGCCGGGGCAAGAACGGAACAGCCCAGACCGATGAAGGCAGACGTATGGTTCTCTTCCTTCATCTACTGTTCCAGGAAGATTACCAGGAACAGAGCGGTCATGATAAAGCCGATTCCCTTCCGGGGCCTCTGTACTTCTCCATGAGAGCAATGCCGTAAAAAGATGGCGGGCCTGGATGGTGAAGACAACGAGCAGAGTCTGCAGCGGAGCAAAGGGGACAGCAGCATGGTGACGGCAACAAATTCCAGGGGAACCGCCGAAGATGATCATGGCCATAATCATGGGGTATAGCGGGGAAAATCCCAGAGAATGCATGTAAAACCCATAGGCAAAGGCGACAAACCAGAAACCGGCAAATATGGGAACGGTATAAGGGAAGGCTTCCAGGAAAGCCCGTGATGCGGGATCGGAGTGCATGGACTCCTTCTTTCAGAGATGATATTTACAGTATGGATTGGGCAATAAACTTTTACTATGGCAGACAATTTGCATCAGATTTGCAATACGGCAGGAAACTTTGGGGGATGTGCTATAATCTAGAGAAAAGCAAAAGGAGGAATACTATGATTCTCAGCAATCGGAAATATATACTGACGCTTTTGGGGGTGCTTTTCCTCGCGGCTGTTCTGGCGGCAGTTTTCACATACAGGGAAACCCATGCTTCTTTCAGCGGGCTGGGAAAGCCCTATGTGGCGGTTATCCGTATTGAAGGTCCCATCACAGGAGGCGCTTCCGGCAATACGCTGCTGGACGGCGGGGGCGGAATTACCAGTGAAGAATTGATGCGGGAGCTGAGAGAAGCCCGCAGAGATCCTCAGGCCAGAGCGATTCTTATAAGAATCAACAGTCCGGGAGGATCTACCGGAGCTACCCAGGAAATTGCGGAGGAAATGGATAAAATTCGCTCCGCAGGGAAACCTATCATCGTTTCCATGGGAGATATGTGTGCTTCTGCCGGATACTGGCTGGCCAGCAAAGGAAACTATATCTTTGCTTCTCCGGCAACGATTACCGGCAGCATCGGCGTGTACATGGACTATAACAATGTAGAAGAGCTGATGGATAAACTGGGCATCAAGAATGACAAAATCAAGAGCGGCGCCCATAAGGATATCCTTTCCATGTACCGTCCGATGACCGCAGAGGAAAGAGCAATGATCCAGACTATGGTGGATGATATCTACAATCAGTTCGTTCAGACGGTGGCCGACGGCAGAAAAATGGATGAAGCCAAAGTACGGGCCATTGCGGACGGCCGGATTCTGACGGGCAAACAGGCGCAGGATCTGGGACTGGTGGATGCGATGGGCAACTACTACGATGCGCTGAATTATGCAGGCAATGCAGCGGGCATCGAATCCGACAATATCATGATCAGGACATACGGCAAAGGCATGTCCTGGACGGAAATCTTTTCCGGAGAGCTCAGCCGGAGCGGGCAGATGCTCGGCCGGGCCATGGGAGAAGGTCTGAAATCTTCCGTCCTTTCCGGAAACAGTTCAGCTTTGAGTCAGGGAGGCATTCATGGATAATATACTGGATTATTTCTACGGGATGATTACCGCACCGAGAAAGACACTGGCCGATCTGACCTACGGAGAAAAAATCAGGGAGGCTTTTGGAATCTGGGCCTTTACAGTCCTGCTCCTGACGATTCCCTCGCTGGGAACAGGCTCCGGATTTCTGCCGCAGCTTTTCTGTATGGTCGTCGGAATGGGACTCTCCCTTCTTCTGCACTGCGCCGTCATTGATTATGCGGCGGGGCTTTTCGGCGGAAGCGGGACGGCCCGGGGAATCACGGCCGGCTTTATGGCAGCGTCTTTCCCGGCGGGATTCTTTGTTTTTCTGACCCTGCTGTCTGCTCTGGGCTTTTTCGAATTGAACGGACTTCTGGGATTTCTGCTTTTTGTCTGGATGTTTTATCTGGATGTTGCTGCTATCGGTGAAAATTATCGTTTCAGACGGGGAAAAGCTCTGGCAGTAGCGCTGATTCCGTATCTTCTCCTTCTGACGCTGTTTGTCCTTTTCACGGCTGCTGCTATCATCGCGGCGCTGTCCGGACTGGCAGATATGCAGGCTGAAATGAATGAAGCCATGGCCCTCTGGAATCAGATATAGGAAAAGGACAGGATGTGCTGAAACTGCGTCCGCATTTTCAGACCTATGCATCAAGCGGGAGAAAAATTTAAAAATCTCTGCAATTGTGTTATAATACAAGCCATATATAAACTGATCACAGGAAAAGAAATATACAGCTATAGGAAATACTTAAGGAGGAATACCATTTATGTGCGGTATTGTAGGTTATGTGGGAAGCGGAGTAGCCTCTGATTTTCTGATTAACGGTCTTCGACGTCTCGAATACAGAGGCTATGATTCTGCGGGTATCGCAGTTTACGAAAATGGAAAAATCCGTATTGCGAAGAAGCAGGGACGCCTTGTCAATCTGGAAAAAGCACTGGAAGCCGATCCGATCCACGGCCATATCGGCATCGGGCATACCCGCTGGGCGACCCACGGACAGCCCAGTGACAGAAATGCTCATCCTCACGGCGACTGTAAAAATCATTTTGTCATCGTCCATAACGGAATCATTGAAAACTATATGACATTGAAAAAGGAGCTCCTGGCGAAAGGACATGTATTCCGCTCGGAAACCGATACAGAAGTTATTGCCCATCTGGCGGAAGAACTGGATGACGGAGATTTCTTATCGACCGTCCGCAAGGTTCTGGCCAGAGTGGAAGGCTCCTACAGTCTGGTATTTATGGATTCTTCCGATCCGGATACCATCATCTGCACAAAGAAGGACAATCCGCTGATCATCGGCCTGGGAGAGGGAGAAAACTTCATTGCTTCCGATATTCCCGCCGTTATTGAACGCACCCGCCGGATCTATATTCTGGACGATCTGGAACTGGCTGTTGTCAAGAAAGACAGCGTTGCCCTCTATGATAAGGACGGCAAAGAAATTAAAAAGGATGTCCATGAAGTAACCTGGACGGCAGAAGCAGCAGAAAAGGGCGGCTATCCCCATTTCATGCTGAAGGAAATTTACGAACAGCCCAAAGCAGTACGGGACACAATACAGATTCATCTGAACAAGGACGGATCGGTTGCGTTTGATGATCTGGGCTGGACCGCAGACTGCTTCAAGAATATCGACAGCATCCTTATTACTGCCTGCGGCACTGCTTATCATGCAGGACTGGTGGCAAAGACATATATCGAACGGTTCGTGAAGATTCCTGTTTCCGTGGAAATTGCTTCCGAATACCGTTACAGCTATCCGCTGACCAATGAACGGACTTTGTGCATCGTAGTCAGCCAGTCCGGGGAAACCATTGATACTCTGGCTGCTTTGAAAGAAGCAAAGAGACTGGGCGCAAAGAGTCTGGCTGTAACCAATTCCATCGGCTCCTCCATTGCAAGAGAAGCGGACCGTGTCATTTACACCCTGGCAGGTCCGGAAATCGCAGTTGCATCCACAAAGGCCTATACGACACAGCTGGTGGCTCTTCTTCTGCTTGCCCTTTATATGGGACAGCTGAAAGGAACGCTCTCCGGTGAAGAAATCCGGACGATGACCGATGCTCTGAAAACCCTTCCGGGAAAAATCGAAGAAGTCCTGAAAGAAAAAGATCACATGGCGAATGTAGCCGAAAAGCTGATTAAAGCCCGTGATATTTTCTACCTGGGCCGCTCCATCGACTATGCAATTGCCATGGAAGGCGCACTGAAACTGAAGGAAGTTTCCTATATCCATGCCGAATCCTATGCGGCAGGGGAACTGAAACACGGCACACTGGCTCTGATTGCAGAAGATACTCCGGTCATTGCTGTGGCTACGCAGGATGATGTGAGCGCCAAGATGTACAGCAACATCCAGGAAGTCCGTGCCCGCGGTGCAGAAGTACTCGGCATCGGCTATGATGATGATACGGAAATTGCAAAATATACGACGGAAACTGTCCGGATTCCCCGGGTTGCTCCCTTTATTGCGCCCATCCTTGCCGTGATTCCCATGCAGCTTCTTGCTTATTACACCAGCATCAAGCGGGGCAACGATGTGGATAAGCCGCGCAATCTGGCGAAATCCGTTACCGTTGAATAAGCGGGAACGATAGGAGGTTTTACTATGGATGTTATTTTTTCCGGCATACAGCCCAGCGGAAGCCTGACACTGGGGAATTACCTGGGAGCCCTGAAGAACTTCATTCCCTTCCAGGATAAGGCAGAATGTTACTATTGCATCGTCAACCAGCATGCCATCACAGTTCCCCAGGACCCGAAGCTCCTCCATGAAAGAACAAGAAATCTGGCGGCTCTTTACATTGCTGCCGGAATGGATCCGGAGAAAGCAACGATTTTCGTTCAGTCCGAAGTTCCGGAACATGCCCAGCTCGGATGGATGATGATCTGCAGTGCTTATGTGGGCGAAATGGAAAGAATGACGCAGTATAAGTCCAAAGCACAGAAGCAGGAAAAAAAGAACGGATTTATTCCCCTGGGACTGCTGACCTATCCGCCGCTGATGGCGGCAGACATTCTTCTGTACCGGGCCAACCTGGTGCCTGTAGGAGATGACCAGCGTCAGCATATGGAAATCACCCGCGATCTGGCAGAACGATTCAACCGGAAATACGGCGAAGTTTTTGTCCTGCCGGAAATGTTCTCTCCGAAAGGCGGCGCCCGCGTGATGAGCCTGCAGGACCCGACCAGCAAGATGAGCAAGTCCGATGACAATGAATGGGCAACGATCCATATGCTGGATGAACCCAATGTGATCGTCAAGAAAATCAAGAAAGCGGTCACCGACTCCCTGGCGCATGTTCATTATGATAAGGAGAACCAGCCCGGTGTATCCAACCTGATGAGCATCCATTCTGCGATTTCCCATAAGACCTTTGAAGAAATCGAAAAGATGTACGAAGGACAGGGCTACGGCGCATTCAAAAAGGATGTGGCGGATCTGGTGGTGGGCGAGCTGGCTCCGATTCAGGAACGCTATCGTGAACTGACAGGCAGTCCCGAGCTTGACCGTATCCTTGACGAAGGTGCGGAAAAAGCGCATGCAAGAGCTCATGAGACCTATGAAAAAGCCATTCGGGCCATGGGACTGTACAGAAAATAAAAAAGCAAACGGAAGGAATCGGAGGGGAGACTCTGCCGGTTCCTTTTTTACGGAACGGGAAGGTTTTCGTGGGACCGGCTTTTCCGGAGGCAGGTTTCCGGCCGGGCTCTGCGGAAGAAATTCTCCCTTCCGCAAGAAAAGGGTGTTTTCCCGTTTGCAATGCTTTTCCGTGATAAAATGGAATTGACAGAAAAGGGTTTGTATTTTATAATTTATAAGTGTGCAACAGCACCCCATCAGTCTTATTGGGAGGGAGGGATATAGATGTCTGAGATCAAAGTTCAAAAGGGCGAATCTCTTGATAGTGCTCTTCGCAGATTTAAACGTTCCTGCCAAAAAGCCGGGGTTCTTTCTGAAGTAAGAAAACGTGAACATTATGAAAAGCCCAGCGTTAGACGTAAACTGAAATCCGAAGCTGCCAGAAAACGTAAGTTTAAATAAGTTGCAAGGTGATTAGTTTTGTCAATCAAGGAACAGCTCATGGCCGACATGAAAGCAGCCATGAAAGCGAAAGAAGAGGGTAGGCTTGCACTGAACACGATCCGTATGGCTCGTGCTCACATCAGACAGGCCGAGATCGACGACGGACACGCGGACTTCAATGATGATCAGGTTCTTGCCGTTCTCCGGAAGGAAGTCAAGCAAAGGAAAGAAACCCTGAGCGAGATTGCCGGTACCGGAAGAGAGGACCTGGTTCAGCAGACCAAAGCGGAAATCGAAGTACTGGAGAAGTACCTGCCGGCTGAAATGACTCCGGAAGCCATTGAAACGGTAGTCAGAGAAGTCATTGATGCCATGGACCCCGGGCAGAAAAATATGGGGTCTGTGATGAAGGTTGTCATGGCAAAGCTGAAAGGCAAAGCCGACGGAAAAGTGATTAACCAAATCGTAAGAAAGCTTCTCGCTTGACAAAAGAGAGAAGGATGGTGTATGCTTATTGCATAAGTTAATAAGCTGCGTCAAGGGTGACTCATTCCTAGGGGAATGAGTCACTTTCTTTTCATGCAGGGATTTTAAATTCAAAAAATGGTGAACAGTCTTAGGAGGACTCAAATGAACAAGAAATTGCTGTACTGCATTCCGGCAGGTCAATATGGTAAAGAAGGGGTACTTTCCTTATTGGCACAGCATCCGGAAATCCGTTTCGTCTCTCTGGTTGGGATTGATCTGGCAGGCAATGACACGGATGAAAGAATCCCGATTGAAATTTTCATGAAAGATTATGAAGATTTCTTTGCAGGCAAAGCAGTGCAGACGGACGGGTCTTCCGTCGTATTCAAGAACATTGCCACATTGAATGATGCCCGCGTCGACATGGTAGCCGACAGCAGCGTCAACTGGTATGTGGACTACAATGATGAAAACATTTCCGAAGAAAACGGTCTTCCGGTAGGAACTCTCCGCATTCCGGCATTCCTGATCCATAACGGAGAATTCATTGATTCCCGTTCCGTTCTCAAGAGATCCTGCGAATATGTAGCAAATGAACTGAAAAAACTTCTGACCGGCGCAAAGGTGAAGGGAATGGAAAACTTCCCCTTCTCCGAAATTCAGGACATTGTATTTACAACCGGCACCGAACTGGAATTCTGGGTCAAGACTCCCAGCGAAAAAGAAACTGTACAGCATCTTTCCATTTCCCAGCGCCTCCAGGAACAGTACTGGCAGAGAATGCGCGGCAACGTACGGACTGCCATGGAACAGGCTGTAGAAGAACTGGATGCCCGCGGCATGCATGTGGAAATGGGGCATAAAGAAGTCGGCGGAATTAAGCCGAAAGTCGATGACGAAGGCCATATTTTTGATGTGTGCGAACAGCTGGAACTGGACTGGCTCTTCTCGACCAATCCTCTCCAGGCAGCAGACAATGAACTGGAAGCCCGCATCGTGATCCGCGAAGTATTCCGCAGAAACGGTCTGGATGTATCCTTCCGGGCAAAACCGATCATCGGTGTTGCAGGCAGCGGCGAACATACCCATGTAGGCATTGCAGCACTCCTGAAAAACGGAAAAACCATTAACCTGCTGGCTCCGGAAGATATGTCCGCAGACTATCTCTCCACCATCGGCTACGGCTTCATTATGGGCATTCTGAAGAACTACGAAGCAACCAATCCTTTCGTATCTTCCACCACCGATGCGTTCAACCGTCTGAAACCGGGCTTTGAAGCGCCGGTCTGCATCGTTACCTCCCTGGGCCATACCCCGGAAATGCCGTCCCGGAACCGTTCCATTCTGATCGGTCTGATCCGTGATATTGAAAATCCGAAGGCCACCCGTTTTGAACTCCGTGCGCCGAATCCGTTTACCAATACCTATCTGGCAGCATCCTGCCTGTATCTGACTGCACTGGA
Organism: uncultured Dialister sp.; assembly: GCA_938038225.1. Lineage (GTDB taxonomy): Bacteria > Bacillota > Negativicutes > Veillonellales > Dialisteraceae > Dialister. The sequence continues at coordinate 504,217 of CALHRX010000007.1, read as the reverse complement.
CGGCGTTGCCTATGCGGTAAATTCCGGAAAGACACCGGCGGAACTGCTGGCAGAACTTTCCAAGAAGCCGGAAGATGACGCAGACTACCTGGAAAAAGGCAGAGCATACCGCTGCGAAGACAATGTATTTGAAGACTTTACCCAGGAAGAAAGAGATGCTCTCTTCGGCAAGCCGCCGGCTACGGTCTGGGAAAATGTAAAGATTATGAACCAGAATCCGGAAAAGGTGGCAGCTCTTACCAAAGGCGGCACCATTTCCGCAAAGATTCTTGACTCTTTTGTGGCATCCATCCTGTACCGCTGGGAAAATGAACTGATTGACCGGATCATCCCCGGCGTGGAAGCTGCTGTCAAGAGCTATAAGAAACTGGATAATGAAGACAAGCTGGATGAAAAACGCTGGAAGTCCATTAAAATCAAGAGAATCAAGATGGCAAAGGATACAGATGATGAAATCTGCCTCTGCACCCGTTTGAAAGAAGCACTGGAAAACAAGGACTACGATACCGCTTCCGATCTGCAGCTGCTCATGATGAAGACAATGGAAGATCTGGAAAAGGAATACCGCGTATATGCGCTGAACATCCTGGACTGATTTCTTTCGAAAAATTCACATTCTGATTGCGAAAATAGAATATTCGGCCAAAGAGGACCCATTCCCGTCAGGGGGTGGGTTCTCTTCATTTGCAAAAATGGAGGTGCCTCTGTGAAGCGGGACAGAAGAAATACCGGTTCGACTCTTTGGTCTCCCTAGGACGGCTGAAGAAGGATAAGGATTAGAAGAAAGATTGTTTCAAAACATGCTCATCAAAACATGGTAAATAACAGGAGGGTAATATCATGGACAAAAAATTATTGTATGTCATTCCTACAGGAGAATTCGGCAAAGAAGGCGTTCTGGCACTTCTGAAAGCGCATCCGGAAATCCGCTTTGTATCCCTGGTCGGCATTGACCTGGCAGGCAACGATACGGACGAAAAAGTGCCGATTGAACTGTTCATCAAAAACTATGAAGACTTCTTTGAAGGAAAAGCAATCCAGACCGACGGCTCCTCTGTCGTACTGATGAATATCGCTACCCTGAACGATGCCCGCGTTGATATGGTAGCCGATCCTTCCGTCAACTGGTATGTGGATTACAACTCGGAACTGATTGCAGAAAACGGCTGTCCTACAGGCACACTCCGCATTCCCTGCTTCCTTCTCCACAACGGAAAATTCATTGATTCCCGCTCCATTCTGAAGAACTCCTGCGCTTATGTAGCAGATCATCTGAAGAGCCTTCTGGCCGGCGGCAAGAAGATTGCCGGAATGGAAGACGTTCCTTTCGATGATATCAAGGATATCAAATTTACCATCGGTACCGAACTGGAATTCTGGGTCAAGACCCCGAGCGAAAGAGAAACCGTAAAGCATCTGTCCATTTCCCAGAGACTCCAGGAACAGTACTGGCAGAGAATGCGCGGCAACGTACGGACGGCTATGGAAGAAGCCATTGAAGAACTCGATGCCCGCGGCATGCATGTAGAAATGGGCCATAAAGAAGTAGGGGGCATTAAACCGAAAGTCGACGATTTCGGCCATACCGTAGACGTATGCGAACAGCTTGAACTGGACTGGCTCTTCTCCATGAATCCCCTGCAGGCCTGCGACAATGAACTGGAAGCCCGCATCGTGATCCGTGAAGTATTCCGCAAATACGGCCTGGAAGTATCCTTCAAGGCAAAACCGATTATCGGCGTAGCAGGCAGCGGCGAACATACCCATGTAGGCATCTGCGCTGAACTGAAAAACGGCAAGATCATCAACCTGCTCGCACCGACCGACATGAAGGCAGACTTCCTGTCCACCATCGGCTACGGCTTCATCATGGGCATCCTGAAGAACTACGAAGCAACCAACCCCTTCGTATCTTCCACCACCGATGCATTCAACCGTCTGAAACCGGGCTTCGAAGCTCCGGTCTGCATCGTAACCTCTCTGGGCCACAATCCGACTGTTCCGTCCAGAAACAGAACCATTCTGATCGGTCTGGTAAGAGATATCGACAACCCGAAAGCTACCCGCTTCGAACTCCGTGCACCGAACCCGTTCACCAATACCTATCTGGCAGCATCCTGCCTCTTCCTGTCTGCTCTGGACGGCATTACCTATGCAGTAACCTCCGGAAAGACTCCGGCAGATCTCCTGGCAGAACTCTCCAAGAAGCCGGGCGATAAGGCAGACTACCTGGAAGAAGGCAGAGCATACCGCTGCGAAGACAACGTATTCGAAGACTTCACCCAGGAAGAAAGAGATGCAGCCTTCGGCAAGCCGCCGGCTACTGTCTGGGAAAATGTAAAGACCATGAAAGCCCATGCAGATAAAATGGCTGTCATCACTGCAGGAGAAAGCCTGAATCCGACCATTGTGGATTCCTTTGTTGCCTCCATCGTATACCGCTGGAAGAATGAACTCATCGACCGCATCATCCCCGGAGTAGAAACCGCTGTAAAAGGCTTTAAGAAGCTCCCGGGAGAAGATGAACTGGATGATGACCGCTGGGCATCCATCAATGCAAAGCGCATTGCCCTTATCAAAGATACCAAAGCAGAAAAGTGCCTCTGCACAAAGCTGAAAGAAGCGCTGGAAAAGGATGATTATGACACCGCTTCCGATCTTCAGCTGGAAATGATGAAAGATGCAGAAGCTCTGGAAAAGGAATATAACGAATATACCCTGAACATTATCGGCTGAGACAGCAGATAAGAAAAAGGACTGCATTCGATGGGAATGCAGTCCTTTTTTGCATGCAGGAATTTAATATTTTCAGGGGAGAGAGCATTTTTACGGGCAGGGAAGGGGAAATGTTTAAGATGTTTGTGCAGAGGCTTACAGGACGCTTTAAAGGAGAAATCAAGACTTTCCTAGGGGACGTGAGGAAGCCTTATAATGAAGCTGCAAAGCACCGGGCGGATATGCCAGGGAACAGCAGAGGGGTGTTCCGAAAGATTTTTTCCTGTTTTCCGGAGCCGGGGAGGGAAATGGGGTTATTTCGGGCAAAAGAAAACCCGGAAGGAATGATCCTTCCGGGTGATGTTTCTGGAGCCGGCAATAGGATTTGAACCTACGACCTACGCATTACGAATGCGCCGCTCTACCAGCTGAGCTATACCGGCATTAACATAATAATAGTACTGAATGATTGATTATTTGTCAATCACATCTGATAAAAAATGGAGCGGGTGAAGGGAATCGAACCCTCGTAACCAGCTTGGAAGGCTGGCGCTCTACCATTGAGCTACACCCGCATATGGTCGGAGCAGCAGGATTTGAACCTGCGACCCCTTGGTCCCGAACCAAGTGCGCTACCAAACTGCGCTATGCCCCGACAACGTATTTTATTATACCAACAACCGGTTGATTTGTCAATGAAGTTTTTTGCTTTTTCTTTCAGCCCTTCATCTGAACCACCGCTCGTGAGGTACTCGTTTAGTATAACGGATGAATCCCGGTTTTGCAAGAGGAAATTTTTATTTTTGTAAAATTTCGGATTGAAGCTGTTCCTGTGGTACACTGGATGCGGAGGAATGATGACTATGTACACGGAAAAAGAATGGATGATTGCTCTGGAAGCCGGAATGGCTGCGCCGGAGCTGCTGTATAAAAAGGAATATATCCGGGAGAAGGGGCTTTGCACGGATTCCGGCAGATCTTTGGAGGCGGAAGCTGTGTCGTTCCTGCTGGCGCATTTGCAGGATATGAAAGTGAGCTGCCGGGAAAATTATGAAACTGTTCTGCGCCGTGCATCGGAGACAGAGGATGAAGCGGTGCAGAAAATTCTGAAGCAGAAGCAGTTTTTCCGCGGGACGCCGGTAGATCTTCGTGTGACGGTGCGGAATCGGGCAAGCGGGGAAGAAACAGATTTCTTTGCTGCGTCAATCGATGCAGCAGGAGACAGGATTTGCTTCTTTACGAAAGTGGATGCAGATATGCTGCCTCTGGAGAGAATCCTTTATCTCTGGGCAGGAAAGGAGACCATGAATCGGGAGGCGGTGGAGAAGGCTCTCGGTCTTCCTGCAGGAAAATTCCGCTTCGCCGCAGTGGGAATCTGCCGGGAAGACGGAAAGGAGACGCTTGTCGGAAATCCGCTGAGGCAGAGGCTCTCTGCTCTTCTTTCGGTGTTTACAGTGAAGCTTTTCCACGGATGGCATGTGCTGCCCGTGAACGGCGGGTCTTCTCTGCCGGGGGAACTGACCCGTTCGGAAATCCTGGCCCGTCTGGAAGAGGACGGAGAGCATCCGGAAACGCTGTATATGAAGGACTATATCAACCGGTTTGGTCTGACTGCGGATACGAGGGAACCGTATGCACGTGTGATCTCTGAATGGCTCCTGGCACACCGGGAAATCTGGATTACTGCGCCGGTGGGAAAATACCGTCTGACAGAAGAGCTGACGGCAGAAGTTTCCGGGAAAGTTCCGGAAGAGAAAGCGGCATCACAGGACAGTCTGCCGCCGTTCGGCAGGCTGCTGCGGAAGCGGATCGCTTTTTCGGAACCGTCCGGAGACGGGGAAGGAAAGCCGGTGCTTCTTTTCCATGACGGCCGTTCCCTGCCGCAGGGGGATTATTCCATTGTCCGGTGGATGGAGGTGGGAAACGGGACGGAGTCTCTTCTGGGAATGCTGCTTCGGGTGTTTTTCCATAAGGTGACACTGGATCAGGAGATGCTGATTGAAAGGCTGCATCTTTCTCCGGATACCCTGTTTGAGGGGCGGATTGTTCTGCCGGAGCAGCCCGAACGGGATATTTTCCTGCGGGATCTGCCGGAGCTGGAGGAACTGATGCGGGATATGGGCATCGGGCTTGTCCTTCCGGAATACGGGTACGAGGCTTTTTTGTAAATCTTTTCCGCAGAGCGGGAGAAAATCAGCTATAATAAGAAAAAACAGGCCGGAAATCGGCGGTAAGGAGTTATGAAGCTATTATGGGGTTCTTTGACAAGAAGCATGAAAAGGACAGCCCGATCGGCAATCTGAGGGCACATATCGGTACATTTATCTATTTTGTGAAGGTCGGCAAATCAAAATTCAAGCACAAGGGCAGAGTGGGAGAAATTTTTGCAGACATGGAAAATACCCAATACCTGTTCCAGCAGGCTACTATGGGGACCATGTATGATATCAAGCGGAAGCTGGATTATACGCTCTGGGATGCGGCGGTTCACAAGTATAAGGAAGATCTGGCAGCTTTGAAGGCAGAGCTTCTGAAAGCGGTGGACGAGGACGCTTTGGAAAAGAAAGATCTGGAGGAAAAGGAAGAAGCCCGGAAAGAAGAGGCTGAAAAGCCTGCTGAAGAAGTCGGAGAGAGCGGAGACTGGACAGAGGACATCAAGGGCCAGATGAAGAAGGCCGAGGAAGCTGCCCGGGAAAAGGAAGAGAAAAAGAAGGAAGAAAAGGAAGACGGAAAGGAAGACCGCTTCGACCAGCATATGACGGAAGCGGACTGCCGGGAATTGTGGCGTCTCATTCAGGGAATGGAAAGAGAATTCGGCGCGGCGCAGGATATTGCAGAGGAATGGTTCCAGGTTCACGGCTCGAAAAGCGGATGTTTGGGAGCGCTTCTCATGATGGCGCTCATTCCCGCGGGGGCTCTGTACGGACTCTGGCATCTCCTGTAAGGAAAATGCTTTCTTTCCGGCGGGAGCTTTCAGGCTTTTGGAGGAAAGATGTGCCGAAGCGGGGAATATACTTGTATTTCTCTTGTTCTCTATGATATTATGAATGAAGAAAAAAGTTGTTACTGGGAGGTGACATCATGTCTAAACACATTGTTACAATCAATCGTTCTTCTCTGCAGGATTCCATTAAGTTTGAAGGCTGCAGCGAATGCCAGACTTCCTGCCAGTCTGCCTGCAAGACAAGCTGCACCATCGGCAACCTGATCTGCACGACCCAGGAAGAAGCAGAAGAAGCTGAAAGAGCATAAGAATCTGCGCGGCTGAGCCCCCGTTTCAAGAGCGGGGGCTTTTGTTGTATGGAAGCAATATCCGCGGAAAAAATACGGAAAAAGAAGTTTAAAGGAGAATTCTAATGGATTATCATGTAAAGCCCATGATTCATCGTTTCCGCCAGAATGGCATGAATATTGTCATGGATGTCAACAGCGGCATTGTTCATGTGGTGGATGACGTGACATATGATGTGCTTGCGTATTATAACGGAAAGAACCGGGATATGGTCCTGGCAAATCTGGGAAAAGATTATGAGGAGAAAGAGCTGAATGAGGTCATGGATGATCTGGATGAGCTCATTAAAAATGAAACGCTTTTTGCTCCCATGGATCCGAATTATGAGCTGGCTATCGAGGATCGGCCGATTGTCAAGGCTCTTTGCCTGAATATTGCTCATGACTGCAATCTGCGCTGCAAATACTGCTTTGCCGGACAGGGCGGCTATGGTCAGTGGCGTATGCTCATGCCTTTTGATGTGGCCAGAAGAGGTGTGGATTTCCTTATCGCCCACAGCGGGCCGAGAGAACACTGCGAGCTGGATTTCTTCGGCGGGGAACCGCTGCTGAACTGGCATGTGGTGCAGCAGACCATTGACTATGTGCATACACAGGAAAAGAAGCACCATAAGAAGATCAAAATGTCTCTTACGACAAACGGACTGCTTCTGGATGAAGCGAAGGTGAAGTATCTTACCGACAATCATATTTCTTTGATTCTGTCCCTGGACGGAAGAAAGGAAATGCATGACCGGATGCGTCCCGGTGTGCATGGAGAAGGCACCTATGACCGGATCGTAAAAAATCTCCAGTACTGTGTACAGCACAGAAACGGCGAGGAATATTATGTAAGAGGAACCTTTACCCGATATAATCTGGATTTCACCACCGATGTAATCGATATGCTGGATCACGGATTCGATGCCGTGTCCATGGAACCGGTTGTCGGGGAGGATACGGAAGAATATTCCATCAAAAAAGAAGACCTGCCGAGAGTCAAGGAGGAATATGACCGCCTGGCTAAGCTGTTTATCCAGCGGGAGGAGGAAGGAAGACCGTTCTTCTTCTTCCATTTCAACATGGATCTCTGGAAAGGTCCGTGTCTGCCGAAGCGTCTTCGCGGATGCGGTGCCGGTCATGAATATCTGGCGGTGGTTCCGAACGGGGATATCTATCCCTGCCATCAGTTCGTAGGCCGTGAGGGCTATGTACTGGGCAATGTATATGAGGGCCTGAAGAATATGAAGATGATGCACGATTTCCGGGCCAATCATGTATTCAGCAAGCCGACCTGCGTGGACTGCTGGGCGAAATTCTTCTGCTCCGGCGGCTGCCATGCGAATAATGAATCTTTTGCCGGAGATATTCATAAGCCTTATGATATCACCTGCGAAATTCAGAAGAAGCGTGTGGAATGCGCCATGATGATCCAGGCTTACAACCAGCTGAAAAAGCCGTCCGTGATGGCACAGCCGGGCAGCCCGAGAGCCAAAAGAGAAGCTGCAGAGAAGCGGGACTGATTCCGTAAAAAGAGCCGTTTTACCGGGCACTGAGGGAGTTTCTGTTTGCACAGAGACTCCTTTTATTTTATAATAATAACCGAGTATAGCCATATAAAGGGGATTCCGGAACATCTGAAAAGATGCCGGGAAAACAGGAAAGTTTGCGTGAAAGCGGGATTTTCATTTGTGAATCGGAGAAAGGAGTCTCACTATGAATATGAAACGTACTGCAGTCTGTGTTTTGGCAGGGCTCATGCTGAGCGCAGGCACGGTTTCTCATGTATTTTCTTTCGGCATCGGCGATCTCTTAGGCGGTGCTGTAAAGGTAGGCGGTATCGGTGTCCTTGTGTCGCGGTACGGGGATTCCATCAACAGCGCCATCAATTCCGTGATGATGAAGGAAGGCGCAGGAACCAATTATGCGACAAAGGTCGTTCCGATCGTCAGTATCGGAAACAGCGGCTACATCGGTGCGGCACAGGTTATCGGCACCCAGGAGCAGGTGGACAAGGTAGAAGCGGTAGGACAGCTGGAAATCAGCTGGAATGACAAGCTGTTCCGGATCAAGGGATTGATCCCTATGGACAGCAAGAATCCTTTATCCTTCTCCCGTGTACAGGGGGTCGGAGTCTCTGCTGTGATCGATGTCAGGTTATAAGGGGGATATATCATGAAAAAAGCATTATTGGCAGCAGGACTGGCGATGCTTCTTTCCGTTCCGGCCTGGGCGGCAGATCCGTCCACCATGTCGGAAAAGCTCGACCGGATTGATGAGGTCGTTTACGGCAGTGTGCAGACAGGCTCTCTGATCGGAAGAACGGACGGGATTGACAATATCATTTACGGGAAAGGAAATACCACAGCCAACGGGCTGGATGCCCGGGTGGACAATCTGTATACGGATGTTGTCAAGGGAGTCAGTGATACGGCGCCGTCTATGTATACCAGAACCAATGCACTGGAATATTATTTGTCCGATGAAATCCGTCAGGATGCACTGAACACGAGAATCGGTGAGCTGGAAACACTGGTATACGGTCAGGAAAAGAAGGGGGCGCTGGATTCCCGCATTGCCGGACTGGAAAAATCCGTATACGGCGATCAGCATTTCGAAATGAAGGCTGTCGAGCTTCCGGCAGATACGGTATTTAAGATTTCTCTGAATGAGGACGTAAGCAGCAAAACGAATCAGGTCGGGGATGATGTCCATTTCACGGTAGCTGAGGATGTCATGGTAGGAGATGTACTGGTACTGCCGAAAGGCGCTCAGGGCAGCGGTGTGGTCACGAAGGTGAGCCGCCCGCAGAGCTTTGGCCGGAGCGGTACATTGGATATTTCCTTTGACCAGGTATTCTCTGTCGATGATGAAGCAATTCCGACGGTTCTGGGACCGGAATCAAAGGAGAAAATCAAGATGGAAGCAGCGGCTGTAGGGGCTTCCGCTATCGGGGCCCTGGCACTGGGACCGCTCGGGCTGGTAGGCGGTATTTTTGTTAAGGGCAAAGATGTAGAGATGCCGGCAGGAACACCGCTGTATATTCAGACGCAGCAGGCTGTACAGACCAAGGGAATCGAGCTGACCGACGGGGCACCGACGATTACGCTCCGCAGCCGGATCAAGAGAGAAAATGCTTCTGCAGACGCAGTACAGGAAACAGCAGAGGCTCCGAAGACAGCAGCGGAATCCGCAGCAGAAACACCGAAGGAAAAGGCAGAATCCGCAGCGGAAGCGCCGGCGGAGAATATGAATGAAGATGCCAAGGCAGAGCTTGAAAATGTAAGAGAAAAGGGCGATGTCAAAACAGAATCGGCTGCTGCAGAGCAGGCAGACAGCCAGGATACATCGGTGGTCATTGTAAGACATGAATAAGAAATACAGGCAATATTTGCTGGCCGGCATGGCGGCAGGGATTTTCTTCCTTCCCGTACAGGCCGCGGAGGAAGAGAGTGCGGCAGCTTCTTCCGGATTGCAGCAGAACAGGGAAATAGAGATGCCGTCCGAACCGGAACCGGGTTTGGTAATGTCTGTGAATAACGGGGTTCTGCGCCCTGCATACAATGCCGGAGAGTCTTTCTCGGGAGGAGACCGGGATGAACCTTATGCTTCTTCCGGGGCCAAAGCCCGGAAGGAACAGCAGAAGGGGAAAAAGGATAAGGACGGAAAAATCGACAACAGTATTTCCGCGGATAATCCCATGACGGTAACAGCTGACCGGATGCATGTCAATCAGACTACAGGCGATGTGAATCTGCAGGGCCGGGTGATTATCCGCCATATGATGGATACGTACTCCACAGAATATCTTTATGGGAATACTATCGTGAAACGATATGTGGCTCCCGGAGAAATCCGGTGGACAAATCCGACGACTGCAGTAAAAGCTGATCGGGCGGATTATGATGCAGGAATGAATGTAGGACATTTCGACAACATCAGGGGCTGGGAATCCGGGCTGTACTATTTCCAGGGCAGCAACGGCACCTATGACCGGGAAGAGAACCGGGTGGTTGTGGAAAAAGGCTACATGACAACGCGCCATGCGGTGGCAAAGGTTCCGGATTACCGGATTGAAGCGGATTCTATTGAGATTTATCCGGGGGATCATTACACAGCATACAATGTGCAGCTTAAAGCCAAAAATACTACGCTGATTACTCTCCCGAGTTATTCCGGTTCTCTGCGGAATAATGAAGGAGATGTCAGTCCGTGGACGCTGATTCCGCGTCCGGGGTTCGACAGTGACAACGGATTTTCTTTGTCGAATTCCCTGATTGTTCCGATCAATAAAAATCCGGATTTTACCTGGTATATGAAGAATCGCTGGTATACAAAGGTAGGATATAAACCGGATATCGGTCTCCGATACCGCACCGGTGAAGGAACTTTTCTTTTCTACTATGCAGAAGAGGAGTCTTCCACCAATGATGACGGCGGTATCTGGGTAAAGAAAAGACCGTCTTTTGAATACAATACCCGGAATTATTACCTGGGAAATACGCCGTTCTATGTAGGAGCTTCCGGAGAAATCGGGTATTGGGATGAGAACCGCAGCGGCCGGAGCATCAAGGGAAGCTACAAGGGATATGATTTGTATATCTCTTCCGATCCGTTTAAGCTGGGGCAATTCCTGCAGTTTAACTGGAAAGCCGGGTATGCAAAGGATTACTACGGATATAAGATGCCGGACGGATCCCATATCCGCCGGAACGGTTATTACCAGCTGGGGCTTTCCGGTCATTACGGGGGAACCAATGCATGGATCTACTATACGGACAGAGACATGAAGGGGGAAACTCCGTATGAATATGATACGTACAGCAGCGATAAGCCGTTGGATTTCGGATTCTATCAGCAGCTGACGCATAATGATGCGTTCAGCCTGGCCTGGGAAGTCGATACGGCAGACGGCCGCCTGACGCACAGATACTGGACGTATTATCGGGATATGCATTCTGCTTTTGCATGGCTCCGTTATGATGATGTTGAACATTCCACCCGGTTTATGATTCAGCCGAAGGATTTCAGATTTTAAGGAAACGGGCTGCCGGCAGCCCTTAAATATCCCGTCTGTTTTTACAGCCGGGATATTTGATTGTCCGGGAAAAATCGGGAGGCAGGATGGCAATACAGAAAAAATGGGCTTTGGCCGGAGGTATGCTGGCCCTTGGATTGTCCCTCTGGGGATTTTTCGGCGGAGGAACAGCGCTTTCTGTATTTCCGGAGCCGCAGAATGAAATTCCGGAAATACAGGAGGAGCCCGATGAAGAAGATTTGTCTTCTCCGATTCGCCGCTATGATGCGACCTCCCATCTGCGGGGAAAGCCTTTGCGGGATCCTTTTCATGCAGAGGGAATTGCCAAAATCGATGAAGAGATGAAGAAGAATCTTTCACAGAGCCGTCAGAAATCAGAAAGCCCATCATCTTCGACCGGAAAAACGGATACCGGAGCCGGAGAAAGTACGCTTCCACGGCTGAAGGGAACGCTTTCCTTCCAGGGAAAGCGGCGGGCAATGCTCGAATGGAACGGCAAAGTGAAAACAGTAAGTGAAGGGGAGCATCTGGGACCATGGACTATTTCGGAAATCGGAGAAAATCGGGCTGTACTGGAGTCCGATTCCGGCACCGTAACGGTAACAGAGCGGTGAAGTACAGTGCAGCAGCTCTTTTTGCAGTATTCTGCCTGACGGGAATGCCCTGCCTGGCGGCAGAGAATCATGTACTCGACCGGACAGAATCGGTTCATGCTACGGTCGAAAGAACCTTAGCGGAAGAAAAGCAGACGCCGATGCCGAAAAAAACAGCCGGAAAAAAGCCGAAGAAAGAAGAAATGGTGCAAAAAGGGGACTTGTCGCTTCACGTGACAGAGGCTCCTGCAGCAGAGGTTATTCGTTCGCTGGCAGAGCTGACCGGGAAGAATGTGGTCTTTTCCGGAGAAATCAGGGAATCGGTTACGGCCAGTCTGGAAAATGTGACGGCCGATGAGGCTCTGTATTCCGTCCTGGCAGCCTGCGGCCTGGTGGAACGTATGGAAGGCTCCACCATGGTTATTTTTTCGCATAATGCGGAGAAAAATGCTGCAGCAGAGGTAAAGTCCTATCGCCTGTCCTACGGAAATGCGAAGGAGGTTTCGGAGGGGCTGAAAAATATCCTCAGCAGCGGAAAGGTGACCTACAGCGCTTCTTCCAATACCGTTCTTCTCAGCGGAAGTCCTATGGAATTGATGCAGGCCGACCGGCTGATCCGGCTCCTGGATGTTCCGGAAAAGCAGGTCAAGGTGGAAGCAGAAGTCATTGCAGTCAATAAATCCTATGCAAAGGATCTGGGCATTGATTGGGATTTCAAAAGTCTCACCGGCAGTGCCGACTACAGCCGGGACAGTTGGAGTGAGCAGAGGTATGTCACGGATAATACGGGAAATATCCAGTATGATGAAGACGGAAATCCGCGAATCCGGTCGATTGAGCATAACGGCTGGGATGTAGATATTCCTGACGGATATGCCGGGATTTCCTACGGGCGTTCGGTATCAGGCCATCCCTATACTTTCTTTTTTCAGGCAAAGCTGAATGCATTGATGAGTGAAGGAAAAGCGCGGGTACTGGCCAAGCCGAATGTGGTGACGATGAATGGGAAAAAGGCGGAAATCCTGATCGGCAGCCGGATTCCTGTCGTGGTAGAGCATATGGAAAACGGCGTCAAGACGACGGCTACGGAATACAGGGATGCGGGAATCAAGCTGACTTATACGCCGATTATTTCAGCAGACGATGAAATTACGGCAGACATTCATGCGGAGGTTTCAACGCCTTACCTGGTTCCGGAAATGAAAGCGTATCGGATTATTACGCGGTCGGCCAATACGAATGTACGCCTCCTTTCGGGGGATATGCTGACCATCGGCGGTCTGATTGATAAGGAAGATACCGATACTTTCCGCAAGGTGCCGATTCTGGGAGATATTCCGATTTTGGGGAAGCTTTTCCAGAGCAGAAGCCGCGGAACGGAGGAATCGGAAATCGTAATCATCATTAAAGCGGATATTATTCCGGACAGACAATAAGAGAAGGGAACGGAAATATTCAATTATGGCAACACTGAAAATCAGCGGACTTTCCAAAAGTTTCGGTATCAAAACCGTATTTGAGGATGTGTCCTTCGAAGTCAAAAGCGGGGAAAGAATCGGTCTGGTCGGAGCAAACGGAGCCGGAAAAACCACGCTTCTCCGATGCATCATGGGCACGGAAGAATATGACAAAGGCTCTGTCAAGGTCAGCGACGGCGCTGTCCTGGGGTATCTCCGGCAGGATTTCAACTATACCTCCGGCACTATCCGGGAGGAAATGGAATATGCCTGGAGGGATGTACTATATTATAAGGATAAAATAAAAAAGCTTACGGAAGAGCTGCAGACACGGCAGGATGACGAGGAACTGATTCAGCAGTACGGCAGGGCGGAAGCGCGGTTTGAATTCCTCGGCGGGTATGATTATGAAACGAATACCCGGAAAATTCTCAGAGGACTGGGCTTTACAGAGGCGGATTGGGATCGGGATATCCATTCGTTCTCCGGCGGACAAAAGGTGCGAATCAATCTGGCCGCAGCTTTCGTGCGCCATCCGGATATTCTTCTTCTGGATGAACCGACGAACCATCTGGATATGGGAATGCTGGAATGGCTGGAAGAATATCTCCGTTCCTACAAGGGCGGCGTCCTGATGATTTCCCATGACCGCTATTTCCTCGATGCGGCGGCTACAGGCATTCTTGATCTGGAAAACCATCACTGCCGGTCCTTCCGGGGCGGGTATTCCCGGTATCTGGAGACAAAGACCAATCAGGACAGGGCCTATGAGAAGGCTTATGAAAAGCAGCAGGAGCATATCCGGGAGACAGAGGAATATATCCGCCGATACAAGGCAGGGATTAAGGCAAAGCAGGCACGGGGAAGACAGTCTCAGCTGAACCGGTTGGTTCGTCTGGAAAAACCGGTACATCAGGCCCGGCTGAACTTCCACTTCGAGCCGCCGGCGCCTTATGCAGATAAGGTGCTGGATGTGCTCCGTGTGAAGGCTTCTTACGGAGACCATCAGATTTTCCCCGAGCTTTCCCTGCATATCCGCCGGGGAGAGACCGTGGGCCTGATCGGACCGAACGGGGCCGGAAAAACTACGCTGATTAAGCTCATTACCGGGGATAAACTGCCTGATCAGGGGATTATCCAGCTCGGGAACAATGTGAAAATGGGATACTATTCCCAGGAGCAGGAAAGGCTTCATCCGGAGCTGACAGTTCTGGATGAAATCAGGAACAGCTTTAACTACGGAGAAAAAGAGGCCCGGAATGTGCTGGGCATGTTCCTTTTCCGGGGAGATGAAGTATTTAAGGAAGTATCCCGCCTGTCCGGCGGTGAAAAGGCAAGGCTTTCTCTGCTGTGTCTGTTTCTGGAAAAACCAAATTTCCTGATCCTGGACGAACCGACCAATCATCTGGATATTCCTACCCGGGAAATCATGGAAGAGGCAATTCTGGCTTTCGGCGGGACAGCACTGATTGTTTCTCATGACCGCTATTTCCTGGACAAGGTGGCAACACGGATTCTGGAAATGGAAAACGGGAAGCTTACGGAGTACTTGGGCAATTACAGCTACTACAAGGAAAAGAAAAAGGACCTGGAGGAATTTGAGAAAGACCGGGGAGGAATCATACCGGAGGAAAAGAAAGAAGAAAAGGCTGTATGCCAGGGGAGCCATGAAGAAAAAAAGGAAATTTCTCTGGGAGATCAGGAAAAGCTGGATCATACGGAAATGGAAATCGGCCGGCTGGAAGCGACTCTTAAGATGTATACAGCACAGATGAGTATGCGTCCCGATGATTATGCTTCCCTGGCTGAGGAATATGAAAAGACCAAAAAGAAGCTGGAAAGCCTATATCAAAAATGGGATGAACTGGCGGCGAAAATAGAATAAAGCCGCAGGGACGGGGCGTTTTGGTTATTTTGAAATAGCTTTTAGAAACAGAAAATAAAAAGCAGCGAGGTTCGGACTCCATGAATTATTTCATGGGATTCAGACCTCGCTGCTTTTGGCTGCTGCGCATTTCGACAGAAAATTTAAAAGAGTACATAAAAACTGCCCGGATGATTTATCCGGACAGTTTCCGTTGGTAAGAAATTAGGCTTCTGCTTTCCACAATCCGTGGAGGTTGCAGTAAGCGTAAGCAGCAAGAATCTCATCGCCGTCAGCTAAAGCAAAAATGGCTTCCGGCTGATTTTCCGGCTGAAGAGTCTTGATCTGAATACCTTCCTTTGTTTCAATTGCAATGAATGTAATGTAATGTTCTTTGGTCATCGGATGAGCAACGGAACCGACTTTAACCGTTACGAGATTTCCGCTTTTTTCAATGACGGGAACATGCTTTTCCTTTGCTGCATCGACTGTATTGGCAGTGAGTTCTTCACACGGCTTATCTTCCACAGGAAGTCCGGCAGCACCGGCAAAAGCATAAATTTTGTCTTCTTTACGGGAGCGATAAAATTGCATAATCATCCTTCTTTCTTCAACATGTACTTATTAGGCAGATATTTTCCGGAAACATCTGTGAACTTCTGTGTCTTCATTATATCACAATTTTTAGATTTAGAATACCCGAAATGGGAAAAATCAATCCGCAGAGAGGAAAAGAATTTACCCGGAGAGACATATTTCCTGTGCAGAAGACACCTCCGATTCGGAAAGAATATCGCCTTCGGACCTGAAAAGGCAGGAGCGCAAGGCTTTATGCAACAGACCGGAAGCAGGAAGAATAAAAGAAAAAGCAGGGATACCGGAAATCCGATATCTCTGCTTTGTATGCCGTTTCTATCTGATTATTTAGAATAGAGTTCGACGATGTTCGTTTCGTTAACTTCGTCCTTGTAGGGAAGTTCATCTCTCTGCGGGAAGCGGGTGAGAGTTGCGGTCCAGTTATCGAAGCTCTTTTCGATGTAGGGAAGATCAAAGGTCTTCTGTTCCTGGAAGGACTGCTTGAACATTTCATTTGCTCTGTAAGCTTCACGGAGGGAAATGATCTGTCCCGGGCGTACCGGATAGGACGGAATATCAACTCTCTTGCCGTCAACGTTGATCAGGCCGTGGGTAACCATCTGACGAGCCTGACGGATGGAACGTGCAAAGCCTGCACGGTATACAAGATTGTCCAGTCTGGTTTCCAGCAGGAACAGCAGGTTTTCGCCTACGACGCCGGACATTCTTCTTGCTTTATCATAATAGCGGTAGAACTGCTTTTCAAGCAGGTTGTACATCGCTTTAACCTTCTGTTTTTCTGCGAGCTGAACGCCGTATTCAGACTGTTTCTTCTGACGAGCGTCTGCTACCTGCCGTTTTAACGCTTTCGGATGGCCGTAAATATTTACGCCGAAACGTCTGCTGGTCTTAAAACGGAGATTCTTGTTTGTTGCCATTGTGTAATCACCTCTCTGAAAAATATGCTGTATTTCTTTATAAAACAGCTTTTATATTATAAAGGAAGGAAAACGGTCTGTCAACCGGAAAAGTATTTCTTTCACTTCAGATCGGCGGTCCACACATAAGGGCCGTTTTTCCCATCATGGATGCCCACAATTTCCGGCGAGAAGTCGGGGAATTCCTCTCCGTATTTTTGAAGGAAAAGAAAGTAGGAAAGAATTTCTCCTGTCCAGGTTTCTCCGGAACTGAGGATACATATACCCGGAGGATACGGAAGAACAGGTTCCAGGGCAATTTTTCCTTCTGCTTCCGGCAGAGGTGTTTTTTTGCAGCAGCCTTTCCGAAAGAGCTGCTCTGCTTCCTTTCCGGTGAGAGGTGCCGGCGGGAAATGCCCGGCACAAAAGAGCGGCTGCTGCAGGGTGTCTGCCTGCTCCCCGGCCAGAAAAAGACGGAACCGTTCGGAGTAGTCCCGAAGTCCTTCATTTTCCTTTGCATGGATATAGGGCATGAAGTCCTTCATGGGTACATTTTTCTGCCAGGCGTCCTCCCACTCTTTCAGAGCGGAGAGGAGGCGTTTTCCTTTTTTCGGAGAATCTCCGGGTTCACACAGGAAGAGAATGGTATAGAAATCACATTTCTCCGGGGTAATGTCCCGATGCTCCAGGTAAGAGGAAAGGAGAGGAGCCGGTGAAGAAGGAACGGAAGAATCGGAGAAGCTGCCGGTGGTGAGAAGAATTTTGCATGGATCAAGCGTATACAATCCGTCCGGTAAGTCCCGGAAGCCATGCCAGCTGTCCTTCGGGGAAAGGCGGAAGAAATTTTTGTCGGAGAGGATTTCTTCCGTTTTATGATTTTTCCAGGAGTACGGGCCTTCTGCAGGAACAAAGGGACGGACCAGGGAACACTCCTTCAGAATCTTTTTTCGGAGCTTTACGGATTCCCGGCGAGTTTTTTCCCAGATTTCTTCGCCCTTCTTACGGTGAATGGATGCATTGATTTCCAGGCCGGCCAGAAGGGGATAGTATGGAGACGTGGAAATCTGCATCAGGCAGGAATGCTGCAGGTGATCATCCGTGAGATACCGTTTCTGCTCCCGGATATGGCTGTCCTTTTTGTGAATCTGACTGGTCATGGAAAAGCCGCAGAGCTGTTTATGCACGGACTGAGTGACCAGAATTCCCGGGTCCTTTTCGGTGAGGGAAAGGCGCAGTACCGCCGATTCCCGCAGGAGGGGCAGAAAATTTTCGTATCCTGCCCAGGCGGCATCGAATAAGATGTAATCACAGAGGGGGCCGAGCGTGCGGAAAATTTTTTCCGCATTCAGGAACAGTCCGTCATAGGTGGCAAGCTGCAGACAGGCTGCCCGGAAGGGCCGTTCCTTTTTCGCAGCCTTCGGGTCGATTGCAGCTGCTTTTTTTCGGAGAAGAGCGGCATCCAGGTCTTTTTCCGTAAGACCTCCGATGATGCCGGTGCTGTTTCGGGAAGATTCCAGATAAACCGGGCGGGCGCCTGCCTGAAGAAAAGCTCCCTGATAAGCGGATTTGTGATTGTTTCTGTCGAAAAGGACCAGGTCTCCCTCGGCAAGGAGGGCATTGGCACAGATCCGGTTTGATGCGGAGGTGCCGCCGAGAATAAAGAAGCAGCGGTCGCTTCCCCAGACGGAAGCGGCCAGATTTTCTGCCTGACCGGTTACGCCGCTGTGGGCGGAGGGATCTCCTATCACGGAAGAAGAATCGGAAATATCTGCCTCGAAGATTCCTTTTCCCAGAATTTGGTAAAACGCTTTTCCGTCCGGAGTGAGACGAAAGAAGGTGCCGGAATGATGGCCCGGCGTATCATAATCGGTTCGATTTTTTTTCAGTACGGAGAGGAGTGCTTCGGTGAAGGGCGGAAGCATCTCTTTTTTCTTTTTATCCTGCTTCATGGTGGATTCCTTTCTGGTACAATATTTTTATTATACCCGAAGGAAAGACGGATGGAAAAGAAAGTGCTTTCCCGGGCCGGTCTCTCTGCTGCGGCGGAGGAAGAAAGCATCCGGCGGATACGGTACGGGCAGAGAAAGTCCGGGAAAAATGAACGGCGCCTGCGGCGGAGGTGCATTTCTTTTCCTTTATTCTGTTCTATGGTAAACTGTACTAGACAAGACCGGGCAAAAGTGCCGTACAGCTGGGTCCGGGAAAGAAGACAGAAGGGAGAAATCATGGCAGAGGCAGACGGACAGGCTTATCAGGTGACCATACCGGTATTTGAAGGGCCGCTGGATTTGCTTCTTCACCTGGTGACGAAAAACAGGATCGATATCCATGATATTCCTATCCATATCATAACGGATCAGTATCTGGAATACCTGCAGAAGGCAGAGCAGTTCAATCTGGAGCTGGGAAGCAGCTTCTTTACAATGGCTTCCACGCTTCTTCTGATCAAGTCCAGGATGCTTCTCCCGAAACGGCGGCAGGAGGAAGCGGATGATTCGGAGGATCCCCGGCAGGAGCTGACGCGTTCTCTGGAGGAATTCCGGCAGATGAAGGAAGTCCGTGCCAGAATCGAAAGTCTTCTGGAGGCGGAACGGCCTTATCGGAGAAAGGAACCGGAGGAAATGAAGAACGGTCTGTATCGGGGCAGAATTTCTGTACGCCGGCTGCAGGCGGCTTTTCTTTCTCTATATCAGTCCCTGCATGAGGAAGAAGAAACCTGGATGAATCCGGAAGAAGTTTCTCTGGAATCCGAAACCGATTCCTGGAACAGGGTGCTTCGGGAAAAGGGAACGGTCAGCTTTTCCCGGTATTTCCGTACAATGAAATCACGGCTCCGGCTGGCGGTTGCTTTTCTGGCACTGCTGGAAATGATCCGGCTGGGTCGGGTCCGGCTGATTGATACGGCGGAAGGCTTTGCCGTGCAGGGAGGAAATCAATGAGAGGCTTGGAAAATCTGGCTGGTGCTGTCGAGGCATTTCTTTTTGCCAAGGGAAATCCGGTAACATTCCGGGAAATTACGGAAGCGCTGGAGGAAAGCTCCGTGGAAATTGAAAAGGCGCTGGATCTGCTGCAGAAAAAATATGACCGGGAGGATTCGGGAATCACCCTTCACCGGACGGGAGCAGGCTATGCGCTGACCACGAAAAAGATTTATGATCAGTGGCTGACTTCTCTTCTGGGAAAAGAAACGCCGCTTTCTCCGGCGGCTCTGGAAACGCTGGCAGTGGTGGCCTGCAAGGAACCGGTGACAAGAGCGGAAATAGAAAAGATTCGCGGTGTGTCGGCGGGACGTGTTCTGGCTGTGCTGACAGACAAGGGTCTGATTGAAGAAAAGGGACGGCTGGACGTGCCGGGAAAACCGATTCTCTACGGTACGACGAAGCGGTTCCTCCAATGCACGGGATTGAATGATGTAAGCGAGCTCCGTACCCGCTGGGCGGAGAAATTGGATGAAGGAGATTTATTTTGAAGGAACGTTTGCAGAAAGTATTGAGTCACGCCGGGGTATGTTCCCGCCGGAAGGCAGAGGAGCTGATTACGAAGGGGCAGGTTCGGGTCAACGGCAGAGTGGTCCGTGAGCTGGGCAGCGAAGCGGACCCCATGAGGGATACCATCGAGGTGATGGGAGAAGTTATCCGCCGGGAACGGCCGAAATATTTTCTTTTTTATAAGCCGGACCGGGTGATTACGTCGCTGTCGGATCCCGAGGGAAGAAGAACCGTGGCTGATTATTTCCGGAATGTCCGGGAGCGGGTATTCCCTGTAGGCCGTCTGGACTATCATTCGGAAGGAGCGATTCTGATGACGAATGACGGGGAACTGGACAACCTTCTGACTCATCCCCGCTATCAGGTGAACAAGGTTTATGAAGTGACGGTGCGGGGAAGATTTTCTCCGAAAGCAGCAGAAAAGATGGCCAAAGGGGTCAAAATTGATACGGGAATGACCGCTCCCTGTGAGATTGAGATTCTGGAATATAACAAAGAGAAGAATAAGACCAAGGTCCGCATGACGCTCCATGAAGGGAAAAACCGGGAAATCAGAAAAATGATGGAGGTTTTTCATCATATGGTTTTTGAGCTGGTGCGGGTGCAGTATGCTTTTCTGACACTGAACGGCCTGAAGCGGGGAGAGTACAGGAAACTCACAAGAGAGGAAGTCAAGAAGCTTTATGACCTGGCAAAATAAAAGAATTGCTGTCATCGGTGCAGGGGCCGGAGGCCTTCTGGCAGCAGTGACCGCAGCGGATCTGGGCGCTTCCGTTATCCTGTTCGAAAAAATGGGAAAGATAGGACTGAAAATGGGGATTACGGGAAAAGGCCGGTGCAATCTGACCAACAGTGCGCCCATTATGGATTTCATTGCAAAGACGCCGGGAAACGGAAAGTTCCTTTACAGTGCGTACAGGAATTTCAGCAATGAAGATCTTCTGAACAAACTGCACGGGTGGGGATTGGCAACAAAAGAAGAAAGAGGCGGCCGGATATTTCCGGCCAGCGATGATGCGCAGGAGGTACGCCGGCTTTTCCTGCGTCTTTTGAAGGAAAAGAAAGTGCATCTCTGTCTGGAGGAGCCGGTCCGTCATCTGGTCATCCGGGACGGAGAAGCGAAAGGCGTTTCCACCGATAAGGGCATTCGGGAAGCGGATGCGGTGATTCTTTGCACCGGCGGCGCTTCCTATCCGCGTACGGGATCTACCGGAGACGGGTACAGACTGGCCGCAGAAGCAGGCCATAAGATCACGAAGATCCGGCCTGCTCTGATTCCGCTGGTCTGCCGGGAGAACTGGTGCCGGGAGCTGCAGGGACTGTCTCTGCGGAATGTCACGCTTTCCCTTGATGCAGGAGGCAGGCGAAAAGCAGAGGAATTCGGCGAAATGCTGTTTACTCATTTCGGAATTTCCGGTCCCATTGTGCTGTCTCTTTCCGACAAAGCTTCGCTCTGGCTTTCTCAGGGACATGAGGTGAAGGGAACCATCGATCTGAAGCCTGCTCTGACGCAGGAGGTTCTGGACAAAAGGGTTCTCCGTGATTTTGAGAAATTTCATCTGAAGCAGATTGCCGGGCGATGCAGGATCTGCTGCCGCATCGGCTTGTCGATACGGTGCTGACTCTGGCGGAAATTCCGCGGGAGCTGCCGGTGAGCGAGCTGAAAAAAGGGCAGCGCAGGACGCTGGTGGAGCTTATGAAAGCCATGCCTCTTACTGTCACAGCCACGCGGCCGATCGAGGAAGCCATCGTGACAGCGGGAGGTGTTTCGGTGAAGGAAATCAATCCTTCCACGATGGAATCCAAAAAAACAGGTCATTTATATTTTGCCGGGGAGGTCATGGATATCCATGCCTTTACGGGCGGCTATAATCTGCAGGCTGCCTTTTCGACCGGATATACCGCAGCCGTTTCGGCTGCAAAGGGGGAATTATGAAGAGACTTTCCATTGCAATAGACGGACCGGCCGGTGCCGGGAAGAGCAGCGTGTCCAAGATTCTGTCCGCCCGGCTGGGCTATGCCTATCTGGATACGGGGGCTATGTATCGTGCCGTGACTTATATCGCCCTGTCCCGTCATCTGGAAACGGAAGCAGACATAGCGGAAATGGCGCATGCCATTCATATGGAGGTGCGTCCGGGCAGTGACGGAATGCATGTTATCGTAGACGGAGAGGATGTAACTTCTCACCTTCGCACACCGGAGGTTTCCGCTCATGTATCGTGGGTATCCGCCATCGGACCGGTGCGTACTGCATTGGTCAGAATCCAGCGGCAGCAGGCAGAAAAGGGTGGAATTGTTCTCGACGGACGGGACATCGGGACAGCTGTTCTCCCGAAAGCGGATGTGAAGATTTTTCTGACCGCTTCCGTTCATACGAGAGCTGTCCGCCGCTTTGCGGAAATCACAAAGGAACATCCGGAAATGGATCTGGCTGCCGTGGAGAAGGAAATCGAAAGACGGGATCATCTGGACAGTACCCGCGCGGTCTCTCCATTGAAGAAGGCTGAAGATGCGGTGCTCTTGGATAACGGAGACCTGACACTGGAGGAAACTGCAGAAAAAATGATTTCCATCTGCAGAGAGAAATTCCCCGGATTTGATCAGGCAGAAGGGAACGTATGATGGGGATGGCGATCGTCCGGTTTATCCTGAATATGATCTTTTACGGTCTGCTGCGGCTCCGTGTCGTTGGGGCGGAAAATATTCCTGCAGAGCGGGCCGTCATCATGGCCTCCAATCATAAAAGTTATTGGGATCCTCCGCTGGTAGGCATTGCGTGCCGTCACCGTCTGGTTCACTTTATGGCAAAATCCGAGCTTTTCAAAAATCCTGTATTCGGAGGGGCCATTCGCTGGTGCGGCGCTTTCCCGGTTCATAGGGGACGGGTGGACCGGCAGTCCATCAAGACAGCGCTCACACTCCTGCGGCAGGGAGAGGTCCTGGGGATTTTCCCGGAAGGGACCCGCATCCGCCGGGAAGGTCTGGGAAAGTTTCATTCCGGTGTGGCTTCTCTGGCTTTTCTGACCGGGACACCGATTCTCCCGGTGGCAGTTCTGCATTCCAGAGAACTTCCCTTTACCCTGAAACGGCCCATCGTGCTGATCGGAGAACCTATTGAAGTGGAGAAGCAAAAGCCTTCCGATGAGGCGGCAGCGGAATTGACTGCTCTTGTAAAATCCCGCATGGAAGCCCTGATAGCAGATTATCAGAAGAAAGCTTTGTAATTATTTATTATTGATTTTTTTTATAGGATGCTTTGAAGAAAGATTATATCAGAGCATGCCGGCAGGAAAAAGATTCTATGGAAATTTATAAATCAAAGGTTATGGGTTTCTGCTACGGCGTCCGGAGAGCCATAAAAATCGCCGACAGTGTCGCGGATTCCGGAATTAAGGCAGTGACTCTGGGGCCGATTATTCATAACCCGCAGGTCGTAAAAAGACTGGCGCAAAAGGGGGTTCCAGCCGTAAACGATCTGGAGAATCTTACGGACGAGACCGTGATAATTCGCTCGCACGGAGTAGGGCCTTCGTGCTATAATACTATCAAGTGCAAAAATCTAGCCCTAATGGACGCGACCTGCCCTTATGTCAAGCGAAATCAGGAAATCACAAAACGCCTGGTGGAAGACGGAAAGCAGGTTGTACTCATCGGTGAAAAGAACCATCCTGAAATGAAAAGTGTTGCAGAATGGGCCGTGGGGCGTTCCTACATGGTGGAGAATCTCCAGGATGTGGAAATGCTTCCCGCGTTTCATGAGGTGAATATAGTCATGCAGACTACATTCTCAGTGGTTCTGGCTGCACGTCTGATCGATGCAATCCGGAAAAAAGCAGACCGGGTAGAGGTTCACAAATCTATCTGCGATGCGACCGAGCAGAGACAGAAGGCAGCTCGTGAGCTGGCGAGACAAGTAGATGTGATGATCGTTATCGGCGGACGGAACAGTGCAAATACGACCCGTCTTGCGGATATATGCCGGGAAGAAGGCGCAAAGACTTATCACATCGAAACGGCAGAGGAACTGAATCCCAAATGGTTCCTTGGCCAGGACAAGATTGGCATCACCGCCGGTGCATCCACACCGGACTGGATCATAGAGGAGGTAGTTTGTATTATGGAAAACATGAAGGATTTGCTGGATCAGGAGGAAATGAACCTGGATGTACACAAAGGCAGTGTCGTCGACGGCAAGGTAGTAGACGTATTTGATGACAAGGCTTACATCTCTTTCGGCTATAAGACCGAAGCTGTACTCCTGGCAAAGGAATATTCCTATCCGGCACCGGCATCCCTGAAGGACGAACTGAAGGTTGGAGATTCCATCCGCGTCCAGGTTGTCAGCGGTGTAAAGGAAGACAGCACGATTTTCGTATCCAAGATTAAAGTGGATCGTCTTGCTGACTGGGATGTTGCTGAAGAAGCATTCGAAAAGGGCGAAGCAGTTGAAGTAGAAGGCATCGAAGCCATTAAGGTCGGTCTCCTCGTTCAGCTCAAGTCCCTGCGCGGCTTTATTCCCCTTTCTCAGGGCGACCTTCGCTTTGTTCATTCCCTGCAGAACCTGGTAGGCCAGAAGTTCCCGGCAAAGATCCTGGAAGTCGACCGTGCAAAGAACAGACTCGTTCTTTCCCGCAAGGCAGTACTGGAAGATGCAAGAGATGCAGAAATGGACGAACTCGAACAGGCTTATGAAAACGGCGACGTTCTTCAGGGCACTGTTAAGAAGATTATGCCGTACGGTGCTTTCATCGGCATTAACGGTGTTGAAGGCCTGCTTCACATTTCCGACATTTCCTGGAAGAAGATTGCAAAGGTAGAAGACGTTCTGAAGCCGGAACAGGTTATCGACGTTAAGATTAAGTCCTTTGACAGAGAAAAACAGAGAATTTCCTTCAGCCACAAGGAATGCATGCCGAATCCGTGGGAAACGGCTGCTACCAACCACAGCATTGACGATGTAGTTGATGCAAAGGTTGTTAAGATCCTTGAATTCGGCGTTATTGTTGAACTGGAAGACGGACTGACCGGTCTGCTCCACATCAATGAAATGACCGATGACCATAACAAGAAACCGGGCGATATCTGCGGCCTGGGTGATGTTCTGAAGGTTAAGATCATCAGCATTGATGAAGAACGCAGAAGAATCAGCTTTGCTCTCGTAGAAGCTCCGGTTCACGAAGACGCTGCTGAAGACTGATAACAGCATAGAAAGCCGCTCCCTGGGAGCGGCTTTTCTTTTTGTCCGATGATTTTTCGGGGGTTTGCTTGACAGGATATACAGGGCGTCATACAATCTTAACGATGATAACAATGGAATAGTGTTGCCATTCTCCGTTATTATTGCAGATAATGAAGAAATTACGATTTATATGGAATTGATTAAAGAAGGGAGCCCTGAAATATGAGTAAACCTCTCGTAGCAATTGTGGGCCGTCCTAACGTGGGAAAGTCTACCCTGATTAACGGACTTGCCCAGCGCCGAGTTTCTATTGTGGAAGATATTCCCGGCGTGACAAGAGACAGGATTTATTGTGATGTGAAATGGCTGGATAAGGAATTTACACTGATCGATACAGGCGGTATTGAGTTCCGGGATGAGAAGGACCATATATCCGGCGGAATCCGGCAGCAGGCTGAGCTGGCGATGGAAGAGGCGGATGTTATCCTTTTTGTGGTGGATGCCAGAGTGGGGATGACCGAGGATGATATGACGATTGCCGGTATCCTCCGCCGCACGGGAAAGCCTGTGATTGTAGCTGTCAATAAGGTAGACAGTGAAAATCAGGAAATGGATGTATATGAATTTTATGCCTTGGGACTGGGAGATCCGATCGGACTTTCTGCAGTGAACCGGCTCGGTTTCGGGGACCTGCTGGATACGATTACGGAAAATTTCCCTTCCGTTCAGGAAGAAGAATCGGAAGATATCATCCGTACGGCTATCGTAGGCCGCCCGAATGTGGGAAAATCGACACTGATCAACTCTCTGCTGGGATATGAACGTTCTCTGGTGGCCGATGAAATGGGGACGACCCGCGATGCAGTGGATTCCCTCTGGAAATACAAGGGAAAAACTTTTATTCTGGTCGATACGGCAGGAATGAGAAAAAAGAGCAAAATTGATGAGCCGCTGGAAAAATACAGCGTCATCCGCTCTATCCGTGCCATTGATAACTGTGATGTGGCGATTTTTGTCCTGGATGCGGTGGATAAGCTCACGGAACAGGATAAAAAAATCATCGGGTATATCCATGAAGCAGGGAAAGGACTCATTCTCTTTGTCAATAAATGGGATGCCGTGGAAAAGGGCAACAATACGATGGTGGAATATGAAAAGGAAATCAAGGACGGTCTTCCGTTTGCATCCTATGCACCTATGCTGTTCGGCTCCGCTCAGACAAAGCAGAGAATCCATAAATTGGGCGATATGATTTACAATGTGGCAGAGCAGCAGAGTCTCCGTATTCCTACGGCAGTGCTGAATGATCTGCTGGAGGATGCAAAGATGATCAATCCGCCGCCGTCCCATTCCGGGAAGGTGGCGAAGATTTACTACATGACGCAGGTCAGCATTCGTCCGCCCACATTTGTCATGTTCGTAAATGATGCCAAACTGATTCATTTTTCCTATGTCCGCTTCATAGAGAACAAGCTGCGGGAAGCTTTTGTGTTCTCGGGAACGCCGATTCGGATTGTGATCCGAAGCAAGAAGGACGGTGAAGAGCTCTGATGGATTCGTTCCAGATGCATACCATTGTTATTCTTGCCCTGGCATATCTGATCGGAGCTGTTCCCAGCGGATATATTATAGGACGGGTCTTTTACGGGGTTAATCTGAAGAAAGTGGGCAGCGGCAATATCGGTGCAACCAATGCCTATCGGGAACTGGGCGCCAAAGCAGGACTTGCGGTTTTCTTCTGTGATTTCATGAAGGGATTCATTGCGGTTCACCTGGGAATGCCGGACCCTCTGCTGGTGCTTGCCTGCGCCGTATTTGCCATTATCGGCAATGACTGGTCGGTATTCCTGAAATTCAAGAGCGGCAAGGGCGTGGCCTGCGGCGTGGGGGCTTTTGCCTATATCTGCATGCCTGCTGTCGTATCGGCATTTCTTGTGTGGCTCGTTATTTTCAAATGGAAGCACATCGTATCTCTGGGATCAATCCTGGCGGCGCCGGTGGTTCCTGTTGTCATGTTTATCCTGGGACTGTCTGTGGAATATGTGGTGTTTTCCGCTCTGGCAGCGTTGATCGTTATTGTCAAGCACAAAGATAATATCAAAAGGCTGCTTCGGGGAGAAGAAAAGCCGATTTCCAGAGAAAAGAGGGAAAATCATTGAAAATTGCAATGATCGGTGCCGGCGGCTGGGGAACGGCTATGATGATCGAGCTGGCACAGCAGAATAAAGATCTGGTCCTGTACTGCAGAAATCCGGAAACCGCAGAAGTACTGCGGCGTACAAGGATCAACGAAGCTTATCTGCCCGGAATCAGAATTCCGGAAGAGATACGGATTACGGATGATCTGGAAGATGCAGTGCACGGAGCAGGATGCGTGGTCATCTGCACGCCTTCTCTGGCTGTGGCGGAAACGGCAGCCAGAATTACTCCTTTTCTGAGCCGGAATGCAGTGGTAGTCTGTGCGGCCAAAGGACTGGCGGACAATGAGGGACACCGCCTTTCGGAAGTGATTGCCCGGAATTTACAGGGAAAAACAGATCGGATTGTCGCACTTTCCGGCCCCAATCATGCGGAGGAAGTGGGGAAAGGACTTCCCGCTGCGACGGTAGCGGCATCAGAGGTGCCGGAAGCAGTACAGATTGTACAGGACCTCTATATGAGTCCGTCCTTCCGGGTGTATCGGAGTGATGATATCCGGGGTGTGGAATACGGCGGCGCCCTGAAAAATATCATGGCAGTGGCGTGCGGAGTCCTGGACGGGATCGGCCTGGGAGACAACAGCCGGGCTGCACTGATGACGAGAGGACTGGTGGAAATGACACGGTTCGGTGTCCGGTTCGGTGCGCATATGAATACCTTCTTCGGACTTTCCGGAATGGGGGATCTGGTGGCGACCTGTACCAGTGTGCACAGCCGCAACCATCGGGCCGGCGTAGCGCTGGCTCAGGGAAAGACCGCCAGGGAAATTACCGAAGGCACCCGGATGGTGGTGGAAGGATTCCGGACAGCCGGTCTCGTTTATGAAATTGCCCGGCGGGAAGGTATTGACATGCCGATTACGGAAGAAGTCTGCCGTCTTCTTGCAGGAGAACACACTGCGGAAGAAGCACTGGAAATGCTGATGACAAGAGCCAAGAAAGCAGAGTCTGAGACCTATCCGGACTGACAGCACTTCAGGGAAACATTCCTTTACAGGGGAAAGTTTTGTGCTATGATTTCAGACGGTTTATGCTATAATTAGTTTGTGCAGGCTTAGTCTGCCGTGAGGAAGAAAATATGAGAATTATCGGCGGAGACGCGAAGGGAATCATACTTCTTTCTCCCAAGGGGAAAAATACAAGGCCCACGCTGGGCAGGGTGCGGGAAAGCATTTTCAACGTGCTTGCCAATGTAGGGCTTGTAGATACGGATGTCCTGGATGTTTTTGCAGGCACCGGAGCCATGGGGCTGGAAGCGCTTTCCCGGGGAGCTCGTTCGGCTGTCCTGATTGATAAAGCAACGGGTTCCGTGATTCGCGAAAATGCCAAAAAATGCGGTATGGAAAACCGAGTTCGAATCCTGAGTGCCGATGTAAAAGGGGCGCTGGCCTCTCTGAAAGGCAGACAGTTTGATTATATCTTTATGGATCCCCCTTACAGGAAGGGATACATCAATGAAATTCTGGCGATGATCTTCGAAAATAATCTCTGCAGAGAGGAAGCCGTCATTGCAGTGGAGCATTCTGTATCGGAACCTCCCGACTTATCGCTTTTTCCGGGAAAATGTACTCTCTGGAAGGAAAAGAAGCTGGGGGCCATTATTGTAAGTTATCTTTTATGCAGTATGACAGAGGTAGAACATTCATGAAAATTGCTATATGTCCCGGAAGTTTTGATCCCGTCACAAACGGACATCTGGATATTATCCGGAGAAGTGCAATTCTGGTTGATAAGCTGATCGTAGCAGCCTTTTTAAATCCGTCCAAGCACTATATGTTTACAACGGAGGAAAGGCTGGATATGCTTCGGGAAACGACTAAGGATATTCCCAATGTGGAGGTTGATGCTTTCGACGGTCTGCTCAATGTATATGCAGAGAAGAAGAATTGCCATCTTCTGATTCGGGGCCTTCGGGCATTCAGCGATTTTGAATATGAATTCCAAAGGGCACTGATGATTAAGCAGATTGATCCTTCTCTGGAAACCGCTTTCTTCATGACTGACGGCCGCTATTCCTATCTTTCATCGACCGGGGTCCGTGAACTGGCGCATTTTAACGGGGATCTGTCAAAAATGGTGCCGCCCTATGTGCAGGAAATGATTCAAAGGAAACTAAATTCTATGGAGAAATGAGGGGCTTGCGATGGATACAAGAAAACTTCTGGAAGAGTTGGAAAATGTGATTAATAATGCCAGTGAGGTACCGTTTACCAACAAGAAAATGGTAGACAAGGATGAAGTAGAACGCATTATCGATGCGATTAATCAGTCCCTTCCCAATGAATTGGAAAGCGCCCGCCGTATTGTTGCTGATAAGGAACGGATCATGCTGGATGCCGAAAAGAAGGCGGAAGATACGGTAGCGCAGGCAAAAGATTATATCGCCCGCATTACGGAGGAAAGCGAACTGGTTAAGCAGGCCCAGGAAAGAGCCAATGAAGTGATCAGTGCGGCCAATAAATCGGCAGATGAGCTTCGTACCAGTTCCGTTACTTATGCAACCGATGTCCTCAAATATGTGGAAACCAATATGGAAAATGTACTGGACAGCTTAAAAAAGAATCGGCAGAGTCTGATCGATTCCAATTCTGCTGCAGCCCGTCAGCAGGTGGAGGATCAGTCGAACCGGAATCAGGACTGACAATACGGACTTTTTCCAAAGATCCTGAAAGGGTCAAATAGGGGGGATCGGCTATGTCGAAATACGAAGAGGAGGAGAATTCCCATTTCGGATGTCTGCTGCTCGTTCTGTTTTTCGCAGGACTGTATGTTATCCTATTTGACCCTTTTCATATATTCCCGGAAGTAACGATGCCTTTCTATGAGACGACGAAGGAGAATACGGCCGCTCCTGCGAGGAAGGAAGAGCCGCTGCCCTCGGTGGCTCCTACGGCAGGAAAGGGAGTCGTTGTTTATGTAACCGGAGCCGTGAAGAAACCCGGCGTATATGAGATGCAGCCCGGAACCTATGTGTATGATGCAGTGGCTGCTGCGGGCGATGTCCTGCCCTATGCCGATATGTCGGGAGTCAATCTGGCGGAACCGGTGACGAAGTCCATGAAAATCTATATTCCTCTGGATGTAAACCATCGGGATATAGGGGCTGAAAATCTGGTCAATATCAATACCGCTGATGAAAAGGAACTGGAAAAGCTTCCCGGTGTGGGAAGAGTCACTGCCCTGAAAATACTGACCTATCGGGAAGAAAACGGACTGTTCCAGAAAAAGGAAGACCTGAAAAAGGTTCCCTCTATAGGGGATGCCAGGTACAGCCGGATAGAAGATAAGATTACACTATGAATTGGAAAAACTGGTTGGCCGGGGGCGCAGTAAGCCTGGGAACAGGCATTGTTTTGTATGACGGGGTTCCTTATTTTTCCCTGCCGGTGTATATAGCGGCTGCAGTATGTCTCGTAGGCCTGCTTCTGTTGGTTGGATGGAAAACGGGGATAAGAGGTGCTGCCTTGGCGGGCAGTATTTTTTTTATATTGGCATTGGGCTTCGGGCGGATGGCCCTGTCCGAAGTAAGGTGGGAACAAAGCTCTCTGTGGGCTGTGGGAAGCAGCGGGACCTTTACGGGAATTATTACGGAGGCTCCGCTTGTACAGAAGACGGGAGATCCCTATGCACGGTATTCAGTGGAACTGGAGGCTGTTCGCTATCCCGACGGGGATACGAAGAAACTGACGGGGACTGCCTATGTGTATGATCCCGATATTTCCCGGATTTATCAGACGGGGGACCGTATTTCTGTACAGGGGAAATTGAGTGAACTGCGGATTTATCAGAATCCGGGGAAGATTGATTTTTCCGGCCGATACAAGAGCCGGCGGCTTCTGGGACGCATCTATACGGAGACTCAGGACAGCGTCCGGCTGCTGGGAAATAGCGGTGATTTCCTGGTACGCCGTACGGCGGATACCATCAGGAGCAGTCTGATGGAGAAATTTTCTTCTTATATGGACCCGGTTCGGCTTCATATTCTGATGACACTCCTTTTCGGCGGCAGTTATAATGAGATTCCCGAAGCGGTCATGACCTCTTTTTCCGCAACGGGAATTGTCCACATCCTGTCTGTGTCGGGATCTCATGTGGCACTGCTTTTCGGATTCCTGTATTTTCTGGGCAAATGGCTCCGGCTTCCTCCGAAGATAACTCTTGCCGGGGCAATCTTTCTCGTTCTGGCTTATGCGGTTTTGGCGGGCCTGGTTCCTCCGGTAATCCGGGCGGCGGTCATGGGGATTTTATCAGTGGGAGGCATTTTCCTGGACCGGGAGAAATCCTCACTGAATCTTCTGGGAGCAGCCGTGTCGGGAATGCTGCTCTGGGATCCTTTTTATCTTTTTGACGTGAGCTTTCAGCTTTCTGCGGGCGCGTCGGCAGGCATCCTGATTTTTTATCGGCCGCTGCTTCAGTTTCTGGAAAAGCTGTCTTTCCTGCCGCAATGGATCCGGGAAGGAATTTCTCTTTCAACGGCAGCACAGGTGCTGACTGTTCCCATCATTCTGTATGATTTTCATGTTTTTCCTTTATTTTTCATTCCTGCCAATCTTTTGGTGACACCTTTCCTGGAGTGGGTCATCATAGCGGGAATCCTAGCAGCGGTTATCTCTGTCTTCTTCCTGCCGCTGGCGGCAGGGATCCTGTATCTTTCCGATTATCTTTTATGGGGCAGTATACGGCTGAATTTTTTTCTGGCAGGGCTGCCGAAGGCATCTCTGCAAACGGGCGGAATTACAATCTGTCAGGGCGGCCTGTATTACTGGACGATACTCCTCCTGTATTTCCGGAAAACACTGACGAAACGGAAGCATCTTTTCCGGATCAGCCTTTCTTTCTGGGGAATGCTGGCAGCTCTGACGGCGTATCTGTGGTTCACGGCACCTGCTGTGAGAGCCTATATGCCTGATCTGGGAGGGTATCGCGGAGCGGTGCTGAACTGGGAGGGAAAGCGGATTCTGTATTACAGAGGGAGCCGCATGACTTCGCATACAGCAGCCTGGGAATGGCTGTCCTTCCTGCAGTATGAAGGCATCTTTTCCGCAGATGTGCTGATCCTGAATCTGGAGGATGTGAAAGACACCCTGGCGGTTTCCTCAGTGCCGGTTCGGGAAATCTGGGCTGTGGGTGGAGATCCCCGTAAACTTTGTCCGGAGCTGCTGAAAGAGGCGCAGGGGAAGATCCGAATTTTGAAAAAAGGAAAGCTTTCTCTGGATGGTTTATCAGTGGAAACGAACGGGAGCAGCTTTCTGATTCGTCAGGAAGACCGGGGATGCTATATTTCCGGGAATAAAGGAATGAATGACCGGAAGTTTCCGTCCCATGTACTCTGGCTGGCCGGGCCCCTTCCCTACGGGCTCATGCTGAGTGACCGGGACATCCGCAGAGTTTCTCCGGAGGCAGTTCTGTATGCGGGAAGTGCCATGACCTCTTCCTATGAGGATACGGAACTTTTCGCGGTGAACGATATCCCTGTGGTTAATGTCCGTACGGACGGTATGAGGCAGGCAGTCCTGGATGAAAACTGGAAAATAGAGGAGCGGTTGTTATGGCAGTAGAAAAAGAACAGAAAAAAGAAAACCTGATTTTCCTGTACGGGGAGGATCGGGTAACCATCGCTCTTCGGAAAGAAGAATGGCTGAGAAAATATTTTCGGGGAAATCCGCCGGAAGCAGTGATTTTTGACGGAACGGGGAATTTCCGGGAATATGAAAGTGCATTGTCGGGGCAGTCGCTTTTTACGGCAGAAACAGCAGTCATTATCCGGAATCCGGCTTTTTTGAAATATCCGCTGAAATCCCGGGAATCTCTGGCGGAGCAGGACCTTTTCCTTGATTTTCTCCGAAATCTGGGAAAAGAAACGCTGCTGATCCTTGTCTGGGAAGGAAAAAGCGACAGCCGGTATAAAATTTTCAAAACGCTGATAAAGCTTTTTACCTGTGAGGAATGTACTCTTTTGAAGCCGGCGAAGGCCGCGGAGGTGATGATCCATATGCTTTCCCGGGAAGGAATGAAGGTGGATTATTCCGGAAGAGCGTACCTGGAAGAGGTTTTATCTGCCTGGGAAGAGGTTTCTGTTCCCTTTCTGCAGACGGAATGTGATAAAATTGCCTTGATGTGCGGTCCGAAAAAACTGGTCGGGAAAAAGCTGCTGCAATTTGCTCTTCCAAGTTATATCAACCAGGGAATTTTTGCATTTACCGATGCCCTGCTGGACAAGGATGCTTCGTATATTATGGAGAATACGGACCGTGTATTTACCGATGTGGGCACCGTATTGAAAAATATGGGCTTCCTTGCGGCAAAATTCCGGAAAATCAAGATGCTTAAGGAAATGAAGAGGAACCATCTGCCGGTACTTCGTATGCGTTCTGTTCTGGGAGTGACTCCCGGAGCCTGGCAGAAATTACAGAAGGATGCGGAAAAGGTAACAGAGGCGGAGGCGGAACAGCTCCTGAGCGCACTGTTTCGGTATCAGTTGGAGCTCCGGTCCGGGATTTCCCGGATGGAAATAAAGGATTTGCTTCTGCAGTATTGCAGGAAATGAGGCATACATTGAAGTTGGCAAAAAAAGGAAAGGTTGCTTTTGCGGTGCTGGCCCTTGCAGTTCTGGCCGGGGCTGCGCCTTTCGTCTGGGGGAGGTCGGAGCGGATTCTGCCCGGGGTCAGTGCCGGCGGAGAAAGTCTTTCCGGGAAAAACCGAGAAGAGACGGAAGAGTGGATCGCAGGAAAAAACGAAGTGCTCCGGCAGGAACAGCTGGTTCTTGTCCGGGGAGATCTGGAAGAAAAGATATCTTTTTCCGATCTGAAGGTTCATTATACGGAAGACAATGCAGATCGGCTGCTTTTTCTGGGAAGAGAAGGAGGTCTGCTCAGGGAATGGGCGGATCGCTGGATGATTCTGATCCGGGGGAAAGATTCAGCCCTTCATGCCGAGTATGAGGAAGATGTGCTGCAGAAAAAGATTGACGGCCTGGAAAAGAAGTACGGACAGCCTCCGCACAATGCTCTTCCTGCATTTCATCAGGACGGATCCGTAACTTTTTCCGCAGGAAGACCTTACTTGAAGATGGAAAAAGAAAAGCTTCTTTCCCTGCTGCGGGAAAGACTGTCGGAGGGGAAGAGCGGCACTGTGGAAATCCCCGTGACAGAAGAAAAATTTCCGGATATGACAGCTGATGAGGCAAAGCAGGTGAACCGCATCCTGGCGCAGTATACGACTGAATTTTATCCGGAGGAAAACCGGAGTCATAATATCCGCATTTCTGCAGAAGCCATCAGCGGCTGCTATATCAAGCCCGGAGACATGTTCTCCTATAATCAGGCAACAGGAAGCCGTTCAAAGGAAAAAGGCTATAAGGAAGCGCCGGTGATTGTCAATGGAAAGCTGGAGCCGGGAACCGGAGGCGGAGTATGTCAGGTAAGCACGACTCTTTTCAATGCGGTAATGCTTGCCGGACTGGAGGTCACCTCAAGAAGCTCGCATTTCTCTCCGGTCAGTTATGTCCCTGCGGGACGGGATGCAACGGTGGCGGAAGGAATCATCGATTTCTGTTTCCGGAATGATTTGAAGCACGGAGTCTATATCTATGCAGTTTATGTTCCGGGCGCAGTGACAATATATATTCTGGGAAATAAAGAGGATGTGCCCTCTTTTGTTTCCATCAGGGAAGAAAAGAATGAAACGGTTCCTTTCCGGGAGGTTGTAAAAACAGACCCGTCGCAGAAGGAAGAAAAGAAGATCGAAGAGGGAGCGGAGGGAAGGATTGTCCGGATTTCCCAGAATATCCAATGGAAGGACGGGCGGACCTGGCATGATACCTTTGATTCCGATTACGAACCGACGGATCGGGTGATTACTTACCGCAAGATGCCCGAGACAACAGCAAACGAAAAAAAGGCATCCGATAAGAAGGACGCCTGAGAAGGAAGGAGACATTATGGGAAAATACCGCCTGCAGGCCAGAAGCGAGAATGCACCGATTACACTGCTGGAAGTGGATACGGAATGCCGGGCATGGTATATCAGAGCTGATCATGAAGAATCTGCACTGAAGGCACTCAGGGATATGGGCGCTGCCATTGCCGGCGTGGAAACGATTTATATCAACGGAGAAGATCGGACAGAAGATATTTTTGCTCCTGTACAGGAAAGCAGCGGACAGGATTTCGGTCCGGAAGATATCCCGCTTCCTGATGATGAGCCGGAATCCGGCGGTCAGGAAATTCCGGACATGCCGCCTCCGGAAATGTATTCCGAGCCGGCGGGCCTTCCTTCCATCGAAGATCTGGAGAATCTGGAGCGGGAAGATGCGGCGGCACCGGCTGCTCCGGAAGGAAAACCTGCATTGGATATGCCGGATATACTGCCGGATCTGACCAGTGTCCTTCCGAAGAGTGCCTTTGCGAAGCCGGCGAAAGCTTCATCGAAGAACAGCGCCGCAGACGGAATCTATCTGGGGAAGAAGCACATCACAGGAGATTCAGTGGATATCAAGGATATCACGAAGGAAACCGACGGAGTCATTCTGACAGGAACTGTAATCCAGTGTGAAGTCCGGGAGCTTCGCAGCAAGAAAAAGCTCTTTATCATGAGTCTTGCCGATGAAACGAACGGAATCTCCTGCAAGAAATTTTTCGAGCGCCCGGAAGAAGCGGAAGCGGTGGAATCCCTGAAGCCGGGAACGGTTGTTCGCGCCAGGGGAAATGTGCGTCTGGACAAATATTCCGGAGGCCTTGTTCTGGAGCTGTCTCAGCTGGAAAAGAGCGAAGCCGTGAAGATTAACCATGAGGACGATTATCCTACGCCCCGGGTAGAATTGCATCTGCATACAAAAATGAGCCTGGACGGTCTGATTGACAACGAAGAAATCATTAAAACCGCGAAGAAATGGAATCATCCCGCCGTAGCGATTACGGATCACGGCGTTATTCAGGCTTTCCCGAAAATCCAGGACCTGGCGGAGAAGTATAAGCAGAAGGTCATTTACGGGATGGAAGGCTACATGATTGAAAAAATTCCCGAAGATGCCGACGCAGACCGCCAGCAGTACAACCACATCATTATCCTGTCGAAGAATATTACAGGCCTCCGCAATCTGTACCGTATGGTTACCCTGTCGCATCTGAAATATTACAGGAAGCGTCCGCTTATCCCCAAGCCGATTCTGGAAGAGTATCATGAGGGGCTGATTTACGGTTCCGCCTGTGTGATGGGAGAATTTTTCAGGGCTGTTCTGGCGGAAAAAAGCGATGAGGAACTGATTGAACTGGCAAAGTTCTACGATTACCTGGAGGTGCAGCCGCTGGGGAACAATGAGTTCCTGATCAATGAGGACAAGTATCCGAAAGTCAATTCGAAAAAAGACCTGCAGGATCTGAACCGGAAGGTCATAGAAATCGGCCGGAAAGCAGGACGGCCCGTGTGTGCTACCTCCGATGCCCATTATATGTTTGCTGAGGACCAGAGAAACCGGGATATTCTTCTTTCCAACTGGGAGAAGCCGGGAAAAATAGAGTCCCATCCGCCGGTTTTCATCCGCACGACGCAGGAGATGCTCGATGAATTCGATTATCTGCCACCGGAAACGGCCAAAGAAATTGTTGTGGATAATACGAGAAAGATTGCCGAACAGTGCGAGGTTCTCCGGCCGCTGGCGGAAGAATGGAAGTCCTACAATCCGAAGATTTCCGGTGCTGATAAAAAGCTGGTTGATATGTGCTATGAAAATGCAAAGGCCATTTACGGAGATCCTCTGCCTGAAGAAGTGCAGGAACGGCTGACTCTGGAACTGACGCCGATCATCAAGCATGGCTACGGCGTTCTGTACTATATTGCCCATAAGCTGGTAAAGCATTCCAATGACAGAGGATACCTGGTAGGGTCCCGTGGTTCTGTCGGGTCTTCCTTTGTTGCAACCATGAGCGGCATTACAGAGGTAAATCCTCTGCCGCCGCACTATGTATGTCCCGAATGTCACTGGACGCAGTTTTTTACAGACGGGTCTGTAGGCGGCGGATTCGACCTGCCGGATAAGAAATGTCCCCGGTGCGGTGCGGATCTGAAGAAAAACGGACATAACATTCCGTTTGCTGTATTTCTCGGCTTTGACGGAGACAAAGTTCCTGATATTGATCTGAATTTCTCCTCCGGCGATGACCAGGGCGTGGCACATAAGTACACTGAGGAACTGTTCGGGCGGGATAATGTATTCCGCGCAGGAACCATCGCAGGCATCCAGGACAAGACGGCTTACGGATTCGTCAAGAAATATGCGGAAAACCGGGGACTGACGTTCAATGATATTTTCATTGAAAAGCTGTCGGCCGGTGTGGCGGGCGTAAAGAGAACCACCGGTCAGCACCCGGCAGGAATCATGGTATGTCCCCGCGACATGGATATTCATAATTTCACACCGCTGCAGTATGCGGCAAATAAGAAGTATCTGAAGGATGAGGAAGGCAACCGAATTCCCGGGACAATTACCACGCATTTCGATTATCATTCGATTTCCGGCCGTATGCTGAAGCTGGATATTCTCGGGCACGATGATCCGAAGGTCATTCGTATGCTTCAGGATATTACGGGCATCGATCCCATGTCCATTCCCTTTGATGATCCGAAAACACTGTCCCTGTTCCAATCCACGGAGGCACTTGGAATTACTCCGAAGCAGCTGGCGGATACCATAGGGAATAAGGGCATCACGGTAGGCGCTCTCGGTCTTCCCGAATACGGAACTCCCTTTGTACGGGGAATGCTGGAAGATACAAGGCCGAAGAATTTCTCCGAACTGGTCCGTATTTCCGGATTTTCCCACGGTACCGATGTATGGCTGAACAATGCGCAGGATCTGATCAAGAACGGTACGGTCAAACTGGAAGAAGCGATTTCCACCCGTGACGACATCATGAACTATCTGATCGTTCATGGGGTAAAGCCCCTGACGGCTTTCAAGGTTATGGAAAATGTTCGTAAGGGCAAGGGGCTGGAAAAGAATGGCTCCAATAACCGGGCGGAGCTGGATGCAGCGCATGTTCCGATGTGGTTTATCGAGTCCTGCCAGAAAATCGGCTATCTGTTTCCCCGTGCCCATGCGGTGGCATATGTTATGATGGCCTTCCGGATTGCCTGGTTTAAGGTATATCAGCCGCTGGCTTATTATGCAGCGTACTTCACCATCCGGGCAGAAGGATCTTTCAATGCACCGGTCATCCTGAAAGGGCTTGCGGCGCAGAAAGCGGAACTGGCCCGGATTGCCGCTCTGGAACATCCTACGGCGGTGGAAAAGGGAAATGCCACAGTCATTGAGGTGGCAGCGGAAATGTATCTGCGGGGCATGGAATTCATGCCCATCAGCCTGGAGCATTCCGATGCATCCGCTTTCAAAATCGTGGACGGCAGGCTTCTTCCTCCGTTCAACTGTATCCCTGCGCTGGGGGATGCGGTGGCCAAGGAAATTGTCCGCGCAAGGGATGAGCACGTTTTTACCTCCAAGGAGGATCTGAAGAAACGGGGCAAAGTGAGCCAGAGCATCGTGGATACCATGGAGTCCATGGGAATCCTGAAGGGACTGCCGGAAGAGGAGCAGATTTCTCTTTTCTCCTTTTAACGAATAACAGAAACAGCAGGGAAGCAGCCTGCAGAAAATAAAAAGCAGACAGGAAAATCTGTCTGCTTTTTTATATGGTTTTGTTTTAGGGGAAAGAAACAGGAATCTCTTTACCTGCGGGAATCCGGGTCCTGTCTGCTGCGAAGAATCTGCAGGTTCCGGAGAAGCACTTTTTTCCCCCGCCACTGAAAGGCATACTCTTTGAACTGCTTATCAAAGCCGCGGTTGGAAAGGGCGGACAGAAGCTCATCGGAAAGAGAAGAAATGCGGGCTTCCTTCATTTCCGGAAGAGGGGAGAATGCAGCATGCCGATTGTGGGGACAGCAGGTCTGGCAGGCATCACAGCCGAAAATCAGAGGGGTTCCTGAAATAATTTTTTCTTCATCCTTTGTCAGGTCTTCTTTTTTCTGAGTCAGGTAGGACTTGCATCGCAGGGGAAGGTACTGGTTTTCCCTGATGGCACGGCCGGGGCAGCAGCGGATGCAGGCGCCGCAGCGAAGGCAGCTTTGCTTAAGCGGCGTATCGGCAGGCAGGTCCAGAGTGGTCAGAATAGATCCGATCGTACAGTAAGAGCCGTATTTCGGATTGATCAGGAGATGGTTTACTCCGTAAAAACCGAGGCCGGCAGAGTAGGCGAGAAAGCGGTCTGCCATAGGAGAGGTATCGGCCAGAGGCAGGAATTTTTCATCGGGCCAGAGCGGCCGGATCTTTTCAATGATTCTTTCCAGGTAGGACCGGATAATTCTGTGGTAGTCCCTGGACCGGGCATACAGGGAAATATTTCCGGGAGCCTCATCTTCTGTCCGATAGGGAAAGAGAATCACAAAAAAAGACCGGCATCCCGGAAGGAGTTTTTCGGGATGGAGTCTTTCTTCCGGATCTGCCGGCGCAAAGGGAACTGGTCCTGTTTTCATAAGCTGCTCTTTCAGCAGGGGCGGAAAGGAGGTGCTGCAGACGCCGGTCTGGTCCAGACGGAGAGAACGGGCAGCTGCTGTTATGATTTCTTTGGGTGTCATAGCTAACTCCGAATAAAGCATAGACCGAAGTCTATGCTTTGA
This sequence comes from uncultured Dialister sp., assembly GCA_938038225.1. GTDB lineage: Bacteria > Bacillota > Negativicutes > Veillonellales > Dialisteraceae > Dialister. Next base: position 464,250 of record CALHRX010000007.1, on the reverse strand, counting down.
TTACAAATTATTTAATCATTCGTTTTTCCAGGAGCTCGCCCACTTTTTCTGTGGGCATATCATCACTGTCGTAGAGGAGACCTTTTGGACTCTTAATAATAAGCCGGTCCTGGAGGTCTTCCTTTACCAGTACGTTAGTGGCGGACAGGAAGGACAGGCAGGCCTTGTCATGATATTCTTTCGTGATCAGCCGGGAAAGACCGGGGGCTTTCAGACGCTGCTGGAGGAAGAGCTGATGGATGGCCTTCCAGCTTTCCTTTCGGGGGCAGGCCCGGAGAAGGACACAGATCGTATAGCCGTTCTTCTTCAGGAAGCGGATATCATCCAGCGTGCGCTCGATATTTTCCAGAGATCCTTCCTGCAGGATATGGTACCGTTCTTCGACGGCCTGCTTCATGGCCAGATCGGAAAAACGGGCGCTGCTTTCCCGGGTGAAGAATCCGCAGTACTGGCCGTAGTTTCGGGTCAGTTCCCTGTGACGGGGATGGAATCCGCGGAAATTATCCCCCTGAAGCTGTACGATGTTTCCGTTGTACTCTTCGATAACGATAGAGGACATTCTCGTCTTTCCCGACCCGGGCTGGCCTGCAATGATATAGGCCATGGGCTTTTTAATGCCGCCGCTTTTTCCGTGCTTGACAGAGGGCCATACGGTTTTGCGGAAGAAATCCTCTGCTTCCTGAGGATCCATCATGCTTTCTTTTTCAATCAGCTGACGGGTCAGCTTCACACCGGTAGGGTGGAAGATCTGATCATTAATATATTTTGTCTCTATTTCATAAGCTTCCCTGAGCATGGAAGTCTGTTCCGGGATCGACAAGCCTTCTCCCTTGCGGAGCTCAATCAAAGACATGGATTCAATCGTGGCGCGCCAAAGCTCATAAAGGCGCTTTAAATCACGGCTTTGGACATCTGCTTCTTTCTGGATTGTCCAAAGCAGATTGTGCAGGGTTGTGAAGATTTCCGCATTCACTTCCAACTGTACACCCATCGGGGTAATATCTGCTGATTCTATCAATGCATCGATTGTACGCTCGTCATAGGGCATGGCCTGACCAACTCCTTTATTCAGAAAATGTATTTACATCCCTCATAATAGCAAAGAGAAAATCATTTGTCTAATGAAAACCGCAATCCTGTCAGTGTGCTTCCCTGAGCCGGAGGAGCTCTTCCTGACTGCAGGGGGCAGGCGTCTGCAGGGCAGGCACCGCATTCCAGGGGCGGCCTCTCTTCAGAATGCATTCCTTTACGGAATTATGGGCAATCTTTGCCAGAGCGGAACCGAAAGCGGAAAAGGTACCTGCATCTGTCAGAACCGGCCCTTCCGGATCGGAAAGAAATATAATCCCGTCGGTACAGGTACCGGTGGCAGGGAGGCCGTTATTGACGTCGGCAATGCCCAGATCCTGCATGGCTGCGGTTTTTCCCTCTGTCAGAGTCATGAGCGCCCGGGCAAGGATGCCCGGCGGAAGAGCCGCATCGGTCAGGACAAGCAGATTTACGGTTCCCACGGGGAAGTAACTGCCGTCATTTTCCCGGTACAGCGGAGCAGAGCCGGCCCGGCAGGCCGTTTTTTCACATCCTCCGGCAGCGATGATTTCCGCAGTCCACCCGTCTCCTTCCAGAAATTGATGAGAATAGAGCGAGACATCGGCGGAGGTCATGAGGACTGCGCAGGACTCCGGCGGGATATTCTGCTGCACGGCGCAGCTCCTGAGCCAGGCTTTTACGGAACCTCCGGGGAAATCCTGCTCTGTGGGACAGTACCGGGAAAGTCTCCGGTTCATCGCATAGGAAATCATCCGTTCTCCGCCTCCCCAAATAGCAGTGGAGAGGGCATGGAAGGGATGGGGAAGAGAAAGGAGAAGAACCTCCGGACTGACCGAAAGGGTGGCTCCTCTGATATGCAGCGGCAGTGTTTTCATGATTTCACCTCTTCTGTGATTATAGCACGGCGCGCTTGCCGCATTCATTGAAGTGGGGCGCGGAATATGATACCATATAACCATATTTTATATAACATTGTTGATATAATCTGCAGGAGAAATTATTCATTTCCCCGGTTCAAGGAGTTTTCATGTTTATCATTCCCTACCTGGTACTTGCAGGGGTGGCCCTGCTTTTCTTTATTGTCCTTTACGGGCTGCTTTTCGGGTTTTCTTCCCGGAAGAAAGTTTCCGGCGATACGGTAAAAATTCCGCCGATGCCGAAGCGCCATACCCGGAAACCGCAGAAAAAGGCGGAAGAGAAAAAGCCCCTTTTCACGGATGAGAAGACTCAGATTATTTCCTTCAAGTCCCGCGGTCCGGCTGTTTCTGCTGAAACGGCATCGGAAGAGACAAAGGTATTTACCCGAGATGACTTGAAAAAAGCAGGAACCGAGGAGAAAAAACAGGTCCGGACCGGGCCGTTCCCGCCGGAGCCGGAGCCGTTCATTCTGAAAGAGACACCGGACCTTCCTTCTCTGGAGGAATATTTTGTCCGGCATTTCCTGAACAGGTACGGCGCTGTTTCCAAAACAGTGGAGGAAGATACCCGGCGGGTGACGCACCACCTGATTGAGTCTCTGGGGCTTTCCGGGCGGGATGCAGTGGATACACTGTCTCATATCATGGTGCAGGAAGCCCTGCAGAATGCGCAGAGAGCTTATGTCATGATGCCTACGGACCTGGTTCTGGAGATGACGGCCGATGCTTTTGCTGATGTGGCAAAGGGAAGCCGGAGCGAAACCCGGACAATCCTGGCCTATGATGCGCTGAAAGCCATGCCCCGTATGGAGGAAAGTGAATTTCATGCGCTTGCCCTTCTTCTTTTGTTCCATTATTCCAGGAATACGGACAATTATGATGCAAAGCATCTGAAAAGCTATGCAGAAAAATATGTGGCACCGTTCCTGGCGGCGCTTCCAGATGAATACACCGGCTATCAGCAGCTGGAATACCTGCACTGTATTTCCCTGGAAAACAGGGATACGGCTTTCGGGCAGGTACTCCATGATTCCTACCCGCTGATCTTTGCATTCCGGGGATGCGCCAAGGCGGAACTTATGGCACTGAGCGGAAGCTGGCCGGAAAGTGCGCTGGCGGAAAGTCTTTATAATTCTTATTACAAGCTTGCCGCAGTGGACGAAGGCAGTCTCTTTGCGCTGCTGGATCGGCTGGGACTGCAGGATGAAAATCTGAAAAAAGAAATTCTGGCGCTTCTGGAATCCCGTCCGGTTGCCTATGACAGAAAAGAACTGGCTTATATTCTGGGGAAAGTATCTCCCTATCTGGAAAAGGTGCAGGCTGCATGGGATACCAGTCTTCTCCGCCGGGCTTCCCTGACGCTGATGGGCATGTATATTGCCAAGATTTGTATCCGGGAAATGATCGGCGAGGATTTCGATCTCAGCCATTGGATGTAAGGAAATCGGCCGGCCGGGGCAAAAGGCAGTTTCCTGTCCGGATCTCCGGCCTGCCGTGTGGATCTTTATAGGAGGCAGCATGGGTATTTTTGATATTATCGGACCGGTCATGATCGGCCCGTCCAGTTCCCACACCGCAGGCGCGGCGCGGATCGGAAGAGTAGCAGCTCATATTCTGGGGGAACCGCTGAAGGAAGCGCATGTTACCCTGTACGGCTCCTTTGCCACGACCGGAAAGGGGCATGGTACGGATCGGGCGCTGGCGGCAGGATTGATGGGATATGCACCGGACAGCGGAAGCATCCGGGATGCTCTGTCTCTGGCAAAGACAAAAGGGATTCCCATTGTTTTTTCCGTTTCGAATGAGGACATGGGCCATCCCAATGTGGCTAAAATTGAAGAGATCGGAAAATCCGGGAAAAAGGTGACCGTAGTCGGACGGTCTCTCGGCGGCGGCCGTGTCCTGATTACGGAAATCGACGGCTATGCAGTGGCGGTTAACGGGGAGGAATATACTTTCCTGACCCGCCATCATGATGTACCGGGAATTGTAGCAGATGTGTGCGCTATTCTGGCAAGGAATCGCATCAATATTTCCACGATGCGCCTTTTCAGAAAAAGAAAGGGCGATGAAGCGGTCATGATCATTCATACGGATCAGTATGTGACGCCCGAATTAACGGCGGATATTGTTTCCTCCAACGGGAATATCGTTTCGGCACTGTCTTTGGATATTATTTGAGGAGGTCATCTTGAAAAGCTATCATTCCATTAAAGAGTTGTTTCAGGCCTCTGAAGAAGAGCATTGCTCCATAGGAGAACTGGCCTGCCGGGCAGAAGCGGAAGAAAACGGAAAAACGGAAATTGAAATCTGGGCAAGAATGAGGAATATGCTTCTTATTTTCCGGGAATCTGTAAAAGACGGTCTGTCGGATACAAGAAAATCCCCGAGCGGCCTGGTGGGAGGAGACGGGAAGAAAATCCTGGACGGAGAGCCCCTGTTTCTCAGTGAGGTCTGCCGGAAAGCGGCGGCTTACGGAGTAGCCTGTGCGGAGGCCAATGCAAAGATGTACCGGATCGTGGCATGCCCTACGGCAGGTTCCTGCGGAATCCTTCCGGCAGTGCTGCTTGCGGTGGGAGAAATGCAGAAATCTTCTGTGCAGGACATGACCCGTGCGCTGCTGACTGCTTCTGCTTTCGGAAAGGTTGTGGCGGAAAATGCCTGTATTGCAGGCGCTGTAGGCGGCTGCCAGGCGGAATGCGGAACGGCCTGTGCAATGGCGGCGGCGGCAGTGGTGGATCTGATGGGCGGAACAAAGGAACAGATGGGCAATGCCTTTGCCTTGGCGCTGAAGAATATCCTCGGGCTGGTCTGCGATCCTCTGGGAGGACTCGTGGAAATTCCCTGTGTGAAGCGCAACGGATTTCATGCAGTCCATGCCCTGACAGCAGCAGAAATGGCTCTTTCCGGAGTTAAAAGCATGGTTCCTCCCGATGAAGTGATTGAGGCCATGAATGATATAGGACGGAGGCTTCCCACAGAGCTGAAGGAAACCAGCCTGGCAGGGCTGGCGATGACACCGACCGGTCAGCGTGTGCAGAAGGAACTGGAAGAACGGTCCAGAAAAGTATAATTTTACAGTGGATGAATCAGGAATAGAGAAGGGATTGCAATGAAAAGTACGGTAATCTTGGCATGTCCGACGCTGCAGGGAGAACTCAGGGCGGCTCTGAAAGAAGCCGGTTCGGATGCAGTTGTGTACTTTCTGCCGCCCGGACTTCACAGGGATCCGAAGGCGCTGCACCAGTATGTACAGAATACAATTGATCATTTTTACAATGCAGAACGGATTGTGGTATGCACCACGGGCTGCGGCGGAGGAAATATAGGCATCCGGGCGACAACGGCGGAGCTGATTTACCCGAAGACCAGGGACTGTCTGGATATTCTGATTTCAAAGGATACGCTGAAAACCATCAGAGCGGATCGGGATATGCGGGGCCTTTTCCTGACGGCAAGCTGGATGGAATTCATGAAGGAATCTTCCATTGACCGGCTCAAGCTGGAGGAAAAGATGGGCAAGGCAAAGGGAGATGCCTATCTGCAGGAAATCTATCATATGATTCATGATTTCTATATTATTGATACGGGCTGCTATGATATAGAACCGGTCAGAGAATATATACAGCCCTTGGTGGATTTGCTGGATGCAGAGCTTCACATCATTCCCGGCGGATACAGCGTGCTGAAAAAAATTGCCCGCGGTCAGTTTGATGAAGATTTCAATATTATCCCGAAGGGAGAAGCGGTGCCGTCAGATGCTTTCCCGCCGAATTTCTGAGAGCAAGAGCACGTCCGCAGGCCGGCAGGTTCCGGATTTGTGTATTTTCAGGAAATACTTGACAAAACGGTGACAGACCGGTATACTTAACGAGTAACTTAAATGCGGCCCGGTGGTGTAGTGGTCTAACATGCCGCCCTGTCACGGCGGAGATCGTCAGTTCAAATCTGATCCGGGTCGCCAATGCGGAAGTAGCTCAGTGGTAGAGCACAACCTTGCCAAGGTTGGGGTCGCGGGTTCGAGTCCCGTTTTCCGCTCCATTGACAATATCCCAGTAGAAATACTGGGTTTTTTGTTATATAAAATCAGAAAAATCGGCAGAGCGGATATCCTTTTCCTCCGGTATCCGATGCAGTCAGGACAGGAAGGCAGCGAGTCATGAAACCATTCATTCCCGAATTCATTGCAGGCGCATTTTTGGTCGCCGTTTTAGGGATCATCACGGCAGGCGGGCTGGAGAATTTGCATGATGTACAGGAAATTACCGCAGGAATCATTTTGCTGGCCACTCTGATTGTATTTACCTTGGGGAAGAGTCCGGTATTCCGGGTGGACCGGGCAGGGATGTCCATTATAGGCGCCTCGCTTATGACAGCCTTCGGTATTCTGAGCATTGAGGAAGCCGTGCAGTCCATCGACGCACAGACCATTGTGGTGCTGTTTTCTCTTATGGTGATTGTGAGCAATCTGAAGCTGGCCGGATTCTTTGCCTACGTCGGCCGTCTGATTTTTATGCATATCCATTCCGGGAAAATGCTGCTGCTGTCGGTTATTGCCATAGCCGGGCTTTTATCTTCCGTTGTCATTAATGATATCGTATGTCTGCTCTTTACACCGATCGTTATCATGATCTGCCTTCAGGTCAAAGTAAATCCCGTACCGTACCTGATGGCAGTGGCGATGTCCTCCAATATCGGCAGCGCCTGCACCTTTATCGGAAATCCGCAGAATGTTCTCATCGGAAGTCTGTCTCAGGTTCCCGCAGGAGAGTATTTTGCGGCGGCGGCGCCGCTGTCCTTCCTGGGACTGGCGCTGCTGTACCTGGCACTTCGGCTGGTATACCGCCGTGATCTGGAGGTGCGCTTTGACTATGTGAACGGAGAAAATAAGAACATTCATACCTATCTGCTGGCGCGGACGCTGATTGTTCTGGCACTGGTTATCATTTTCTATCTGCTCGGAGTAGATCTGGCTGTTACGGCAAGCTTCGGCGCAGCCTTCCTGCTGATCAACAGCCGCATCAAACCGGAGCGCGTGTATGAGGATATCGACTTCAATCTGCTGATCATGTTCATCGGACTTTTTGTCATTATTGCCGGAGTGGATAAAAGCGGACTGCTGGTACTCATCAACAGCTTCCTGCCGCCGGAATACATGGAGCAGATTCCCCTGTTCTCTCTGACCGCCATTGCTTTATCCAATATTGTCAGCAATGTACCTGCCGTATTGCTTCTGCGCTACTATATTCCTGCCGACGGCCAGGTTTTATGGCAGGCTCTGGCACTGATGTCCACCATAGCAGGCAATCTGACTGTTTTCGGCTCCATTGCCAATCTGATTGTACTGGAAATTGCAAAGAAACAGGGGATCCGGATTTCTTCCGGAGAGTATCTGAAAATCGGTTTTCCTCTGACAATTGTCCTGTCCGTCATCAGCATTGTCTGGTTCAGCGCAATCCGGTGATTTTGCAAATAAAAAAACAGTTGACTTTTTTAACCATATAAATTACAATAAATTACGTTGTTGAAACAATTGCGGAAGTAGCTCAGTGGTAGAGCACAACCTTGCCAAGGTTGGGGTCGCGGGTTCGAGTCCCGTTTTCCGCTCCATATGGCGGCATAGCCAAGCGGTAAGGCAGAGGTCTGCAAAACCTTTATCCCCAGTTCGATTCTGGGTGCCGCCTCCATATTTTTAACTTCCTGCCGGGGTGGCGGAACTGGCAGACGCAAGGGACTTAAAATCCCTCGAATCGTGAGATTCGTACCGGTTCGATTCCGGTCCTCGGCACCAAGACGGATGCCCGGCTGAAACGTGTGTTTCAGCCTTTTTTTATTTTATCGGAAAAAGAAACAGGTGGCGGACATGTCCAAAAAAGAAAAAAAGACAAATGTGATGCGCATTCTGGATAAAGCAAAAATTTCCTATGAGACGAAGTCTTACGAATATGATGAAGAAAATCTTTCCGGGGTTCATGCAGCGGAGGAGCTCGGCTATGATCCGGATATGGTTTTCAAGACAATTGTCACGACGGGAGACAAGACGGGGCCGGTTGTATTCTGTCTGCCTTCGGAAAAGGAAATTGATCTGAAGGCAGCAGCCCGGGTCAGCGGGAATAAGAGCGTGAATATGCTTCATGTGAAGGATTTGCCGGATTTGACCGGCTATATCCGGGGAGGATGTTCTCCCATCGGTATGAAAAAACAGTTCCCGACTTTCATTGATGAATCCTGCAGAAATCATGAAAAAATTTCTGTCAGTGCCGGTCAGCGGGGGAAACAGGTTGTTCTTGCTCCGGAAGACCTGCTGAAGCTGATCGGAGCACAGGTCGCAAAACTGACGCGGGAATAAGAATTTTCCGGGATGTTTTTTCTGCGGATTCGGGATATAATAGAAATAATTTAACAGTGATTGATTGCTGGGGGAGTCTTCGGACTGAGAGGAATTTTTCCGACCCTTTGAACTTGATGCGGTTTATACCGCCGTAAGGAAGCAGGATTCTTTTGATCTGTCCTTGCGGACAGATTTTTTATTAGGAGGATATATGACACAGCTGGAAGCTGCCCGTCAGGGCATAGTTACGAAAGAAATGAAAATTGCCGCAAAGGAAGAGGGGGTTTCGGAAGAATTCCTTCGTGAAGGCATTGCAGAAGGTACTATTGTCATCCCTGCCAATATTTATCATACGTCGCTTCATCCCTATGCGATCGGCAAGGGTCTGCGTACGAAGATGAATGTAAATCTGGGGATTTCTTCCGATGTCTGCAATTATGAGACGGAAAAAAAGAAGGCGGAACTTTCCTGGAATATGAAAGCCGAGGCCATCATGGATCTTTCCTGCTACGGGGAGACAGCGCCTTTTCGGGAATGGCTGGTTGCTCATTCCCCCTCTGCCATCGGTACGGTTCCTATGTACGATGTAAAGGGAGTCCTGCATAAGGGACTGAAGGATATGACCGCTGATGACCTGTTCCGTGTAGTGGAACGTCATGCGAAAGACGGCGTGGATTTCATGACCATCCATGCGGGAATCAACCGGGAAACGGCAGGGCATATCATGCGGAACAGACGCATCACGAACCTGGTCTCCCGCGGCGGGTCCATCCTGTTTGCCTGGATGTATATGCACGGCAAGGAAAATCCTTTCTATGAACAGTATGACCGTCTGCTGGAGCTTCTGCGGAAATATGATGTTACCCTTTCTCTGGGCGATGCGTGCCGCAGCGGAAGCGGACATGATTCTACGGATGCAGTGCAGATTTCCGAACTGATCAATTTGGGCGAGCTGGTGCTTCGTGCCAGGGAAGCAGGCGTACAGGTCATGGTGGAAGGACCGGGCCATATGCCGATTAATGATATCCGCATGAATGTGGAAGTGGCCAAGAAACTGACCCACGGTGCGCCGCTCTATGTATTGGGGCCGATTGTAACGGATGTAGCAGCCGGCTATGATCATATTACGGCAGCCATCGGAGGAGCGCTTTCCGCTTCCTGCGGAGCGGATTTCCTCTGCTATGTGACTCCTGCAGAGCATCTCCGCCTGCCGGATCTGGATGATGTCCACGAAGGAATCATAGCCTCCAAGATTGCCTGCCATGCAGCAGATATTGCCAAAGGCGTCCCGGGGGCCAAGGAATGGGATGAGAAGATGAGCTGGGCAAGAAGAAAAGTAGACTTCTCCCGGATGATTCCGCTGGCTATTGATCCGGAAAAGGCGAAAAAATACAGAGAAAGCAGCAGGCCGGAGGAAGAAAATACATGCACAATGTGCGGTGAGCTTTGCCCGATCCATATGCTGGACAAGATTCTGAACCGGAAGAATCCGGAGCAGGGTCCGGCAGAGGACGAAAGCAAATAAAAAATCAAGAAAATAAAAAAGACCGGATGGGGAAATGAAAATATTTCTTCATCCGGTTTTTGCAATTTTCCTTAAAAGAAAAGGCGGAAATTGATATAATAAAAAATAAAAGGAGGGGACCTATGTATATTTCGGAAATGGATGTAGAAAACTACCGGACCTTTCGAAAATTGCATCTGTGCTTTGACAGCCGGGGCAATTATATTGTAGGGGATAATAACATCGGGAAAAGTAATCTGCTCAGTTTGCTGAGAACGATGACACACGGCTACGGCTTCATGGAACGGGATTTTATGGATCCGGATCATCCCATCCGTATCTGCCTTACCCTGTCTGCGGCGGATGAGGGAACGAAGAATACTGCGCATATCTGCCTGACCCAGCATGTGAGGGAGGTCGTGCCCCATCTGACGAACGGAGATACGGGGCAGACTCTTCCGCTGGAATATTTGCGGTGTCTTTTTTACATAGGATTTCCTCTTGAAAATGTTCCTCGGAAAATGCTGAATGAGGGAAAGGCTCAGGAAATTCTGACACTGTATCATCAGTTTTTCTGCGCCGTACCCGATTTTTGTGAAAAAGTGGAAAAGCTTCTCTCTCGGATGGGAATGACCATTTCCTTCCCTGAGGATCCGAAGGATGCGGCTCTGATGTTTTTTCATGAAATTTTCGGGGATGATCCCCGGGAAATGTCCTATGATAATACCATTAAATTCATGATTGCCGTAGGCTCTCTCCTGCTGGTCAAGATGGCAGCAAAGAAAAACAGCCGGGCGATTTCTTTTGAGGACATGGTGGTGACGAACAGCAGGGGAAAACGATATCTGCCGATTATCATCAGCATTGATGAGCCGGAGCTGCACCTTCATCCATACATGCAGCGGGCGGTACTGGCTTTCTTCTCATCGGTTCTGAATAATGAGGAGCCGCTGTTTCTGGAATTTTTACAGCGGGTTCTTGGTATTGACGGACTGGACGGACAGCTTTTCGTAGTAACCCATTCCACGGATTCCCTGATCAATGATTACCGGCAGATTATCCGCATGTACTGGGATGAAACGAAAATGGTGCAGGCAGCATGCGGAGCATCATTCCGGTTTGATAAGGAAGTGGAAAAGCACCTGATTATGCACTTCCCGGAGGTTAAAGAAGCACTCTACTCCCGATGCACGATCCTGGTAGAGGGGGAAACGGAATTCGGTTCCTTCGGTTATTTTGCGAAGACAATGGGGATTCATTTTGATTCTTACGGGATTTGTCTCATCAATGCAAGAGGTGAAAGCTCCATCAAAAAGATTTTTCACCTGCTCCGGCGTTTTCATATTCCTGCAGTCTGTCTGTATGACCGGGATGTTATTGAGGAGCATGCAGAATCGCCGCATGTATTTTATACGGATTATGTCTGCTATGAAATGGATGTGGTCAAGGCCTGCCTGGCACAGAAGGACCGGAAGGCGCTGGACCGGGTCATTGCGGAAACAGAAAACATGAGCGACGCCATCAATTCCAGCCTGATCAAAAAGGCAGGAGCCAAGCTGGGGCTGCCCAAGGGATTCTATCCGCCGGTAAAATTGAAAAATATTCAATCCCGCAACGAAAAGGCCCTGGAATTTTATTATTTTGCCTGGCTTTACGGCAATAAGGGCGTCATCGTCGGCCGCGCTCTGGGAGAGCACCTGTCCGCAGCGGATATTCCGCCGGCATTTTCCCGGGTGATTCTGGCGGCAGTTCGGTACTCTTCCTCCAAGTAGGCATAAAGAGGCGTTCAGGCCGAATTTTCCGGGATATTTTTTCCGGAAACGGAGTATCTTCGGCCTGGGCTCCGGTATATAAATCCGAATGGATTATTTAGAGCTTTACCTATTGAAAAAAAGGGGATTTTCCATTATTATCAATAAGATAGGCTTTTTTAGAAAAGTAAGGAGGACACATGAGCAGTATTTCATTGCAGGGTCGTTCCGTACTCTGTCTGGCTGATTTCACGGCAGAGGAAATCGAACGTATCCTTCAGGTAGCAGCACAGATGAAAAAGATTGTGCTATCAGACAATAAGAAAAAAGATTTTCTCAAAGGGAAATCCATTGTGACCGTGTTTTCCGAAGCGTCCACGAGGACACGGAGTTCCTTCGAATTGGCAGGAAAATATCTGGGCGCAGATGTAATCAATATTACGAAGAGTGGCAGCTCGATGACGAAAGGTGAAAGCCTGCGCGATACATTGCTTACTGTTTCCGCTATGGGAGTAGATGCAGTGGTTATTCGTGATTCGTCAGAGGGGGCCTCTCTTTTTGCATCCAAGGTAATGAGTCCGAAAGTAAAGGTTCCGGTCGTATTGAATGCCGGTGACGGAGCGCATGCTCATCCGTCTCAGACACTGCTGGAACTTCTGACGATGCGGGAAGCAGGGAAGACCATCAAGGGGATGAAGTATGTCATCATCGGGGATATCCTTCACTCCAGAGTGGCCCGCAGTGATATCGTGGGCTTTACCAAGCTGGGCGCAGAGGTTCATCTGGTAGGACCGCGTACTCTGGTTCCGAAAGAGCTGGAATCCATGGGATGCATCGTGGATGACGATCTGGAAACGGCACTGAAGGATGCCGATGCCATCAACATTCTTCGTATTCAGCTGGAAAGAGCAGCGGCAGGATTCATTCCGACCACCAGAGAATACGCACGGCTTTTCGGAATCAATAAGAAACGGCTGGCGCTCTGCAAGCCCGATGTAGCTGTTATCCATCCGGGCCCCATGAATCGGGGCATTGAAATCGGCTATGATGTGGCTTATGACGAATCTTCCTGGATTCAGGAGGAAGTCAGAAACGGTGTGGCGGTACGCATGGCTTTGGAATATTTAACGCTGACGGAGGGAAAAGACATTGAAGCTGGTCATTAAAAACGGCACCATCATCAACCCGGCAAAAAAGCAGCATGAAACGGGCGATGTGGTGATCGAAAACGGAAAAATCATTTCCCTGGGCGGCAAGGCAGATACAGCCGGCGCTCGGGTCTTTGATGCCGAAGGGATGTTTGTGACACCCGGTCTTATTGATATGCATGTCCATCTCCGTGAACCGGGACAGGAAGCAAAGGAAGATATCCATACCGGCACACAGGCGGCTGCTGCCGGCGGAATCACCCGGGTGGCTACGATGGCCAATACGAATCCGGTCATTGACAACCTGGCAGTTCTTGAAAATGTCAAGAGAAGAGTGGCGGAATCAGGGGTCGTTAAGGTCAGCATCATCGGTGCTGTTTCCAAGAATCTGGAAGGCAAGCAGCTTTCTGAAATGGGCGATATGGCTGCTGTGGGAGCTGCAGCTTTCTCCGATGACGGCCATTATGTGGAAAGTGCCAATTTCATGCGGCGTGCTATGGAATACGCGGATATGCTGGGAAAAATGGTCATCGATCATGCAGAGGATATGACCATGTGTGCACAGGGCTTTATGAATGAAGGCAAAAATTCCTATGCCATGGGTGTGACCGGGAGACCGGCAGTCGGAGAAGATATTGCGGTAGCAAGAGACCTTCTCCTGTCGGAGCTGACCGGCTGCCACATTCATATTGCTCATGTAAGCAGCGGAAAGGCTGTGGATCTGATCCGGCAGGCAAAGGCAAAAGGTATCAACTGCTCCACAGAAGTTACGGCGCAGCATCTTTATTTCACGGATGACTGGCTGAAACATTATGAGTCTGCTTTCAAGATGGCTCCGCCGATCCGTACAGAGGAAGACCGGAAGGCACTGATTGAAGGTCTGCGGGACGGAACCATCGATGCAATCATTACAGACCATGCACCGCACTGCAACGAAGAGAAGGATGTTCCTTTCAACTGCGCGCCCAACGGAATCGCCGGGTTGGAAACCTCTCTTTCCGCAGCACTGACGGTCCTGTACCGGCAGGAAGGCTTCACAATCGATCAGATCGTGGAATTCATGAGTGGCAATCCGGCAAAACTCCTGGGTGTTTCCGGCGGTGTGCTGGAAGAAGGGGAAGCTGCAGATGTGACGGTCATTGATCCGGAAAAAGAATGGACGGTTCATGGCAAAGATTTGTATACAAAGTCCCTCTTTACTCCTTTTGAGGGAATTACCCTGAAGGGCAAAGCAGTTCTTACCGTAGTGGACGGTGAAATAGTAATGGAAGAAGGGAAGGTACTCAAATGAAAGGGCTTTTGGTTTTGGAAAACGGCGCCCGTTTTGAAGGCGACCTTCTGGGCTCCGTGGAAGGCCTGGGGGAGCTCGTATTCAATACCGGGATGACCGGATATCAGGAATGCTTTACGGATCCTTCCTATGAGGGACAGATCCTGACCCTGACCTATCCGCTGATCGGGAATTACGGGGCAAATGATTTGTTCATGCAGAACAGAAAGCCTGCTGCAGCGGGTTTTGTGCTGGACCAGATTACGGAATACCCCAGCAACTGGGAATGCAAGGAGAGAATCATTGATTTTATCGAAAGATACCATGTTCCCTGCCTGTATAACATTGATACCCGTGCAGTGACCCGCATGGTCCGTACACAGGGTGTCATGAAGGCAGTCATTGTCAGCGCAGACAGAAGTAATGAATTCATTCAGGCTGAACTGGCAAAGCCGCTGCACAGAGATCAGGTGGAACGGGTAACAACTGCGTTCCCCTATACCTACGGAAACGGGAAATACAAGGTATCCCTTCTGGACTGCGGGCTGAAGAAGAATATTCTTGTCAGTCTGGCAGCGAATGACTGCACGGTTCATGTATTCCCGGCGCACACTTCCGCAGAAGAGCTGATGGCAGGAAATCCGGACGGTATTTTCCTCTCTCCCGGACCGGGGGATCCGCAGGATGTTCCCTTTGTAGTGGAAACCGTGAAAAAGCTGATCGGACAGCGTCCGATTTTCGGTATCTGCCTGGGCATTCAGATGCTGGCTACGGCACTGGGAGCACATACCTTTAAGCTGCCGTTCGGACACAGAGGCGCCAACCATCCGGTGAAGGACCTTCGTACGGGCAGAGTGTACATCACCAGCCAGAACCACGGCTATGCTGTTTCCGATGACGGTCTTCCGGACTGCATCGAAGTCACTCATCGGAGCGTGAACGACGGCACCATCGAAGGAATCCGCCATAAGACCCTTCCCATCCAGGCAGTACAGTACCATCCGGAAGCCTGCCCGGGACCGAAGGACAATTTCTATCTCTTTGAAGAATTTGTAAAGGCCATGGAGGATTTCAGGAAATGATCAATCAGGACGTAAAAAAAGTACTTGTTATCGGGTCCGGGCCTATTGTCATCGGACAGGCCGCAGAATTTGACTATGCCGGTACACAGGCTTGCCGTTCTCTGCGGGAAGAAGGAGTAGAGGTTGTACTGGTCAACAGCAACCCGTCTACGATTATGACGGACGTGGATATTGCAGACCGTGTTTATATCGAACCGATTACACTTCCTTTTGTGACGGAAGTGATTAAAAAGGAAAGACCGGATGCTCTTCTGGCAACCCTGGGCGGACAGGTCGGCCTGAATATGGCTGTTCAGCTGTCCGATGCAGGCATCCTGGAAAAATACAATGTGAAGCTTCTGGGGTCCTCTCTCCATGCCATTAAGCATGCGGAAGACCGTGAGCTTTTCAAAGAAGCCATGAAGGAAATCCATCAGCCTGTACCGGAATCGGATATTTTTGAAGAACTGGAACCGGCGATCCGCTTTGCAGACAGCATCGGCTATCCGGTTATCATTCGTCCGGCCTACACACTGGGCGGCACCGGCGGCGGCATTGCTCATGACCGGTATGAAATGGAAGAAATTGCCAACCGCGGGCTCAAACTTTCCCCGATCAACCAGATCCTGGTAGAAAGAAGCATTGCCGGCTGGAAGGAAATCGAATTCGAAGTGATGCGCGACAGTGCAGACAACTGCATCATCGTCTGCGCGATGGAAAATATTGATCCGGTCGGCGTACATACCGGGGACTCCATCGTTGTGGCTCCGACCCAGACATTGACCGATTCCCAGTACCAGATGATGCGTACTGCATCTCTGGATATCATCCGCTATCTCCAGATTGAAGGCGGATGCAACGTACAGTACGGACTGGATCCGAAATCCAACCAGTACTATGTCATCGAAGTAAATCCCCGTGTAAGCCGTTCTTCCGCTCTGGCATCCAAGGCAACCGGCTATCCGATTGCGAAGGTAGCAGCAAAGATTGCTCTCGGCATGCATCTGGATGAAATCACCAATGCCATTACCGGAAATACAAAGGCCTGCTTTGAACCGTCCATCGACTATGTAGTCTGCAAGTTCCCCCGCTGGCCGTTTGAAAAATTTACTCTGGCAGACCGGGAAATCGGCACCCAGATGAAAGCAACCGGAGAAGTCATGGCACTGGACCGCACTCTGGAAGGTTCTATTCTGAAGGCACTGCGTTCCCTGGAAGTCGGAGAAGGATACCTTCATCTGAAGAAGCTGGACGGACAGTCTCTGTATGATATCCGCTGCCTGCTCCGCCGTACCGATAATGAACGGCTCTTCGTTGTGGCAGAGGCGCTTCGCCGGGGTATTGAACCGGAAGAAATCAACCGTATTACCAAGATTGATCTCTTCTTCATCTACAAGCTCCAGAACATTATTAAGATGGAACGCCGTCTGATGAGAGAAGGGCTGACGGAAGAAACGCTGAAAGCAGCAAAACGGATTCAGATGCCCGATGCAGCCATTGCCCATTTTGCAGAAGTTACGGAAAAAGACGTAGAAAATTTCAAGAAGAAACTTGATTTCCATCCGGATTTCAAGATGGTTGATACCTGTGCTGCCGAATTTGAAGCACACACACCGTATTATTACTCCACCTACGGCTCTGAGGATGAAGTAAGACCGCAGGGCAGCAATTCCGTAGTTGTATTCGGCTCCGGTCCGATCCGTATCGGCCAGGGAATTGAATTCGATTACTGCTCCGTACATGCTTCCTGGGCTCTTCGCAAGGCAGGCAAGAAATCCATCGTTATCAACAACAACCCGGAAACGGTATCCACCGATTTCGATACCTCTGATTCCCTGTACTTTGAACCGCTGACCGAAGAGGATGTACTGGAAGTCATCGATAAGGAAAAGCCGGAAGGGGTTATCTGTCAGTTCGGCGGACAGACGGCCATCAACCTGGCTACTCCGATGGCCAAGAGGGGCATCCGCATCATCGGCTCCTCCAATGAATCCATCGATATGGCGGAAGACCGGGAACGGTTTGATACACTGATGGGCCAGCTGGGCATTGCACGTCCGAAGGGCTGCCTGGTGGAAAGCGTGGAAGAAGCGATGCGGAAGACAGAAGAGCTTTCCTATCCGCTTATCGTTCGTCCGAGCTATGTATTGGGCGGCAGAGCAATGCAGATCGTTTATGACCAGGCTGAACTTCGCCAGTATCTGAAGGAAGCCGTTGTTGCTTCTCACGAACATCCTGTCCTGATTGACCAGTACATGGTCGGCCGGGAAGTGGAAATCGATGCGATTTCCGACGGCATCGATGTATGCGTACCGGGTATCATGGAACAGATTGAACGTTCCGGCGTTCATTCCGGGGACTCCATTGCCGTTTATCCGCCGCAGCACCTGTCTCAGGAAATCATTGATACGCTGACCGACTATACGAAGCGGATTGCTCAGGCCATGAATGTCAAGGGCCTGGTCAATATCCAGTTCATTGTCGTAAAGGACAAGGTTTATGTCATCGAAGTAAATCCGAGAGCCAGCCGTACGGTGCCGTTCATGAGCAAGATCACCGGCATCAATATGGTGGAATATGCAACCCGCGTTGCTCTGGGGGAAGCCCTGAAGGATACAGGCCTCCCGCTGGGACTGGTTCCGCCGAAGAACTATGTAGCCGTTAAGGCACCGGTCTTCTCCTTCTCCAAGCTGGGACTTGTGGAAATCAAACTGGGACCGGAAATGAAATCCACCGGTGAAGTTATGGGAATCGGCCGTACCTACCAGGAAGCACTGTACAAGGCTGTCGTAGCAGCGCATCTGATGGTTCCTGCAGGGGCAAATGTACTGATTACCGTAAGCGACCGGGATAAGCCGGAAACAGCAGAACTGGCAAAGGGATTTGTAAAACTCGGCTATCATCTGATTTGTACCTCCGGGACAGGCGCATATTTCAACAGCCTGGGCATCCCCGTGGAAATCATTAAGAAGATCCATGAAAAAGGAGAAAACTGCGAAAAGTATCTGAAGTCCGGCAAGGTGGACATGGTGCTGAATACCATTTCCTACGGCAGTCAGATTGAACAGGAAGGCTATGATCTCCGCCGTATCGCAGTAGAACTGGCTATTCCGTGCATTACCTCTCTGGACACTGCCCGGGAAGTTCTTCGCGTCATGGCAGAAAAGGGCGAAGAAGTCCATGTGGAAGCCATTCAGGATTATGTGAAGGAGACAGAATAAGGCATGGCAGGTTATGTAGAGCAAGGGATCATCCGCCGTCATGAAAAGGTGGGCCCGTCCATTTATCTGATGGATCTGGAGCTGCCGAAGATTGCAAAGGATGCACAGGTCGGTCAGTTCATCCACATCCGTATCAATGATGAACGGTATATTCTCCGGCGGCCGATTTCCATTGCCGGTGCAGATCCGGAAAAAGGAATTGTGCAGATCATTTACCGTATTGTAGGTGTGGGCACGGAAGCAATGGCTTCCCTGAAAGCAGGAGATACGCTGGACTGCCTGGGACCGCTCGGAACGTCCTTCTCCATGGATAAGGAACATATTGTCGGCGTCGGCGGCGGCGTCGGCATTGCTCCGATCCTTTTCATGGCAAGACGGGCAAAGCCCGGACAGGTAACTGTTGTCATCGGCGGGCGGAACGAAGAAGAGGTCTTCTGGAAAGATCTGTTTCCGGATACGGTTCGTCGGCTGATTGTAACCACTGATGACGGTTCCTACGGCATCAAAGGCTTTTCCGTTTCCGTTCTTCCCGAACTGATGAAGAATGAGAAAGTGGATGAAGTGGCGGTATGCGGACCGGGCATCATGATGCGGACGGCAGCGAATATGGCTAAGGAAGCCGGAGTATACTGCGAGGTTTCCATGGAACGGCGGATGGGCTGCGGTATCGGCACCTGTCTGGGATGTGTCTGCGACCGCAGGGACGGAAAAGGGCACTATAAGGTTTGCAAGGACGGTCCTGTATTTAATGCTGAGGAGGTGGTTTTATGAGCCGCCTTTCAATGAATTATCTCGGCATGTCCATGAAGAACCCGATCATCGGTGCATCCGGTACGGTCGGCTACGGACTGGAGCTTGCCGAGTACATTGATATGAATCAGGTCGGTGCCATTTCCGGGAAAGGGCTGGCTCCCACACCGTGGAAGGGAAATGACGGTGTCCGTATTGCGGAAACCGTTTCCGGCATGCTGAACTGCATCGGTCTGGAAAATCCCGGTGTTCCTTATTTCCGGGACAACATCCTGCCGAAGGTAAAGGAACTTCCTGTTCCCTTTATTGCCAATATGGTGGGCAAGTCCGTAGAAGAATACGGGGAATGTGCGGAAATGCTTACGCTTCCCGGTGTATCTGCTCTGGAAGTGAATATCTCCTGCCCGAATGTAAAGGAAGGCGGGGTTGCTTTCGGTACGGACTGGAAGCAGGCTGCAGCGGTGACACGCTGTGTGAAGGAGCACACCAATCTGCCGATTATTGTCAAGCTTTCTCCCAATGTGGCAGATATTGTTACGATTGCGAAAGCAGTAGAGGACGCAGGTGCGGACAGCATTTCCGTGATTAATACACTGCTGGGAATGGCTGTGGATGTACGGACAAGAAAACCGATCCTTGGTAATGTGACCGGCGGTCTGTCCGGCCCGGCTATTAAACCGGTGGCTCTGCGGATGGTCTGGCAGTGCTACCAGGCTGTGAAAATTCCGATCAGCGGTCTGGGCGGCATCATGAACGGCAGGGATGCCATCGAATTTATGATGGCCGGGGCACAGACAGTACAGGTAGGAACCGCCAATCTGGCAGATCCTACAGCAATGCCGCGGATTGCCGCAGAAATGGATGAATGGTGCGAGGCAAACGGCGTGAAGGATATATCCGAAATTGTCGGCTGCCTTAAGGATTGATTCAGACGACGAGAACTGTGAGAAAGGGAAAAACTTTCTCACAGTTTTTTTATGTCCTATATCCGGAAACATTCAATGGATCTTTCCGTAAAATGGAAAATCAGGCTTTACTTTTTCTCTTTAGCGTGGTAATGTATAATCACAGCAAAATGAGGAGGAAAAAATGGATGATTTGAAAATGATTCATGAAGAAGAAATGAAAGATTACGACCGCATAGAGAATGCGGTTGTTTCCGTTATGCGGCGCCATGGATGCAAAATCGTTCAGACGCCGACCTTTGCGGATTATGATACATACAGCAAAATCTTTCCCCGGCTGAAGAAGGAGATGATCAAAACCATTGCTCCTTCGGGAGAGGTTCTGGTTTTAAGGCCGGATATGACGGTTTCCCTGCTGCAGACCATTTCAAAGGAATATCCGGATCCCCGGCAGCTGCTGAAACTCGGTTATGTTTCCGTAGTATTCCGAAACTATTACGGGAGGTCAACCCACGGCAATTATTTTTTGCAGAGCGGTGTGGAAGTACTGGGAGATGAAACCGCGGAATGCGACGGGGAAATCATTACAATGGCGGCAGAATTTCTGGAGAGTCTGGGAATCAGAGACCGGCGCATTGATATAGGAACCGTAGCTTATATGGATGCACTTTTTGAGGAAATGGCTCTTTCCGAAAAAGAACTGTCCCGGCTCAGAGAATATCTGGAGAAGCGGGACCTTGTTTCTTTTGAGGCGCTGGCAGATTCTCTGAAAATCACGAAAATTCAACGGGATGTTCTTCTTACGCTTCCGTCTCTTTTCGGAGATTATGAGGAGACACTGAAGAGGGCGGAAAGTCTTTGCCTGAATCGGAAAATGAAGAAATCTCTGGAACGGCTCCGGGAAATTTACGACTATCTCAGAATGGCTGGATTTGCGGATGAAATCCAGCTGGATTTCGGGTTTACCTCACATATGGGGTACTACACCGATATGGTTTTCAAGGTTTATGCGGAAGGGGCACTCTATTCTCTGATTAACGGAGGCCGTTATGATTCTCTGGCTTCGGAATTTTTTGTTCCCCGTCCGGCATGCGGATTCGGCATGAATATAAATCTTCTGTACGAACTGATGTCGGAAAAGGAATTGACCGGGAAAATGGGCCCGGGATGTGATCTGGCGGTTGTTTACGAGAAGAGCGACAGGGAGCTGGTCCGGACTCTGGTACGGTGGAGGGAAAAAGGGTTTTCCGTGATGGGGATTTCCGGAGGAAATACCATTTCCGAGGAAGACTATAAAAGAATTGCCTATTACAAGGGCAATGGTTTTCTGATGGAAGGAAAGCTTTTGACAGCAGAGGAAGTGGAAGCATTGTTGGGAGGCGGAACAGATGATTCATGCGGCATTGGCTAAGGGACGGATTGCTAAGGCAGTCATGAAGACATTGATGCAGAGAGGATTTGATTTTCCTGATTATTCGGATGAAAGCAGGAAGCTCATTTTCACCGATGCAAAAAAACAAATCCGCATTACCCTGGTGAAATCGCCGGATGTCTCCGTGTATGTCTGCCGCGGTGCAGCGGATCTGGGAATTGTGGGCAAGGATGTGCTTACGGAAGACGGCGAAGAGGATGTTTATGAAGTCATGGATCTGGGAATCGGCCGCTGCCGGATGGCGGTAGCAGGGATTCGGGGAAACCAGAAGGTTATGAAAAAACGGATTCTGACAGTGGCTTCCAAGTATCCGAAGATTGCAGGGAAATATTTCCGGGACAGATTTCAGCCGATTGATTTGATCAAGCTGAACGGTTCGGTAGAACTGGCGCCCCTGGTAGGGCTTTCCGATGTGATTGTGGATATTGTGGAAACAGGAACGACACTTAAAGAAAACGGCCTGGAGGTGTATGATTATTTCATGGACTTTTCGGCCCGTGTCATTTGCAATAAGGTTTCTTATAAAATGAAACAGGAAGAAACAAAGAGATTTCTTGAAATGATTCGGCAGGACCGCGGGGAATCACTTGGGAGAAAGGAAGGATAGTATGGAATGGATTAAGGTACCCGATGAAGGATTTTCCTTGAGAAAAGTCAGGGAACTGACCAATAGAAACAACAATCTGTCAGCAGAGGTGGAGGCCTCTGTTTCTGCTATTCTGAAGCAGGTCAGAGAGGGCGGTGATGAAGCTGTCCGGGCACTGACCAAAAAATTTGACGGTGCCGATCTTCAGAACTTCCGCGTGACCGAGGAGGAAATCCGGGAAGCGCTGGAGCAGGTGAGTCCGGATTTTCTTGCGGTGCTGCAGGAAGCAAAAGCAAATATTGAAGCTTTTCACCGGGAGCAGGTCCGCAGCTCATGGATGAAGAATTTTCGGGACGGAGTAGAGCTGGGAGAGCGTTTCCTTCCCATCCAGCGGGTGGGGGTCTATGTTCCCGGCGGACTGGCAGCCTATCCTTCCACGGTTTTGATGGATACAGTACCGGCTATGGTGGCAGGCTGTCCTTCCGTTGTGATGACTACACCTCCCGGGAAGGACGGCAGGGTCAATCCCAATATTCTTGCAGCAGCTTATGTGGCCGGCGTGAAGGAAATTTACAAAGTAGGCGGTGCCCAGGGCATTGCTATGCTGGCATACGGCACAGAAACCGTGGAGCCGGTCTTCAAGATTGTGGGACCGGGCAATGCCTTCGTGGCAATGGCAAAGCGCCTTGTTTTCGGCACCGTGGGAATTGATATGATTGCAGGTCCCTCTGAGGTTTGCTGCGTGGCAGACGGGACGGCAAATCCGGACTGGATTGCAGCGGATCTCCTGTCTCAGGCGGAACATGACCGGAGAGCAGCGGTATTCCTCATTACTACGGATGAAGAATTCGGACGAAAAGTACAGGAAGCCATGGACAGGACCATGAAAAAACTGTCCCGCCGGGAAATCATGGAAAGCTCTGTAGGAGATTATGCAAAGGCATTTCTTTGCCGGGATCTGGCGCAGTGCTTTGATATCGTCAATAAAATTGCTCCGGAACATCTGGAAATTGAGGTGGAAAATCCGAAAGATTGCCTTTCTATGGTTTACAATGCAGGAGCCATTTTCCTCGGCAGATATACGTCCGAGCCTATTGGGGACTATATGGCCGGTCCGAATCATACGCTTCCCACGTCGGGGACGGCAGCGTTCTCATCGCCGCTGGGGGTTTATGATTTTGTGAAACACAGCAGCGTCGAATGCTATTCCAAAGAGGCATTCCAAAATATTTCGAAAAAGGTACAGCTCTTTGCAAAAGCAGAAGGGCTTACCGCACATGCATATGCAATGGAGGTTCGCGATAAAGATGAATAATAATGATGCTCTGGTCAGAAAAACCATTCAGGGTTTTAAGCCGTATTATGCAGTTCCCGATAAGGAAAAATACACTATTAATCTGAATGAAAATTATTTGAATGTTTTGTCTATCCCCTCCGTAAAGGAGGATTTGCTGAAGGCATTGGATTCCTTCACCCCGCAGAAATACCCGAGTGCCATGGCAGACGGACTGCGGAAGGAACTGGCTGATTACCTCGGCGTGAAATTTACCAATATCATGTGCGGCAACGGCGGGGATGAAATGATTACTTATCTGCTTCAGACCTACCTGAATCCGGGGGATATTCTTCTGGAACACAGCCCGACTTTTGATATGTATGAGCTGACAGCCCAGACACTGGATGCAAAGGTCATCAAGATTAAGGACCTGCCGGGATTCCGGAGAGACCGGGAAGGCCTGCTGGAGGCTGTAAAGAAATATCAGCCTAAAGTAACGGTAATCTGCAATCCGAATAATCCGACGGGAGATCTCCTTCCGGTTTCTTATATCCGGGAGGTATTGGATGCTGCGGAAGGCGTTGTTTTTGTAGATGAAGCCTACATGGAATTTACGCAGAAGGAAAGTGTCCTTGACCTGATTCCTTCCTATCCGAATCTGATCATTCTGCGTACCCTTTCCAAGGCATTCGGACTGGCGGGAATGCGCTGCGGCTATCTGATTGCCCAGGAGGGGACGATTGATAATCTGGCAAAGATCAGAGCGCCGTACAATCTGAACGGGTTCACACAGATGCTGGGAGCTATTGTTGTCCGGCACAGAGAGGAAATTTTTAAATATCGTGATGCCATTAATGCGGAAAGGGAAAGACTGTACGGACTTCTGAAGCAGATTCCGGAGATTACGGTTTATCCTTCTCCCACCAATTTCCTTCTGGTAGAGGTGAAAGAAAAACGGGAAGAACTCTTTGCGGCGCTGCGGAAGAAGGGCATTCTGATTAAGATTTACCGTAATGATCCGGATCTGCCGGACGGCCTTCGGATTTCGGTGACGACAAAGGAAGTGGACGATATTCTGGTTTCCGTATTTAAGGAGGTATTGGAATGAGAAAAGTCTCTTTGGCCAGAAAAACGGCGGAGACAGATATCACCCTTACTCTGAATATCGACGGGTCAGGCATTTTCCGGGGGAGTTCCGGTATCGGTTTCTTCGACCATATGCTGAATCTTCTCGCAGCGCACAGCGGAATGGATCTGGAACTGTCCTGCAGAGGGGATCTGGCGGTGGATAATCATCATACTGTGGAGGATATCGGGATTGTTCTCGGAGATGCGCTGAAGCAGGCTTTGGGGGACAAGAAGGGAATCCGCCGGTATGGGATGTTTTACCTGCCGATGGATGAAACACTTTCCCGAATTGTTGTGGATCTGTCGGGACGGCCTTATTTCGTCTGGCAGGTCCGGATCCCTGCCGAGAGAATCGGAAGCTTTGAAACTGAGACGGCGAGAGAATTCTTTCTTGCTTTATCGATGCACGGCATGATGAATCTCCATATGGCCTGTCTTTACGGAGAAAACAGCCATCACATCGTGGAATCTCTGTTCAAAGGTCTGGGAAGGGCGCTTCGGGAAGCGGTCAGAGAGGAGAATGGGTGGATTCCTTCCACGAAAGGAGTACTTTGATGAAGACAGCCATCATTGATTATGATGCAGGAAATCTGATGAATGTGAAGAGAGCCGCGGAAAGAGCAGGACTGGATACAGTGGTTACCCGGGACCGGGAAGAAATCCGCAATGCTTCCGCCCTGATTCTTCCCGGTGTGGGAGCCATGGGGGATGCCATGGAAAAGCTGGGCAGGTACGATCTGATTTCTCTGATCAAAGAAGAGGTACAGAAGGGGAAAAAACTCTGCGGCATTTGTCTGGGAATGCAGGCTCTGTATGAATGCTCGGAGGAAAACGGTATGACAAAGGCCCTAGGGCTCCTTCCGGGAAAGATTGCCGCATTTCCTCAGGGAAAGCTGAAGGTGCCACATATGGGGTGGAATGAACTGGTTCTGAGGAGACCTCATGAAGTGATGACCGGTCTGCCGCCTCATTCCTATGTATATTTTGTGCATTCCTATTACAAGGTTCCCGGAGATACCGACGATGTCATTGCATACAGTGATTACGGAGTCCCCGTGCCGGCTGTTGTGGGAAAAGATAATGTTCTGGGATTCCAGTTTCACCCGGAAAAGTCCGGAGATACAGGAATTCTGATTTGGAAAAATATAGCGAGTTGGTTGCAAAAATGAAGATATTTCCTGCCATAGATATTGAGGGCGGACATTTTGTCCGTCTGAAACAGGGCAATATACAGGATATCACCGTTTACGGAAATGATCCGGTCAAGATGGCACTGCAGTTTCAGGAGGAAGGTGCACAGGCACTCCATGTAGTGGATCTGGACGGCGCATTTAAAGGCAGCGGAATCAACACGGAAATCATCCGGAAAATGGCGGATGCTCTGTCTGTTCCCATTGAAGTGGGCGGCGGGATTCGCACGGAGGAAGCCATCCGGCTGTATCTGGAAAACGGGGTGCATCGGGCCATCATCGGCTCCAAAGCAGTGGCTTCTCCCTATTTCGCCATCAAAGCGGCACAGAAATGGGGCAAAGACCGGATTGCAGTTTCCCTGGATGCCAAGGGAAACAATATTGCTACTCACGGCTGGGTGAAGGAAAGTACCCAGCAGGTCATTCCTTTTGCCCGGAATCTGGTGGAGCATGGAGTAGATCTTATTATTTACACGGATATCAGCCGGGACGGCATGCTTACCGGTCCCAATTTCGAGGTTCTGCAGGAGCTGCAGACCATTCCGGGAATCCGGCTGATTGCTTCCGGCGGGATTTCCTCGGCGGAGGATCTGAAAAAGCTGTCCGAAATGGGTGTGTACGGAGTTATTACCGGGAAAGCACTGTATGAAGGAAGGCTGACCATGCAGGAAGTCCGGAAAATTCAGGAATCATAGGAGAGAAGTATGCTGGCAAAACGGATTATTCCCTGTCTGGATGTCAATCACGGACGGGTAGTCAAGGGAAAACAATTTCAGAATCTGAGGGATGTGGATGATCCGGTTGTATTGGGAAAGCATTACTCGGAATCCGGAGCTGATGAGCTTGTTTTTTATGATATTACTGCAACGCATGAGGCAAGGGAAACCTTTTCCGATACGGTCAGAGCGATTGCAGAGGAACTGACGATCCCTTTTACAGTGGGCGGCGGAATCCGTAAAGCCGATGATTTTCGGACTATGCTGCTTGCCGGCGCTGACAAGGTTTCCGTCAATTCTGCGGCGGTGATGCACCCGGAAATCATTCGGGAAAGTGCGGAACGTTTCGGCAATCAATGCGTGGTCCTTTCCATTGATGGGAAGAAAAATGCAAACGGCGGCTGGGATGTCTTTGTAGAGGGCGGCCGGAAGAATACCGGACTTTCCGTGGTGGATTGGGCACGCAGGGGCGTGGAACTCGGAGCGGGAGAAATCTGCATCAATTCCATGGATTGCGACGGAGAAAAGAACGGATACGATCTGGAGCTGCTGCGCGTTCTCTCAGAGGAGCTTCCCGTACCGATCATTGCTTCCGGCGGTGCCGGAACAATGTCGGACTTTCTTGAGGCTTTCCGGGCCGGCGCCGATGCAGCACTGGCGGCTTCGGTGTTTCACTTTGGAGAAATTTCTATTTCCGAATTAAAGAAATATTTATCGGATCAGGGTATTGCGGTCCGCAGATAGGAGAATTATGGAAACAGTAGAACTGCAGAATCTGAAATATGATGACAGAGGATTGATTCCGGCCGTTGTACAGGATACCCGGAACGGAGAAGTCCTGATGGTCGCTTATATGAATGAAGAGTCGCTGAAGCGGACTCTTGCATCGGGAGAAACCTGGTTCTTCAGCCGCAGCCGGCAGAAGCTGTGGCACAAGGGAGAAGAGTCCGGTCATTTTCAGCATGTCCGGAAAATATATGCGGACTGCGATGCCGATACATTGGTTGTAGAAGTAGTTCCCGACGGACCGGCATGTCATACCGGTCATCGCTCCTGTTTTTATCGGGGAATTTCCGGATGGGAGAACCGGGAAAATACGGGAAGTCTGCGCATTCTGGATGACCTTTTTGAAGAGATCAAAGACCGCCGGATTCATACCCGGGAGAATTCCTATACCAATTACCTGCAGAGAGAAGGGAAAAATAAAATCGATAAGAAAGTCGGGGAGGAGGCCTCCGAGGTCATTATTGCAGATCAGCATGAGGACCGGAAGGAGGTCATTGAAGAATCCTGCGATTTGCTGTATCATCTGATGGTCCTTTGGGAAAATCGGGGGCTGGCTCTTTCGGATATTATGAAAAAGATGGAAGAACGGGATCAGAAGAAGGGAAACAAAAAGGAAGTAGGTCATCAGGATAAGATTTTCTGAGAATTTCCCGATAAACAACAGGCAATAAAAAACGCTCCGCGGAAGGAGCGTTTTTTTATTTGGAAATCAGTCTTTTTTCTGCTCGGCATCTTTCGGATCCCACAGTACGACGCCTCTTGTATTGGAGAGAACATTGCGGGAGAATTTCGGAACTTTGATTCCCTGTTTCAGCTGCTGTTCATAATCTTCCAGGCAGCGTTTTGCCTGCGGGAACAGGAGCAGGATGGCAGAAACGTTGGTGAGGACCATGAATGCCATGAAAAGATCGGCCAGATTCCATACAATGGGGAGATCCGCAATGGAGCCCCAGAAAATCATGACGGCAATGAGTACGCGGAACAGGTTCAGCGGCCATTTTTTTGAAGAGAGATGACCGATATTGATTTCCCCGTAGTAGTAGTTGCCGATCAGAGAGGTGAAAGCAAAGAGGAAAATCAGGATGGAAACAGCCTTCGGAGCCATCGGTCCGAAATAGTTGGCCAGATCCCACTGAATCAGTTCAATGCCGGTCAGTCCGGTGGACTGGTAGTCTCCGGTCAGAAGAACGATGAAAGCAGAGGCAGAGCAGATAAAGAGGGTATCTACGTAAACGCCGAAGGACTGAATGAGTCCCTGTACGACCGGATGAGATGCATCGGCTGTAGCAGCTGCGTTCGGTACGGAACCTTCACCGGCTTCATTGGAGAAGAGGCCTCTCTTGAAGCCTGTGAGGACAGCAGCACCCATGCCGCCGCCGAAAGCCGCATTCCAGTCAAAGGCATCACGGAAGATAATGGAGAATACACGGGGCATTTCCGTAATATTGTAAAGCATGATGCCCAGGGCAATCAGAATGTAAAAACCGGCCATGATGGGAACCAGCCATTCGGTAACACGGGCAATACGGCCCATACCGCCGCAAATGACAGCCATGGCCATGATGGTAATTATGATGCCGACGGTCATGCGGTCAAAGCCCAGCGCATTGTTCAGGGCCAGGGAAATGGTATTGGACTGTACCGAATTGTAGATCATACCGTAGGTTACGGAAATGAGAACAGCGAATACGGCAGCCCAGATACCATGGCCCAGTCCGTTTTTCAGATAGTAGGCAGGGCCGCCGCGGAATCCGTTGCCGTCTTCGCGGGGCACCTTGTAAATCTGCGCCAGCGTACTTTCCACAAAGCCGGTAGCGGATCCGATAACGGCAATGAACCACATCCAGAAAATTGCTCCCGGGCCGCCGCTGACAACCGCAATGGCGATGCCTGCAATATTTCCGACACCGACACGGGAAGCCGTGGAAACGCAGAATGCCTGGAACGGGGAAATTTCATTTCCTTTTGTTTTAGTGCCGGCAGTATGACAGATCAGACTGAACATCCGGCGGAAATGCCGGATTTGTACACCCCGGGTCTGTATGGTGAAATAAAAACCGGTGCCGACCAGCAGAATAATGATGATGGAAGACCATAGAAATCCGTTGATTTCTGAAACAATATGATTCAGTAATTCCATGCAGCTCTCCTTTTCCTTTGAACCAATGAAAAATGACACACATACTCTTTAATTATATGTTTTTTTGAATCTTTCCACAATAAAAAATCGGCATCTTAAAGGGAAGAAGAAAGAAGCCTTTCTGAAATTTTTCTGCGGAGTATTTTCGGAAGGTGAAATTCCTAAAAAGAACAGGAGGAAAAGCAGTGTTTTATAAGACATTGCAACTCATCGAAAAGCGGAAATTTTCTTTCCGAAAGCGGCTGTATTCTGCTGTTTTTTACAAATTCCTGCCAAAATGATAAAATTACAGTATCTATGGAGGTGATATTTTGCACAGCCTATATATCTGGGGCAGCACATTGGCTCTCGGGCTGGCGGCTGCTTTTTCCGTATCGGCACAGACACTGATGCCGGGAATGAGCGGAAATGAGGTTACGGAATTGCAGAATCATCTGGTGGGGGCCGGCTATCTGGCCAGGACTGTAGACGGTGATTACGGTTCCACCACCAGAGAGGCAGTGGCTCTTTTCCAGAAGGATCATGGGATACATGTGACCGGTATGGCAGATGACAGCACCTCGGAACGGATAAAAGAAGCTGTCGGCAAAGGATACCGGAACGGCGGCGGCATCGTTTATGCAAAGGGGAACCGGGGATCTGCGATTACGGAGATGCAGGAGAAGCTGCAGGAGGCAGGCTGTCTGGAGGGGACAGCAGACGGTGTCTACGGGACCGATACCTATGAAGCTGTTCGGAAATACCAGATGGATCGGGGGATTCCTGTTTCCGGAGCTATTGATGAAATGACCTACAGCTCTCTTATGGAACAGGGAGGAGAAGCAGATTCGCAGCGCAGCTACGGTCCTTATGTATATGCCCGGGGAGACCATGGAGCGGAAATCGAAACTCTGCAGAAAAAACTGCAGAGTATGGGATATCTGGATGATATTGCTGACGGAATTTACGGAGAAAATACGGAAGAAGCGGTCAGAAAATTTCAGAAGGAGCATGGACTTTCCGTTTCCGGTTCGATGGATCAGAAGACAATCAATGCAGTGAATCGGAAATATTCCTCCCAAACGGGAAGCTTCAGCCTTTCTGTGGGGGATTCCGGGGAAAAGGTTATCCGTCTGCAGAATAAACTTCTTCTCCACGGGTATGATCCCGGGACGGTGGACGGCGTATACGGGGCCGGTACGGAAAAAGCAGTGCAGCGTTTGCAGAAAGCAGAAAGGCTGGCTGCGACAGGCGTTGCCGATTCGAATGTATGGGAAAGACTGAACAGTGTTCCCCGTTTTTCCGGACAGTATAAAAAGATGCTCCGTATGACCGTGACTGCTTATACGCCTTATGACGGCGGCGGGAGCGGCCGGACAGCATTGGGAAATTATGCAGGAAAGGGTCATGCGGCAGTGGATCCCGATGTTATTCCGTTATCCAGCATCGTTTATATTGAAGGGTACGGCTATGCGATCTGCGATGATATTGGCGGCGCTGTTCATGGAATGGTCCTTGATGTCGGTGTGGATACACTGCAGCAGGCATACCGGTGGGGCACCCGGAAAAATGTAAAGGTATATCTGGTGCGGTAAGCAGGGAATCTTTGGAAAGCGAAACGGTCTTTCCTTGATTGACCTGATTTCATTTGTTAAAATACATGGTACGGGTCTGTTTACGAAATTCACAGATGGGATTCGGACGGATTCGTAATTTAGGTTGCAAGAAGGAAGGGAAAGATATGTCAGAATTGACAGCTGTCATATTGGCAGCAGGCCAGGGTACACGGATGAAATCATCCTATCCCAAGGTGCTTCACAAGGTCTGCGGCGTACCTATGGTCAAGCAGGTGATCCGCGTTGTAAGAGAAGGCGGGTTTTCGAAATGTGTGGTCATTACGGGATTCAAGGAAGAACTGGTCAGAGAAGCTCTGGAGAAGGAGAATGTTTCCTTCGTACATCAGGAAGAACAGCTGGGAACCGGTCATGCAGTCATTCAGGCTATGCCGGCTTTTGAGCAGGATAAGGATGGATATGTGCTGGTTATTTGCGGAGATACACCGCTTCTGGAAGGAAAAACAATTTCCCGCCTTTATGAGGAATGCAGGAAAAGCGGAGCGGCAGCATCGGTCCTGACAGCGATGCTGGATGATCCTTTCGGATACGGCCGTGTTATCCGTGACGAAAACGGAAATATGCTTTCTATTGTAGAGCAGAAGGACGGTACGCCGGAACAGCTGGCGATCCATGAAATCAATACGGGGACCTATGTATTCAAGGCTGGTCCGCTGATAGAAGCTCTTGCACAGATTGACAATCATAATGCGCAGGGAGAATATTACCTGACCGATGTGTTCGGCATCATGATTCGGAAGGGGCTGAAGGTTATTCCATTGGTATCGGACAACCCCGATGAAACAATGGGGGTTAATTCCCGAATTCAGCTGTCACAGGCAGATCGGATTCTTCGGCTGAGAAAGGCGGAAGAATTGATGGCGGAAGGCGTCAGCATTATCGATCCCGAGCATACCTATGTTGAACAGGATGTACAGGTGGGAAGGGATACCGTCCTTTTGCCGGGAACCATCCTGAGCGGAAAAACCGTAGTGGGAGAAGGCTGCCGCATCGGGCCGGACACGGAACTGGCAGATGTGAAATGCGGAGACTTCACACATCTGAACCGGGTTTATGCTCATGAATGCACTATCGGAAACTGCAACGAAATCGGTCCGTTTGTTCATCTTCGTCCGAATACGGTCCTGCATGATCACATCAAGATCGGCAATTTTGTAGAGGTAAAGAATTCCAATGTAGATGACGGAACAAAACTTCCGCATCTGATTTACTGCGGTGATTCCGATCTGGGAAAACATGTAAACTTTGGGTGCGGTACGGTTACGGTTAACTTTGACGGGAAAAATAAGCATCGCTGCACCATTGACGATCATGCGTTTATCGGATGCAATACGAATCTGGTAGCGCCCGTCCATATCGGAGAGAGGGCCTTTACTGCGGCAGGCTCTACCATTACAAAGGACGTTCCTGCAAGAGCACTGTCTGTGGCAAGAGCAAAACAGAAGAATATTGAAGAATGGGTCAATGACGATACCTACAAGGACTGACCGATTCTGCAGAAAAACGAAAAAAGCGTTTTTTGTTCGCAGTTCGTAAAACCTTGGTATATAATAGATAAAGGAGTACTTCGCGGCTCCGTATGAAATTTCATCCGTTTTTTGCGGAGATTTTATCACTTTTATCATGCTGAAAAGGGAGAGGCAGTAACATGGACATGGAAGACACTTCTAAGCTTAAGATTTTTACGGGGAATTCGCATCCGGCTCTGGCCAGGGAAATTTCCGATTATATCGGAGTACCGCTGGGAAAAGCAATCTGCGGCCGTTTCAACAACGGAGAAATTCAGGTTATGATCAATGAAAGTGTCCGCGGCAAGGACTGCTTCATCATTCAGCCCACAGGCGCTCCGGTCAATGACAATCTGATGGAAATGCTGATTATGGTAGATGCACTGAAGAGAGCATCTGCCCGTCATATTACTGTTGTCGTTCCTTATTACGGCTATGCCCGTCAGGACAGAAAAACAAGAGGCCGTGAACCGATCAGCTCCAAGCTGGTCGCAGACCTGATGTCCACTGCAGGGGTTACCCGTGTCGTGACCATGGATCTCCATGCAGGTCAGATTCAGGGATTCTTCGACGTACCGGTAGATCATCTGCTTTCCGCTTCCATCCTGGCTGATTATGTAAAATCCAAGAACTTGGAAAACCTGACCATTGTTTCCCCGGATCTCGGAGGAGTTACCCGTGCAAGAGAATTGGCTGACCGTGTAGGCGCACCGATTGCTATTATTGAAAAACGCCGTCCGGAACCGGGTGTGGCTAAAGTCATGAATATCATCGGTGAAGTAAAAGACAGAAACTGCTTTATCGTGGATGATATCGTTGATACTGCCGGCTCCCTCTGTGAAGGGGCAAAAGCCCTGGCAGAATATGGCGCAAGAGGCGTTTATGCAGCTGTCTGCCATCCGGTTCTGACCGATCCCGCTACAGAAAGAATCAAAAATTCCAATATCAAGGAACTGGTTGTTACCAACTCTCTGCCGATCGAGAAGGAAAAGATGCAGGACAAGCTGACTGTCCTTTCCATTGCTCCTCTTCTGGGTGAAGCCATCCTTCGTATTTTCCATGATGCATCTGTCAGCTCCCTGTTCGATAAATAATGAAGATTATCGCAGGCCTGGGAAATCCGGGGAAAGAATACGAGCATACCAGACACAATATGGGTTTTGATGTTATTGATATCCTGGCTGAACGGTTCCATGCAGGAATCTGGAAGCAGGATATGAAAGCAGACATTGCTCAGGTCATGGTAAACGGAGAAAAAACGCTTCTGGTGAAGCCTCTGACGTATATGAACAACAGCGGAGAGGCAGTCGGTGCTATTGCCAAGTACAACAAAGTTCCTTTGGAAGATATTTATATCATTTGTGATGATTTGGATCTTCCTCCGGGAAAGACAAGAATCCGTAAGAAAGGCTCCGCCGGCGGACACAATGGGATGAAATCTCTTATCGCTCATCTGGGAAGCGAGCAGTTTGCTCGGTTTCGGATCGGCGTGGGGCATCCGAAGGATGGGCATACTGTCGTGGAACATGTTCTTTCCCGTCCTTACGGAGAAGATATAGCGCTGCTGGAGGAGGCCAAGAAATATACGGCTGATTCTGTCGAGGCGGCACTGAAAGATGGCGTGGATCGTGCCATGAATCTGTTTAATCCCAAAAAGAAATAACGAGGAGGACTGCTTTAGCAGTCCTTTTTCGATTTGATGGGATTCTCCCGGACAACAGCAGTAAGGAAGAAAGAAAAATCCGGGAAGGTCTCCTTTGTCTTTCTGCCTGTTCACGGAAAATATTCCGCGGTTCCTGTTGGAGTACATTCCTATCTATGGTACAATACATCCGAACTAAGGAGGCTGTCATGAAAGGCAAACTGATTGTATTGGAAGGCATTGACGGAAGCGGAAAAGAGACGCAGTCTGCCCTTCTGGAGAAGAAATTATCTGAGGCAGGGAAGAGAGTTATGCATGTTTCTTTTCCGGATTACGGCAGTGAATCCTCTGCCCTGGTGAAAATGTACCTTCGCGGAGATTTCGGCAGAGATCCGGAGGCAGTAAACCCCTATGCGGCATCGCTCTTTTTTGCGGTGGACCGCTTTGCATCCTATCGGATGAAATGGAAGAATTTTTATGAACAGGGCGGGATTGTCATTGCTGACCGATATACCACGAGCAATATGGTGCATCAGATGACAAAGTATGAGAAAAAAGAAGAACGGCAGCAGTTTGCTGACTGGCTGGAAAAGACGGAATACGGAGAGCTGGAGCTGCCCCGGCCGGATCTGGTGATTCTTCTGGATATACCATTGCAGGTTTCAGAGAAACTGGTCCGGGAGAGAGCCCGGAAAGGCGGCTCTATGGATATCCATGAAACTCATTTTGAGTATCTGGCTAAGTGTCATGAAGCATATCAGGAACTGGTCCGGTCATACGGCTGGAAGAAAATCAGCTGCTTCCGGGCCGGCATTCTTCGCTCTGTTGAGGATATCGGCAGAGATGTTTACGCGGAAGCGGAGTCGATCCTGGAATGACAGGAATTCTCCGGAGATGACTTGATATATTCCGGGGAATTGTTATAATTGAAAAAGATATCTCTTCAGGGCGGGGTGCAAATCCCCACCGGCGGTAAAGCCCGCGAACCATAATGGTAGATCCGGTGAAATTCCGGGGCCGACGGTTACAGTCCGGATGAAAGAAGAGTGGAATTTGTTATTGGAAACCACCTCCCTGAAAGAAAGGGAAGGTGGTTTTTTGCGTATCGATGAAGATCGGAAATATATGGCAAGAGCTCTGGAGCTGGCACTCAGGGGATTGG
Source organism: uncultured Dialister sp. (assembly GCA_938038225.1). GTDB lineage: Bacteria > Bacillota > Negativicutes > Veillonellales > Dialisteraceae > Dialister. The sequence goes on along the minus strand of CALHRX010000007.1, from coordinate 429,163 downwards.
GGCATACAAGGCCGAATCCCATGGTGGGAGCTGTCGTAGTCCGGGACGGCCGTATCATTGGAGAAGGATGGCATGAACAGTTCGGAGGTCCCCATGCAGAGGTCAATGCATTTGCGCACTGCAGCGAGGATCCGGAGGGAGCGACGCTCTATGTGAGCCTGGAACCGTGTGCTCATTACGGGAAGACACCGCCCTGCGTGGATCTGGTTATAGCCAAGAAAGTGGCGCGGGTGGTTATTGCCATGGAAGATCCCAATCCGCTGGTGGCGGGAAAGAGCATCCGCAAGCTGAAAGAAGCGGGAATTTCCGTTACAGTGGGTGTTCTGGAAGAAAAAGCAAGAAAGCTGAATGAGGTTTTCCTGAAATATATTACGGCCCGCAAACCGTTTGTACTGTACAAAGCGGCCATGTCCCTTGATGGAAAAACGGCCTGCTATACCGGGGAATCCCAGTGGATTTCCGGAGAAGCATCCCGGGAAGAAGTACATATGCTCCGGGGATGCTATGCAGGCATTATGGTCGGTGCAGGAACGATTCTGGCAGATAATCCGCGGCTGACGGCCCGGACGAAGGGGTTTGCAGATCCGGTGAGGATCATTGTTGATGGGAAATTATCTGTTCCGCCGGTGGCTAAGGTATTCCGGGAGGAGGGACGGGTGATTATCATCACCACCTCTGCCTCCGGCGAAGGAAGACGGAAGGATTTTGAAGACATGGGTGCGGAAATCATCCTGGCAGACAGTGAGGAGAACGGGAAAGTTGATTTATCGGCAGCGATGACCGGACTTTATCTGAAAGGCATTGACGGAATCCTTCTGGAAGGCGGTGCGGAACTGGCGGCTTCTGCTTTTGAGGCAGGAATTGTCGATAAGGTGCGTATTTATGTTTCTCCCATGATTATCGGCGGGAAAGAAGCTCCGGGACTCGTAGGAGGGCAGGGAGCAGCGTCCATTCCCGAAGCGGTGAAGCTGAAGAATGTTTCCACGGAAATGTCGGGGGAAGATCTTGTAGTAGAAGCCTATGTGGACCATAAAGCATGCGCTGCTGTCCCGGATAAAGACCCGAGCAACACAGCAGATCAGAATGAAGTGTGTCCGGAAGGAGAAAGATAATTGTTTACGGGACTTGTGGAAGAAATCGGAACTGTCCGGGAAATCCGACGGAGCGGTCAATCCTGCCGGTTTACGATTTCCTGTAAAAAAATTCTGAGCGATGCTCACCTCGGAGACAGCATTGCTGTGAACGGGACCTGTCTGACGATCTGCGGAATGGATGGCACATCCTTTCAGGCAGACCTTACCCCGGAAACGATGCGAAGAACATCTTTTTCCATCGTCCGGCCCGGTTCTCCGGTGAATCTCGAAAGGGCGCTCTCTGTGGGGGCAAGACTGGGCGGACACATTGTGCTGGGCCACGTGGATACGACAGGAAAAATTATTTCTTTTACAAAGGAAGACAATGCAGTTAATATTTCATTTTCTCTGGAGAGAAAATGGATGAAATATGTCATAGAAAAAGGATCCATTGCAGTAGATGGGGTTAGCCTTACTATATCGGAACGTCGCAGCGACGGGTTTTCCGTAGCGCTGATTCCTCATACGGGAGAGGAAACAATCCTTTTGAAAAAACAACCCGGAGATCCCGTGAATATTGAGTGTGATTATTTGGGAAAATATGTGGAAAATTTGATGCAGAGCGGGCCGGAGCAGAATATTTCCCTTGGAATGCTGGAAGGTCTGAAGACAGGAGGGTATCATGGATTATAAATTTGACAGCATTGAAGAAATTATTGAAGAAATCCGGCAGGGGCATATTGTTATTATGCAGGATGCAGAATCCCGGGAGAACGAAGGAGACTACATCTGCGCAGCAGAATTTGCGACACCGGAAAATGTAAACCGCATGGCTTCCGAGGCGAAGGGGGTTATCTGTATGCCCATGTCCGAAGAGCTTGCGGATTCTCTGTACCTGGGACCGATGATTCAGCATAATACAGATAATCATCAGACTGCTTTTCTGCAGTCTATTGACCATAAAGATTCCGGCACGGGCGTTTCTGCTGCCGCTCGTTCCCTGACGGCACTGGAAGCCATCAAGGACGGTGCAGATCCGGCAGATTTCCGGAGACCGGGTCACCTCTTCCCGCTGAAGGCGCGGAAGTGGGGAGTCCTGGAACGGCCGGGGCATACGGAAGCAACGGTTGATCTGGCACGTCTGGCAGGACTGAAGCCGGCAGGTCTCTGCTGTGAGATCATGAATGAAGACGGCACGATGGCCAGAAGAGAAGATCTTTTCCAATTAGCCAGAGAAAAAGGGCTGAAGATCGGCAATATTCAGGACCTCATTGAATACAGGAAGAAGCATGAAAAACTGGTCAGCCGTGAGGCGGAAGCCAACCTTCCCACACGGTACGGAGATTTCCGGATTTACGGATTCGTCAAGAAAATGAACGGAGAACATCATGTGGCACTGACCATGGGAGATGTGAGTGACGGGAAACCGGTTCTCTGCCGTATCCACTCGGAATGCCTTACCGGGGACTGCTTCGGCTCGCTGCGCTGCGACTGCGGACAGCAGCTTTCCGCAGCAATGAAAGCCATTGCAAAGGAAGGAAGAGGTGTCCTTGTTTACCTTCGTCAGGAAGGAAGAGGCATCGGGCTCATTAACAAAATCAAAGCCTATGCACTGCAGGACCAGGGGTACGATACGGTGGAGGCTAATCTCAAGCTCGGATTTGCCCCGGACCTCCGGGAATATATGACAGGCGCCCAGATTTTGAAGGATCTGGGAGTGACATCCATCCGGCTGCTCACCAACAATCCGCAGAAGCTTGATGATGTAAGCGAATACGGCATCACGATTACGGAACGGGTCCCCATTGAAATTGCACCGACCAAAGAGGATGAATTCTATCTGGAAGTGAAGAAAAACAAAATGGGCCATCTTTTGAATCTGGATAAGGAAATTGAAGAGCCGAAGGCTTAACAGGAGGAAATCAAATGAATATTATCAACGGAAATTTTAATGAACCTGAAGTAAAAATCGGTATTGTTGCATCCCGCTTCAATGAAGTGATTGTCTCCAAGCTGATAGAGGGTGCAGCGGATGCACTGTCCCGCCACGGAGTCGATATGGATCAGGTGGATCTGGCCTGGGTGCCGGGAGCTTTTGAAATTCCTCTGGCTGCCAAAAAGATGGCTGAATGCGGAAAATACGATGCAGTCATCTGCCTGGGCGCGGTGATCCGGGGAGAAACAGATCATTATGAACACGTGGCAACAGAGGTGACCAAGGGCGTTGCTATGGCTTCCCTCTCTGCAGGAATTCCGGTTCTGTACGGAATCCTGACGACCGATACGATTGAACAGGCGATCAACCGGGCAGGTCTGAAATCGGGCAATAAGGGCTTTGAATGCGCGATGGATGCTCTGGAAATGGCAAGCCTTATGAAGAAAATCTGATATTCCCTTCCTGTATACGGGGCCGCGAAAAGAGGAAACTCATTTTTCGCAGCCCTTTTCTTTTTGGGGAGCGGTATGCCGGGGAAAAAGGATCTGCAGGGATTTCCGCGTGACAGGACAGCCGGGCTTTTCTTTGTTTTATGCAGAGTAAAAATGATATAATAAAACGATAATTGTATGTAATATGAGATAAATAAAGGATGGTATTGATGGAAAAGAAATATTACACCATAACCTATGGCTGCCAGATGAATGAGTCTGATACGGAAAGAATCAACGGACAGCTGGAAGAACTGGGCTGCCGTGCTGCGGATACAATGGAGGATGCAGACATCATCATCATGAATACATGCAGTGTCCGGCAGAATGCAGAAGAGAAGGTTTATGGAAAAATCGGCGAAATAAAAAAACTGAAGGATAAGAAGCCGAGTCTTCTTTTGGGCATTGCCGGCTGCATGGCGCAGGAAAACAAGGGCAAACTGATTGAACGTATGCCTATCATCGATTTTGTAATCGGGCCGTATCATATCCATGATCTGAAGGAAATCATTACGGATGCGGAACAGCTTAAGAAAACCCACGTGGTCAGGACAGAACGGAATCCGCACAGTGTAGCGGATTACAGTGAACTCAGAGCAGTACGGAAATCCAAAATTTTTGCCTGGATTCCGATCATCCAGGGGTGCAATAAATTCTGTACATACTGTATTGTTCCCTATACGAGAGGAAGAGAAATCAGCCGTCCGATTGAGGATATCGTGAAGGAAGTCCGTGCCCTGGCAGCGGAAGGATATAAGGAAATCACACTTCTGGGACAGAACGTAAATTCCTATGGACTTGATTTTCGGAACGGAACAGATTTCGGAGATCTGATTCGGGCGATTGATCCGATTGATGGGATTGAGAGAGTCCGCTATATGACATCTCATCCGAGGGATATGTCCTTCTCCATGGTGGATGCCATGGCCGATTCACCGAAGGTAGCCCGCCATATGCATCTTCCCGTGCAGCATGGCTCCAATGAAATGCTGAAGAAAATGAATCGGGGCTATACCATTGAGCATTTCATGGAGCTTCTGGCCTATGTACGGAAGAAAATGCCGGATATTGCTGTGACGACCGACCTGATTACGGGATTCCCGGGAGAAACAGAGGAAATGCATCAGGAAACCCTGCGGCTTTTGAAGACGGCCCGGTTTGATTCGGCATATACCTTTATTTATTCTCCCCGGACAGGAACGCCGGCAGCGCGCATGGAGGATCAGATCGATGATGAAACGAAGCATCGCCGCCTGCAGGAGCTGATGGATGTGCAGAATGAAATCAGTCTGGAAAAGAATAAGGAAATGGAAGGGAAGGAATACGAAATTCTTGTGGAAGGACCGTCCAGACAGGACCCGGCGCATTGGTACGGCAGAACGTCTCATAATAAAATGCTTCTTTTCCCTTATGAAGAAGGAATCCGTACGGGAGATATGGTGAGGGCAAAGGTAGAAGCGGCGCAGACCTGGGTGCTCAAGGGAAGCCTGGTTCGCTGAGACATACAGGAAGCATTGCTGTGAGGTGAGAAAATGGCCAAAACACCATTGATGGATCAATATAAACAAATCAAGGATCAGTACAAGGATGCTCTCCTTTTTTTCCGGCTGGGGGATTTCTACGAGCTTTTTTATGATGATGCGGTAACGGCATCTCATGAGCTGGAACTGACGCTGACCGGAAAGAATGCGGGCCCCGAGGGAAGGGTTCCCATGTGCGGAGTTCCCTTTCATGCGGCGGACAATTATATTTACCGCCTGATTCAGAAAGGGTACAAAGTAGCGGTATGTGAGCAGCTGGAAGATCCGAAAAAAACCAAGGGGCTGGTTAAAAGAGATGTTATCCGGGTTATTACGCCGGGAACTATTCTTTTTGAAAATTCCATTGCAGATAAATCAAACAATTATATTCTTTTTCTCCTGGTCCGGGAAAAGAAAATCAATGTGGCGCTGGCAGATGTTTCCACCGGAGAGTGCTGGTGGGGCACCTGGGAGGAGAAAAAGGAACGGGATGATTTCTTTGATATGATTTCCGTTTATCGGCCGGCAGAAATCATCTGCTCTGCGGAGGATGATTTTTACAGCAAGCTTTCTGCCTTTGTTTCCGCCCGGATCGGAAGCTGTCTTCTGACCCGCTGGGAGCAGGGAGAAGAAAAGGCGCCGGTTCCACAGGCGGCACGTTCCCTGGAAGAGGAAGGCGTCCGGGAAGCTTTTGCCGATCTGGCAGATTACCTGCAGAGCATCATGAAGAGCAATGTCACGGAATTCCATTCCGTGCAGCCCATGCGGGAAGATCATACGGTGACGCTTTCCGAAGAATGCCTCCGCAATCTGGAAATCACACGCAATATGCGGGACGGCGGCAGACGGGGAACCCTCTTGGAGCTTCTGGATTACACCCATACGGCAATGGGAGCGAGACTTCTCCGGCGCTGGCTGGAGCGGCCTCTGACAGACGTGAACCGCATTATTCTCCGGCAGGACGGTCTGGAAGAACTCAGGAGCCATATGACGGAGCTGTCTCAGCTGGAAGAACTCCTTTCCGGCATCTTTGACTTTGAACGGATACTGGGACGGATTGAAACCAATTCCACATCCCCGAAGGATCTGCTGGCGCTGAAAGCATCCCTTGGCATTATCCCGAAAATCAAAGCCCTGATGGGAGGAGCCGGCTCGGTTATTCTGAAAAAAATCAACAGTCAGCTGGGCATTCACGGTGAGGTCTATGATCTGCTGGACCGGTCGATGAATGAAAACGGCACAGGAAACATCCGGGACGGGAAGTATATCCGGGAAGGCTTCAGTGCAGAGCTGGATGAAATCCGTTCTCTTTCCGAGAACAGCCAGAAGTGGATTGCCGATCTGGAGGAAAAGGAAAAGGAAAAGACAGGAATCAAGCTGAAAATCGGTTTCAACAACGTATTCGGATATTATTTCGAGATTTCCAATGCCAATAAGGAAAAAATTCCCGAATATTTTCACCGAAAGCAGACACTGGTTAATGCAGAGCGGTATATTACACCGGAGCTGAAGGAATTTGAGGCCAAAGCTTTGTCTGCAAAGGAAAAAACAGAGGAGCTGGAGCTTCGGCTGTATCAGCAGATCAAAGCGCAGATCCGTCCGGCCATTCCCGATATGCAGAAAACAGCCCGGGCTGTTGCCAATCTGGACTGTCTGGCCAGCCTGGCCCGGGCAGCGCTGAAGGACCGTTATGTCCGTCCGGAAATTGCAGATATCCGGGACGGGCATATCATTATACGGGACGGACGCCATCCCATGGTGGAGCATGCACTGCAGCATAAAATGTTCGTGCCCAATGATACGGAGCTGAACCACCGGAATCAGGAGGTTCTGATAATTACGGGGCCGAATATGGCAGGGAAATCGACCTATATGCGGCAGGTAGCCATTCTGGTTATCATGGCGCAGACCGGTTCTTTTATCCCCGCGAAGAGTGCTTCTATTTCTCCGGTGGACAGCATCTTTACCCGTGTAGGAGCAACCGATGATATTTCCACCGGGCAGAGTACCTTCATGGTGGAAATGCAGGAGGTTTCCTATATTCTTCGCAACGCGACCAAAAACAGCCTTATCCTTCTGGATGAAATCGGCCGGGGAACAAGTACCTACGACGGAATGAGCATTGCCCGGGCAGTAGTGGAATACCTGGTGAAAAAGGTTCATGGATTTACCCTTTTTGCTACCCATTACCATGAATTGGCCGAGCTGGCTGCGGAAAGCGAAAAAATCAAGAACTATACCGTTACCGTTAAAGAACGGGGAAAGGATATCACCTTCCTGCGGAGGATCGTGCCGGGCTGTGCCGATAAAAGCTACGGTATCCATGTGGCAAGGCTGGCAGGACTTCCGGAATCACTCCTGTCCCGGGCCGATGAAATCCTGAAGGGACTGGAAACGGAAAAGGGAAACACAGAAAATGCAGCAGCTCCTGCTCCTGTTTCTGCACCGTCAGAGGGAACGGCACTGGATCTTTTTACATCTCCTATCATTGAGGAGCTTTCTCATATGGATGTTCTGAGTAAGACGCCGATTGAAGCCATGGACATTTTGTACAGATTGAGCCAGCAGGCGAAGGAGGGCAAGTAATGGCCATTATTCATGTGCTGGATACGGTGACGGCCAACCAGATCGCTGCCGGCGAAGTGGTGGAACGGCCTGTCAATGCCGTAAAGGAACTTGTGGAAAATGCGGTCGATGCAGGAGCCCGGGAAATTGAGATTGAAATTGCAGACGGAGGCATGAGTTATATCCGTGTCACCGATGACGGCTGCGGCATGTCACCGGAGGATGCGAAGCTTTCTGTTATCCGCCATGCGACCAGCAAAATTTCTACGGTAGAAAATATTTATCACATCGTTTCCCTGGGGTTCCGCGGGGAAGCGCTGCCGTCCATTATGGCCGTATCCCGCTCCTCCATTACGACAAGGAGGCCGGAGGATACGGAAGGAACTGTGCTGGAAATCACCGGCGGAAAAATGACAGAGGTTCGTTCGGCAGGAGCACCGGCGGGAACAACAGTAGAAGTGCGGGATTTGTTTTTTAACGTTCCTGCCCGGAAAAAATTTCTGAAATCGGAAAGAACGGAGTCTTCCCGTATCAATTCCATGGTGGGCAAATTGGCCCTGGCCAATCCGGATATTGCATTCCGTCTCATCAATAACGGCCGGACTGTGACAGAAACGCCGGGGAATGGCCGTCTCCTGGATGCGGTAACGGCACTGTACGGCATGAAAATTGCAAAGGAAATGCTGGAAGTGCAGGGAGAAGGCGAAAATGCGTTTATGACAGGCCTGATTTCGAAGCCTTCTTTGCTGAAAAGCAGCCGGCAGTATCAGACGATCATTGTCAATCGGCGGGTTGTGGAAAATGCAATGGTGACCAAGGCAGTGGATAATGCCTACCATTCGCTCCTTCCGAAGAACGGGTATCCGCTGCTGGTGCTGCAGTTCCAGGTGCCGCCGGAAAGCATTGATGTCAATGTGCATCCGCAGAAGAGAGAAATCAAGTTTTCCGATGAGCAGACACTTTTCCGGCTGGTTTATCATTCCGTTCTGGAAACCCTTACCGGGCAGTCAACCGCTGATGCAATTGCGCGGGAAATGACCCGGAATCCGGGCCATGAAATCTGGGAAGGACAGAAGTCCGGTGATCTGAAGGTGGAAAGCAATCCGCAGGAGGAAGAAAATCCTTTGGGAGGAACATGGGGTCTCCCAGACTCATCCTCTCCGGACCATCCGGGGGAAGAAATACCGGAACGGGAGGAAGTTTCGGCATATCCCACAGCAGCGGAATCGTTTAAACATCGGGAAAATCCGCAGTATCGGGAGATACAGACCGTTTCCGGCGGCGGAGCTTCCCGGGAGGAGGAATATCATCCTGCTGCAGACCGAAAAGTGCTGTTTTCGGAAAAATCCGTACTGCATCCGTCTGATGGCAATCAGTCAGAAAAGGAAGCGGAGCTCCTTTTTAAGCAGCCGGAAAGGGAGACAATTCCCGTTATTCCTCTGGGGCAGGTATCGGACTGTTTTATTCTCTGCAGCTGCGGAAAGGATCTGTTCATCATTGATCAGCATGCAGCCCATGAAAGGGTCCGTTATGACCGGATGGCGGCTGCTGCAGAAGGAATTCCTGTGCAGGAAATACTCGTACCTTATCTGATTCATGCAGATCCGGAGGATATTGCACTGATGGAAGAAAAGAAGGAGGAAATTGCCCGTCTGGGACTGACCTTTGAACAGGCCGGGGCCGATGTAATCCGAGTCACCGGAGCGCCGGGGGATTTCTCGGCTTCTGAAACAGAACGGGTTGTGAATGATCTGCTGAAGGCCTATCATGATTTTGATCAGCCTTCGCCGGAAACGCTGCGGCACCGCATGATGGCGTATGCAGCCTGCCGGGGGGCCATCAAAAGAGGAGACCCGCTGAATATCCGTCAGATGCGGGAATTGATTTCTGATTTGTTCGCTACAACCAGGCCTTTTGTCTGTCCGCACGGAAGGCCTACCATTGTAAAATTTACGCCTTCTGAGCTGGGGCATCTTTTCAAGCGGCCATGATCGGAATAACAACAGTCCGGGAGGCAGGACGGGATGTATATGAGCAGGCAAAAGAAAGAGCAGCTGTCCTGGGGCTGCCCTGCGACAAAAGAGAAGGATCTCTTTCCGAAATGGCGGCAAGAAATATCCGGGAAGGATATCTGATTTACGGGAGAAAACCTCCGTACTATTGGTCTCCGGAAGGAGAGTATCGTTTCCATCTGGGGACAGCTTCTCTTCGCATCAGACAGCTCGAGGAGGGCAGGGGAGATCGCCTTTGTGCACTTCTGCCCGAAGGAGATGCGCTGTCTGTCCTGGACTGTACTTTCGGCCGGGGAAATGATGCAGCCGTATTTTCTTTTTTCCTGGGAGAAAAAGGAAGTGTTGTCTCCTTGGAAAAGAGTATCCCTCTTTATGAGGTGGGAAGGGCAGGGCTCCTTTCCGGGATTGACGAAAGACCGGCCGTACAGAAAGCCCTGCGGCGGATCCGGCTTCTGCATGAGGATTTTCGGACATTCCTTTCCCGGGCGCCGGAAAAAAGCTATGATGTCCTTTATTTTGATCCTATGTTTCGGGTGCCGGTCAAGCGGGAAGTCAACCGCATAGAAGGATTCCGCCAGGCCGCCTGCTATGACGGAATTGATGCGGAGGTTTTGGAAAAAGCTTCTGCGGTAGCCCGGAAACGGGTTATTTTGAAAGAACGGCCGTTTTCGAAGCTTTTCCGGGAACTGCATTTTTCCCGGATTTATGAGCATCCGGGCCAATCCACAGCGTACGGGGTAATCGATGTATGAAAAAAGAAAAACTGATCACTATTCTGGGACCGACTGCTTCGGGCAAGACAGAGCTTGGGATTTATCTGGCAAAGGCACTGGGGTCTTCTGTAATTTCCGGAGATGCTTTTCAGATTTACCGGCATATGGATATCGGTACGGCTAAGGTAACGGCTGAGGAAGCACAGGGGGTACGGCACTATCTGGTGAATGAACTGGAACCGTGGGAAAAGTATTCCGCAGCAGATTTTCAGGAAAGAGCCGGGAGTATTATCACCGCGGAAAACCGTGCCGGAAGAATTCCTATCCTGGTAGGGGGAACAGGCTTATATATTCAATCGCTCCTTGAGGGATATTCCTTCCTTCCCAAAGGAGAGGGAAGAAGCCGTTTTGAAAAGCTTCTGGCGGAAGGCGGCCGGGAAGTACTGGAACAGGAACTGCGCCGCAGGGGAGAGAAAGAAATACCGCCCGATCCGCAGAGGATGATCCGAAAGCTGGAACTCCTGGAGGCAGGAGAAACAGAGCAGGCGCATAAGGCACGGGAATTGGTTTATGACGGGCCTGTCATCGGAATTGCTATGGACAGAGCCGTATTATATGATAGAATAAATAAACGGGTCCATCGGATGATAGAGGAAGGGCTTTCTGAGGAGGTCGGCCGTCTTCTGCGCATGGGGATTTCCGAATCGGCACAGGCGATGAAGGGAATCGGTTATAAAGAATGGATTGCTGTCCTGAAGGGAGAATGTACACCCCTGGAAGGAGAAGAGGCCATTCAGAAAAATACCCGGCACTTTGCTAAGCGGCAGCTGACCTGGTACAGGCGCATGCCGTATATTCGGTGGTTTCTCCGGCCGACGGGGGACCGGGACATGTGGCTCAGGGAAATCAAGGCCTATGTCACAGAGTATTTCAGAGGAGTTCAGCAATGGAATCAAAAATGAATTTGCAGGATACGTTTTTGAACGAGGCAAGGAAGGAAAATGTGCCTGTCAGTATATTTTTAATGAACGGAGTGCAGCTGAAGGGCAAAGTGAAGTCCTTTGACAGCTTCACTGTTCTTTTGGTGAATGAAGACCGTTCTCAGCTGATTTATAAGCATGCTATATCAACAATTCAAAGGATCTGATGAAAACAAATGAATAAAAACCTTGAACAGGTACAGAAAGAGGCGCTGAATTTTTGTGCGCCTGTTTTTCATGAAATGGAAGAAATTTCCCTTTTTAATACCCAGAAAGTTCTGGAAGCTTTCCGGCGTCACTCGCTTTCGGCCTATCACTTTGCTCCTTCCAACGGTTATGGCTATAATGACCCTGGCAGGGAGAAGCTGGAAGAAATCTGGGCGGATATTTTCCATGCGGAAAGCGCACTGGTACGGCCGCAGTTTGTTTCCGGAACCCATGCACTGGCTACGGTCCTTCTGGCTCTTCTGAAGCCGGGGGATACGATGGTGTCTGCTGTAGGCGCTCCCTACGATACCATGCAGAGTGTAATCGGGATCTCCGGAAATGCACCAGGCAATCTCCGGGAAAGAGGAGTTTTCTATAAGGAAGTTCCGCTGAAGGGGAATTCCTATGATCCGGAAGGCATTGCCGCAGCAGTGGATGAAAATACAAAGCTGGTGGAAATCCAGCGCTCCTGCGGGTACATGCTGAGAAAGTCTCTCTTCCCGGAAGATATCCGGAAGATTGTTGAAACGGTAAAGGCAAAGAATCCCCGGACGATCTGCTTCGTGGATAACTGCTACGGGGAATTTACCAATAAAGAGGAACCTATCGAGCTGGGAGCCGATATTACGGCAGGTTCTCTCATTAAAAATGCCGGCGGCGGTCTGGCACCGACCGGAGCCTATATTTGCGGACGGAAAGATCTGGTGGAGCTTTGCTCTCATGTGCTGACGGCACCGGGTCTGGGCAATGAAATGGGTTCCTATGCGGCGTCTTATCGTCCGTTTTTTGAAGGGCTGTTTCTGGCACCGCATATGACGAGACAGGCCATGATGAGTGCGGAATTCTGTGCTGCCGTATTCAAATTGCTCGGCTTTGCGGTTACACCTGAACCGGGCCATCTGAGAACAGACCTTATTACAGCGGTTACACTCAACTCGGAACAAAATATGTGCCGGTTTGCAGAAGCGGTTCAGAGCTGGTCTCCGGTGGACTCCGACGCTACACCGGTTCCGGGACCAATGCCGGGGTATGTAGATCCGATTCTGATGGCTGCCGGTACATTTGTTCAGGGATCTACACTGGAGATGTCTGCCGACGGTCCGGTAAGACCGCCTTATATTATGTATTATCAGGGCGGACTCACTTTTGAGCATGCGCGGCTGGCTGTGATGGGCGCTGCAGAGAAAATTCTGAAAGAACAGGAAAAGGATGCCTGATCCTTTATTCCGGCAGAGCGGGAAACTGACTTTCTGAATGACTATATACATTTAAAAACCAAGGTGCTATAATAGGGGCATCTTGCGGGGCTATAGCTCAGCTGGTTAGAGCGCTTCGCTCACATCGAAGAGGTCTCCGGTTCGATCCCGGATAGGCCCACCACAAAAAGTGAATCTTCCGCTGTTTCTTCGGGGACAGCGGAAGATTCTTTTTTTGCGGCTGTCAGCAGACAGAAGATGCAGCGGCAGAGCGATAAAATAGCAGGATATCGACGGAGGGAAATCCGGGAATGGACTGGAATGGCCGGTGAAAGCCGGATCAGACAGCGGTGAGAGACCTTTATGACGGGCAGCTTGATTTTTATGAAAAATTCATGATATAATCATCTCATGCAAATGGGGTTATAGCTCAGCTGGTTAGAGCGCTTCGTTGACATCGAAGAGGTCTTTGGTTCGAATCCAAATAGTCCCACCAGAATCTAAGCCCGCCTATGGCGGGTTTTTATAATAATGAGGGAAACCGGGGATGAAAATGAACTGGCCGGCTTTATTTCTTGTAATGACTGCAGGTGTGATGTGGGCAGGCTCAGGTCTGTTTGCACAGGATTTTTTTACAAAGAGTTCATTTGATTCAATGGACCTGACCGTATTTCGTATGTTCGGCGCAGGCTGTTTAATGCTGGGCATTACCGCAGTAAAGAAGAAACTGAGGGAGAGTTTCCGGCAGATGCGTAAAAAACCGTCCCTGTGGGTCGGAATTATTTTTTACGGCATTGTCGGACTGATGCTTATGCATTATACCTATTTTGCGTCCATCGCGGCGGGAAATGCAGCGGCCGCTACCGTCATTCAATATACCTGCCCCGCTATGGTGGTTCTGTGGATGGCTTTTACGCAGAGAAAGCTTCCTACCAAAAGGGCAGCGCTCTCTGTAATTTTCGCGGTGGCCGGTGTCTTTCTTCTGGTTACGGAGGGGGATCCGGAAAAGCTTGCTGTTCCGGAAGACTGCATTTTCTTCGGGCTGCTTTCTGCCGTATTCTTTGCGGTCTGCTGTGTTTATCCAAAGCGTTTCATTGGGGTGCTGGATAATTCGTTCGTTTTGTCTATGGGAATGTTTTCGGGGATGGCGGCAGCTTTTGCTGTCGATCCGCTGACAGATATTTCCGGATTTTTTGATCCGGCGGTGCTGCTGAATGTATTCTGGATTGTGATATGCGGGACAGCCATTGCCTTTACCTGCTACAACACAGGGCTGAAATACCTGTCAGAGGAACAGGCGGCCATTACTGCGGCGGTTGAACCGGTTGTATCGGTAGCAGCGTCCTGTATCTTTCTCGGGAATTCCTTCGGATGGATCCAGGGGGTGGGGATACTTCTGGTTATTGCAGGGATCATCCTGCCGGCAGCCGAACGGACGGAAGAGAAGTCTTCGTAAGTCTTTTCGTTTCAAAGATTATGGAAATTGGATATAATAAAAATACAAGATTTTTTATTTCCTATAGGAGAAATTATGGATACAGATCACATCAGAAATTTTTGCATCATTGCGCATATTGACCATGGGAAATCTACTCTGGCAGATCGTCTCATTGAATTGACCGGTACTGTTCAGAAAAGGGATATGGAAGCGCAGATCCTGGATACGATGGATCTTGAACGGGAAAGAGGCATTACGATCAAGGAACAGTCTGTCCGTCTGAATTATGTTTATGAGGATGGGGAGCAATATGAACTGAATCTGATTGATACCCCCGGGCATGTAGACTTTAATTATGAGGTATCCCGCAGTCTGTCTGCCTGCGAAGGAGCTATTCTTATCATTGATGCCACACAGGGGGTGCAGGCACAGACCTTGGCGAATGTGTACCTGGCCTTGGATAATAACCTGGAAATCATTCCCGTTATCAACAAGGTGGATCTTCCCAGTGCCGATGTGGAACGGGTCAAGGCGGAAGTAGAAAACATCATCGGGCTGGATATGTCGGAAGCGATTCCCGTTTCTGCCAAAACCGGCCAGAATGTGGAGGCGGTGCTGGCCCGGATTGTGGAACAGATTCCGCCGCCGGAAGATCATGTGAAGGAACCGCTCCGTGCTTTGATTTTTGACTCAATTTTTGATTCCTATAAAGGGGCTATTGCTTATGTGCGGGTAAAAGACGGAGAAATTCGTCCCGGCATGAATATCCGCATGATGGCTTCCGGAAAGGAATATATCGTGACAGAGGTCGGATATTTCTCCCCGCTTCCCAAGGCATGCGATGTTCTGACCTGCGGCTCCGTGGGTTATGTGGCGGCAAGCGTGAAGAATGTACAGGACTGTGAAGTGGGAGATACGATTACTACTGCAGAAAACGGTGCAGCAGAAGCCCTTCCGGGGTACCGCAAGGCTCTTCCCATGGTCTTCTGCGGCCTTTATCCGATTGAAAGTAAGGATTATGATAATCTGAAGGTTGCACTGGAAAAACTGCAGCTCAATGATGCTGCACTGGAATATGTTCCGGAGACCTCGCAGGCGTTGGGATTCGGCTTCCGCTGCGGATTCCTCGGACTTCTGCACATGGATGTGGTGGAAGAACGGCTGGAACGGGAATATCATCTGAAACTGATCACAACGGCTCCGTCTGTTATTTATAATGTATATAAAACAGACGGAACGATGGTCGCCATTGACAATCCTGCAGAGCTTCCGCCGATGACCAAAATTGATCATATTGAGGAACCGATTGCAGATGTGGATATTCTGGTTCCTTCCGATATGGTAGGCAATGTAATGGAGCTGGTTCAGAATCGCCGCGGTGTATTTCAGACGATGACCTATCTGGATGAGACAAGAGTAGACCTGTCTTACAAGGTTCCTCTGGCGGAGATCATTTTTGATTTCTTTGATAAGCTGAAATCCTGCACGAAGGGGTATGCTTCTCTGGATTACCGCCTGGCAGGTCATCAGAAAACCGATGCAGTCAAGCTGGATATTCTTCTGAACGGGGAACTGGTTGATGCACTTTCTGTGATTGTTCACCGTTCCAATGCGGAATCCAGAGGACGCCAGCTGGCGCTGAAGCTGAAGGGAATCATTCCCCGTCAGCAGTTTGAAGTCCCGATTCAGGCAGCTATCGGAAGCAAGATCATTGCCAGAGAAACCATCAAGGCATATAAGAAGGATGTATTGGCCAAGTGCTACGGCGGCGATGTATCCCGAAAGAAAAAGCTTCTGGAAAAGCAGAAGGAAGGGAAAAAGCGCATGAAGCAGGTGGGCAGTGTATCCATCCCGCAGGAAGCCTTCATGGCTGTACTGAATAATGACTGAAGCACTGGGATTGTATTTTCACATTCCGTTTTGCAAGACCCGCTGCGATTACTGCGGATTTTACTCTGTCGGAAGAACTCCGGACAGCCGGTTTGTGGAAGCTCTGTCGGCGGAAATGCAGAGGCGGGCAAAGAATTTTGCACACCGTCCGTGTGATACAGTCTATTTGGGCGGCGGAACCCCGTCTGCTCTTTCCGCGGAACAGCTGATAGTTCTGTTCCGGGAAATCAGGGCAAACTTTTCAGTGACGCCTGATGCGGAAATTACGATGGAAATGAATCCCTCCGATATGAGTGAAGCTTATCTTGATCATGCGCTTTCTTTAGGCATCAATCGTCTTTCCGTAGGAGTACAGAGCCGGGATGACCGGCTTCTGCGGCATATCGGACGCCGGCATACCGGAAAAGAAGCGGAAAGGGCAGTCAAACGGGCTTACCGGGCAGGTTTTCACAATATCAGCATCGATCTGATGTATGAGCTGCCTCATCAGTCTCCTTCTGATTTCCGGAAAAGTCTTTTATGGGCGGTACATCTTCCTATTCAGCATATCTCGGTATACAGCCTGATTCTGGAAGAAGGAACCCACTTTTCCCAGATGGCAGACCGGGGGCTTCTTGCCCGGCCTACAGAGGAGGAAAGCTGGCGTATGTATCAGGATATGTGCCGTGTTCTGCCTCATTACGGGCTTGAGCGGTATGAAATTTCCAGCTTTGCCCGAAAAGGATATCGTTCGAAGCATAATCAGAAATATTGGGACCTTTCCGACTATCTGGGAATGGGGCCGGGCGCTTCTTCCCGGATCGGTCATACAAGATTTACGAATGTGCCCGGTGTTCGTCGGTACGAAAGAAAACTGCTTCTGGGAAATCTGCCGGATACGGAAACAGAAGCACTTTCTCCGCAGGATGAAAGAGAAGAATATTGTTTTCTTGCGTTGCGGAGAAAGGAAGGAATTGATCTTTCCGACTTTCGGAACCGTTACGGGAAGGGAATTTCTTTCTGGTACGGAGAAAAGATTGATTTTTTGAAGGAGAAAAAATTGCTGAAGGAAGATAGGGGCAGGCTGTTTCTGACCTATCGGGGCGCAGCTCTGGGAAACTATGTATTTGAGCAGTTTATTCCCGATTGAAAGTGAGCCTGTTTATTTTTAGTGTATTTGCCGCAGTTATGATAGCGTGTGAAAGAAGAGGATGCTGTTATGGAAAAAACATTTATGGTAGGCGGGATGGCCTGTGAAAATTGTGTGAAAGCGGTAACCGATGCGATTTCTGCGGTTCCGGGCGTGCAGAAGGTGGATGTCAGCCTGGCAGATCAGTGCGCAAAAGTGACCTATGACGGAAAAGCATCAGACAAAGAGTTTATCGATGCTATTGAAGATATGGGCTACGATTTTCTCGGTGTGAAGTAATTTTTGTATAAAAAATATAATCGAATTTACCCGCTGTTTTTTGAAAAAAACAGGAATTTTCTCAATTATATCTTTCTTTTTGGGGGAAATAGGCTATAATAAAGAACAAATAAAATGAAATTCATGAAGTGTCGCAGCTTCCGTGCAGGATATATCCCGTACATGGCTGCGGCATTTTTGTTAAAGTAGGGAGTGGTTCGATTGGATAAAAAAGGAAGTACGCTGGTTTCCTATATAGAAATTAATCTGGCTGCTTTACGAAACAACCTGAGGGTCATCAGGAATTACCTTCCTTCCTCTGTAAAGTGTTTGGCGGTAGTCAAAGCAGATGCATACGGACACGGTGCAGTGCAGACTTTGCGGCTGGCTCTGGAGGAAGGCTATACTTCGGCCGCCGTAGCCCGTGTGGAAGAAGGCGAGGAACTTCGTAAGGCAGGTTTTACCTGTCCGATTTATACGCTGGGACTTCCTCTTCCTGCAGATATGCCGAAAGGTATTCAAAACAATCTGATCATGCCGGTAGATGATACGGTGGATTTGAATGCACTGGAAAAGGCAGCAGCAGATCAGGAGAAAAAAATTGAGGTCATGCTTGCTGTAGACACGGGGATGAACCGCATCGGCATTCATCCGGAAGATGTAAAGGGGTTTGTAGAAAAGGTACAGACATATCCCCATCTTCATCTTCACGGTACTTTTACGCATATGGCTACAGCAGATTTTCTGGGGAAGGGTCTGGCCATGCGGCAGCTGGAACGATTCAGAAAGGCGCTTCAGGATATGCCCGTGGATGGTGATTTTGTAATTTCTGCTGCAAACAGCGCAGGTATTATCGATATCCCTCAAAGCTGGTACAATCTGGCAAGGCCGGGGATTATTCTGTACGGGCCGCAGCCGTCTGATGTGATGACGAATCATCTGGATCTTCGTTATGCTCTTCGTCTGGTCAGTCATGTCACGCATGTACAGACTCTTCATACGGGAGAAGCTATCGGCTACGGCGGAACCTATACCGCGGATCGGGAAATCAGAACCGCGACGGTTCCGATTGGCTATGCAGACGGTTATTCCCGGGACCTTTCCAATAAGGGTTTTGTTCTCATAGGCGGAAAAAGGCGGCCCATTATCGGACGCATTTGCATGGATCAGCTGATGTGTGCCGTAGATGATACTGTACAGCCGGGAGATGAGGTTGTATTGATAGGGAATCAGAAGGATGAAATGATTTCCGTGGATGAAGTAGCACGGCAGATCAATACGATTCCTCATGAAATCATGTGTGATCTGAAACGGGTTTCCCGTATCTATGTAGATGAAAAATAAAATTTTATCTTTTAAGACAGAAGATAATGTGTTATAATAGTCCTCGTAAGCGCCTATAGCTCAGGGGATAGAGCACTGGTCTCCGGAACCAGGTGCGAGGGTTCGAATCCCTCTAGGCGCTCCATGTGATGGATAAGCATCGGGAAAATCCCGATGCTTTATTTTTGCAAAAATCTTTTTATGATATAATGAAACTGCATCGGGAGGGCGAGAATTATGGAAGAAGAAAAGAGCAAACGCGAAGAGAAAGAAGAACTGACCGAGGAAGAACTGCAGGAATTCCTGGCATCCTATAAAGAAGAACTGTCCCGCCTGTATAAAATGAACAGAGCAAAGAAACAGTACATTGCCCGGAAGACCGCATCAGGTTCTTCGGCTCAGCTTCTGGAACAGTGCGACCGGGAACTGCGGGAAGATATAGATGCTTTGAAGAGAAGATACGGAATTCATTATTAAAAAATTTCAAAAAGACAAAATAAAAATTTGACAGATTCATGATCGGATGATATACTATTTCTCGTCAGACAGACATGGATCATTAGCTCAGCTGGCAGAGCACCTGACTCTTAATCAGGGTGTCCGGGGTTCGAACCCCTGATGATCCACCAAAAATATTATTCAAAAAGCCTCGTACAGATTTATCAATTTGTACGAGGCTTTTTGAATTTATCAATACGGAAGCTTATAATTTATTTTTATCTTTATTAGTGCGTTCGGATGTATAAAAAGAAAGGTCCCGAAGGGGGAGATGCTTATTTCCTGCTGCAGGAGAAGGTGGAAACAGCAGGAAACGTGGGAGAATTGAAAAAAATTTTCCTTCCACGTATAATAAAAATCGTATATAAAGGAGGTACCGATGCGTGTATTGGGAATTGATCCCGGAACCGGGCGCTGCGGCTTCGGCGTTATAGAGAAGCGGGGAAGCACGGTGGTTCCTGTCAATTACGGCGTGATAGAAACCTACAAGGATCAAAGTGATCTGGAACGGCTGAATATCATCTATGAAGGAATCGGGGAATTGATTGCAGCGTACCGTCCGCAGTTCATGGGAGTAGAAACACTCTACTTTAATACTAATATTACGACAGGAATTAAGGTGGCACAGGCAAGGGGTGTCATCCTTCTTGCGGGATATCGGCAGAATATTCCTGTCATTCCCGTTACACCGCTTCAGGTCAAGCAGCAGCTGACCGGTTACGGAAGAGCGACCAAGAAACAGGTGATTGAGATGGTAATGCGCATCATGAAGATCGGAAAGAAAATTGATCCTGATGATGCGGCGGATGCATTGGCCATCGGACTGACTGCGGCTTACCGCACAGAACATCACCAGTTATTCGGAGAAGAGTTATGATAGGATATATAAAAGGAAGTATTTCTGCAATTTTCAAAGATTCCTGTTTTATCGAGGCCGGCGGTATCGGCTATCGTGTCTTTATTTCGGAAAAAACAAGAAATCGGCTGGACATAGGAAGAGAGGCAAAGCTCCTGACATATATGGCAGTTCGGGAAGATGCAATTTCTTTGTATGGCTTCCTGTATCAGGAGGAATATGACCTTTTCCTCCTGCTTCTTTCCATCTCAAAGATCGGTCCCCGGCTGGCATTGGGAATCCTTTCTTCGATGGAACCGGGACATTTTATCAGTGCTGTTCGAAGAAAAGATGTTCGGGCGCTGACAAAACTCCCGGGGATCGGAAAGAAAACTGCAGAACGGCTCCTGGTTGAACTGGCGGACAAGGTAAAGGGATTTTCCGGTGATGAAGATTTTCCTGTGCAGGCGGAAACGGCTGTGGAAGAAGGTATGGCAGGGGAAGCGGCGAAAGCGCTTATGGCTCTGGGCTATGAGACGGAAGAATTTGCGACGATTCTTTCCCGTCTGGCGGCATCACAGCCTTCTGTCTCTGCTCTGGTGGGGGCAGTGCTTCGTGAGCTGGCCAAAGGCGGGACTGTATAGAGGATGAAGAGATGAAGAATCAATATATTAAAAGTCTGGCGGAGGAAGGAACGGAAGATATTCTGGGCAGTAAGGGACGGATTGTTTCCACTGCAGAAATTCCGAAGGATGAATGGCAGAATTATCTGCGTCCGCAAAGACTGGATGATTATATCGGGCAGGAAAGCTTTAAAAAGAATCTGAAAATTTATATTGCAGCAGCAAAGAAAAGAAATGAAGCACTGGATCACGTTCTTCTCTACGGACCGCCGGGGCTGGGCAAGACGACCATGGCGAAAATTGTGGCCAATGAATTGGGGGCACAGTTCAAGGTGACAAGCGGCCCGGCCATTGCAAGGCCGGGCGAATTGGCGGCTATTCTGACAACACTGCAGGAGCACGATGTGCTTTTTATCGATGAAATCCATCGTCTGAACCGAAGTGTTGAGGAAATCCTCTATTCTGCCATGGAGGATTTTGCACTGGATATTGTTATGGGGAAAGGAACCGGTGCCAGTTCCATTCGTATCGATCTGGCACATTTCACGCTGATCGGAGCGACAACCCGGGCAGGGGCTCTGGCGGCACCGCTGCGTGACCGGTTCCTGATTACGAACCATATGCAGTTTTATACGGCAGAGGAAATCAAGAAGATTATTATCCGGTCAGCCCATATCTTGGGAATCGAAATTGAAGACAGCGGGGCAGACGAAATTGCCCGCCGTTCCCGCGGGACTCCCCGCATTGCGAACCGTCTGCTGAAACGGATCCGCGATTTTGCTCAGATGCAGCAGAGCGCTATTACGAGGGAAATTGCCGCAGAGGCTCTGGATGCGCTGCATGTGGATGAAATCGGGCTGGATGAACTGGATAATGAAATTCTGAAAACAATTATTTGCAAATTCGGCGGCGGGCCCGTAGGAATTGATACGATTTCCGCAGCGGTTTCCGAGGAAAGGGCGACCATTGAGGATGTATGCGAGCCGTATCTGATGCAGCTCGGCTTCATCTCCAGGACGCCCCGGGGGCGGATTGCCACACGGGCAGCCTATGATCATGCGGGGATTCCGTTCCCCGGAGAAAAGAATTTTGCAGGAGGAAATGATGTCGGAGATCGGTAAAATGCTGATTGCAGCGGGAATTTTTCTCATCCTGGCAGGCATTTTCTTCCTGTTGGGAGGTAAATTCTCCTTTTTAGGGCATCTTCCGGGAGATATTCATTTCTCTTCCGGCAATACCCATGTATATTTTCCCTGGGTTACCTGTCTTCTGGTCAGTGTAATCGGGACAATCGTTCTCAATCTTTTTTTCAGAAGGTAAAAGATATGAAGAAACAGTTAATTTTTTCGGCCTTAGTCTGTTTTTTGGTGCTGGGAGGAGGCTTTGCCTCTTATGCGGAAACCGCATCGGTGAGCCGAGGCCGTGCTGCTGATTCAGGGACAGACCGGGCAAAGATACAGAATAAGAAGAATTCTTCGGAGAATCAGAAAAAAGCCGAAAGGAAAGCAGAAAATAATGCTCCGCAAAAGAAGGCAATGTCTTCCGGGAAAAACGGACTGGAGATGCGCGTAGGTCTTTTGTCGGCGCAGACTTTTTCTCTGACCGGCCTGGCTGATTATAAGGCGCAGGTGAATGGAAAGACCGTGGCTTCTTACAAGAATGGGAAGAATCTGTCTGTATCACGGAAGGGCGATGCCGTTTATTTAGACGGAAAAAAGATGGGCAAGGAAGTTATTCTGACGACCGGACGTGAAGGTGCTGCTTTTGCTGCGAAGGGAAACCGTTACCGCGGTGATATGAAAATTTTTCCGAGCCGTTGGGGAAGCGGGGTAACCCTGGTCAATGTAGTGCCTATGGAGGACTATCTTCGGGGAGTTGTGCCCAAGGAAGTCATTTCGTCCTGGCATACGGAAGCCATCAAGGCACAGGCAGTCGCAGCAAGGACTTATGCGGCCTTTCACAAAGGGGGATACGAATCTTCCGGATATGATGTGACGGATGATACGCGGAGCCAGGTCTACGGAGGAATCTCTGCAGAGACTCCCTCTACGGATCGGGCGATTCGGGAGACTGAAGGAGAAATTCTGACCTATAAGGGAAAGCCGATTGATGCAGTTTTTCATTCTTCTTCCGGCGGCTATACGGAAAACAGCGAAAATATCTGGGGGACCTCTATTCCCTATCTTCGCGGGGTAAAGGAAGTACAGAACGGAACACCCTGGACAAAGACAATTCCGCTGGATGCTTTTGCAAAAAATCTTTACGGGGAAGGAACTCTGAAAACGATTCAATTGTCCCGTCTGAATATTGGCAAAGCACATCATTCCTCAGACCGCGGCATTTCCGGACGTGTCAAATCAGTTAAGCTTGGCGGGTCTAAAGGAAATAAAACCGTGACGGGCGCTCAGATTCAGAAGCTGTACGGGTTAAGCAGCACGCTTTTTGACATTGCGGTCAAAGGGAAAAATGTAGTCATTACGGGATACGGTGCCGGCCACGGTCTGGGGCTCTCTCAATGGGGGGCAGAGGCTTTTGCGGAACAATATAAAAATAAGAAGGGCTGCTATAAGGATATATTGGCCCATTACTTTACGGGAGCCAAACTGGAAAAGGAATATTGACAGGTTTTGCAGATGGGCGTAATCTTATAAAGATTGTTTTTATTCAATATATAGTAGGAGTATAGCAAATGAAGCTTGAAGATTTTAATTATAACCTTCCCAAGGAATTGATTGCCCAGGAACCGGCGGAACCGCGTGATTCCTGCCGGCTGATGATGCTGGATAAGAATACGGGAGAATGGGAGCATCACCACTTCCGGGATATTCTGGATGAAATCCGAGAAGGGGATGTATTTGTATTTAATAATACGAAGGTTATTCCTGCCCGTATTTATGGAAAAAAGAAGGATACTGGCGGAAAGGTGGAAATGCTGCTTCTGAATCCGAAAGGCAATGATATATGGGAAGTCCTGGTCAATCCGGGGCGCAAAGCACTTCCCGGGACGGAAATTGCTTTTTCTGATGACTGCTGGTGTAAGGTCCTGGATAAGACGGAATTCGGCGGCCGTGTTGTGGAATTCCACTATACAGGGAATTTTGACAGTCTCCTGGATCAGATCGGGGAAATGCCGACGCCGCCTTATATTCACAAAAAACTGGAAAATAAGGATGAATATCAGACCGTTTATGCCAAGTATAAGGGATCTGCGGCTGCTCCTACCGCAGGGCTTCATTTTACGCCGGAGCTGATGGAAGAAATGAAGAAAAAAGGAGCAGAGCTTCTCTTTGTTACGCTTCATGTAGGTATCGGAACCTTCCGCCCGGTTAATGAAGAAAATATTGAAGATCATGAAATGCATAAAGAGTGGTATACCGTCAGCAAGGAAACGGCAGATAGGGTGAATCAGGCCAGGAAAGAAGGCCGCCGGATTATTGCCGTAGGAACTACTTCTGTCCGTACTTTGGAATCGGCAGGACAGTCCGGTGAACTGAAGGATGGGAGCGGCTGGACGCAGCTTTATATTTATCCGGGATATCAGTGGCATATGGTAGATGCTATTGTGACGAATTTCCATCTGCCGGAATCCACTTTAATCATGATGATGGCTTCCTTTGCGGGAAGAGAACACATATTGGCAGCCTATGAAGAGGCTGTTCGGCAGAAATATCGGTTCTTCTCCTTCGGAGACGCCATGTTTATTCGCTAAAAGGAAACTTTATGGTCATACAATACGAACTGATTGCAGAAGACAAGAAGACCGGCGCCCGTGCAGGGCTTCTTCATACTCCTCACGGGACTTTCAAAACACCGATGTTCATGCCGGTCGGGACACAGGCTACGGTCAAGACGCTGGCGCCGGAAGAACTGACAGACATGGGGGCACAGATTATTCTTTCCAATACCTATCATCTTTTTCTGCGGCCCGGTACAGAACTGATACGGGAAGCGGGAGAGCTTCATAATTTCATGAACTGGCATAAGGGAATCCTGACGGACAGCGGCGGATTCCAGGTTTTTTCACTGGGAGCCATGCGGAAAATTACGGAGGAAGGGGTATACTTCCGGTCCCATTTGGATGGGTCCAAGCAGTTCCTTTCCCCGGAGGTTTCCATCCATGCGCAGGAAGATCTGGGAAGCGACATTGCCATGGCTTTCGATGAATGTATTCCTTATCCGGCAGATCATGCCTATGCCGATCATTCCACGGCCCGCACAACCCGCTGGGCAGAGCGGTGCATTCAGGCTCATACCCGGACCGACCGGGGTATGTTCGGTATTATTCAGGGCGGAATGTATAAGGACCTCCGAAAAAGAAGTGCACAGGAAATCTGTTCCATGCCTTTTGACGGGATTGCCATCGGAGGCTTGTCTGTCGGTGAACCGCATGATCTTATGTATGATATCCTGGAACATACGACGGAATGGATTCCGAAAGAAAAGGTGCGCTATCTTATGGGCGTGGGCACACCGGACTGCCTTATAGAGGGAGTAGCCCGGGGAGTCGATATGTTTGACTGTGTATTCCCTACCCGTGTTGCCCGGAACGGTATGGCCATGGTTCATACGGGCCGGATGAATATGAAAAACAAGAAATATGAAAAAGATTGGCGGCCTCTTGAGGAAGGCTGCGGCTGCTACACCTGT
This sequence comes from uncultured Dialister sp., assembly GCA_938038225.1. Classification (GTDB taxonomy): domain Bacteria; phylum Bacillota; class Negativicutes; order Veillonellales; family Dialisteraceae; genus Dialister. Next base: position 403,829 of record CALHRX010000007.1, on the reverse strand, counting down.
CAGCATTACAGCCGGGCGTATATCCGTCATCTGTATAAGTCCGGGGAGCTTCTGGCTTTCCGATTGGTTACGATTCACAATCTGTATTTCCTGCTCCAGTTCATGCGCGATATGAGACAGGCTATTCTGGATGGGAATTTCTCCGAGTTCCGGGAAAATTTTATGGCCGGTTATAAAAGGTAAAGACAGCAGACCTTTTCCTGTGGTAAAATAAACCATATGATTTTGTGGAGGTGAAATAAGTGGAAGATTTAATGAACATTATTAACATGGTATGGCCGTTTCTGATTCTTGTCTTTATTTTCTATTTTATGATGTATCGTCCTCAGAAGAAATTGAGACTGGAAAGAGGCCGCTTCCTGTTATCGCTGAAAAAGGGTGACCATGTAGTGACAAGCGGCGGTGTACACGGAACAATTAAAGTGCTGCGTGATAAGTATGTAGAACTGGAAATTGCGCCGAAGGTTGTCATCAAAGTGGAGAAAACGGCAATTCAGCACGGGGATGTGGAGCTGATCGACAAGAAAGAAGCAGAAGCCAAAGGTGCTGCTGCTCTCGGCAATGCTGCCATGGATCCGGATTATGATAAGAAGAAGGAACCGGATGAAGTGGTAGAGGAAGTCATCGAGGTTGATGATCCGAAAGACGCCGGCACAGAAGTTGTGGAAGAAGTCGTTGAAGTGGATGAAGAACCGGCTTCCAAAGTTGAGAAGAAGAACTCTGCAAAAGAGGAAAAGAAATGATGAAGGCGGATGCTGTTTCCTTGGGAAAACAGGAAATCCGTCAGAAGATGCTCGCTTTACGGCGGGCTCTTTCTGATGAAGAAAGTAAAAAAATGGGAAAGGCTCTTCGTGACCGGATACTGGCTTTTTCTCCCTATCGGAAAGCGAAACGCATCATGGCTTTCCTGGCGATGAAAGGCGAATCCAATCTGGATTTTCTTCTGGAGGCAGCATTGGAAGAAGGAAAGGAAGTCTATGTCCCGGTCTGTCTTCCGGAGAAAATGATGGAAGCGGGCCGTCTTTACGATATGAAGCATTTCGTAAAGGGACCTCTGGGACTTCGTGATCTTCCGAAAGGGTATGAAGTCATCGAGCCGGAAAAGTTGGATCTGGTTTTGATTCCCGGGGTGGCGGCAACGCCTGAAGGAATACGTCTCGGTATGGGGGCCGGGTACTATGATCGGTATCTCAGCAGGGTCCCTTTTGAAAAAAGAGCGGCCGCTCTCTGGGATTTTCAGGTCGTTTCCTCTCTGCCGGAGGAATCGTTTGATCAGAGAGTAGCATACATTGTTACCGAGAAGAGAGTCATAGAAACGAAAAGAGGTTGAAGTTTTGGAAAAGAGAAGGACAAGCACCGTCAGGAAAGGTGCGCTGCTCCGATTTTTCGTTGTTATTTTTGCAATTATTGGAGTATTCATCGGTACGATAGGATGGCTGGCGGGCAGCATCCGTCAGGGCCTGGATCTGCAGGGGGGAACTCATATCGTCATGCAGGCGGAGGATACGGAGCAGAATAAAGTAACTCCTGAGGCAATTACACAGGTCATCAATATTATGCAAAAACGCGTGAATGAGATGGGACTGACAGAACCGATCATTCAGCGGGAAGGTGCGAACCGTATTATTATTGAACTGCCCGGTGAAAAGGATCCGCAGAAAGCAATCGAAACCATCGGGAAGACCGCTGTTCTGGAATTCAAGGATGAGGAAGGCAATGTCAGACTGACCGGTGAAGATCTGAAGAATGCAAAAGAACAGATGGGGCAGAACAAGCAGCCGCTGGTCGCACTGGAATTCAGTGATGAAGGCGGAAAGAAATTCGGAGATCTGACAGCAGCCAATATAGGGCGGCATATCGGAATTTATCTTGACGGAGAACTGCTGACCAATCCTGTGGTCAATGAAGCGATTACAGGCGGATCTGCGGTCATTACCGGACAGAGAACCCTGGAAGAAGCAAAGGATCTGGCTATTTTGCTGAGAAGCGGTGCTCTTCCTGTTAAGGTATCCGTGATGGAAGTCAGAACGGTCGGACCTTCTTTGGGACAGGACTCCAAGGATAAATCCGTTACCGCATTCACTATCGGCCTTTCTCTGGTCGTTCTCTTTATGCTTTGCGTATACCGCATTTCCGGTTTCATTGCCGATACAGCGCTGCTGGTCTATGTTCTGATTCTTCTCGGAATTCTGAATATTCTTCATGCAACGCTGACTCTGCCCAGTATTGCCGGTGTCATTCTGTCTATCGGGATGGCTGTTGATGCGAACGTACTGATATTTGAACGATTCAAGGAAGAAATCGCTGCCGGCAAGACCCTGCGTCTGGCTGTTCAGGCAGGATTCAAGCGTGCCTTTGTTACAATTTTCGATGCGAACATGACGGTTATTATTACCTCCTGCATCCTGTTTTTCCTGGGCAGCGCCACGGTAAAGGGATTTGCATTGTCTTTGGGACTGGGGGTTGCAGTGTCTATGTTTACGGCAATTACTGTCAGCAGAACACTTCTCATGTTCCTCATCGATGCAAATTGGATTCATAACCCCTGGTTATTTGGCGGGAAAAAGGGGGTATGACAGATTATGTTAAATAATGTTGATTTTATTTCCAAAAAGAAAATATGGTTTTCCCTTTCGGGACTTCTTGTTGTTTTGTCCATCATTTCTATCGGCCTGTTTAATTTCAACTGGGGAATTGATTTCACAGGCGGGACCATTCTGGAGCTTGGTTTTGACAAGCCGGTAACGGTCGAGCAGGTGAGAGACGGGCTCCGGAAGGACGGACTGGAAACTGCTACCATCCAGCTCTCCGGAGCAATGAACGGTGAATCGGGACAGGATGTGATGATCCGTACCAGAAATCTTTCCGCTGAAGAAGCGCAGCAGGTCATCGGCAATGTGAAAGATACGGTAGGAAATGCGGACGTTAAGCGAATTGAAACGGTCGGAGCGGTTATCGGCTCGGAAGTAACCAAGAATACGCTTCTGAATGTTTTGATTTCCTTTGCGGCTATGGTTCTTTATATGTCGATTCGATTTGAGCATCGGATCGCGCTCTCCGCCATTGCGGCAATCTGCCATGATATTCTTATGGTTCTCGGCGTTTTTGCCTTCTTTCATCTGGAAGTGGATGCGTCCTTCCTGGCTGCGATTCTGACCGTATTGGGCTATTCCATGAACGAATCGGTCGTTATTTTCGATCGTATCCGTGAAGCAATGCATACGCACAGGAGAACGGACAGTTTTGCTACGCTGGCCAATGATTCCATTCACCAGACAATCCGCCGTTCCTGCTATACCCTGGTTACGACGCTGTTTTGCGTAGCTTCTCTGTATTTCTTCGGCGGGGATACGACGAAGAACTTTGCACTGGTTATGCTGATCGGCTTTATTTCCGGCGCTTATTCCTCCATTTGCGTAGCTACCTCACTCTGGGTGACCTGGCATGAGCATTTGAGAAGTGAAAGAAACGAATCACATCCTGCTGCGGAAAAAAGTCCGAAAAAGGCGAAGAGCAAAGGCGAAAAGAAATAATGTGAGAATGACGAAAGCAGATTCCCTGCGGGATCTGCTTTTTTGCTGCCTTCCTGCCGGAGAGGAAGGTTTTCTTTTTCACTTATATTCGTGTTATAATACTTTCATGGAAAAAAATAATCAGAATATCAGAAAAAAGGTGTCCTTCCTGACTCTTGGATGCAAGGTAAATCAGTATGACAGTGACGCCATGCGTACCCTTTTTATTCATCATGGGTACAAGCCGGCCGGAGAAAATGAAGAGGCCGATGTATATGTAATCAATACCTGTTCCGTTACCAGTATCGGAGACAGAAAATCCCGTCAGATGGTCCGGAGAATCCGGAGAGAACATCCCCGGGCGATCATTGCGGCAGCCGGATGCTATGCGCAGCTGGCGCCGGAAGTGTTCGAAAAAATGGGGGATGTGGATGTTATCGTAGGTTCTCATAATCGTTCCCATATCGTGGAGTATGTGGAAGAAGCGATGAACCGCACAGACCGGAAACCTCTGAACGAAGTCGTGGATATTATGAAGGTCCGGGATTTCGAAAATATGGCCGTGGATGCAGAAGGAGAAAGCAGGACAAGAGCTTTCATTAAAGTGCAGGAAGGCTGTAATAATTTCTGTACGTTCTGCATTATTCCCTATGCGAGAGGCAGACTGAAATCCCGTCTGCAGAAGGATGCTGTGGAGGAAATCAGAAGGCTGGTCGAGGCAGGATATAAGGAAGTCGTCCTTACGGGCATTCATTTGGGAAATTATGGGAAAGATCTTCATGACGGCACCAGCCTGGCAACTCTCGTGGCGGAGCTGGTCCGGATTCCGGGGCTTCTTCGCATCCGGCTGGGCAGCGTTGAATCTGTAGAGCTATCGGAAGATCTGATCCGCATTATGCAGGAAGAACCGAAGGTCTGCCGTCATCTCCATCTACCCATCCAGTCCGGGTCCGATGCGGTTCTGAAAGGAATGAACCGGCACTACCGCCTGGCGGAGTTCAAACGGCTCATTGCTGAGCTTCGGGAAAAGGTACCCGGTATTGCTCTGACGACCGATCTGATTGTAGGTTTCCCGGGAGAAACCGAGGAAAACTTTTCGGAGACACTGGAAACCCTGCGGGAAATCCGCTTCTCCGGCATCCACGTATTCCCTTATTCCAGAAGAACGGGGACACCGGCCGCCTCGTATCCGAACCAGATTTCGAACGAAGTGAAAAAAGAAAGAGTTCATCGGGTGCAGGAATTGGAAAAAGGAATCGCTCTGGAATACAGGAAGAGCTTTCTCGGAAAACAGGTGCGGGTGCTGACGGAAGAAATCAAGAATGGATGCTTTGAGGGACTGACGGACGAATACATCCGTGTATTCCTTAAAGATTCAGAAATAGAAAAAGGGAAGATGTACCCTGTCAAAATCACTGCTGTTACAGATGAAGGCATGATAGGGGAAGTTGTAAAGGAGGATTAGGAATGGATAAGGATTGTCTTTTCTGCAAAATCGCTGCAGGGGAAATTCCGAGCAGCAAGGTCTATGAAGATGAGAATTGGTTCGCATTTCGGGATATCGAACCGTGTGCACCGGTTCATGTACTTTTGATTCCGAAGAAGCATGTGGATAATATTCTTGCTTTTGACGAAGAGTACAATGAAAATTTCAAGGATTTTTTCTTGGTTGTGAAAAAAATTGCCGAGCAGGAAGGCCTGAAGGAATCGGGGTTCCGTCTGGTAATGAATACCGGAGAAAAAGCAGGACAGTCCGTTTTCCACTTTCATGCACATATCATCGGAGGAAAGGAAATGGGATGGCCGCCTTTCCCGGAAGATAAGAAATAAGGACAGCATTTATAATGACAGGACTGCGGGAAATCAATTTTGTTTTCCGCAGTCCTTTTTGCTGGGGAAAGAGAAGGCCCAATTCCCGGACCGGACGATGGGAAATCGGGGAGAAAAATGCGGAAGACAGCGGGAAAGATTCAATGTCCGGAAAGGAAATTTCGGGAGAATCGGAGCCGTTAATGATTTGACTATATGACGGATGGCGCTATATAATAAAAATTAATTATTATAGAAATAAACGGATGCAGAATCGTTTATAGTGGAAGGTGAAATTATGCAGGATAAGTATGTACCTCAGCAGATCGAGAAAAAATGGCAGAAGATCTGGGAGGAAAACAAAGCATTTGAAACTCATTATGATCCGAATAAGAAAAAATATTATGTACTGGAGATGTTCCCTTATCCATCCGGAAATCTTCACATGGGTCATGTGAGAAACTATTCAATCGGTGATGTAGTAGCCCGCTTCAAAAAGATGCAGGGGTTCAATGTTATCCATCCCATGGGATATGATGCTTTTGGCATGCCTGCAGAAAATGCAGCGATTCAGCACGGTATTGCTCCGGCAAAATGGACTTATTCCAATATTGATAATATGACCCGTCAGCAGAAGGAATTGGGGCTGTCCTATGACTGGGACAGAGAGGTTCTGACCTGCCGGGAAGATTATTACAAACATACGCAGAAGCTGTTTGAAATTTTTTACAAGCGCGGACTGGCTTATAAGAAAGAAGCAAAGGTAAACTGGTGTGAGCACTGCCATACCGTACTGGCAAATGAACAGGTAGAAGAAGGAAAGTGCTGGCGCTGCAAGAATCAGGTGGTTAAGAAGGATCTTTCCCAGTGGTTCCTGAAGATTACGGATTATGCGGATCGGCTTCTGGCAGATCTGGATCACATGCCGGGCTGGCCGGAACGGGTTAAGACGATGCAGAGAAACTGGATCGGCCGTTCCACCGGTACACAGTTCTCCTTCAAAGTAGAGGGCATGGATGAAACCATCCCGGTTTACACGACCCGTGTAGATACGGTTTTCGGTGTAACCTATATGGTACTGGCACCGGAACATCCGCTGGTTGCAAAACTGATTGCCGATGCACCGAACCGCAAAGAACTGGAAGAATTCATCGAAAAGATGAGAAACGAAAATGATATCGTCCGTACAGCGGAAGATGCACCGAAACTGGGGATGTTTACCGGAAGTTATGCAATTCATCCGCTCACCGGCGAAAAAGTTCAGATCTGGATTGCCAACTATGTCCTTTATGAATACGGCACCGGTGCTGTCATGGCTGTACCGGAGGGCGACCAGAGAGACTGGGAATTTGCAAAGAAGTACAATCTTCCGATTAAGCTGGTCATTCAGAACAAGGCTCATGACCTGAAGATTGAAGACATGGACGCAGCTTACGTAACAGACGGATATCTGGTCAATTCCGGAGAATATGACGGCATGACCTCTGCACAGGCCAGAGAAGCGATTACCAAGAAATTTGAAGAAATGGGCATCGGAGAAGGCAAAGTCAATTACCGCCTCCGCGATTGGCTGATTTCCCGTCAGCGTTACTGGGGCTGTCCGATTCCGATTATTCACTGCCCGCATTGCGGCAATGTATTGGTTCCGGAAAAGGATCTGCCGGTAGTACTGCCCGAGGATGTCAACTTTGTAGCCGGTGCAACCTCTCCGCTGGAGACCAGCGATGCATTCCTGCATGTAAAATGTCCGCAGTGCGGCGCCGATGCAACGCGGGAAACTGATACGATGGATACTTTCATTGACTCTTCCTGGTATTTCCTGCGCTACTGCGATCCGCACAACACGGAAGAGCTGTTCAGCAAGGATAAAGCCAATTACTGGATGCCGGTCGATCAGTACATCGGCGGCATTGAACATGCCATTCTTCATCTGCTGTATTCCCGCTTCTTCATGAAGGTGCTGCAGGATGAGGGCATGGTTGATTATTCCGAACCCTTCACCAACCTTCTTTGCCAGGGGATGGTGCTCAAGGACGGCGGAAAAATGAGTAAGTCGGTGGGCAATGTCGTTTCTCCGGAAGAAATTGTCGGAAAGTACGGCGCCGATACGGCTCGGCTCTTTATTCTCTTTGCCGCACCGCCGGAAAAAGATCTGGAATGGTCTGATCAGGGCGTAGAAGGGGCTTACCGTTTCCTGCGCCGTGTCTGGGCGATTGTAGACAAGTATCAGGGAATGGAAAAGACCGATGCGGAAAAGCTGACTGATGACGAGCATGCACTGCGCAGAAAGCTGCACCAGACCATTGCAAAAGTAACAGAAGATCTGGACGGGAAGTTTGCATTCAACACAGCAATTTCGGCGGTTATGGAACTGGTTAACGATATGTATCGGTTCAATGAAGCTCATACTGCCGTTGACGGAAAATTTGCAAAGGAACTGATCAGAAACCTGCTGATTCTTCTTGCTCCGTTTGTGCCGCATATCACAGAAGAACTCTGGCAGTACATCGGCGAAAAAGAGAAGAGTGTCCATGAAGCAGCATGGCCGGCTTATGATGAAGAAGCTATGGCTGTGGATGAAGTGGAACTGGCTGTACAGGTTAACGGAAAAGTTCGTGCAACGATAGTTGTTCCGATTGCTATGACGAAGGAAGAAATTGCAGAAAAAGCAAAGATTCTCCCGGAAGTAGAGAAGTTTACGGAAGGCAAAACGATTGTCAAAGTCATCGTTGTTCCGAAGCGGATTGTCAATATTGTAGTTAAATAATTAACAAAAAAGAGAAGGCTTGCTTCTGGGCAGGCCTTCTTTTTATTGAAATTTAATGTTGTAAATGATAGATTAAAATTAATGAGGGCAAATGCATATAAAAGATGGGAAGTGATGCATATGAATTTCTGCTGTGAAGGGGAAAATGTTCATCTTTCTGAAAATTCGACACCTCAGGATTTATGGAATCTGGTGAGGAACGGAAGGGAAAAAGAAGATGCTGTTCTGGCCAGTCTGGATGGGGATATTATTGATTTCAATACGCCTTTTCCGCGGGATGGGAACGTGACCTGGCTTCCGATGAATTCACCGGAAGCTTTTCGGGCGTATTGCCGGACTGCCGTATTTCTTCTGGTATGTGCCTGCAGGGAAATTTACGGAGAAGAAGGAGAAATTGCTGTTAAGCATTCTTTGGGAAATGCACTTTATTGTGAATTTAAAGACGGGCATACTCCCCTGCAAAAGGAGCTTTCCGTTGTACTGGACAGGATGAAACAGATCATCGCAGAAAAACGGGATATCAAGAAGGTCAGCGTGGGAAAGAAGCGGGCGCTGGCTTATCTTCGGATGACCGAGCGATGGGAGGACGCAGCTTTTTTGATGCAGCTGGATACAGATGAATTGGATGTCGATCAGTGCGGATCTGTCGTGGATTACTATCTGGGACCTCTTCTTCCGGATATGAGCTTTATTCGGTATATCGATCTGCATTCCTATGCTCCGGGCTTTTTGCTGAGGATGGCTCCTCTCGGGAAGGATGAAAAAGGAGAAGCTGAAGAGGCTCCGCTGTTTGCAGGGGTCTTTCTGGAATCCGAGCGCTGGTCGGAACTGATCGGCTGTCGTAACTTGCTGTCCCTGAATAATGCGATTGCTTCCGGAGAAATTTATGATTATGTGGCGGTAGCAGAAGCATTGCAGGAGAAACGCATTGCAGAGTTGGCGGATTATGTATGCGGCCATACGCCGAAGATCCGTCTTGTCTGCATTGCCGGTCCGTCTTCTTCCGGAAAAACAACCTTTGTTAAGCGGCTTATCATTCATCTTCGTGTGAACGGAAGCAAACCGGTTATGCTTTCCCTGGATGATTTCTTCCACAGAAGAGAGGATATGAAGGGCAAAGACTGGGAAGGAATTGATGCTCTGGATATTTCCCTCTTTGAAGAAACAGTCTCCGCTTTGCTGGAAGGGAAAAAGGTCCGTCTGCCCCGGTTTGATTTTATTACGGGAGAACAGGTCTGGGATACGGAGCCGGTTCAGCTGGGGGAAAATCAGCCGATCCTGATAGAAGGACTGCATGCATTGAATCCTGCGCTGACGTATTTCGTACCGGGATATCAATGTGTCAGAGTTTATCTTTCGGCACTGACGCAGATTACAATCAATGATCACAACCGCATTTCCACTTCGGATACGAGACTTTTGCGCAGACTGGTCCGGGATGCACAGTTTCGAGGGAGCGGGGCGGAACATACTCTGAAGGTTTGGGAATCTGTCAGGCAGGGCGAAGAAAAGAATATATTCCATTTCCAGAACCGGGCGGACGTAGTTTTCAATTCCGCACTGCTCTATGAAATTCCCGTTCTGAAGAATTTTGCAGTGCCTCTTCTGCAGGGCGTAAAACGGGGAAGTCCGGTATACAGTGATGCGCAGAGACTGCTTCATTTTCTCAGACCGTTTCGGACGGTTTCACCGACCCTGGTGCCGGAGTATTCTCTTCTGCGGGAATTTATCGGGTACAGAGATGTAGGAAAATCGTTTCTGAACCATTGAGAAAGTACATTTTCCATTTGCAAAAATGAAAGAACTATTATATAGTTAATATAGCTAAAGTATTAGATATATCAATAAGGAGGCATTACGGATATGACGGATATATTGATCATCGGAGCCGGTCCTGCGGGAATCAATGCCGCAATTTACGCAGCAAGGAAGGAACTTTCTGTCAAGGTGATATCCACAGATGTAGGGGGCCAGATGCTTCTGACGAAGGGAATCGAAAATTATCTGGGCATGAAGATGGTCACCGGATTTGAGCTGGCGGATAAGATGGAAGAGCATATGAAGGAATATCCTATCGATATGGTATATGCATCCGTGCAGAAAGTAGAGAAAACGGAAGACGGGACTTTCCTGCTGGATCTGGATGACGGACAGCAGCTGGAGGGGAAAGCCGTGATTGTGACCAGCGGCAAGCACAGCCGTACACTGGATATTCCCGGAGAAATGGAGTTTACCGGACGGGGCATCAGCTACTGTGCAACCTGCGACGGTCCTTTTTACAAGAATAAAGTCACTGCTGTTGTCGGTGGCGGGGACAGTGCAGTTCAGGGAGCTCTGGAACTCTCCAAGATTTGTCCGAAAGTATATCTGGTAGTGCGGAGCCGAATCAGAGCGGATGAAATCCTGGTGCGCCGTCTGGAACAAACGGAAAATGTAGAGCAGCTGATCGGATATACACCGGAAAGAATTGCGGGAGAGGGCAAGATTGAAGCGCTCATCATCAAAAACAGGGAAGACGGAAATGAAAAAACGGTCCCCGTGGACGGTGTCTTTGTAGAAGTCGGCGGAGTTCCCAATACAAGCTACCTGCCGGAAGAACTGAAAAAGAATTCTCAGGGAGAAGTTATCACGGCAAAGGATGGAAGTACCAGTATGCCCGGACTTTTTGCGGCAGGTGATGTGACTGACGGGAAATATAAGCAGATCATCATTGCGGCAGGCGAAGGGGCAACGGCCGCGCTTTCTGCACACGAGTATCTGCTCAGGAGCGGCCGGTGAGAGTTACAAAAAAGATCAAGGCAGAGCAGCTTCGCCGACTGTCAGAGGTCTATAAGGATGAAGGTACGATGCTTCACTTCACGAGTCCCTTTACTCTCCTTGTAGCAGTGATCCTTTCGGCACAGTGTACAGATAAACGGGTTAATATTATTACGGGCAGAATATTTCCGCGTCTGGACAGCCCGGAAAAGATGGTACGCCTTACCCAGGAACAGCTGGAGGCGGAAATCCATGACTGCGGGTTGTACAAGGCAAAGGCACGGAATTTGCTGGGGATGTGCCGGATGCTGCTGGATGATTACGGAGGAAGCGTACCGGAGAATTTTAATGATCTGATTCGTCTTCCCGGAGTGGGCAGAAAGACTGCCAATGTGGTGAGAAGCGTCGCGTGGGGATATCCCGCCATTGCGGTGGATACGCATGTCTTCCGTGTGTCGAATCGGCTGAAGCTGGCTGTAGGGAAAACACCGACAGAAGTCGAGGAAGGTTTGAAAAAAGCCATTCCGCAGAAGGATTGGTCAGCAGCGCATCATTGGCTGATCTGGCACGGAAGGAAAGTCTGTCACGCAAGGAATCCTTTCTGTTCGCCCTGTTTCCTTAAGGATGTATGCCCGTCCTGTACAGAAGAAAGAGAACCATGGAAACCGCCGAAGACGGCGGAAAACTGAATATGAGAAAGAACATAAAAAAATGCAGCTGATGTCGGATCAGCTGCATTTTTTACATGGAAAAGAAACATGGCCGGATTGAAAAAGACATTCACCTGCTTTGCCGGAAGCAAAAAACTGACTGCTAAAACAGGTACTTCGAAATGAAAACGAAGATTCTGCATAATAAAAACGCCTGTTCCGAAAACAGACGTTTTATGGACAAATTATCCCTTCTCCGGGGGGAAAAGCAATCAGAAGAGACTCATGATGCCTTTGAATCCAAAGTAGTTGGCCGGAAGGAAAGCATCCAGCTCTTTGGATACACCGGTCGGTTCAGGTGCGGAAAGGAAAAGAATAAAGATAGCCAGTACGGTAATGCCGAGAGACAGAAGGTTAGCTTTGCCTTTGCGGGACATTTCGTAATATCCGAACAGACGAAGACCGAGTGCACCGAAGAAAGTGATCAGCAGACCGGACAGGGAGAAAATACCGAAAAGAAGATTGGACATGATGAATCCTACAAAGAGGATCGGCATGAGAATGAACGGCAGGTTGTAAGCAATCAGCGTACGGTTGATATTCCGGCGCATATCATCCATCCAGTCAAAAATTTCAAATCCGAAGAGGCCGAGAGGAATGCAGGAAAGCATAAGAAGCTTATCCCATACATCGGACAGACGGTCACGGTTCTGGCCGAGCCACCAGGTAAAGACACAGATCAGGATTCCAACGATGCCGCCGATCATGTAATACCATGCTGCGGGGATAAAGGCTGTCGCAATCATGGAAAGTGTTACCAGTACGGAACCGATGACGATGTAGGAAATGATCTGGCCGATCGGCATCCGCCGTTCTTCCGGGACCAACGCTCTCAGCTTTGCCAGAATTTCCAGCATGAAGACAAAAAGGAATACAGCCAGTGCGGCAAAAGGATAGATGAACAGGGATACGACAATCAGAAGAACCGGGATAAAGATTCGCATGCCCTTGAATACCTGCAGCTTTTTAAAGTTTAATTTCTGCTTCTGTGTATAAATGGTCAGACGCATGAAAATCAGATAGGTAAGCATGATACCTACGGTTTCTGTAGGCAGGCTTCCCATATAGGTAAGAGTACAAAAAACCAGCATAGCCATATTGGCGCCGGTAAAACGGCAGATGAGGGTACTGAAAATGCCGATGTTCAAAAAGGCTACAGCTGCATCAATGAAATTCAAAATATCCATCTCCTTCAAATTAGCAATTCCCTATTAGTATAACGGTTGAGAGAGTTCGGCGCAAGACAAAAGAACTGGGGAATCCATAGATTTACGGCTTTTCCTGACAGATAAAAGCTGATAAAATAAATGATTAATAAGGAGGCGCGAGATGGAAGATTTGATCATTGTAGATTGTCAGAACGATTTCATTGACGGTACGCTGGCCTGTGCGCACGGACAGAAGGCCGTTGAGAATCTGATTGCATTTATGAATACCCATGATGTACGGGTCCGTTATTCTTCAGATTGGCATAAGCCAACCAATCAGTCTTTCCGGGAAAACGGGGGAATCTGGCCTGTTCACTGTGTACAGGAGTCTCACGGGGCTGCACTTTCTGCAGATTTTGCGCATGCGCTGAAGAAGGAAGAAAATAAACCGGGGAAAGCGAATATCTACTATAAGGGAACGGATGATGCGGTGGAGGAATATTCTGCATTTTTCGGCCGGAACACAGACGGACAATGTCTGGGAGAAAATACATCGTCTCATATTTACGTCGGCGGGATTGCACTGGAATACTGCGTAAAAGAGACAGTACTGGCCTTTCTGGAAAAGGGAATCCGTGTGACGCTTCTCCGGGACTGCCTGGGCTGGGTAGATGAAAAAGCCTGCGACGGTGTATATGAAGAGCTTCGCGGGAAGGGAGTCACAGTGGAAGACTCCGATCGGGTTTGAAGCATGAAGAAATTCACGGTGGAATGTGCAGGAGAATTCGGATTGATTGACAGGATTAATCATGATTTTGTGAATCGTCCGGAACTGCTGAAGATCGGATCGGGAGATGACGGGGCGGTCTATACTTCTTTGCCGGGATGGGATCAGGTCATTTCCACGGATACGATGGCGGAAGGAATCCATTTTAAAGCGGAGACCATGGCGCCCTATGATGTGGGCTACAAGCTCTGCGCATCCAATTTCAGTGATATGGCAGCTATGGGAGCTGTACCAACGGGGTTTGTTGTATCGGCAGCACTGCCGAAGGAGCTTCCCGTATCCTGGGTAGAGCGCTGTTATGACGGCATCCGGGACTGCTGCCGGAAATATGCGGCCAATATGCTTGGCGGCGACATGACGGGATCTCCCGGGGGGATTATTCTGACAGGGACAGTCGTGGGACTGGTGCCTCAGGATCAAGCGGTTCTCCGGAGCGGGGCGCGGAAGGGGGATCTGATTTTCGTGACGGGTACGGTCGGAGACTCCGCGGCAGGACTGTCGGCGATCCTTCATCATCAGGGAAAACGGTATCCGTACCTGGCGCAGCGGCATCAGCGGCCGGAGCCGCAGGTGGAATGGGGACAGAAGCTGAGAGAGGCGGGAGCCACTTCTCTGAATGATGTTTCAGACGGCCTGTCCAGCGAACTGAATGAAATTGCCAGGGCTTCCCGGGCAGTGCTGGAAATTGAAGCGGAGAAAATCCCTCTGTCGCAGGAGGCCCGGGACTGGGGCCGGGAAATCCATGAGGATCCTTTGAAATGGGCGCTGGACGGCGGAGAAGATTATCAGCTGATTGGTACGATTCCGCCGGAGAATTTCCGGGCCATGAAAGACAGGCGGGGTCTGACAGTTATAGGGCGGGTCTCGGAAGATTCGGACATCGGTGTATACATAAGGTATAATAAGGACAGAATGAAACTGGAAGCCTGCGGGTACAATCATTTTAAGAAAACACAGGAGGAACGGAAATGTACACATTAGTCGTGATTCGTCATGGAGAAAGTGAATGGAATAAGAAGAACCTTTTCTGCGGCTGGACCGATGTAGATCTGTCGGACAACGGGTTTCGGGAAGCGAAGGAAGCAGGAAAGCTGCTGAAGGAAGAGGGATATACCTTTGACAGATGCTATACCTCCGTATTAAAAAGAGCCATTCATACCGCTTATTGTGTTCTGGATGAAATGGATCTGACCTGGATTCCCGTGGAGAAAGATTATCATCTGAACGAACGGCATTACGGGGCTCTGCAGGGACTGAACAAAACGGAAACGACGGATAAGTACGGAGAAGAGCAGGTTCATCTCTGGCGCCGTTCCTATGATGTGCGCCCTCCGGCTCTGGCAGAGGATGATCCCAGAAATCCGATCAATCAGGCTCCCTATAAGAAACTGGCCGGAACCACAAAGCTTCCGCTCACGGAATGTCTGAAGGATACCGTGGCCCGGGTAGCACCTTACTTTGATCAGATCATCCGGCCTGAAATAGAAAAAGGAGAAAAAATACTGATTGCGGCACACGGAAATTCCATTCGTGCGCTTCGGAAACACCTGGAAGGGATTTCCGATGCAGAAATCGCAGGAATGAATATCCCGACAGGGATACCGCTGGTATATCATCTCAATGAAGACTTTACCGTTCATGATGTGGCATATCTGGGAGACCAGGAAGCCATTGCGAAAAAAATTAATGCCGTGAAAAATCAGTCTGCGGCTTCCGCTCATAAGTAAGGAGATGAAAGGGAAAAGCTTCCGCAGGAAGCCTGCCGAACATGATCAGTCAATCCAAGAATGAAAGAATCTCTCTTCCCAACGGCGATGATGCCGTGCTGATCCTGGAGGGAGGAGCCATGCGCGGTATGTTTACTGCAGGTGTACTGGATGCCTTTATGGAGAAAGATTTCTATTTCAGGCATACTATCGGTATTTCCGCGGGCGTTTTGCAGGGGCTGTGTTATGTTTCTCATCAAAGGGGAAGAAATATCAAGGTCAATGTAAACTATGCCGGGGATGTGCGGTACATGGGAATCCAGAATATGCTCCGGAAGGGAAGTTATTTCAATTTTGACTTCATGTTCGGTGAGCTGGCTCATAAACTGGAGCCTTTTGATTACATGACCTTTGAGAATGCAGAGGAGGAAATTTCCGTTATCGTAACGGATGCAGGCAGCGCAAGGCCGATTTTTATTTCCAATAAGGAAGTGGAAACCGGTCTGTTCATGAAACTCTGCATGGCCAGCTGTTCGATTCCTCTTGTATCAAAACCGGTGGATATCAACGGACATTTCTATTTTGACGGGGGAGTGGGGATGCCGCTTGTGCCGCTTCCGGAGGAATTGCCGGAATCTTATCGGAAAATCGTATATGTTCTCACCCGGGCAAAATCGTACAGGAAAAAACCGGTTTCAAAGATTTTTCGCCTGTGGATGAACAAAGTATATGGAAAAAGGTTCCCGGAAATTGCGGAGGCTATGTGCTCTATCCCCGAAAGATACAATGAACGGCTGGAACGGCTGGAAAAACTGGAAAGGGAAGGAAAGGTTTTTGTGATCCGCCCTGCCAAAAAGGTCACGGTTTCCCGGATTGAGAAAAATGTAAGAAAATTGCGGGGCCTTCACAGAGAAGGCTATTACGAAGTGCAGGATTGTTTTGACGACATGATGAGGTGGTTCCATGGAAAGTAAAGCTGTCATTCTGACACACAGTACAGAAGAGACGATGAAGCTGGGGGAGCTTTTCGGACAATATGCCTGTGACGGACTCTTTGTCGCGCTGTCAGGCGATCTTGGAGCCGGCAAGACACATTTCATACAGGGACTGGCCCGGGGAATGCATATTCCCGGTGTGATATCCAGTCCGACCTTTAATATTATGAATTATTATGAAGGAAGTCTTCCGCTGAAGCATTTTGACTTTTATCGTCTGGATTCGGAGGAAGATCTGTATAATATCGGTTGGGAAGAGTATGGGACAGGCGGCGTTGTTGTCTGTGAATGGGCTGATATGTATCCGAATCTCATACCTGAGGAAGCGATTTGC
Source organism: uncultured Dialister sp. (assembly GCA_938038225.1). Lineage (GTDB taxonomy): Bacteria > Bacillota > Negativicutes > Veillonellales > Dialisteraceae > Dialister. The sequence continues at coordinate 387,304 of CALHRX010000007.1, read as the reverse complement.
ATAAAAATTTTCCTGTTGGGAGAAACGGAAAGAGAAATAGAAATTTCCTGGGGCGAAAAGGCTCCGGAATCAGTTATAAAGGAGATCAAGAAATATGCTCTTGGCCATTGATACATCTTCATTGGTTTTAAGCTGTGCTTTGGCGGAAGAAGACCGGATTGTTTCGGAATGGACCGTACAGAAAAAGCTGACCCATTCCGAGCAGCTGATCCCGCACATGGATCTGATGCTGAAGGAAGCCGGTGTGGAAAAGTCGGAAATCACGGCGCTGGCTGTTTCCATCGGTCCGGGATCTTTTACGGGGCTGCGCATCGGTCTGGCAACGGCAAAGATGGCTGCTTATATATGGAAAGTTCCGCTTGTGGGAGTGGATACGCTGGAATCTCTGGCATGGAATATGGCCGGTTCCCAGGCATATATCCTTCCTCTGATGGACGCACAAAGGGGAAATGTATATACTGCTCTTTACGGGGCCTATTCCGAAATGTGGAAAGAAGCACCGGAAGGAGTGGCACCGATTGATGCTGTCATCGATGCAGCGGTGAAGCACGGCGGACCGATTATTGCGGTCGGAGAATGTGCGGATAAATACCGGGAAAAATTGACAGAGGCGGGAATCCTTCTGGCTCCGCCGCAGAATCGCTGCGCCCGGGCGGGAAGCGTCGCCATGGCAGCTCTTCAGAAATTGAAAAAGGGGAGCAGAGATAATCCGCTGACTCTTTTACCGAACTATATCAGAAGAAGCGAGGCTGAAGTATTGTGGGAGAAATCACACGGGAAATAACGGTGCGGAAGGCTGTTCCTGAGGATTCGGATGCTGTCTATGAAATAGGGACTTGTTGCTTTTCGGATGCCTGGCGCAGGGAAACCGTGATCCATGATATGGCAGGACCGCACAGTCAATATTTCACGGCCTGTCAGAACGGGAATGTAGTGGGCTATGCCTGCTTCTGGTTTGTCCTGGATGAGGCGCAGCTTGTCAATATCGGTGTAAGGCCGGAAAACAGGCGGCAGGGGATCGCAAAAAAGCTTTTGGATGCAGGACTTGAGGAAGCACGGATAAGAAAGGCAAAGACCTTATTTTTGGAGGTCCGGGTGAGCAACCTGCCGGCGCAGAGTCTTTATAAACAGTACGGGCTGCAGGTTAAAGGGACGCGCAGGGATGTGTATGAATTGCCTCGGGAAGACGGATATATTATGTCTAGAGAAATATAAGGAGTAAAAATGAAAATATTAGCTTTCGAATCCAGTTGTGATGAAACATCCTGTGCCGTAGTGGAAAATGGCAGAAGTGTTTTATCCAATGTGATTTCCACCCAGGTGCCCATTCATAAAAAGTTCGGCGGCGTTGTTCCGGAAATTGCATCGCGCCATCATATTGAGGATGTTCTTCCCGTAGCCATCGAAGCACTGGAGGAATCGGGAAGTGACTGGAAGGATATAGATGCTGTTGCAGTGACACAGGGCCCCGGACTGGTAGGAGCTCTTCTTGTGGGAGTTGCGGCAGCCAAGGCAGCGGCGTGGGCACTGGATAAACCGCTAATTGCGGTAAACCATATGGAAGGGCATATTTTTGCCAACCTGATTCAGTTTCCCGACTTGGAACCGCCATTCCTTTCTCTTGTCGTGTCCGGCGGACATACGATGCTGGTGACTGTCGAGGATTACAATACCTTCAAGCTGTTGGGGCAGACCCGGGATGATGCGGCAGGAGAGGCCTTTGACAAGATTGCCCGTGTGATGGGGTATCCGTATCCGGGCGGTCCGCATATCGACCGGCTGGCAGCGCAGGGAAATCCAGACGCGATTCATTTCCCTATGGGGCTCGGAAAAGAGCATAACTTTGACTTTTCCTTCAGCGGACTGAAATCCGCCGTGATCAATTATCTGAATACGGCAAAGATGAAGAAGGAAGAAGTATCTCATGAAGATTTGGCGGCTTCCTTCCAGAAGGCAGTAGTGGATGTATTGGTGGAAAAGGCTTTATGGGCTGTTGATTATACGGGTCTGAAGACGATTGCGCTGGCAGGCGGTGTGGCGGCCAACAGCGGTCTCCGCAGTGCCCTGGGAGAAGCCTGTGAAAAGAGGGGAATCCGGCTGTGCCGTCCCGCACCGGTTTATTGTACAGATAACGGGGCAATGATCGGATGCCGGGCATATTATATGGCTATGGCAGGAGACTTTGCACCGATGACATTGAATGCAGATCCCCGTCTTCCTTTTTTGGCAGATCAGAAATCTGTAGAGTTGGATTCATAAAGAAGTAAAAGGAGAAAACCATGCAGACTCGGGGGTTGGAAATGAGCCGGCTGTATACCCTTGTGAGGGATACCACCGATTTATCGGAGGTACAGGCCAAGATTCTGGATCATATCCAGGCAGCGCTTCCCTTTGCGGCGGATATTTCCAAAAATCAGGTTTTCCTTTGTGCACGGGGGAAGAATAAAGAAATGACGGTCATCCTTGCGGCAGTGAAACCGTCTTATTCTCATGGAAATACCTTCTTTCGGGCAGGCGATACGTTCATGTCCGATGAGCTGGCTATTATAGAAAATGCTTTTGTTACAGGCAGGAAAATTGTCGGAAGAAAAGAACTCGATGTGGGAGAGGTATCGGCAGTGACCGTATACCCCATGCTGGACAATGCAGGTATTCCGTTTGCGGCGGTTTGCTTTGTTGCGGGGTCCCTGAAGCAGCAGCAGGTGCTGACTGATACGGCGAATCTGGCTCTGCAGGTTCCTTTCGGAGCAAAGGATTACTATTCTATCCGGCCGCAGGATGGGGTTATTGTCCTGGACGGTGAGGGCCGTATCATTTATACCAATGATACGGCAGAGGATCTTTATCTGGTTCTGGATAAGGAAGCTGTGGAAAACCGCGGTATCGTAGGGCACACAATCGTTCATTTTCCGTTGGTTGATCGGGTAATGAGGACAGGAAAACCGGCTTTCGGGGATGAAGGCTCTGATGAAAGAACCCTGTCTGCATGGGGACTTCCTCTTGTTTCCGGAGGGAAAGTGGTCCGGACCGTACTCGTTTTGACGGATGTAACAGCGCTGCGGGAAAAGGAAAGACAGATTCTGGTGAAGGATTCTGTTATCAAGGAAATTCATCACCGCGTGAAGAACAGTCTGAATGCCATTGCAGGGATGCTTCGCATGCAGGCAAGACGGGCAAAGGATGAGGATACCAAGGAAGCTCTGAAGCGTTCCGTCAGCAGGATTCTCGGAATTTCTCAAATCCATGATATACTGGCCAATCAAAGCGGTGATAAAATAGATCTGGATATTTTGCTGGATAAGATCACCAATCTTTCCGTGGACAGCCTGACTCTCTGCCGGGTACAGGTTATCCGGAACCACGGAGAAAATCATCTGGTGGTTGATTCGGAAAAGGCGGTTCCGCTGGCGATTGCAGCCAATGAGCTCATTCATAATGCCATTGATCACGGATTTGCCGGCAGGAAAGAAGGAATCCTTGCAGTCAATACCTTTGTGGAAGGCACGGTCCTTCATGTTTCTATAAAAAACAACGGGAACTTGCTGCCGGAAGATTTTGGAGTCAGGATTTTTAATTTGGGACTGCAAATTGTCCGGAATCTTTCGGAATTGGAACTGAAAGGGCGCTTTGAGATAAAAAATGAGGAAGGCATGGTATCGGCCGATATTTATTGCCCGCTTTCCTTGATGGAGGCATAGTGTATGACGGAAAATTACAGAATCGTTATAGCAGATGACGAAGCGTTGATTTGTATGGACCTTCGGGAAATGCTGGAGGAAGCGGGACATACGGTTGTAGGAGTAGGCTCTGACGGAGTGGAAGCCCTGGAGCTGGTTAAGGCAAATAAACCGGATCTGGCTATACTGGATGTACAGATGCCGAGACTGGACGGAATACAGGCGGCTAAGATGATTGCTCATGACAATCTGGCTCCGGTGGTTCTGCTGACGGCCTTTGGTGATGAAGATGTGGTGGAAAAGGCAAAGAAGTCCATGGTTTTCGGCTATGTCATGAAACCGGTGGAAGAAAAGGCACTGTTTCCCGCTATACAGATTGCAGTGGCTCAGTTTCGGCAGAAAAATGACATGGTCAATCGTGTAAAAGAAATGGAAAGAGAATTGGCTTCCCGAAAAATTGTCGACAGAGCCAAGGGGCTTCTGATGGATTTCTATAAAATGCCGGAGGAAGAGGCTTACCGCCGCATGCAGCAAACCAGCATGAAGCGGGGAATCTCTCTGGCAGAAGTAGCACAGAAAGTCGTTAAGGAAATTATGGCAAAAAGAAACCATTAATTCCGGGAGTTTAGAATTTACAGAAGTTCGGAAAGGAGTATCATTATGAAATTTAAATTTTACGGTCATGCCTGCTTCAAATTGGATACGGGCAGGGAAATGCTGATTTTTGATCCCTTCCTGTCGGGGAATGAACAGAATCATATACCGCCGGAAAAAGTGAAATGTGACTATATCCTTCTTTCCCATGCTCACAGTGATCATTTTGGGGATGCGGAAATCATAGCCCGCCATACCGGTGCAGTTGTGATTGCAGTTCCTGAGGTGATCGGATTATTTCCGAAAACAGTCCTGAATTTCCAGCCGATGAATCTGGGGGGAGAATTCCAGGGAGATTTCGGTACGGTAAAGATGGTTCAGGCATTCCATAGCTGCGGCGTAGCCGGAGGGACTCCGTGCGGTTTCATTGTGACAATGAAGGACGGGACGACCGTTTATTATGCAGGCGACACGGCTCTGTTTGGGGACATGAAGCTTTTCGGCGAAATGTATTCTATTGATTATGCGGTTCTTCCTATCGGAGACAACTATACTATGGGCCCGAAAGATGCTGTCATGGCAGCTAAATTCCTTAAGGCAAAGCATGTGATTCCCGTTCATTACAATACCTGGCCGATTATTGCACAGGACCCGGAAGCATTTAAGACGGCAGCCGCGCAGGAAGGAATTGATGTAATTCTGGTAAAACCTGGAGAAACGATTGATCTGTAAAACAAGAAGCTGAAGGATTTTTATTGGGAGAGAACAGTTTCATGGGAAATAAAGAAGATAAATTTTTCGGCCTGCTTCGTCAGTTTGCAGCATTGGCGGAAGAAGCTTCCCAAGCAGTGGTACCGGTGCTGACAGAAGAACAGGATCCGATACAGGCTTTTGAAAAGATCAGGCAGATCAAGCGTGATGCCCGGGAACTGCTCGGACCGATGATCAATAAAATGCATAAGATTTATCATGATCCGGTCGAAGTAGCCTGTGTGAAGGGAATCATCAAACGGTTTTACGGCATGATTGACAGTCTGAAGGAAATCGCAAACCGAATGGCTGCTGTAGAGGTGCCGCACCGGCCGGAAGAAATTCATCTGATGGGGAGACTGATCGAAGCTGCTTTTTCCGAACTTCGGAAAGTTGTGGACTATACGGTGGATGTGGAAAGCAATTACATGAAGATGGAAGCCCGGTGCAGCCGTATCTATGCCTATGAAGAAAAGGGGGATGAAGCATTCCGCAGCTGCTATCGGGAACTTTTTGACGGCTCCGGGGATGCAGTCCGTCTGGTTTTCTGGAAGGAAATCCTGGAAAGTATAGAAGAAGTATTGGATCAGGCAGCAGGAATGGTTCCGCTGCTGCAGAGAGTATTGACTCATTTCTGAAGAAAAGGAAAAATTCAATCGCAAGTGAAAGAAATTTAATGAAATTCACAGAAATCGATTGAATTTTTTCTTTTTTTATGTATAATAAAAAGTACATGGAGGAAATGCCATGGGGATAGTTATTATCCGATTTAATTGATGATTATTTCCCTGATTATTAATTAAATCTGCGGAACAGTCATACTCCTCAATGATGTTCGTGCACAGAAAAGCGGTGAAAGCCGCTTTTTTTGTTGTCCGGAAAAAGCCTGTCCGTCTTTTGCTGGAATGATTCGTGTTATAATAAATGAAATATACCGGAATGCCGGGTAAAGGAGGATGTATGAAGAATAGAATTTTCCGTCATTATGCCTGGGAGGACGGCAAAACGCTGACTCTGGGAGAAAAGTCTGTCGTAATGGGCGTTTTAAATGTAACGCCCGATTCTTTTTCCGATGGAGGAAAGTGGAATACGGCAGAGAACAGCCGAATTCATGCAGAAGACATGATTTCCGACGGAGCTGATATTCTTGACGTGGGAGCGGAGTCTACCCGGCCGGGCAGCACAGCGCTTACGGCTGCGGAGGAAATCAGGAGACTGGATGACTGCCTTCCCAGCATTTTGGAGGTCAGCACTGTCCCGGTCTCCGTGGATTCTTATCATTACGAGACGATAGAATATGCCCTGCATCGGGGCGCACATATTGTTAATGATATTTGGGGATTTCAGCAGGATGACGGAAGCATGGCCCGTGTGTCAGCGGAAGCAGGAGTTCCTGTGGTTTTGATGCATAAGAGCCGGGATGGAAAATACGGTTCGGATATCATTGATTCGATGAAGAATTTCTTTGACCGATCTCTGCACATTGCCTTTGGAGCAGGAGTTAAGGAAGAGAATATTATTCTGGATCCGGGAATCGGATTCCCCAAAGACAGCAGTCAAAATATGGAGATCCTGCAGAGGCTGGATGAACTGACCGGTGCTTATCCGTTTCCCTGGCTCCTGGGAGTCAGCCGGAAGCGGTTCATCGGAACCGTATTGGGCGGAGCTGCTGCAGAAAGAGATCCGGGAACAGCAGCGGTTAACTTATGGGGTGCGCAGAAGGGCTGCCAGATTTTCCGTGTCCATAATGTGGGAATGACTGCGATGGAATTGAAGATGTGGGATGCTCTCTGCAGTATTGAATAAAGATTAAAGACCGAGGAGGGCAGTATGGACTGCATTCAATTAAAAAGGATGGCATTTTTTGGCTATCATGGGGACGAACCGGAGGAGACCCGGCTGGGACAGCGGTTTTATATTGATCTGACAATGGAGCTTGATCTGTCAAAGGCAGGAAAGAGCGATGCTCTGGAAGATTCTGTAAATTATGTGGATGTTTATCATCATGTAAGAGCCATTGCAGAAGGCGGCCCGTACAAGCTTCTGGAAAAAGTGGCCGGTATGATTATTGATGATTTGCTGCGGACATTCCCTCTTTTGGAAAGAGTGACAGTGGTAGTACATAAGCCGGGAGCTCCCGTACCGGGAATTATGGAAGATATTTCTGTAACACTTTCCGGAGAGAGAGAGTCGGCAGAAGGAAAATGAATTATATTATTTCTCTGGGCTCCAATATGGGGGAGTCAAAAAAAATTCTGAAACAGGCGGTGGAGACTCTCCGAAGACAGGAAGGCCTTCAGGTGCAAAAGGTTTCCTCCCTGTACAGAACAAAGCCATGGGGAAAAACAGATCAGCCGCTGTTTATGAATGCTGCGGCGGAGATCGGCTGGAAACAGTCCCCGGAGCAGCTTATGCTGCTTCTGCTGGATATTGAGCAGCGGTTCGGACGGAAACGGCTGGTCCATTGGGGGCCCCGCAGTTTGGATCTGGATTTGATTTATGCAAAAGGTATGGAAAGAAACAGCAGTCTGCTGAAACTGCCGCATCCCTATTTCTGGGAGCGGCCTTTTGTACTGGTTCCGCTGGAGGAAATGGAACCGGATTTTGAGTTTAAGGGCGAAAAAATTCATAACAGGATCTTAGCTTTGCACGGATATGAGGATGTGGAAAAGCTTTGCGGATTTTAAGTGGGGAATATGATGGCAGAAGAAGAGAAAAAAGGAACGGAAAATTTTTCCGGAAAAAATAAGCTTTTTCCAGGAGAATACAATGGACAGGCAGGTCCGGAAATTGTCCGGATAGCATCGTCCTGTTTGGACGATATTCTGCATTGGGAAAGCCCTTCTCTGCCGGAGATGCTCACGGGAATTGCAGGAAGCCAGAAATCCCTGGTGATAGCAGCGGCCATGAAAAAATACAGGCAGGTCCTGGTGATTGTTCCCCAGCAAAAGGATGTACTTTCCTGTATGCAGGACTTGAAATTTTTTACGGGCGAAGCGGAGATTTTACCGTTTCCGATCGTAGAGGAAGCTTCTTTTCAGGTTACTTTTACCGGTACGGAACGGTTTCGTGACAGAATGCGCGCCCTGGGAGCGCTTCTGTCACGAAAGCCCTGCATCGTTGTAGCGACAGCGGTGGAAGCAGCACAGAAAATTCCTTCTCCCGCTGCAGTGGAAGAAGGGACATTGACGCTCGATCTGGGAAAAGAATATGACAGGGAAGAGCTTCTGGAGAAACTGGTATCCATGGGGTACGAACGGACAGTCCAGGTGGAACGGTGCGGGCATTTTTCCGTACGGGGAGATATCGTAGATATTTTTCCGATCAATCATCCTCATCCGGTTAGGCTGGAATTTTTCGGGGACGAAACGGACAGCATCAGAAGCTTTCATGAAGATACGCAAAGATCTATCTGCTCTCTGGAAAGGGTTCATATCCTTCCTCTCCGGCAGGAAGGGCGCAGCGATTCTTCCGTCTTTTCCTATATAAAGGACGGGGTTCTGTTTTATGATGAGCCGCAGCGAAGCGAAGAAAATCTGAAGGCTTATTTCAGGGAGGAAAGTGCGAATAAGGAGAGAGCATTTCCCTGGGATGAGATGGTTCGATTCGGCAGGCAGACAGGGGCCAAGTCCATTGTATTTTCTCTCCTGAACAGAGCGCTGACCGGATTCCGTTTTGAGAAGGCCGTGACCTGGAAGGGACACGGCATGGCCAATTACCAGCGGCAGCTTTCCATTTTTTCGGAGGATTTGAAATCTCAGCTACATCGCGGAGAAAAAGTATTTCTTCTGGTTCCCCGTCCGTCGGAAGAAAAGGAAATTGAGGATATGCTGTCTGAACAGCATATTCCCTTTTCTCATGATCTGGAGGAAGGAAACCTGATTCTGGTTCGGGCCGTTCTGTCAGGCGGATTTGAATTGGAGAATCCGAAACTGGCAGTCATTACAGCGGGCGATATCCTTGGAAGACAGAAGGTTCGCACGTTCCGGAGCAGAAATAAAAATAAGGGGAATCGTATCCGGTATTTTTCTGACCTGAATCCCGGAGATTATGTTGTCCAGGATATGTACGGGATCGGGAAATACCTGGGCCTGAAAACGATCGAGCTGTCCGGTATTCACAGAGACTATATCGCAATCCAGTATGCCGGCTCGGACAAGCTGTATCTTCCGGTGGAACAGATTTCCACCCTTGAAAAATATATCGGTCCGGAAGGCGAGACTCCGAAGCTTCATAAAATGAACGGTGCTGTCTGGGAAAGAATCCGGTCCAAAACCAGAAAATCCATTGAAGAATTGGCGGAAAAACTGCTCGATGTTTATGCAAAGCGGGAAATCATCCGGGGAATTGCATTTGCTCCGGATACCGCGGAGCAGAGAGAGTTTGAGGATTCCTTTCCCTATGTCGAAACGGAGGATCAGCTGACTGCTGTTGAAAGCATCAAGAAAGCAATGGAAAAGCCCGTTCCTATGGATATGCTTCTTTGCGGAGATGTGGGATTTGGAAAAACGGAAGTAGCCATGCGGGCGGTGTTCAAATGTGTTATGAGCGGATACCAGGCTATGGTTTTGTGTCCGACCACTGTTCTGGCCGAGCAGCATTATAAGAATTTTCAGGAACGAATGGAACCGTTCGGAGTTAATGTTGTTGTACTGAACCGGTTTACGAAACCGAAGGACAGAAAGAAGATTCTGGCGGATTTAAAGAGCGGAGCAGTGGATGTTATTATCGGCACCCACGCGGTTTTGAATACAAAAGTGGAATGCCGGCGGCTGGGACTTTTGGTAGTGGATGAAGAGCAGCGGTTCGGTGTTGTACAGAAGGAAAAGTGGAAATCAATTTCAGAGGGAATTGACGTCCTTGCACTTTCCGCTACTCCGATTCCGCGGACACTGCATATGAGTCTGAGCGGAGTACGGGATATGGTGACCATTACAACACCTCCGCTGAACCGTCATTCTATTCAGACCTACGTTACAGAATATGATGATGCTATTGTAAGAGATGCTGTCCTGCGGGAAAAGGAAAGAGGAGGACAGACCTATTTCGTATATAACCGGATTGAGTCTATTTCCGCCATGGAAAATCATCTCCGGAATATTCTTCCGAAAGAGGTTCGGATTGCCGTAGCCTACGGAAGAATGGACGGCGCAAGTCTGGAGCAGATTATGATGGATTTTTATGAAAGAAAATTCGACGTGCTGCTCTGTACAACTCTGATAGAAAACGGGCTGGATCAGCCCAATGCGAATACCATGCTGATCTATGACGCAGACAAGCTGGGACTTTCGCAGATCTATCAAATGAGAGGGCGCATAGGACGCTCCGATAAGATTGCCCGGGCGTGGTTCTTTTACCGGAAAGGCAAAGTTCTTTCAGAAGTGGCAGAAAAGCGTCTGAATACAATCCGGGAATTTACGGAACTGGGGAGCGGATTCAAGGTGGCTATGCGTGATCTGGAAATCCGCGGTGCGGGAAATCTTTTGGGCTCGGCCCAGCACGGCAATATTGCGGTGGTGGGGTTTGCGGCATACTGTACCATGCTGGAGGATGCGATTGAACGGCTGCGGGCTGTACGGGAAAATAAACCTGTTCCCGCAAAGCTGCCGAATACGACTATTGAATTCAGGCAGGATGCCTATCTGGATCGGGCATATATTGAAGATGAAGAACAGAAAATGGAAGTATACAGAAGACTGGCTTCTGTGGAAAGTGAAGAAGCGCTGCAGGATTTGGTCGATGAGGTGATTGACCGGTTCGGTTCGCCGTCACGGCCGGCAGAAAGGCTTTTCCATATTTCCGAGGTCAGGATGAAGGCCCGGAAACTCGGCATCGGCAGCATCATCGATGAAGGAAAGTCTGTTCTGATTTCCTGGGCGGAGGAAAGTTTCATGAAGGGGTGGAATCCCTGTTATTTGCCCAAGGAATGGATTCCCTATCTTCATTTTTTGCCGGGAAGCCCTGCCAGACTGAGAGTTTTCAAGGAAGAAAAGGGCAGGGACAATTACCGATGGATTCTTTCTCTGCTTGATGAATTGGCAGAGGAAGTCAGAGAGGGACACGAAAAGTCTGCACGACAGTCTCCGTCGGATACTGTCTGATACGGCATTGATAAATTTTCATAAATTCGAAAGGGCCATACTTTACAATTTTTTGTAAATTTGATATGACTATATACGTTGTATATTAAATAAGATGGTTCAATAGGTGAAAAATGCGTAAAAATTCGTTTATCCAGGGAGCTCTCATCCTTACGGTTGCGGGGATTCTTGTCAAATTCATCGGTGCATTCAGCCGGATTTATCTCTCCCGTCTTCTTGGGGGAGAAGGAATCGGGCTGTATCAGATGGCTTATCCGATCTATCTGCTTTGTCTGTCCGTTTCCTCGGCCGGTCTTCCCGTGGCCATCTCCATCATGGTAGCGGAACGAAATGCCGTCAATGATTACTTAGGCGGACAGAAGGTATTTCGTATTTCCATGCTGGCATTGTTCCTGACGGGGACGCTTTTCAGTGCGCTTTTATTTTTCGGAGCAGGATGGCTGGTGGAAACCGGAATTGTCCGGGATCCCCGTGCTTATTGGTCGCTTCTGGCATTGTCTCCGGCAGTTTTCTGCGCCACTCTTCTGGCGACCCTGCGGGGTTATTTCCAAGGACTGCAGCTGATGACTCCTACAGCAGTTTCCCAGATTATAGAACAGATCGTCCGTGTTGTGACGATGATTGCTTTTGCTGTGCTTCTGCTGCCGTACGGTCTGGAATACGGTGCAGCCGGGGCTACTTTGGGGGCTGCTCCCGGTGCATTCATGGGGATTATCGTCCTGATTGGTTTTTACTATATGACCAGAAACTGGCGCAGAGAGCTGGAAGCCAATCAGGATCCGTCTATCCGGATGCAGAGTGCTTTTTATATCATCAAAAGGCTGCTGATTCTGGCAGTGCCGGTTTCTCTGGCGAATATCATGCTTCCTATTGTTTCCAATATCGACCTTTTCATTGTTCCGCGCCGTCTGGAGGTAGCGGGATTTGCGGTGGAGGAAGCGACAACGCTGTTCGGTTATCTGACCGGCATGGCCACTGCGCTGGTTAATATGCCGACGATTGTTACTGCTTCTCTGGCAGCCAGTCTTGTGCCGGTTATTTCCGAGGCTGTGGCGCAGAAAAGGCATGATACAATTATGAACCGTATTGATACGGCTATGCGTTTGGCTAATATTATTACGATTCCTGCTTTTGTCGGGATGTGTGTAATTGCGACGCCTATTTCCGCTATGCTGTATGCAACACCTGATGCGGGTCCCTGTATTGCTGTGATGAGTTTCGGTATCTTTTTGCTGGGGGTTCAGCAGGTGACAACCGGTGTACTGCAGGGGATGGGGAAGACAGCGATTCCTTTCCTGAATATGGTAGCCAGTGCCTGCGTAAAAGTATTCCTATCCTGGAATCTCACGGCCTTGCCTGCCTGGGGAGTATTGGGCGCTGCCTGGGCAACCAATGCGGATTTTGGTGTGGCAGCGATTTTGAATCTTCTTTTCCTTTATAAGTACAGACGCTATACGATGGATTTTCTCCATACGCTGAAGCTGTTCATCGTAGCAGGAATTATGGGGGCGGTTGTCGTCGGTGTTTATCATTTCGGCTATTCCCTGATTCCCAGCAATACTTTGGTTACCCTGGCAGCAATCGGTGCGGGCGGAGTTGTTTACCTGTTGGGCATCGTTATGATTCGTGCAGTCCGTCCGGAAGATGTCAGCGGGATTCCCAAGTTTGGGACTAAACTGGCAGGCATTGTGGAGAAATTAAGTTTCATCAAGTAAAAATCAATTACACCATAAAAATACGGCCTTTTCAAAAGGCCGTATTTTATGGTGTCTTATATACTTGAATTAAATCAAATGAGGAGCTCCGGCGAGACGTTTTTCAGCTTCCGACACAAGTTCTTCCACAATTTCTTTAGTGGGCTGAATTTTTGTCAGATGGGTCAGGGACATTCCCGCAAGAATAAAGCCGTTTTCAGTGTCACCCAGAATGGCTCCCTTGTAGTTAGTCCCGCGGGACATGGCTCTCAGTTCTTCCTGGGAAGCTCCCTGATATTCTTTTTCCAGGTAAGCTTCGGAAAATTTATTTTTCAGACCGCGTACACTGTCATTCTTGGTAAAACCGGTAACAACGGAGTCGGTATCCTGTGCGTGCATCAGGGCTTCTTTTCCGTTGGGGTGAAGCCGGCATTCTTCTGCCAGAAGGAAACGGGTACCCATTTGTACGCCGGAAGCGCCCATGACGAGAGCAGCGGCAATACCCCGCCCGTCAACAATGCCGCCTGCGGCAACCACAGGGATTTCGATTTCAGGAAGGACATTTTCCAGCAGCGCCATGAGAGTAATTTTTCCGTCATGACCGCCGGCTTCCATGCCTTCCACAACCAAAGCATCCGCACCGGCTTCCTGTACTTTCTGTGCAAGGCGCACATTGGGAACGACAGGGATACACTTGATGCCGTTCTGATGGAGCGGTTCGAACCAGGGGATCGGGTTGCCTGCACCCAGTGTAACAAAAGGAACCTTTTCATCACATACAAGCTGTGCGATATCATCCTTGTTTGGAGCCTGGAGCATCAGATTGACGCCATAGACCTTGTCAGGTCCCAGAATATCCTTGACTTTCCGGATTTCCGCTCTTACTTCATCCACGGAGAAACCGCCGGAGCCGATGACTCCGCAGCATCCCGCATGATACATGGCGGCAGCCAGAGTGCCGTCTGAAATATAAGCCATCGCACCCTGAATGATTGGGTAGTTGATATGGAGCAGTTTGGTAATCTTAGTATTCCAATTCATTATAAATACTCCTTTCTTATAAGCAATCTTTCCTACAACGTATTATATCTATATTTCTGCGTTCTGTTAAGAAAGAAAAAAAGTCTTGTTAAATCGAAAAAACTCATAGTTAATTCGTTTCGAGAAAAGAAAATATCATCGGTAAATTGTATAGAATCCCGGCAATCGGTTCAGATATATTCTTTTTGAGAATGCAGTTTCCTGACAGGAAACTGCAAGCATAAAGTGGGAATGAGGAATATATTCCGCCGTGATTTTTTGAAGGGGAGGTTTAACGGGTTTCTTCGGAAATAAGTATTGAATAGAAAAGGAGGCCGCCAGAGCAGAGAAATGCCGGCTTTGGAAAGATCAGAAATTTTTTAGAGATGGCAAAAGAATCAAGAGTTTCATTATGCTAATTAAATGTTTACATATTAATAGAAAAAGAAAATAATGTGTACATATTTACGAATTATGCGGTTTGGTGTTGTGGCATTATGTATTGCGTGATATACTGTACATGTAAAATATATGAGAAAACGGGGGATAAATGTTATTCTTATAAATCCTAAAGTATTGCTGTTGGGAATACGGAGCAGGCTGCTGTCGGAGAAAAGACAGCGTAAGCCGATTTCGAAAACAGCCCCTGTTCTTTTTCATGGTTGGACTTGCAGCCGGAACTACAGAAAACGTTCCTGTTAAGGCAGGAAGTGTATTATACACTCAGTTTTCAATAGGGCAGTCGGCAGCGAATATAAAATCCGAAGGTATATTCAGCACAGGAGGGTAAACCATCATGACAAAAATCGGAATCAACGGTTTTGGTAGAATCGGAAGATTGGTATTCCGGGGGCTTCTGGACAGACCGGACCTTGATGTAGTAGCAATCAACAATCCGAGCGGAGCAGAAACGGCAGAGTATCTTCTGAAATATGATACGGTACACGGCCGGCTCGGAAAAGATGTAAAGATTGACGGAGACGACCTGATTATTGACGGAAAGAGAATCCATGTACTGCATGATCGGGACCCGGAGAAACTCGACTGGAGCAAGTACGGGGTACAGATCGTTGTGGAATCCACCGGTAAGCTGAAAGATAAGGCAAGTGCCGGCAAGCACATCAGGGGAACCGTAAAGAAGGTCATTATTACCGCTCCCGGCAAGGATGAAGATGCTACGATCGTTATGGGTGTCAATGAAAATACCTATGATCCCGCAAAAGATGATGTGATTTCCAATGCTTCCTGCACAACGAACTGCCTGGCTCCGATTGTAAAAGTTCTCCACGAAAAGTTCGGCATTAAGCGCGGTCTGATGACCACCGTTCATTCCTATACAAATGACCAGGCTATTCTGGAAAAGGCTCATAAAAAGGATCCGAGAAGAGGCAGAGCTGCTGCAGAAAATATTATTCCTACCTCAACGGGGGCCGCAAAAGCAATTGGCATTGTAATTCCGGAAATGAAAGGAAAGCTGAACGGTCTGGCTATTCGCGTACCGACTCCGGATGTATCCCTTGTAGATCTGGTAGCAGAACTGGAAAAGAATGTAACAAAGGAAGAAGTGAATCAGGTACTGAAAGAAGCTGCTGAGGGTGAACTGAAAGGCATTCTGGCCTATACGGATGAGCCGCTTGTTTCCAGCGACTTCAAAACGACCGATGTAAGCTCTACTGTTGACAGTCTTCTGACCATGGTTATGGAGGGAAACATGGTCAAAGTCATTGCCTGGTATGATAATGAATGGGGTTACTCCATGAGAATCATTGACCTCGTAAAGTATGTTGCCTCGAAAGGACTTTAATGATGAATAAGCAGACAGTATATGATTTACAGCCGGAAGGGAAAACCGTTTACGTTCGCGTAGACTATAATGTTCCGCATGATGAAGACGGTCATATTCTGGATGACCGGAGAATCAGAGCAACGATCCCGACGCTTCGATATCTTTTGGATCATGGCGCAGCGGTTGTCATTGCGAGCCATATGGGAAGACCGAAGGGCGTTGTACAGAAACAGCTTTCTCTGCGGCCGGCAGCTGAACGATTGTCTGAACTGCTGAATCAAACAGTACTTTTCTCTGAAGACTGTATCGGAGAAAAGGCCGATGCATTAAAGAAGAATCTGAAATCCGGAGATGTATTGGTACTGGAAAATCTGAGATTCCATAAGGAGGAAGAAAAGAACGATCCCCAGTTTGCGAAAGCGCTGGTGAACTACTGCAGTCTGGCTGTTAATGATGCCTTCGGTGTATCCCACCGGACACATGCTTCTGTAGTCGGTGTAGGACATATTCTTCCGATGGTATCAGGACTTCTTCTGAAGAAGGAAATTGATTTCCTTGACGGGGTCATTGAAAATCCGGAAAGACCTTTTGCTGCCATTATCGGCGGAGCAAAGATCAGTGATAAGATTCAGGTTATTGCCAATCTGATGGAAAAAGCAGATGTTATTCTGATCGGCGGCGGCATGGCCAATACTTTTGTCGCAGCTCAGGGCTATGACATGGGACAGTCTCTTCAGGATAAGGACCGTTTTGATCTGGCAAGAAATCTTATGAAAAAGGCCAGCGATATGGGCTCCACCATTATGCTTCCCATAGATTTTATGGCAGGGGATTCCTTCTCTGAAAAAGCGAATACAAAGGTTTTATCTGCAGAAGAATTCAGCAGTCCGTGGATGGCACTGGATATCGGGCCGAAGACCATTGAAATGTACGTAGATACACTGAAAAAAATGAAGACAGTCGTATGGAACGGTCCGATGGGCGTATTTGAAATGAAGCCGTTCTCCAAGGGGACTTATGCCATTGCAGAAGCTATGGCCGATCTGGATGCAGTGACCGTTATCGGCGGCGGTGAATCGGCGTCTGTTGTAGACAGCCTCGGACTGGAAGATAAGTTTTCTCATGTTTCCACTGGCGGCGGTGCATCTCTGGAAATGCTGGAAGGAATGGTTCTTCCGGGAGTGACCGTACTGTCGGATAAGGAGTGATGAATTTGCGGAAGACGCTCATTGCGGCCAACTGGAAGATGAATATGACCGTGAAGGAGACGGAAAAGTTTTTTAAAAATTTCATGCTGGCTCCGGAAGAGGGAAAGGAACTCCTTGTGTGCCCTCCCTTTACCGATATTCCGCTGGTGAAATTTTTTCTGGAAAGGTCCTCTGTCAAATGGGGAGCGCAGAATGTGTATCCGGAAGAAAAGGGGGCTTTCACGGGAGAAATTTCTCCGGCAATGCTGAAAGACCTGGGATGTACATATGTTATCGTAGGTCATTCTGAACGAAGACAAATTATGGGTGAAAGCGATTCTTTGATTGCCCGTAAGACAGCTGCTGTATTGAAAGCGGACATGACACCGATTCTTTGCGTAGGGGAGACCGAAGAAGAACGGGATGCCGGAAAAACGGAAGCCCGGATCCAGGAAGAAGTCAGGGCGGATCTGAAAGGAACAGCGGCGAAGGATCTGGAAAGAACGGTCATTGCTTATGAACCTCTTTGGGCCATCGGTTCCGGGAAAGCGGCTGCTCCGGAGGATGCGGAAAATGCAGCGGCTTTGATCCGCAGGACGGTTCAGGAACTGGCGGGAAAGAAAACTGCTGCGGCGGTCCGTATTCTTTACGGAGGTTCTGTGAACGCAGATAATATCGCATCTTTTGTGAAAAAGAAAAATGTAGACGGTGCGTTAATCGGAGGAGCCAGCCTGGATCCGAAGAGCTTGCTGGAAATTTACCGTAAGGCATAATCTGTACAGAGGAATCTTTTGCGGAAAGCAGAAAGACAATTAAGTTTTCGAGGAGGAAAAGAATGTCAGCAATCATTGATTTGCATGCAAGAGAAATTTTGGATTCCCGCGGCAATCCCACGGTGGAAGTGGACATTGCTCTGGAAGACGGTACATTTGCGAGAGCGGCAGTTCCTTCCGGAGCATCTACCGGGATGTTTGAAGCCACTGAACTGCGGGACGGAGATCCGAACCGTTATAACGGCAAAGGTGTTTTAAAGGCAGTGGAAAATGTGAATGGGGAAATTGCCGATGCTGTTATCGGATGGGATGCAAGCGATCAGAGAGGCCTGGACCATATCCTCATCAATCTGGACGGGACGGAAAATAAAAGCCGTTTAGGTGCCAATGCGATTCTGGGCGTATCCCTGGCAACGGCACATGCAGCCGCTGAATCCGCGGGGCTTCCTCTTTATCAGTACCTGGGCGGAGTCAATGCATACAATCTGCCGGTTCCGATGATGAATATCATGAACGGCGGGGCACATGCAGATAATAACGTAGATATTCAGGAAAGCATGATTATGCCGGTAGGAGCAGGCGAATTTCAGGAAGGACTTCGGATGTGCGCAGAGGTTTATCATGCACTGAAGGATGTATTGAAGAAGAAGGGGCTTTCTACCGCTGTAGGTGATG
This sequence comes from uncultured Dialister sp., assembly GCA_938038225.1. GTDB lineage: Bacteria > Bacillota > Negativicutes > Veillonellales > Dialisteraceae > Dialister. The sequence continues at coordinate 369,047 of CALHRX010000007.1, read as the reverse complement.
AAGGCGGTTTTGCACCGGATCTTCCTTCCAATGAAGCGGCCATGGATGTCATTTGCGAAGCTATTGAAAAAGCCGGCTATACCGCGGGAAAAGACATTGTACTGGCTACCGATGTAGCCGCTTCCGAACTGCTGGGGGATGACGGCCTGTATCATCTTGCCGGAGATCATTCCAACAAGACCGCGGAAGAAATGATTCGTTACTATGAATATCTGACGGACCGTTTCCCGATTATCTCTATTGAAGATGGCCTGGGAGAAGAGGACTGGGATGGCTGGAAGGCATTGACCGATGCGTTGGGAAGCAAAGTACAGCTCGTAGGAGACGATCTCTTCGTAACGAATACGAAGCGCCTTTCCAAAGGCATCCATATGGGTGTAGCCAATTCCGTTCTCATCAAACTGAATCAGATCGGTACGCTGACGGAAACCTTTGAAACCGTGCAGATGGCGCAGAGATGCGGCTATACCGCAGTCATTTCTCACCGTTCCGGGGAAACGGCAGATACAACTATTGCCGATATTGCCGTAGCTCTGAATGCGGGACAGATTAAGACGGGGGCACCGTGCCGTACGGAACGGGTGGCTAAATATAACCAGCTGCTTCGCATCGCCGAGGATCTTGATGCAGATGCTTCTTACGGAAGCAGTGCATTGCTGCACAGAATGAGACGATTTGCAAAATAAGAAGAAAATGAGAGGAGTTCCGGCTGATCCGGGACTCCTCTTTTTATTGGCTGCCGGCGGACGATATACAAGGAGGCCGTGCAGGTGATATAATAAAACCGCATTCGTGTGTTACGCATTAGTACTTATGAGCAAGGAGAGATTATTTTTATGAGCCAGGTTTATGTAACAGGACATAAGTCCCCGGATACGGACAGCATTGCTGCCGCTGTTTCCTATTCTTATCTGAAAAGACAGCTGGGTATGGACGCTGTCGCAGCCCGTGCAGGGGAAGTAAATAAAGAAACAAAGTTTGCTCTTGATTATTTCAAGGTAGAAGCGCCCGTACTTTTAACCACTGCAGCCCGTCAGAATGAAGAAGACGAAAAAATGAAGATCATTCTGGTTGATCATAATGAATCCAAGCAGTGTGTGGACGGCATTGAAGATGCAGATGTACTGGAATTGATTGACCATCACCGCCTTGGTGATTTTACGACGGAAAGTCCGATTTTCATCCTGATCCGTCCGGTTGGCTGTGTGAATACCGTCATCTACGGCCTGTACAAGCAGAGTCAGGTAAAACCGTCTAAGGAAGTGGCAGGCATGATGCTTTCCGCCATTATTTCCGATACGGTTCTGTTCCGTTCTCCCACCACCACGGAAGAGGATAAGAAGGCTGCTGAAGAGCTGGCAGAAATCGCCGGTGTTGATTATGAAAAATACGGAATGGAAATGCTGAAGGCAGGCGCAGATATTTCCGATTATCCGGCAGAAAAACTGGCACATAACGATACAAAGGAATTTGAAGCCGGCGGAAAGACTTTCAGCTGCGGTCAGATTTCCGTTATGGATGTAGAACCGGTCAATGCCAAGAAGGCAGATATTATGAAGGAATTGGAAAATACAAAGGCAGGCAAAAATTATGTTGCTTCTTATCTGATGGTGACCAATATCCTTACGGAGGATACCTACCTCTGGTTTACGGACGGAGCACAGGAAGCAGCAGAGGAAGCATTCGGAAAGAAGGCAGAATCCGGTTGCATTTATCTGCCGAAGGTCATGTCCCGTAAAAAGCAGGTGGCACCGTTCCTGCTTAAGGTTTATGGGAAATAAATTTTGAACATACCGAAAAGAACTCATGCCGTGGCCTTTGTCATAGATGAGTTCTTTTTTCACATAAGGAGCAGGAATGAAGGATTATCTAAAAACATTGAATGACAGACAGCTGGAGGCGGTCAGACAAATCGACGGACCGGTGCTGATCATGGCCGGCGCCGGCTCGGGAAAGACGAAATCCCTGACCTGCCGGATTGCATATATGCTGGACTGCGGCATTCAGCCGGAAGAAATTCTGGCCATTACATTTACCAATAAGGCAGCTCATGAAATGAAGGAAAGGGTGCATGCACTGGTAGGTCCTGCTGCGGATAAAATCCGGATCAGTACTTTCCATTCCTTCGGTGCATGGTTCCTTCGCATGGAAATCGGGGAATATCCTCCCTATACGGATAAATTTACCATTTATGATTCGGATGATTCCCGGGTGCTGGTGAAGAATGTGCTGAGGGAATTGAATCTGGATGATAAACAGTTTCAGCCAAATGCGGTACAGAGCCAGATTTCCAATGCCAAAAATCAGCTGCTCGATCCGGTCCGGTTCCGGCAGATGATGCAGGGGAATTTTTACGGGCAGAAAGTAGCTGACGTGTATGAGCTGTATGATAAGCATATGAAAGAGAACAATTCTCTGGACTTTGATGATCTGCTGCTTATTCCGACCCGGCTGCTTTCAGTGGAAACGATCCGGAAGCGCTGGCAGGACCGGTACCATTACATTTTGATCGATGAGTACCAGGATACAAACCATGCACAGTACCTGATGGCAAAGTACATAGCCGGAAAGAGACAGAATATCTGTGCGGTAGGGGATGCAGATCAGAGCATTTATTCCTGGCGCGGTGCGGATATCCGGAACATCATGGATTTCCGAAAGGATTACCCTTCAGCACGGATTATTAAACTTGAGCAGAACTACCGCTCGACGCAGGCGATCCTGAACGCAGCCAATGAAGTAATTAAAAACAATGCGGACCGTCCGTCAAAACGGCTGTGGACGGAAAACACGGCCGGAAACCGTCTGAAACACTACACCGGCATGGATGAGCACAACGAAGCGGAATTCATTGTCTCCACCATACAGAAGGAGCATGCTGAGAACCATCGCCCCTACGGAGATATGGCCGTGCTTTACCGGATGAATGCACAGTCCCGTGTTATTGAAGAATGTCTTGTGAAAAAAGGGATTGCCTATACTATGGTCGGAGGCACCCGATTCTATGACCGGGCGGAGATCAGGGATATCCTGGCATATTTGAAGGTCATTGCAAATTTCAGGGATAATATCAGTCTGACCAGAATCATAAATGTGCCGAAGCGTGGAATCGGGGCGACTACCGTTCAAAAGCTTTCCGATTATGCCGGCGCATCGGGAATCTCCATGTTTGAAGCCATCATGTCCGCAGAGGACTCGGGAATTTCTCAGGCCGGCATGACCAAGCTGCAGAATTTCAGTGCCATGATATTTGAATTTCTGAATGCCTCGGCAGAAATGGATGTATTCAGCCTTATAAAGAAGATTCTTGATGATACAAAGTATTTGCTGCAGCTGCAGGAAAGCGATGATCCGCAGAGCCAGAGCAGAGAGGAAAATCTGGGGGAACTGCTTTCCGTAGCAAAGGAATTCACGGAAGAACAGCCGGAAGGGGGGCTTCTGGAATTTCTGGAGAAAGTAGCGCTGGTCAATGATGTGGACAATTATGAGGGAAATGAAGATCGGGTAACCCTGATGACGATTCACAGTGCCAAAGGCCTGGAATTCCCCGTAGTATTCCTTCCTGGAATGGATGAAGGAATTTTCCCGGGTGTCCGTTCTCTTATGGATGCGCCTAAGCTGGAAGAAGAGCGGAGGCTTTGCTATGTAGCGCTTACCCGTGCCAAGGAACAGTTATACCTGTCCAATGTTCATATGCGGACTATGTACGGTCAGATCAAACCGTATAATCCAAGCCGGTTCCTGGCGGAAATACCGCCGGATCTGATGGATCCCGTGGAAGGAAATGAGGAGCAGGTTATCTGCCGCACGGCGCAGAGGCGTTATGCGGAAAGTCAGAGCCGGACTGTCGTGTCGGCACCTGTATCCCGCAGGATGAAGAGACAGAGTGTGAAAGCCCGGTACGATTGGAAAGTCGGAGATATTGCAGTGCATAACCTATGGGGAAAGGGAGAGGTAAAAGAAGTCATCGGCAGGGATAAACAGATGATGCTGAAAATTCTTTTCCCGGGAGATAAAATCCGGCAGGTTATGGTTGCCTTTGCACCTATTGTGAAAGAGGAGTAAATCATGGTTTCGGAAGACATCAGAAGAAAGGCGGAAGAGCTCAAAAAAACGATCCGTCATCACAGCTATGCCTATTATGTTCTGGATCATCCGGAAATTTCCGATTATGAATTCGACCGTCTTTATCGGGAATTGGTGGATCTGGAACGGGAGTATCCGGAGCTGGTGACAGCTGATTCCCCGACACAGCGGGTAGGCGGAAAAGCGACAGATGATTTTAAAAAAGTAACTTTCCGAAAACCCATGCTGAGTCTGGCCAATGCATTCAGCGCAGATGAGCTTCGGGAGTTTGACGAGAGGGTCAAAAACGGACTCGGAACGGATCGGGTGGAATATATTACGGAGCTGAAAATTGATGGTCTGTCCATGAATCTGATTTATGAAAACGGTGTCCTGGTACAGGGACTGACCCGGGGTGACGGAAGAGTCGGGGAAGATGTGACGGCCAATGTGAAGACCATCCATACGATTCCGCTGTATATCGAAAATGCACCGCCTTACATGGAGGTCAGAGGTGAGGTATATATGCCGCGGAAAAGCTTTATCCTTCTCAATGAAGAAAGGGATGAAGCGGGCATCATGCCTTTTGCTAATTGCCGGAATGCGGCGGCAGGATCTCTCCGGCAGTTGGATCCCCATGTGACGGCGGCCCGGAATCTGGCCTTCTTCTCCTATGCACTGGGAGAAACACAGGGACTGGATATCCGGTCGCAGGAAGAGCTGCTGAAAAAATTGGCGGAATTCCGTTTCCAGGTCAATCCCAACTACAGAAAATGGGATTCCATCGAAGGCGTTATCCGGGGAGTGCAGGATTGGGAAGTACGCCGTCACAGTCTGGGCTATGATACGGACGGAATGGTTATCAAGGTCAACAGCTTCGAGCAGCAGAATCAATTGGGCGCTACCGTAAAGGATCCCCGGTGGGCCATTGCCTATAAGTATCCTCCGGAAGAAGAGGAAACAAAGGTAGAGCGGATCATTGTTACGATGGGGCGGACCGGGGTTCTGACTCCCTCTGCCGATCTGCAGCCGGTTCATATTGCGGGGACCACGGTAAAGCGGGCGACCCTTCATAATATGGATTTTATCCGGGAAAAGGACATTCGTGTCGGAGATTCCGTTATCATTTATAAGGCAGGGGAAATCATTCCGGAAATATCCAAGGTGCTGAAAAATAAGAGAACCGGAGAGGAAGTTGTCTTTGAAATGCCGGAGCAATGTCCCGTCTGCGGCAGTACGGTTCACCGCGTGGAGGGGGAATCGGCTTATCGCTGTACGAATCCGAACTGCGGCGGTATTGTTCGGGAAAAGCTGATTCATTTTGCTTCCCGGGATGCCATGAATATTGAAGGAATGGGACCGTCTGTTATAGACAGTCTTCTGGCCTATCGCCTGGTACAGGATGCGGCGGATTTTTACACATTGAAGAAGGAAGATATCGAGCAGATTGAGCGCATGGGGGAAAAAAGTGCGCAGAATATTGTGAATGCCGTCGCAGACAGCCGGGGAAGAGGACTGGCAAAGCTTCTTTTCGGCTTGGGAATTCGATTCCTGGGAGCGAAAGGTGCTGAGCTGATTGCAAACCGGTTTGAAACAATGGACCGGCTCTGTGAAGCTACGGCAGACGAGATTATGGAAGTGGATGGCATAGGGCAGGTTATTGCGGGAAGCCTTTTCGACTATCTGCATAAGGAAGAAAACCTGACCGTTCTGGAAAAGCTGAAGGCTGCCGGTGTTTCCATGAAAGTCAGAAAAGAGGAAGCTGCGGGAAAACTGTTCCTCGGAGAAATGGTCGTGCTTACGGGAAAACTGACAGCGATGGGCCGCCGGGAAGCGGCAGAGCTGATCAGGGAACAGGGCGGCGATACACAAAGCACAGTTACAAACAAGACGACATTGGTTATCGCCGGAGAGGATGCAGGCAGCAAGCTGCAGAAGGCAAGGGAAAAGAATATTTCCATCATTGATGAAGCAGAATTTCTCCGGCGAATCGGGCGGCAGCATTGACAGAATCCCCTGCTGTGCTTTTTCCCTGCCGGGATTGTGTGATATAATCTAAAAAGATTTTTTTAAATCCTTTAGTGTGGATGAGGAAGTGTATCTATGAAAATTACGACAGAAGAAGCGAAAAAAATCGCGCTTCTTTCCAGACTGGAATTTTCTCCGGAAGATATGGAAAAGATGCGTGATTCGATGAATAGTATCCTTACGTACATGGAAGAGCTGAATCAGTATGATACCTCTGATGTAAAGCCGACAGTCCATGCAGTGGAACAGTACAATGTTATGCGTGAGGATGAACCTCATCGTTCTTTTACAAACGAAGAAGCCTTAATGAATGCACCGGATAGTGAGGACGGCTACTTCAAGGTTCCGAAAATTATTTAAGGAGGAAGAGCAGTGAACTATACTATCCATGACCTGCATGAAATGCTTCTGAAAAAAGAAGTATCATCTGTTGAATTAACAAAAAAGATCATTGCGCATCGGGATGAAGTAGAAAAAGATATTCATGCCTATCTTTCCGTCAGCGATGAAACTGCTCTGGTAGCAGCGGCCCGGGTGGATGCAAAAATTGCAGCAGGAGAAGAAATCTCTGATATTGCCGGTGTTCCCGGAGCTGTTAAAGATAATATCTGCATCAAGGGCGAAACCTGTACGGCAGCATCCAGAATGCTGGAACATTGGGTATCTCCCTATGATGCAGCAATCATTGAAAAACTGAAGGCACAGGATTTCATATCTTTGGGGAAAACCAATATGGATGAATTTGCCATGGGTTCCTCTACGGAAAATTCTGCATTCGGTCCGTCTCACAACCCCTGGAATACGGAATACGTGCCGGGCGGCTCCTCCGGCGGTTCTGCAGCTGCTGTTGCAGCGACGGAAGCAGTCTGGTCGCTGGGATCCGATACGGGAGGATCCATTCGTCAGCCGGCTTCCTTTAACGGGATTGTCGGGATGAAACCGACCTATGGTCTTGTATCCCGCTACGGCCTTTTGGCTTTCGCATCTTCTCTGGATCAGATCGGACCTCTGACCAAGGACGTAACTGATGCAGCCATCGTCCTGAATGCTATTGCCGGTTATGACCGGAGAGACTCTACCTCAATTCCCGGCGAGAAGAAGGATTATAAAAAGGCTCTTGTATGTGACGTGAAGGGCAAGCGTGTAGGCGTACCGAAGGAATTCTTCGGAAAAGGAATTAAGGAAGAAACCAAAGAGGCAATCAAGGCAGCACTGGCTTTCTATGAAAAGGAAGGTGCTGAAATTGTTGATGTTTCCATACCGCATATCACCAGCGGCGTTTCTGTTTACTATATCATCGCGCCTGCGGAAGCAAGCTCCAACCTGGCCCGTTATGACGGCGTAAGCTACGGATTCCGTGCTCCGGGAAAAGACATCGTTGATATGTACATCAAAACCCGAAGCCAGGGCTTCGGCGAAGAAGTAAAGCGCCGTATCATGCTGGGGAATTATGTTCTCTCTGCCGGCTATTATGATGCATACTACCTGAAAGCATTGAAAGTCCGCACCTTGCTGAAGCAGGAATTTGATGCTGCTTTTGAACAGTGCGATGTCCTTGCAGCACCTTCTGCTTCGGGTACTTCCTTTAAATTCGGCTCTTTCTCGGACCCGCTGTCTCTTTATATGGAAGATATCTGTACAGTTCCGGTTAACCTGATCGGCGCACCGTCCATTTCAATTCCTGTAGGCTATAAAGATGGAATGCCGTTGGGGATGCAGATTATCGGAAAGCCGTTGGGAGAAGAAGAAATTCTCCGTATGGCGTATACTTTTGAAACGGCTCATCCGGAATTTGCCAAGACGGCACCGAAAGGAGAAATCAAGGAATGAAATATGAAGCAGTAATCGGCCTGGAAGTTCATACAGAACTTCAGACAAAAACAAAAATTTTCTGCAGCTGCAAGACCTCTTTCGGCGCAGAGCCGAATACGAATGTATGCCCGGTTTGTCTCGGCCTTCCCGGGGTGCTTCCTGTTCTGAATGAAAAAGTACTGGAATATGCTGTCCGGGCCGGATTGGCTTTGAACTGTGAAATTTCCCGGTACAGCAAATTTGACCGGAAAAACTATTACTATCCGGATCTTCCGAAAAACTTCCAGACTTCTCAGTATGATCTTCCGATCTGCGAACATGGATGGCTGGATGTGGAAGTTAACGGGGAAACAAAGCATATCCGCATTACCCGCGCACATATGGAAGAAGATGCGGGCAAGCTGGTTCATCACGGTACATCCATTACAGATTCCGATTATTCTCTGGTTGACTATAACCGGACAGGCACACCGCTTCTGGAAATCGTTTCCGAGCCGGATATGCGTTCTGCAAAAGAAGCTGTCGCTTATCTGGAAAAGATGAGAGCAATCCTTCAGTATATCGGTGTCTCCGACTGCCGCATGGAAGAAGGAAGCCTGCGCTGCGATGCGAATGTTTCTGTCCGTCCGGTCGGTCAGAAGGAATTGGGAACCAAAACCGAAATCAAGAATATCAATTCCTTCAAGGGCGTTGAAAGAGCCATCGAATACGAAGCCATGAGACAGGCAGAGCTTTTGGAAGACGGCGGCACCGTTGTTCAGGAAACAAGAACCTGGGATGAAAAAGAAGGCGTCACCAAGAGCATGCGCAAAAAGGAAGAAGCAAATGATTACCGCTACTTCCCGGAACCGGATCTTGTTCCTTTCAATGTAAGTGATGAATATATTGAAAAGATCAGAGAAGGCCTGCCGGAACTTCCGGATGCCAGAAAAGAAAGATACATGAAGGATTTCGGATTGTCTTCCTCGGATGCGGTTTCCATGACAAACGACAAGGCTACTGCAGATTATTTCGAAGCAGCTGTAGCAGAAGGGGCAGATCCCAAGGCCTGCTGCAACTGGCTGATGGGAGAATTTGCGAGCCAGCTGTCCACATCGGAACTGACAATCGATAAGGCACCGGTTTCTGCCAAGCAGCTTGCCGAGCTTTTGCAGCTGATCGCCAAAGGGACGATTTCCGGCAAGATTGCCAAGAAGGTTTTTGCCTCTATGTGGAAAGACGGCGGAAATGCGGAAGATATCGTAAAGGCACAGGGCCTGCTCCAGATTTCCGATACGGGCGAACTGCAGAAACTGGTTGATCAGGTAGTGGCTGAAAATCCGAAGGCGGTCGAGGATTTCAAGGCCGGAAAGAAGAAGGCTGTAGGTGCTCTTGTCGGGCAGATCATGAAAGCCACCAAGGGAAAAGCAAATCCCAAGATGATCAATGAGCTGCTGAATAAGAAATTGGCTTCCTTATGACAGAAGAAGATAAAAATCAGAACCGGCCTCAGGAAGAGGCAGCTCGTTCCATGACAGAGGAAGAAGTCCGGAATTATCAGGGATTGACACTGAATGAGAACGGACAAAAGGAAGAAAGTGAAGAACAACGGGAGGACCGCGGACATATTCACTTTATCCATATTGAAAGCAGAACAGTAAAAAAACTGCCTTTCTGGAAAAAGGCGCTGTTCGTTGCAGGTTTGTTCCTGATTATTGCTTCCTTTTTTGCCGTGGCCTGGGTTCTGTTTCTGACTGTCGGTATTGTTTTTATTGCTTATTGGATTCTTCGTTTTTTACGTACGCATTTTTAATAAAACGGCTTTTGCACAATGCTGCAAAAGCCGTTTTCGTTTTGGGATATTGTCTTGAACCGGAACGGCCATACAGTATATAGAAAAAGTTTGAAAAAATATATTGAAAAAATATGATTTACATGATATAATCTAGACAGTTAAAAATAGTTATTTGGGTTTGAGATTCAGTATTGATATTTCTGTATTATTTGTTTTATCAAGGAGGAAAATTATGTCTTTGAACGGTAAAAAAGTTGGAGAATTCAAGCTTCAGGCTTATCAGAACGGAGATTTTAAGGAAGTTACAGACAAGGATCTGCTCGGCAAGTGGAGCGTCCTCTTCTTCTATCCGGCAGACTTCACTTTCGTTTGCCCCACCGAACTGGAAGATCTGGAAAATAAGTACGATGAATTTAAGAAAATCGGCTGTGAAATTTATTCCGTGTCCTGCGATACCCACTTTGTTCACAAAGCATGGCATGAATCGTCCGAAAGAATCGGAAAGGTTACTTATCCGATGATCGGGGATCCGACCGGCAAACTGGCAAAAGATCTGGAAGTTTATATTGAAGAAGACGGAATGGACGAAAGAGGAACCTTTGTTATCAATCCGGAAGGCAAAGTAGTTCTTTATGAAGTCAGCGCAGGCAACATCGGACGCAATGCAGATGAACTGCTCCGCAAGGTACAGGCTGCACAGTTCGTTTATGAAAACGGTGATGAAGTATGCCCGGCAAAATGGCATCCGGGTGAAAAGACACTGAAGCCTTCTTTCGACTTAGTCGGAAAGCTTTAATGGAGGATGAGGCATCATGGAAAATTTGTATGATGCCATAATAGTAGGCGGAGGTCCGGCTGGGCTCTCCGCCGCTATTTATATGGCACGGGCTCGTTTTCATGTATTGGTGATTGAAAAAGAAAAATTCGGCGGACAGATTACCATCACAACGGAAGTGGTGAATTATCCGGGAATTCCTAAAACGACAGGGGCTGATTTGACGGCAAATATGGAACGGCAGGCTAAATCCTTCGGCGCTGAGTTCTTAAATGCGGAAGTAACAGATCTGGAACTTGACGGCGACTATAAAATCGTCAAGACGGACCATGGGGAGTTCAAAACACTGGGAGTCATCTATGCCGGCGGAGCACACCCCCGGCTGGCAGGCTTTGCCGGTGAACAGGAATTCCGCGGACACGGTGTTGCCTATTGTGCAACCTGCGACGGTGAATTCTTTACGGATCGTACTATCTTTGTTGTAGGCGGCGGTTTTGCTGCCGTAGAAGAAGGCCTTTTCCTTACCAAGTATGCAAAGAACCTGATTGTAGTTGTCAGAGGAGATGACTTCACCATTTCTTCTGCTGCGGTGGATGAATTGAAAGAAAATCCCAAGGTTAAGGTTCTTTTTAATACACAGATTGAAAATATTGAAGGACAGCACTCCATTCAGAAGGTGACTCTGAAAAATCGGAAGACCGGAGAAGAAACGGATTATGAAGCGGAAGACGGAGATTTCTTCGGCGTATTTGTTTTCGTAGGCTATGCGCCGGAAAACAAACTGCTTCTCGGAAAGGTAAACCTGGATCCCCGCGGATATGTAATTACCGATGAAAATCAGAAAACCAACATTGATGGGGTCTATGCGGCAGGAGATATCTGCGTCAAGAATCTCCGCCAGGTCGTAACGGCGGTATCTGATGGGGCTGTGGCAGCAACGGCTTTGGAAAAATATCTGGGTGAGCAGTATCGGAAGCTGGAACTGAAACGGGTATATCATTCCCGTAAGGCAGAAAAGAAAGAACCCGTACAGCCGGCGGAAGAAGCGGGAAGCTTCCTGGATGCGGATACAAAGACAGCCCTTCGCAGTGTTCTGGAAAAATTTGACAAACCGATTATTCTTCGTCTTTACAGTGACGGAGGAAATCTTTCCCGGGAAAATGAAGGCCTGCTGAAAGATATTTCCGGCCTTTCCGATAAAATCACTTACGAAGTGGTTCCTGCAGCTGAGGGAAATAACCATACAATTTATATTCTGGATCAGGCAGGGAAAGATCTGGGACTCCATTTCCATGGCGTTCCCGGCGGACATGAATTTAATTCCTTTGTCCTGGCTATGTATAATGCAGCCGGCCCGGGACAGGATGTGGGAGAATCCAGAGAAGCCCGGATTCATGAAATCAAAGAAGAGAAGCACATAAAGATTGCAGTTTCTCTTTCCTGCGTGATGTGTCCGGATCTGGTGGCGGCAGCGCAGAGAATCGCTGCAGGCAATGATTTGGTCACTGTGGATGTATATGATCTGGCCCATTATCCTGAAATGCAGAAGCAGTACAATATCATGAGTGTTCCCTGCATGATTATCAATGATGATGATGTTCATTTCGGAAAAAAGAATATTGCAGAATTGCTGGACATTCTTCATGTGTAAGAACTGAGGAGAATGTACTTCAAAAAGTTCCTTTTTCACGGGTATCTTCGGAAGAAGGAACTTTTTATATTTGAAGAGCAGCTGATTCATAAAGTTTATGAAATACAAAAGTGTATACTACATTTCCTTATTAAATGTGTTATAATAATAAAAACCTGAAACAAGGAAGTATACTATTGTGGAGGCACAGTATGAACAGACAACTTTCTATTGAGTTTGCAAGAATTACGGAACAGGCGGCTTTAAGAAGCGGCCGTCTGATGGGTATGGGAGATAAGGAAGGTGCTGATCAGGCTGCTGTAGACGGCATGCATGAACAGTTCCGTAAAACTGCAGTTTCCGGTACCGTTGTAATAGGGGAAGGCGAAATCGATGAGGCTCCGATGCTTTATATCGGAGAACATGTAGGGGCCGGCGGAGAAGAAGTTGACATTGCTGTAGATCCTGTGGAAGGAACCAATCTGGTGGCAAAGGGACAGAACGGTGCTATTGCGGTTCTGGCCATTGCTCCGAAAGGATGTCTCCTTCATGCTCCGGATATGTACATGCAAAAGATTTGTGTAGGTCCCCGCGCGAAAGGAAGAATCGATATCAACGCTTCCGTGACGGAAAACCTGAAGAATGTAGCAGATGCAATGGATCGGGAAATTTCTGATCTGACCGTTGTCATTCTGGATCGTGAACGCCACGAAGGAATCATTCGTGAGGCAAGAGCAGCAGGCGCAAGAATTCGCCTGATTACGGACGGCGATGTTGTTCCCTCTGTAGACTGCGGTATTCAGGGAAGCGGCATTCATATGGTACTGGGTTCCGGCGGAGCGCCGGAAGGTGTTTTGTCTGCGGTTGGGCTGAAATGTCTGGGCGGCGATATGCAGGCAAAACTTCTGCCTCATACCGATGAAGAGGTTCGGAGACTGCACGAAATGGGAATTGACGATCCCAATAAGGTTCTGACTCTGGATGACCTGGTCAAGGGAGATGACTGCATCTTTGCCGAAACGGCTATCACAGACTGTGCTTTGCTGAAAGGCGTTCGCTATTTCGGCGGCGGTGCAAGAACAAGTACGTTGGTTCTGCGTTATAAGACAGGGACGGTTCGTTTTATTGATACTGTTCACCGGTTCGGCGAGGAAAAAACGCCGGTTCGCCTTTGGTAAAAGAAAATAAGGAAATGAGAAAGCTTCCCGCGCGTGTCCGCTTGCGGGAAGCTTTTTTTGCCATGCAGCCAAACCAAGGGAGAAGAGCGGATGACATTCCGGCACAGAAAAGAAAAATCACAGGGAAGAGAATCGGAAAAACTGCGGAAGATTCCGTTCGGATTTTGCCGTTTCGCCGTAGGAGCGCACTGAAAATCTGTACCGTTGTATGATATAATAATGGCTAACCGATAAAGCTTCCTTATGAAAGAAAGGATAAAAAATATATGCGCGAAGTATTTGACTGGATTTATTCTATTGTAGTGGCACTGTTTCTGGCCATGCTGATCCATATTTTTATTTTTGTACCGACGAAAGTATCGGGAGATTCCATGTATCCTACGCTGACTAACGGGGAATATCTGATTGTTACCAAATGGAGTCATGTTTTCCGGCAGATGCCGGATTACGGGGATATTGTGATCATTGACAGCCGGACACATCGGGAGAGAACGTGGATGGATGATTTCACGGAACCGCTGCAGAATTATATAGCACTGTTTAATCCGTCCGGTCAGGGACATAATGTCTGGGTAAAACGTGTCATCGCCAAGGGCGGGGATACATTGGCCTTCCATGACGGACATGTATACAGGAACGGAGAAAAACTGGAAGAGCCATATATCAATGAGCCGATGCAGTTTTCCATGGAGGGAACCTATCAGGTTCCGGATGGCATGGTATTCGTTATGGGAGATAACCGAAACCATAGTTCGGACAGCCGGTTTATCGGGCCGGTTCCTGTCGACCATGTATTGGGAAAAGTTTCTTTGCAGCTGTGATAAGCGGGAGTCATGAAGAGTATTTTTCATGGCTCTTTTTATTGGATTATTGGGACTTTTTGGAATGATTGTGATAAAATGAATAAATCAGTATAAAAACTGGATATCAATATGATAAAGGTAAGGAGAGTACGCGATGGCACATTGTAATGAGAATTATCTGAATCTGCAGGGCGCTTATCTTTTTGCAGAAGTCAGAAAAAAACAGGAAGCTTATAAGGCAGAACATCCGGATGCGGATATTATTTCTCTGGGAATCGGGGACGTTACTCAGCCGCTGGCTCCGGTAGTTGTCGAAGCTATGAAAAAAGCAGTAGATGAAATGGGTCACATGGAAACTTTCCGAGGCTACGGCCCTGAACAGGGATATTTATTCCTGCGCGAAGCCATTGCAAAGAATGATTTCCAGAAGAGAGGCTGCGATATTTCCGCAGATGAAATCTTTGTCAGCGACGGAGCAAAATGCGATACCGGCAACATGCAGGAGATTTTTTCCCAGGAAGATATTGTAGCGATTACAGATCCTGTCTATCCGGTATATATCGACAGTAATGTAATGGCCGGAAGAAGCGGAAAATTTGTAAAGGGAACTTACGAACGTTTTGAATATCTTCCGTGCTATAAGGAATGCGGATTCAAGGCAAATCTGCCGGCTCATGATCCGATGATCATTTATCTTTGCTCGCCGAACAATCCGACCGGTGCAGCACTGACAAAGAGCGAGCTGACCATGTGGGTAAAATATGCCAAGCAGACCGGATCGGTGATCTTCTTTGATGCGGCTTATGAAGCTTTCATCACGGAAGACAATATTCCGCACAGCATTTATGAAATCGAAGGTGCAAAGGAAGTTGCCATCGAATTCCGTTCTTATTCCAAGACAGCAGGATTTACGGGAGTACGCTGCGGATACTGCGTAGTTCCGAAAGATTTAATGCTGGAAACGAAAAAGGGAGAAAAGGTTTCTGCCAATGAATTGTGGGATCGCCGTCAGTGTACCAAGTTTAACGGCTGCTCTTACATTGTTCAGCGCGGTGCTGAGGCGATCTACACAGAAGAAGGCCAGAAGCAGATACAGGCAACCTTGGATATTTACCGTCAGAATGCAAAAGTTATTCTTGACGGAGTCCGTTCTGTAGGTCTCGATGCCTGCGGCGGCGTAAACAGCCCCTATGTATGGCTTTCTGTTCCGGAAGGAATGACAAGCTGGGATTTCTTTGACTTCCTGCTGAAGGAAGCACAGATCATCTGCACTCCGGGATCCGGCTTCGGTCCCTGCGGTGAAGGCTATGTCAGACTGACCTCCTTCAATACACCGGAACTGACCGTAAAGGCAGTGGAACGTTTGAAAAAAGCACTTGCTGCACGGAAATAAAAGGATGCAGGAATTAAGCAGACGGCGCAGTCCTTAATGGGCTGTGCTTTCTGCTGTAATGAGCCGCTAGGATGCGGCGGAGGAGAAACATATATGAGTACCAATTTACAGATCGGCATCGTGGGACTTCCGAATGTAGGAAAGTCTACGCTGTTTAATGCCATTACCAAAGCCGGCGCGGAAGCGGCCAACTTTCCGTTCTGCACGATCGAACCTAATGTAGGGGTTGTGGAAGTGCCGGATCATCGCCTGTATGATCTGGCAGGAATATTTCAACCGAAAAAGACAACTCCTGCTTTTACCCGCTTTGTTGATATTGCAGGCCTTGTAGCCGGTGCATCCCGCGGGGAGGGTTTGGGCAATCAGTTCCTTAGCCATATCCGTGAGACGGATGCTATTGCCCATGTGGTACGCTGCTTTGAGGATGGAAATATCACACATGTGGAAGGTTCCGTTGATCCGGTGCGGGACATGGATATTATCAATACAGAGCTGTGTCTCGCTGATTTGGAGAGCGTAGATAAGAAAAAGACAAAAACCGCCAAGCTGGCACAGGCCGGCATCAAGGAGGCAAAAGCACAGCTTCCTTTGCTGGAACAGGTTTATGCAGCGCTTTCCGATGGAAAACCGGCACGTGCACTGGATTTGACAGAAGACGATAAGGACGTATTGAAAGAACTGAACCTTTTGACACTCAAGCCGGTTCTTTACGTGCTGAACACAGCAGAAGATGATATTGCAGATCCGATGGCCAATCCTCTCGTACAGAAGGCAGCAGCGGCTGCCGAAAAGGAAAATGCCAAGTGGGTGCCGATTTCTGCAGAAATCGAACAGGAAGTTTCCGAGCTGGATGCCGAGGAAGCAAAGGCTTTTCTGGCTGATCTGGGAGAAGCAGAACCCGGGCTGAACCGGCTGATCCGTTCTGCTTATTCTCTGCTGGGGCTGATCAATTTCTTTACTGTCGGACCGGATGAATGCCGTTCCTGGACAGTACATGCTCATACCAAGGCACCGAAGGCTGCCGGGAAAATTCATTCGGATATCGAACGCGGCTTTATTCGTGCAGAAATTGTTCCTTATAAAGATCTTATGGCCTGCGGTTCATTCAATGCAGTTCGTGAAAAAGGACTTCTTCGGATCGAAGGCAAGGACTATGAAATTCAGGACGGGGATGTAGCCTATTTCCGCTTTAATGTCTGAGCAAATGCAGAAAAGCAGAGCCTGTTGGCTCTGCTTTTTGCGTGCGGGAAATTCAGCTGAAATCATTTACCGGGTAAGCGGATTTGATGCAGAATGTTGCAATTGGGGCTTCTGTTTCTGCGAAAAAGCGAAAATGTAATGCACGCAGAATAGAAAGAATCAACTGCGGATACTCCATGCCCGATTCCGGAACTTTTGTCGGCAGAATTATTCTTTGCTGCATACAGTATTTCGGGCAACAGAAAATCGCCATTCCATAAAGAATGGCGATTTTGTACTATTGGTTCAATGAGTTTCGGATACGGTATCATCCGTTTCATTTCTGAAACGAATATAAAAATAAATGAAGGCAGCGAAGGCGCAGGAAAAAGCCAGAAGGCTGGTAAGCTGTGCACTCTTCAATCCGAAAGCGAGTGTTCCGTAGTCGCCCCGGAAGAATTCCAGACAGAATCTTAGTAAAGAGTAGAGCATGATGTACAGGGTAAAAACAGTTCCACGTGGCTGTTTAAAGCAGGAGTACCACAGGAGCAGTCCCAGTATAATCATATCGCCCTGGCATTCCCAGACTTCGGCAGGCCAGAGCGGCTGCGGACCGTAAGTATGGAAGGCGAGAGTAGTATCCGGGTAAAGAATTCCGAAATTCTGTCCGGTAGGATGCCCGAAGGCATCTCCGTTCATAAAATTGGCAATGCGCCCGATGGCTTGCCCGAAAATGATGGCAGGAGCTACAGTGTCGGCAAAGGGAAGAATGGGAATCTTATTTTTTCTCAGGAAGAAATAAGCGGAGATGCAGGCGAAAATGACACCGCCCTGGATTGCCATTCCGCCCTGCCAGACATAGGGGATTTCCAGAAGGTGATTGTGATAGTAGTCCCAATCAAAGAAAAAAACATCCCAGAGTCGGCCTCCGATGATTCCGAAAAAGGCAACGGTAAGCCCCAGATCGAATACATAGTCTTCCCAGTGGCGGCCATCCTTTTTCAGAAGGAAATAAGCCATGACACAGCCGAAAATAATTCCCAGAGAAAAGAATACTCCGTAAAATCGAATGGGGAAGTCTCCTATAAAAGTAATATATTGATGCATATATTCTCCTTTCTGAACGATTCAGCTTTATTATACAATATGTGTTCAACCGGTATTCTTCAGAGCTGCTTTTATCCGGAAAGGGTATGAGAAAAAACATAAAAAGGAGATGCCGGTTCGGCTGCCTGAAGAATTGGATTTTATGATAAAATGCTTGATTTAAAGTTGCGCTATGGTATGATAAATTAGAAGGAAAATAAAAATTCTAATTTGTTATTTACGAATTTATTTGTTTCTGCTTTCCAATAATCAATAATAAAAAGAGAAAGCAGGTTGATGCTTTTGGGGATTTTGGGAGGAACTAAACTATGAGAAACTGTATTTTAGTCATCGAGCATGATCCGGGAGTCAGTCATTTTATGCAGCTGAAGCTGGAAGAGGATGATTTCACCTGTCTGGTTGATAATACAGGAGAATCCGCTGTAGATCTGGCCGGGCAGAAGCAGGTGGATCTTATTGTGCTGGATGCGGATAAACCGCTGCAGAACGGGGATGAAATTATTGACAAGGTGAGAGAAATCAGTTTCCTGCCGATCATTTATTTATCTTCTGATAATACGGTTGATTCGAAAGTCCGGATACTGAATGCCGGTGCAGATGATTACATCACGAAGCCTTATGCAACCAAGGAACTGATTGCCCGGATTCGTGCGGCTTTGCGCCGTCATGATGAACCCAAGATTGTAGTTGATCCTTCCTTTACAATTGGGGATTTATCCATTTTCCCGGAAAGACATGAGGTAAGAGCCGGGGATGAAGTGATAGATCTGACAAAGAAAGAATTTGATCTTCTTTTGTTTCTGTCCAAAAATAAAAACAGGGTTCTGAAAAGAGAAGAAATCCTGGAAAAGGTTTGGGGATACGGCTATGCGGGAAAAACCAATATTGTGGATGTTTACGTGAGATATCTGCGCAGCAAAATAGATGAAAAGGTGGGGAAGAAATATATCCATACGGTCCGCGGTATAGGATATGTGGCAAGAGACTGATGATCAGACAGGTAATTGTAGTAGAGGGAAAATCCGATATTGCCCGGGTCAGCCGGGCAGTGGATGCCGATATGATTGCAACGGGAGGATTTTCTATTTCCAGAAATACACTTGAAAAAATTGAAAGTGCTTATAAAAAAAGAGGGATTATTATTCTGACGGATCCCGACGGGCCGGGAGAAAGAATTCGGCAGAGACTGACGAAACTGTTTCCGGAAGCGCTTCATGCCTTTATTCCGAAATCGGAAGCTGTCTGCAGGGACGATGTGGGCGTGGAGAATGCTTCTGCGGAATCGATTCAAAAGGCACTGTCGAAGCTGCGGATTCAATATGCAGAGGATTCTCAGCGGTTTCATATGAATGATCTTTTTGAAAGCGGACTTACCGGGCGGGAAGATTCTTCGCGGCGAAGAGCCGGAGTAGGAGCTATCCTGGGAATCGGATACGGGAACAGCAAGCAGTTCCTGAAGCGGCTGAATCATTTTGATGTTACCCGCGAGGAATGGGATACGGCTTTACAGAAATATTCGGAGGAAAATCCATGATTGAGGCAAATTTAGCGGATCGGCAAGTTGTGCAGTATATCATCAGGAGATTCGGAATCCATGCCAAACATAAGCTGGGACAGAATTTTCTGATCAGACCGGATGTGGTATCTGCCATTGCTTCGGCTGCCGAAATCGGTCCGGATCAGCCGGTCATTGAAATCGGAGCGGGAATCGGAACCCTGACACAGGCGCTGGCTGAAACAGGGGCTGAGGTAGTGAGCTTCGAACTGGACAGAAGTCTGGAGAGAGTACTGGTTCATACGCTCGAAAAATACCAAAAAGTTAAGATTATTTATGAAGATGTTTTAAAAGCAGATCTGAAGACGATTCTGGGAGACCGGGAATGGCACTGCGCGGCCAATCTGCCTTATTATGTGACGACGCCGATCCTCCTCTCTCTGATTCAGTCGGAACTCCCGATTTCCTGTTTTGTATTTATGATGCAGAAGGAAGTGGCGGATCGGATTCTGGCTTTGCCGGGCAGTAAGGATTACGGTGCGCTGACTCTGGCGGTGCAGTATTACTGTACTGCGGAAAGAGTAATGGATATTCCTCCGACAGCCTTTATACCGCGGCCGCAGGTTACGTCTACGGTGCTGAAAATCAAAAGAAGAGAAAAAGCGGCGGTGGAAGTTAAAGATGATAAGCTGCTTTTCAGTTTGATCCGGATGGGATTCGGACAGAGACGAAAGGTATTTACCAATGCGATGAAAGCCGGCGGTATTTCTGCTGACATGGTGCAGACAATTCTGGAAGAAACGGGAATCGACGGGAAGCGAAGGGGAGAAACTTTTTCTCTGGAGGAATATGGCCGGCTGGCAGATGCCTGGTACTTTCAAATCCATGCAAACGAAAAGGAATAAATTTCGGTAAGCTCTTTTGATTCTCCATTTACAAAGAAATCCTCCTGCGTTATAATGGGTGAAAGCATTGAAGGAGAAAATCTTTTTCGGATGTCTTCAGAGAATGAACGGTTGGTGTGAGTTCAGGCAAAAGGAAAAGTTTCCGCTCCGGAGCAGCCAGTGATGAATTGGCCGGTTGGTAACCGATAAGAAACCGAGAGTTGGCTTAGGCAATTTGGGTGGCACCGCGAAGACTTCGTCCCATGGAGGACGAAGTCTTTATTTTTGGAAGCTGCCGGCAATATTAAACATTAGGAGTGATACGTATGTTGGACATGAAATTTATTCGGGAACATGCCGAAGAAGTCAAAAAGAATCTGGAAAACAGACATAATCCGTTTAACCTGGACGAGGTTCTTCAGCTGGATGAGCAGAGAAGAGAACTTTTGCAGCAAACGGAAAAACTGAAAAGTGAAAAAAATGCAGAATCCAGAAATATTGCATTGGCCAAAAAGAACGGAGAAAATGCAGATGCAGCTATCAATGCAATGAGAGAAGTCGGTCAGAAGATTGCCGCAATTGATAAAGAATTGGGAGAAATCGAAACGAAACTGAATGAGCTCCTTCTTCATATTCCGAATATGACAGATGCATCCGTTCCGGTCGGTAAGGATGATTCGGAAAATCCGGAAGTTCGCCGCTGGGGTGAAATTCCGAAGTTTGATTTCCCGATCAAAGCTCATTATGAATTAGGCGATGATCTGGCAATTCTGGATGCAGAACGGGCAGGCAAAGTGTCCGGCTCCCGCTTCTATTTCTATCTGGGCGCAGCAGCTCGTCTTGAAAGAGCGGTATATAATTTCATGCTGGATGTACATACTCAGCAGAATGATTTCCTGGAAGTGATTCCGCCGTATATCATCAACGGACAGTCTATGCAGGGAACCGGTCAGCTTCCGAAATTTGCAGAGGATATGTACAAGGTGGAAGGAGAAAATATGTATATGACTCCTACCGCCGAAGTGCCGCTGACCAACTATTTCTCCGGGGAAGTTCTGAACGGAGATGTACTCCCGGTTCATCTGACTGCACTGACTCCCTGCTTCAGAAAAGAAGCCGGTTCTGCAGGAAAGGATACAAGGGGATTGATTCGTCAGCATCAGTTCCACAAGGTGGAAATGGTAAAATACTGCAAACCGGAAGACAGCTGGGATGAACTGGAATCTTTGACCCGTGAAGCGGAAAAGATTCTTCAGCTTCTGAAGCTTCCTTATCATGTGGTATGCCTGTGCACAGGAGATATCGGATTCTCCTCCGCCAAAACATATGATATCGAGGTTTGGATGCCGGCACAGAACAAGTACAGAGAAATTTCTTCCTGCTCCAATTGTCTCGATTTCCAGGCGCGCAGAGCAAATATCCGCTTCCGCAGAGCACCGGGAGCAAAGCCGGAATTTGTTCATACATTGAATGGTTCCGGACTGGCGGTAGGCAGAACGGTAGCAGCTATTCTGGAAAATTATCAGCAGGCAGACGGAACTGTTCGTGTACCGGATGTTCTTGTACCGTATATGAATGGGATGACCGTGATTGGCAAGAGGGTAAATTTCCCGAGCTCCAATCCGGCTGAAAAGAAAGACTGATTTTTAATAGAGAAAATACCGGAGAGGGAGGCTTCTTCGGTATTTTTGTAAATGGCCGTGAATTGGAAACTCCTTTTTTCTGAACAGAAGGAGAAAGACATGGATATTTATCATCGGGAAATCCATGGAGAAATATTATGGAAGTGCGGCCGCTCCGGTATCTATGTGACAGTCCTGTCCATGGTTTATGCGGCGGCCTGCACCATCCTGATCCTTATTGCCTTTTATGCGGAATGGATGTATGGAATTGTTTCTTCACTGGCTGCATTGTATCTCCTGCTGTGCATTCATCGGGTTCATGAACCGGTTGTACTGGTTTGTGAAAAAGCACTTTTGATTGCTGCGGCAGGATCATCCGTGCTGTTGTTTCGATGCGGTGTTTTTCAGCCCTGGTTCACACCCTTGGAGTATAGGGAGATTGCAGGGATTTCTTCTTCCTGGAGGAGACTTTATCTGGGAAACAGGACTGACGGCGGTGCAGTAGTTCTGTCGGTTCCGTTGGCTCATTTATCGGGTTCGGATAAGGAGCAGCTTCTCGATTGGATTTTCAGAATGCAGCAGTCCTGAATCCGGGGATGGGCAGACGGAAGCAGAAAACTTTTCCGTTTATTGATTTCATAAAGGGCTTATGGTACCATAGGTCTGAATTTACAGATAACGACAATGAGGTGAAAAATATGGCTTCTAAAATAACTTTTACAATTCAGGAAGAACTGGGGGATCTTTCTTCAAATTCCAAGGGATGGAAAAAGCAATTAACTTATATGAATTGGAATAACGGAAAAGATAAATTTGATCTCCGGTCCTGGAATGAGGATCATACTGCTATGACCAAAGGACTGACTCTGACAAAAGAAGAAATGATAAAACTGCGGGATATTCTGAACGGAATAGATTTTGACAAATATTGAGACAACATTAGAAAATAAAGAAATGATAAAAAGCTCTCTTCGGAGAGCTTTTCAAAATGGCAGGAGAAAATATTTTTTCTGATACGGGTTTATAATATAATACAATTGATTCGCTGTTTAGTACTTTTTAGGGAGAGAAAGTATGCCTTTTAATTTTGCAGATGGTTCCCGGCTCAAAAAATCGATCGTTTTTGCTGCAGTAGGATTGCTTGTTAATTTTTTCCTGGGAATCAGCAAGGTGTTTATCGGCTGGCAAAGCGGTTTCATCTCTATCATGGGAGATGGCTTTAATAATATTACGGATATGGGTGCCGTTATATTGCTGATGATGACATTCTATTATTCGGCGAAGCCTTCCAATACGACACATCCTTTTGGATTGGGCCGACTGGAATATATCAATACCACAGTTATGGCTGCAGTAATTCTTTATGTAGGAATTACACTGCTGATTGAATCTGTGCAAAAAATTTTTTCTCCGGAAGAAGTATTCTTTAGCCCTGTGGTCATTGCAGTTCTGCTGTTGGGTATTGTCTGCAAGCTTTTCCTGGCATGGTGGTATACAAAAGGAGGGAAGGTGACCGGTTCAGGAGCCTTCGCGGCGTACGGTGCGGACTCTTTATCCGATCTGTGGTCAACGTCGGGGGTTTTGATTTCCACTCTGGTGCAGCATTTCAGCGGATGGCATACGGACGGCTACATGGGGGCTGCTATGTCCTTATATATCCTATGGACCGGATGGAAGATTATGAGAGATGCAATCAATCTGATTCTGGGAGCGAAACCGGACAGCAAAATTTATTCGGAAATCAAACAGTGCATCTTGGAATGTCCCGGTGTATACGGAGTACATGATCTTATCGTTCATGATTATGGGCCGGAGAATCATTTTGCTACAGCTCATGTAGAGCTGGACAGTTCACTGAGTCTGGTGGAGGGGCATGAATTATCAGAAAATGTGATGACAACGCTTCGGGAAAAGCTTCATGTGCAGGCTGTTATCCATGCTGATCCCAAAGCAGTGACCAATCCCCGGGAAGCACAGTATAGGACGGATCTGGAAGCGGCAATTTACAGATCGAAAATTCCTGTTACCTATCATGATTTCTTTGTGGAAGAGAGTGAAGACAGGATTAATTTGTCTTTTGAATTGACGATGTCCAGCAAATTTGATAAAAGTGACGGAGAGATTTACCGGATTCTCTCTGCCCGGCTGAAGGAAATTAATCCGAAGTATCATGCGGAAATGCTTATAGACCGAAATTTTATCAGTGGGAAAGTGTATGGATTGGATAAAAAAGAAGCACAGCGCAGACTGGATGATATTCTGCTGAAAAATGATTCGGAAAGGAATCGGCCTGAGCGGTGAATTTTATAATAAAACCCCGGGCGTTGAAAATATTATTGGAGATGGAAAATAATGTGAATCTTGGTCAATTTACCGGATTTGTGGTAACATATAAGTGAATTTATTACTGCAGGGAAATTTGATTTTGATAAAGAGGGAAGTGCATTTATGAGACAGCGGATGATTATTTTGATGCTGGCCGGTATTTTTTCTTTGTGTTCCCTGAATATCTCCCGGGCCGATTACATGGTCGGTTCCAAGGGAAATGATGTAAAATACATACAGCAGCGCCTGAATAAGTACGGCTACCGTGTATCGGCCAATGGAATTTTTGACGGGAAAACGAAAAAAGCGGTGATGCAGTTCCAAAAGAAAAGAAAATTGGATGCTGACGGAATCGTTGGCCCTGCAACATATAAGGCACTGACAGGGAAAAACTTAAAGAGAGCTTCCGTTTCCGCAAAGCAGAACAAATCCGGTTTGTCTAAAGGAAAGCAGAAAATAGGGATTGATGATTCGATCGTACAATGGCATTATACAGGGCCGGTAACTAAAAAGGTCAAAGATATTACGGAAGAGGCCAAAAGGTATGTGGGAGTTCCTTACCGGTTCGGCGGAACAACCCCAAAGGGGTTTGATTGTTCCGGATTTATCCAGTATGTTTTTAATCGGAAGGGAATTCTGCTGCCCCGATCGGCAGATGAACAGTATTTTTCCGGGGAAAAGATTTCTGTGAATTCCCTGAAGCCGGGAGATCTTGTATTCTTCAACACCTATGCAGAAGGGATATCTCATTCCGGTCTGTATCTGGGGGACGGTTATTTTATCAGTGCGACCACGAGCCGCGGGGTGGCTGTGGCAACTATGAAGAACGGATACTGGCATGATCGGTATATCGGTGCCAACAGAATCTTATAGAGTTTCATGAATTACAGTGCCGGGGCTGCAGAGAAATGTAGGAGTATATTTCAAAGCAGCCTTTTCCTGTGTGTTTTTTTATAAAAGGAGGGAGGTATGCATGAGAATTGCACTGATACAGATGAATGTAAAATCAGGGGATAAAGATCATAATATAGAGCATGCTTTTGAACTTCTGGGGCAGGCAGCTCCTTACAGTGATCTTCTGATTCTGCCGGAGCTCTGGACGATCGGATATGATTTTCATAATTTCGGGAAAAACGTTACGCGTCCGGGAGATCCGCTGATTCAGAGACTGTCTTCTTTTGCCGCTTATCACAGAGTCACACTGGAGGCGGGAACACTTCCTGTAAAAAAAGACGGCGCCGTAAAGAATACGGGCCTTATATTCGGTCCGGACGGTCGGATTCTGGCACATTACAGCAAGCGGCATCTTTTTTACGGATACAGGGAAGCGCAGCTGATGAAGCCTGGAACGCGCCGGCTGCAAACGAACATACAGGGGGTTGAGGTCGGGATGGCTATCTGCTATGAACTTTATTTCCCGAAGCTGTGGAGAAAAATGGCGAAGTCCGGAGTAACACTTGTAATGGCTCCGGCGTCCTGGCCTGCAGTTCATGTAAAAAGGTGGCAGATTCTGACGCGGGCAAGGGCCGTTGAGAATGGAATGTGTATTGCCGCTGTAAATATGGTGGGCTCTTATCACGGAATCAGACTGGGAGGGCACTCTTGTTTTATCAATCCTCTGGGGGAAGCGCAGACGGAGGGGGATTTTGACGAGCATATTTATTATGCCTTTTATGATGAAGAAAAATACCGGGACCTGGGAAAGCATCTGGCGGTCATTGCCGAAGCGAAAAGGACGGATGAACAAATGAAAAGGGGAAAGTGATATTCAGTCTGACAAAGTGTCGGACGAGGCGGCCCGGGATACGGTGCAAAAACAGAAAGATTTATTTGCGCTGGTTCTGTAAGTCATATATAATGAAAAAATAATTGGATTAAGGGGGATTATCATGAAAGGCAATGATATTCGCGAAGCATATTTATCTTTTTTTGAGAATCAAAAAGATCATTTGAGGCTGAAGAGCTTTTCTCTTATACCGAAGGATGATCCCAGTCTTCTTCTTATAGGAGCAGGGATGGCTCCTTTAAAACCGTATTTTACGGGGAAAGTAGAGCCGCCCAGACATAGAGTTACGACCAGCCAGAAATGCATTCGTACGGGGGATATTGAAAATGTAGGCCATACGGCCCGCCACCATACCTTTTTTGAAATGCTTGGGAATTTTTCCTTTGGCGATTATTTCAAAAAGGAAGCTATTACTTGGGCGTGGGAATTTTTGACGGAAGTCATTAAGCTTGATCCGTCCAGATTATATGTAACGATTTATCCGGATGATCAGGAGGCCCATGATTATTGGCACCATATGATCGGATTTCCGGAAAATCATATTTATCCGCTTTCCGATAATTTTTGGGAAATCGGGGAAGGCCCGTGCGGACCTGACTCTGAAATTTTTTATGATCAGGGCGAAGAATTCGGCACGGATCCGGAAAATCAGATGGGAGGAGACGGGGATCGTTTCCTGGAAATCTGGAACCTGGTGTTCAGTCAATACGATCGTCAGAAGGATGGCTCCTATCTCCCTCTGGCTAAGAAAAACATTGATACCGGTGCCGGTCTGGAACGTCTGGCTGCGGTTTTGCAGCATAAGAAAAACAATTTTGAGACGGATTTATTTTTCCCGATTATTGAAGAGGCAGCTGCTCTGTCAGGGGTTCCTTACGGCAAAAGTGCTCAGGGAGATGTAGCATTAAAGGTCATCTCCGATCATGCCAGAGCTATTACAAACATGATTGCCGATGGGATTCTGCCTTCCAATGAAGGAAGAGGATATGTGCTGAGAAGAATCCTTCGCCGTGCTGTTCGCTTCGGCAAACTGATCGGAATCCAGGATCCTTTCATCGGACAGATGATTGATGTGGTCATTGCCATGATGAAGCCTGCTTATCCGGAATTGGTGGATAAACAGATGCTGATCAAAAAGGTGGCCGGAATGGAGGAAGAACGATTCCATTCCACACTGAATGCAGGAAGCGATCTCCTGTCTGAAATGCTGGAAGATACAAAGAAAAAGCAGAAGGATATTCTTGCGGGAGATCTTGTGTTTAAACTGTATGATACGTACGGTTTCCCCTGGGAACTGACCGATGAAATCGCCAAGGAACAGGGAATGACCATCGATAAGCAGGGCTTTGAAGCAGCGATGGCTGAGCAGAAGGAAAGAGCCCGTGCTGCCCGTGCGCAGGTTTCGGCTAAGGTAGCTACGCCGGATACGACGAAACTGAACATTGCCAGTCTGACTACGGAAGATAAAGACGGGAAAACAGAAATTCTTCTTCTCGGAAGAGATGGGAAGGAAATCAGCAGTGCATCAGACGGTACTAAGGTTACGGTTATCCTGCAGAACAATCCATTCCATGCAGAAGGCGGCGGACAGGTAGGGGATACCGGTGTTCTTAAAGGTGAAGAAGGTATTCTTGATGTAGAGGATACCAAAAAACTTCCTGACGGCATTGTTTATCTTATCGGAACAGTGAGAGAGGGAACGATTTTTGCCGGCGAAACGGTGGAAGTAACAGTAGACCGTGAAAGAAGAGAGGCACTGGCAAGAAATCACACTGGTACGCATATGCTGCAGGCTGCTTTGCGCCGCGTTCTCGGGAATCAGGTCAACCAGGCAGGTTCTCTTGTCCTTTCAGATCGTCTGCGCTTTGATTTTACCTGGCCGGAACCGCTGAGCAGAGATCAGCTCAGACAGGTAGAAGATATTGTGAATGAGGAAATCCGGAAAGGGACCGCACTTTCTATCAGTACGATGCCTCTGGAAGAAGCTAAGAAGTCCGGCGCTATGGCGCTGTTCGGCGAAAAGTACGGCAAAGTTGTCCGCGTTGTTTCTATCGGGGATTTCAGTAAGGAACTGTGCGGCGGAAGCCATGTGGGAAATACCGGCGAATTGGGACTGTTCTGCATCCTGAGTGAAGGCGGGATCGGTTCCGGTGTCCGCCGCATTGAAGCCGTGACGGGAAAAGCAGCTTATGAACTGGTAAAAAATCAGGAAGATCTGCTGATTCGGTCGGCGAAGCTTTTGAAGAGTGATGCGGAAGGCATGCCGGAAAAGATTGAAAAGCTGCTGGGAACGATCAAATCTTTAAGAAATGAAGTGGAGGCTCTCAAGCGGCAGCAGGCGCAGAGCGAGATGGACTCCATTATGAAAGATGTCCGGGAGAAGAACGGAATCTCCTATTTCAGCGCTGAAGTACAGGCTGACAACATGGATGAACTGCGCAAGGTGGCAGATCTCGTTAAAGGCAAGCTGCCGAAAGGTGCATTCCTTTTGGGGACGAAGGCAGGTGACAAGGTAAATCTTGTCGGTATGGCATCGTCTGAAGCAGTAGAAGCCGGGGTTCATATGGGTAAGGTAATTTCCAAGGCCGCAAAGGTTTGCAAAGGCGGCGGCGGCGGAAAACCTCAGGTTGCGCAGGCCGGCGGCAAGGATCCGTCTAAATTGCAGGATGCTCTGGCAGAAGGTCTTGCAGCTCTTGAGGAAATGATTAATTAAGGAGGAAACGTTATGGCAGTCTCTGACGAAACAATATTATTTAATACCAATGCCGATAGTGAAGAGAACAGACAGGCAGCCATGATTCTGAAAGAGGTATATTCTGCTCTGAAGGAAGCGGGTCATAATCCTACTGTACAGCTTGTCGGCTATCTTGTTTCGGGAGAGCCCACATACATAACCAGCCGGCATGATGCAAGACGGCTGATTTCTGGAATCGAACGGGATGAAATCGTAGAGGAACTGGTTCGTTTCTATGTAAAACATAAAGGGCTGTAATAATGAGAATTATGGCTCTTGATGTGGGATCGCAGACCATAGGAGTAGCGGTAAGCGACTTGTTTGGCTGGACGGCCCAGGGATTGGAAACCATTCGTCATACGACAAGAGAAGCGGATTTCAAGAAACTTCGCGAACTCGTCGATGAGTACAAGGTGGAGGAATTTGTGCTCGGCATGCCTTTGAATATGAACGGAACAAAAGGAATGCGGGCAGAAAGAACCGAAGCCTTTGCAGAGGAATTGGCAAAGGCCTTTCCTGAAATCCCTTATCATTTTTGGGATGAACGTTTAACAACGGTCATGGCACAAAAGCAGCTGATTGCAGCGGACGTAAGCCGAAAGAAAAGGAAAAAAGTCATTGATAAAATGGCAGCTGTTGTTATTCTGGAAGGTTACTTACAGCATCTTGCTTTTAAAAGCAAAGGAATACAGTCATGAGTAAAGAAACACCAGTCATCGTATCAATTACAGATACGGAAGGAAATGTCCGGGATTATGTACAGGATACGGTTATTCCCTTCGCAGGGGAACAGTTTGCCGTACTTGTCTCTATCCCTGAAAGGGAAGATTCGAAGGAGGAACCGGAAATTCTTCTGGCTAAAATCACAGAGGGAGAAGACGGTGAGGCCGAATATATACCGCCGACGGATGAGGAATATGATGCGGTAGCGGACATTTATGAGACGATGTAAAGAGAAAGGGCTGCAGACTTCATGCAGCTCTTTTTCTGACCCTGTTTTACTGTAGGGACGGTTTTATGGCAGGTGAACAGCAGGGTATGATAAAATAAAACCAGCAATTGGTTAACCAGGAGGAGTTATGGGAAAACATTTTTCTTTTATCCATTGTGCAGATTTACACTTGGGTGAACCCTTCGGCGACATTCGTCCGGGAAGTAAAGGTCCGTGGAATGAGCAAATAGGAAAAGCTACATTTAAGGCTTTTGAGAAGGTCGTGGATGCAGCTATAGAAAACAGAACGGATGCCATTCTGATATCTGGAGATGTGTATAACAGCAATCATCACAGTCTGGCGGCGCAGATGGCTTTTGCAAGGGAATTATACAGAGCAGCAGAAAACGGAATAGAGACATTTATCATTCATGGGAATCATGACTCGGGCGAAGCCTGGAAGGCGGATATTCCTCTGCCTGAATCAGTTCATATCTTCCCGTCCGATCGTGTGGAATCGATTCCGCTGGTTCGGGAAGGGGAAACTGTGGCCCGGGTTTACGGAATCAGCTACAGAACAAGACATACCTCGGAGAATCTGTCCGCTCTTTTTCATAAAGAAGAAAAAGATGTGTTTTCCATAGGGATGCTTCATACAGATCTGGGGATGTCGGGGAGTGATTATGCTCCGTGCACGGCAGAGGATTTGATTCAGACAGGCATGGATTACTGGGCTCTCGGGCATATTCATGCACGAAAAACTGTTTCAGAAAAGCCTTATATTGTGTATCCGGGAAATACACAGGGTCTGGATCTGGCTGAAACGGGAGAAAAAGGATGCTATCTCGTCGATGTAGGTGCATACGGAACGGTAGTGATGAAATTCATTGAGACAGATGCAATTCGCTGGATGGATATGGATGTGGATATTTCCGGGCTGTCCAATCCGGAGGAATTGCTTCGTGAAATCACAAAACAGCGGCAGAAATTAAAGGAAGCAACCCAAAGGCCGAATATTATACGGCTTATTCTGAACGGAAACGGCCCTCTGCATGCGGCGGTTTCCACAGAGGAAGGAAAAGAGTATATTCTGCAGCTTCTGAATGACAGGGAGCAGTTCCGCTTCCTGTTTGCGTATTTTATCAAGTTAGTAGACCGGACAAAACCTTTGCTGGATCTGGAAGCGCGGAAAAAACTTCCGGATATAACGGGAGCCTATCTTCGGACTTTTGACGATGCTGTCCGGGGCGGGGAAAAGATCAGCGGGGAATTCAGAGAATTTCTGGAGAAGCAGCCTGAATTGGTCAAGTACGGAATGCTGCGGAATTATATTTCTGATGACATGATGGAGAGCGCATTGGAAAAAGCAAGGGTTGCCGGTGCAGAAATGCTCTCTAAGGAGGAAGAAGATGAAAATCACTGATTTAAAGCTGGAGCAGTACGGCATCTATCGGGATGTCTCCTGGCAGCCATCTTCCTCGGCACTGCATGTGATTATGGGGGAAAATGAAAGCGGAAAAACAACACTGCTTCGTTTTATCCGGGATATGCTTTTTGGATATGAACGAGGGAAATGGTACGGGAAAAAGGGAAGCATGGAGTTTGTCCGTCCGGACGGACAGGTATTCCGGGCCTTTCAGGATGAGAAAAAGAGATGGTTTGAAACAGGGAATCATGTAAAAACAGAGGAAGATCTGACGCAGAACTGGTGGAACGGTCTGAACCGCAAGATGTATGAAAAGATATTTGCTCTGGGGCTGGAAGACCTGCAGGGAATTTCTTTTTTCAGTAATGATCAGGTACGGAGCCGCTTTTTCATGCTTCAGGGGGGAGAAACTCTTTCCGATATCAAGAAGAACGTGCAGGAAAATAAGCAGAATCTTCTGGTTGTCTCTTCCCAGGGGAAACGGAAAATCAATCAGCTGATGAGCAGTCTGGAAGAATTGAATCAGAAACTGGATCTGCTGTCGAGTCAGGAGAAGGATTTTTCCGAGCTGCAAAAGAAGCAGAAACAGCTGAAAGATGATATAGCGGTATTGCAGAAGGAATTGGAGTGTGCGGAAGAAGAAGATCAGTCTTTAAAAAAGCGTCTGGGAGCCTGGGAGTACTATAAACGGGCCCGGGAAGTCAAGCATCAGCTGGATTTATCCCAACAGGTCAGAATGTTTCCTTCAAATGGAAAAGAACAGTGGAATCAACTGATGAATCGGATGAAGGTTATCCATGATCAGAAAATGATACTGCAGGAAAAGCTGGATGCATACCATCCGTTGAAAAAGGAAGAAGTTATCCCCTGGGCAGGCATGTCGGATGAGCTGGAAAAGCTGTATATTGACTTGGGACAATGGAAACAGACGATTTCCGATGCAGACGCTCTGGATAAAGAAAAAGAACTTTGGAAAATTGATTATGAGAATCTGGGATATAAACTGTCTCTCTGGGACAGGCCTCTTGATCCGAAAAATCCCAGTGTCAATGTGGACTGGGAGGAAGGCCGGAGGATCTCTCAAAGCGTAGGAGTACGGAATAATGAGCTCCATTTCTGGGAAAAGAGAGAGCCGCAGGTAGAACAGCTGGAGAAGACAGAGGACAGTGAGAATGTCCTGACAGAAAAAGATTGGAAAGAGATTGAGGAAAAGGCGCAGCAGGTTGAAAATACTGCACGCCGAATTTCGGAAATCCGGAATCAGATACAGAGTGTTTCCGAAACGGCGGACACAAAGTATACAGTATGGTTTGTCGCCGGGGTTATTCTGCTGCTCGCTGCGGCAGGCGATGCCTTTGCTTTTTTTAATGCACTTATCGGATATACGGTTTTCTATGCCGCAGGAATTTTTCTGATTTTAGGAATACTGGCCATGATGATGAACCATAAAAAGGTCAATCGGAAAGGCTCTGAATTAAAAATACTGAACGGGCAAATGGAAGAATTGCTCCAGGCAAGAAAGAAACTGGAGGAAGGTTTTGCAAAGCCTTTCCCTGAAACAGCGGAGGATCTGCAGGCTTTTCATAATATGATGCAGGAGAAAAGGACGCAGTTCTATAAGAATCAGGCAAAAAGGCAGGCTGATTCCTGGAGAGCGGAAACGGTAAAGAAGCAGGAAGCAGCACATCAGAAATGGGTCTCTGAGGGAGAAGACCTGCGCCGGGAAAAAGAAAAGACAGATAAAGAGTGGGCAGAATGGCTGCAAAAGAATAAATTGCCGGTGTCTTCTGCAGACAATCTGTCTGTATTGCAGGAACAGTGGCAGAAAATTTATTCTGAAGAAGGCAGAGGAAAAATCATTGAACTGCGGCTGGAGCAGATGGATGCCAAGCTGGATAAATTTTCCCGGAGAGCTTATTCCATTATATCTGCTGCCGGTTTGGATTATCCGGTAACGCCGGACAGCATTGCTGCTATTTATGAGGAAAATCAGAAAAAGAATCTGGAATGGGAAGCTGTTCAGGAAAAAAATCATCAGCACAGCCTTTATGAA
This sequence comes from uncultured Dialister sp., assembly GCA_938038225.1. GTDB lineage: Bacteria > Bacillota > Negativicutes > Veillonellales > Dialisteraceae > Dialister. Next base: position 336,047 of record CALHRX010000007.1, on the reverse strand, counting down.
GGGGAAATGAAGAAGCTGGATGACAACTGGTCTTCTTGTCAGAGAGAAATGAATACGCTGCTTCATCTGGTTGATGCACACAATGCGGAAGAGTTTGCCGAAAAGGTAAATGCTCACGAACATCATGATCAGCTTCGCAGGGAATGGGAAAACATTAAGCAGGATCTGCGCATGTATGCGGGCAGTGATGAGGATTTTCAGAAGCTCTGGCATTCTCTGGAAACCGGGCAGTATGATGAATGGATGAAACAGCATCAGGAATATACAGAAAAGATTGCGGATATGTCGGAAAGACTGGGCGGTCTGCAAAGACAGCAGGGGGCTGTGGAAAATGAAATTTTCCGCTTGGCCGGAGATGATACGATTACAAAAATCCTGCAGCAGAAGCAGGAAACAGAAACTGAAATCCGGGCAAATCTGGAAGAATGGATAACCTGCTGCTTCATGGAATATTTCCTGAATAAGACGCAGGAAAGTTATGAAGCCGGCAAGCAGCCGCTGATTCTGGACAGAGCGAATCAATTTCTGCAGACGATGACCGGCGGGAAATATTCTCTTCGGTTATCGGAGAACGGAAAAGACATCAGTATCATTGATTCTCAGCTTCGGGAAAAAGATCCTAAAATCTGGTCTTCGGGAACGGGAGACCAGGTTTATCTGGCGGTACGGCTGGCTATGGCGCTGTCTTTCGGTGAGCAGGTGGAGCCGCTGCCGATCGTATTGGATGATATATTTGTCCGTTTTGATGAAACGAGGCAAAAGGAGACGCTGCGTTTCCTTCTTGATCTGGGTAAGGAACAGCAAATCTTTTTGTTTACCTGCCATGCCCGGACAATGAAGATTGCCAGAGAATTAGGGGAAGAAAAGAAAACCGGGGAATTTATTTATCTGAAGAACGGAAAAATTGAAAAGGCAGTGTAGACAGTAAAAAAGGTCAGGCAGAAATTTGCCTGACCTTTTAATTATGATTAAATCAATTTTCGGAAGTAGGGGATTTTTTTCAGGAAGTATGTGATTATGATGCCAAGAATATAAGCGGTGCAGATCCACAGCACAGCATCAATGAACGGAATGCGGGGAAAGTAGGTCAACAGGATTCTTGTGAAGAAAAGATGTGTGAGATTCCGGGTAATTTCCTCGAACAACATAACGCCGAAGGACATGCTTCCCAGAAAGATGAGGCGCTTTTGCCAGGTCGGAGAAACAGTATGTGCGGAGAACCATTTTCGGGAAAGGCAGAATAGAAAAGCGCTGTTCAAAAAAAGGAAAGAATCATAGAAACGTTCGGAAATGGCTTCTGTCATTCCTCCGGCAACGATGCCATGGTACCAGGTCATTCCTCCGGCGATAGCTGTTCCGGCGGCTGCAGCAATACCCAGCCGGATGAGGTTTTTCTTTGTCAGCCAGGACGCAGGAAGAACATTTTCTATCCAATAGCCGATCAGAAAATAAAAAGTCGGTTCTGATATAGCGAGCAGAGGATTAAGGAAATAGTTCATTTCTCCGGTCCCCTTAAAACACAGGAAAGAAATGACGGGAACACATCCGACGAAGAACAGGTTCAGTGCAATGAGATACAGAAAAAGCTCGTTGCTCATGACGCTGACAAGTTTTCTCCAGATCGGAAGCATAAGAAGAAAAGCAATGTAGATATACAGGAAATAATAGGCAGTAGCCAGATCATGGGTATACAGCAGGGTGAAGAATTTGGCTATATGTCCTTCAATGGACAATGGCAGATTGTGGTAGAACCAGAGGTAGTTAATCAGGGAAAAAATAAAAATAACCTGAATGAATCGACAGATCCTTTTTTGAAAAATTCGGCTGACCGGCTCTTCTTTTCTTAGGAGAAGAGCTCCCGAAATCATAAAGAAGATAGGGACTGCAGTCTTTACCCAGAAGGGAACGGCAAGGTACAAAGGAAAGAACAATGAGTGCGGTCTTTCAATATAGAGGGAAAACCCGGCCGTAGATGTATGGGTAAACATGACCAGCCATATGCAGAGGGCACGCAGCCATTCTATATGAAGACTTTTCTTTGCTGTTTTGTTGGATAGTTGATTGGTGGTTGTATTCATACTGCTCATCCTTTTATAGTAAGAAAAATAAGACATAAATATCATACCATAACAGAAACAGAATATGCCGATGTAAAACAAAAGCCCATGAGACTTGAAATGCGGCGGAAAATCTTGTGAAACAGACTTGCATTTAAAAATTCTTTTTGATAAAATAGAAAGGCATGAATACACATGCCCGCGGATTTCCGCATCTGTGCCATAAGGTGGCTGCGGGAGAGGAAGCGGACAGAGGTTATTAACAGGAGGTTTTTATTATGTCAGTTGTATCCATGAAACAGTTGCTGGAAGCAGGCGTTCACTTCGGTCATCAGACCCGTCGTTGGAATCCGAAGATGGCTCGGTTCATTTTTACCGAACGCAACGGAATCTATATCATCGACCTGCAGAAGACTGTAAAAAAAGTAGATGAAGCTTATGCTTTTATCCGTGAAGTAGCTGCAAGCGGCAGCCCGGTTCTCTTTGTCGGCACAAAGAAGCAGGCACAGAACACCGTTAAGGAAGAAGCTACCCGCTGCAACCAGTTCTATGTGAATGAACGTTGGCTGGGCGGTATGCTGACCAACTTCCGCACCATTCAGACACGTATCGCTCGTCTGAAAGAACTGGAAAAGATGTTTGAAGAAGGCACGACCGACCAGTATCCGAAGAAGGAAGTTATTCTCATGAAGCGGAAACTGGAAAAACTGGAAAAGAACCTGGGCGGAATCAAAGATATGAAGAAGCTTCCGGGAGCTATTTTTATCATCGACTCCAAGAAGGAAGAAATCGCTGTTGCGGAAGCTCATAAGCTCCACATTCCGGTTGTTGCTACAGTTGATACAAACTGCGATCCGGATGTTATCGATTTCCCGATTCCGGCAAACGATGATGCAATTCGTGCCGTAAGACTTCTGACCAGCAAGATGGCTGATGCAGTTCTCGAAGGCCGCCAGGGCCAGCAGGAAGAAGCTGCAGAAGAAGTTAAAGAAGAAGTAGTAGCTGAAGAACAGGAAGCAGATAAGGAATAAGATCTGTTCCGATTCGATTGCGTTGAAAAACACCTTTTTTCTGATGGAGGTCATAAGATGAATATTACTGCTGCAATGGTAAAAGATTTACGAACCAAAACCGGCGCGGGAATGATGGACTGCAAGAAAGCACTTGTTGAAGCTGAAGGCGATATGGAAAAGGCTGTAGATATCCTTCGTGAAAAGGGATTGTCTCAGGCAGCCAAGAAAGCGAGCCGTGTTGCAGCTGAAGGTACTGTGGTTTTCGCTATGTCCGATGATAAAAAAGTCGGCGCATTGCTGGAAGTTAACTGTGAAACCGATTTCGTTGGAAGCAATGAAGATTTCAGAAGTCTGGCATCTGCAATTGCTGAACAGATTATCAAAATAAATCCGGCTGATGTAGAAGCTTTGCTGGCTTCCGACATGAACGGAAAGACCGTTAAGGAACAGGTTACTGAAGCTGTTGCCAAAATCGGCGAAAATATTTCTGTCCGCAGATTCACCCGTTATGAAAGTGCAGACGGTGCTGTATACAGCTACATTCACGGGGGCGGCAAGATCGGTGTTCTCGTAGAAATGACTGGCGGCGATGATGAATTGGGAAAGGATGTTGCTATGCAGGTTGCAGCAGCAAATCCGTCTTATCTCAATCGTACGGAAGTTCCGCAGGCTGAACTCGAACATGAAAAGGAAGTACTTGCTGTAGAAGCCCGCAATGAAGGCAAACCGGAAAAAATCATTGAAAAAATGGTTATCGGCAGAATCAATAAGTACTACAAGGAAGTATGCCTGGTAGATCAGGAATTCATTAAGGATTCTGATTTGACAATCTCTAAGCTGCTGAAATCCAAGGGCGCTGAAGTTCTTCGTTTCACTCGTTATCAGCTCGGTGAAGGCATTGAAAAGAAACAGGATGACTTGGCAGCAGAAGTTGCTAAACAGCTGAATCAGTAATTTTTATAAGAGAACACTTTTTAGTGTTCTCTTATTTTGTAAATTGAGCAGGATATTATATAATAAAAAGAAGAAGCAGATTTCATATCTTGGAGGCAGATGATGACAACGGAACAGAAAAAATACAAAAGAGTCATGCTGAAATTGTCAGGGGAAGCTTTGGCCAATGACAAAGGCTTCGGCATTGATCCGGAAGTGGTATATCGGCTGGCAGGAGAAATCAAGGAAGCCTGCGAATCCGGAATAGAGGTAGCTGTTGTTGTCGGCGGCGGAAATATCTGGCGCGGACTGAAAGGCAGTCAGGGCGGCATGGATCGGGCATCGGCCGACTATATGGGGATGCTGGCTACGGTGATCAACTCGGTAGCTCTTCAGGATGCTTTGGAAAAATTAGGAGTAAGCACGAGAGTCCAGACAGCGATTGAAATGCGCCAGGTGGCAGAGCCGTATATCCGCCGCCGTGCGATTCGTCATCTGGAAAAAGGAAGAGTCGTTATTTTTGGCGCCGGTACAGGCAATCCGTATTTTACTACGGATACTACAGCAGCACTCCGCAGTGCGGAAATTGAAGCGGATGTAATGCTTATGGCAAAGAAACAGACAGACGGAGTTTATGATTCTGATCCGAAACTGAATCCCGATGCAAAGATGTTTACTCATCTGACATATGGTGAAGTGCTGCAGAAGGAATTGGCTGTAATGGATAATACGGCTATCACTCTGTGCATGAATAATGAGATTCCGATTGTCGTATTCAATATTGATGTTCCGGGAAATATTGTAAAGGCGTGCAAAGGGGAAACCCTGGGCACATTGATTGAGGGAAAATAATCATGTATGAAGAAGAAATGAAGAAATTATCCGATAAGATGGATAAATCAATTGCTGCACTTAAAAACGAATTCGCTTCCGTCCGTACAGGCCAGGCAAACGCCAGCCTTCTGGACCGGGTATTTGTAGAATATTACGGTTCCCGGACGCCGGTTACACAGGTAGCTTCTGTAACAGTTCCGGAAGCCCGTATGCTGGTAGTGCAGCCTTGGGATAAAACGATTTTGAAGGACATTGAAAAAGCAATTCTTCAGTCCGATCTGGGCTTAGTTCCCATGAATGACGGCAATCTGATCCGTATGGCAATCCCGCAGCTGACGGAAGAACGGCGCAAGGAACTGGTAAAGGTTGTCAATAAAAAGTCTGAAGAAGCTAAGGTGGCAGTCAGAAATATTCGCCGTGACGGAAATGATTTCCTGAAGAAGGAAGAAAAGAGCAGTGATGTTTCCAAAGACATCATTAAAGATCTGGAAAATAAAGTACAGAAATTGACTGACAAGAAAATCAAGGAAATTGAAGATGCTACAGACAAGAAAATCAAAGAAATCATGTCTGTCTGATAACTTGTAAGAATTTTCCGGAATTTAATCCTTAAAGCAATAGAATGAAAAGAAATCGTATCTTTAAGGTACGATTTCTTATTGTATATACCATGAAAAGCCTCTCGGCAGTATGAGGAGTAGATTATGTCAGAGAAAAAATCGTTTCCTGAACATGTGGCCATTATCCTTGATGGAAACGGCAGATGGGCACAGAAGCGGGGACGGGAGAGAACATACGGACATCAGGTTGGTGCGGCGAATGTTAAGAAAATCGTTCAGGCTGCAGGAAATCTGGGGATCAAGGTCTTGACGGTTTATGCTTTTTCTACAGAAAACTGGAAACGGCCGTCTATTGAAGTGAATTTTCTGATGCGGCTTTTTAAGAATTATCTGATCGGGCAGCTTCGCGAATTAGTGGAAGATAATGTACAGGTACATATTATAGGAGATTTGTCCGCACTTTCCCAGGACTTGAGAAACAGGATCAGAGAGTGCGAAGCAGACACGGCACAGAACAATGGATTGATTCTGAATGTAGCAATCAATTACGGAGGAAAGGCCGAACTGGTGCAGGCGGCGAAAAGAATTGCAATGCGCGCAAGGGAAGGAACACTAGCTGTGGAAGATATCACCGAAGAAACCATCGGGAAAGAATTGTATCCTTCCGCGGCCCGGGATGTGGATCTGATGATTCGTACCGGCGGGGAATCCCGGATTTCCAATTTTCTGCTTTGGCAGCTTTCCTATAGTGAATTATATTTTACGCCGGTTCTGTGGCCGGACTTTACGGAAGAAGAACTGCGCAAAGCAATCCGCTGGTTTTCCGTCAGAGATCGGCGCTTCGGTGGTTTAACGGAGGAAAAGAAATGAAGGTCCGTGTAATAACGGCAATCATCGGCATCATTGTTGTATTGGGACTGGTGTGGCTGGGCAGCGTTCCCTTTACGGCAGCCGTGTTTGCGGTTTCTCTTCTTGCACTTCTGGAATATTGGCGTATGCTGAAGAAAATCAATATTTTTGTGCTTTTGAAACCGGCTGTACTCTTTCTTTTTCTGATAATCGGCGCATCCGGTTTCTATTCCATCCCGATATTTTTCGGAGTCGTTCTTTTTTCTTTCATTTTTTTGCTGTACCTGATTCTTGCGGTGAAGCAGTCGGAAATGAATGATCTGATCTATACTGTTTTCGGTGTTCTTTATTTCGGCATCGGATTCGGTTCTCTGGTGATGCTGAGAGGCATGCATCAATTATCTTTGCCGGAAGAAATTCCTATTGATCAGGGAGTTTTCTTTATTCTGTTTGCTTTGATCGGGACCTGGGCCAGTGATTCCTTTGCTTATCTGGCAGGGAAAAAGTGGGGAAAACGGAAAATGGCGCCTCATATCAGTCCGAACAAGACGATGGAGGGCCTGGCCGGCGGTGTGATCGGCTGTATTCTGCTGGATACGGCGTTTGCATCAGTACTGCAGCTTGAAATTTTCCGGGCATTTGTTTTTTCCGTTGTGATTGCTGTAATGGCGCCAATGGGAGATCTGTTTGAGTCCTATATCAAAAGAGCCTGCGGGGTAAAGGATTCCGGAAATATTCTTCCCGGACATGGGGGAATGATGGACCGTTTTGACAGCCTTTTATTTGTGGCACCATGTTTACTGGCAGCACTGGCCATGTCGTAAGGGAAAGGCGGCTCGAATATGAAGAAAATTGCAGTATTGGGCAGTACGGGTTCTATCGGAACGCAGACGATGGATATCATCCGCATGCATCCTGACCTTTTCCGTGCTTCCGTGATTGCGGCACATCGGAATGTGGATAAGCTGCTGGAGCAGGCGGAAGAATTTAAACCGGAAGCAATTGTTATTACGGATCCGGAAGCTGGAGAAAAATTTTGCGGAATGTATGACGGATCGGCAGAAGTTTTTGTCGGGCAGGACAATCTTTCCCAGGTTTGTCTCAGGGATGATGTGGACCTGGTTATGGTTGCTGTTGTGGGGATTGCCGGACTGCTTCCTACATTGACTGCGATATCGGCAAATAAAGAGCTGGCTTTAGCCAATAAAGAAACCCTTGTGGCAGGCGGTGTGCTGGTGGAAGAGGCAGCAAGGAAACATCATGTGCTGATTCGGCCGGTAGACAGTGAGCACAGCGCCATATTCCAATCCATGATGGGGCAGGATCGAAAAGCGATACATAAGCTCTTGCTGACTGCATCAGGCGGCCCTTTCCGCGGGAAAAAGAAGGAAGAATTGGCCAATGTTACTCTGCAGGATGCCATGAAACATCCTACCTGGAATATGGGCATGAAAGTGACTCTCGATTCTGCAACGATGTTCAATAAGGGGTTGGAGGTCATTGAAGCGCATTGGCTTTTCGGGGTGGATTATGACAATATTGAAGTGGTTGTTCAGCCTCAAAGTATCATTCATTCTATGGTAGAATATATAGACGGTACAGTGATGGCACAGCTGGGACTCCCGGATATGCATCTGCCGATTCAATTCGCAATGACTTATCCGGAACGTATGCCGACACCTTCTCATGATTTTCTGGATTGGAAAAAGATTATGGCGATTCAGGTGGAGAAGCCGGACACGGAGGTGTTTCGTTCTCTGAAATTGGCTTATGAAGCAGGAAAGGCGGGGGGCGATGCGGGAACTGTATTCAACGCATCCAATGAGGAGGCCATTCGTGCTTTTATCCAGGGACGGATTTCTTTCCTGTCCATTTTTGATATTGTAGAGAGGACACTGGATTCCCGGGCGATTCATAAGATTGATTCTTATGAGGATATTCTTCGGGCAGATCGGGAATCCCGGATTCTTGCAGAACGATTTATAGAGGATTATTCTTTATGATCATCGGGATTCTTGCACCGATACTTGCTTTTGCTGTGATTGTTCTGGTACATGAAGGCGGGCATTTTATTTGTGCAAAGCTTTTGGGCATGGGAGTGAAGGAGTTCGCTGTCGGTTTCGGCCCCAAGCTCTGGTCAGTCAGAAAGAACGGGACGCTTTATTCTTTACGAATTATTCCTCTGGGCGGATTTAATAAGATTGTCGGAATGAATCGGTCGGCAGCAGGAAATCCTCAGGCCTTTTCGTCCAAACCAGTCTGGGCGAGGCTGATTGTCATTGCAGCAGGCTCCGTCTTTAATATACTTTTTGCGTTTCTGCTGATTGCCGGTGCCTTTTGGATAAAAGGATATCAGACATTTTCGAATGTACCCGTTATCGGAGCGGTAATGACGGATTCTTCTGCAGAAGCTTCCGGACTGGCGGCGGGAGATCGTATTTTGTCTGTTCATGGCATTTCTCTGGAGAAATGGACCGATATAGGTCCTGCGTTTCAGGATAAAGGAAATACGGTTGTGCCGCTGGAAATCGAAAGAAACGGAATGCACATGTCGGTTCAGGTTATTCCCCGGCTGAATGAAGAGGGGCGGCCGATCATTGGAATTATTCCTTCCTGGGAGACACATAAGGCAGAACTCGGAGAGGCTTTGTGGATGAGCGGAGAGAAATGTGCGGAACTTCTGAAAATGATGGGCAAAGGATTGTATTCCATGATTTATGGGAATACTCAGGATATATCAGGGCCGATTGGTGTTGCCCGAATGGCAGGATATGCGGCAGATGAGGGTTTCTTTTCTCTGGTCATGTTTATTGCGCTCCTCAGTCTGAATCTCGGATTCCTGAATTTATTGCCTATACCGCTTCTTGACGGCGGGGTTCTGCTGTTTACTTTACTGGAAGGGATCAGCGGACGAAAGATTCCGGAAAAAGCATTATTTTATATACAAACGGCGGGAATAGCCATCCTGGTCGGCTTATTTGCATTCGCTATGATCAATGATATAACAGGAATTATGAAATAAGGACAGGGGGGACTTTATGCGGAAAACAAGGCAGATTAATGTAGGCGGTGTGCTGATCGGCGGCGGTGCTCCGGTGGCTATTCAGTCAATGAGCACATTTAATCCGGTTGACACGGAATATGCAGCAGCGCAGATCAATGCTCTGCATAAGGCGGGAGCAGATATCGTAAGAGTAGCGGTTCCCGATAAAAAAGCGGCAGAAGCACTGGGAAAACTGCGGGAGAAAGTGAATGTACCGCTGGTAGCGGATATCCACTTCGATTATCGGCTGGCATTGACAGCTATGGAGTCCGGAATCGATGCATTGCGGATCAATCCGGGCAATATCGGCGGAAGAGATCATGTGGTAAAGGTTACTGATATGGCCAAAGAAAAGCATATTCCTATCCGGATAGGAATTAATGCGGGATCTCTTCTTGCAGAGATACTTGACCGATATGGCGGACATCCTACGGCAGAAGGCATGGTGGAAGGAGCTCTTTCTCATGTGCGGATTCTGGAGGAAGAAGGATTCAGGGATATTGTTATTTCTGTCAAATCTTCAGATGTACCGATGATGGTCAGGGCAAACCGTTTGCTGGCGGAAAAGGTGGATTATCCGCTGCACTTGGGGGTTACTGAAGCGGGAACCTTGTATCGCGGAACCATCAAGTCAGCTATTGGGATCGGAAGTCTTCTTCTGGATGGGATCGGAGATACCATTCGGGTATCTTTAACGGATGATCCCCTGAAGGAGGTTTCTGCGGCAAGGGAAATTCTGAGTTCCGTAGGAATTCAACAGTACGGTCCAGTCCTTATTTCCTGCCCGACCTGCGGAAGAACACAGGTGAATCTGATCGGGATGGCCAAGGACGTGGAAGCACGTCTGCAGGAGGTCAAAGCTCCGATTCGTGTTGCGGTGATGGGCTGTGCCGTGAACGGTCCCGGTGAAGCAAGAGAAGCTGATTTCGGAATTGCCGGAGGAAAGGGGACAGGCTTGCTGTTCCGCAAAGGGAAAGTCCTGCGCAGCGTTCCTGAAGAACGCCTGATTGATGAATTAATGCAGGAAATTAAACAATTTGAAAGTAAAGGGGAATGAATTCATGTTAGCATCTAAATTATACAGTCCTACACTGAGAGAATTACCGTCTGACGCAGTGGTTATGAGTCATAAATATATGCTGAAGGCCGGTATGATGCGTAAAATCGCCAACGGAACATACAGCTATCTTCCTTTGGCATGGCGGGCTATTCAGAAAGTAGAAAATATTATCCGTGAGGAAATAAATAAAACTGATGCACAGGAAATCCTGATGCCTATTATTCAGCCGGCCGAAATCTGGCAGAAATCCGAACGCTGGAATGTTTACGGTGAAGAAATGTTTAAGCTGAAGGACCGCCACGGCAGAGATTACTGTCTGGGACCGACGCATGAAGAAATGGTTACAACGCTGATCCATATGGATGTAAATTCCTATAAGCAGCTTCCTCTCAATGTGTACCAGATCCAGAACAAGTACAGAGATGAAAAAAGACCTCGTTTCGGCCTGATGCGCAGCCGTGAATTCATTATGAAGGACGGATACAGCTTTGATATGGATGAAGCAGGTCTGGATAAACAGTATAAGGATATGTATGATGCATATACCCGGATTTTTACCCGGTGCGGGCTCAGGTTCCGTCCGGTTGTAGCGGACTCCGGGGCAATTGGCGGCAATGCATCGCATGAGTTTGAGGTGCTGGCCGATTCCGGAGAAGCAGATATTGTTTACTGCAAGCATTGTGACTTTGCGGCCAATATCGAGGCGGTAGAACCCAACACGTTGAAGTGCGATAGGGTCAATGATAAGGAAAAAGAAAAGGTAAGCACTCCGGGACAGCACACCATAGAAATGGTTTGTGAATATCTCCATGCACCGATCAGCAGTTCGGTCAAGGCAGTGGTCTATAAGATTGATGATCAGGTTGTGCTGGCTATGGTTCGCGGGGATCATGAAGTAAATGAAGTCAAACTGCAGAACCTTTATCATGGCGTGAATATTGATCTGGCAGCACCGGAGGATCTGGAAAAATTCGGACTGGTTGCCGGTTATATCAGCCCGATCGGAATTAAGCCGCAGAAAGGCTTTGATATTGTCTGCGATGCGACAGTTATGGAAATGCAGGATGCCTGCTGCGGAGCCAATGAAAAAGACACGCATTATATTCATGTCAATCCGGCAAGAGATTTCGGCAATGTGAAGGTGGCTACCATCCGGCAGATTGATGCACAGGACGTATGCCCGCACTGCGGAGGAGAAATTGTTCTCACAAAGGGAATTGAAGTCGGCCAGGTCTTTAAACTGGGAACGAAGTACAGTGAAAAACTGGGCGCTACTTTCCTGGACAGTAACGGAAAATCGAATCCTCTGGTTATGGGATGCTACGGCATCGGTGTAACCCGTACAGTCGCAGCATCGATTGAACAGAACCATGATGATGACGGAATTATCTGGCCGGTTGCCATTGCACCGTATGAAGTGGTGATTGTTCCGGCGAATAATAAGGCGCAGGATGTGATGGAAGCAGCCGAAAAGCTTTATGGTGAACTGGAAGAAAAGAAAGATGAAGTCGTATTGGACGATCGGAACGAAAGAGCGGGAATTAAGTTTAAGGATGCAGACTTGATCGGCTATCCGGTCAGGGTCACCATCGGTAAGAAATGGCAGCAGTCTGGAAATGTGGAAATCCGGATCAGGAGAAGCGGGGAAACCATTGAAGTGCCGATGAGTGAATGTAAAAACAAAGTCATGGAAATTCTTGAAACCCTGCATAAAAACAATCAGTAATTTATTGATGTACAAGATTTTCCCGCAGTTTTCTTTGGAGGGGATTCTATGGACGAAAAAGAATTGAATGCTTTACGTGATTCTGTCCGTCAGATTGACAAGGATTTGCTGGCTCTTTTTGAGAAGAGGATTTCCCTTTCCAAAGAGATTGCACAGTATAAGCTGAAAGCAGAGCTTCCCATATATGATGCGAAACGGGAAGAAAAGAATATCAGGGAACTGTCGAGCCTGATTGAAGACAGTGCAGTTCGGGATCATTTTGTTTCCTGGTATCAGATGCTTATGGATATCAGTAAAAAGATACAAAAAATGAGTTTCAGGGGGACACGTGATGAGTGAACTGCACGGCATTGTCAGGAAAATCATATTTTCCAGTAATGACGGCAGATTTTGCGTCTTTTCCATGGAGGAAAGCCGGACAAAAGAGGCAGTGGCTGTTACGATAGACGGAGTAAGCCCCCTTGTCGGACAAAACATTGTGATTCGGGGATGCTGGAAAATGCATCCCCGTTTTGGTAAACAATTTCATGCGGAAATGCTGGAAGCGGAGGAACCCCGGGATGCAGAAGGCGTACGGCGTTTTCTGGCTTCGGGAATGATTGCGGGCATCGGTCCTTCGATGGCAGACAGGATTGTAGACTATTTCGGCGATAAAACGATGGAAGTTTTCCGGGAAAATATTGATGCTTTGATCGATTTGCCTGGAATAGGAAAAAAGACCCTGGAAAAAATCAAGGATTCTTATGAGAAGATTGCCAAGATGCAGGAATTGATTATGTTTTTGCAGTCTCTGGGAATTCCCGGAAAGTATGCAGCAGAAATCCGGAAATTATACGGGGACCAGACGGAAGAGGTATTGCAGAATGATCCTTACCGTATGGTTTCGGAAGTTTCCGGCATATCTTTTCGCGAGGTGGATCGGATTGCGTTAGCCAAGGGGATTTCTACGGATGATTCTGAGCGGATCATTTACGGAATTAACTATATTCTGGCGGAAGCAGCGCGAAACGGGAATACCTGTTTTCCGGAAGAAGATTCTTTTAAAAAGGCAGCCTCCCTGCTGCAGATTGATCCGGCGAAGGTGGCTGCAGCGGGAGAAGAAGCGACAGAAAGCGGTGAAATTCCTTCTCTGGTTTATGAGGGGGAAAAATATTTGTATCTCCCGTATCTGTATGAGGCGGAAACAGAATCTGTTTATAAAATTAAACAGCTCCTTCAGGTGGAGAGTTTGGGATCCTCCAAACTGGCTGTAGAACGATTTGAAAAGGAAAACAGAATTCTTCTGGCAGAGCAGCAAAGGAAAGCAGTGGAAAAAGCCTTTGAAAGCGGGATTCTTATTATCACCGGAGGACCGGGAACAGGAAAAACCACTCTGGTACGGGCCTTGATTATGGCGGCGGAACAGCATGGGCTGGAAGTTCATCTGATGGCTCCGACAGGAAGAGCAGCAAAACGGCTGTCCATTTCCAGCGGGAGAGACGCAGATACCATTCATAAAGCACTGGAAGCGGAAATTCATGAGAACGGCAGTACCTTTTTTAATAAGAATGAGTCTGATTTGCTGAAGGAAGACCTGATTATCGTGGATGAATCTTCCATGATGGATATTCCTCTTTTCTCGCATCTGCTGAATGCTTTGCGGGATGAGGCCAGACTGATATTGGTAGGGGATATGGATCAGCTGCCTCCTATCGGTCCGGGAAATCCTCTTCGGGATCTGCTGAACAGTGAGGTTCCTGTCATTCGGCTGGACCATATTTTCCGGCAGGCGGAGGGAAGCCAAATAGTAGAGAATGCAGCACGGGTCCGGAATGGGGAAATGTGCATTTCCGATGATGAGGAATTCAGAATTATTTATGCTGATACCGAAGAAGACGCTCTGCGGGATACTCTCAGTTTGTGTCGGCAGGCTCATTATTATGAGGATAGGGAAAAAATGTCTATGCAGGTCTTGTCTCCGATGTATCGGGGGATCTGCGGAGTCAATCATTTGAACGAGCTCCTGCAGAAAATTTTTCAGGGAGAAGAAGCAGCAGATGCAGGGACTCGTTTCCTCCCTGGCGATAAAGTGATGCAGAAGGTCAATGATTATGAAAAAGGGGTTTATAACGGGGATATCGGTATCGTATGGGCGGCAGACCGCAGCAGTATAAAGGTTCATTATTACGATAAGGAAGTATCTTATGAGGGAGATGAAAGAAACAACATCCAGCTGGCTTATGCGGTAACCGTTCATAAAAGTCAGGGCAGTGAATATAACCGGGTAGTATTTTTGCTGCTTCCTACGCAATGGATGATGCTGCAGCGCAATCTTCTTTATACGGGAATTACCCGGGCCAGAAAACAGACTGTACTGATCACGACAAAGTCTGCTCTCCAGCAGGCCGTTCAGAATCAGGAGAGAGGAGAACGAAACAGCTTGTTTGGGCCCTTATTAAAGGGAGAAATAGAACTATGAAATGGTGGGACATGTTTCTGGAATTGCTGTATCCGACGTGCTGTCCCGGCTGCGGAACAAAAACGGATTTATACTATCAATGGTGTGAATCCTGTGTAAAAGAATTCTGGAATCCCCGACTGATCAATTCTTCTTATACAGAACATCTTGACGGCTGTTATACTCTGTGCAATTACCAGGGGGCATTGAGACAGTGTATACTGCAGATGAAATACGGAAGAGAAAGCTGCCGAAAAAGAGCGTTTCCCATGCTTTTAGACCGCTTCCCCTGGTGGGATAGGCTGAAAAATGCAGAAGATGTAATTCCTATTCCGCTTTCCCGGTTCAAATATCAAAAAAGAGGATATAATCAGGTTGATTTGATTTTTCGGAGCTGGATGGAGAGTCATGGAAGAAACTACCTTCCGCACGGCCTGGTAAGAATCAGGAATACGGAAACGCAGTCGCTGCTGGCCAGGGAAGAAAGATATCGCAATATCGACGGAGTATTTCATATCAACCGGAATATCGATGTGCGTCATCATTTTGTACTGCTTCTGGATGATGTGTATACGACCGGTGCTACAATGGAATCGGCAGCAAGAGAATTGAAACGTGTCGGCGCCTGCAGGGTTACCGGTCTGACAATGGCCAGCGGCGCTTTATAATAATCGGAGAGTCATGATGAAGATTTCCAATACTATAGAACTCAGGGCACTGACAGATACCTTATATATGCAGTATTTGCTTGCAGTGACGGCAGGAGATATTATGCTGGGAGAAGTCGCAGATCATCTGTATGTGAGTGATCTGGATCTGAAAAAGCCGGACAGGAACAAGTCGATTCGGGAGGCTGTTGATCTTGGCTTTTGGGATACAATAGATACAGCAGTGGATCATATATACAGCAGGGAAGAGGATTTGACTCCCTATATACTTCTGGCAGACCGGATGGGACCGGATGAACTGGCGGAGCAGCTGCATCAATATATTCTTGCTCACGTGACACTCCGGGATGCCTCGGAAATCTGCAATAATCCTTATTATCGGAATATTCATATCCGAGAAGGTTCTGCCGGAATGATTCAATTGAAGCAGAATAACTATCTGGCGGGAGAATTTTTCCAGACTTACCGAGGCTCCTTCAAACGAGCAGATCCTTTTGCCTATGCTGATGCAGGCTTTTTCGATGAACCCGTCGATTTTCCGGTACTGCTGGAAAACGGAAGGGTATGGATGAGCGTTGTATCCAGTGAAATAGATTCCATGGAAGAACCTATCAAAGCGGCGCAGGGAGAGGTTATTACTTTCGGTCTGGGACTCGGTTACTTTACCTACATGGCAGCGATAAAGGAAGAAGTGGAATCGGTTACGGTCGTAGAAATGAATCCCTATGTGATTTCTCTGTTCCGGAAAAATATTTTGCCGCAGTTCCCTCATCCGGAGAAAGTCCGTATTGTTCAGGCGGATGCTTTTGATTTTATTCGTTCTCCGAAGGACAGAGAATATGATTATGCCTTCAGTGATTTCTGGGGAGGAACGGATGATGGTGTTCGGCTGTATCTGGATTTCTATAGACATGCCCAGGGATTCGGGACGAAAAAGCATGATTACTGGATTGAAAGCTGCTTTATGGAATATTTTTTTAGACCTGCTTTGATGAAACTGCTGGGAAAAGAAATTTTGCATAAAGATCTGCCGCTTGTATCTTACAGTAAGGAAATTAACCGGCTGATGGATCAGTTTATACGGTATACAGCCGGCAAAGACATCACGCTCAAAACGGCGGAAGATGTATATTGTCTGTTGGAACCTAAGACATTGGAACAGCTTGTTCATGAGTTTGCTGTTGAATTTTAATTTCAGGAGTCTTTAATGAAAAAATTATTGATAGCGCTGCTGTGTTCTTTCTTTTTTGTGATTTCCTCCTATGCGGAGTATCATCCGCTTCAGGTATCCGGTGCAGGAAAAGAATTGTATGCAGTACAGGAAGAAGATACGGTGTATGGAGCTCCGAAACTTTTGGAATCGGGGAAGAAATGGAAAGTAGAGGTTCGGGATCAGCTTGTCTTTGTCCGTCCTCAGGTTCCGGGAACAAAAGAAGAAACAGAAATAGAAATCCCGGTGAAAGAAATTAATCAGAAGCCGTATGTTGATTTTTCTTATTTTTCCGAACCGGCAGGGATTAATTATCAGCTGGACCAGAAAAAACATAAACTGAAAATCAAACCCCTGAAGAAGGAAAAGAAGGGAAAAAATAAAAAGGAAGAAAAAGACAGAATCCTTTTATGGGACCCGGATTTGGAATTTGACCCGTCAAACTCGGAATTTACTGCAAAAGAAGAAAAATGGGTATCACCGGAGTGGGGGAGTTACAGCCGGCTGAAGACGGGAAAAAAGAGTGAATTTGATTATCTGAAGAGATGCAGAAAGAATGACTTTGGAATCATGCCGCTGATCCATAATGACTTTGATCCGGACCAGACAAAAAAGTTTTTACATGATTCGGCAGAGAAGGAGCGGTTGACCGATTATTTAACGGCTTTTTCCGTAGTATATGGTTTAGAGGGATGGAATCTTGATTTTGAAAATATGTATGAACAGGATCGGGATGCCTATACTGCGTTTGTTCGTCAGCTGACAGATAAGCTGCATCAATCAGGAAAGAAAAATACCGTCAATATTACTGTTTATTGTGAGGGTTCCCCTACATGGAGTCTTTGCTATGACCGGAAAGCATTGGCAGGAGCTTGTGATTATGAGGTGCTGATGGGATATGATCAGACATCTGCATACAGCAAGTATGCCGGTTCTGTAGCGGCAGCGGATTGGCTGGATGAGAATCTGCAGGTCTTGCTGAAGCAGATCCCGGCAGACCAGCTGATTCTGGGCCTTCCTTTATACACCCGTGTATGGAAAGGACAGCCCGGATATGCCCGTTCGGATGTTCTGACCGTTAAGTATACAGAAGACTTCCTGAAAAGACACAAAGCACAAAAGGTTTGGGATGTTCCCTCCAAACAATATATTTCCCGATTTAAGGAAAATGATATTCCTTTTACGGTTTGGCTGGAGGATTCAGAATCTCTGAAGGCAAAAATTGATTTGATTCATAAGTATAAGCTGTCAGGAATGGCCTTCTGGAGGATCGGATTCCAAAAAGACGGATTATTCAGGGAACTTGATGCGGCATACAGCCAAAAGGGAAAATCAGAGAAACGCGTATGAAAGGGGGAGCGCCTTGAAGAAATACAGGATTTATTTTTTGTCTCACAGCGGATTTATTTTGGAAACGGCAGATCGGCTGTTGGTTTTTGACTACGATGCAGATCCGGAAGATGTTTTAGGAAAGCTTCTGAATGAAACAGGGAAAAAATTATATTTTTTTGTAAGTCATTTCCATCGGGATCATTTTAATCCGGGAATAGGTCAGTTTGAAAATCGATGCAGCGGATATTTTATACATTCAGACTGTCATCTGAATTTGAATTCGAAAAATCTTCTGCATCCGATGCAGGTTGGGGATTCTGAAGAATGGGATGAAATGAGAATCCATATGTACGGATCCACAGATGCGGGCGGCTCTTTTTGGATTAAATGCAGCGGTCTCAGTATATTTCATGCCGGCGATTTGAACTGGTGGCATTGGGCAGGGGAAAAAGATGAGGATAATGCGGCCGCGAAACTTCTTTTCTTTAATGAATTGAAGAAAATCAAAGAGCGCGAGGTGGACATTCTGTTTTTCCCCGTGGATGAAAGACAGCAGGTTGCCAGAGAATGGGGAGTCAAGGCGATTCTGCATCATATAAAAGCGGAACTGCTGGTTCCCATGCATGCTTTCGGAAGAACCTGGGTTCCATCTTATGAATTCCGCTGGAGCTTCCGTGAACAGAAAATATGGATTCCCCGAAAAAATGGGGATGTCCGGGAGGGAGTGTAGTACGATGCTTACCTGGATTTATATTATGATGCTTATGCTGGCCGGAAGTTTTGTTCTTCAGCTGGTTCCGCTTCTGTTTTATCGGGAGGCGGTCATTCTTATCAATCTGGTTATTCTGGCAGGTTCTTATTTCATACTGAAAAGAAACCGGATGATTGATCTTCGTGCAAATATGCTTTTTATGGCTGGACTTGTGGTGATTAACAGCCTGACCGATCTGGGTATGATGTCTTATTCGATGTCCTGGATTGCTTTTGCGGCACTGGTCATTTGGTCGATGATGGGCGGAGGAAGACGATAAACAAGTCTGTGCAGAGCATATCGGTAACAATGAATAAGCATCTTGACAATAAATTATAAAAATTTTAGAATTGTTTCAGGTACAAAATTGGATTTATATTCTTTAGCGGTCCAAACAAAGATGCTCCTTATGGTCGTTTGACGTACCATTGGGAGCATTCCTTATATTATTTATCTGTAAAGAAGAGTGTCCTTTTTGACCGAAGTGTTGTATTTGTTTTTTTGCCTATGTATTTTTAGAAAAAATTTGAGAAAGAGGTGAATTATATGACTTTGGATGAAGTAATTCTTTACATCATCCTGGCGGCTATTGCGGCCTGTGCTGTCGGTATCGGTGCCGGTTATGTTTTCAGAAAGCATATTGCGGAGGCAAGAATTGGCTCGGCTGAGGAAAAAGCCAAGAGTATTGCTGCCGAGGCGCAGAAAACTCTTGAAGCGGCAACTCGTGAAGCGGAGACTTTGAAGAAGGAATCCATTGTGCAGACCCGGGAGGAATTGCATAGAATCCGCGAGGCGGCTGAACAGGAAAACAAACAGCGGCATGACGAGCTTCAGCAATATGAACAGCGTCTGGTGCAGAAGGAAAATAATCTGGATTGGCGGAACGGAAATCTGGAGCAGAGAGAATCTCAGCTGGATAAGAAAGAGAATCAGATTAAAGCGCAGAAAGATAAAATTGATGCGCTGTATGCCTCTCAACAGGCTAAGCTGGAAGAGATATCTCAGCTGACCTGCGAGCAGGCAAAGGAGATGATTCTGGAAAGGGTTAACCAGGAATTAACTCACGAAAAAGCAGTAAAAATCAGAGAAGCAGTTGAAGAAGCCAAGATGACGGCTGATACAAAGGCAAGAGAAATCATTGCAAATGCCATTCAGAGAAATGCGGCAGACACCGTTTCAGAAACTACAGTTTCCGTGGTAGCTCTTCCGAATGAAGAAATGAAAGGACGTATTATCGGAAGAGAAGGGCGAAATATCAGAGCGATTGAAACCCTGACCGGTGTTGATCTGATTATTGATGATACTCCGGAGGCAGTCATTCTTTCCTGCTTTGATCCGATTCGTCGGGAAGTGGCAAGATTGGCACTGGAAAATCTTGTGAAGGACGGCAGAATTCATCCGGCACGTATTGAGGAAGTCGTAGCCAAGACGAAGAAAGATGTGGATAAAGCAATTCGAGAAGCCGGTGAACAGGCGGTTATGGATTGCGGGATTCGCTCTATCAATATGGATCTGGTGAAGATTTTAGGGCGTTTGAAATACCGTACAAGTTATGGACAGAATGTGCTGCAGCATTGCATTGATACCTCCTATTTTGCAGGTATTTTGGCTGCGGAGGTCGGAGCGGATGTAGAACTGGCCAAGAGAGCAGGGCTTCTGCATGATATCGGAAAAGCGGTAGATCGGGAACAGGAAGGAACGCATGTGGAACTGGGCGTGGAAATCGCGCAGAAGTTCCATGAATCTCCGCAGGTTATCAATACAATTGCTTCCCATCACGGAGATACTGAACCGAATTGCGTGGAAGCGGTCCTTGTGGCGGCGGCAGATGCCATATCGGCAGCCAGACCGGGGGCCCGTCGTGAGACGTTGGAAAATTATATCAAACGTCTCACGAAGCTGGAAGATATTGCGAAGTCTTTCCCCGGCGTAGAGAATTGTTATGCCATTCAGGCCGGACGTGAATTAAGAGTGATCGTAAAGCCGGAAAAAGTTACTGAGGATCAGGCGGTCATTCTGGCGCATGATGTTTCGCAGAGAATTGAAAAAGAATTGCAGTATCCCGGACAGGTCAAGGTCGTAGTGATCAGAGAAACCCGGGCTACTGATTATGCAAAGTAATTTGTATGGCTTATCGGCAGACAGGTGCTGCTGAATGTAGAGGGCTGTGAAAGTTTACACTTTCCACAGTCCTTTTTCATATTTTCTATAAGGGATGGAGATGCAGAAATAGAGCCGGATTGGGACAGATTTGAAAATCGGAAGAAATACAAGTATATTTTAGATAAGGATTGTATATTATGTAGAAGAGATGCAGCATTGAAGAAAAGTGAGGGATCATATAATGGACAGAGAAGATTTGGATAAACAGCTGAAGGAACATGGATCAGCTATGGAAAGCGCAAGAATATCCGGTTCCGGGAAGAAAAAACTTTTTATTTTCGCAGCGGCTCTGCTGATTATCGGTGGAGCAGGCGGATACTATTACGGAAGTTTTTCAGGGAAAGTGAATACACCCTATCAGTTTTCGGAGACAGCACCGGCCGCGGCGGAGAACTTACCGGCTGTCAGGAATACTGCAATCGTACAGGCTGTAAAAAAGGTAGGGCCGGCCATCGTGGGGATTACGACGCGGGTTTATGACCGGGATATTTTTAACCGGAGAGTGGAAGTCGGAAAGAGCGTAGGCTCCGGAGTTCTTTTTGACAAGCAGGGCTATATTGTAACCAATAATCATGTAGTGGCAGGCGGGAAAGAGGTTAACGTGTCCCTGTCCAACGGGAAGACCGTTTCGGGTGTTGTGGTTGGTACGGATCCGTCTACAGACCTGGCGGTGGTGAAAATTGACGGAGCAGATGATTTGCCTGTTGCTGAATTTGGAGATTCCTCTGCACTGCAGGTTGGAGAAACGGCTATAGCTATCGGAAACCCGCTGGGGCTGGAGTTCCAGGGGACTGTTACCGTGGGAGTAATCAGTGCGCTGAATCGCAGCCTGAGTGATATGGATCAGAGATTTCCGCTGATTCAGACAGATGCGGCAATTAATCCGGGAAATTCCGGGGGAGCTCTTGTTACGGCCGATGGTAAGGTTGTGGGGATAAACAGTGCAAAAATTGCTAAAGAGGGAGTGGAAGGCATGGGCTTTGCCATTCCGATCAACCAGGCAAAGGGAATCATTGAACAGCTGATTTCCAACGGAAAGGTTACCCGGGCTTATCTGGGAGTTTATGCAGCAGATAAAGATATTGCCATGCGGTACGGATATAATTGGGATCAGGGAAGAAAAGGTGTCCTTGTAATGAAGATTGCTTCTATGAGTCCGCTGAGTCTCACAGAGATTCGACCGGGGGACTATATTACGGCCATCGATGATAAGGAGATCAATTCTGTCAAGGAGATTCAGGCGGTTATGGATGAGCATAAACCGGGTGACAGGGTAACTCTGACATACGAACATGAAGGAAAGACCTATCGAACGGATATCCTGCTGGCAGCGGCACCGGAGGACAGAACATGAAACTGACCATACTTGCTTTGGGAAGTATTAAAGAGAGCTGGATGAAGAATGGCATTGCGGAATATATGAAAAGGTTGATGCCGTTTGCAAAGGTTCAGGTCATTGAACGAAATGAATTAAAAATGCCGGGGGTGCCTTCACAGGCAGATAAGCAGCGGATACTGGAGGAAGAGGGGGAGAAGATTCTGAAATATGTAGGGGAAAAAGATTGTGTCGTTCTGCTGGATCTGAAGGGGAAAAAGATGTCCTCGGAGAATTTGGCGCAATGGATGGAAAATAAAATGATAGCGGGAAACAGCAGCTTTTGCTTTATGATCGGCGGTCCCTATGGAAATGGAGAAAATCTTCGGAAACGGGCGGATTTGAAACTTTCCTTAAGTGATATGACCTTTACTCATCAGATGAGCCGGCTGATTCTGGTTGAGCAATTATATCGGAGCATGAAAATCATACATCATGAACCCTATCATCTATAGAAATAGTTATTTGCGAAAAAAATCGTAAGATATTAAAATATAGATAAAGAGATATATAAATTGCATCGTGCAGAAGGGGGGATTTTCAATGAAAAAAACGCTTAAAGCCAAGGATTTCATGGTAAAGTATGTATTTACAGTTTCTCCGGATACAACGATTCAGGAGCTGGTAGGATTGTTTCTGACGCATCCGGTCAGCGCAATTCCCGTGGTAGGGGATGATAATGAGCTGCTGGGAATTATTTCCGAAGGAGATCTGCTTTATAAAAAAGTACAGCCTCAGATTCCTAAATATATTGATATATTGGGCGGAAATCTTTACTATCTGGGATTCGGACGATATGAAAAATCCTTCCGCAAGATGCTGGCTGTATGTGCGTCGGAGATCATGACCAAGGATGTACGGTGCGTCACTCCCGATACGGATATGGATACCATTACAACACTGATGATTGATGAGCATCTGAAGACGGTGCCGGTCGTTCAAAAGGTAAAAATCAGCGATGAATCCAATGAGTTTATTGTAAAGCTGGTGGGAATTATTACCCGGCATGATATTCTGGGCGCAATCGCGGCGACAGAGACGGAAGAATATTTCAGCAGTATGGGGTCTTCAGAAGAAGAGACGTCGGAAACAAATAAGAAATAAAAAAGCATGTAAAAATATAACCATGAGGTGGATATCCCTGCAGAGAATTCACTTCATGGTTATGTTTTATTGTTTTTACAGGCAATATGACTCCCTTTTGAAGAAGAGCATTGTATAATATAATAAAACATAAAATAAATTTTACATATAATTGTAAAGAAATCTGTTCTGAAAGATGAGGAACATGTAAGATGATGATTGCCTTTTTTACCGCATTGAACAAACTTCATCGCGGGGTTTTTATTTGCGGCGGTTTTGCCTTGTTCATGCTGCTGGGAGCATTGCTGCTGATGATTCCGTGGGCACAGACAGGGCGGCAGTCGGTTAGTTTTGTTGACGCTTTGTTCCTTTCGGTCAGTGCCGTAAGTGTGACGGGCATGTCAATGTTTGATTTGCGGAATGATTTTACAATATTCGGACAAATGGTTATCCTGGTACTGATGCAGGTAGGCGGTTTGGGAATTATGACCATGATGGCATGGTTTTCCATATCTACCGGCAGGAAAATTCGCCTGCAGGAACGGCTGCTGATTCGGGATTCTTTTAATTTGCAGACGCCGTCGGGAATGGTGATGCTTGTCCGGAAGATTATCTTCATGACTCTGATTGTCGAATTCACAGCAGGAACTCTTTTGGCAGGATATTTTTATCCTTCCTACGGAATAAACGGAATATACATGGGTTACTGGCATTCTGTTTCGGCATTTACCAACTGCGGAATGGATATCATGGGAGCCGATGTAGGGTTTTCTGAAATGGCTGTAGATCCGTTTGTCAGCACGGTCATTGCAGTGACCATGTTTCTGGGCGGTGTGGGATTCATGGTGATTGATGATGTCTGGCATCATCATCGCTGGGGCGAGCTTTCTGTGAATACAAGACTGATATTATGTCTGGAAATCGTATTGATTCTTTTGGGAGTGCTTGTTTTTCTGGCATTGGAAGGAAGCAATCCGGAAACACTGGGAAATCTCAGCATGGGAGAAAAATGGCAAAGTGCACTTTTTATGTCCATTTCTGCCAGAATGTCCGGATTCGTTGTGTTCGATATCCATTCCATGATGAGTGCTACTATTTTAATGGTAATGCTGTTTATGTTCATTGGCGCAGCCCCGGTTTCCACCGGCGGCGGGGTTCGTACGACAACGGTAGGGCTTCTTCTGCTTTCTCTGTATTTCTGGATCAGAGGGAAGAGCAAGGTAGTAATATTTCATAAGCAGATCGAACCGAAATGTCTGGTCAAAGCGTCCAATGTATTTATATTATCCCTGATGCTTACCTTTCTTACGGCTTTTCTGATATTTATACTGGAGCCTTCTGCATTTAATTTTGAGGAGGCACTATTTGAATCAGTCTCCGCAATCAGTACTGTAGGATTCAGCATGGGACTTACTAATGAATGGAATACCGCTTGTAAAATTGTGCTGATGGTTGCGATGTTTATCGGGAGAATTGGTGTGCTGACACTGGTTGTGGCCATTTCCGGAAGCCATAGCCGCGAGTTGGATTATCCCAAGGAAAATATTATTATCGGATAGAGGGATGAAGAATGAGTCGAAAACTTCAATTTTTTGTGGCCGGTCTCGGACGTTTCGGAAGAAGCGTGGCTGTTACGCTGGAAAAAATGGGATACGATGTAATGGCCATGGACAGCGATGAAGATGCGGTACAGGATCTGTCTGATCGGTTGGGTTATGTGGTGTGTGCGGATTGTTCGGATGAAAAGAATCTGAACGCGATCGGTGCAGGCAATGCCGATGTAGCTGTGGTGGCTGTCGGAGACTTATCAGCCAGCTTAATGACTACCTTGCTTTTAAAGGAAATGGGAGTCAAGAAAATCGTGGTCAAGGCACTGGACGCACTGCACGGAAAAATGCTCCAGAAAATCGGTGCCGATAAAATCATCTATTCCGAAAATGAAATGGGAGTCAGGGTTGCGCATAATCTGATATCACCGGGAATTGTTGATTATATTGAAATGGAAAATAATATAACGATTCTTTCCATTCATGTACCGACTGATTGGGTTGGAAAAAGTCTGATTGATATTGATGTAAGAAAAAAATATAATATTACCGTTGTTGCAATCAAGCGGGCTGGGGAAATGCTTGTCAATCCGCGGCCGGATATGCAGATGGAAGCACAGGACATGCTGGTTATCCTTGGGGATACGGAAAGTGTAAAACGTGTTACCGTTTCGTTGTGACAATCGTTTTGTTGAAAAGGTATATAATTTTTGCTATGATACGTATGATTTAAAAGAAAAAGCAGATGCCCTGAACCAGGGCATTTCAGCGATTGGTTCTGTTTTTATGATATTTGTTACAGGAGTGGTTCCTTTTGGAGAAATTGATTATTCACGGCGGCCGTACCCTTCATGGGAGAGTTCGCGTGTCCAGTGCTAAAAATGCGGTACTTCCCATAATTGTGGCAACTTTGCTTCCTTCTACTCCGGCATCGATTGTGGATGCTCCGGAATTGGATGATGTAAAGACTATTTGCAGTGTTTTGGAATCTTTAGGGGCAAAGGTCACAAGAAAAGACCATGTATTGACTTTTGATACATCGATGGTCAATAAAACGGAAGCTTCTTATGAATTGATGAGTAAGATGCGTGCTTCTTTCCTGATTATGGGGCCGCTGCTTTCCCGGATGGGACATGCCAAGATTGCTCTTCCGGGGGGATGCATGATCGGAAGCCGGCCGATTGATTTGCACCTGAAAGCATTTGAAGCTCTGGGAGCGGAGATCCATGTAGGCAATGGATTTGTGGAAGGATATGCTCCTAACGGCTTAAAAGGAACAACCATTTATCTGGACTTTCCGAGCGTAGGAGCAACAGAGAATATATTAATGGCGGCAGCTATGGCAGAAGGCCGTACTGTTATTGAAAATGCAGCGGAAGAGCCGGAAATTGTTGATTTGGTTACATTCCTGAATTCCATGGGAGCAAATATAAAAGGGGCCGGAACGAATGTTATCAGAGTGGAAGGCGTTAAGGAATTAACCGGCATTTCTCATACGGTCATACCGGATCGGATTGAAGCGGGAACTTTTATGATTGCTGCTGCTATGGTCGGCGGTGATGTGGTGATTGATAATGTGCTGACCGAACATTTGAAACCGTTGCTTGCGAAGCTGAGCGAAGCGGGTGTACAGGTTATCAAAGACATTGACAGTGTACGGGTAATCAGCGACGGACATATTCGGTCGACAGATATCAAGACATTGCCGTATCCGGGATTCCCTACTGATTTGCAGGCGCAATTTATGGCACTGATGACCATCGGAAACGGGGTCAGCAAGATTACGGAAACTGTTTTTGAAAATCGCTTTATGCATGTAGGTGAACTGCAGAGAATGGGGGCATCCATCCAGGTGGAAGGGCGCTGTGCGATTGTACGCGGAGTTCCGTTCCTGAACGGGGCTTTTGTCAGAGCAACTGACCTGCGTGCGGGAGCTGCTTTGACTCTGGCAGGTCTTGTCGCTCATGGAGAAACGGAAGTAGGAGAACTTCATCATATTGACCGCGGATATGATCATCTTGTGGAAAAACTGCAGGGGTTAGGAGCAGATATTGTCCGTGTCGATAAAGATTAAAGGGAAATCTCCTTTGCAGAGAGGAATGGGGATTTCAGGAAATCATTCCCTTCTGGACTGGATCGGTTCGTTCGGTGCGGAAGATATCGGAATCGATATCGGTACATCCAATGTTGTCTTTTATATCAAGCGTAAAGGTATTGTTTTTCCTGAAGCTGCAGTAGTTGCCCGGAATAAAGTAACAGGATCCTATTTGGTCAGCGGTACAAAAGCAGAGGAAATGGAAGGAAAAACTCCGCCGGAAATAGAAATTGTACGCCCCATTGAACGGAGTGCGGTGGTTGATTACAGCGGAATAGCCTACCTTGTAAATTCCGTGGTTAATCAGTCTTATTTTCGGGGAATCCTATTTCATCCGCGTCTGATGATGTGTGTGCCTGTCGGAATCAACAATGTGCAGAGACGGGCTTTGCTGGAAGTGGCTGTATCCATAGGTGCGCGAAAGACTGTTCTGATTGAACAGCCCCTGGCAGCACTGATGGGGATGCGAAAGCTGCTGAAACAGCGGGCAGGAGTCATGATTGTTGATATCGGCGGCGGAACTACGAAAATTTCAGTTTCTTCACGGAATGGAATCGTACTGAGCCATCTTTCCGGTGAATCGGGAAATGAGATGGATTTAGCCATTATGAAGACGATCCGGGATAAATACCATGTGAAGATAGGGAAAAAAGCAGCCGAATCTGTAAAGATTGCATTGGGTGTTGAATGGGATACCGACAAAGTTCCTCGGGTGGCAGAAATTTTTGGTATTTCGTTAATCTCCGGACTTCCTGTGAAAATTGCGGTGACAGGAGAGGATATTGCACAGGCAATCAATCCGATTTTATACAGAATACTGAAGAATATCAGCAATGTATTAGAACGCACGCCTCCCGTTTTGTTGGAAGATATAAGAAAAGAGGGAATCCTTCTGATTGGCGGAGCGGCTCGTCTGAAAGGGATTGAGAAGCTGATTTCCCGTCTCATAGGAGTGGAAGCACAGACAGCGGATAAGGCATCTTATGTAAATGCAGTCGGAGCCGGAGCAGCATTGGAATATATTGATTCTTTCCGTGACTCACTTCAGGATTTGCACTGATAACTGATATCATAAAGAGATATAGCAGAGATGCTATATCTCTTTTTTATAAACAAAAAGAAAAGAGAATTTCTATAAATTCTCTTGTATGATGATGTGAATCTCATATAAAAATGGTACAATGAAAAGAAATGACTAAGGCTCAATTTTATGGGAGAAACGATATGAGGATTATGAAAAAGAGTTTATTGCTTGGGGTGACTGCAGTTACATTCTTTTTACCCTGGCAGATTGAAGGCGCTGAAATTACACAAAATTCTGTGTTGGACGGGGTGGCAGTCTATGTCATTGCGGAACAAAAATCGGTAAAGGCCGGAGACGTGCTCGTATCTGTGGAATCCCTTGTGGGAGAGATGCCTGCGGCAAGAGCCGATTCGGACGGCGTAGTAAAAAAGGTTCTTGTGAAAAAGGGGATGAAGGTGAAAGCCGGTGATCCCGTAGCTGTTGTGGAAATATAAAACAGCAGGAGATAAAAATGATGTTCAGTATAAAAAAATTTATAAAAATAGGACTGTTGACTGCTTTTTCATTGGGATGCTTCACTGTTGCTCAGGGAAGGCAGGAATTCTTTCCTGTATCGGAAGTGCAGGAGGGGATGCACGGTATTGCCAGAACAGTTGTACACGGCCGTCAGATCGATACTTTTGATGTGGATGTATTGGGTGTGCTGAAAAATAAAGGGGCAACAGGAGGAGATCTGGTTCTGGTTAAAGTGTCCGGTCCTGTTATTGATCAGACAAACGGTATTGCTCAGGGAATGAGCGGCAGCCCTGTTTATATTAACGGGAAATTATTAGGGGCTGTTGCATACGGTTTTCCTCAGTCGGGAGGCCGCATAGGAATGGTAACCCCTATTTCCGATATGCTGAACTTATGGACTCTGGATAATACGGAAACGGAAAATCTCAGAAGAGATGAAAACTTAATCCCCCTGGAAACGCCGGTTATGGCTTCCGGATATTCTCCCGAGGGTTTGGATTTTTTGACCCAGAAAATGAAAGGCTTTCATCTGGTTCCTTATTCCACAGCCTCTGCCGGGGTCGATGAGGTCGCATATCCTTTGGAAGCAGGAAGTGCTGTTTCGGCAACACTTGTTACCGGGGATCTGAAGCTGGGGGCAATAGGAACAGTTACCTATGTCGATGGAGATCATGTTGTGGCTTTCGGTCATCCCTTCCTGAACAGGGGGGACGCAGGCTATTTTATGCATAATTCTTATATCTTTACGGTTGTTCCCAGCCAGAATATTCCTTTTAAAATGGGATCTATCGGCAGGGAAATCGGAGAGATCAACCAGGATCGCGGTGCGGGAATCAGTGGAATCAGCGGGAAGATTCCGGAATCTGTGCGCCTTCATGTATCTGTCCGGGACGAGGACACAGGAAATGATAAAAGTCTCAATGTACGGATGATTCCTGACGAAAAGCTGCTGCCGATGCTGGCTGCAACCTCCATATACAATGCGGTGAACAGTACTCTGGATCGGAAAGGGGCCGGCACAGTAGCCTTTTCTTATACGCTGTGGCCGGAAAATCTGAAGGATAAGGCATTTCATCGGACCAATATGTACTGGTCCGATTCGGATATTGCAGAGCGGAGTGTAGATGAAATTTATAATGTCATCCGGATTTTTTCCCAGAATCGATTTAAAAAGTATCCGCTGCGGGATATGACAGTAGATGTGAATGTCACGGAAGCCAAGAAAACGGCGCAGCTTCTGGATGCTTCTGCTTATCCTGTTGTGGTCAGTCCGGGAGATACGATTTATATCCGCGCACGAATTCAGCCTTATCGGGGAGAAATTTTCTATAAAGATCTGACTTTTAAGGTTCCGGAGGATCAAAGCTATGGAGATATGATGCTGGAAATCCGGGGCGGCGGGGTAATTCCCCTTCCTTACCTGATTCAGCAGCAAAGATATAATCTGACCGGAGAGGTTCTGGAACGGCTTCGTGTTTATAAGGATTTCGATGACCTTTTTGAAAAACTGGAAAAAGAGGATCAGAACAACCAGATCGTAGCGGAAATCATTAATCCGGAAGTGAGTATGATTTCCAAAGAGGGCGAAGAAAAACAAAGAGCGGAAATCAAAGATAAAAAATCTTCCGATGTGCCGGATTATCTTAAGGAACAGGGAGATGAACCGGTCAAAAAGGAAAGAGAGACACCGAAAAGTGCAGTTTCAACAGATTATGTGATTTTGGGAGATGGTCAGTTTAATTTCAAGGTTATGCCTCCTGCGGAGCGGGATGCGGCCTTGAAACAGCTGTCGGATTCCAAACAGAAAGCACTGATTGAGATGACAAACAAAGAAAAAAATGAGATGGAAGACAAGGAAAAGTCGAAATCTGAAGAAAATCAGTCTGCTGAAACGGGGACTTTGATTGCTTATTGAGACAGAGCGGGAAAAAGGCCTAGAAAAGGAAGTGTGAGATGGATTTTTTGGAAGGATTGGGAAGAAAAACGCTCGGTGTTTTTCACCAGCTGGGAGCCATTATTCTTCTTTTGATGGCAGTTATAAAAGAAATTCGCGCCTTTCGGAAAAAAGAAACGTTCAAGCAATGCTTTTCTCTGGGCGTGCTTTCGTTTCCCATTGTGGCACTGACTCTTCTTTTTACCGGGATGGTGCTTTCTGTGCAGATTGCCGGGGAACTGACAAAGTACGGAGCAGATTTTACAGTCGGTGCGATTGTGGCTATCGGAATCGGACGGGAATTGGGACCGGTGCTGTGCGGAGTCGTGCTGGCCGGCCGGGTAGGCGCTGCCATTACGGCGGAAATCGGCACAATGAGAGTAACTGAGCAGATTGATGCTCTGCGGTGCATGGCAGTCAGTCCGGTCGGATATCTGGTTGTACCCCGTGTCATTGCCTGCATGGCCATGCTTCCGCTGTTGGATGTTTTCGGAGTTGCCATCGGCGTGGGCGGCGGAATGATGGTGGCTTCCCTGGCTCACGGTGTTTCTTCCTATACTTTTATGCACTCTATTCATGTGTTCTGCGTTCCGTCAGATCTGTATTTCGGAGTTATAAAATCCGTTATTTTCGGAATGATTGTTGCATTGGTCGGCTGCGACCGGGGACTGACCTGTACTGCCGGGGC
This sequence comes from uncultured Dialister sp., assembly GCA_938038225.1. GTDB lineage: Bacteria > Bacillota > Negativicutes > Veillonellales > Dialisteraceae > Dialister. The sequence continues at coordinate 305,150 of CALHRX010000007.1, read as the reverse complement.
GGAAGGTGTCGGGAAAGCGACGACACAATCTGTTGTTTATTCCATTATCATGCTGTTCGCGGCAAATTATCTGTTGTCATCCCTTCTGTTCTGAGGTGCCTATGATTGATATTGAGCATGTTTATCAGACATTCGGAAACCGTCAGATTTTAAAAGATGTCTGTCTGAAAATTCGCAGCGGAGAAACCATGGTAATTCTGGGAGCGTCAGGCTCCGGAAAATCCACAATCCTGAAGCTGATTATCGGATTGCTGCAGCCTACTCAGGGGAAGGTCATTGTGGATGGACAAGATATGGGAAGTCTGTCGGAAAAGGAATTAAATCAGGCCCGGCGGAATATGGGAATGGTCTTTCAATATTCTGCTTTGTTTGATTCCATGAATGTAAAAGAGAATATTGCTTTTGGTCCCCGAATGCATCTGCATCTCTCGGAAGAGGAAGTCAATCAGATCGTAGCAGAAAAGCTGCACCTGGTGGGACTGGACGGAATGCAGGAGATCATGCCGGCAAATCTTTCGGGAGGAATGAAAAAGAGGGTCAGTCTTGCCAGAGCGATTGCAATGGAACCGAAGATTATTCTCTATGATGAGCCGACCGCGGGACTGGATCCTATCCGTTCTGCGGATATAGGCCTTCTGATTAAAAGCATGCAGAAAGTGTTTCATGCAACCAGTGTGGTTGTTACGCATGATTTGCGGCTGGCAGATACGGTGGCAGATCAAATGGCATTTTTGTACAAAGGGTCTTTTTTGGCGGTAGGAACGCCGGAATTTCTGCATCAATCGAAGGATTTACGAGTCCGGCAGTTTATGGAGGGGCTTCCTTCCGGTTCTGTAACAAACGGAGAAGGTGAAATCTTATGAAATGGTCGACCGAGGCCAAAGTAGGGGTGTTTTCACTGCTGGGAATTATTTTGTTTGCAGTGATTATTGTCCAGTTAAGCAGTCTTGTTATTTTTGGACAGAACGGATTTCATGTGACGGGCTATTTTCAGGAAGCAGAGGGAATTGAGCCGGGAAATCCTGTTCACTATGCAGGAGTTGAAGTCGGCATTGTGGAGAAGATTGCAGTGGAAAACGGCCAGGCTGTTGTTACGCTTCGGCTTTATCACGATGCAAAAGTACCGAAGGATGCCAGCTTTTCCATTCAGACCAACAGCGTGATGGGCGGACGCTTTGTCAAAGCTTCCGGCGGACATGCTGAACGGGGATACTTGGAAGAGGGCATGTCTGTACAGGGACAGGCTTCGCCGGGCATCGATCAGGTCATGGGGAAAATGGATAAGCTGATTAATTCTGTGCAGACTATGCTGGATGGAATCAATGCAGTCGTGTCTGATTCCAATTCACAGAGAAGCGTAAAGAACAGTATCAATAATATGGATACTATCACGCAGAATCTTTCTGTTATTACTGCACAGGGAATCCAGACGACGAATCAGATCAATGAAATTACGAAACAGATTAATCAGATGCTTCAGGATTTTAACGGTGACGGACAGGCGGTTTCCGATGCAAGGACAATTCTGGGAAACCTGGCTGTTGCTTCGCAAAATGCCAGAGATATTTCGAACAATGCCAGAGATATTTCCGGAAGAATCAATGGAATTATGAACGGAAACGGCGATTTTGGTTTGGATGTTTCGGGAGAATTGTTATATAATACAAAAAATGATAAGTTTTCACCGAACCTATTTCTGAGAATGGGAAATGATTCCTTTGGCATTTTGGGGATGGAATCCATAGGGAATGATCCGGTTTATGATGCTTTGTTTGGAAAATCCAGCGGAAGTTATGAAGCTTATGCCGGAATTATCCGAAACAAAGTGGGATTAGGTGCAGGTTATAAACAGAACAGATGGAGATTTTCTGCAGATTTATACGATCCGAATGATTTGACCATGAGGATTCGGGGAACATATGGCCTGAATGATAATTTCTACATCATCGGCCAGTCGATTCTTCCGCACAGCAACAGAGGCGGCGGTGAGTATATCGGCGTTGGTTATAACTACTAAAAATGCAACTGGTTCAATAAAATATGACACAGAAGGGATGAAATTATGTATAAACTTTCCAAGTGTGTTCTCACGGCTGCGGTTATTGCAGCATTGTCATGCGGTATTCAGGCGGAAGCAAAGGGATCGGTTACCCGATTAACTACAGATCCGGAAATTACGGAAAAGGCAATTGCCAGCCAGCTGGACAGAGCCGGCAGTGCTGATACTGTGAATTTCAATAATATGCTTCTGCAGAAGAATCTGGGAAATTCACTTCCGGAAGTTGTTTCCGGGGAAGTAAAAACCATTGATATTGATTTGAAAGGCGTTATTTCCACTTCCATTCAGAATAATCGGGATATTATGATATCTGATTTGAACCGGAAAGTGGCGGAAGCTGCAGTCAGTTCGGCAGCAGCCAAGAAAAATCCGCAGCTGGCTTATAGCTGGAGCAGATCTCAGATTGCGGCTGATGCAGCCAAAAGAAACGGCGGACAGGGCAGCAATCACAGCTATGATCAGGGATTAAGTGTAACTCTTCCTATCTGGACCGGCGGTTCTGTGGAAGGAGCCATTAATCAGGCGCGGTATCAGAAAAATATTGCAGATCTGGAATATTACAGAACGGAAGCCAATACTAAGCTGACTGCGGTTAAAGCTTATTATAAATATCTTGAAAATATCAAACTGGCAGAAGTGCAGGCAGAATCGGTAAATGACTATGCAAGTCATCTGGAAAATGTACAGCAGCAGTTTGATGCAGGCATTGTAGCCAAGTTGGATGTTCTGACTTCCAATGTTTCTCTGGCTAATGCAAAGTCTGCGAGCATTACTGCGAACAATGACAGGGATGTAGCAGAAGCAAACCTGAATAATATTATGAGAATTCCGATGAACACGAAACTTAATCCGTTGGATAAGGATTTTCCGGAACCGGATTTCGATCTGACGTTGGATCAGGCAATTGCCATGGCACAGAAGTATCGTTGGGAATTGATTGAAGCAGATTATAATGTTCGCATTGCCAATGAACAGCTGCGCATTGCCAAGGCAGGATATATGCCGTCTTTGTCCGTGAAGGGCGGATATAATTGGGACAAAGCCGGAATCGGAGAAGTGAATAAGGATGACTGGTCTGTAATGGGCTCGGTCAGCTGGAACCTTTGGGACGGCGGTGCAACAGATGCAGCAATTAAGTCTGCCAATGCCAATATTCGCATAGCCCAGGAACAGCTGCTGCAGTCCAGAGAAATGATCGAGCTGGAAGTTCGGCAGGATTATTTAGATATTCTGGCGGCAAAAGAACAGATCCGTGCGATGGAAGCTTCTGTAGCACAAGCAGAAGAAGCATATAAAATTGCAACGGTTCGCTACAGCAGCGGGGTTGGAATCAACCTGGATGTTCTGGATGCAGAATTACAGCTGAATCAGGCAAAAACGAATTATATTACCGCTCTGTATAATTACAATATCGGATTAGCAACCTTGGAATATGCAATGGGAATTCCGGCAGTGATTCATCCTGAATTTGCCAAATAATCCTCGGATGGTTTCAGTTGATTGCATTCTGTTTATGCTTTAGAAATATTTTTAATACTGATGGAGATAACGGTGAAAAGTAAAGTCAAATGGTGGGTAAACAGCCTTGCAGCATTTGCTTTTGTATTGGTTGCTGTTGTTTACCTCCTTATTCGGCCGATCGTAGTGCAGAATATAGCCCCCGTTATTACGGATGCAGCTGATAATAAAATCAATGGTACGGTAACCTGGAGCAAGTTGGATCTGGATCCCAACTATGATCTTGAATTTATGGATTTGCAGCTGCAGGACGGAAACGGGGTTGTAGTTTTGTCTGCGCCCAGTCTGACGGTTGGCTGGACCTTATCTTCCATGTATGATTATGTGATGAAGGGGACGGGAATTGCTTCCGTTGTAAAAACAGTCACTTTGGAGGATCCCAATGTTTATTTGAATCAAAAGGCAGACGGTACATGGAATGTTCAGTCTTTGCTGAAACCTGCAGAGAATGAAGACTCTGGGAATTTTACCGGTGAAGTGATTATTACGGGGAAGAAAGCCCAGGCCCATGTTATTACAAGCCAGGCCGGAACATTTGATTTCAGCCGGCTTTCCGGAAATTTCCGGTGGGATGATTCCCAGGCGATAGAAGGACAGTTGGAAGGAAATTTCCTTGACTCTGATTTTGCAGGAACTCTTCATTATATCAATACAGATCGATTCAATATTCAGGTAAAAACCAATGAAATTTCGCTGAAATCTTTGCAACCTTTAATGGACCAATTTCCTCAGTTTTCACAAAGTGTTGATCTTAAAGAAGGAACCGGGGAGGTGACGAGCGCCAAAATCTGGAAGAGCGATGGCAAGGTCGCTTATAAAGTAGACGGACGCTTAGACCATGCTGCTCTTGGCTATGAAAATGATGTTCTGGCTGACGGAGCGGCTTTTTTTTGTATTGAAAATGACCGGATTACCGTCAGGGATTTTAAAGGGAAAATCAATGATCAGACTGTAGAAGGCGAGGGAACTGTTGAATTTGATACTTCCGATCCGGTAATCAGCGGAACGATATCCTTGAAAAAGGTTGATGCAAAGCAGCTGCTGAAAAATTCTGCCTATTCGGATGTGGAAGGCATTTTTGACGGCCGGTTTTTTGTGTCCGGTACGCTGGCGCATCCGGAAATTTCCGGAGAACTAGCAGTAGAGAGAGGGGAATATAAGGGAATTTCGATTGCCAGGGGCAGTGCAAATTTTTCCTGCAAGGAAAATGTTGTTCAGCTTTTTTATCTGGAAGCAGATGCTGCGGACGGACATATCCTGGGAAAAGGCCGGTATGATATAAATTCCGGATTATTCTCTGCAGACGGCTCCTTTGAGAAGATCAATACAGAACAAATTCCGCTGGATGAAGAAATCCATGGAATTATTTCCGGAAATATCAGAGCGGAAGGAAAATATAAAGGAAACCAGGTGGAGTGTTCTTATGCTTCTGGAGATCTGAGAGCACAGGATTTGCAGTATCAAAATATTTCTGCTGGTTTTATCAATGGATTTGGCATTTATGAACAGGGAAAGTGGAATTTTACGGCTAATGGCCGACAACTGTCTTATACAGGTATTCCGCTGGATACAATGTCTGTTTCAGCATACGGAAACGGAACAGATGATATCCATGTTTCTTATATGACCGGTACCAGCGGAGAAGGGGCTTTTACAGCGCGGGGAAGTCTTCAGAATCATCAATTGGATTTTTATATTAAAGAAACCGATTGGGACATCAGTCCATTTGCCGGTCTTGTCGGTGAAAATATAAGCGGTATCGTATCCGGAGAAGCGCAGATTAAAGGATCAGAGGAAAACCCGGAAGGACATTTGCAATTCGCATTCCGGGATGGCTCATTCCGGAATATTGCCATTGACTTCGGAGAAGGCAGTGCCTCTTTACAGAATCGAATGCTGAGTCTTCACTCTGTAAAGATACGGAACAGTGAGGGGACGCATTCCCTGAGCGGGAATATCGGATTGGATGCGCCTCATGAACTTTCTCTGAAGATCAGGACGGAAAAAGCACGGATAGAGAATCTCATGAAATTGGCAGGATTGTCTTATCCGGTGACAGGATGGATAGAAAATGAGCTGACTGTTGGGGGAAGCTTGGAAAAACCGGTACTGTCCGGTGATTTCCATGCCTGGAGCGGATCTGTTATGGGACAGCTTTTTCAAAATATATCCGGCATGTACTCTTATCAGGATAATGAGATTGAGCTGAAAAATATATTGGGATACATTTATGAGGGCGTTGCTGTTGTCAACGGGACTGTAAAGCAGGATCATCTGGATCTGGCAGTTTCCTTGACAGATATTAATATAGAAAGGATGCTTCCCGATAAAGGAATTCAGGGGATTGTTTCTCTGTCAGGGAAATTAAACGGGACCGTGCAGGATCCTGATTTCACAGGTCAGGCATTCAGCCGGGAGATTATAATCGGCGGCAATAAAGTGAATACTGCGTCTGCAGGAATACGGTATAAGAGTCATATGCTCAGCGTGGAAGATGGGACTTTCCGGCAGAAGTCGGGCCGATTCAATTGGCAGGGGTCCTATAATACAGAGTCCGGGCACATTCAGGGCAATCTTCAGTTTTCCCACTGGAACATTGTTAATATTTTCCAGTTATTCAAACTGCCGGGCAAGGAAGTAGATGGGGAAGTAGAAGGAGGCATGCGGATCAGCGGAACCCTGGATGATCCGAATGTGGATTTTAAAGCAGTAATATCCAGTGGGCATTTGGGTTCGGTGCCTATGGGAGAAGGGACGATTGACTTTTCCTATTTAAATAAAGCGCTGATGATCCGTAAGATGTATATTCCGGTGGGAAACGGTTCTTTTGCTGTGCAGGGAGCCATGAATTCCTCAGGAGATCTGGATATCCAGGCGGCAGCAAAGGATATGGATATTTCCTGGATTCCTTCTGTACTGGGGAAAGAGGATATTTCTGTAGGCGGACAGCTGACAGCGTTGGTGCAGCTTTCCGGGAACAGGAACATGCCTAAGGCTCAGACATCAGTAGAATTGCTTCAACCTCGATATGGAGAAGTCATATTTGACCGGATGCTGATGATGGCTACTGCAGAAAATAATGTGATTCATATTCAGAATTCCATGATTTCCAGAAATGCTTACAAAGCGACATTAAAAGGAACTCTCCCAGGAAATGTTATTACGGGAAGCGAAACGGACAAAGCAGTCCCGTTGGACCTGGATGTGGATCTTGAACATGCGGATATGAACATTTTTGCGCTTTTGTTTAAAGAAATTACGTCTGCAGAAGGCCCTATCAAGGGACATCTGAAGATCGGCGGAAGTTATAAAAATCCCTATCTTTTGGGCGGAATATCCGTAAATGACGGCATGATGACACTGACTGGGATGAATGAACCAATCAGTTCTGTTCAGCTGAAAATGGACTTTAGCGGATATACGGCAGATGTCAGCGGCCGTGCACAACTGGGCGGCGGCGAAATCAATACACAGGGAACTGCTTCGTGGGAACAGCTTTCTCAATATGATTACAAGGGTGAACTGCACATTCATGCGCCGAGCATTAATTCGGCCTATTATAAAGGGGCTTTGGACGGAGATTTCACGCTGGATCAATTGTCTGGCCGGATGGGAGTCAGCGGGAATCTGCATATTCATGATGCAATCATTGATATTCCGTTGGATATGCTCGGAGACTCAGAAGGAAATCTGCCTGATTTGATGACAAAGATTGATGTTCAGATTGGTGATAATGTCCGGCTCTATAATTCAACATTGTACGATATGATGCTTAAGGGAAATATCTCTGTATTGGGGCCAATGCAGTCGGCCATACTGAGCGGCCGGGTGAGTGTGCTGAAAGGAATCGTCAAGGTCAGCGCGACGGAATTCAAAATCGATCAGGCAAGTGCGACATGGAATAGTTTGCCAGGCAATTTCTATCCCACCGTTCATGCAAAGGCAGCGGCAAAAATCGGACATTACAATATCACAACAGAGATGGACGGTGTGCCGGGAAATATGACGACAAGATTTTACAGTGATCCTCCTTTGAGTGATACACAGATTTTGCTGCTTCTTACAATTCATCAGGATCCGGAGAAGGACAGCAGCGGAGCAGCAGAAGGTGCGCTGTTTAACGCAGGACTGACTATGGTTCTGGGGAGCGGAATCCAGGATTTCCTGCAGGATAAGATTGGGCTGGATTTGATTAATATTACATCCAATCTAACTGATTATTACAGCAGCTCTGCCACAGAAAACGATAATTACTACTACATAAAAATCGGAAAATATTTATTTAATGACTTTATGCTGACCGCAACTATGGGAATGAATAATGACGATAAGAGTATAGGCATTCATTATGACTTAAATTCGCATCTTGGCTTATCATCGTGGTATAATAACATGCATGACAGCTATGTAGGAACTGATTGGAGCTTTAAGTTCTAGGAGACCATTGTGTTAGAAGAATATAGAAGATTCTTATCCCGGATGCGGAAGCTTTCCCGGGATGAGGAAATCTCCTTGTGGAAGCTTTACAAAGAGAATGATTCACCGGAAGCTCGAAAATCCTTAATAGAGCATTACCAAATGCTTGTCTTTAAAGAAGCAGTTCGATTTGCTTTGCCGGAGACAACGACATTGGATTTGATTCAGGAGGGAACGGTCGGGCTTATGGAAGCTGCAGAAACGTATGACTGGACTGCAGGAACCGCCTTTTCTTTATATGCTATGCATCGGATTCGGGGAAGAATGATTGATTTTCTTCACAAAGAAGGGATGGAGCAGCTTTTGCCGTCTGATGCGCAGGAAAATATGTATGGAGAAGTTCCTCTTTTTGATGTCGCATTTGAGGATGTCGATAAAAATTCACTTCATGCTGCGGTGAACCATGCGGTGAACCTTCTTCCTGACAGGGAGAGGGTCGTTATTCGCAGTATTTTTCTGGATGAGCAGACTGTTTCGGAAACGGCGGAGGCAATGGCTGTCAGTACAAGTTATGTTTATCGATTGCAGAAAAAAGGCATCCATCGCCTGCGGGGGATGCTGTCCCGATTGATTCATGACAGGAGGTAAGCTTTTTTAGAGATAAAATATTTCAGATGCAGAACGAGAAGTGACTTTTTTATATGTTTTGCAGGAATTTTATATATTCTGAACCGTATTACATAAAAACGGAAAAGCAGAGATATCCGGGAGGTATTATGTCCGGAGATAAAATAAAACGCGTCAGAGCGGTACGAAAATGGCTGGAAATGGCAGAAGATTCTTATCAAAGCCACAAAGAGCTGAACGGAGAAATTCATCTCATCTTTGCCAGAGCAGAAATGGAGCGTCTGAAAGAAACCCAGCATGAGTCAGATACTTTAAAATGGATTCTTCGGTTTGGGGCTTTTGGGACCGCAGTTCTGTTATTGGGAGTACTTTGGATGGGAAAGGAATATGTATCCGAAGGAAGAAAGACCTCTGCTGCTCCCGTGGTTCAGCAGGAGACGGACCGGAGTTCTTCTGAAGAAGATAGAAATTTATTAAGTAAAAATCTTTCTGAACCGGCGTCTGACAATTCTGCGGCTGCAAATGCTGTCGGCAGAGATTCCCTGAAAGAACCGGAAGAGCAGAAGGCGGAAGAAGAAAGTATTTCTTCGGGAAAAACTTCTGACACGTATTCCGGGCTGTCGGATCAGGAAATACAAATGGTTGTAGGCGAAGCCAGCCGTACTCTCAGAGGACGGAATTGACTGCTTAATATAAATTTATCTATTATGGATCATTCATCAGGAAACTAATAGGAGGAAACAGTAGTATGGAAAAATATAGAAAGGCACTTTTGCTTTCCCTGGTTATGCTGACTATGTCCGGAATGACAGCAGCAGCAGAAGGTATTCCGGGCTCCGGGAACGAAGACGGAATGACGCAGAGCGCTATGATTAATGTCAAAGATGGACAGATGGCAGAGATCCCGGGTGCAAATGGTGTGAACCCCGGTGAGGCAAAAGAACCGTCTGTTGCAGTGCCTCAGACGCAGCAAACTGTTGCGGTAGGGGATGCCTCCTTATATCTTTCTGATAAAGATAATGATGCCATTGAAGCAATGGCAGGAAAAACGATTGTTTCTGTTGATTTTAACGGAATTCCGGAAGAAGTAAAAGCAAAACTGTCTCCGCTGCTTCAAAGCAGGACGGGGAGCATTGTCACTGTAGAGGGAATTCGAAATGATGTAGCTTCTCTTGGATCTACCGGGGTTTTTTCGCAGATTACTCCGACTTTTTCGGCTGTTCCGGAAGGAGTACAGCTGACATATCAGATGGTAACCAATCCGATTGTGCATGATGTGGAATTTACAGGAAATACGGTATTTACCAGTGATTACCTGAAGTCAGTCATGCAGTTTCCGGCGGATAGTGTGCTGAATTTTGTTCTGGTAAATCAAAAGCTGAAGGAAATTGAAGATCTGTATCTGAAGCAGGGATACATGCTGGTTTCTATTCCGCAGGTACAGGTAAGTGCAGACGGTGTTCTCCACGTGGGGATTTCGGAAGGGGTTATTGAAGATATTACCCTGGTAGGAAATGATAAAACAAAGGATTATGTCATTACGCGGGAATTGAAGCTGAAGAAAGGAAAACCCTTTAATAAATTCCTGGCAAGCCGCAGCATGGAAAGACTGTATAATTTGGGGTATTTTGAAGATGTCAACATGAAGCTTCTTCCGGGCAAGCAGAATGAGCATAATGTTATCATTGAAATCGATGTTATCGAACAGAAGACAGGAATCATTACCGTTGGTGCCGGATATTCCGATTCTGACGGAACGGTCGGTATAGTGGAAGTAGGAGATTCCAACTTCAGAGGAACCGGCGACAAAGTCAATTTCCATTGGGAATTCGGCGGGGCCGGTGACGGTAGAAACTATACCATTTCCTATACGCGGCCGTGGATTAATTCCAACGGCGATTCTCTGGGCGCTTCTATTTTTAACCGGATTTATGAATACGATGACTATGATGCAAAAGGTCATGAAATTGCCGAATACGATAAGAGAAGAAAAGGCTGGAACCTGACTTGGGGCCATGTATCCGATGATTATCGCACAAACTATTTCATGTTTGAAACCGCCAAGGAATCTTACGATGATCATGACGGCTTTGAATGGAGCGGCCGGTCTAAGGATAGATTTAGTAAAGAACCAGGTCTTGAAGCGGTATGGAAAAAAGCAATTTTTGACAATTTTGGAACAACAAACAGCTTTACCTTCAGCCATGTTTTCGATAACCGTGATAATTACTTTAATGCAAGCAAAGGCCGCCGGCTGTATTTTTCTGCCCAGTGGGGCGGCCACGGACTTGGCGGGGATTATGACTTCTACAAGTTCACCGCAGAAGGGCGTTTTTACAAAGGTCTGGGAAGCGGGCATATCCTTGCGCTGCGCGTAATGGGAGGCTATATTGACGGGGATGTAGCTTACGGCAATCTGTTTAATCTGGGCGGTTCCAATACTCTCCGTGGTTATGAAGACGATCAGTTCAAGGGCAAAAAGATGTATGCAGCAACGCTTGAATACAGATTCCCGATTGCAAAGAAAGTACAGGGCGTTGTATTTACGGATGCAGGCAGCACCTGGGGCATCGATGACGGAAAGATTCCGTGGTATGATGATGACGATTCGCTGAACTGGTCTGTCGGTGTAGGCCTCCGGCTGCAGACCCCGATTGGTCCGATTCGTCTGGATTACGGTCACGGAGATCAGAATAAGTTCCACTTCAGCTTTGGTACACAGTTCTGATAAAAAAGAGGTAGAAAGATGATTCCTGCTTTACGACGGGAAATTATTCGGGCAGGAATTATCCTGCTGATATCTTCTTTTACCGGTGTTTGTGCAGCATCAGCAGCAACCATTGACTCGGTTACTGTTTCGGTTCATGCCGAAGGCGCAGAAATGCCGACGGCTGTTAAAGAAAGAATCGAAGCAGGAATTCTTTCCATCGGAAGGCAGGTACTGATCGGAAAAGATGCAGAAGTCTTTTCACAGAACAAATATCAATACGATAAAGTTCTGGGTGATATCGTGAATCGGGTAGTTCTGGGCTATGTTGTTTCGGATTTGTCGGTAGATTACGGCTCAGATTCGCAGATTTCGGTAACGTTGCTTCCCGTAGGAAAAATGATTGAGCAGGTGGACACAGAAATCGATTATGGGAACTTATCACCTGCTGCAAGAGAACTGGTGCAAAAGGACCTGAGTGATGTTCAGGCTTTTATGCAGAATCTTTTGATCGGGCTTCCTGTTGATTCGATAGGATGGGCGGAAAGTGTATCCCGTTCTGCGGGAAAGGATGCCATAGGGAAAATTCTGCCTGAATTCCAGGCTAATTTTGAGGTTATCCCGGATACGAAGACAAAGGTTAAGATTTATCTGATACCGAAAGGAACCATCGTACGAGACTGTAAAATTACTTTTCGGCAAACAACTATTCCCCGTATATTCTTACTCGGCGCGGTAAACAGGACTGAGGCGGCCCTGAAAGAATTAGAAGGACTGCCGGTTGCATTTCTGGAAAGACATCAAGCGGATATAGAAAACCATTTGAATGAAATTCTGGAAAATGATTCATTTATTAAACGATACCAGATAGAGACGACAGGGGCACTGATACCGGGAGCAAATACAGAACTTATTGTGAATGCTCTGACAGATCATTGGCTGATCAGAATGGAAGCCTGGGTCGATATGGGGCGTGACGGGAATAAAAATACAGCTCTGAGAGGAATTCTCGGACATTTTATCGGAGAGAATAATCTGATTTTCGGAGAAGCGGAATTTTATCCTGGCCCGGTGGACTGGAATGTATATTCCGGAATTGTTCATCGATTTGGGGATACACTTCGACTGGGATATAAATATGATTTTGTGGAAAACAGCAATCATCTGTTCGGAAGCATTCCGTTTGGCCAAAAGTTTTCTTTCCGGTATGACAGAGATTTCCGAAATAAAGAAAATGAATTTGGCCTTTCTTATAGAATTCATAATTACATGACTTTGGAATATGTGTATAATGATGAGGAAGGCAAGTGGCTCAGACTGGTTGCCAATTTATAAAGGAGTGAACTTGAATTATGATGACGACTTTGGGAAATAAAAAGAATGTGAAAATTTTCTCATTTGCTCTGGCAGGGGTATTTATTGCTTCCGTAGGGGCTATGGCGGTGTTGTCCATGGGGGATACAGCAAATGCAGCGCCTACTACGGATATCGGAATCGTGGATCAGCGGGAGGTCATTTCTGCAAATCCTTCTCTGGCGATGAACTATCAGCAAAAAATGAAAGAAATGGCTGATGAAATGCAGAAAGACTTCGACAGCAAGTCTCAGGGCATGTCAGATGCAGATAAGGAAAAGTTATTTAATGATATGCAGCAGCAGTTTAACCAGAAGAGAACTTCCATTGAAAAGGATATGGAAGATCAGGTGACCGGTGCGGTTCAGTCAGTAGCATCCAAGAAAGGACTTTCTCTTGTAGTAGATAAGTCGGTTGTTCTGTACGGTGGCGTGGATATTACCAAGGACGTAACGGATGCATTGAATAAGGCTGTTACTGCAGGTCAATCCGGCGCACAATCTGCAAGTAAATAAAGCGGTAATCAGTTATGGTCGGCACATGTTTCTGTAAGGCGGCAGCAGCTTTGGCTATTTCGGCAGTGGTATTTCTGAGCGGATGCGGTTTCCATAAGGAGTCCGAATCTGTACAGGGACCTGTTTACGGAGTGGCCAATCTTGAGACTCTGGTGAAGGCGCATCCGAGGTACAGCGAATATTTTCGACTGGAAACGGAATATAATCAGCAGCTGCAGCAGTATCAGGCCGAAAAGAAGAATCTTATCGACTCTTCTGCCAAGCAGAGAAAGATTCGTCTGGCACTGGAGGATGAAAGCCGAAGGTTGTCTGCCGAGACAGAATGGAAAACCCGAGTCAAGGCGAAGGAGAATGAATTGAATCAGCGCCTGGAAAAGCTGTACAATTCTATCCGTGACAGGCATCATCAGGCAGACAGCAGTCGGTATGCGGATCCGCTGACGCCGGAAGAAAAAGCTGAAATGGCTAATTTGCAGATGCAGCTGACAGTCCTCGGAGTTTCCGGAGAAGAAAAGGAAAAGATCAAAGGACGGCTGCATGAGCTGCTGCAAATTCGTATGGAGAGGGAAAACGGAAATATGATTGGCTGGTCGGATGAAGAAGTCCGGCAGATGAAAGATGCCAAGGAAAAAGCTTCAGCGGAATTGGAGGATTTCAGTGCTAAAACAGCACAGGAAATCAAGGATCAGCTGGCTGCTGATCAGGAACAGAAACTGTTAAATCTGCAGGAAAGTCATGATGAAGCAAATCAGGCATGGAGTGACAGCTGGAAGAAGAAAATAGAGTTTAAGCAGAAGCAGATGGCTGATATTAAAGAAAAAATCATGGAAGACATTCGGAAAGAATCGGCTGTCGTTGCTTCAGAACAGCACCTTGCCATGATATTTACCAATTATCGGGCGAATGTTCAGGCAAAGGATGTAACCGGTGATATCGCAACGAAGATTGTTAATATAGATAAATAGGAGGGAGCTCATGAACAGAGCTGCAGTGAAAAAAATAGCCTGTGCCGGATTGCTGGCCGTGCTTGCTGCTGTGTCCGGATGCGGCAGTGAACATCAGGCAGCAGTATTGGATTTACAGAAAATAGAAATGGAATCAGTCAAGATCCAGTCTATTCAGAAGGAAGTTGTTGCAAAGGATAAGGAAATCAATGAACGTCTGAATCAGACGGCGGCAGAAGGTCTTTCTGATGAGGAAATGCAGAAGAAAGTACAGTCGGCCAGACAGGAAAGAATGATTTTTATTCAGAGCAAGCAGAAAGAAATCGAATCATTGGTGCAGTCTACAGCCGGTGCAGTGGCAAAGGAAAAAGGAATAGGAATCGTTATGCAGAAACAGGCGGCGCCTGCAGGTGCGGTAGATATTACGGATGAAGTTTTGAAAAAGATTGACGGAAATGGTGTAGCTTCTTCTGCATCGGCCGGGAAGTGAGAGTCGGATTATGGAAAAAAAAGCATCTGAGTTGGCAGAAATTGTAGGCGGAGTCCTGTACGGAAATGGGGATACTATTATTTCCGATGTATGCAGTGCAGAAAGTGCCGGGCCCCATCACATTACCTTTGCCAGGGGCATTTATGCAGAACATATTGAAGAAATGAATGCAGGAGTTATCTTGGTGGATGAGCTTCCGGCAGAATATACAAAGAATCTGATTGTTGTCCCGGACTGCAGAAGAGCTTTCGGACAGCTGATTGATCTGTATCATCCGGAAAACAGATTTACTCCGGGAATCCATTCTACAGCAATCGTCAGTGAAAAAGCATCTATCGGCAAAGATGTATGCATCATGGCTTATGCAGTAATTGAGGATGGTGCTGTGATCGGTGACGGTACGGTAATTTATCCGTATACTTATGTAGGCAAAAATGCAGTTATTGGCAAAGACTGCGAACTGAATCCCGGCTCCGTTGTACATGAAAATACGATTCTTGGGGATCGTGTCGTTTTACGGGCTCATGCGGTAGTAGGCGGACAAGGCTTCGGGTTTTCAACAGACGAGCAGGGGCACCATCACCATATTCGGCAGCTGGGAAGGGCTGTCATCGGTGATGATTGCGAAATTGGTGCGGGGACGGCTGTGGATAACGGTGCAATGAACGATACCGTTGTAGGAAGCGGCACCAAGATTGATAATCTTGTTCATCTGGGACATAATGTGCAGGTAGGGAAAGACTGCTTCATCATTGCTCAGACAGGCATTGCAGGAAGTACAACGATTGGCAATCATTGCATCTTGGCGGGACAGTCCGGCATAAACGGCCATATCCATATAACAGATAATGTTATTCTGGGTGGGAAAACCGGGGTTGTAGGAAATATCACGAAACCCGGCGTTTATATGGGATACCCGGCTCGTTCACATGCACAATGGGGGCGGGTGGAAGTTGCTGTTTCGCATCTTCCGGAATTAAATAAAAAGGTCAAGCAATTGGAGAAGAAGGTCGACTCTTTGATTGGCAAATAAATGACGGTTTTATCATATTGGCAAGGCTTTGTTTCTTCCGATTCCCGGATACAGAGACGACGCCTTGTCTTTTTCGATAAATTGAAGATGAAATTAGGAGATCGGTATGAAAGGAACCTATACTTTATTAAAAGGGCTGGGATGGATTACGGTGCATCTTTCTCCGAACGGTGCAGCATCTATGGGACGATGTCTGGGAAATTTATTTTGGGCCCTGGTTCCGCCAAAGAGAAAAAAATTAGCTGTTTCCAATATACTCAGGGCGGAAATCACGAAAGATAGAAAAGAAGCAGAACGTATAGCCAAAGCTTCTTCTGTCCGGTTTGGTCCGCTGGCGGTTTCCATGTTTCGATTCCCTTTGCTGAAGCCGTCGAATATTCAGGATTATGTGGAAATTGAGGGAAAAGAAAAGCTGGATAAGATTCTGGCTTCGGGAAAAGGCTGCATCTTGGCAGCAACTCATTGCGGAAACTGGGAAATTGAAGGAGCAGCATTGGCGCTTTACGGATACCCTTTGCTTTCTGTAGCGATGAAACAGAAAAACAAGGAATTTGATCGGTTTCTTTGTGAGTATCGATCTATGCCGGGGCAGACCGTTGAATATAAAACGGGGGTCAGGGATATGCTCCGCCGCCTGAAAGAAGGATATTTTGTGGGCCTGCTTTGTGATCAGGATCCGGGGGATACCGGTATTTTGTCGGAGTTCCTCGGACAGAAAACATTGACGCCCACGGGTCCCGCACATTTTTCGTTGCTTTGCAAATTGCCGGTTATGACTGCTCTGATTCATGAAGATAAACGGGGGCACTATCGTATTATTATCGATGAACCGATTGAGGCTCCGGAGGAACTGAAGAAGAAGGAAGCCATTCAGTATATTACGGATGAAATCAATCAGCGGCTGGAAAAATGGATCAGGAAATATCCGGAAGAATGGTTCTGGCTCCATAACCGCTGGAAATGGACGGACCGTCTTTATCCGGAGGCAAAGGAGAAAAAGAATGAGCCAGTTAAAGGTTGAAAAGGCATATTGCGGAGAGATTCCCCTTTACATCGTTTATCCGATCAGGGAGACGAAGCGTTCTGTTATTTTTTATCACGGCTGGAGCAGTGAGGCAAAGTGCCAGCTGTCCCGGGCTTATCTTTTGGCGGTGCAGGGGTATACGGTATACTTGCCGGATGCGGTCTGTCACGGCGAAAGAGATCGTCTGGAAGACTATTATACGATGAAGGCATATCCTGTTTTCTGGAAAACGATTATTCAGAATATAAAAGAATTCCCAACACTCTATTCCTATATAAAGAATGAAGGGAAAGATCAGCCCTTTCTCATGGGACATTCCATGGGCGGAATGTCGGTCATGGGGATTGCCGCAGCTTATCCTGATTTATCAAAGGGAATTGTTTCCTTTAACGGATCCGGTGACTGGCTGCTGACGCACGTTTTTCTTCAGGCTCGTTTCGGAGTATATATGGGAGAAAATCGGGATTTTTGTACAATGCTGAAAGAGTTTTCTCCTATCAATCAGGCAGAGAAAATGGCAAAGCTTCCCATGCTTTTAACCAATGGAGAGAGTGATGAATCGATTGATCTGCGGGCGCAGGAACATTTTTTTGAAAGCATGAAGAAATATAATTCATCCATTCAGAGAATTACTTATCCGAAACTTGGTCATTTTGTAACGACCAATATGATGGACGATGCAATCAGCTGGATGGAATCCGTTCGGTAATTTTTAAAATGAGACAGGAGGGATTACTTGAACCATAATATAGTGATTCTTATTGTCAGTATGTTCTTTGTTGCTTCCGGATATACAATGGTCATCCCGTTTCTTCCGCTGTATCTGAAGGAGATGGGAGTTCCGGATGATATGCTCACTGTTTGGACCGGACTTGTTTTTTCCATTTGTTTCCTTGTAGCCGGTATTATGGGGCCTATTTGGGGGAAGATGGCGGACCGGCAGGGGAAAAAGATGATGGCTTTGCGTGCAGCGGTTTTCCTGGGAATTTCTTATATACTTTGCGGCTTGTCTCAGAACGAATACCAGCTTCTGGGAGCACGCGCTTTTCAGGGATTTTCAAACGGATTTGTTGCTGCGGCAATGGCGCTGATTTCTGACAATGAACGGGCGGACAGACTGGGCGTGACACTTGGATTTGCACAGACGGCGCTTGTGGTAGGAGGAATCGGCGGGCCTCTGATTGGCGGCTTCTTATCCTATACGGTCGGTATGACAAATACCTTTTATATTTCCGGCGTCCTCTTATGGCTTGTCGCAGGAGCAACTGCTTTATTTGTGAGGGACGGAGAAACTGCAAAACCAAAGGAAAATAAAGAAGAAACATCGTCGACCATTATAGATGATTTGCGGTTTACCTTTGGCAATGAACGGCTGAGAGAACTTTTGATGATTTCTTTTTTTCTTCAGTGTACGATTCTGATGATTCAGTCTGTCACGACGATTTATATCGGAGAGTTTGTTGCGGATAAGGATTATGTGGAATTAACGGCAGGAATTATCATGAGCTGCGGCGGATTGGCAGGAGCTTTGACAACTGCTTTGTGGGGAAAGATCGGACAGGTTAGGGGCTACTACCTGACGATGTGCATTACACTTCTGGCAGCCGGGGTTATTACGGCGGTCCAGTCTTTGCCGGGAAGTGTGTATGGCTTCGGGATTTGTCAGTTTTTGGTAGGATGTTTTATTATCGGGACAAATCCTTCCCTGAATGCTTCTCTTGTTCAGTATACGCCGTCTTCCTTCCGGGGAAGAATTTTCGGGCTTTCCAATATGTCACAGCAATTCGGCAATATGTGCGGCCCTTTGATGGCCTCTGCGGTTGCTTTTCTTCTGGATGTAAGAAGTGTCTACGTAACTGCAGGAATTATCCAGTTTTTGCTGGGATTCCGGTTATACAGGAACCATGTCAGGAAGGAACAAAAAGAGCAGAAAAAAAGATGAAAGTGAATCAGCTCACTTTCATCTTTTTTATTTATTTTACAGTATTGCGCAGAGTTCCTATCGGATCAATAGTAATCTCCACAAGGTCACCCTTTTTAAGGAACTGAGGCGGGTTTAATCCCATTCCGACCCCTTTCGGTGTTCCTGTGGCAATGACATCTCCCGGCTGAAGTGTCATTCCATCCGATAAGACAGAAATCAATTTGGGAATGGAAAAGATCAAATCGGTAGTGGTTCCTTCCTGGCGGAGACTGCCGTTTACCTTCGTATAAATCGTAAACGGAACAGGCCAATCCCCGATCATAACGGTCGGGCCCATGGGACAGAAGGTATCCAGACTTTTTCCTCTGAACCATTGTGCATGTTTCTTTTGAAGATCCCGGGCAGTGACATCATTGATGATCGTATAACCGTATACATAGCTCATGGCATCTTCTTCTGCAATGTTTGTGCCTCGTTTTCCGATAATGACACCCAGCTCGCCTTCATAATCCACTTCTTTGGTGGCAGCGGGATGACTGTCAATTTCATCATCCGGGCCGATAACGGAAGTAACAGCTTTTGTAAAGAATATGGGATTTTGCGGAAGCGGTGCCGACGCATCCTTTTCAAATTCCTTTACATGTTCCTTATAATTTTTGCCTACGCAGAGGATATTCCGTTTAGGATAAAAAGGAACTTCAATCTTAAGTTCGCTTAAGAGATAGGGCTTAATGGCCTGATCCTTGGCATTGAGTTCCAGTGCTTTTGCCAGATTGAGCAGTCCGTTTTCTCCGGATTCGATGAATTCCTCCATTGTTTCGCCGAGAGGGATGAAATAGGTTTCTTCCAGATCTTCTGCAGAGTATACAAACTTTCCGTCTGTGCTGAGAACACCCCATTGCCGCTGGCCGTTATGGTTATAAGAAATGAGTCTTTGCATAGTAAACCCTTCTTTCATTAAATTTTAAATATTATAACATACTTGTGATTTATAAGGCGAATCACTGAAAGCGCAGGGGATCTCGGAAAGATATAAAGCAGTCAGGTTTAAAAATTACCGGTAAAACATCATTTGGAACGGGATCTGAGAGCAGATTTTCCTAGCAGAGAATCCGGAAGACAGTGCTGAATATGGTTTTATGATTTTTCATAATGTGATAAAATAAAATGAAATAGCCGATGAACAGGAGGAGTTTGCAGTGGAAGTAAAAAATGAAGCCTCTAACTTTATAGAAGCGGAGATTAACAAAGACATTGAGGAAAATGTTTATGAAGGCGGGAGAGTACTGACTCGTTTTCCGCCGGAACCGAATGGGTATCTTCATATCGGGCATGTAAAGAGCATCTGCCTGAATTTTGGCTTGGGCGAAAAGTATCATGGTGCAACCAATGTCCGATTCGATGATACGAATCCGGAAAAGGAAGATGTGGAATACGTGAATTCTATTTTGAATGATGTAAAATGGCTGGGATTCAAGTGGAAGGAACCTGTTCATTATGCTTCCGATTATTTTCCGCAGCTGTATGAATATGCCTGCAAGTTGATCCGTATGGGATTGGCTTATGTAGATGATCAGAGCAGCGAAGAAATCCATAACACAAGAGGAGATTTGTCTCATCCAGGGGTAAACAGTCCATGGAGAGACAGGTCTGTCGAGGAAAATCTTAAGCTGTTTGAAGAAATGAAAAATGGAAAATATAAGGATGGGGAAAAATGCTTAAGAGCTAAAATTGATATGGCATCCCCCAATCTGGTTATGCGCGATCCCGTTATTTATCGTATTCTGCATGCTTCTCATCACAGAACAGGGGATACATGGTGTATTTATCCGCTGTATGATTTTGCACATCCGCTGTCGGACGCGATTGAAGGAATTACCCATTCAGTTTGTACCCTGGAATTTGAAGAACGCAGACCCTTATATAACTGGTGCCTGCAGGCATTTGAAGGAAAGGAAAAACCGAGACAGATTGAATTTGCCCGCCTGAATGTAACCACGATGATTACCAGCAAGCGGAAACTCAGAAAATTGGTGGAATCCGGATTGGTTTCCGGATGGGATGATCCCCGTATGCCTACCATCAGCGGAATCAGAAGACGCGGCTATACTCCGGAATCTCTTAAGAATTTCTGCAGTCTGATCGGTGTTGCCAAATCTGATAATGTGGTGGATATCGCACTCCTGGAATATTGTATCCGTGAAGATCTGAAAGCGAAAGCGCCGCGGATTATGACGGTCATTGATCCGGTGAAGGTTGTTTTGACCAATTATCCGGAAGGACAGATTGAAAAAGTAACATTGGAAAATAATCCGGAAGTTCCTGCTATGGGAGAAAGAGAAGTTCCTTTTGGCCGTTGCCTTTACATTGAAAGGGAAGACTTCATGGAGAATCCTGTGAAGAAATTTTTCCGCATGACCCCGGGAAAAGAAGTTCGGCTGAAGGGGGCATATATCGTAAAATGTGAAGAGGTCGTCAAGGACGAAGCGGGAAATATTCAGGAAATTCACTGTACGGTAGATTTTTCCTCAAGAAGCGGAACTCCCGGTGCTGATCGGAAGGTTAAGGGAACGCTTCATTGGGTTTGCGCAGACACCGCGGTCGATGTGGAAACCCGTCTGTATGATTACCTGATTCCGCCGGACGATGTGGATGACGGAAGGGATTTCATGGAAAAAATCAATGTTCATTCCCTGACGGTCATGAAGAGTAAGGCAGAACCGGAAATTCGAAAATATCATACGGGAGACCGCTTCCAGTTCCTCCGGAAAGGGTATTTTATTATTGATACGGACAGTACGGAAGATCATCTCGTATGCAATCGTATTGTCGGTTTGCGTGATACTTGGGCAAAGCTGCAGAAAAATAAATGAAAAAGCTTACTTTGATGGGTCTTGTTCTTGCGGGAACCTTGCTGATGGGAACTCAGCAGGGGCTGGCTGCACAAACATTTAATCTTCCGGGAATCGGAGAAATGAGAGAACCGACCGGCATTTCCTTTGAACCAGGGGTGCAGAAGACACTGCTGTTTTCAGAAGCAGGGGGAATACAGAAATTTTTTAACTCTCTGCGTGTTACCGGAAGTCAGTATTTTACGATGACTTACAGCGATCCTCCTGATTTTTCCTACGGATGGGCAATGTCCCATCGTTTAGGAATTCCTGTTCTCTTTGAGATTGGAGAATTTAAGCATAAAGATGATTCTCTGGAAGAACAAATGGCAGTTTATGCGGACTACATCAACCGGAAGATCATAGAAAATGGCGGAAAGTTTTCGGGAGTCAGTCCGCTCAAAAAAATCAAAGATCGAAGCGGTACCCGGTGGGAAGGGTATTTTACACTTCGAAGCGAAGAGAAAGGGGTTCCCTTTCATGAAGCTTACTGGGTCATTTTGCAGCGTGACGGGTATTTTGTGACGCTGGGAATTATCAATGCCGATGCGGATCAGAAAGAAGCTGTACGTGAGATTTCCCGGATGGTAGCAGAAAGAAAAATTCCGAAGAATGTCAATTATGCGGATATCTTCAGGAAAGAATAATGCGGAATCATGAATGCAGCAGGTTTTTCGTAGAAATCCTGTGTCCGCAGGATGAGTAAAAATTGACAAGAGGAATCTGAATCAGTAATATAGAGTAAGTAAGAATGTAACAATATTTATATATTCTGAAATTGATAGGAGGAATTTAAAGTGGCAAAAGTAGCAATTGTATATTGGTCCGGTTCCGGAAATACGGAAGCCATGGCACAGGCTGTAGAGGAAGGTGCTAAGGTTGCCGGTGCAGAAACCACATTGAACTTTGTAAGTGATACGACAGCTTCCGATGTAGCTGCTTATGATCATATTGTTTTGGGATGCCCGGCTATGGGAAATGAAGAACTGGAAGAATATGAATTTGAACCGTTCTTTGCAGAACTGCTTCCCCAGCTGAAAGGTAAGGTTGTCGGTATTTTCGGGTCTTATGCATGGAACCAGGGCGATTGGATCGAGAACTGGAAATCCCGTTTTGATGAAGAAGGTATTGCTCTGGCAGCTGATCCGGTGAAAGCGTACAGCTATCCCGATGATGAAGCACTGGAAGCCTGCAAGAAATTGGGCGAAACCGTAGCTAAGGCATAAGTTAATAAAAAGGAAAGAGCGTTCTTTTATTGGAAGAACGCCTTTTTTCTTATGTCATCATCCATCGGAGGAGGAGCTGTATGGAAAAGAAGGCAGCAATTATTTATTTTTCTTCTACGGGAAATACGGAAGCCATGGCAGAAGCCGTTGCGGTGGGTGCTAAAAGTACAGGAGCTGATGTTTTATTGGCCCCCGTCTCTGATGTGGATCCGGAAACAATCGGAAAGGAATACCGATACATTATCCTTGGGTGCTCTGCCTGGGGAGTAGAAGAAATAGATGAAAGAGAAATGAAGCCGTTTTGCGAAAAGCTCAAGCCTTATCTTCAGGGGAAAATCATGGGAGTCTTTGGTTCGTGCGGATGGAGCCGCGGAGCATGGCTGAACATCTGGTACAATGAATTGCATTTTGCAGGCGGGGTATTTCCGGAACATCCTCTCCTGGCTTATGGGTATCCGGATGATGAGTCACTGAAGAAGTGTGAAGATTTAGGAAGACGTATATTAAATTCTTAAAATTATTTTTGACATAGAAAGAGAGTGAGAGGCAATGATGGATTGGAATTCTAAGGTTGCAGATCATATTAAGACTGTTCCTGAATCCGGAATCAGAAAGTTTTTTGATATTGCCAGTACGATGGAGGGCGTTATTTCTCTGGGTGTCGGGGAACCTGACTATGCGGCACCTGACAAGGTAATCCAGGCATGTGTGGAAAGTCTGCAGAGAAAGGAAACCTCCTACACTTCAAACTGGGGACTGATTGAGCTCAGAAAGGAAATCCAAAAACTCTTTCACGAAAAGTACGGAGTGGATTATGATGCAAACGGAGAAATTCTTGTTACTGTCGGGGTCTCGGAAGCAATCGGACTGATTATGACGGCATTTCTGAATCCGGGAGATGAGGTGTTGATTCCGGATCCGGCTTACCTTGCTTATCCGGCCTGTGTAACTATAGCAGGAGCTGTACCGGTGCTTGTGCCGACCTATCAGGAAGAGGAATTCAAGCTGACAGTCCGTGAACTGGAAAAGAAAATTACGCCCCGTACAAAAGCAATTCTGATTGGCTATCCGAATAATCCTACGGGAACAGTCATGGACAGAAAATCTCTGGAAGAAATTGCAGATTTTGCGGAAAAGCACGATCTCATTGTTATTTCGGATGAAATCTATTGCGATCTTACTTATGAAGGAACACATATCTGCTTTGCATCTCTGCCGGGAATGAAGGAACGGACAATTGTATTGAACGGCTTCTCTAAATCCTATGCGATGACAGGACTCAGAGTCGGTTACATGTGCGGGCCGAAGGAAGCCTTGAGGACTCCCTTTAAAGTTCATCAGTATCAGATTCTTTGTGCAAGTTCAACCAGCCAGTACGGGGCTATAGCAGCACTGCAGAAATGTTCTGATGATGTGGAAAATATGTTCAATGAATATAAAGCCAGACGCGATATTGTTTATGATGGTCTGAAAGAAATGGGACTGTCCGTATTTAAACCTCACGGTGCATTTTACATATTCCCGGATATCAGCTGCACAGGAATGAGTGATGAGGAATTCTGCGACAGATTACTCAAGGAAGAAAAAGTTGGAGTAGTCCCCGGATCCTGCTTTGGATCTCAGGGAAAGAATCACATTCGTATTTCTTATGCTGCCAGCAGAGAAGATCTTCGGGAAGCTCTTAGCCGCATGAAGCGTTTTGTTGATAAATACCGCAAAGCTTAAACAGTAAGCCGGTAAAGAAAGGGGTGCTGAAAATCAGCATCCCTTTCTTTCTGGGAAAGCAATCCTTGACAGAAGAGACGGGTTCAAAGCATAATAACGTAATAGGTATTTAGGAAAAGGAGTGAAGATGAGCAAGGTATATAGACTTGGAATTTTGACGGCACTCTTTGCTTTGACCTGGACTATGTCCTTCGCAGAACCTCCGTCGCGCGGATTGTCCGCAAAGACGGAAGGATTGGCTCAGCAGAAGCAAATTGAAAATCTATCTCCAGAACAGGAAAAAAGTTCTGCCAACCAATCCCGGAAAGCGGAGGCTGTTTTGAATGAGACGTCGGAGCAGAAGGAGAAACAAACCGGGACCGTCAACGGACAGCAACTGATTCCAATCAATGGAGCTCCTTTATCGGAATCGGATTTTCAGGTTGCCGGATTTATGCTCGGCGGAGAATTTTCTCCTCCTTCGGGAGAAAAGAATTTTGTCAGAACAAAGGAAACTCTTTTTGATGTATATCAGGAAGATGGAATCTCTGTCAGTGTGAGCAGCAGCTTCTTGCAATCCTATATGAAGAGAAATGATCTTCCAATCCGTCAGGTTATTCAGCATGAGGGAATTTCCAAAATTACCGTCAGCAAAGGCATGTATAAGACCGCACGGGGCATTGCTGTGGGGGACACGCGGGAGAATCTGCTGAGAACATACGGGAAAGCGGATGAGATTCTTTGGAATGAAAAAGCAAAGCTGTATCATTTTCTTTACAGAACAGGGAAAAAGGAGCTTCGCTTCCTTGTAAAGGAGGGAAAAATCCTTTCTATAGAAGCGTCTTTTATCCCGGAAAACGATTTGCCTCGTCAGAAGCCGTATACGCAGACGGACCCGGATTTATTGGCTGACCGTGATATGAGAATTGCCGGATATGAGCTTCATACTGTTTTTTCTCCTCGTGATGCCCAGGGCTGGGAGAAGAAGATGTCCGGGGAAAAAGAAGAAATCCTTTATTATCCGGGATTTTCGGTTCAGACAAATAAAAGAGACCGCTGCGTAGATTCTCTTTTTATTACGGGTTCTGCGATACTGACCTCCAGAGGCATTACTCTGGGAGATGATGTATCTACAGTAGATTTGCTGTACGGACCGCCGCATAAATTGGAAGTCAATACGGACAGCGGATTTCCTAAAACAGCTTATATCTATTTTTCACAGCAAAAGAGAGACATTTTGATCATTTATATAAAAGATAATAAAGTTGACGGAATACTTGCTACAGGAAATCCGCAGAGAGAAAATGGTTAACTGTAAAAGGGGTGTAATGTGTACGAATATTTTTGCGCATTAATAGTGGGCATTGTAGAAGGGCTGACAGAATATATCCCGGTCTCTTCAACCGGACATATGATCATTATTGGAAATATGTTAGGATTTACAGGAGAACTGGCTGATTTATTTGATGTATTTATTCAGCTGGGGGCTATTTTATCTGTTCTTGTTGTCTACCATAATAAGTTCGTGTTTATCCTGAATACGCATCATTGGTTCAGACGCAAGGGGCCGTCTTTGCTGAATCTGGCAATTGCCATGTTTCCGGCCTGTCTGATGGGGCTTATTTTTCATGATTTCATCAAAGGCTATCTGTTCGGGCCGAATACCGTTATTATCGGACTGGTTCTCGGCGGTGTTTTTATGATTATAGCGGAAAAGATGCATAAGTCCTTTAAGGTCGTTGATGTGGATCAGATTACTTCCGCACAGGCTTTTAAGATTGGTATTTTTCAGTGTCTTTCACTCTGGCCCGGTTTTTCAAGAAGCGGAAGTACTATTGCAGGAAGTTTATTTCTGGGAATCAACCGAAAGGCAGCGGCTGACTTTACCTTTATCATGGCAGTCCCGTTAATGTTTTTGGCCTGCTTTTATGATTTGCTGAAAACAATTAAATATCTGAACTGGTCAGATGCAGGAGTACTGGCCGTTGGATTTGTAACGGCTTTTGCTGTGGCCTATATCTCGATTCTCTGGTTCTTAAAATTCCTGAATAAATCCACCTTAACCGGCTTTGCAATTTATCGGTTCTTTGTTGCTGCATTTGCACTGTTTTATTTCTGGTAAGCCGGTTTTGTAAAGATAGGAAGAAATGCCCTGATGATAGAAGTCATTGGGGCGTTTTTGTTTTATAGGGGATAGAGTGGCGGAAAATCAGTTAAAATGTTATTATAAATAATGTAGTAATAGGTTTATTTTATAGGGGGGATTTCATGAAAGCGTACATTCGCATCAAACATACCGGTGAATTTTTTGACCCCAGTTGCTATTATGCCTATGCAGGGTGCGAGAGCTTGGGGATTCCCGTTGTTACCTATAAAGCTGTTTATTCTATTTCCAACAATGCTCCGGAAGATCCTGTGATAGGAACCGTATCAGATGTCAAGGTTGCTTTGGAAAAATTTGGAATTAAACTGGAGCCGCTGGACTATCCGGATGAACTGATGCCTTTTACAGGTCGTAAAATCTGGAAATCAACCCTTTTTACGGTTACCAGTCATTCTGACGCGTGGCATGTATTTGTAAAACCCGTAGAAGAGATTAAAAGATTCCAGGGGACTGTCCTGGATAAATCGGAAGATTTAATCAAACTCGGGGGAGGGCTGGAAGATATTGAAATCTGGTGCAGTGAAAAAGTCCATTTCATTTCGGAATGGCGGCTTTGGATTCTGAATGGGGATATCATAGGGCTGTCTCCCTATAAGGGGCGATGGGATGTTTTTCCCGATACAGATGTTTTGCGAAAGGCAGTACAGGCTTACCAAAACGGGCCGGCTGCATATGCATTGGATTTTGGAATCTGTGATGACGGAAGGACACTTTTAGTGGAAGTCAGCGATGGATATGCATTAGCCAGTTTCGGACTGGAGCCTCAATTGTATATGAAAGTCTTGGCAGCACGTTGGAAAGAGTTGACAAAATCAGCGAAAAAACAGATGTGTAATTTTTTGCCTTGACTGACTATAGCTTTCAAGCACCGATTTCTGGATTACATGGTTTTGTATTTCTTGGTTTATCGGTGCTTGAATTACATTCTTGCTTATTTTAATGGGAGGATTATGGCTAGTTTCAATAGTGAATTTTTGCAACGAGTAAAAGACAGCGTGAATATGCTGGATATTATCGGTTCCTATGTGAAGCTGAAAAAACAAGGCAGATATTATATGGCCTCCTGTCCCTTTCACGGGCCGGAAAAGACTCCTTCCTTTGCAGTATCTCCGGAAAAAGGCTTTTATTATTGTTTTGGCTGTCATGCAAGCGGGGACATCATTACCTTTATTGAGAAAATGGAGAATCTTTCTTTCGGAGAAGCCGTTGAAAGACTGGCACAGATTGCTCATATAGAAATCCCCAAACAGGAAATGTCTGCGGAAGAGGCAGAGAAGGCAAAGAGAATCAAAGCACTCTATGATGTGACAGAACTGGCCGGTTCTTATTTCTATAATTGTCTGACCAGGACCAATATGGGGAAGGCCGGCCTGGCTTATTTTTCCAAGAGAAACCTGACAAGGGAGACTATTGACCGCTTCAAGCTTGGATTTGCGCCCGATTCCTGGCACAGACTGTATCGGGATTTTACGGAGAAAAAGCATATTCCGGCAGATCTTCTGACTGAAGCAGGATTGTGCGGGGCCAAGAACGGCCGATATTTTGATATGTTCCGCAATCGCTGCATGTATCCTATTCTGGATTTACAGGGACGGGTAGTCGCTTTCGGCGGGCGCGTCATGGATGACAGTAAACCAAAATATTTAAATTCTCCGGAAAGTCCGATTTTCAATAAGAGGCGGCTCCTTTTCGGACTATATCAGGCCCTTCCGGAAATCAAGAAAAAACGACAGGCTATTATGGTGGAAGGGTACATGGATGTCATATCCCTTCATGCTCACAATGTAACCAATGCTGTAGCGTCTCTTGGTACCGCATTTACCATAGAACAGGCGCGCCTGCTGAAAAAATATGCAGATGAAATTGTTTTCAGCTATGATATGGATGATGCGGGACAGAATGCAACGAAAAGGGCTCTGGAAATCGCAGGATCCATTGGAATCAAACTGCGGGTAGCTACGGTTGGTGACGGGAAAGATCCGGATGAATTCGTGAATCTTCACGGCGGAGAAGCTTATTTGGCGGCCATTGAGCGGGCAGAACCGGCACTTGACTATTTATTTCATTCACTGAGAAAGAAATATGATGATACAACACTGGAGGGACAGCATCATATTCTGGATGATATGTTCTCCGTTCTGCTGGCAGAAGGTGATACCTTCCGGTTTAACGCTTTTATCCGGAAAATGGCATTGGCCATGCATATGGATGAAGGGATAATACGGAGCGAAGCGCTGGCATTTGCAAAGAAGAATCATTCCCATATATATATTTCGGATAAGGTGGCTGAAGACGGTCAGGGAAGTGCAGGACGTCCGGCTGATAAGCGGCAGGGAAGACTGGAAGCCGGATTTATCCGATATTGTTTGGCCCATGGATTCCTTCCGGAAGGCTGGGAGGAATTAAAAAATTACCGGTTCAGTGTTCCTTTTCTGGGGAAGTTATTTGATATATTTTCAAGAAGCCCGGAAAATCTTTCCCGAACCTATCTGGAAAGATATCTGGACAGAAGTGATATTGAAAAACTGGCTGAGCTTCAAATGGAAGAAGAGCAGCCCAGTCTGGTTCCTCTTGAGGACTATATATGGCCGCTGAAGCGGATTTATTTGCAAAATGAATATCGGATTCATACAGAAAATGCACAGAAGCTTTTGCTGACAGATCCGGCACAGGCAAAGGAAGAACAGCTTTTATGTGTAAAGCTTAATAAAGAAATCATTGCATTGGGCAGGATAAGGCATTAGGCTAAAAGAAAACGGAGAAAAAGGGGTCGGATTTGGATTTCACTTTCGGAGGGGGTAAATATGTCAATGGAAAACATTCAGGTTGAAAAATGTATAGATTGGCTGAAAAAGAAGTCCAATAATGGCATTATTTCCAATAAGGAAATCATGCATCTTATTGATGAACAAAATCTCGGGGAAGATGAATTATCCAGTTTATATGAAAGAATCCATGCGGAACACCTGGAGGTAAATTTCGAGGAAGATGTTTCCGACGATGATGAAGTCTTCCTGGAAGAGGATTCTGAAACAGCAGAACAGGAAGAAGAGGTAAAAGAAGAAATAGAATTTCCCTCCGACAGCATGATTGCTGTGGATGATCCTGTCAAAATGTATTTAAAAGAAATCGGTGCGCTGAAGCTTCTTGACGGGGAAGAGGAAATCAAGCTGGCCAAGGCGGTGGAGAGGGGAATTGCAACAGATGCCACTGAAGAGGAAATCCGGCAGGGAGAGGCAGCCAAGAAAGAATTGGCAGATCGGAATCTGAGACTGGTCGTTTCCATTGCAAAAAAATATCTGGGAAGAGGCCTTCAGTTTCTGGATTTGATTCAGGAAGGAAATCTGGGGCTGCTAAAGGCAGTAGATAAGTTTGATTATACGAAGGGATACAAATTTTCAACTTATGCTACCTGGTGGATTCGGCAGGCTATTACGAGAGCGATTGCCGATCAGGCCAGGACAATTCGTGTGCCTGTCCATATGGTGGAAACCATCAATAAATTGAATCGTATTTCCCGGCAGCTGCTGCAGGAAAAGGGAAGAGAAGCAACCAATGAAGAATTGGCCAAGGCCATGGGAATCAGTGTGGCAAAGGTCAGGGAAGTTAAAAAGATTGCGCAGGATCCGATTTCTCTGGAAACACCGATCGGAGAAAAAGAGGATTCCCACTTGGGAGATTTTATAGAAGATCATGAAGCGGTAGCACCTGATGACGCTGCAGGCTCCATTCTTCTGCGGGAACAGATTGAAGAATTGCTGCAGGGACTGACGGATAGAGAGCGGGAAGTACTGGAGCTTCGTTTTGGGCTAAAGGACGGAAAGACCAGGACACTGGAAGAAGTCGGAAAGTATTTTGATGTTACGCGGGAACGGATTCGTCAGATCGAAGGAAAAGCTCTTGTAAAACTTAAAAAATCGGCAAAAAATTTAATTAATCAATAATTAAAAATGAATAAGCTTGACTCTTTTCCCTATTACTGATATCATAATATGCGTTGGTGATTAGCGGGCCTATAGCTCAGTTGGTCAGAGCCGACGGCTCATAACCGTCTGGTCCCAGGTTCGAGTCCTGGTGGGCCCACCAGCGTATGACAAGCCGGGCGATTGCCCGGCTTTTTTATTACTGGATTTTTTTACAGGAGACTCTATGAAACTGTCGCCCAGACTGTCAAAAGTGTATGAAATGCTTCCCAGGGCAGAATGTATTGCAGATATTGGTACGGATCATGCATATATCCCGATTCATCTGATTGAGGAAAACAAGGCCAACCGTGTAATTGCCTGTGATATTCATTGCGGGCCTGCAGAACGTGCCTTGCAAAATATTGAAAAATATGGATTTTCTGATCGGATTGAAGTAAGGGTCGGTTCCGGTTTGGGACCGCTGAAAAAAGGAGAAGCTGATGGAATTATTGCTGCCGGTATGGGTGGCCTGATGATTATTGATGTCCTGAAAGAAAATCCGGAAAAATCCCATGCTTTGCAGTGGATGGTGCTGCAGCCTCAGAATCATGCCGGCGATCTCAGGATCTGGCTTGCGGAAAACGGCTATCGGATTGTACAGGAGGATCTTGCTTTGGAATCGGTTCAGCTTTATGAAATGATGATGGCTGTTCCGGGCTATATGCCTCCGATTACAGCACTGGAAGCAGAGATGGGAATTCTGGAAAAGATAAAAGAAAATAAACTGTTCAAGGAGAAGCTGTATAACCTGATCGGGAAAAGGGATTTTATGCTTCAAAGTATTTCCGAAGACAGTCCGGTTCCCAAAAATCGGGATAAAAGGGAACAGGCTGCGAAAGAAAAAGCGCAATTGGAGGAGATATTATGGAAATTACAGGAAAAGCTTTGATTGGACTGATGAATTCTCTGGCACCGGTACAATTGGCAGAACACTGGGACAATCCGGGGCTGCAGATAGGGGATCCTTCAGAAAAAGTACAGCGTGTCCTGGTGGCTCTGGATGTGACAGAAGAAAATATTGCTTTTGCAGAAGAAAATCATATTCAGATGATCATTGCACATCATCCATTTCTTTTCAAAGCACTGCACAAAATAGACGGACAAACTGCAAAAGGGCAGATGATATCCCGAATCATTAAGAATGATATCCTCATTTTTGCCGCGCATACGAATCTGGATACGGCCGACGGAGGAGTTAATGATGCTCTGGCAAATGCTTTGGGATTGATCCGGTGTGAAGGACTGGTCCCTGTCAGCGGAAATTCACTGATGAAATTAACGGCAGATTTTGGCGGCAGTATTTCTGAATCCTTGATCCGGGAGTTAAAGTCGGATTCTTCCGTTTATGCAGCAGAATTTTCCGATGAGGGAAAGGTACAGATCAGGATAAAAAAGTCGGCGCTGTCTGCTGTATTGCCGTTACTTATGTCGTACCATCCCAAAACCTATGAAACGGTACAATGTATGAATTATCCGGAGTATGATTTCATGGGACGGATAGGAGAGCTTGAAGCTCCTCTGCCGGGAATGGAAGCTTTGCAGTTTATTAAAAATCGTTTGGGCATTCCTGTGCTGAAATATTGCGGGAATCCGGAAAAGATGATCAGAAAGATAGCTGTATTGGGCGGCGCCGGTGCGGAATTTGCTTCACTGGCAAAAACCAAAGGGGCAGATCTATATTTGACCGGAGATGTTAAATACCATGAAGCACAGGACGCAGCGGCGGAAGGAATTCTCATGGTAGACGGCGGGCATTATTATACGGAAAGGGTGATTGTTCCTTATCTGAGCAAATTCCTTCGTGAAGCGGCGCAGAAAAATCAATGGGATCTGACCGTTTATGAGGATCAGGGGTCTTCCGATATATTCCGGTATATATAATGTACGAAATGGAAAATAATAGATGATTGCATTCCGGAGCCTTTCATGATATACTTGCTTCGCAAGCACGAAAGATGATTGCGGGCCGAAAGGCGTGAGGAAAGTCCGAGCTTCGCAGGGCAAGATGCCGGATAACGTCCGGCGGAGGTGACTCTAGGGAAAGTGCCATAGAAAAGGAGACCGCCACGAAAGTGGTAAGGGTGGAAAGGTGCGGTAAGAGCGCACCAGCAATCAGGAGACTGATTGGCTTGGTAAACCCCATCTGAAGCAAGACCGAATAGGGAAGGGTTGAGGTTGCCCGCTGACCTTCCGGGTTGTGTCGCTTGATCAACAGAGTAATTTGTTGGCTAGACAGATAATCATCACCGTTTATACGGTACAGAACTCGGCTTATTGAATGCTTGTGCCAAAAAGAGACTGGGAAGAATTTCCCGGTCTCTTTTTGATTATTCCCTGATTGCGGATTGGCGGTTTGAACAGTTGAATCCCTTGGATATTATACCGATTGTCTGGTGCCTTCTCAGCAGCGGGGATTGGCAGGAAATAATTCCGGGCATGAAAAAAGACATAATAGATATCTTTTTATCTATTATGTCCTTTTTCAACTGATTTTTATGTTCATGAATAGAGGAAGATTATTTTTTTGCCAGAGCTTTTTCGAAAGTATCACAAATACTTTGCGAAGGTTTTTTATCCAGCAGGCTGACGGCAATAATAGCAATGACAGAAAAGAGGAAACCCGGAACCAGTTCATACAGACCGAACCATGCAAAATGCTTCCAGATTAATACGGTAAGTCCGCCGGTAATGACGCCGGCGTAAGCACCTTTTAATGTCATTCTTTTCCAGTATAAAGACAGAAGAACCGTACCGCCGAAGCAGGCCCCAAAGCCGGCCCATGCATAAGAAACAATGGAGAAGATATAACTGTTGGGATCAGAACCCAGATAAACAGCAACCGCAGAGACGAACAGAACGCTTAAACGGCTTACCCTGATCAATGTTTTCTGGGAAGCATCTTTGGAAAGAAATGCCTGGAAAAGATCCCGGGAAACAGCGGAAGAAGTCACCAGCAATTGAGAAGAACTCGTACTCATGATAGCGGCCAGAATAGCAGACCAGATAATTCCCGTAATGAAAGGGGTGGAAAGAGATTCTGCCATAAGGATGAAGACCCGTTCCGCATTGGCATTTTCCAGAGGCGTGGAAAGATAGGCTTTGCCGACGATACCGATGGCAATGGAAAACATCAGAGATAAAAGAACCCAGGTCATAGCAATGCGGGTCGATTTTTTTAAATCCTTGGCATCACTGATTGCCATGAATTTGACCAGGATATGAGGCTGGCCAAAGTAGCCGAGTCCCCAGCCCAGGGAAGAGACCATCATGACCAGGAGAGCCGCAGTTCCGGAAGAATCCGGCATGAATGAAAAATAATCGGCTCCCTGTTGAGATAAAAGATCAAAAGTCGGGGCAGGTCCGCCCAGGGCAATGGAAGCAGCAACCGGCACGTAAATAACCGTAAAGAACATCATGGTTCCCTGGATGAAGTCAGTCAGTGCTACTGCGGAAAAACCGCCGAGGAATGTGTAGAAAACGACAACAAAAGCGCCGATCAGGAGAGATTCAAAATAGGGAATCCCCAGAATCGTATTGAATAATTTTCCTGCCGCGACAAATCCGGAAGAAGTATAGATGATAAAAAATAAAATAATGAATACAGCACAAATCAGACGGAGGCCATTCTTACTTTCTTCAAATCGATTGGAAAGGTAATCAGGAATCGTCAGACTGTTATTGGCTACCTCCGTATAATTGCGCAGCCTCTTGGAAATAAGTACCCAGTTTGCCCAGGTTCCCACAATCAGACCGATACCGGTCCAGACAGAGGAAAATCCGTTAAGGTAAGCATATCCGGGAAGTCCCATCAGCATCCAGCCGCTCATATCGGAGGCTTCTGCGCTCATGGAAGTCAGCCAGGGGCCCATTTTCCGGTCTCCCAATATGTAAGAGGATAGATTTTTTTGCTGTCTGGAGTAATAAATACCGATAGACATCATCAGACCCAGATATAAGATAAATGCTATGGCGATAGGCCAACTTAGTTCCATAAATGATACCTCCTGCAGATTGGCTTGTTTTTTAGATATTTTTTAATTCTATATGATTTCTAAATAGCTGTAAAGTCATTCCTGTGATATCAAATAGGGAATCAATAAATAATATGGATTATAAGATAACCGGAGAACGGTAAAAATCCATATTGGCTGCACGGAAGCTTCGATTTCGCTGGAAAAGAGCACGGGAATTTGTGGCCTGAATGTCCCATGAAAGAGATCGGGCCGCCTCATTGCTGAGGATGCGAAGTCCCCTGGCAGTACTTGTAATAACAGGGATGCGGATTGTCCGGAGGGATTCACTGTGAAGATGATTCAGTGCAAGCAGACGGGCATAGGCCGAGTCCTCGTTCAGCATACGGAAAGGAACAGGATTTCCTCCTGTAAGGAGGAGATTGGCGCCGATTCGTTTCAGCCGGCTGTACAGATAGCGTTTACTCTTGACATGATCCAGCATATCTGTATACGTAGTCCGGGAAGATTCCTTCTTCCATTTTTGTTCCAATCCTTCACTGAACAGACCGGAGTCCTTTAATCGGGAAAGAGGCGTAATTCTGGAAAGGAGCAGACACGCATCCTCATATCGCTCATAATCCGTATAATTTCCTTCCGCAATCAATGCTTCGGCTTCCGGGCGTATTGTTTCGGAAAGCAGTGTACTCTGTCCGCAGGAAATCAATTCCTTCCGGGCACTTGAGGCAGAGATATTATGAATCATATCGCGCCTGACAGTGATCAGCTTCATGGCATACCCATGCCGCAGGATTGCTTCTGCATATTTATATCCCAGCAGATTGTTAGGCTTTGTCAGCTCATCAGCCAGTTTCCCGGAAAAGGAAGACATGGCTTCATGGGCAGCAGAGGCATAGGAGAGGCCGTCGTGCAGAGCTTCACGGAACAGAGTCTGATATTTTTTAGTGAGTGAAAATTCTGCGGCACGGGAAAGGGATTCTGCATCGAGAGATTCCGTCCCGAATGCGGCTGCATGACAGCCGAGCAGGAAAAGCAAAGTAATTCCGCTTTCCGCAAAGAAATCTGCACTTTGCAGAGATTCCGATGAGGGAAGCTCGAAAACTGCATCAATGCCGGACCGGATAGCCCAGGAAGCCCGGTTCCATTTATCAAAAAGGGCAGGCTCTCCCCTCTGGACAAAGGAACCGCTCATGGCAGCGTATAATAAAGCTCGTGGGTATTCTGATTTTATGGAAGCAATCATCTGTTCATGGCCCCGGTGGAAGGGATTCCATTCGGCAATGATTCCTATTTTATATGGTTCATTCATCGAATTATCTCCTTTTTCATTTAGATGATACCATAATTTCTGACAGAGCATTTTGATTCGTCTGTACCGGAGAAACAAGAGAGTTTGCAATATGATATAATGTGATGAAGAATAATTACAGATTTTACGGAGGAAAAGCAGGTTGATAAAAGTGTTATGCGGGAAGCTGAAAAGGCTGATTTTTCTGTTACTCGGATTCAGTACAGCAGTTCTTCTTTTATCCGGATGCGGAAAAACAGACTATGAATCAGAATTTATTTTCGGAAAGAACAGAATTCGTTGCAACCAGTCCGTCATTACGGTGACAACCCCGTTTGAGTTGCTTGCGGAAAAGACAGAAGGAGTCCCTTCCGATGGCTATATATCAGCAGAACTTCTGCCGTCTGATTCCCAAAAGGCAGCAGCAGAAGGACACAATAAGAATTTGCAGATTTTGGTTACCGGCGTGCAATTATCTGATCAGACAAACGTGGAATCTTTGAAAAAGGAGGCACAGACTGTTCTGGAAAAGAATGCAAAAGTATCCAATTTGAATACGGAGATTTCTCCGATTGATATAGGAAACAGCACAGGATATCGTTTATCCTTTTCTTTCACGGAATCATCCGGTGCCCGCAGAACGGATCTGGTTGTGAATGAGTATATCTTTTCTGATCAGAATACAGTATGGCGGGTCATTTATCAATATCGCAAGGGGGATCCGGCAGGAAAGTATCTGATGGATAAAACCGCGGGAAATATTGTGATTGGCAGTACGTTCTGATTTTTCTGTTCGGATGGGATTTCATTATGCATATTACAAAGAATTTTTTTACGCTTTTGCTGTTCATTATTGCAGGTGCTCTGATTGGAGGAATCCTGGGCCAAATCCTGGGAGGAATCAGTTTTTCCGGACTTGAGCCGTTTTTCATGCATTCCTATAAAGTATTGGACATAGAGAATATCCATTTTAATTTTGGAATCCTGCAGTTTCATTTCGGTATCCTGTTTGAACCTAATCTGATATCGATACTGGGGATTATCATAGCCATTTGGCTGTATAGGAGATTTTAAATTCCGAAGCAAGGTAATAATAAAAATTTGGAATTTAGGAGATGACCTTGATGCTGATTCAGGAGATGTCTAAGGAGTTTCGCCCGCGGGAACGATTTGCAGAATTGCCAAAACAGGCCAGTCTGATAGATTTGGTGGCTATTCTTCTGAGAACCGGGCGAGAGGGCCATTCTGTACTGGAAATCTCCGAAGAGGTGGTACAGATGCTGAGTGAACTGAACGGCTTTGAGGATTTGGATTGGCGGGATTTGACACAGATCAAGGGGATAGGCCGTGATAAAGCCATAACGCTGTGCGCGGCGATAGAATTGGGAAGGCGGCTGACTATGCAGTCTTTCGGCAGGGAAAGGCCGTTGTTCAATTCCCCGGAAAAAGTGGCTGGGTATTTTATGGAACAGCTCCGTCATGAAAGCCAGGAACATTTTTATGCAGCTTTTGTGAATGTGAAGAACCGGCTGCTCGGGAAGAGAGAAATCGGAATAGGAAACTTGAATGCGGCACCGGTAGATGTGAGAGAAATTATGAAATGGGCTGTCCGCTTTAATGCATACGGCATTTTTCTGATTCATAATCATCCTTCGGGGGATCCCAATCCTTCGGAAGAGGATATTCGGCTGACTAAAGTGGTCCGTAAGGCTGCGCAGATTTTCGGGATGCGCGTTCTGGATCATCTTGTCATAGGGGACAAAGTTTTTGTCAGTCTTGCCGAACGGGGATATTTGTAAATCTTTATGGCAGGCGGCTTGGGAAAATGATATAATTGAAACATAATTTTGATGATGAAAGATTGGTGAATATTATGGAAGAAATGGAAAAAGGTAAGAGATATTCTGCTGCATCCAAGGGTTATAATGATAGAATTTATGAAATTCGTTTTATTCCGGTTATGGAAAGAGAAGAATACCAGGAAGGCCCAACCAGGGAAGCACTTGAAAAACTTCAGAAGGAAATGGAAGAGAAAGATTTTGATAAATATATCAATAATGGCCTGATTCGTGTGACTTATGACGGTGACCGTTTGATGCTGATTGCTAAGTCCGAAATTTATCGGACCATGCTGACCGGGAGATTTTTCCCGGCGATCTGCAAAGCATTCAATGTAGGAAATTTCCGCGTAGTCAGCCAGGTAAACGGCTATTGATTTTGCAGGAATTAAATAACCTGCTGTACAGGAAAGTATTTTTTGAGATTTTGAAGAACTGTCTGTCAGAGCAGACAGTTCTTTTTCATATAACAAAATTCCCATATGAATTTTAACAATACATGGCGGATTATGGTAAAATAAAAAACAGATTATGTTAGAATTACTAACTTAATGGATATTTTGAGGAGGTTTTTATGAAAAAGGGAAAGCTTTACGGAATCGGAGTCGGTCCGGGAGATTCAGAATTATTGACAGTCAAGGCAGTAAAGACGATTCAGAATGCAGATATTATCATTACTCCAAAGACTGAAAAGAAGGATGGATCGGTCGCTTTTAATATTGCGAAGCCTTATATTCCTGAGGACATTGAAATTTTACCGATGGTTTTTGAGATGAGTCTGAACATGGATGCTGTAGAAAAACAATGGAATACGAACAGGAAGCTGATTGAGGGAAAATTGGCAGAGGGAAAAAACATTGTTTTCCTTACACTGGGGGATCCTATGCTGTACAGTACTTATATGTATATTTTTAATGAATTTAAGGATTCTGATGAATATGAAGTGGAAACCATTCCGGGAATTCCGGCTTTCCTAGGAATTGCTTCCTATATAGGTCTTCCTGTAACAGAATGGGAAGAAAATGTACTGATTATTCCTGCTACATGCAGTCCGGAAAAATTTGATAAGGCCTTAAGTGCATCGGACAATGCGGTGATTATGAAAGTGTATAAAAACTTTGCTTTTGTCCAGGAAGAATTAAAGAAGCATCATATGCTGAAAAATTCCGTTATGGTTTCCCGGGCGGGGCTTCCGGATGAAATCATTCATCGGGATATCGGCAGTCTTCCCAGTGATTACAAGCCGAATTATTTAAGTACGATTATTGCAAAGAGAGATAAATAAATGGAATTTGCAGACAGACCCCGTATCGTCATTGCGGGAACAAACAGTGGAGTAGGAAAAACAACTATTGTTACGGGAATTCTGGCATATCTTCATTCTATTGGATACAGTGTACAGCCCTTCAAGGTGGGGCCCGATTATATAGACCCGGGCTTTCATGCAAAGGCGGCAGGGAAGTCTTCCTATAATCTTGATACCTGGATGACGCCGGCAGAACGTTTACCTGCCGCTTTTGAATATTTGTCCCGCGGAGCAGATATTTCTGTTATTGAAGGCGTTATGGGGCTTTATGACGGAGGAGCGAACGGAATCAGTTCTACCGCAGATATTGCCAAGGCTCTGAAAGCACCTGTTATTCTTGTACTGGACTGCAAGTCTGTCGGCTACAGCATTGCAGCGACGGCTTTGGGATTTAGGGAATATGACAGGGATATTCAGATTGCCGGTGTTATCCTGAATCGCCTCGGCTCCGATCGTCATGAGCAGATGATCCGGGAGGTTATGGAGCAGATTCACATGCCTGTGATCGGTGCATTCCATCGGGATGACCTGTTGAAAACACCGGAAAGGCACCTGGGATTGACACCCGTTACGGAAACAGAGACTACGCAGCTGATTCGCCACATGGGAGAAGCGGCAGAACGGTATATTGATACAGAAGCTTTATGGAAGGCAGCACGGTCTGCTCCTGCTATGGAGATTCGGGAAGATCATCGGAAAAGGACTGAGAAAAAAGTACGGATCGGAATTGCCCGGGATGAGGCTTTTTCCTTTTATTACCCTTCCAGCCTGGAATATCTGTCGGGTCTGGGGGCGGAGCTTATTGATTTCAGTCCCCTGAGAGATGCAGCGCTTCCTGATGTTGACGGTCTGATTTTCGGCGGGGGGTTCCCGGAAATGTTTCTGACGGAACTTCAGGAAAATCACTCCATAAAATCGGCAATCAGAAAGGCTGCAGCACAGGGAATGCCGATTTATGCAGAATGCGGCGGACTGATGTATCTTTGCCGAGAAATTGCCGGATTCAACGGGGAACAGTTTGAAATGGCCGGGGTGGTTCCTGGAATTTGCAGGATGCAGAAATCCCTGCAAAGAGTAGGATATGTGACCGGTAAGGCATTACATCTCAGTATACTGGCAGATCCGGGAGATATACTGAAGGGCCATGAATTCCATTTCTCAACGCTGGAATGCGGTGCAGATTTCCCCTGGGCATACAGTCTTCAGGGAACCCGACAAAAAGAAGGACATCTGGAAGGATATGTATCAAAAAACGTATTGGCCAGTTACCTTCATTTATCCTTTGAGGGAAATCCCAAGGCTGCAGATAAATTTATCGCTTCCTGTTTATCTTATAAGCAGTCGAAGAGATGAGAAAATCAGACTTGGTTAATTATCAAAAGGAGAGAAAATATGACTGCTTGTCCTGCAGGATTGGTGCTGATTAATACGGGAAACGGAAAGGGCAAGACAACCGCTGCGCTGGGAACAGCGATTCGCGCCTGGGGAAATGGTCAGAGGGTTCTTATTTTTCAATTCATCAAAGGCGCCTGGAAATACGGAGAATTGGAAGCCATTCATGCGATGCAGGCAATGAATGGAAATATTGAAATTCGGCCGATGGGAGACGGTTTTGTTTATCACAATAAAAATCAGAATGATGAAGCAGAATATAAGCGCAAACAGGCACTTGCCGCTCAGGCGTGGGAAGCTCTAAAAAAAGAGGTAAACAGTGATTCCTGGGACCTCATCGTTTTGGATGAAATCAATTATGCAGTTCATTTTAATTTGATTGATGTCAAAGATGTGGAGGAATTGCTGAGAAATCGTCCCCGAAGATTAAATGTTATCCTGACCGGCCGATATGCCAGACCGGAGCTTATAGAGCTGGCAGATACGGTTACGGAAATGAAGATCATCAGGCATGCTTACCAGAAAGGCATTCGTGCCCGTAAGGGAATTGAATTCTGATCCTTTCGGCAGTTGATTCGCCCTAAAAAAATGAGTTCGTAAAACCGGCCTACAAAGAATTTTACGAATTTATGATTTAGAATACGGTCGAATCTTTACGCAAAGCCGGATGCATGATAAAATTTTTTAAGGTTATACTCTAAAGTTACTCTGTAAACGAGGGATGTTCATGGCATTATATGTAAAAAAATTCGGCGGAAGCTCTGTAGCGACTCCTGAAAAGATGCGAAATATTGCAAACCGTGTCTTAAGAGACCGGAAACCGGGAGATAAGATTGTAATTGTTGTATCCGCAATGGGTGACAGCACGGATGACTTGCTTGCTTTGGCAGGGCAAGTTTCCGATGTGAATCACGGACGTGAAATGGATATGCTTTTGGCTACGGGGGAGCAGGTTTCCATTTCTCTAATGGCAATGACATTCCAGAAGCTGGGGGTTCCCGCAGTATCATTGACCGGACCGCAGGCGGGAATTATAGCCAGCGGTGCTTACGGGAAAGCCCGTATCGAAGAGGTTAAGCCGGACCGGGTGTTTGAAGAGCTGGAGTCGGGAAAAATCGTTATTGTTGCAGGATTCCAGGGAATCCTGCCGAACGGAGATGTCGCTACTCTCGGGAGAGGCGGGAGCGATGCGACCGCAGTAGCACTGGCAGGCGCTATGCGTGCGGATATGTGTGAAATCTTTACGGATGTTGACGGAATCTATTCTGCAGATCCCCGTCATGTCCGCGGCACGGTCAAGATGAAAGAAATTACAAATACGGAAATGCTGGAAATGGCCAGACTCGGTGCGGGCGTAATGCAGCCCCGCAGTGTTGAACTGGGGATGAAGTATCATATTCCGATTCATGTAAGATCTACATTTACAGACGATGAAGGCACCATTATTCAGGAGGTATGTTCGATGGATCATTCCAATGATTCTGTTCGCGGTGTTGCGCAGGATGCGCATACGGCACGAATTGCAATTTTGGGACTGAAAAATGTCCCCGGAGTTGCTTATTCTCTGTTTTCTGTTTTAGCAGAAGATAATATTACGGTTGATATGATTGTGCAGAGCGTAAGAAGTTCCAATGATGACAAAACAGATATTATTTTCACTATTAATGATACCGACCTTGAGGATGCCAAGCGGGTTCTCAATAAAATGAGAGAAGACGGCAAAATCGAAGAGGTTATTTATGATGATGATACGGCTAAGGTTTCTGTTGTTGGCGCAGGAATGCTGGGAACTCCGGGAGTTGCAGCCCGTATGTTTGGTGCTCTTGGCAGAGCAGGAGTTAATATTGATATCGTAAGCACTTCGGAAATCAGTATATCTTGCTTGATCTTGCGGAAGGATTTGGATAAGGCTGTTCAGGCTATCCATGACGAATTTTTCCCTTCAAAGGGAATTGAATAGTGGAATTTTGTAAGAAAAAGCACAGGTCTGCACCTGCGCTTTTTCTATTATTTTATAAAAAATGGAGGAAACCATGACATTGAAAAAAGATGATATCTTGCATGGATTCAAGGTCAACCGGATTTCACATATCAATGAGGTGAATTCCGATGTCTATCTAATGGAACACATAAAAAGCGGAGCCAGACTGCTGTATCTTGCCAATGATGATGACAATAAGGTCTTTTATATTGCTTTCAGAACAACGCCGGATAATTCCAAAGGAACACCGCATATTATGGAGCATTCCACTTTGTGCGGCTCCAGAAAATTTCCGCTGAAGGAACCTTTTGTAGAATTGGCCAAGGGGTCGCTGAATACCTTCCTGAATGCCATTACCTGGCCGGACAAAACAATGTATCCGATTGCCAGCAGAAACGATGCCGATTTCCATAATCTCATGGATGTTTATCTGGACGCGGTTTTTTATCCGAATTGTTTAAAAAATCCTCAAATCCTGATGCAGGAAGGCTGGCACTATGAATTGGAGGATAAAGATGCCCCGTTATCCTATAACGGGGTGGTATACAATGAAATGAAAGGCGCTTTGTCTTCTCCGGAAGCACAGATGGAAGACAGAGCTATGTCTGAATTATTCCCTGATACGACCTACGGTGTAGAATCCGGCGGAGATCCGGAAGTGATTCCTTCTTTGTCATTCAGAGAATTTACGGAATTTCACAGAAGATTCTACCATCCGTCCAATAGTTATATTTATCTCTATGGGGATATGGATATTGAAAAGACACTGGAATTCATTGACTCGGAATATCTTTGCTGTTTTGATAAGCGGAACATTGATTCCGCCGTACTTACGCAGGCACCATTTGCGAAGAGAAAGAAAGTGGAATATCCCTACGGGATTGCAGCCAATGAAGATCCGGCGCATAAAGTCATTCATGCCTTGTACGTGGCAATGAATGATCATATGAGCACGAAAGATATGCTGGCATTCCGTATACTGAATTATGTTCTGATTGAAATGGATGGCGCTCCCCTGAAAAAGGCTGTTCTGGATGCAGGACTCGGAAATGATTTATCCGGTTCTTTCGGAGACAGTTACAAGCAGCCGGTATGGATTATGGAGGTAACCGGTTCCGATAAAGAAAAACAGGAAAAGTTTATTCAGACTATTGATACCGCATTAAGAAATCTGGCCCTGGAAGGAATTGACCGCGGCATGCTGGAAGCAGCGCTGAACCGTATGGAATTTATCTATCGGGAAAATGATTACCAGGGAAGGCCCAAGGGTTTATTTTACGGAGTCCGGGTCATGGATTTATGGCTGTATGACCGGGATCCGATGGACGCTCTGACCTATTACGATGACATTGCGGCATTGAGAAAGGGGTTGTCCGAAAAGTATTTTGAAAATCTTTTACTGAAATTTGTTATCGGCAACGATCATCAGGTATTGATTTCGATGGTTCCGGAAAACGGGCTGACAGAAAAACTGAATCGGAAGACGGAAGAAAAATTAGCTGCCTATAAAAGCAGTCTCACGGACGAGGAACTGGAAGAAATTATATCCTCTACAAAAATGCTGAAAGAAAGACAGGCATCCGGAGAGAGTGAAGAAGCATTGAAAACAATTCCCCTTCTTTCCAGAAATGATCTGAAACGGAAAATCGAAGATGAGCCGCTGGAGAAAGGAATGACGGAAGGGATCGAGCATTTCCACTTTGAGGTGCCGACGAACGGAATTACTTATGTCAACTTTTTCTTCAGTCTGTATTCCCTGAAGGAGGAAGAAATTCCTTATGCGGTGCTGCTTTCCAATGTTCTGTGCAGCATGGATACATCGATTCACCGCTATACGGAACTGGAACAGTTATCCAATGCAAATACAGGCGGAATGACTTTTGCGGTGAACGCTTACGGCAGAGTCGATGATGCCGAATCTTATCTTCCAGCCTTTACTGTCCGGGGCAAATCATTAACCTCCAAGACAGGAGATTTGCTGAGTCTGATCGGGGAAGTCCTGAACCATACGGTATTTAGTGATGCGGAACGCCTGAAAGAAATTCTCTTGGAAGAGAAATCCGAATGGGACATGAGCGCATTTTCCCGCGGTCATACGCTGACTATGACAAGGCTGTCTTCTTACTTTTCTCCGCTCGGCCGGTTCAGTGAACAATCGGGCATGACCTATTATTATTTTCTGGATCGTCTGGTCAGGGAATATGACGCAATATCAGGCGAAATCCTGGAAAAATTGAAACAGGTAGCCGGCAGGATTTTTACGAGGAGCAATATGTTCTTTGAAACTATCGGCACGACAGAAGAAAAGGCAGCAGTCAGCCGTGAATTGCCGCGGGTGATTGGGGA
The DNA here is from genome assembly GCA_938038225.1 of uncultured Dialister sp. GTDB lineage: Bacteria > Bacillota > Negativicutes > Veillonellales > Dialisteraceae > Dialister. Next base: position 260,468 of record CALHRX010000007.1, on the reverse strand, counting down.
CATGACGATAGGAGTAAAGCCGGAAAAACATGATTTTGACTTCGCACAGGAGGGAATCAATGAGGCATTCCGGTCTTCCGGCAAAGTCCAATATGTTGCAGCGGGTGGAAATTTCCGTAAACATGGATTTCAATATACCGGTGCGCTTCGTGTTATGGAAACCATTCTCCGCTATGAATATTTGTGGAAAAAAATTCGTGTACTTGGCGGGGCCTACGGAGCATTCACTCAATTCTTAATTGACGGAACTTCTGTCCTCTGTTCTTATCGGGATCCGAATCTGAAAGAAACGATTCAGGCTTATAAAGAACTTCCGGATTATCTGGCGAATATCGAATTGTCCGATCGGGAAATGACCAAGTACATCATTGGGACGATGGCAGCGGAAGAAATTCAATTGACACCGTCCATGAAGGGGGAACGGGCCATGCTTCATTATCTGAACGGAAGCGATAAGACACTTCGTACCCGTATCCGGGAGGAAATCATTGACTGCTCTGTGGAAGACATCCGCAAATTGGCACCTTTGGTAAGAAGTGTTCTGGATGATTCTTATATCTGTGTTATGGGGAACGAAAGCAAGATTGAAGAGGATAAATCTTTGTTCCAGGCGATTCGTTCGCTGCCGGTTTGATGAAAATAAGAACCAGATTCGCACCGAGCCCCACCGGATACATGCATTTGGGAAATATATGGGTGGCATTTCTTAATTGGTACTGGACAAGACAGAATCGGGGAGAAATTGTTCTGCGGATTGAAGACATTGATCGGCAAAGGTGTCGGGAAGAATATATTCAGGGCATCCTTTGTGACCTGGAATGGCTCGGTATAGATTTTGATGAAGGTCCGCAGGGGGAATATTCTTACGGAAGTACAATACAAAGCAAACGATATCCCTTGTATGATCGGTTCTTTGAAGAGCTGAAGAGGCAGAAAGCAGTTTATCCCTGCTTTTGCACGAGAGCCAGACTTCACGGAATCAGTTCGGCTCCGCACATCGGAGAAGATACTCCGGTTTATGACGGAAAATGCCGGAATATGAGCAAAGAAGAAATTGCCGCTCAGACAAAATTTCCATCGTGGAGAATTAAAATGAGCGGAGGAAACTATGCGTTTTCAGATCGATTCTGCGGGGAACAGCAAAAATTTCTGCAGCCGTGCCGGGATGATTTTGTAATTCGAAGAGCGGACGGGATGGTTGCTTATCAGCTGGCGGTTTCCTATGATGATGCGGATATGGGCATTACCCATGTCATGAGGGGAAATGATCTGCTGAGCTCTACCTTTTATCAAATGGTTATTTTTGATCTTCTGAAGAAAAAACACCCTGAATATATGCATTTGCCGCTTCTGGTAGATGAAAAAGGAGTGCGGTTGTCCAAGCGGCAGCAGGGACTGACTGTCAGAGAGCTGCGCAGGGACGGTATTTCTGCAGATAAGATCATCGGCAGGCTGCTTTATTGGGCCGGTGCAATTCCAGAACCGGCTGCCGTTTCAGCGGAGCAGGCTTTGCGAAACATTCCTTTCTCTGCCTGCACAAAACTTACTGAAAAAATGATTACCGTTCAATATTAAGGAACGGCCGGGACAGGATGGAAAATGTCCCGGCTGTTCTTTTGATTGGCTGTGAACAGCTGTAAAAAACAATTGAAGACAACAGGATAGTTTGGCTTACAGTGAATTGAGCTCTATACCGAATGAAAATTCGGTGTAGAGTTTTTTTATTTTCGTATAAAAGAGCCGGGCAGAGATGTAAATCACCAGCGGGAATAAATAATGACGATCAGAAGAGGATATTCTCTCTTTTAACAAAGAAACAAGCGGAAGAAGCAGCGCCTGTTTTCATCGGCCTGATGAATAAAAAGGGAAAAGGAGAGCAGAAACCATTTTCTGATTGTCCATAAGTGGGGAAATGTGGTAGAATGTGGATAAAAGTGGAGAGGTGGGAAGATTATGTTCATGAATGCATATTCGCATACCATTGATGCGAAAGGACGACTGATTCTTCCCGCAAAATTTCGGGAAAGTCTGGGAAATTTCTTTGTGTTGGCACCTGGTTTGGATACCTGTCTCTGCATTTATCCCAAAGAGAGATGGGATGCTTTAATAACCAAGCTGCAGAAACTGCCTTTTACCAACCAAAAGGTCAGAAAGGTTATGCGCCATCTGATCGGGCGCGGAATGGAAATGGAATGTGATCGTCAGGGAAGAATCCTTATTCCATCTCATTTAAGAAGTTTTGCCAGACTGGAAAAAGATGTATGCATAATGGGAACAGGACCCATTATTGAAATCTGGAATCCTGAGCTGTTAGCCCGGGAGGAAGAGGGAGACGAATCTATTGCCGAGATTGCGGATTCCCTGGATTTGCCTTTGAATTTTGACTTATAAATGAAAGCGGAAAGAAATTATGGAATTTCATCACATATCAGTCCTTTTGCCGGAAATGATTGAGTCTGTGCTTACCGACAGAAACGGAATCTATGTAGACTGTACCTTGGGCGGGGGAGGACACTCTTTGGCAATGGCAGAACACCTGACAGAAGAAGCAACACTGATCGGTATTGACCAGGATCAGGATGCTATTGCGGCAGCTTCCGAACGGCTGGCATCCGTATCATGCAAACATATTCTGGTAAGAGATAATTTTTCCCATATCGCAGAAATTTTGGAATCTCTGCATATTTCACAGGTAAATGGATTTATGTTTGATCTGGGCGTATCTTCTTTCCAGTTGGATGAAGGAGAACGAGGATTCTCCTATATGCATAACGGGTTGCTGGATATGAGGATGGACAGAAGAAAATCACTGACTGCTTATGAATTGGTCAATTCCTGCACAGAAGAGGAATTGACAGATATTATCCGTACATACGGCGAAGAACGATGGGCAGGACGGATTGCGTCTTTTATCTGCAACTTCAGGGAAAAAGAAGAAATCAGAACAACGGAAGATCTTGTCCGTATCATAAAGGCAGCTATACCGGCCGGAGCAAGAAGGACAGGTCCGCATCCGGCAAAAAGAACATTCCAGGCTTTGCGCATCAAGGTGAATGATGAGCTGAATATTCTGGCAAAGACAATGGAGAATTGTGTATCCTGTCTCAAAAGCGGCGGAAGATTAGGGGTCATCACTTTCCAGTCGCTGGAGGATCGGATTATTAAAAATAAATTCAGGGAAATGGAAAGGGACTGCATATGCCCGCCGGAACTGCCTATCTGTGTATGCCATCATCATAAGACTGTCCGGGCAGTGGGTAAACCGACTAAACCGAGCGCAGCGGAAGTAGAGGAAAATCCTCGGGCAAGAAGCGCTATTCTAAGAGTTGTGGAAAAAATCTGAAAAAGGATTATCAGCTGAGTACTGGAGAAGAGGGAAAATTTTTATGCTGAATAAGAAAATTCAAATGGCAGGAAATACAGGACAGACTGTGGGGACTGTTTCGGCTTCCGATCATCTTGAAAGGGCTCATTTCGTATCCGGGGAATTGAACAATGATTTCATTCGCGGAATTATATTATTTTTTATCTGTATTGTTGCGGTAGGATGGTTTAAAACCATCAATGTACAGAAGGAATATGCCATTCAGGAACTGCGGACAGAAGTCATTTCTCTGACTAGGGAAAACGAAGTATCCAGATTGGAAATTGCCAGATTGAACTCTCCCGCCTGCATTCAGAAAATTGCAGAAACAAAGTTGGGGATGAGTGTACCGACCGTTGCTGTTTACGGACGAAATGACGGAAGATAAAAAGCGTTTGTCCGCAGCGGGTTTCAAATTTAGCAAGATATGGAATTTCCGGGAAATAGCGGCCTTTAGCGGGGCCGCTATTGTACTTATCAATGAATTAAGTTAAGATAATGAGTAATGCAAAATTAAAAAACTGCACGAGGTGATTTTGATTGAAAACAATAAAGGAATTAACTCAGAAGACCGCTTACATCTCTATAGAGGGAAATGATGATATTCAAATAACGGATATAACAGCAGATTCCAGAGAAGTAAAATCCGGGTCTTTGTTTATCTGCCTGAATGGAGCTCATGTAAACGGACATGATTTTGTATCTTCTGCAGTGGAGAAAGGGGCCTGTGCGGTCGTTGCTTCGGAAAAGGTACAGGTTCCGGAAGGAGTCACTGTTGTTTATGTGAAGGATACCCGCAAGGCAATGGAAGATATCGTTCCCTTTTTCTTCGACTATCCTTCCAGAAAACTGCGGATGATTGCTTTGACCGGAACTAACGGAAAAACCACAACGACGCATGTCATTGCTCATATACTGCATAAGGCCGGTTATAAGACCGGAGTCATAGGGACAATTCATGCTTTGGTCGGCGATCGGGAGTTGCCGACCCACAATACCACTCCGGATGTCATTGATTTACAAAGGCTGCTGGCTCTGATGGTAAAGGAAAAGGTAACCCATGTATGCATGGAGGTATCTTCTCATTCTCTGGTACTAGGGCGTGTGGCAGGCTGTGAGTTTGATACGGCAGTTTTTACAAATCTTACCGAGGATCACCTGGATTTCCATAAGACAATGGATAATTACGCCAAAGCAAAAGCAATCCTTTTCGGAATGGTTTCTTCTCCGGAATATACAAAGGACTTAAAGTCTGCATGGATCAACAAGGATGACCCCTATGCGCATGTCATGGCAGAAGCAGTGATGAATCCGGTACGCTGTCCGGTTGGGACTTACAGTATGAATGATCCGTCTGCAGATCTGTATGCTTCAGATATCCGGTTTACCGCAAGAAACTCGGAATTTATACTGCACTGTAAGGGACGGAATTATCCGGTTAGGACCAATCTGGCCGGTCGTTTCAATATTTACAATGTTCTGGGAGCAATCGGAGCCTCTGTCGGGGAAGGAATTCCGGTAGAAAAAATTATCGAAGCGCTTCAGGATTTTTACAGCGTTCCGGGACGTTTCGAACTGGTAGATGAAGGACAGAAATTCGGTGTGGTGGTGGATTATGCTCATACGCCGGACGGTCTGGAAAAAATTCTGCTCACAGCCAGAGAAATCACCAAAGGCCGCATCATCATCGTCTTCGGATGCGGAGGCGACAGAGACAGAATGAAACGGCCGATTATGGGGAATATTTCCGGCAAATATGCTGATATTGCTATTGTGACCAGTGATAATCCCCGTACTGAGGATCCCGTAGCGATTACAAAGGAAGTAGAAGAGGGAGTAAAACAGGCAAAAGCCAAAAAGCCGGCATTGGAATATGAAGTAATTCCCGACCGGAGAACAGCCATTCAAAAAGCAATCTCTCTGGCTCAGGATGATGACTTGGTAATCATTGCAGGAAAGGGCCATGAGAATTATCAGATTCTGAAGGATAAGACCATTCATTTTGATGATCGCGAAGAGGCAAGAAAGGCATTGAAAAAGGGACAATAATGGCATCGTTTACAATTGATGAAATGTTGCAGGCCGTTTCCGGAAAATTGCTCCACAGAGGATCTGAGGATTTTGTAAGCGGCATCAGTATCGATACCCGGACAATTACAAAAGGAGATGCTTTTATTGCACTCCGGGGAGAAAATTTTGACGGGCATTCTTTTTTGAAGACTGCATGCAGCAACGGTGCTTCGGCACTTGTTATTTCCGATATGGCAGAAGCTGCTGCGCTCAATCCGGACATTTCCGTAATTTTGGTGAAAGATACCAAAGAAGCACTGAAGGGACTGGCGCATTTTCATCGAATGAGATTTTCTATTCCTGTTATCGGGGTTACCGGATCAAACGGTAAGACAACCACAAAGGATATGCTGGCGGCTGTTCTCAGCAGGAAATACAAGGTATGCGTTACCCAAAAGAACTTCAATAATGAAATCGGACTGTCCCTTACACTTCTTTCTCTGGAACCCGATACGGATGTATGCGTTGTAGAAATGGGAATGCGGGGCCTGGGACAGATTACGGAATTAACAGACATTGCGGCTCCGACGATGGGAATCGTTACCAATGTGGGAACATCTCATATCGGAATACTGGGAAGCCGGGAAAATATTGCCAAAGCAAAGAAAGAACTGATTGATGCGCTCCCCGCAGACGGAACAGCAATTCTGAACGGAGATGATCCGCTGGTCAGCAAAATGGGTGAAGGTTTTTCCGGACGTATTGTGAAATACGGGCTGAATCAGGGGGAAGATGTTATCGGCAGGGAAGTTTCCTATCAGGCCGAAACTACGGACTTTACCTGTATTTTCGGCAGTGAAAGTTTCTCTGTCTGCTTGAAACTTCTCGGAGTTCACAATGTATATGACGCTTTGGCTGCTATTGCTGCGGCAGAAGTTCTGGACGTGACAAAGGAGCAAGTGCAGTCGGCGCTGCAGTCATTTACACCTTCAGATCAGAGGCAGTCTCTGATTAACATCGGCGGATTCATGATTCTTGATGATTCTTATAATGCAAATCCTCTTTCCATGAAAATGGCCTTTCAATCGTTAAAACAGCTGAAGGGTAATCACTATTACTTTGTTCTCGGAGACATGGGCGAACTCGGGGATTATGAAAAGGAATTGCATTTTCAGGTAGGCGAAGCTGCAGCCGAAGCAGGAGCTGACGGACTTATTACTGTGGGACCGTTAAGCAGATATACCGCTGATGGTGCAAAAAGCCGGGGATTGCCAGTGATAGGGGAGTGCAATACCTGTGAGGAAGCGGCAGATTTATTGAAACAAATTCTTCAGCCGGGAGATCTTATTCTCTTAAAGGGATCCCACTACATGCATATGGAGCTGGTCATTCAATATTTGAGGGAGAGTATTCATTAAAAATGGATAATCAATATTTCATTTATTTTTTGGAAGCGGTTGCGGCAACCGTTGTTTTGGGATTTATTTTTATCCCGCTGTTAAAGAAGCTGAAGGCCAGGCAGTCCATCCGGGAAGAAGGGCCGAAATCTCATCGTGTAAAAAGCGGGACTCCGACGATGGGAGGAATTTTTATGCTTCTTGCCGGGGTTTTGGTCCTTCTCGGCAATCAAATTCTGGATGCTTCCGTACTGTGGCTTTTATTTTTAACATTAGGACATGGGTTTCTCGGTTTCCTTGATGATTTCATCAAAGCGGAAAAGAAGAGGAATTTAGGTCTTACTGCTAAACAGAAGTTCCTGGGACAAATTATTTTGGCTGTTTTGTTTTGTTATGGAATTATTCAGACACTGGGACTTCCGTATTCTATTGCTATTCCGTTTACGCAGGAGGAAATCTTTATCGGGATGGCATATTATCCCTTTGTTGTTCTTGTTATCGTGGGGGCTTCCAATGCAGTAAACCTGACAGACGGATTGGACGGCCTGGCCTCCGGCTGCTGTGTTATTGCATTCCTGGCTTATTCTGTGTATTGTGTATTAACCGGATTTGCAGATCTGGGAGCATTTATCATTATTCTGGCCGGAGCATGCGTAGGATTTCTGTTTTTCAACTATCATCCCGCCAAAATTTTTATGGGGGACACAGGTTCATTGGCACTGGGAGGAGCCATTGCGGGAATTTCCGTCATGACCCGTACCGAATTGCTGCTGATTTTCCTGGGCCTTATATTTGTTCTGGAAGCGCTGTCCGTTATTATTCAGGTCGCTTCTTTTCAGCTAACCGGGAAGAGAGTTTTCAAAATGAGTCCTCTTCATCATCATTTTGAATTATCCGGATGGAGTGAAGTCCGCGTAGTCTGGTCATTCTGGATTGTTGAAGGTATAGCAGCCTGCGGCAGTTTGTTTCTGGCTGTTTCCGCGCTTTATAAATAGTTTATGATTTGATCCGCTTTATTTTAAAACATCGGATAATAATAAGGAGGGTATTTCATTGAAAAATGTTCTTATTCTCGGAGCCGGTATCAGCGGACTCGGTGCAGCGCATGTATTACTGCGCCATAATATTAAAGTTTTAATTTCTGATATAAAAGATTCTATTCGTGATAAAAAGGAAAAGGCAGCCCTGCTCGGGCAGGGAGCCGTTTTTCAGTTCGGTCCGCAGACGGCAGAGCTTCTTGAAGGGATTGATACTGTTATTGTTTCCCCGGTGATTCCGGCCGAAAATCCGATTGTTCAGTCGGCTCTCCGAAAAGGAATTCCTGTAATCAGTGAAATAGAATTTGCTTACCGTGTGACGAAGGCACCGATTCTTGCCATTACGGGAACCAATGGAAAGACTACAACCACAACATTGTTGGGGAGTATGATCAGCCGTTCAGGACGGCCTTTTGCCCTGGCAGGAAATCTGGGAATTTCTCTCAGCAGAGAGGCTGAACTGGTGCCTCGGGACGGTACTCTGGTTGTTGAAGTTTCCAGTTTCCAGCTGGAGTTCATTCAGACTTTTAAACCGAAAGCAGCCGTAATATTGAATATTACTCCGGATCATCTGGAACGGCATCATACCATGGAAGCATACGTTGCAGCGAAAGCCAGAATATTTGAGAATATGGATCAGGAAGGCTGTCTTTTGCTGAATGCAGAGGATCCGTATACTCCCAAACTGGCGAAAGCAGCGGAAGAGCATACTCATGTATGTTTCCTTTCTACAGAGCATGAAGTGGAGGAGGGAGCATTCCTGGATGGAGACAAGCTGATAGTGCGTCGAAAAGGTAAGGAACTGTATATCTGCCGGACCGGTGATTTGAAGTTAAAGGGAAAGCAGAATTATCAGGATGCATTGGCGGCAGCTTTTCTGGCCAATGAAGGCGGTGTGGAAGCAGAAGTTATTGCCGCAGCGCTGAAAGATTTCACTTCTCTTCCGAATCGGATTGAATTTGTCCGGAAACTGGATGAAGTGGAATATTATAATGATTCCAAAGCGACCAATACAGATGCCTCGATTAAGGCGATGCAGTCCTTTGATCAACCGATTCTTCTGATCGCGGGAGGATACGATAAGGGAACCGTATTGGAAGAATATATGACGGAAGTAAAAAAGAATGTAAAGACTCTGATTTTGCTTGGTGCAGCAGCTGAAAGATTTGAAAAAGCGGCAAGGAGAGCAGGAATCTCCTCCATTGTGAGAGTCAAGGATATGCAGGAGGCTGTAGAAGAAAGCCGCAAACGGGCTTCGGCGGGAGATGTTGTCCTGCTTTCTCCGGCATGTTCGTCTTTTGATATGTATCATAACATGGAGGAAAGAGGCATGGATTTCAAGCGAATTGTAAAAGGATTGAAATAGGCTGGAGAATTTATGAAACGAATTATACTGTCCGGTGGCGGAACCGGCGGACATATTTATCCGGCAATCACAATTGCCAGAGAATTACAGGCTCAGGAAGACGTCGAAATCCTGTTTGTAGGAACATCAGAAGGAATGGAATCCCGTATAGTCCCGCAGGAAGGTTATGCCTTCGAAAGTCTTCCTGCTGCTGGGCTGAAACGGAAAATAACTCCTGCGAATATAAAAAGCATATTTAAATCGCTGACCGGACTGATGAAGGCAGAAAAAATTCTTCGTTCTTTCAAGCCGGATGTAGTTATCGGTACAGGCGGATATGTGTGCGGACCCATATTGTTGGCAGCAGCACTGCATCATATCCCTACTGTGATCCAGGAGCAAAACGTCATCCCCGGAATTACCAATAAGATTCTGAGCCACTTTGTCGATCGGATTGCATTGGGATATAAAGAAGCAGAAAAGCGTTTTCCTGTTTCCGGCAAATGTATTTATACAGGGAATCCGATTCGCCCGGATATTATGCAGGCAGAACGAGAGGACTCCCGGAAAAAGCTGGGAATTTCTCCGGATACCTTTATGATTCTCATCACAGGAGGAAGCCGCGGAGCCAGATCGATTAATCAGGCAATGATTGGTGTGCACAAATATTTCCGGGGCAAGAATGACGTATGCTTATACCATGTGACGGGAACGTTAGGTTATGACAGTGTACTCAAGGAATTAAAGGATCAGTCGGCAAAATACATCATAAAATATGAATATAATATGCCGTCTGCCTTAGCTGCAGCAGATTTAATTATTTGCCGGGCAGGGGCTATCAGTCTGGCAGAAATTGCAGCCAGAGGAATTCCTTCAATACTGATTCCCTATCCGTATGCGGCAGAAGACCATCAGACGTATAATGCGAGAGCATTTGTAGCATCCGGCGCATCAAAGATGATTGTAGATCAATTTCTGACAGATAAGGAACTGATCCAGGATATAGAGGAATTAAAGAATAATACAGCGGCTCTTTCTGCCATGTCTGCCGCTGCTAAGGAAATGGGCCGGGTCCATGCAGGAAGAGATATTGCAAGACTGGCATTGGAACTGGCTGAAAGGAAATAGATGAAAATGATGAGTCTTGAAAAATATAAATATCCTCATTTCATTGGCATCGGAGGAATGGGAATGCGTGCTCTGGCAGAAATTCTTCTGGAAAGAGGAATCCATGTATCCGGTTCTGATGCAAAGGATTCGGAATTTCTGGATACATTCCGCAGACGGGGGTCTGATATTTTCATCGGACATAAGCCGGATAATATCGCCCATGCAGATTGTATTGTGGTCTCTTCGGCTATTAAGGAAGACAATCCGGAATTGGTAGAAGCAAAGAAGCGGAGTATTCCTGTTTTTCATCGTTCCGATGTTCTAAACGCCATTTTGGACAGTGCACAGGGGATCGCAGTAGCAGGGGCTCATGGAAAATCCACAACCTCCGCAATGACAGGGAAAATCTTTCTGGATGCAATGGAAGATCCCACCATTGTTTTAGGGGCTGCAGTCTCTTATTTGAACGGTAATTCCCGTCAGGGAAAAGGAAAATATGTTATTGCTGAAGCAGATGAAAGCGATGGCTCATTTTTAAAATTCCATCCTTATATTTCTGTTGTTACCAATGTTGAAGATGATCATCTGGATCATTACGGAACAGTGGAAAATATCCGCAATGCATTTGTTCAATTTATCAACCAGACAGACCCGCACGGTGCATCTATTGTTTGCCTGGACAGCGAAGGCATACGGGCTATCCGGGGCCGTTTAGATGGCAATGTTATTACTTACGGATTTCATCCGGATGCGGAATACAGAGCGAAAAATAAGAGATATGAAGAGGGACTTCTCTGCTTTGAGGTATACCACAGAGAAACCTGTCTCGGGACATTAAAACTTCCGATTCCCGGAAATCATAATGTGTGCGATGCTTTGGGCGCTGCTATCGCCGGAATGTACTGCGGAATCTCCTTTAATCGTATTGCCGATTCACTTGCGGAATTTACCGGAGCCAAAAGACGTTTCCAAACCAAGTTTAAAAACGATAAAGTCTGGATTGTAGACGACTATGCCCATCATCCTACGGAAATCAGGGCAACTCTTGCAGCAGCCCGGGAAACACTGCCGAAACGAATTATTTGTATTTTCCAGCCTCACAGATATTCCCGAACCAAATTACTTCAGAATGAATTTGCTGAAGCCTTTGAAAATGCCGATTTTCTGATATTTACAGATATTTATGCAGCGGGAGAAGAAAAAATTGAGGGAGTAGACGGTCAGTTGATCCCCCATCTGGTTCAGAAAAAATATCCCGATAAAAATATCTGGTATATTTCTGACTATGAAAGAATTTCAGACAAATTACTTCCGTTTATTCAACCAGGTGATATGATCATTACAATGGGAGCCGGTACCATTTATCAGACCGGTGAGAGATTAATTCAGCTGATAAAGGAAAACATATAAAATGATTACAAAAGACAGCAAAATTATTGTCCTCATGGGCGGTTTATCAGCGGAAGCCGAAGTATCCAGAAATACAGGAAAATCTATCTGCGAAGCGCTTCAGTCATTGGGATACCGTGCACAGACTATGGAATATGTTCCCTCACATGTGATAGAAGATTTGAAAAATGCTGAGGCAGATGCTGTGTATCTTGCGTTACATGGAAAATACGGGGAAGACGGAACCATTCAGAGTGTTTTGGAATTGACAGGGATTCCCTATACAGGATCGGGGGTTTCATCCAGCGCAATCACAATGGACAAAATTTTCAGCAGCCGCCTTTTTAAGCAGGCTGGTCTGCCGATGGCAAAATCCAAACCGTATTACTTAACCTACGGAATTGATTCCGTCTGCAAGGATATCCTTGATACTTTTGAACTTCCGGTTGTGCTGAAACCAGCCTGCGAGGGGTCTACCATAGGAATTGAAATCGTCAGGGAAAAGGCAATGCTTCGTGAACAGTTGGAAAAAGTATTCCGGGTTGAACCGCGTATTCTGGCGGAAACTTACCTTGATGGAGAAGAATTCACGGTAGCAGTTCTCGAAGGAAATGCTTTGCCTGTCATTCACATCTGTCCTCATTCGGGCCAGTACGATTTTCATTCCAAATACACCAAGGGAGCAACCGATTATATTGTTCCGGCAGATATAAAACCTGAACTTGCTCAGGAAATGCAGAAGATTGCTCAGCAGGGGTTTGCAGCAGCAGAATGCAGAGGCGTTGTTCGATTTGATTTTCGGACAGATAAGGACAGCCATCCCTATTTATTGGAGGCAAACTCTATTCCAGGCATGACAGCCACCAGCCTTGTCCCCAAAGCAGCTCAGGCATGCGGTATATCGTTTCCGGAACTTTGCGAAAAAATACTGCTGGGAGCGGAAGTGGGAAAAGTCTGATTAAAATATTTGCAGTCAGGATGAATCCCAATGAATGAATTCAAAAGTTTTGACGATTTTCGTTACGAACAGCATAACGGACAAAAAAACAATACCGAGCCAAGTTTCCCGGAAAATATCTGGGACTCCAAAAAGCAAATGCCGGAAAAAGATCTGAATTGCAGACCGAACCATCCTGCAAAACGATCCGGCAAAACACGAAGATTCAAAACCGGCGGCTTTAAGACAGTGATTTATTGTCTGTTCGGTGTATTTCTGGCTTTAGCTGTCGGACTATTGGTACTGCCGGTTTCATTAGGTACAATTGTTCTCAGCGGAAGTGAAAAAATTACATTAGAAGATGTTCTTTTTGAGGGAAAGATTCAGGAACCGGTAAATGTTTTGAAAGTGAATACAGATGATTTGCAGGACACTTTAAGCAAGGATTTGCGTATTGCTTCCGTCAATGTTTATCGGAGCTTCCCGTTAACTATTCATGTTGATATTGAAGACAGAGTTCCCGTTGCGATTCTTCAGGGGGAATTCAGCTATGTCTATATTGATAAAAATGGCGTTGTACTGGAAACAACGCAGGCAATCCATGACGTTAAGGTACCGCTGATTACCGGAACAAAAATGGGAAATCTCATATTGGGTGATCAGATTCAGGACAACGGAATTTTATCGGCTTTGCAATTCCTGAATAATCTGACGCCGAACGGACTTAATGTATTTTCCGAAATCAATATCGGCAATGACAAAAATATACGGGCTTACACACGAGACGGAATCATGGTCCGCCTCGGAGAAGGAACAAATATGGACAAGCAGGCCCAGCTGGCAGAAAATATGGTCGGCGATGTACGCGCCAGAGGCCTGTCGGTGGAATATATTGATGCAAACTTTGACGCCCCCTTCATTAAATTAAAAAAATGAGCGGTTGTGCATCATCAGACGTGTGGCGAACTAAGCGGATTTATTGTAAAATATGAGATATGATTTAGAGACAGACAGAGGGTATAGGGCTCACCACTCTATCGAAATAGAGCTTAAAGGAGGAAGAAAGATGGAACAACAGACTGAAATGGCAAAGATAAAGGTAATCGGTGTCGGCGGCGGCGGAAACAATGCTGTTAACAGAATGATTGAAGAAGATGTCAAGGGTGTCGAATTCATCGCCGTTAACACAGAACTGCAGGTATTAAATAAATCCAATGCTGAAACGAAGATTCAGATTGGTGAAAAATTGACGAAGGGGTTGGGCGCCGGAGCAAAACCCGAAGTCGGTGAACAGGCAGCTGAAGAATCCAGAGAAGATCTGACAAAAGCTCTGACCGGAGCTGATATGGTATTCGTTACTGCCGGAATGGGCGGCGGTACCGGGACCGGTGCAGCTCCTGTAGCTGCACAGTGTGCAAGAGAACTCGGCGCTTTAACCATTGCCGTTGTAACTAAACCGTTCAGCTTTGAAGGAAAAGTACGGGCTAAGAATGCATTGGAAGGAATTGAAAGATTAAAAGCTAACGTAGATGCAATTCTTGTTGTTCCGAACGATAAATTGATGGGAATCATTGATAAAAAAACATCGATAAAGGATGCTTTCAAAACTGCGGATGATGTTTTGCGTCAGGGAATTCAGGGAATTTCCGACTTGATTACCGTTCCGGGAATTATCAACCTGGACTTCGCCGATGTAAGAACCATTATGAGCGACCAGGGAGAAGCATTGATGGGGATCGGAATCGGTACGGGTGACAATCGTGCCAGCGATGCAGCTACCATGGCAATCAACAGCCCGCTTCTTGAAAGAAGCATCGAAGGTGCAAAGGGAATTATTATCAATGTTACGGGCAATGAAGACCTCGGTCTGTTTGAAATCAATGAAGCTTCTCAGATTATTACGGAAGCAGCAGATCCGGATGCAAACATTATTTGGGGTACTTCTGTCGATCCGTCTTTGGATAAAGACACAGTAAAGATTACGGTTATTGCAACTGGTTTTGGCGATAAGAAGAAACCTTCTGCACCTCAGGGAGGAAATCGCTTCAGCAATGCTGTTCGTCCTTCTACAGGTATTGCGGTTCCTGAATTCCTTAGAAAATAAGTCACAAAAAGCCACACCGCAGATGCAGTGTGGCTTTTTTCACATATGGCGGAGGGTTTATCATGAAATGTCCATATTGCAACAGTGTGAATACAAAGGTTACTGATTCAAGAGATACGGATGATGGGGCCTCTATTCGCCGCAGAAGGCAGTGCCTTTCTTGCGGAAAGCGTTTTACTACTTATGAGACCGTCGAACAGACACCGCTCAGGGTTATAAAAAAAGACGGAAGCAGAGAACTGTTCAACAGAAATAAATTAAGAAGCGGATTGATCAGAGCCTGTGAAAAAAGAAGCATTACTTCTGCACAGATTGACCACATTGTAGATGATGTGGAAAGACAGATCCGGAATGAGCTTAAGCAAGAGGTTCCTTCCCGGAAGATTGGCAATTTAGCCATGGATGAACTAAAGAAGCTGGATCAGGTGGCTTATGTTCGTTTTGCTTCCGTATACAGAGAATTCAATGATATCGGAAGTTTTATGACCGAGTTAAAGTCTCTTATGCTGTCAAACCAGGGAACCAATACGGAAGAGAAGATTTCAGCAGGAGGAACGGATAATGAAAAGTGAAATTATCCAACAATGTTTCGAGGATCATGCAAGGGTTTTTGAAAAAACGAAATCCTTATTTCCTCATATTGAAAGAATGGCCTCTGTTTGTGCCGATGCACTGAAGCAGGGGAATAAAATATTGATCTGCGGAAACGGCGGAAGTGCTGCAGATGCACAGCACATTGCTGCTGAATTTGTGGGAAGATTTCATAACGAAAGAAATTCTCTCCCTGCATTGGCATTGACAACGGATACATCCATTCTGACATCGGTAGCCAATGATTATTCTTACGATGTTGTATTTTCCCGACAGGTAGAAGGTCTGGGAAATAAGGGCGATGTACTGTGGGGAATTTCAACCAGCGGAAACAGTTCAAATGTGAACCGTGCATTGGAAACAGCCCGTCAGCGCGGAATGGCAACAATAGGATCAACAGGAAAAGATGGTGGGAATATGATTTCCCTATGCGATGAAGTTCTTCTTATTCCATCAGATATTACTGCCAGAATTCAGGAAATGCACATTCTTTGTGCGCATATTATCTGCCAAATATTAGATGAGATGGATTGGTCAGGAAATGATAAAAAATAAGGCCGTCTTTTTTGATCGTGACGGAGTCCTTAATGTAGATACCGGTTATCTTCACTCCTATGATCAGCTGCAGTGGATACCCGGAGCAAGGGAAACCATTGCAAAATTAACACAGGCAGGCTGGCTTCTCTTTGTGGTTACCAATCAGAGCGGAGTAGCCAGGGGATACTTCACAGAAGCAGATGTAATGAAGCTTCATCGGGCAATGAATGAAGAATTTGCCAAAACAGGGGGACGGATCACTGAATTTTTGTATTGTCCTCATTTACCCAATGCTCCTATAAAAAAGTATGACTGTATCTGCAGCTGCAGAAAACCGGCCCCGGGAATGATTTTGAAAGCACTGGAGAATTACAAAATTTGTCCGAACAGAGCAATCCTCTTCGGAGACAGTCTTCGGGATATCGAAGCAGCGGATAATGCAGGAATAAATGGCTTCTTATATCGGGGCGGAGATTTATGGAATTTTGTTCGGGAAAATCTGCCGGATTTAAAATGATTGGATTATCAGAAAATTATGGATTTTAAAAATATTTTGATTATCAAGATGAGCTCCCTAGGCGATATCATTCATGCTCTGCCAGCCCTCTATGCTTTGCGGAAAACATATCCAAAGGCAAAGATCACCTGGGCAGTTCATCCTGCTTTTTCGGGAATTCTTCCGGGAAAACCCTGGATTGATGAAATCTTTCTGATAGATCGAAAAAAAATAAAAAATATTCCTTATTTGCTGTCTGTGCGGCGGGAACTGCACAAACGGCATTTTGATCTTGTCATCGATCTTCAGATGATTGCCAAAAGCGCTCTTATTTCTTTCCTGTCAGGCTGCAAAAATCGCATTGGTTATCAGGATGCCCGGGAAGGAAGTTTTCTGGTCAGTAAAGCTGTTTCGGGGAAACATCAGCACGATGATCACATTATCGAACAGCTTTTGGACGTTATGAGATATCTGGGATGCGACACGTCTGACATTGAATTCCCGATGCGGGATTACGAGCAGGAAAAGTCCGCGATTGGAAAACAATTGAAAAATCTGAATGTAACAAAGCCTTTCGTAATCCTGGTTCCGGGAACAAGAGGAGAACGAAAAAAATGGCCGATTCAGCACTGGGGGGAATTGGCAAAAAAACTGGGAAATCGTAAGATTGATACTCTGATCTGCGGGACTGCCAGTGAATGGAATATGGGAGCACAAATTCTGAATTTGGCGGAATCTCCCTACGTAAGAAACTGCATGGGGAAAACCAGTCTTATGGAACTGGTTGCTCTGGAAAGCCTGGCCGCCGTGCATGTATCCTGTGACACAGGCCCCCTGCATATTGCCAATGCGGTACACACTCCGCTGGTAGCGCTGTTTGGACCGACACTTCCGGATCGGAGCGGTCCTTACGGGAATCCTCACAACATTGTTATTCTGGCAAAGGATCCCGGAACTGAAAAATGTACTATGGACAGCATTTCAACTCAACAGGTACTGGAAGCTGTCTTGTCTCTCCTGGAGGGAAAATGCACCGAATGATGGAAGCCATTACAAGTAAAAACAATCAATGGATAAAAAAAGCCTCCCAGCTGAAGAGTAAAAAATACCGGGACAAATTCAATATGTTCCTTTTGGAAGGAATGCGCAGTGTAGAAGATGCCTGCATTCAGGAAATTGCCGGATGCACCTGTCTGGTGGCTGAAAGTCTGAAGGAAGAGGGAAAAATCCTTTCTCTTGCTGACCGAGGTGCCCGTTTAAAATGGAGATTCTTCGCGGTTCGTGATGACTTGATGCGTTTGGTTGTCGGAACAGAACACAGTCAGGGAATTATCCTACTGGCAGAGAAAAAAGAAAGCAATGAGGAAAATCTTCTGAAATCTCCACTTGGGCATTATGTATTGCTGGATCAAATCCAGGATCCGGGGAATATGGGAACTATCATCCGTACTGCCGCAGCAGCCGGAGTGCGCGGGCTTCTGCTGACAGAGGGCTGTTGTGATATCTATTCGGAAAAAGTCGTCCGGAGCTCTATGGGAAGCATATTCCGAATTCCGATTTATACGAATATCCATATAGATTTTTTGAAAAAGTTTATGAAGGAGAGAAACATCCCGTTCTATGCAGCTGCACTGCAGGATGCAATTCCCTATCGGGATGTATCTGTCGGAGAAGATGCTGTTTTTGTCTTTGGGAATGAAGGAAACGGCGTATCTTCCGATATATTGGCATTATCGACGAAGAATATTTATATTCCCATGAAAAGCTCTGTGGAATCCTTGAATGTATCCGCAGCTGCTGCAGTTATTTTATTTCACTATTTACAGGATTAAACTGTAATTATATAAAAATTTGCTGCGGAGTAAAAAGAATGGCTAAACAACTGATTGTTAATGCAGACGATTTTGGAATACATCCCGCTGTTAATGAGGCAGTGTCAAGAGCTTACCTGGACGGAATCCTGACAAGTACATCTCTGATGGCAGGCGGGGATTATTTTGACGAGGCAGTTTCCGCGGCAAGATCGCTTGAGGGAATAGGAATCGGAATTCATCTGACGGTTGTAGGGAGCATAAAAACAGTGCTGCCTCCATCGGAGGTTCCGTCACTGACCTGGGAAAATGGTTTATTATGCAAAAACTATATTGACTTGATAAAACGGGATCTAAAAGGTCTGATTAAACCGGAAGAAGTCTATGCAGAATGGGATGCGCAAATCCGGAAAGTCTTAGATACGGGACTTCCGGTAACACATATTGACGGTCATCAGCACATGCATATGTGGAGCCATTTTTTTCCCATTACTTTAGCTTTGGCTAAAAAATATCATATCTGCTGTATGCGGGTCCCTGATGAAAATTTATTTTTCGGTTTTTCTGTGAAAAATGCTTTTCGTTTTGCCGCTAAGGGCGGGTTGTCCGTTATGGCTCGGATGCACAGAAAGGCATTATCCAGGGAGGGAATATCTTGCAATGATCATTTTTGGGGTATGCTGTACGGCGGAAATTTAAACGAGAAAAGACTGCAGGGAATCATTCGGCATCTGGGAAACGGAGTAAATGAAATCATGTGTCATCCTGCAGCTGATCAGAATGCGATGGAGAAAACCTTCCATTGGAGATATCAGGGAGAAAAGGAACTGCAGGGGCTTTTATCTTCTGAAATAAAAAAAGATTTAAGCCAAAGAAAGATCGAATTAATATCTTACCGGGATATAAAAAGGTAAAATACCATATATTTCTTATGGACTATGTTAATATAGAAAAGTGTAGGAGCGGCATAGCCTATGTTAAAGGATGATAAGTTGTTTTGCCGGGTAGATGTGCATATTCTGCCGGAAGCAATCAAGAAAACAATTCGTGCAAAAGAACTGCTGAGAAGCGGAAGCTGTAAGACAATCAACGAAGCAATAAAAGCGGTAGGAATCAGCAGAAGCGCATATTACAAATATAAAGATCATGTTGCTCCTGCTTTTGATGAAAATAACATACATTTCAAAGTAATTTGCATCGCCATGCAGGAAGATTTTGTATTATTCAGCAAATTACTTCGAAAAATCAATCGGGAAAAAAATACGGTGATCTCTTTATCAAGTAATCGATTATCTTCGGAACTGATTGCATTGACTATTATTGTAAATTCGGATATGCTTCAGGAAGATTTTAACAGATTGATTCAGGAACTAAAGGACATAAAAGGAATTCATTCGTTAACTGTTCAGGAAGAAGGGTCGTTATGCACAAGCAAATAAATATCGCACTTCTCGGTTTTGGCACTGTGGGAAGCGGAGTAGCAGAAACCATCAAAAGAAACGGAAAGCTGATTGAGGAGCAAATCGGAGTCAAAATACAGATTTCCCGGGTACTGGTTCGAAATATCGAGAAATACAAGGATAACCCTCTGCTGCAAGAAGTTCAGCTGACAGATTCCTTTGCGGATGTCGTCAATGATTCTGAAATTGATATCGTTGTAGAAGTAATGGGCGGTATTCATCCTGCGAAAGAATATATTTTCGATTCCCTGAACCATGGGAAAAATGTAGTGAGTGCGAATAAAGACCTGGTTGCGCTGTTTGGTCCCGAAATTATTCATACCGCTATGGAAAATCATGTAAATTTCAGCTGCGAAGCAAGTGTCGGAGGAGGCATCCCTGTTCTTATGCCGCTTCACGATTCTCTGGCGGCAAATGAGATTGAAAGTATTGTCGGCATCGTAAATGGGACAACAAACTTCATTCTGACAAGTATGGAAGAAGAAGGACTCAGTTATTCCGACGCATTGAGAATGGCGCAAAAGAAAGGCTTTGCGGAAGCAGATCCGACAAATGATGTATGCGGATATGACGCAGCCCGGAAACTGGCCATTTTGGCATCAATCGGATTCAGAGCGAATGTTACCTTTGATGATGTTCTCGTGGAAGGAATCGAAAAAATTTCTCTGAATGATATTACCTATGCCAGGGAAATGGGATATGTAATTAAATTATTAGCAGTAGCATCCCGACAGGAGAATGGAATAGCACTGAATGTCTATCCTGCATTCGTACCTAAAACACATCCCCTGGCATCCATAAAAGGTTCCTATAATGCAGTGTATGTAACAGGAAATATTGTAGGAAATGTAATGTTTTACGGGCGGGGAGCCGGTTCCCTGCCGACTGCCAGTGCAGTCATGGGTGATGTAATCAGCACAGCCAAACATATATTAAATCATTCTTCCGGAACAGGCATGATGCTGACAGAGACCAAGCGTATTCCGTTCTACTCCTCCCTGAAGCTGAACAATTCTTACTATTTCCGGTTGATTGTTGATGATGTCTGCGGCGTTTTGTCCCAGATTGCTTCTGCCTATGCTGATAATGAAATCAGTATCAAAGAAGTTGTCCAGAAAAGCAGGATCGGGGATGCAGCAGAATTGATGATCATCACAGAGGCGACACCCCGGGAAAACATTATCCATGTAGAAAAAGCACTGCAGGTTCTTCCCTGCATGCGGCAGGTTGCAAATATCGTGAGGGTTATGGAAAATGGAACAGAATAAAACATATATTGTCAGAGTTCCGGCCACAACAGCAAATATCGGAAGCGGCTTTGATACACTGGGAATTTCTCTCGGACTTTATAATGTTGTACAGTTTGTTCCTCAAAAAGGACTCTCTTTGAAGGACACGGTGATCACTGCAGAAGGAGAAGGCTGTGATGAAATTGAATCCGGTCTGGATAACATGATTCTCCGGGCTATGGCTCAAACTGCCCGGATTGCCGGCAAAACGATTTCGGGAGGCAGAATGCATTTAATTAACCGGATTCCCTTTGCCCGCGGTCTGGGGAGCAGTTCTGCCGCATTGGCATCAGGAGTATTTCTGGCCAATCTGCTCATGGATACTCCATTCAGCAGAGAGGAAATCCTGAATATTACTGCTTCCATGGAAGGCCATCCGGACAATGCCGCTCCGGCAATATTAGGAGGATTCTGCATGGCAATCATTAAGGACGGAAAGGTCATTGCCGAGCGGATCGACATCCCATCCCGCTGGAAAGCTGTTGTAACAATTCCGGATTTTGAACTCCATACTGAAAAAGCCAGAGCCGTACTTCCTGACTCCTATAAAAGAGAGGATGTTGTCCACAATATTGGAGCCGTCTCCTTTTTAATGGCAGGCTTTATGTATCAAAAACCGGAATATCTGCAGTGGGGATTGGATGATCGGGTGCATGTTCCGTATCGTCTGGATCTGATTCCCGGAGCCCGGCAGGTTATTTCCAGAGCGGCATCGGCCGGTGCCTTCGGTACAACCATCAGCGGTTCCGGCCCGACAATGATTTCCTTTGCGCCGGAAGAAAAAGCGGAAGCAATCGGGGCTGCAATGGTTTCCGGATTTAAGGAAGCAGGTATTTCCTCACGATATATTATTCTCAGCTTTGACCAGACCGGAATCATGTCTGTTTGACTTGACAAAATTCACGTTTATATGTATCATATTATATGTAATTTTTGTCGGGACGTAGCTCAGTTTGGTAGAGCGCTACCTTGGGGTGGTAGAGGTCGCATGTTCGAATCATGTCGTTCCGACCATTTTTATTATATACGTATTTACTTTTTCCTATATTTAATTTAGCGAATCGAGGTCTTTTCTTTGAACAGAGCCAAATCAGTTATGCTTTTGACACTGCTCAGCTTGATATTGATGGCTATCGGCGGTGTCGTTGGAGGCCGCTCCGGGGCTTTCACCATGTTTTTGATTTCGCTTGCAATTAATTTCTTTACCTTTTGGAATTGTGACAAAATTGCTTTACGGGCTTACAATGCTCAGCCAATCAGTGAATCAGAAGCTCCCGGATTATATGAGATGGTAAGAGAACTTTGCCGTAATGCAAACCTTCCGATGCCCAAACTTTATGTGATTCCTACGGATGTTCCCAATGCATTTGCAACAGGACGAAATCCGGATCACGCTGCGGTGGCCGTTACGGAAGGGATTCTTTCTTTACTGGACCATGATGAATTAGCCGGAGTCATAAGCCATGAGTTGTCACATATTCGTCATCGTGATACACTGATTATGACATTGGCAGCATCCATCGCATCTGCGATCGGCTATATTGCCAATATCGCACAATGGGCAGCCATTTTCGGTAATACACGAAATGAAGATGGAGAAGCAAGTAATCCGATTGCTCTTCTTGTTACTATTATTGTGGCGCCTTTAGCTGCAAGCCTGATTCAGTTTGCATTATCCCGATCCAGGGAATTTATGGCAGATGCATCTGGTGCGGAAATTTCCGGTCATCCTCTTGCATTGGCAAGTGCACTGCTGAAATTGGAAAGCTACGCGGAAAGAAAGGTTATGCCGAATGCAAAACCTGCCAGTTCCGGATTATTTATTATCAATCCGTTCTCCGGTGTTCGGGGAGTAGCAAATTTATTTTCCACTCATCCGTCTACAGAAGAACGTGTTCAAAGACTGCGTCAAATTGCAGCCAATATGCATTAACTCAATAAGGAGGAGTTTTATTTATGGCAAACATCGAAAAAACTTTGGTACTGGTAAAACCTGATGGAGTAAAGAAACATGTTTGCGGTGAAGTAATTTCCCGCTTTGAACGGAAAGGTTTATCCATCCATGCAATCAAAATGATTCAGGTTCCGGTTGAACTGGCTAAGAAACATTATGCAGAACATGAAGGCAAAGGTTTCTTTAACGATTTGATTGCATTCATTACATCCGGCCCGGTTCTGGCTATGGTTATTGAAGGGGAAAATGCTGTTGCTGCTGTTCGTCAGATCAATGGTGCAACTGATCCTCTGAAAGCTGTTCCGGGATCTATCCGCGGTGATTTCGCAACTTCCATCGATGAAAATATCGTTCATGCATCCGATGCTCCGGAAACAGCAGAACGCGAAATCGGTCTTTGGTTCCCTGAATTAGCAAAATAAGGTGATTGTCATGGCAAAGATCTATACTCGTACCGGTGACAAAGGACAGACAAGTCTTTATACTGGTGAACGTGTTTCCAAAGCCAGCCTGCGGGTGGAGGCTTACGGAACAATTGATGAAGCGGATTCTGTTTTAGGGATGGCCCGCGCCTTTGCGATTCATGACAATGTAAAAGATACTATTTTCAAGATTCAGAAGGACCTGTGGCTTCTGATGGCTGATATTGCCAGCATTAATGGAAAAATCAATATTCAGCCTGATCATGTCAAGGAACTGGAAGTCCTGATTGATCAATATACAGAAAAACTGGCTCCTCTTGACCATTTTCTGGTTCCCGGAGCAACACAGAGTTCTTCATTCCTGGATGTGGCTCGCTCGGTAGTGCGCAGAGCAGAAAGAAACCTTTGGCATTTATCAGAAACAGAAAGCGTAGAAGAAGCAGATATTAAGTACTTGAATCGGCTTTCCGACTTATGCTTTACCTTGTCAAGATATGAAGCAGAGGTTAAATGATTTCATACAGGAGAAGGGATATTCATTGAGTTGAATATCCCTTCTCTTTTATATTATAATAAATTTATTGGCCTGATGTTTATTTTACGCGTTCAGCTTCATTGGAGGAATCATGGAATTATTAGCACCTGCCGGCTCATTGGATCATTTGAAAGCAGCTTTAGAAGCTGGAGCTGATGCGGTATATTTGGGTGGGAAATTATTCAGCGCCCGTAAATTTGCAAATAATTTTTCAAATGAAGAATTGCAGACTGCAGTACGGCTTGCACATGTATACGGAGCTTCCGTGTATCTGACTTTGAATACTCTCATAAAAGATAAAGAATTTAAAGAGCTGAGAGAGTTTCTTCGATTCCTTCGTACGGTTCCCCTGGATGGAATCCTTGTGCAGGATCTCGGAGTCGCTACGGAAATTCGTAAAATTGTTCCGCATATTCCTTTGCATGCAAGTACACAGATGACAGTCACAAATGCCGATGGGGCTCGTTTTTTGAAATCCCTGGGATTTCAGAGAGTTGTTCTTTCCAGAGAACTGTCTATAGAAGAAATAAAAAAAATCACACAGGATGTGGATATAGAAATAGAAGTTTTTGTGCACGGTGCTTTATGTGTCTGCTATTCCGGTCAATGTCTGATGAGCAGTTTCATCGGGGGAAGAAGCGGAAATCGCGGAGCCTGTGCACAGCCGTGCAGGATGCCCTATGAACTGGTCGATGCTGCGGGAGATGTAATTAATAAAAACAGAGGAAAGTATATCTTAAGTCTAAAGGATTCCATGTCACTTGATCTTCTGCCGGAATTAGCCTCTGCCGGTGTTGCCTCCCTGAAAATAGAAGGGCGTATGAAGTCTCCCGAGTATGTATATCGTACCGTTTCTGCCTACAGAAAAGTGTTGGACAGCATACAAGCAGGAAAAAAGATAGATACCGGTTTTCTGAAAAATGAACTGAAGGAAGAATTTAACAGAGGATATACGAGCGCCTATCTGCAGGGAAAAGTCGGAGCAGGATTCATTACGGAATTAAGCCCCGGAAACCACGGTGTCGACGCAGGCAAAGTGGCAGAAATTTCCAGTAATGGGTTTATTTTCCGCGCAGAAACCGATGCACCGGAGTCTCTCCTGGGAATTTCCTTTGAAACGAAGAAAAACACCATTGAGTACATCGCTGCTTCCCAAGTTCAGCCATTAAGACACAGACATGGTTTCTATCAGGTGAAAACCAATATAATTCCCCGTTTAAAGGGAAAAGTTTACTGGAACGGGAAGAAGGAAAGTATATCCGATCTGGAGAAAGAATATCAACGAAAAATTCCGGTTTCTTTTGAACTGACATCTGTTCCGGGACAGCCGATTTCTCTTACTGTATCCGATCATTCCGGAAATAAGGCAACCTTTTTTTCCGAAACAGCTGCAGAAAAAGCTTTGAAATGGGTAACAAGCCGGGAGGAAATTTTTTCTCAGCTGAATCGCTTGGGAAATTCGCCGTTCTCCCTGGAGCATCTGGAATGCCGAAATCAGGAATGCATGATTCCGAAAAGCCTTTTGAATCGTTTAAGGAGAGAATGTATAGAACAGCTCACGGAGCTCAGAATTAAGAATCATGAAAACCGTATTCCTGCTCCGGGAAAATCTGTTTTTACGGCTTTAATGCCAACTGCTGAGCAGATACAGGCTAAAGAAAAGTGTCAGATTGTCGTGCGGTCTGCCTCTCTGCAGCAAATTAAAAACGCCTATGAGGCTGGCATCAGAAAGTTTATTTTCGGCGGAGAATCCTGGCAGAGATGTCCTATCCCTCTGGAGCAGTATAAAGAGGTTCTGCAGTTTTGCCGTGAAACGGGGAGCTGGATTTGCTTTGCCTCTCCCCGGGTAATCGATGAAAATGACCGAATAAAAGCAAAACGGAGTTTTCTGTCTTATTTGACCTTACAGCCGGATGCCGTGCTGATTGAGTTTTGGGGCGCTTTGGAATGGATAAAGGAAGCAAAGACCTGCATTCCGGTCATCGCAGGCCCCTCTCTGAATATATTTAATGCGCAGGATCTGCAGATTGCAGAAAAATGGGGACTGCAGGGTGTTTTCCTGTCTCAGGAATTGACCCTTCCGCAGATTCGTGATATAAATGCTCATTCCGCTATTCCCACGGGAGTCATTATATACGGACGGACGGAATTAATGATATCCGACTATTGTGTGATCAACCAATTCCTGGGAAAGGGCGACAAGAATCACTGTACCATGCCCTGTACAAAGCAGAGCTATTTCCTGAAGGACGCCAATGGACACCGATTTGCCGTAAAAACCGATGAGTGGTGCCATATGCATATTCTGAACAGCAATATTCTGGATATGTCTCCTTATATAGAAGATTTAAAGAAATCAGATCTTACCTATCTGATGCTTGATTTGCGGGGGACAAGCAGTCAGGCATATGATTTGTGTGAATCTTATTATCAGCTTGTAAATGGATATAATACGGGGAAGAATGAAATGAAACAGAAGCCGGAAAAACAATATACACGTGGTCACTTCTTCAGAGGTGTTCTTTGATGACTGAAAGTACCGTTTTTGAATCCTTGGAATTCGATCAGATCAGAGCAAAATTAAAAACGCTGGCGCCATCCGCATTATCAAAAAAAATGGCGGAAGAACTTGTCCCTTCAAATGTGCCGGAAATTGTCTGTCGGCATCTGGATGAAACCGAAGAGGCAGTTATTCTTCTGCAAAAAGAAATCTCTGCCCCTTTGGGAGAAACCCATGATATTTTCCCCCTCCTGCAGAATGCATCAAAAGACATCGTCCTTCTTCCGACAGAATTCAATGATATCCTAGTTTCTCTGGAAACCTATAAGAAAATGCATCATTATTTTGAAGGAGAACGTCATCTGATCTATCCGCTTCTGGAGGAATTATCCAGCCTTATTATTCCGCAGGATGAATTGATCAATTCCATTCAGCGCGTCTTCGATGAAAAAGGACAAATCAGGGATAGCGCTTCGCCCAAGCTCCTTCGTATACGGGCGGAAAAAGAATCTATAAAAAATAAAATCCGGAAATCCTTCCAAAACCTCCTCACAGACAAATCAATAGCGGATTACTTTCAGGATACTGTTGTAACCCAAAGAAACGGACGCTTTGTCGTGCCGATTAAAGAGGAATACCGGAATCGTTTTGACGGAATCGTGCATGACCGGTCTTCTACGGGGCAGACCGTTTTTATGGAGCCTTTAACCTCTATTCAGCTGAATAATAACCTAACGGAACTCAAGGCAGCAGAAAAGGAAGTCATTCATGAAATTTTGTTGCAGCTGAGTCATAAAATAAAAAACAGCCGTGAGGTTATTGAAAATAACTGTAAAATAGCAACCCAGCTGGAATTTATCTTTGCCAAAGCACAGCTGGCATTATCTATGAACGGAACCAAGGCGATCCTTTCTGCAAACGGAAATCTGGAACTTCGCCAAGCCCGGCATCCGCTGATTGCCAAGGACAAAGTGGTTCCCATTACCATTCTGCTGGGGACGAAATACAAAATTCTGATTATCACAGGAGCCAATGCAGGCGGCAAAACAATTGCACTAAAGACAGCCGGCCTTTTTGCACTGATGAATCAATCAGGCTTGTTCATACCGGCAGCAGAAGGCTCTGTCATGCCGGTCTATACGCATGTTTTCTCCATTATCGGGGATGAGCAAAGCATTCAGTATAATTTATCCACTTTCTCCAGCTATATCACACATCTGAATGATATCCTGAAAAATGTAAAAGACTCTGATCTGGTTCTGCTGGATGAGTTGGGATCCGGAACAGATCCGCTGGAAGGGGCGGCACTGGCTCAATCCGTCACGGAATATCTGCAGGCAGCAGGAGCTTCCTGCATTATTACTTCCCATTTCAGTGAACTGAAAAAAATGGCTTATGAATCCAAAGGCATAGAAAATGCTTTTGTAGAATTTGATGAAGAAAAATTGCTTCCCAAGTACCATTTGATTATCGGAGCAGCCGGAAACAGCAATGCTTTCAGCATTTGCAGCCGTCTGGGAATTCCTCCGATGATTCTTTCACGGGCTGTACAGCTGAAAGAGGGATCTCCGCTGCATCATATGGAAAAAGTAATGGAGCAGCTGAATCACCAACGAGTGGAACTGGAGCATGAACAGGAAAAGCTAAAAGATACACTCTCCAGAACAGAAGATCTAAAGAAAAACCTAGAAGAAGAAAAGAAATTCCTGGATGCCAAGAGGGATAGTATCCTTCGAAAAACACGGGAAGAAGCGGAAAATATAAAAAGGAATCTCCGTGTGGAATCGGAGCAGATCATTAAGGAACTGAAGCAGAAAAAAAATGCTCTTCCTAAAGAAAATCTAAACGACTATATTTCTCAGGTACGCAATTCCGTAAACAAAATAAAGCTTCCCAATGATCCTCACGGCCGCCTCCCCTTGCCGAAAGAAAAGATGCAAACCGGAATGTATGTCTATATTGATACGTTGGGAAATGACGGCATAATCCAGAAAATTAAAAGGGATAAAATAACCGTCCAGTGCGGAATGATAACTGTAAATGTGACCCCTGATCATTGTTTTACCGCCAGCCGGAAAACAACGAAGACATCTCCTGCAGCTTTTCCAAAACCCAAACCCGCTTTCTCTGTCCGGACAATCCCTACTACCTTGAATATTATCGGAAAAACTGTGGACGAAGCTGTTCCGCTGGTTGATCGGTTTTTAAATGATGCTTTTATGGCCGGAATTTCTCCTGTTCAGATCATTCACGGAAAGGGAACAGGAAAATTGCGAAAGGGAATCTGGGATTATTTGCGCAATATCAATTTTGTTTCTGAATTTCATTCATCGGACCCCCGGAACGGAGGTGCCGGAGCAACTGATGTATATTTTTGAAAGTAAACTCTAGGATTCTACTGTATTTCATTTTATGTTAGAATAAAAAAGTAAAAAGCTGTATGTATATCCCTCTTATTGCCTGCTGTGCGGAATTGATGGGAAAAATATGCTACGGCCGAAAAATCAAATTTATAAATAAGGGTGATAGTATGTTTAATTTGCCGAATAAACTGGTGGAAGTTGACGGATTTAAAATTCCTGCTGATAAAGTTGATGAGTATAAAAGAACCAGAGACAGTATGGAAAAAGCAACCATCAAGTTCTTCAGAACATTTTGTGAGGTTGTTAAAAAAGAAAAACTTCTTGATTTTATCGGTGAAGGGATTGTCGGTTATTCTTCAACAGGTGAAATGCTGGCAAAGCTTTCTCTGAACCCCTTTGAGCTTGCGGCTATGAATGTGGCGCTTCAGCGAAAGAAACTCAATGAATATATATTGGCGACAAATGGCTATGATGAGGATGATTATCGCCAGTTACTGAAAGAATTTGAAGAACGAAAGCAAGCCTCTCGGGATAAGAAATAATAGCAGGCAGGAAGGATATCTTACAGCATGATTCATTTGATAGTAGACAGTACGGCTGCGATTCCGGAGGATTTCCTGAAAAAGCATGAAAATGTACATGTCGTCTATTTAACGCTTTCTGTGGACGGACAATATATCCCGGAAAAAGATTATTCAATTCATAAGGTGATCACCTATTGTGAAGCAGAAAATAAAAATATCCCTACAAGCCAGCCCAGTACGGGAGATTATCTTTCACTGTTTCAGCAGATTCCCGAGAAAGATCCCATTATCGTCATCTGTTTGACCTCGGGCGTCAGCGGTACATATAACGGAGCCCTGCTTGCAGCGAAGCAGTCAAATAGAAAAAATATCCGTGTCATCAATTCAAGAACCACAGCTATCGGCATGATGCAGTTAGTCCTGGATGCGCTGGATTTGATTGAGACCGGAAAATCTCTGGATGAAATTACCGCTCAATTGCAGGCAAATGCTTCCCGGATAAGATCCACCTTTACAATCGCTACCCTGGATTATCTTCGCCGGGGCGGACGAATCGGAAAAGCAGCCGGATTGATCGGGAGCATATTGAAGATAAGACCAGTCATTTTCCTGAACGAAAATAATGAAGTAGATGTTCTGGCAAAGGTAAGGACAGAGAAAAAAGCAGTAGCAGCCATGCTGGACTATCTCCACAAGAATTCACCTTGCAAACGAATCGGTATTGTTCATCTGGAAAATGAAGAAGGCGGAGAAAAACTCCGGAAGCTGGTACAGGCAGAATATCCGGGCATAGAGGTAACCCTGACAACAGGAACTCCTGTTTTGACATGCTACTTAGGCCCGGGACTTCTGGGAATCATTTTCGAGAGCGCCGAGTGAGGGGAGAGAAACATAATGTATACTGTAATTGATGGAGCTTGTTTTAAAAATATGCTCGTAGGTGCATATCAGCTTTTTCAACAAAAATATGAAATCATTAATCAATTGAATGTATTTCCTGTGCCTGACGGAGATACAGGAAATAATATGCTGAACACCTTAAAATCAATGTACAGCATGATTGCTGAAGCGGGAGAAGAAGAACCAATCGGCATACTGGCAGAAAAAGCTGCGGCAGGTGCGATCATGGGAGCCAGAGGAAACTCCGGTGTAATTCTCTCTCAGATCATTCACGGAATCAGCAGAGGACTTCACGGAAAAAACACTGCTTCCTGCGGACAAATGAGCAAGGCTTTCCAGTATGGCATTCTCTATGCGTACCGGGCAGTAACAAAACCGGTAGAAGGAACCATTTTGTCGGTAGCCCGGGGCATTGCCAAAGGAACCCGGGAAGTGATTCGTACAGAAACGGATTTCAGCAGAATTTTAGAAGCATCTATTGCATGCGGAAAAGAGGCTCTGGCCAAAACGCCGGAACAGCTGCAGATTCTGAAGGATGCAAATGTAGTCGATGCAGGCGGACAGGGACTTATCTTCTTTTTGATGGGATGCCTGAACGGATTAGCCGGAAAGGTGGAGACTATGGAAGTAGAAATCCCGCCGGTTATCAGCCGCATGGAAGCAAAAGGCGAATCTTTTTCCATTGAGTATCCTTACTGCACGGAATTCATTATCAGCCCATGCAAAATTCCGGCTAAGGAAGTCCGGACCAAATTGTCAAGCTGGGGAGAATCCATGATTGTCGCTGAAGGGGATAATCTGGTGAAAGTTCATATCCATGCTCAGCGGCCCGGTCATGTGTTGGATATGGCCGCAGACTGGGGAACACTTCATGACATCAAATGTGACAATATGATTGACCAGTTCCATAAAAACAAACAGAATCAGAAGAAAATGGAAAAGAAGCCGTTGGGAATTTTGACCGTTGTATCGGGAGACGGCTGGTCTGAATTATACAGACAACTGGGATGTGATGTTGTTTCCGGTGGACAGTCCATGAATCCTTCTGTCCAGGAATTAAGTACAGGTATGGAAAACGGACAGTATGAAAATTATATCATTCTGCCCAATAACAAAAATATTATCCTGGCCGCACAGCAGCTGAAGAAAATGTGGGGAGAAAAAATCCATATTGTAGAATCCACCAATCCGATGGAGGGCTTAGCTGCTGCAATGGCATTTTCTCCGGATGTCTCTGCAGAAGAAAACGCCGCTGTAATGGCAGAACGCATGAAAGATATTCAGAGTGCTGTAATTACATTTGCTGTTCGTGACAGTATGGTAGGAAATACTCAAATCCATAAGGGCGATTATATGGGAATTGCAAAGGGATTTGATGTAATTGCAGAAAAAGATTTCCACAAGTGCTTTATGATGCTGCTGGAAGAGCTCATTCATGAAGATACGGAAATCGTAACAATATATTACGGAAAAGATCTGTCGCGGGAAGATTCTGAAAAGGAAATTCAGGCAGCAGAAAAGGAATATCCGGATATTACCTTTGAACTGTATGAAGGCGGGCAGCCGCTGTATCCGATTTTCTTATCCTGTGAATAAAAGAATGCTCTTTGTTGATTTAATTTGAATTTTTATGATAATGCAGATAAAATCAGCAAAAATTCTTTTTTACAAAAAACTGAGCATGGCCTATTCAGCCTGCTCAGTTTTTTGTGCTTTAAAATTCCTTTGCCAGAAATAATCCGCTTTTTTCAGGATTCCGGGATGACAACCAATGTTTTTTGATGGGAAAAAGTCACAAAGCCGGGCGGAGTTCCAGGAACTTTCTTTACATATTTTACCAGCGTATAGTCGACTTCTACTTTCCCGGCAGTACGTCCCTGACTGTTTGCGGCAGCAATGACTGCAGCCTTTTCCAGGATATCCATAGGAACCGGATGATGCTGGGCATCTATGACAACATGAGACCCCGGATATCCTTTTGCATGAAGCCAGATATCATCTTTCTGTGCCTTGTGCAAAGTTAAATATTCATTTTGAATGTTGTTTTCTCCGATATAAACTCTGAACCCATCAACATCCTTAAATTTGATGGAAATTTGCCGGGACTGTTTGTCATGATTGGATTTTTTACCGGAACTTTTTTGTTTTTCAATTCCAACACTTTTTAATTCCTGCTTCAATTCATTGATTTCCTGCGGGGAAGTAACACGGGACATAAAATACGTAAGGTTATTTAAATATTGTATTCTGGTATCGCATTCCTTTTCTTTTTCCTTACTGTAAACTAGGCGTGTCTTCATCTTGTTGTATTTCTTAAAGTAATTCTGGCTGTTGATAATAATCGATTTCAGCGGATCTACAGGAATTGTTTCATCTTCCGGAGGATCTGCAAAAAGATTGGAAACGGTGATTTCCTTCTTCCCTTTAATCTTTTCATAAGAATAAATGGCCAAAAGATTTCCCCATAATTTATATTTTTCCATGTATTCCGTTTCCTTCAATTCGTCCTGGATCTTCTGCTTTTTCCGTATCTCTTTCTTTATGCAGCGATGAATCATTTTCTCATAATCCTTCAGCTCTGCAGAAATTACTTTTTGAGGATTCTGTAATTCCGATTCCAACCAATGAAGAATCGTATCTTCTTTTTTCTTTTCCTGACCGGTCAATATAATCGGAGAAGTAAATTCAGACTTTGCATTTGTCTGATAAATATAAATCATTTGAGAATCCTGAATTTCCTGACCGAGGTGAAAAATTTCATCTGCGATGCGGGAACGCTGAATTTCTGTTAAAGATTTCAGTGAATCAGCAGGGGAAAGCCCGCAGCGTAAACAAAGTTCGTCTACCAGGTATCGGGAAAATCCATTATAGGAAGAAAAAATATACTGTTCTACGATTTTATTTTCTTCACTGTCCTGACAGGCATATTCCAGCTGCTCCAGCAGCTCTTCTCTGGAAAATAACAGAAAATTCAGCCGATTGGAGTAATTGGGAAAAACATAATCTTCTCCGACGGCAACATGTCTGTTTCCCCGGTTTCCCTTGAGACAAGCATCAATGATTTTTCCATTTTCGGTCAGAATCAGATTCGGAGAAGCCGGAAGCAGTTCCAGATAAAGCTTCTTCGTAACAATTCTGCCGCCGGCTTCAATCCGGTCAAAGGAAAATATCAGGATCCGGTCCAGATCAGGCTGCATAACATCGGAAAGCCGGCTTCCTTCCAGGTGTTTTCGCAGAGTCATGCAAAAGGTCTGGGACGGTATATACTGACTTTTATAGATATTCTTATTCAAAGTATAAACATAAGCTGGAGAACTGGTATTCATCACAAGGTGTGCCGGTGCAGCATCGGGACGAAAAAGTTCAAAATCAAACATCCGGTGATTGATCTGATGGATCTGGCGAACCTGCGATGACAGCAAGGAATTTTTTAAATCCTTTGCCAGAAGATATAAAGATGTACTGTCGAGTTGCATAAAATTTTCACTTACTTTCTGAAAATAGTCATATGTAAATAGTATAACATGAGTCTTCATAAGTGGCGAAAACAGGGAAGGAATAGTAAAATGAATGAAATAAGGCAGAATAATAAAGATCATTTTACTGGAAATACAGATTTGCAGTTTCTATGGATTGCAGGAGGTACTCTATGTATTTTACAAAATGGCAGGCTTGCGGAAATAATTTCATTTTTATTAACGGATTCGACGATCAGTTTACGGAAAATGATTTCGAGAAAATTGTAGAGAAAACACCGGTTCTCTGTGATTCTCATTTCGGCATAGGAGCAGATGGAATTATTTTCATTCTGCCGTCCGATAAAGCTGATTTAAAAATGAGGATTTTCAACAATGACGGCTCGGAGGCAGAGATGTGCGGAAACGGAATCCGCTGCTTCGCAAAATGGGCTTATCAGCTGGGCTTTATTAAAACAAAAAAGATGACTGTGGAAACCGGTGCCGGTATTTTATCTCCGGAACTGCTGGATGACGGAAATGTCAGAGTGGATATGGGGTGCCCCCGTTTACTGCCGAAACAGATTCCCGTTACGGATATGGGAGACGATCCTGTGATAAACCAAAAGCTTCTGGTACAAGAATTGAACCGGACATTTGATATCACCTGTGTCTCCATGGGAAATCCGCATTGCGTGATCTTTGGAGAAGATCCGGAAGCACAGGCACCTGAGCATTACGGTCCGTATATTGAAACAGATCCGCATTTCCCGCAAAAAACAAATGTGGAATTTGTAAAACAGCTGGATAAAAACTTATTGAGAATGCGTGTATGGGAACGCGGAGTCGGTGTAACACTGGCTTGCGGAACCGGGACCTGCGCCACTGTAGTTGCCGCCATATTAAACGGGAAAATAAAGGATGCTGCAGATGTAAAGCTGGATGGCGGAACACTGCATATTGAATGGGCAGGAAAAGAATCGGACCACGTCTTCATGACAGGGCCGGCAGAAATGGTTTTTGAAGGAAATTTCAATTTATGACAGACAGTCCGCTTTCGGGACAGAGGAATAAGTATAAATGAAAAGCATGACAGGTTTTGGGCGAGGAATCAGTGAAAACGCCTATGGAAGCGTAACAACGGAAATCAAATCCGTTAACAGCCGATATATAGAGATCAATATACGGGGAGATCATCTTTCCGGAGCTTATGAAGATATGATCCGGAAGCTGATCCGGGAACGGATTACCAGGGGAAAGCTGAATGTGACATTATCTTTCTCTTCAGGCAAGGAAGATATCAAAGAAAAAGTAAGCATAAACCAGAAGCTCCTTGATCAATACATTGAAGCATTGGAAAATGTGCAGAAAGAATATCTTTCAAAAGGGAAAAAGAGAAAAATTAAAATAGCCGATTTACTGGCTATGCCGGAACCATGGATTACAGTGGAAAAAAGCGACATCCCTGAAGAAGTGTTCCTGCAGCTTGTTCACGATTCTGCGGCAAGCGCCATTGACCGCCTGCTGATTATGAGGGAAAAGGAAGGACTTCATCTGCGGGAAGATTTGCTTCACCGTCTTTCCTTCCTGCAGGAAAAATTAGCCTTTATCATTTCCAGACAGGATAGAGAAGCAAAGGAATTTGAAAATCGGCTGCGGTCCCGGATTCAGAAGTACCTGGAAGATTCAGGGCTGGAAATCGATGAAGGAAGGATAGCGGAAGAAGTGGCGCTCTTTGCGGAAAAGACGGACTTCACAGAAGAAACCGTGCGCTTCGCCAGTCATCTGAAACAGTTCGGACTGATTCTGAACGAACCGGGAGCAATCGGAAGACGGCTGGATTTCCTTCTTCAGGAAATGAACAGAGAGATCAATACAACCGCTTCCAAAGCTTCCGACACAGAAGTGATTGACTGTGTTATAATAATAAAGACCGAGCTTGAGAAAATAAGAGAACAAGTTCAAAATATTGAGTAAGGGAGTTAAATACGTGGGATTTTCTTTGATTAACATTGGTTTTGGCAATATGGCGGCAGCGGCTCGCGTCATGGCAATTATCAGTCCTGAATCTGCACCGGTAAAGCGCATGATTCAGGATGCAAGAGATAAGGGAGAATTGATTGATGCTACTTACGGGAGAAAGACCAGAGCGGTTCTGGTTATGGACAGCGGTCAGGTGATCCTTTCCGCCGTACAGCCCGAAACAATTTCTCACCGTTTGACAGATAAAGATGTTTCAATGAGCGAAGGAATGGATGACAATTGATGACAAACAGTAATAAAAAAGATGAAGGAATTCTTCTGGTCGTCTCTGGTCCCAGCGGTGCAGGAAAAGGCACTATTTGCAACGCAATTCGCGAGATTTATCCGGACTTAAATTACTCGATTTCCATGACAACCCGTGCACCGAGAAAGGGCGAAACGGAAGGTGTAAGCTATTATTTCCGGACAAACGAACAATTTGAAAAGCTGATCCAAGAAGATGCATTTCTGGAATATGCCCAGGTTTACGATCATTATTACGGAACCCCGAAGAAATATGCATTGGATTTGATTGAAAAAGGCCAGTCGGTCCTCCTGGAAATCGATATTCAGGGAGCAATGCAGGTCAAAGAAAGATATCCCAAGGGAGTATTCATTTATATCGTACCGCCGTCGCTGGAAATCCTGTCAGGCAGACTTCATCAGCGGGGTACCGATTCGGAAGATGTCATCCAGCGCAGACTGGCACAAATTACCAATGAATTGGCTATGGCTCATAAGTATGACTACATCGTAGTCAATGATATCCTGGAGGATGCAGTACATAAAACCTGTTCTATTCTGGAAGCAGAAAAATGTAAGCTTTCCCGGAATGAAGGACAGATCGAAACTATCTTTAAGCAATATATCAATAAGGAGGTTCCTTTAAAATGATGTGTTATCCGTCTATTGACGATCTTGTAAAAAAAGTAGATTCAAAATATACACTGGTTACATTAGCTGCTCAGCGTGCCCGCGAAATCACAGATGGCCAGCCTGCACTGATTTCCGGTGCGGAATCCCAGAAGCCCGTAACCGTAGCTTTAAAAGAAATTCTGAAAGATAAAATTACTTATTCTTTTGAAAAGTGATTTTGATTTTAGCATTCCTTCTTTATGTTTTGAAAATATAAAGAAGGGATTTTCATTTTATCAAGGAAGGATATGGAATGTTTAAGGGTAAACATATTGTCGTAGGAGTATGCGGCGGAATTGCCGCCTATAAGGCTGCAGGACTTGTCAGTCAGCTTCGCCAAAAAGGAGCTGAAGTACGCTGCATCATGACTGCACATGCGGCCAAACTGATTTCTCCTATTACCTTCGGAGAGCTTTCCGGCAGCGACGTTGCTGTGGATATGTTTCAGAATATCAGCAAATGGGATGTAGAGCATATTGCTCTGGCACGGTGGGCGGATCTTTTTGTCATAGCACCGGCCACTGCCAATATCATCGGAAAAACAGCGAACGGGATTGCCGATGATATGCTCTCCACGACTATTATGGCAACCAAAGCCAAGGTATTATTTGTACCTTCCATGAATACCAATATGTATGAAAATCCCATTGTTCAGGATAATATGAAAAAATTAACTCATTTCGGCTATGAATTTGTAGAACCGGCAAGCGGTCATCTGGCCTGCAATACAACCGGAAAAGGCAGATTCCCCGAACTGGAAGATATTTTTTCTGCCATGTACAAGATTCTGAATGGACATCATCTCCTGGCGGGAAAAAAAGTACTGATCAGTGCCGGCGGAACTCAGGAAGATATCGATCCGGTAAGATATATCAGCAACCGTTCCAGCGGAAAGATGGGATATGCCATTGCCAAAGCTGCTGCCATTGAAGATGCAGATGTCACTCTGGTAAGCTGTACAGACCTTCTGCCGGTTCCTGCAGGCGTAAAGGTAATTTATGTTCACAATGCCAATGAGCTGGACAAGGTGATGAATGAGAATTTTGATTCGGCAGATATTGCTGTTATGTCTGCCGCAGTTTCAGATTATCGTCCGAAGACCGCAGCAAAGCAAAAAATCAAAAAGGAATCCTTTGCTACTCTGAATATTGAATTAACCCAAAATCCGGATATCCTTTACGGATTGGGGCAGAAGAAAACAAAGCAGTTTCTTGTGGGATTTGCTGCGGAAACCCAGGATGTCATTGAACACGGAAAAGATAAGTTAAAGAGGAAGAATCTGGATATGCTGGTCGCCAATGATGTGGCACAGGCCGGTGCGGGATTCAATGTTCCGACCAATATTGCCTCTTTATTGTATAAAGACGGAAGCATTGAACAATATCCGCTTATGACAAAAGAGGAATTGGGCAGGATTATCATAGAAAAGATTGCTGATAAATTATCAAAATAAAAGATATGGTTTTATCGGAAATGCCGCATAGGCTTCTTTTGTTTTGAGAGAGCAGAATCTTCAGTGCATGATTCGAAAAAAGAATTTCTCTGTCATTGAAAATATTTCTCTTTCTTTTGCACATGTGATATTCCGGCGGCTTATGACGCATAAAATATTTTTGTGATATTTCTCACATAATTTTTATAGCATTGATTATTCTCACTATACCGTGTATAATAAACCCGGTATATGACTCATCAAGAGCAATCGAGGGACTGGCCCGATGACATTGCAGCAACCATTCAATACGAACCGGTGCTAAATCCAACAGCTTAAGCTGGCAGATGAGAGTTTCTACTCTCCCTTCTGCATGGGAGATTTTTTATTTTACAAATGTGTCCGTCACAATATAGTGGATAGAGGAGGAACTATATGTCCGACAAAGTTTTATTTACATCAGAATCTGTTACAGAAGGTCATCCTGATAAAATTGCCGATCAGATTTCCGATGCCATTCTGGATGCTATTTTAGAGCAGGATCCCAATGGCCGTGTAGCCTGTGAAACCATCGTAACAACCGGTCAGGTCCATGTTTTCGGTGAAATTACTACTTCTGCCTATGTGCCGATTCCCAAAATCATCAGGGATACAATCCGTAATATCGGATATACCAGCTCTGAATACGGATTTGATGCGGACAGCGTAGGCATCAATGTTTCCCTTGATGAACAGTCCCCGGATATTGCTATGGGCGTAGATCAATCCCTGGAATCCAAGAAGGAAAACTCGGATAAGTACGATATCGGTGCAGGTGATCAGGGCATGATGTTCGGGTATGCCTCTAATGAAACGAAGGAATACCTGCCGATGCCGATTGCTCTGGCACACCGTCTTTCCAGAAAACTGGCAGAAGTCAGAAAATCCGGAGAATTGAGTTATCTCCGACCGGACGGAAAGACGCAGGTAACCGTAGAATATGAAAACGGGAAACCCTGCCGTGTAGATACGGTAGTTCTTTCCACACAGCATAACCCGGATGTAACACATGAACAAATCGAAAAGGACATGATTGAACATGTAATCAAAGCAATCATTCCGGCAGATTTCCTGGACGAAAATACAAAGTTCTTCATCAACCCGACCGGACGTTTTGTCATCGGCGGACCGCAGGGGGATGCAGGACTGACAGGCCGTAAGATCATCGTAGATACCTACGGCGGTATGGCTCGCCACGGCGGCGGCTGCTTCTCCGGAAAGGATCCGACAAAAGTAGACCGTTCTGCTGCTTACGCTGCCAGATATGTAGCAAAGAACATCGTTGCTGCAGGCATTGCTGACCGTTGTGAAATTGAATTGGCATATGCAATCGGAGTAGCAAAGCCGGTTTCTATTTTTGTAGATACCTTTGGTACAGGCAAAATCAGCGACTCCAAGATTGTTGACCTGATCCGCCGCAATTTTGAACTGCGTCCAGCCGGAATCATTGATATGCTTGATTTGCGCCGTCCGATTTATAAGAAAACTGCAGCTTACGGCCACTTCGGAAGAACGGATATCGATCTTCCCTGGGAACATACAGATAAAGCAGAAACACTGAAAGAACAGGCCGGCTTATAATTTTGATCCCATAAAATCCTTTCTCTATTGCAGGGAAAGGATTTTTATTTTGTAAAATTTTCCCCTCCTGAGGATATATGATAAAATAAATATGATACTTTAATTTTAAAAGCGGTGATAAGATGGGAAAGATTGCAGAAATACTGATCAACAGACCGACAAAGCACCTGAACAGAACCTTTTCCTATCGGATTCCCGAACGTCTGTCGGAAGCCGGCCCCGGTTATCGTTGCATTGTTCCCTTTTCCCACCGGATGGAAGAGGGAATTATTTTATCTGTCCGGGATGATAAAGGAGATACCCCTGAATATAAACTGCTGGAAATCCGGGATCTTGTAGATTCTTTTCCCTGGTTTACGGAAAAAATGCTGCTGACTGCGCTGTGGATTTCCAACTATTATCTGTGTACATTGATCGATGCCCTCCGGCTTTTTTACATTGACAAGAAGTCTATACGCAAGAGAACAGAATATAAGATTCTCTGGGAAAATATTCCCGATAATTCAGATTTCTGCGGAATGATTGACTCCTCAGTAGAGGTATTGAGTGCGGAAGATGCATCAATGCTTCTGGGAAACCGGCTCTCTGCCTGTATCTCTAAAAAATTTCTGGAAGCCCGGGAACAGGTTTCCTTGACGCACCGGGAGCCGCTGGAACGATGGATTGCTCCTGCAAACCCGCCGGATGCAGCATATCTGGCACGAAGTCCCAAAGGCAGAGCTCTTTTTGAGACATTGCAGAAGAATCGGCAGGTTTCCTTTGATACAGCAATACAGCAGGGAATTTCTCTATCAGTCATTCATACCTTCTGCAAAAAAGGATACGGCCGGATTTTTTACCGGCGCAAAAAAACATTTTCCCTGGTATCGGATATTCGGTCAGATAAGAGCTATTGTCTGACCGAAGCGCAGAAAAAGGCCATTGCATATGTAAATCAGGCAATCGACCGGAAAACATATGAAGGAGTCCTGCTGAAAGGAGTAACAGGAAGCGGGAAAACAGAAGTATATCTCCAAACAGCGCTGCATGCAGTCCGCAAAGGGGGCACCGTATTGATTCTGGTCCCGGAAATTGCATTGACAGATCAGCTGACCGGCTATTTCCAGAAAAAATTCGGCAGCCAGGTCATTTTTATTCACAGCAATCTGAGCAAGGAGGAGCGATATAATAATCGCCTTCGGATGCTCCGCGGTGAAAGCAGCATCGTCATCGGCTCCCGCTCTGCACTGTTCATGCCATTTGACAATCTTTCTCTGATTGTTGTGGACGAAGAATATGATTTTTCCTATAAACAGGGAGACGGGCCCCGGTACAATGCAAGAGATGTAGCTAAAAAGATGGCCACGATATACGGATGTCCGATTCTTCTCGGAGCAGCAACTCCGTCTGTTTCCACTTATTATGCAGCCAAGACAGGAAAAATACGATTATTGGAAATACCCGAAAGAGTCTTTAATACTCCGCTTCCCAAGATCCATATTTATGATATGAAGGAGGAAAGTCTTTTCGCACCGGACCATTTACTGTCCCGCCCGCTGATTCAGCTTCTGAAGGAAACGCTGAACCAGCATCAGAAAGCAATCCTTCTTTTGAATCGAAGAGGATACTCCACCGCTCTGATGTGTGCGGACTGCGGCTATGTCTTCAAGTGTCCCCACTGTGATGTACCTCTGGTTTATCATCGGGATACAGAGCATCTGCACTGTCACTACTGCGATACAGTCCATCCGCTGCCGTCATTCTGTCCCCGGTGCGGCGGCAGAAATATACTCTATCTGGGACGGGGAACCCAGAAAATAGAGGAAGAACTAAAAAATATCCTGCCGGAAGCAAGAGCCCGGCGATTTGACCTGGACAGTACCCGCCGCAAATACAGTGCAAAAGAAATCCTTCAGGATTTCAGAGCAGGTAAATTTGATATTCTGTACGGCACGCAAATGGTTGCTAAGGGACATGACATTCCGGATGTACAGTCCGTCGGTATTCTCTCGATAGACAGCATTCTGAATATTCCCTCTTATCTGGCATCGGAGCAGGCTTTTAATCTGATTACCCAATGTGCCGGCCGTGCGGGCCGAAGCAAAATTCAGGGAAAGGTCATTCTTCAGACCTACAACCCGGATCATTACGTCATTCAAGCAGCCGCTCGGCAGGATTACGAAGCTTTCTATGAAAAGGAATTGGCATTCCGGAAAGCACTGCATTATCCGCCTTTTGTGAGAATGATAAAAATCAGCTGTTTTCACCAGGAGGAACAAACGGCCCGGCAAAAGGCAGAAAGAATTTATACATGGCTCTGCCGGATTGAAGCCGGAATGGAGGAAAAAATTTCCTTTACACCTCCCTTTGCGGAGCCTATCAAGAAAATAAGAGACCGCCACTATATATCTCTTTTAATAAAAGGAAAGGACCTTTCTTCACTGAGAGCCCTTATGAGAGATTCGAATATATTCAAAGAAAATGATATAATAATAGATGTTGATCCTGTATAGTTTTTGCACAATTCTGAAAATTTAATCTGATTTATATAGAAAGAAGGAATTTCATTGAGTGAAATTATTGTAGCAGGAAATCCGATCCTGAAAAAAGTCGCAGAACCGGTAACTTCTTTTGATAAAAAATTAAAGTTTCTGGTAAATGACATGAAGAAAAGCTTATATGCAGCAAACGGAGTAGGATTGGCTGCTCCGCAGATTGCCATATCTAAAAGAATTTTTGTCGCTGATGACGGGGAATCCGGTTTTGAGGCATATATCAATCCCCAGTGGATTCCTGACGGAGAAGAAAAGAATATTGATGTGGAAGGCTGTCTTTCCGTTCCCGAATTGTACGGAGAAGTAGAGCGATTTGCCAATGTAATCGTTCACTACCAGGATATTCACGGAAAAAAGAAAATGCGGAAAGCCAGCGGTCTGCTGGCACGCTGCATCCAGCATGAGACCGATCATTTGAATGGCGTATTATTCATTGAAAAGGCCATTTCATTACACAAAGGACCCAAATCAAATGAATAATTCTTATCGAATCCTGTTCATGGGAACCCCGGATTTCGCGGTTCCGTCTCTCAAGGCATTATGCGAAAAC
This sequence comes from uncultured Dialister sp., assembly GCA_938038225.1. GTDB lineage: Bacteria > Bacillota > Negativicutes > Veillonellales > Dialisteraceae > Dialister. Next base: position 217,865 of record CALHRX010000007.1, on the reverse strand, counting down.
GGATATAAACCCGCTGCAATTTACACACAGCCTGACAAGATTAACGGGAGAGGGAAAAAAATTGTATTTTCACCGGTAAAGGAATTTGCCCTGGAAAATAATATACCCTGCTGTCAGCCTGATTCTTTAAAAACAGAAGATGAGATTGAACAGATCCGCCAATTGAATCCGGATCTGATTATCGTAATTGCTTACGGAAAAATCCTGCCGAAAGCTATCCTGGAAGTCCCGAAATTTGGAGCCATTAATGTTCATGCCTCTCTGCTTCCCAAGTATCGGGGCGCAGCGCCTATCCAAAGAGCCATTATTGATGGAGAAAAAACAACCGGCGTCACAATTATGAAACTGAATGAAGGTATGGATACAGGAGATATCATTTCTCAGAAATCCGTTGATATTCCTGCGCATATGACAGGAGAAGAACTGTTTGAACAGCTGAGCAATACCGGTGCACAGGAACTGATCCAGGTCATGAACGATCTGCCGCATCGATTGGATCAGGCCTTCCCGCAGAATCATGAAGCCGCAACCTATGCCGAGAAAATTACAAAAGCTATGGGAAATATCGACTGGAGCAAATCCGTCCGGGAATTGGACTGTTTGATCCGCGGTATGTATCCGAATCCGGGAACCTATACGTTCTTCAGAGGAAAACGTATGAAGATCCACAAAGCATATTGCGAAGAAAAGGATGTGTCCGGAATTGTACCAGGAACCGTGATTTCTTTGGAGAAGGATATCATCCATACGGCTGCCGGAGACGGCGTTCTTTGTCTGACGGAAGTCCAGCCTGAAAATCATAAAAAAATGAGTTCTGCCGATTTTATTCATGGATATCAGGTAAAGATTAATGACAGATTCAACGACTAAAAAGAGCTTTTCTGCCAGGCATCTCGCTTATCAGGCACTTTATGAAATCATTCAAAAAGGAGCCTATTCCAATCTGACGCTGCAGAATATACAAAATACCTATCAATTAAAAAGAGTGGATGAACGCCTGCTGACAGAGCTTGTTTACGGTGTCCTTCGAAAATATAATTACCTTTCCTGGATAATCTCGCAGATAAGCAGCAAGCCTCTCCGGAAAATTCACATATCTGTACGGATTCTTTTGTGTCTGGGCCTGTATCAAATCGTATTTCTGGATAAAATACCAGATTCTGCAGCAGTGAATGAGTCCGTAAAGATTGCTCACAAAGTAACCCATCCGGGCAACGTAAGATTTGTAAATGGAGTTTTACGCAATTTTCTTCGACAAAGAGATGATTTCCAGGTAGAGAATAAGGTTTCTGATTCCCTGACCAGATCAGCGTTGCAGTACAATGAGCCGGAATGGCTTGTACGGCGTTGGAACCGTGAATTCGGACCGGATAAAGCCCGGGAAATTTTTCAGTCCTTTAATGAATCTCCCGTACTGGCTGTCCGGATGAACCGTCTGAAAACAGATAAGTTACAATTCATTTCTGCATTGACGGATCGGGAAATAGAAGCTGATGAAGTCTCCTTCCTTGCCAATGCATTTGTTATCAAAGATCACGCCGATATCTTTTTTTCTTATTTTATCCCAAAAGGTTATGCCTATGTACAGTCGCTTTCCTCAATGATTCCGGCAGCGGTCCTGAATCCGCAGCCGGGCGATACAGTGCTTGATATGTGTGCCGCCCCGGGAAGCAAAACTACACAGATGGCGGAAATGATGAAAAATAAGGGATGCATTGATGCATGGGATCTTTATCCTCATAAGATCTCCCTGATAGAATCCAATGCAAAAAGATTAGGCATTTCCATTATCCACGCAACGGCCCGGGATGCATCAAAACATGATCCGGCATTTACAGAAAAATATGACCGGATTCTTCTCGATGCACCGTGCTCCGGTCTCGGTGTTCTCGGACATAAGCCGGAAATTCGCTGGAGACGAACAGAAAAGGGACTGGAAGAATTTCCTCCCCTGCAGAAGAAATTATTGGCAGAAGCTGCGTCCTGTTTAAAGCACGGCGGTACATTAGTTTACAGTACCTGTACATTAAACCGGGAAGAAAACGAACATGTAATTTCCTGGTTTCTTGAACATTTCCCTGAATTTTATGCAGAAGATTTCCAAATCGGACAATTCAAGAAATCCGAAAAAGGAATGATGTCTATTTTTCCGTCTGAATGCAACAGTGATGGATTCTTTGCCGCAAAATTGAGAAGGAGATAAGATGGCAATTAATTTGTGGGGAAAAACTTTGCCCGAACTGCAGGAACAGTTTGTAAAAAACGGATTTCCCAAATACCGCGCAAAGCAGCTGCATGACTATTTATATAAAAGAAATGTTTTTTCTTTTGAGAATATGTTGCAGCTTCCCAAAGATTTAAGAACGTGGCTGATGCAAAACGCAACCCTGGATAAACCGCAAATTATGAAGTTTCAGGAATCCCGGGATAAAAATACAACAAAAATTTTGCTGAAACTCAGCGATGGTTCCCTGATTGAGACGGTGTGCATGCACCACAATTACGGAAATTCTATTTGTGTTTCTACCCAGGTAGGGTGTGCAATGGGATGCATCTTTTGTGCCTCCACAAGAAACGGACTGGAAAGAAATCTGAAAGCAGAGGAAATGCTTGCGCAGGTATATGCTTTCAAAGAGCTTTTCCAGATTCCGATTCATTCTCTGGTTCTGATGGGCTCAGGAGAACCTTTGCAGAATTATGAAGAGGTTCTGAAATTTGTCCGGCTTTGTAATGATTCCGACATGCTGAATATAAGTTTTCGGAATATTACTCTGTCGACCTGCGGCATTGTTCCGCGGATCTATCGTCTGGCTGATGAAAAACTTCCCATTACACTGGCAATTTCTCTTCATGCACCGAATGACACTATCAGAAATCAGATTCTTCCCATCAGCAAAGCTTATAAAATTGAAGATGTAGTCCGGGCCTCCCGTTATTATTTTGAAACCACCGGCCGCCGTGTTACTTTCGAATATATTTTAATAGACGGAATAAATTCTTCGCCGGACAATGCAGAAGAACTTTGCCGCCTTGTCGGAAAAATGAGTTGTCATTTCAACCTGATTCCGATCAACGGTACGGAACACATTCAGCTGTATCCGCCGAGTGCAAAAGCGATTGAGAAGTTTGTCAGCATTCTGGAAAAGCACGGAAAAAGCGTTACTGTCCGTAAACAGATGGGCGACGAGATTCAGGCTGCATGCGGGCAGCTGAAAAGGCGGTATATGAATCCTAAAGATTAAGAATCCATCGATTTGTATACAGTTTTCGGAAGTAAAATTGACTATGTCAAATTGAAATGATACACTTTAGTTATCTGGAATTTATTTTGGTCTTGTTGCTTACAAAGATATTTTATTCTGATGGAATAGGCTCGTATGATTATAACATTTGGCGATTCACGGACAGGACTCATCAGGAAACTCAATGAAGATGCTATCAGTTTTAACGATAAGCATCTTTTTGTATTGGCTGACGGTATGGGCGGATATGAAGGCGGTCAGATAGCCAGTACGTCAGCAGTCAATTCCGTAAATCAATTCTTTGAAAAAGAAATGGGCGAATTCTCTGAGAATACACTGGCACAGTCCGTGCTGTATGCCAATCAAATGATTCTGGAATTAAAGACCACAAAAGCGGAATTCTCATCCATGGGAACAACATTGATTGTTTCAGCTGTACAAGAAAATCATTTTTACTGGGCCCATGTAGGAGACAGCCGTCTGTACTTATGGCATGATAAAGAACTGACACAAATTACAACGGATCATTCTTTTGTTATGGAGCTTGTTTCGGAAGGTAAAATCTCAAAAGAAGAAATGCGGGTACATCCCCGTAAAAATGAAATTACCCGTGCAGTGGGAATCGAAAAGGATTTGAAAGTAGATTCGGGAAGCGGAATCCTTCAGGATGATTCTTTGCTGCTCATTTGTTCCGATGGTCTTACCGGAATGCTGAATGATCAGGAAATCAGTCAGATGATTTCTCAGTCCCCCCGGAAAACCTTTAATGATTTAAAGGTTTTGGGAAATCAATTAATGGACGCAGTTTACAAAGCCGGAGCCAAGGATAATGTTTCCTTGATCCTGATTCAATTCTGGAATGTGGAGAACTAAGTTATGATAGGGAAAATTCTTGATGAACGCTATGAACTGAAGAAAAAAATCGGTTCCGGCGGAATGGCTGATGTATATATGGCAGAAGACATCCTTCTGGATCGTGTTGTCGCGGTCAAGATTTTACACAGCAATTTCGCTGAAGACAACGATTTTATCATCCGTTTCCGCCATGAAGCTCAGGCTGCGGGAAAACTGACGCATCCCAACATTGTCGGGATTTATGATGTCGGCTGTGACGGAGATGTCCACTATATCGTCATGGAATATGTGGAAGGAGAAACCTTAAAGCAGTATATCCAGACGCATGCCAATATTCCTATCGATACGGCTGTCAGAATTACCATAGAAATCGGCTATGCGCTGGAAGAAGCCCATGCGAACGGAATTATTCATTGTGATATTAAACCGCATAATATACTGCTTACAGAAACAGGAAAGGTAAAGGTCACCGATTTCGGAATTGCCCGTGCCATCAATTCCTCCACTGTTATTGACAAGCAGTCTATCTTGGGGTCTGTTCATTATCTATCGCCGGAACAGGCAGCGGGGGATAAGATTACTGCTAAAACGGATATTTACTCTCTGGGGATTGTTCTCTATGAAATGCTGACTCACCACCTTCCCTTCGAGGGCGAAACTGCAGTAAGTATTGCTCTGCAGCATATGCAGGGGGATATTCCGCGTCCTACCCGATATAATCCGTCTATTTCTCCTATGCTGGAGGAATGCCTTCTTGCCGCTCTGCAAAAGGATCCGGATAAACGCTATGATACGGTCACCGATTTCATCTCCGAGCTGAAAATCGCACAGGGCTTTACCACAACAATTTATAATAAACCTGCAGCTCATGACTTTACAGCTATGACAAGGCCGATTCCGCAGCGAAAAACAATCAGAAAAAACATCCGCAAACAGAGCCGACTGATGGATACCATCAACAGCATCCCCCAGAAATATGTCTGGATCGGTATGGCCGTACTTTTTATCGTTTGTTTTGCCTGGGCATTTTTCAGCTTCGGTAGTTTCTGGAGTGCAGAGAATATTTCTGTCCCCAACGTAGTCGGAAAACCTGTAGAAGTGGCACAAACAACATTAAAGAAGATGGACTTAAAGGTCTCTGTTGATGAAATTGACAGTGATACTGTCCCTGCCGGGCAGGTCATTTCTCAAACTCCGCCTGCAGGAACCAGTGTAAAAGCGAAACGGATCATCCATCTGACCGTCAGCAAGGGCGGATCTTCCATGCTGATTCCTGATCTAAAAGGGCTGACCCTGGCCCAGGCACAGGAACGTCTAGAAAAGCTGGGGCTCGTCCTGGGTGCTGTTGAGAATGGAAATGACAGTGATAAGCCATCTGATGTGATTATTTCTCAAAGTCCTGCCTCCGGTGAGAAAACTTCCAAAGGCGCACGGGTAAATATTGTAATCAATGTAAAGCAAAAAATCACGGTTCCCAATATCGTGGGAATGTCTGTCGCCGATGCCCGTACTGCTCTTCTGGCAAAGAATCTTTCGGTAGGTACCATTACTTCTTCTGATGAAACGTCAGCTGAAGATGCAAATGCCATTGTCATTTCTCAGGATCCTGCTGCCGGCGGAAGCTCTGAAAATGGAACAGTAAACCTGACCATCGGCAACCGCCAGAGGATGCAGAAAAAGAGCGGTACTGTCAATATTACAATTCCAAAAGGCGGAAATGCCCGTCAGGTCGATATTTACCTCATTGATGAAACAGGAAGACATACGGTATACAGTGCCAAGGCTAATCCGGGAAGCACTGTCAGCAAGGATGTAAGCGGAACAGGATCTGTTCGGGTACAGGTTGTCATTGATGGTTCGGTAGTTCAGGATCGGGAGTTATGAACGGATGAAAGGAATCATCATTAAAAATCAAAATGGTTATTTCTCCATTTATGGAGAAAAAGGAACTCTGAGTCTTTGCCGCTCCCGGGGTAAACTCAAGCGTTCCGAACAGATTCTGGTCGGTGATATCGTAGAATATGAAATAACCGATCAGGGAGACGGGATTATTACTCATGTTTATCCCCGGCACACAATTCTTCATCGTCCGGTAGTAGCCAACGTGGATTGTCTGGTTCTGGTTGCTTCCATTAAAACACCTGATTTCAATCCATTCCTTCTGGATAAGATGATTGTATTAACGGAACAGGCGGGAATTAAACCATTGATTATTATCAGCAAGGCGGATCTCTCACCGGAGGATGCTCTGCGGGAAACGGAAATCTATAAAAAAGCCGGCTATTCTTCCATTGCTGTTTCCGTAAATACAGAAACAGGGGTCAAGCAATGCCGGGATCTCCTTTCCGAAATTCATGGCATTATTTCCTTTTCAGGTGCTTCCGGCGTCGGAAAATCCAGCATGCTTAATCATTTATTGGGAAAAAATCATTTCATTTCCGGTGAAATCAGCCGGAATACAGGCCGCGGAAAAAATACCACCCGCCATGCTGAGCTGGTTCCCGCATTCGGCAATTCTTTCCTGATGGATACGCCCGGCTATACCTTTCTGGAATTATCCGGAATTGAAAAAGAAGATTTAGCCTATCTTTTCAGGGATTTCCGTCCCTATCTGGGAAAATGTCAGTTTAATAACTGCCGCCACAATAAGGAACCCGGGTGCCGGATCCGGCAGGCAGTAGAAGAGGGCGATATTAATCCTCGCCGCTATTCTTCGTATCTTCAGATGCTCAATTCCATTGATTCAACAAAAATCAGGAGGTAATCATGAAAATAGCTCCATCTCTCCTTGCTGCAGATTTCTCTCGTCTGGCAGATGAAATAAAAGACATTGAAAAAGGGGGAGCGGATCTGCTTCACCTGGATGTCATGGACGGTCATTTTGTACCTAATCTGTCTTTCGGCATGCCAGTGCTCCAAAGCATACGGCCTGTAACGCAGCTGCCTTTTGATGTTCATCTGATGACAGAAAATCCGGAATGTTATATTGAGGAATTGTCAAAGCTTTCCGTATCAATGATTTCCTTCCACGCTGAAGCAGTAATCCACCTGGACCGAGTCATTCAGCTGATTCGGGGAAAAGGCGTGCAAGCAGGTATAGCTCTGAATCCCGGTACACCGATTCATGTACTGGATGAAGTACTTCCTCTTCTTGATTTTGTTCTTATTATGTCAGTAAACCCCGGCTTCGGCGGGCAGAAATTCATTCCCTATTGCCAGGACAAGGTTTCCAGGCTGAAAGAGGAAATTATCCGCAGAAATCTGTCAGTAAAAATTGAAGTGGACGGCGGCGTCAATAGGAAAAACGCAGAACTCCTGAAAAAAGCCGGTGCGGATATCCTGGTAGCAGGATCTTCTGTTTTCGGACAGGATGATCGTAAAATGGCTATGGATTCTTTGCGTTTCTGCTAAATCTACAAAAGACTCATAATAAAAACCTGCATCTTATAAGATACGGGCTTTTATTATGGGTATAATTTAATAGAACATGATAAAATAGTGGATAAAGAAATATTTTTTCATCCGCATGACAGGGAAGAAGGAAAAAAGATTTGATAAAACAAAATTTTATAGGGCACTACCTCAGTTCTTCAGGGATCCGTATGACGCTGGCAGATGCAACAGAGGCGGTTCAAAAAGCATCAGAAGCACATCAGCTGGAGCCGTTGGGGGAAACGATTCTCGGCAAGGTCATGCTGTCAGCTGCCATGCTCGCTTCAGATTTTAAGAATCGGGAAGGCGTTTCTGTAAAGTGGGATACGCATACTGCTCTGGGCGCGATTCACAGTGATGCTTATGAAAGCGGCTGCATCAGAGGCTTCCTTGACCATCCTGAAGTACTTCAGGATTTAATGTACAGTGAGCCTCTGGAAAAACAATATATAGGAGACCATGGAGATTTATTTGTTACTCGATATTCTCTTCTCAGACGTCCCTATGTAAGTTCTGTAAACCTGAAAACAGGAACTGTTTCCGACTGTATTAATCAATATTTCCGAGAATCAGATCAGACTTTATCCCATACGGAAATACAGACAAAGTTCTCTTCAAACGGATCTGTTCGCCGTCTATCCGGATTTATTGCGCAGCTTTTACCCGGCGGAGACAGGGAACTTTTTGCTAAAGTGTTCTCCTCCGATATTACTTACGATCTGTACTCAAAAAATGAAGCAGACCCGCTTTCTTTAAATCATCTTATGGACTCCATGCAATTTATTCTGCTGGCAGAATACCCGCTGACTTTCCAATGTACCTGCGGAGAGGATAAAATAAAAAATTCTTTGCTGGGGCTTCCGCCTCATGAAAAGGAGGAGCTTCTGAAAGATCCTTCTATTGAAGTACATTGTGATTATTGCGGAAAAACATACAAAATAAGCAGAGAAACTCTGAAAAAGTGGTTTGCAGAAAAAGAGGAGGAATTTGCTCATGAGTAAATTAGCATTTATCGGCGGAACAGGAGTATATGATCCGGGTGTTCTGACCGATCTGGAATCTCATATCATGGATACCCCGTACGGACAGGCAAGTTATGAGTCCGGAAAATACGGAAATAAGGAAGTCATATTTTTGGCCCGCCACGGGGTACATCATACGATCCCGCCGCATAAGATCAATTACAGAGCCAATATCTATGCACTGAAAGCTCTGGATGTATCTGCTGTTGTATCCACTACCGCAGTCGGATCTCTGAATCCGAACTTTAAGCCGGGAGAGCTGGTCCTGATTGATCAGTTTATCGATATGACCAAGTCCAGAGAACACACTTTTTTCGACGGAGATCGGTACGGCGTTGCGCATTTGGACATGACACATCCTTATTGCGATACTCTGAGAAAAGCAATTCTGTCTACCTGTAAAAAGGAAAATATTCTCATCCATAATTCCGGAACCTATATCTGCACAGAAGGTCCCCGGTTTGAAACACCTGCTGAAATAAAAGCTTTTAAAATGTGGGGTGCCGATGTGGTTGGAATGACAAATATCCCGGAATGTCCTCTGGCCAGAGAAGCGGAAATTTGTTATGCCACAATTTCAATGGTTACCAATTTTGCGGCAGGAATTTCGCTTCAACCGCTGACACATAAAGAAGTTACCGAATGCATGGAGCAAAATCTTTCTTCCTTCAAAAGAATCATTACATCTCTGCTGAAAGAATATGATCCGGATACAGATTGTTCCTGTCATCATGCTGCTGCAGAATTCGGAGGATTCTCATTATGAGTTTGCCGCTTCGTTCTGTGCATTGGGATGCCGGTAAATTAATCATCCTGGACCAGACAAAACTGCCCGAGAACATTACATACCAATCTTGTGATAATTATAGGATGATCATAGAGGCCATCAGAAAACTGGCGGTCAGAGGCGCTCCAGCCATCGGTGTCGCAGCAGCTTATGCAGTAGTTCTGGCAGCCATGGAGGCTTCGCACCTGGATAATGAGGAAGAGATTTACAGTTTTCTGAAGCAGGCTTCTCAGGAACTAAAGGATGCCCGTCCCACGGCCGTCAATCTTTCCTGGGCAGTCACTGAAATGAACAAAATCATCTCGGAGAAAAAGACAGACTCCCTGATCACTGATCTGCTTCGCCGGGCAAGAGAAATCGAAGCACAGGATCAGAAGATCTGTAATCAAATTGCCGATAACGGATCCGCTTTATTCAAGGGACAGGGAAAGCTGAATCTGCTGACTCATTGCAACAGCGGTGCTCTGGCAACAGCCGGAATCGGAACCGCTTTTGGGGTAATCCGCCGTTTGCATGAAAAAGGCCAGTTGGAATGTCTCTATATGGATGAAACGAGACCCTTGTTGCAGGGAGCTCGCCTGACTGCGACAGAGGCAGTATCATTGAGAATGAACTGCCGTTTGATTACTGACAATATGGCAGCTATCGTCATGTCCATGAAACATATCGATGCTGTAATCGTAGGTGCAGACCGCATTGCCGCAAATGGAGACAGTGCAAATAAAATAGGAACCTACGGATTGGCTGTTCTGGCCAATTATCACCATATTCCATTCTATTTTGCCGCTCCTTTCTCGACGTTTGATTTTTCCATTACTGATGGGAAAGGAATTCCCATCGAAGAACGAAACGAAGAGGAAGTAAAGGAATTTCATCATGTCCTGACGGCTCCTGCACAGGTAAAAGCACTGAATCCAGCCTTTGATATAACACCGCATGAGCTGATTACAGGAATCATAACGGAAAAAGGCGTCTTAAAACCGCCGTATATTGAAAATATAAAGCTGTATGAAAGGAGTTTAAACATATGAACGAATCTATGATCAAAAATCCGAATTTAGCAGAAGAAGGCCAGCAGCGTATTAATTGGGTAGAAAAGTACATGCCTGCCCTTAATGAGCTGCGGAAGGAATTTGTAAAAGATCAGACCTTCAAAGATAAAACCATTGTCATGTCCATTCATCTGGAAGCAAAAACTGCCTATCTGGCATTAACATTGAAAGCCGCAGGAGCAAATGTAATCTGTACAGGAAGCAATCCGCTTTCCACGCAGGACCCCATTGCTGCTGCATTGGTAAAAAACGGGATTACCGTATATGCCTGGCACGGATGCACCGATGACGAATACGGCCTCTTTTTAAATAAAGCCCTCGATCATCATCCGGACATCATCATTGATGACGGCGGTGATTTGGTTCATTTGCTGCATACAACACGAAAAGATGCTGCGGAAAACCTCATCGGAGGCGCAGAGGAAACCACAACAGGGGTTAACCGTCTGAAGATTCTTGAAAAAGAGCATAAGCTTAATTTCCCGATGATTGCCGTTAATGACTCTTACTGCAAATATCTGTTCGATAACCGCTACGGAACCGGCCAATCTGCATGGGACGGTATTATCAGAAGCACGAATCTGACAGTTACCGGAAAAACCGTTGTCATTGCCGGATACGGCTGGTGCGGCAAGGGCGTTTCCATGCGTGCCAAAGGACTGGGAGCCCATGTCATCGTAACAGAAGTAGATCCAATCAAAGCAATTGAAGCTGTAATGGACGGATTTGAAGTAATGCCCATGGACCGGGCCGCCGAATTGGGAGATTATTTCCTGACTGTAACCGGTGATATTAATGTCATTACAGAACCGCATTTCATGAAAATGAAAGACGGTGCCATCTGCGCCAATGCCGGCCATTTTGACTGTGAAGTCAGCCGTGCGGATCTGGAAAGAATCTGCACATCCAAGTATGAAGCACGTCATAACATCGAAGGATATGTTCTTCCAAACGGAAAGACTGTTTTCCTTATGGCAGAAGGCCGGCTGGTCAATCTGGCAGCAGGGGATGGGCATCCGGCTGAAATCATGGATTTGTCCTTCGCTATGCAGTCTCTGGCTGCACGGTATCTCCTCCAGCATGGAAAGAATATGGAAAATAAAGTTTACACGCTTCCTCATGAATTGGATCTGAAAGTAGCCTCCATCAAATTGAAATCCATGGGATATGAAATTGATGCCTTAACAGAGGAACAGAAGAAATACCTGGGCATTGAATAAAAAGAGGATGAACATATGACTGTCTTAATAAAAAATGTCGGTTTATATAAAGATCATCAGGTAAAAGAAAATTCCAATATTGTACTGAACGGGAAATACATTTTCTCTTTTCCCGAAACAGTCAATGAAGAAGATTATGACGAAGTCATTGATGCAAGGGGAAAACTGGCTCTTCCCGGATTGGTCAATACACATACACATGTAGCCATGACCTTATTCAGAAGCTATGCAGATGATATGAATCTGATGGATTGGCTGCAAACCAAAATCTGGCCATTGGAGGAACATCTGGATGATGATATTGTCTATTGGGGAAGCATGCTTGCCTTTGCGGAAATGATCCGTGGCGGAACAACTGCTTTCTGCGACATGTATATGTTTATGGATGCTTGCGGAAAGGCTGCTGACGCAGCCGGAATACGGGGAAATCTTGCCCGGGGACTGGCAGGCATCAGTCCAAACGCGGATGCTGCACTTCAGGAAAATGTAGAGCTTTTCCAAAAATGGGATAAGGCAGGAGACGGACGGTTCAAAGTTATGCTCGGACCGCATGCCCCCTATACATGCCCGCCCGAATATATTAAAAAGGTTCGGGATACGGGGGAAAAATATGGTATTCCGATTCATATTCACCTGAGTGAAACCAAATCTGAAGTTGATAATTGTCAAAAAGAATTTGGAATGACACCGATTGCCCTTATGAATGATCTGGGACTGTTCGATCTTCCTACTCTGGCAGCGCATTGTGTCCATGTAACAGATGAAGATATGGATATTATGAAACAAAAACACGTATGTGTTGCACATAATCCGGGAAGCAATCTGAAGCTGGCCTCCGGTATTGCTCCTGTCGCAAAAATGAGAGAAAAGGGGATTACTGTCGGATTGGGAACAGACGGAGCTTCCAGCAACAACAAACTGGACATGTTTGCAGAGATGCGTTTAGCCGCCTTGATTCATAAAGCAGCAACCTTTAATCCATTGGCCATTACCGCTGATGAGGCAATGACCATGGCTACTCTGGACGGTGCAAAATGCCTCGGCTATGATAATCTGGGAGCCCTGCAGGAAGGCTTCCTTGCAGACCTTATTCTTGTCAACCGTGACGGCTTCCACTGGAAACCCCAGTTAGATTCTGTATCACTTGCTGTCTACGCTGGAAATTCTATGGACGTAGATACTGTCTTTATTAACGGAAAAATGGTCATGAAAAATAAAGAACTCCTGACCATTGATACGGAGAAGATGGATTACGAAGTAAAACGAGTAACTGATAAACTATATTCATTTTGCTAAAAAATAGAGAATCAATACAATAGGTTCCGATAACATTAAATTATCGGAACCTATTGTATTGCGCATTTTTGGGTATATATCCAACGATATGACAATCCTGAAAATAGCCCGATTTTATCGGATATTTTCCTCTTTTTTTCTCAATACACATTACTGTATATAAATATTGAATATTTCTCCCGAGTTGATTCTATCCAGCCTAGCCTGATACATTTTCGCCATCTTCTGCGCATTGTCAAAGGATTTTTGATTGATAATCCCTTTACCGAAATCTTTATTAAGGTCGCTTTGGGTCTGATGCAGGTCCCGCATGGCTCCCTTCATTGCATAAAGGTCTTTGTTGACTTTCATAAAGGATGCGCTGACGGACGGAGCCAGACGGGCACCGATACTGACTCCGAAAGGAAAAGGACTTCCCGGGCATGCTGTCACCTCCTATGATATAATAAAAATGAGAAAGGGATGATAAATATGCCTGTTATAATATTGATTGCTATACTATCGGTGATTTCAGCCATTTACCATCCGTTTGGCCCTTACATGTTCCTGATTATATTTGCCCTGACCACTTATGCCGCGCTGAAGGATGAGTCGTGGACTACCCGTATCGGTTCCGCCTTTTTCTTCTTCTTAGCAGTCGGCACAGCGTTGACCTGACCTTTCCCCTCCTTCGGAAGGGGTTATTTTTTTTTGCATTTCTTTCAGCAACTCTGCGTATTCCAGCATCTCAGATACCATACAGGACAGATAAAAGCCCACCGGTGTACAGCTGTTTACAGCCATCTCCAGTGCAAGCTTTCTCATGTCCTTGGTAGAGTCGTCTAACTTAATAAAAAATTAGCTACCGGGAATACAATATTCCGGAAATCTGTGGCGGGGAGTGCCATGATGTCATCAGGCAGCACTCCGATCAGCTAGGCTGCAATCACTGCCTGGAATGTCATGGAAAGAAATACGGAAGGAGACTGATCACCCAGCGTTCTGGAATTCTTTTCGGCTTTCAAAGATCATTTCCTGTAATCCTGTCAAAGTCTAAGGCAACAAGTTTATAATATTAATGTCTCCATTGACCTTTTTGAACTGCTGATTACCTCATCAACTGTTCTTTCGCTGCATACTTCAGGGCTTCCCGCTTTTCATTAAACTGAAATTTGGAAACATAGTTTTTACCTACCATAGTCTTTAAAAATCCCGTCTGATTTTCCGTCAGCCCAAAGCTTTCAATTCTTCTTTTGTCATATATGCCCGCTCTTCTCGCTTCATTCCGTCGGAAGAAAAACTACCTTACCAATCTATTATGAACCGTCTGCTTACTGCGGAAGGCTTTAAAACACAATATTATTCCATATTTCTTCCGGAATTTGCTCTATTGGTGCATCATTTTTTATAGCAATCTCCAGTTTCTTTGTGCATTCATTAATATCATCAGCATTGGGCCATCCCGGATCTCCCATGATCGCCCGATCCAAGGAATGCTTACCATATTGATCCAAATACTTTTTTTGCATTTTCTCGTATTTTTCCATAGCGGTAGCGACAGCCTCTATACTTGGCTCCCATGAAGCATGCATAATCAATCACCTCCCTCACTTTTCCAGAATAAGTTCCAAACGGACGGCTTTTTTTATATATAAAAGGAATCGCATCAAAATACTAGTGATTTGAATAATTTACTATTCTCGTTCGGTAAAGGAGAATTTAATTTAATGGCGTTTTCCAACATTCTTGATCCTTCGTTAAAATTATCTGCATTCATCCACATAGGGTCACAGATTATAACATAATCCAGAGAATGTTCTCCGAATTTTTTCAGATATTCCTCCTGAATAGCATTCAACTTTTTCAATGCATCCATCACAGTCTTTTCATCAGGCTCCCAGTATCCCTGCATTATCATTCCCACCTTTATACAGTAAATTATTTCAGAAAAAGTGCCTCTTTTTGAATACCTAAATCAATAAAAATCAGTACATTCTATTCTTGTCTGGATCCCTCACAGAATATTTTCTGCCGGACTTAAGGCTGTTTTCCATAATCTGCATAAGTTTTTCCTCTTACATCACACGCACCATAAACAATGGGAAATTCTCGTTAAAGGTCTCAACATAAGCACGCAGAGCTTCATCTGCGGTCATTTTACATTACCTCTTCTTTTTCAGCTATCAGAGCTCTCGATTAATTCCAATAGGCTATCATTCTTTTTTCTTTATTGTAACAGATTTTTCTCTATCCATATCAAATTCCAAAGCAACCACATGAAATTGCCACAGTCGATGCCGGATCAGATACCCAGCGTCTGGGCGAAATTGTTCCCTGCTAAATATCTTTCCCATTTTCCCTCCATAAAGGTAAACCGAATATATTTCTTTATACTCGAGCCTGCATCTTCAGCTACGTATCAGCTAACCAGTTATTAGAATGATTTCTGTTGTATATTTTCAGAATCTCAATAGCTATATAGCGCCGAACAAATGTTCTTTTAAACAGAAAATCCCCACAAAAGAACATTTGTTCGGCATCTGAAGAGATAAATAACAAGTCCTTATGCTATAATATTTTATAAGTTGATTTCCCAACATTTTTATGAAATTACAAAAAAAGATACGATATGAGTGATACATATTTTTTTATCAGAAAACCGGATATAGAAAGAAATACAGGACAGCTTACAGAAAAAAGTATGCGGTCTATTCAGTTCACAAAGTCAAAGAATACACTCAATGCATATGAATCAGACTGGAATGATTTTTGCGATTGGTGCAGATATCATCACCAGGACTTTTTCCCTGCTTCCCCCGAAACCATTGTCAATTATATCAATGATCTGGCCGATTATGCCAAATCCTCTACTATCCGCAGACGTATCAGTGCTATTTCTGAAAACTATAATGCGGCAGGATTCGATGAGAACAACCCTTGCAGACAATGGATCGTAAAGGAGGCCTTAACCGGTCTCATGCGGCTTAAGGGCGCAGTACAGTTGGGAAAAACTCCTCTGTACTGGGAAGAGATTGAAAAAATCATTGAATGTATGAATCCGGAAAATATTACCAATCTCCGAGATAAAACCATTTTATTGACGGGATTTCTCGGCGCTCTCCGTAGAAGTGAAATCATATCTATTGACCTTGAGGATATCAAGTTTGTTCCTCAGGGAGTTATCATCAATATCCGGCATTCCAAGACCGACCAAACCTCTGAAGGTCAGCTGATCGGAATTCCCCACATTAAACAGCCTCAGATGGATTGTGTGCAGTCTCTGCAAGCCTGGATTCAGACGGCGCATATAGAAACAGGTCCGCTCTTCCGAAGAATCCTTAAAGGCGGAAAGGTTTCTGAACAAAGACTCAGTGATAAATCCGTCAATCTTCTCGTCAAGCGATATGCACAGCAAATCGGACTGGATCCTTCTTTATACGGAGCCCACAGTCTCCGGCATGGTTTTGCAACGTATGCTGCACTGCACCATGTAGAAGAACGCTTGATCATGAAACAAACCCGTCATCGTTCTGTGGAAATGGTTCGGAGATATATCAATGAAGCAGATCTGTTTACCAATAACCCGATTGATAAAATATTCAATGATTAAAAACAGACGTATTCCCTGTCAGAATATTTTCCCTTTCAAAGCATAAAATTCTTATATATTTCTTCAATTTATCGGAGGAAGGAGAATATGCCTGTGACAGAACAAAAAGAATTATCTAAGAACCAGGCACTTACAACAAGAGAAAAAGAAATCCTTGATTTTATTCGGGAAAAAATCTGGAATGAAGGCCTGCCGCCTACGGTTCGTGAAATTTGCCGGGGAGTCAACCTTCACTCCCCATCTACAGTTCATGGTTATCTTTCCCGACTGGAAGAAATGGGAGTCATTCGCAGAAATTCTTCCAGTGCCCGCTCCATTAAAATCGTCAATGATACTCAATGGCGTCATAAAAGAATGACCGCACTCCCTCTTGTCCGTACGATAAAAGCAAACTGTCCCATCATTACGAATGACTATCTGGAAGCCACATATTTTTCCCTGGATGAATGTCTCAGCGGAAAACATCGCTGCTTCATTTTTATCGCTCAGGGAGACAGTATGGCAGAGGCAGGTATCCGGGACGGAGATTATCTGATTATAACAGAGCAGGACTCTGCACAAAATGGAGATATCGTGATTGCCAACATTGAACATGAAGATGCCGTTGTACGAAGATTTTACAAAAATAAGGATGGCACAATTCAACTGCAGGCGGCAGAGAAAAACACGTCCCCTGTAATTTCTGCCAATATTTCCATCCGGGGAAAAGTCATTGGATTATATCGGCAATTCTAAACAGAAAAATCAGCAGAAATTTCTGCTGATTTTTCCTATTCAGGTTCTTCCTGCGAAAAAAGGCTCCCTTAAAGGGAGCCTTTACCATTTCTATTATATGGTATGAAAAGTTTTTTGCTTTTACAGCAATTTATACCGATCATTTTCTCCGGCAATGATTCCGGTTTTCAGCAAATGTCCAACTGCCCGTTTAAAAGCAAGTTTACTCATTCCCAGTATTTGCTGAATGGCATCAGGAGAACTTTTATCTGTCAGAGGAAGAATCCCCTGATGAGTCTTCATATATCCCAGAATAATTTCTCCGTTATTTTTTATTGCTTCTTTGCCCATTGCCTTCCGGGAAAAATTGAAATGGCCATCCGGTCGAATAAAGGTAATTTTTCCGGAAATTTCCTGTCCGAGTCTCATGTCCGGCGTCAGTTCATCCTTATAAAGGAATCCCAACAGACGGTCTCTCGTAATAATAAATGCACCTTCCGAAGTAATATTGTATATGGTTCCTTCTACAAAATCTCCGGTCCGTTTATGCGTACAGGGAAGCGCAATTTTCCGCATGACTTCATCCACATGCATAGTAACTGCCAGCCGTCCGGTTTTATCTTCATAGAGCTTTACCCAGATCTGCTGCCCCTTTTGGACATTTCCGATCATTTCGGAAAACGGAAGAAAAATCCCCCGTTCCGTTCCCACATCCACAAAAGCTCCAAACCGTGTAGTCAGCATAACAGTCACATACCCAACCTGTCCGACCGGAATCTGCGGAAGATGCATACTTGCAGTAAGCCGGCCTCTCGGGTCATGGTATAAAAATACCTCTACTTCGTCACCGATCTGTACAGAACGTGTCTGCTGATTCACATGCAGCAGAATATCGTCTTTCGTGTCCCCCGTTCCTCCATCAAGAAACGCTCCAAATTTAGCAATACGGGTTACCGGCAGTCGAACAATAGAGTTTTCGCGAAGCAACTTGTTACTGTTCTCCGCAGATAAATCACTGTCCCTCATAATCCGCCTCATGGTATTCTTCCATCGGAGCATCCTTCCATAAATTATCCAGATCATATCTGCGCCGCTCTTCATCGGTGAATATATGAACGATAACATTGCCAAAATCAATCAGAATCCAATCCCCTTCCCGATAACCTTCCGTGCGAAGAGGATGGAGTCCTTCCAAAGCCATTTTTTCTTCTACCTCATCCGCAGCAGCCTGGGACTGCTTTCTGTTTCTTGTTGTGGTAATAACAAAATAATCGGCAATACTTGTCAAGTCCCTCACATTAAGGACTTTGGTCAAAACACATTTCTTTTCAGCTAATGAATAACAAATCGATTGAATCGTCTTTTCCATATTTTTCTCCTTTTGGAAATAAATGACAGCGGGATTACACCAACAGTTCCTGAACTTCTACAGGATTGATCATCCAGGTTTCCTGATTCTTTACTTTTCCCTTTTCCCCCGGCAGGATTTCATACCTTAAGTGATCCGAAGGAATATTTGTCAAATGATAAACAAAATTTGCCGCTTCCGAAGATGACAGATTCGTCTCCGATGCTTTCCAATAATATTTTACCAAAAGCCAGTTCATGAGAGAGGATTTATCCTGTAAAACAGATATAAAATTCTTCAGCAATCTTTCCTGTCTCTGTATCCGTCCCAGTTCCCCATCTTTCTGATCTAAAAAGCGAGCATACTCAAATGCAGTATTTCCGTCCAGATTTTGGACGCCCTGATGAATATCAATATCAAGATTCCCATCTGCATCAACATGCTGCATATTTTGCTCTACATAGAGCTGCAAACCATTTACCCGATCAATAAAGTATATAAAATCCTCCGGAGTAAAGACTGCATATTTGTCAATCCGGATATGAAGCATGTTTTCCACGGCACTCTTCATGGCTTCCGTTCCGCCGCTGCTGTATACATCACGAAGTAATTGCTGTTTTTTATCTTTATCGTAGAAAGATATACTGGTATTGGCAGGAATGGAAACAAAAGAAACTTCCTGCGTCTTGTGATTCAGTACTGTCAAAAGAACTGCATCTGCCTGTGAGTCTGTTTCCGGATCAGTCCCGATAAACAAAGTATAGGAAATGTCTTCCTTTGCAGGCCCTGTGGAAAAATTCCTGAAATACAGGAATATGGAAACAGCCAGAAAAATGCCGAGCAATAAGATAAACAGAAGAAAAAATATTCTCTTGAATCGAATTCTTGTCCTAGACTTTCTTAATTTTTTCATTTTAAATTATTTCCCTTTGATAAGGCTGTTTCGCCCCTGGAAAGTCAATTCGTAAATATATTGCTGCTGTTCGATCAAATGTACAATCGTAGAATCATAGGCCGCCAGAAGGGCATCATCCAAATCCTTCTCAGATAATTTCCGCAGAGAAGCAACACCGGGAAAATCTCTCGACGGCTCGATATAATCTGCCAGGAAAATGATTCTATCCAGTATCGGCATATGGGGGCAGCCTGTCGTATGATAGAAGATTGCTTCT
The DNA here is from genome assembly GCA_938038225.1 of uncultured Dialister sp. Classification (GTDB taxonomy): domain Bacteria; phylum Bacillota; class Negativicutes; order Veillonellales; family Dialisteraceae; genus Dialister. The sequence goes on along the minus strand of CALHRX010000007.1, from coordinate 198,136 downwards.
TTGATTTCCTTATCCGATATTCCATATAATGTTTCTGCCAGAATGCTTCCTGCCGGCCCGTGGAGCAGTGCTTTGCTGGCCATCATTTCTGAATCCAATGAAAGGTTCGCTGCTTCCACAATCTTATGCATTTCCTTTAAGGACAACTCTTTTGCAGAATCATGAATCAGTCCGGCCAAATACGCTTTTTCAGGAGAAGCACCGTATTTCAATGCCATTTTATGTGCTGTTTCTGCTACACCCAGCGAGTGAATATATCTCTTGGCAGAGAGTCGTTCTTTCAAATTATTTTTTATTTCACCTATGGTCATAATGTATCCTTATACAAATCATTTTCATGAATAAACTGAATTACTGCATCAGGAACCAAGTATTTGACGGATTTATTTTTTGCAATCAATTTTCTCAGAATTGTTGAAGAAATATTCAGCTCAGGAGACCGCAAAAAATGAATTTTTTCTTTTCCGAGATCTCCGAAATAGGAAACAGAGCGGATAATTTCTTCTTCATTTCCCGGGCGGCTGGCAGAGATAAATTCACAGCATTTGAGAAGTTCTACATTATATTTCCAGTTCGGAAGATCTGCAATCGAGTCCGTTCCGCAAATAAAATATAATTGATCCTCTTTTCCGAATTGTTCCCGGAACATATGAATCGTATCCACTGTATAAGAAGGGCCCGTCCGGTCTCTTTCTATGGAAGAAATAGCAAAGCGTGAATTGCCTTCTATCGCTTTAGCTACCATCTCATAACGCATATATTTGCTGATATGATGCATATCCTTATTCGGAGTATCTCCTGTCGGCACAAATATGACTTTATCAAGAGAAAACTCCTGCCAGGCTGCTTCGGCAATCACCAGATGGCCGATATGGATTGGATTGAATGACCCTCCAAATATTCCTATTCTGCGAGACATAAGTATAGCACCGCTTCCAATACAGAAATACAAAGCAATAGAAAAAATAAAAGCTGCAGTATATGATTCCGTTCAAACCGACCCTTGGGAGATTTGTTGTAATAATAGGAAATCCACTTTAATTTTGTAAAAAGACTCATGAAAACTCATCTCATAATCAGTAAATTATCCCGGTGGATGATTGTATCATAAGGAGCTTCATATCCCAGAACCTCATTCAATTCTTCCGTATGATGCTCCTTGATGCAGTCAATATCTGCACTGCCGTAATGAGTCAGTCCTCTTGCAATTTCCGTATTATCATAATAAACAGACACGATGTCCCCGTCATTAAACTGTCCGCTGACACGGATAACCCCTACCGGAAGAAGACTCGAGCCCTTGTTCAGGATTGCCTCCATGCATCCCCGATCTACGAAAATTTTCCCACGGACAGCCGTTCCGATGATAATATCTCTCTTTTTCAGCTGAGGATGTACATTTTCTCCTAAAAACAGCGTTCCGACTGCACCACCATCCAGAATACGGGTAATCACATGCGGCAAACTGCTCTTGGCAATCACCATATCAATGCCGGAACGAACACAAATCTCGGCAGCCAATAATTTGGTATACATTCCGCCTGTTCCCCGGGCAGTTCCTGCCCCGCCGGCCAGGTGAAGAATCTCCCGGCTGAATTCGGGAACAAAAGAAATTAATTTCGCATTCGGATCCGTACCGGGAATGCCGCTATAAAGACCGTCGATATCCGACAGGATCACCAGCAAGTCCGCATCGGCAATGCTCGCCACAATGGCAGATAAGGTATCATTATCACCGATTTTAATTTCCTCCGCAGTCACCGCATCGTTTTCATTGATAATCGGTATGGCTCCCAACTCCAGCAGAGATTGAAGGGTTCCCTTTGTATACAGATAATGCTTGGAATTAATGGCATCGCCTTTCGTCAAAAGCATCTGCGCCGTGACCTGTCCGTAATCCCGAAAATAGCGCTCGTAATAATTCATCAGGATTCCCTGTCCTACTGCTGCAGCTGCCTGCTTATACGGAAGATAGGAAGGCTTTTCCTTGAATCCAAGTACAGGTGCCCCTACTCCGATTGCACCGGAGGATACCAGGATAATCTGGATTCCCCGGTTGCGTAGATCTGACAATTCCCGGACAAGGTCTTCCAAAAAACGAAAATTAACTTTTCCGTTTGCATAAGTCAGGGAACTGGTCCCTACTTTTATGACAATTCTCTTTTTGTCTTTCAGTTTTTCCCGATTCAGATTCTCAAGGCAATTCATAATGTGATTTCTTATCCTTCTGTTTGAAAAGAACACAATTCCGGCCGATGATCTGAACAATTTCACAATCCAGTCTCCGTGCCAGATATGCCGCTGTATTTTGAATATCCTCACTGGAATTTTGATTAATCTTGATCTTAATCAATTCTCTTGCAATCAGTACATCATGCACGCTATTGAACACAGCATCATTCATTCCTTCCTTGCCGATCTGTACAACGGCAGGGAAATTCACCGCAATTTTCTTCAGATATTGTTTCTGTTTTCCCGTAAGCATGTATCCGTATTCTCCTTTATTTCCATTCAGTCTGTCTGATTTTCAGAGGAGCTTCCTTCTTTGCTCTCCTCATAGGTAAATTCCACGCCGTATAAATCAACCGTATCTCCTTCCTGAATTCCTTCCTTCTTGAGCAGTTTGTCAAGACCCATGAATTTCCAGGCTCTGTCAAACCGGCGCAGAGAAACATGATCCTCAAAATCAGTCATGCTGACGAGTTTCTCCACTCGTTTTCCTTTGACATAGAAGATATCATTTTTCTTTTCAATGATGAATTCTTCTTTCGGTACATCAAATACAATGGCCTTTTCCGGAGTCTCCAGTTCCACTGCCGGCGTTGTTTCCAGGACTTTCCACACTTCTTCCAGCAGCGGACGGATTCCTTCGCCGGTTAATGTACAGATTGGAAAGAATTTATATCCTTCCTTTTCAATTTTATCCTTCAACGCCAAAAGAGATTCTTCATCATCCTGCATCAGGTCAATTTTGTTCGCTGCAACGATTTGTTTTTTCTTTGCCAGTTCCGGACTGTACAGCTCCAACTCATTATTAATAACCTTAAAATCCTGATAAGGATCCCGGCCTTCAGAACCTGCAGCATCCAGCACATGAATCAATACTTTTGTCCGCTCCACGTGCCTCAGGAATTCATCTCCCAGCCCGATTCCCTGGCTGGCGCCTTCAATCAGTCCTGGAATATCCGCCATAACAAAATTTCTTTCGCTGTCCAGGCTGACTACCCCGAGAATCGGTGAAAGAGTCGTAAAATGATAGGCAGCCACTTCCGGTTTAGCTCCGGATACTTTTCTCAGCAGACTGGACTTCCCTACACTGGGAAATCCCAGAAGCCCCACATCAGCCAAAACCTTCAGTTCAAGCCGCAGCTCTTTCTCTTCTCCCGGTTCCCCTTTTTCCGCATAAGTCGGCGCACGAACCGCACTGGTCGCGAAGTGGGAATTTCCCCGGCCGCCGTGTCCGCCCTTAACTGCCAGGAGACTCTGCTGATCCTGAGTCAGATCTGCCAGCAATTCTCCTGTACGATTGTCATAAATGATCGTTCCTACGGGAACCTCCACCACAACATCAGCTGCATTTTTTCCGAACATTTCTTTTGCTCCGCCGTTTTCTCCGGCTTTTGCAGCAAATTTACGGTGACGTCTGAAATTAATCAGTGTATTCAGTTCCCGGTTTGCTCTGATAATAACAGAGCCTCCTTTCCCGCCGTCTCCGCCGCTCGGGCCTCCGCGCGGGACATATTTTTCCCGGCGGAAGGATACCATCCCATCTCCGCCGGCTCCGGAAACTACAATGATTTTCGCTCTATCTATAAACATGGATTTTACCTCTCTAACGATGAATAAATAACAATATCTTTATTTATTATAAACGATTTATAGGATGGCTGTCATACCATTTTACCATCTTCCGTAAAGTATTTACTGCTGATGTTTCTATGAGAAATACTGCATTTCCGCCTTTCCGTACGAAACGGATTGCTCCTCAAAAAAATGTCTGTGCAAATCACCAAAAATAATCCGACTCTTCTTTTCGCATACAGGATGGGGATTTTCATTTTATCTGCTATAGTGTTAAAATAAAAAACAATGAAGAGTTGCAGCTCATCAAAAAATTTACAGATTTAATGGGAGGAAAAAATGAATACGGAAAATGAACAGGATTTATATCATATTGATTTAATGAGAACCCTTTGGCAAAATACTTATCGGGGAACCATTTTTAACTACAAAAATCAATATACTGCAACAGTACGAATTATCTTAAGCCTTCCCCTGGATCGGGAAGAAGTGCCTGAAAATGCCCCTGAAGTCAATCCGAACATCATCGTTCTGGTAGAAGATACGGTATTATCTCCTATTCAGGTCGTTGATTTTGAACAGACACTCACACCTATCCTGGCTAAAAGACTGGCAAGTAATTATTTCCGTCCCGACCGAATCATGTATTTCTACCCAAGTCCTGTGGACGGTGCAGAAACGCTTGCTGACAAAGATAAATCTAAAGAAAAATAATCGGATTCATTGTCCGGTAATATATAATAATCCCATAGCAGGTAAAAGATGCTTATTGTATTTCAGCAAAAGCATCTTTTTTATTTTTGCCCCCAAAGAATCCGAAACGGCCAGTTATTTTTGCTCCGGATACGAATAACGCATGAAATTATTTTCTCACCGGCTGCCGGAAATAAAAATAACTTCATGCGTCAGATTTCCTGTAAAATCTGTATTATTCTACAATCTTTATATCCTCATCATGTTCCTTCGGATAGACCAGATTCAGGACCACAGCGACAATAAATACAACTGCTACGCAGTTATCCGCAAAAACGCTTTTAAATAAATCCGGGAATATTCTGAAAATTTGCGGTGTCTGTGTAAATCCCAGCCCGATACTCAAAGAAAGCGCAGAAATACTCATATTGCGGGAAGAATATCCGCAGTCTCCCAGCATTCTGACACCGCTGACAACAATTGAACCAAACATCATCAGCGTACAGCCTCCAAGTACAGCATCCGGAAGAGAAGCAAGAATGACTCCCAGTACAGGGAATAATCCCGACAGAATCATAATTGCTGCACCGCAGCCGATGGCACGGCGGTTGACCACCTTTGTCATAGCAATCAGCCCTACATTCTGACTGAAGGAGGTAATCGGCATACATCCGAACAGGGAAGACAGACTGCTTACAAAACCATCTACAGCAATAGCACCGGATATTTCCTTCTCCTTCGGAGCTCTTCTGAAGCCGATATTCGCAAGAGCACTTGTATCTCCCAGTGTTTCCGTAGCAGAAACAAGGAAAATTAAAAATATAGATAAAATAGCATCTCCGTGAAATTCCAAAGGAACCGGCATGAAATGCGGAACAGCCAGCAGTGAAGCATCCCTGATATGGCTGAGATCTACCATTCCGTAGAAATAAGCCGCAATATATCCAACAACAAGGCCGAACAGTACGGAAAGCTGCTTGTAGAACGATTTTGCCTTCAAGTTGAATATCAGACAGGACAGCAAAGTGATCGTACCTACAGTCAGATACTTCGGGTCGCCGAAGTCCGGATTTCCGAAACCGCCGCCGAAGGAATTTGCCCCGATCGGAAGCAGTGAGAACCCGATGGCAGTGACTACCGATGCAGACACAATAGGCGGAACAAACCTTCTCCACCAGGAAGCCCCGAGCCCCAGAAGTCCTTCCAGTGCCCCGCCGATCAGAGCAGCGCCCAACACAGCACCGTAACCGTACTTAACCCCGATCGTACATGCTACGGAAACAAAAGTAAAGCTGATTCCCATGATGATAGGCAGTCCGCTCCCGAAACGTCCGAGAGGAAATAACTGCAGAAGGGAACCTACCCCGGCAATAATCATCGCAGTCTGAACCAGTGCCCCGGTCTCCTCCGGTGACATATGGACCGCCCCGGCTATGATAAGGATCGGTGCAATATTGGCCACAAACATGGCCAGTACATGCTGCAGCCCGAAAGGAATCGCCGTTGCCAAAGAGATCTTTTCATCTAATTGATAAATACCTTCTTGATTCGGCCGCATAAATCCTCCTTATCTGAATTCGATCGTATTGGTTGCGGAATCCATTTTGTCAATAATGGCCAGAGATTTCAAATTGAGCCCGTTTCTGCGAAGCTCATCACCGCCGCCCTGGAAACCTTTCTCAATGCAAATACCGATTCCTTCTACAATACCGCCCGCCTGACTTACCAGGTCGATGAGCCCCTGAACAGCACAGCCGTTGGCCAGGAAATCATCTAAAATCAGGATATGTTCCCCTTCATTCAGGTATTTTTTTGAAACGACAACATGATTCGTTGTGCCGTGTGTAAAAGATTTTACTTCTGTTGTATAAACAGATTTATCCATGTTGCTTCCTGCTGACTTTTTGGCAAAAACGACAGGAACGCCAAAATAAACTGCCGTGAGGCAGGCAATCCCGATTCCGGACGCTTCAATGGTCAAAATCTTATCAATGTGCCGATCACTGAATAGCTGATGGAACTCTTTTCCCAACTGGCTGATAAAAGGGACATCGATCTGATGATTTAAAAAGCTGTCAACTTTCAGAACATTCCCGGGCTTAATGACCCCGTCTTTTAAAATTTTCTTCTGCAGCAAATTTAAGTCTTTCAAGATGGTCCTCCTAAAATAATATCCTGAATTATTTATAATGTATTTAAATATCTTACCATGAATGTATTCCCAATGTAAAATGATACTTCCGATTTGTAAGTAAAATGAAAACCCGGCCGATAAAATTTTTCATGAAAAAAATCATCCCATTTCATATTTCAGAAAGAGGATGATTTTCACACAAAATATTAATTATAAAAGTCCGCCGTAATCTTCAAGCAATTCCTTTACATGTTCCTTTTCGCTCAGAGAAGGTTCTACCAGAGGAAGACGGAAATGACCGCCGGGAAGTCCTACCAGATTGACTGCGGTTTTTACCGGAATCGGGCTGGCGGTAAAGAACATCTCTTTCATGAGGTGATACATCTTTAAATGAAGAGCACGAGCCTTTTCCATATTTCCTTCTTCAAAAGCCTTAATCATGTCCAGCAAATCATCGCCGATTACATGGCTGGCAACGGAAATAACACCCACACCGCCTGCTGCAAGAATCGGAAGTGTAAATGCATCATCACCGCTGTAAATCATGAAATCTTCAGGAAGAAGAATTTTTTCCTTGGTAACCTGATCCCAATTGCCGGTTGCATCCTTAATGCCTACTACATTCGGGCATTCATCAACAACCCGCTTAATGGTTTCCGGCAGGATAGAAACACCTGTACGGCCCGGTACATTGTAAAGAACAATGGGAAGGTCTACTGCCTTGGCAATCGTTGTAAAATGCTGATACATTCCTTCCTGATTAGGCTTTACATAAAACGGAACAATAGCCAGCGCACAGTCAATGCCGGTTTCCTTTGCTTTCTTTGCAAAAGCAATCGTATCGGCTGTACCGATAGTGCCAATATTCCCCATAACCGGAACCTGCTTACCTTCTGCTTTTTTGCCGACCGCTTTTACAATCGTCTCATAAAGACAGAGCTTTTCATCAGTTGTCATAGTAGCGCCTTCGCCGGTGGTCCCGCCAACCAGGATTCCTTCCGAACCATGCTGTACCAGGTGCTTTGCCAGTGCAGCAGCGCCTTCATAATCTACGCTTCCGTCTTCATGAAAAGGTGTAATCATCGCAGTAATTACACGGCCGAATTTTGCAAATGCCATTTTTATTCCTCCCTTAAATCATATCATGAGCAATCATGTACTCTGCAATCTGTAATGTATTCAGAGCAGCACCTTTCCTGATCTGATCACCGGAAACCCAGAGATTCATTCCCTTAGGATTATAAAGGTCTTTTCTGATTCTTCCTACAGCTACGTCGGTTTTATCCGATGTATCCAGCGGCATCGGATATTTCATATTCTTCACATCATCCACAAGCTCTGCACCAGGGAATTTTTCGATAGCTTTCCGGATTTCCTCAACAGACAATTCTTTTTCCGTTTCAATATAAATGGATTCGGCATGGCTTCTTGCTACGGGAACTCTTACTGCAGTTGCCGTGATTCCGATTGTTTCATCGTGGAAAATCTTATGGGTCTCATTGACCATCTTCATTTCTTCCTTGGTATAGTCATTTTCCAGGAAAATATCAATCTGCGGAATCAGGTTATAAGCAATCTGATAATGCTTCGGCAGACTTGCAGACGGCAGAATCTTAGGCTCATAAGCTTCTCCTTTAGCCAGTGCCGCTGTCTCTCCGTACAGTTCGTCAATTCCTTCCTTGCCTGCGCCGGAAACGGCCTGATAGGTGCTCACAATGATTCTCTTGATCGGAGAAATATCGTGAATCGGTTTCAGGGCCATCAGCATGATAATTGTAGAGCAGTTTGGGTTGGCAATGATTCCATGATGCCAGGAAATATCTTCCGGATTAATTTCCGGAATAACCAGCGGTACCTCGGGATCCATGCGGAAAGTAGAAGAATTGTCGATAACAACAGCCCCTCTCTTGGCCGCTTCAGGTGCAAGAGTCTTGCTGATTGATCCGCCTGCAAACAAAGCAATATCTATTCCTTCAAAAGATTCCGGCTTCGCCTCTTCTACGGTATATTCCTTACCGCAGACCATGACTTTCTTTCCCGCAGAACGTGCAGAGGCCAAAAGCTTCAGCTGATCAAATTTAAAATTACGTTCTTCAAACAGACGAATAAACTCCTGTCCTACGGCACCGGTAGCACCCAATACTGCAACATTCGGTAATTTTTTCATACAGCACCTCAATCCAAATAATTCTCTAAGCCATAGAAGAAACCCGGTTTTTCCACAGCCTTTTTGCAAGCAAGCATAACTCCCGGCATGAAAGATTTTCTGTCCAGCGAATCATGACGCAGTGTCAGAATTTCTCCGTAACCGCCGAAGAGAACTTCCTGATGGGCAACATACCCCGGAAGACGTACCGAATGAATCGTAATGCCTTCATATTTCCCGCCGCGTACACCGGAAAGACTTTCCTTGGTTTCATCAGGTTCCGGAGCTGTTGTCCGTGCCTGTGCCATTTTTTCGGCGGTCAGCTTTGCTGTCCCGGAAGGAGCATCATATTTGTGATTATGATGCAGCTCAATAATTTCCGCATTCGGCAAATACTTCGCAATTTCCGCAGAAACCTGCATCAGCAGGACCGCCCCCAAAGAAAAATTAGGAGCTACAAGCCCGTTAGCATGATGGCTTCCGGCAATTTCTGCCAGTTCTGCACGCTGCTCTGCTGTTAATCCGGTCGTTCCTACCACAAGGTGAACCCCATGGCTCAAAACATATTTAGCATTCTCATAGATTACCTTCGGGCTGGTGAAATCAACAACAACATCGGGATGGATTTTTTCCAATGCATCCTGAATGGACTTTTCTATTTTAATCCCGTTCGGTACTGTGCCGATAACTTCACCCAAATCCTTACCGGCTACGCCGGGATCCACTGCACCGACAATTTCAAGCTCCGGGTCCTGAATGACAGAACGTACAACTTCGCTTCCCATTCTTCCGCCAGCACCATTTACCAATACTTTAATCATAACAAGCCTCCCCGATAAAATTACAGCAATTGCAAAAACTGCCCGCCTGCTGACCTTCACAAAGTTATTTTTATCATTGCTCTTAAGAAGGAACCCAGCCGGGCTGTAAGAAATTCATGAGATTTGCAATTTTATTCACTGTCTTATTGTTATAATAATAGCTAAATTATGTATGGATAGCAAGCGTTCCCATTGACATTTTAGCGATTCCTCAAATAAAAGATGTTGTGCATAATAAAAAGAAGCTCAACCTTTAAGGTTGGGCTTCTTTTATATGATTACTTGCTGATCGGATAAACACTGACCTGTCTCTTGTCTCTTCCAAGACGTTCGAAGGCGATTTTTCCTTCTGCTACAGCGAAAAGTGTATCATCTTTACCGATTTTAACATTCAAACCAGGATGAAGATGTGTTCCTCTCTGACGAACAATGATGTTGCCCGGCTTAGCAATCTGTCCAGCATGCATTTTTGTGCCCAGACGCTGTGCGTTGGAGTCACGGCCGTTCTTTGTGCTGGATACACCTTTCTTATGTGCGAAAAGCTGAAGATCAAATAATAACATGTTTTCACCCCTTTGCTTCCTGAAGTTTTAAATTCTCGGGATGCTGATCCCTTATGAGCTTTAATCCATGCAGCATCGATTGAATCAGAATATCTGTTTCGGCATTTCCCCCGCCGGCCAAGCTGACATTTAAGCTGCCGCTGCTTGATTCGTAGGTTCCTTTTTCCTTTAAGATATCCTGCAGACCGCAGGCTGTAGTTAATGTGACAGCGCTCACAGCGGCACAAACAAGATCATACCGATCACGGTCTGAAGCATATTCTGCATGACCGGTTACGGTAAATCCTTTATAATACCCATTTGTACCGATAAAAGCTTTTACTTCAATCATTAACCTTCAATCTTTTCGATCTTAACCTTTGTAAAAGGCTGACGATGACCCTGGCGACGACGGTAGTTGGACTTTGCCTTGTACTTGAAAATGCGGATCTTAGCGCCTTTGCCCTGTTCCAGAACAGTACCGGTTACTTTAGCACCAGCTACAAAAGGCTGACCGATTTTTACATCAGCGTCAGAAAGAAGAAGAACATCTCCGAATTCAACAGCAGCACCAACTTCAGCATCGAGCTTTTCGATGGAAATAGTCTTTCCTTCTTCTACCTTATACTGCTTACCACCTGTTTTAATAATTGCGTACATGTGTGCACCTCCTCTTTACTATACTCGCCGAATTTGGCAGCCCTACGGCATTTGAAGCCTTCTTCGTGCGGTTGCGTCATGGCACTATGTACAATGACTATATAAATATACTAAATTTAAGGCAGGATGTCAAATATATTTTCAGAATCAACTGTTTTTATTAACTTTTCTGATCAGCTTTGAATTGATCGTGGAGAAAAAGTTCTGATCTCTGAAACGAATAAAACGGATGGGCTTTTCCGCTTCCCGGATTGTCAGGACATCACCGGGAGAAAACGGCTGACTTTCATCCCCGTCCAGAGAAATATTCAATTCTCTTTCTCTTTCCGGTGCTGTTATTTGTATAACATCCGTTTTTTTCAATACCAGCGCAAAACGCTGCAGCGTATGCGCACAGATCGGAATTACAATGATCCCCGTATCATCCGGACTTAAAACGGGTCCGCCGCAGGACAGGGAATACCCGGTAGAACCGGTAGCCGTGGAAACGACAATCCCATCTGCTGCATACTCCTGAATATGTTTCCCGTTAATCCACAAATTCAGCCGGGACAGACTTCCGATCTTATTGTGTCCGATGACAATATCATTGAGTACATCAGAGAAACAGCGGGATTCTCCCGATACAGTACTGAGCCGGGAACACAGAAAAGACCGGGATTCCAGAATATAATCCCCGGTGCAGATCCGATCAATTTTTTCCCGCATATCATTTGCAGTCATGCTGTTCAGAAAGCCCAGATCTCCCAGATGGATTCCAACCATCTTAACCGGATAGTTACAAAATGTACGGGCTGTCCCCAAAAAAGAGCCGTCTCCGCCCATAGACAGGATAACATCGCATTTTTCTCCCATTCCGGGAATATCAGAATAATTTCGGGCGGGGATACAGATTCCCTGTTCCTCCAGATTTTCTTTCATCTCTTTCGGGAATATATAGGGCAGCTCCTTGCTTTCCAGAATTTCCAGCAATTCCCTCAGGGAATCGAAAATTTTATCTTTTTCCAGATTCGGAAAGATACCAAATACCATTTCATTACCCCTTCAGCGTATCATGTGCTTCTTTGACAACCTGTCTGATTTCCTGATCCGACAACGAATTCACAGGAACCGTATTTCTCAGCCATGCCAGAAACTCAATATTCCCTGATCCGCCCTTGATCGGCGAAAAAGTAAGCCCCCAGGCATAAAATCCCGCTTCTTCAAACCCCTTGAGCGTATCTTTTATGACCTCATAGTGAACATTTTCATCCCGGACGATTCCCCCTTTTCCGACCTTTTCTCTTCCGGCTTCAAACTGAGGCTTAATCAGAATAACCATGTTCCCGTTTTCTTTCAGAATGGATTTTGACGCCGGAATAATTTTCAATACAGAAATAAAGGATACATCCGTGGAAATAAAGTCAACCAATTCTCCCAGCGTTTCATCCGTTACATTCTTGATATTGGTCTTTTCCATATCAATAACTCTCGGATCGGAACGCAGTTTCCAGTCCAATTGATTGGTTCCTACATCAATAGCAAAAACCTTTGCTGCTCCATTCTGCAGTGCACAGTCCGTAAATCCTCCTGTGGATGCCCCGATGTCGGCCATAACTGCGCCCTGAAGAGAAATCGGGAATGTTTTAAGAGCCTTCTCCAGCTTGAAACCGCCTCTCCCTACATAAGGCATAACATGTCCTTTAATCCGCAGGTGAGCATCTACAGGTACTTTTGTACCGGCTTTATCCACGGGCACATCATTGACTAAGATAATTCCTGCCATGATATGCCGCTTCGCATTTTCCCGGCTTTCAAAAAATCCTTTCTCTACCAGAAGAACATCCAGGCGTTCCTTTTTTTGTTTCTGATTCATCCCGATCCTCACAAGAATCTTCTTTCACAACTATGCTGTACGATGCAGTATAAAATCAATCAATTCATACAAAAGCGAGATATCCCGCCCGGAAAGGCAAAGACTCTCCCTCGCTTTAGCCGCTTCTTCTGCAGCCAGGGCAGCAGCCTTCTCTTTTCCCAAAATTGTTACATAGGTCGATTTATTTTCTTCGCGGTCCTTCCCCGGCTCTTTTCCCATTTCATCCAGATGGCCGTTTTCATCCAGTAAATCGTCCGTAATCTGAAACAGCAGCCCCAAATGCTTTCCGAATGCATGAAGGTTCTTCTTTTCCTGCGGAGAGGCCTCCCCAAGAATGGCTGCCATATCGACAGGTGCGCAGAGAAGACACCCGGTTTTGCAGTAATCCATGAACCGCAGTTCCTCCAGAGTCAGCTCTTTGTTTTCCGCTTCAATATCCTGGACCTGTCCTGCAACCATCCCGTTTGCACCCGCAGCTGACGCCAGAACTTCAATCATCCGGCATTTATTTTCACAGGAGACAGTACGGCTCCTGCTCAGAATTTCAAATGCAGCAGTCAGAAGGGCGTCTCCGGCCATAATAGCCACCCCGGTACCGAAAACTTTATGATTCGTCAGTTTCCCTCTCCGGTAATCATCATTATCCATTCCCGGAAGATCATCATGGATAAGAGAATAAGTATGAACACACTCCAATGCACAGGCCTCCGGTAAAAATCGGGAGCTATCTTTTCCCAAAATTTCCAGAAGCAGAAGAAACAGGGAAGGCCGGATTCTTTTTCCCCCCGCCAGCAGGCTGTACTGCATGGCCTCATACAGTGTCCGGGACGCAGGATTCTCCTCTTCAAACAACAGGCGGAGCGTATCATCAATTATCTTTTGCTTCTGTCTCAGATATTCTCGGATCATTTAAATTTTCTTCTTTCAGCATCATATCAATATCATCTGTGATGGCCCGAATTTCTGTATCGGCCTGATTCAGCATCTCAAAGCATTTTTTTGCCGCAGCTGCCCCCTCCCGATAGCTGGCCACCAATTCTTCCAAACTGTTGTTATCTGCCTGTACACGCTGAACAGAAGACTTCAGAATTTCCAGATATTCCTCAAAAGACTTAGGATTATTTCCGTTCATTTTCCGTTTCTCCATTCTGCAATTCCTTATTCAGTACAAAATTTTCCATTTTTATTCCCATCAAAAGCCCGACCGCAAGTGCCTCCGTACTTTTCCTCTTCCGATTAATACGATTCACATATTCCCGGCAAAGAGACTGCCATTCGCTCTGCAGCTGCTCCGTCTCAAAACATTTCCGGTGTTTTAAAAGCGAAACATTCTCCCGGAGCCGGATATAAAAGACCTGGGCCGGAAGCTTATTTCCATTATGAAAGCGCTGCAGTAAATTCGCAAGAACGGCCCGCTCGGAATACCAATGCAGAAAAAGGGATTTTCGTAAGTACGGAAGATAATACACAGCTGCATCTTTCCTCCGTGAAAGAGCATATTTGCCAGAGCCCTTCATCTGAAGGATTTGTTTCCAGAATTCCATATATTGCGGAAAATGTTGCTTTCCGCCTTCTGACGTACGGTACATCAGCATTAATCTATTATGCACGGTCTGACGCTCTGCCGTTTCTTTTTGCCGCACGGCAGACTGTCCCATAATAAGAAATCTATGCAGCCGTTCCTCTATGGAAGCTTTTCTGTAGGAAAAATGTTTTCCATCCTTTAGCACACTGCACAAATTTTCCAACTGCATCTGCCGCCGTTTTCCTGTTTCTGCCCAGATTGCCCGCAGTCGGCAAAGATGAGCAGCAATTCCCTGAATCAGTATTTTTTTCTCAGGGATGGCAATTTCTGCAGCCTGAGTCGGTGTAGAAGCCCGGCAATCTGCTACAAGATCCAGAAGTGTCGTATCCGTCTCATGCCCTACTGCCGAAATAACGGGAATCCTGCATGAAAAGACAGCATCCAGAAGAACTCTGTCTGCAAAAGGAGCCAGATCCTCTTCCGCTCCGCCTCCGCGGGCAATAATCAGAATATCTACCGGATCCTCCAGATTTTCCGCCCGATGAACCATTTTGGCCAAATGCAGGGCTGCTCCTTCTCCCTGCACCAAACTGTTGAATAAGGTATACCGCACAGCATCATTTCTCATCCGGCCGGTCCGGATAATATCATGAACAACGGCCCCGCTCCCGGAGGTAATAATTCCTATATGGAAAGGAAATAAAGGAAGATCCTTTTTATCCCCGGGGCTGAAATATCCGGCTGCTTCCAGCTCCCGCTGCAGTGCATCACGATTTTCCTTCAGCGCACTGACTTTTACATCAAGAATCCGCGAAACATAAAGCACAGGACGCCCGGACATTTTGTCGAACTTCAGATCCCCTACAATGGAAGCCTCTTTCCCGTTCTGCAGATTTCGAGTCAGGAAAGTATGATGTGCTTTCCCGATAAAACAAGATATCCTGCTCTTATCACTGAGCAGGGTAAAGAAGCTGATATTCAGGAAATGGGTACGTAAATTAGAAATGGTCCCGCGCACTGCAATCTTTTTGAATATGTAGTCCTTATCGATTGCCTGATATAAAAATTTGCTGCACTCATCTACGCTGTAAATTTTCATGAACATACCTCATGAAAGCACCGAAAGCATTCCCTGTTGCATTGTCACTGCTGTATCGGGGATCTGCAAAATAGGGATGCAGCCCCATTTCAACAAGCTGAGCAGATAAAGCTTCCCGGAGATATTGATTGGACATAACGCCCCCGACAGAGACAAAAGACTGCCCTTCTGCCAACCCGCAGGAACGAATCTGTTTTCCCAGCGCCTGTGAGATATGAATCAGGACTCCCTGGGCAATATCCTCTGCTGTATAAACACCGCTTTTGATATCTCTCTGCACTTTAGTCTCCGGGCCGGAGAAACTGAAAGCCCCCCTGCTGTGAGAGACAGGAAGTACATAACGATGCTGGCCTTTTCTTGCATATCTCTCCAATTCCGGCCCGCAGGGAAAATGCATTCCCAGCGCTGTTCCCACACGATCAATCAATTGTCCTGCCGTAATATCCAAAGAGCGGAGCAAAAGAGAAATCTGCAGGGAATCTCTCTGCCATGTACAGGAAAGAAGATCCTGTGTACCTCCCGACATATGAAGAAGATAGAACGGATTCCCCCACAATTCCGGGTTTCCCCGAATAGCCGCCATAGCGTGGTTCTCCTGATGACTGAAAAAATAAATCGGAACATCCAGAGATACAGCCAATGATTCTCCAAAATTTTTCCCCACAAGAAAGGCGGGCATATAAGAATCTGCCCGCCGCCGGGGAAATGCAGATACGCCGATTCCCCGTATATTTTGGATCATTGGAGATAATTTACGGAAAAGCAAAGGTAAATTCCTAACGTGCTGAAAGACCATGTTCGATTGAGATAACCCTCGCTGGCCATCCTTTACATGAAGAATTACTCTTTCCTCGCCGATCAGGCCCTCGGATGCATCATACACAGCTACGGAAGTCGTATAGCAGCTGGTATCAATTCCCAGAAACCTTTCCATTATTTCTCCTTAAATATCTCGTCCAAAACGCCATTGATAAAACTGTAGGATTTTTCTCCCCCGTAAATCTTTGCAAGTTCCACAGCCTCATTGATAACCATATGCTTGTTCAGCTGAGGATTCGATCCATAATGAAGCTCTGCAATAGCAATCCGCAAAATATTTTTATCAACAACATTCAATTGACTCATGGACCAATGTTCCAGATGACCGGCGATCATAGAATCAATTTCCGGATGGGTTTCTATAATCTGTACAAGTTCTCTTGCATACCCCTGCTCTGCCTCAGATACCTTCAAATCCACCGGTTTGAAATCCTCGGCGCCGGGATTAATTTCCCGGGAATAAAGAATCTGCAGCGCAAATTCCCTTGCAGCACTGTTCTTCATAAGTACCTCTTCTACTCCACTATATTCGTAATAGTTACATCGATTTCCGTAATATATTTTTCCATATAGGGCGCAACGATATCTTTTACCGTTTTCTGAATACAGCCGGCAATTTCCTTCACTTGAAATCCATCTTTCAGATTAACCGATATATCGATCCTTATTTCTTTTCGTTTGTTCTGGCTTATAATAAGCCCTTTATGGCTCTTTAACCCCAGAACCTGGCTTATATTTCGCTTTAACAGCTGAAATCCTTCGTCCGTGAACTCGGAGACTCCGGGAACTGCCAGAACGGCCTTCTCCAGATTTGTATAAAGCTCCTCAGGAATTATAATATCCGGCTCTTCCTTATTCATTTTTTACAGCCTCATCAAAAATAATTCCTTCTACACTGATATTGACAGCACTGACAAGCAGCCCCGTCGAATTTGAGACATTTTCCTTGACAAGTTCCTGCAAACGCAGGGCTACTGCGGGAATTCTTTCGCCATACCTTACATTAATGAACAAGTCAATAATAATCCGGTTTTCTCTGATATCAACATGAACACCTTCATTCTTTTCATTGATAACAGAGGAAATGGCATGGGAGTAGCGATCATCCATGCCTGCTACTCCCTTATCCTGCAAAACAGCCTTTCTGACCAGGTACGCAATAACACTATCTGAAATACGAACTGTCCCTAAATCCGTTTTGACATCAGCGGTTTCCATAAAAGAAATCTCACTTTACACGTTCAATGTAAGCACCGGTACGAGTATCAATGCGCAGAACTTCTCCCTGGTTAATGAACAGCGGAACCTGTACAACATATCCGGTTTCCATAGTAGCCGGTTTGGAGCCGCCGGTTGCTGTATCACCGCGGATCCCCGGTTCGGTTTCCACAACCTTCAGTTCTACAGAGTTCGGAATATCTACGCCAAAAATTTCGCCGTTGAAGAACATAACGGTGCATTCCATTTCTTCCTTGAGGAAGTTGATCTTATCGCCGAGCTGATCTTTGGACAGCATGATCTGTTCATAGGTTTCCGTATCCATAAAGCAATAAGAACCATCTGCTTCATAAAGATACTGCATGGGCTTACGGTCTACCTGTGCATTCTGCAACTTGATACCAGCATTAAATTTGCGTTCAACAACAGAACCAGTCTGAAGATTCTTAAGCTTTGCACGAACAAATGCCGCACCTTTCCCCGGTTTTACGTGCTGGAATTCAACACACTGCCATACCATACCATCAAGTTCTACTGTTACACCCGGACGTAAATCATTACTGGAAATCATTTGCTTTCTCCTCCTAAATTACACTCTTAAAAACTGTTTTGGGAATTTTGTGAGAACAGAGATTGTGTCCTCATTTATTATAACCGTATCTTCGATACGGACTCCACCGATTCCCGGAATATAAACTCCCGGCTCAATTGTTTCTGTCATTCCGGGGAGTAAAATTGATGAATCCCGCGGAGCTAATACCGGTGATTCGTGAATTTCCAATCCTACGCTGTGCCCTAAAGCATGCGTAAAATAAGAATCCAAATCAAACTTTCTGAAATAATCCCGTGCCTGCTTATCCACATCACAGGCCCTGCAGCCGGCTTTCAGCTGCCCTTCGATCAAAAGAACACAATCCAGAACCCTGTCATAGATAAACCTCTGCTTATCCGAAATATTTCCGACAGCAACCGTTCTCGTAATATCCGAATGATAACCGTTGTAAATCGCCCCGAAATCGAAGGTAATCAGGTCCCCGTCTTCAATGACCTTATCAGTCGCCGTACCGTGAGGATAAGCTCCTCTTTCGCCGGATGCCACAATCGTATCAAAGGATTTCCCTTCCGAACCTGCCTGAAGCATAGCACTTTCCAGAACCGCCATTAATTGCTTTTCCGTAATGCCGGGCTTAATAAACGGGATTGTTTCTTCAAAACCCTTATCGGATATTTCACAGGCCTTTTTGATGTTCTCCAGTTCCTCCGTGCTTTTGATTCTTCGAAGCCTGTCCGCATCAACAACCTGAATGTCAACTCCGCTGAATGCCGCTTGGAAAGAAAGGAACATTTTATAGGAAAAAGGAGCTTCTACGCCGAGTCTTGAAACATGATACTGCCGGCAGAGATTTCCGATAGTTTCCGCCAATTTTCCTTTATAATCAATAATCTGAAATCCTTTGGCTTCTTCCGCAGCCTGTTCTGTATAACGGCTGTCTGTCAAAAGAATTCCGGTCTGTCCGTTAAGAAACAGATAGCTGTCAGATCCGGTAAATCCGCTGATATAACGGCAGTTTTCATCTTTCTGAATAAATACTGCCTCTACCTGACTTTCTTTGAGAAATTCCGGAATTTGAGAATTTGCTAGCACATCATCACTCTCTTTCATTTCTCTAATGATATCGTAAATCAGGAATTTTGTCTAGAATCCGGCATAATTATAAAAAGCTGATCATTCCGATCAGCTTTTTATCTGCTTCAAACCTGTATCGCTTCAGTCAGTGATTAGTCTTCTGCCTTAACATTAGCAGCCTGCGGTCCTCTTGCACCATCAATAATGTCAAAATCAACCTTCTGGCCTTCATTCAGTGTTTTGAAACCGTCAGACTGAATTGCAGAGAAATGAACGAATACGTCGCCGCCTTCTTCTCTTTCAATAAAGCCATAGCCCTTTTCCGCACTGAACCACTTAACTGTACCTTTCATGGAAATTCCTCCTAAATAAATCACTATATTGCTCCTATTGAGCATGAATTGACAATACCATAAAACAATAATTGCGTCAACCAAAATATAATTTTTTTCGATAGGAAAGGCTGTCAAAGAATCTGCGACAGGAAAAGCTTGGTTCTTTCTTCTTTTGTATGATTAAAGACTTCATCCGGAGTGCCCTCTTCCACTACGACACCTCCGTCAATAAACAGGATGCGGGTTCCCACTTCACGGGCAAATCCCATTTCATGCGTTACGACAATCATGGTCATCCCTTCTTCAGCAACTTCCTTCATGACATCAAGAACCTCATGAACCATTTCCGGATCCAGAGCTGAAGTCGGTTCATCAAAAAGGAGAGCTTTCGGCTTCATTGCCAAAGCCCGTGCAATTGCCACACGCTGCTGCTGTCCGCCGGAAAGCTGTGCCGGCTTATAGTCTGCCTTGTCCGCCAATCCAACCTTCTTCAGGAGAGCAATCCCCCTGTCATAAGCTTCCTGCCTGCTGAGCTTCCGCACCTTCATAGGGGCCAGCATAATATTCTCAATGACCGTCATATGAGGAAACAGGTTAAACCGCTGAAAGACCATTCCTACTTCCCGTCTGACCTCATTAATATTATGCTCACCGTTGACGGGCAACCCGTCAAACAAAACACTGCCGCTCGTCGGTATTTCCAAACCATTGATGCAGCGAAGCAATGTACTTTTTCCCGAACCGGACGGCCCTATGATAACCGCTACTTCCTTCTCCTTGATTTTCAGAGAAATATCCTTCAGTACGGTCAAGTCCCCGAATTTCTTGCCGACATGATTGATTTCAATCAAATTTTTTGTATCTGTCATTATTTTCTCTTTTCTAACATAGCTACAACGCGGGAAATCGCAAGCGTCATGATCAGGTAAAGTACCGCCACGGTAGTCCAAATCTCAAAAGACCCGTAGGTTTGAGCGATGATCAGCTGGCCTCTTCTGGTCAATTCTTCGAAACCAATGACAGAAACCAGGGAGGAATCCTTCAGCATGGCAATAAATTCATTTCCCAACGGAGGCAGAATATTCCGTACAGCCTGAGGAAGGATAATGTAAAACATGGTTTGCCACCAGCTTAATCCCAGGGAACGGCCTGCTTCCATCTGCCCCACATCAATGGCCTGTATACCGGCTCTGAAAATTTCCGATACATATGCGCCGCTGTTGATCCCGCAGGCTGCCACCGCCGCGACAAACGGTTCAACTCTATGCCCGGTTACGATCGGCAGAGCAAAGTAAATCAGGAAAATCTGGACCAGCAAAGGGGTTCCGCGGATACAGTCCGCATAAACCGCAGCAATGATCCTCAAAATCTTAATTTGAGAAATACGTGCGATGCCTACAAACAGGCCGATAAAAAAGCCAATTGCCACACTGACAGCTGTAATTTCGATGGTTACACCGGCCCCCAGAAGTAAGATAGGCAAGGCATGTTCAATCAGTTCAAAATCCATTCAATTCTGACTCCTTACGATGAAATGAAACATTATGCGTACCTGTATCATTATATATACAGGTATTTTCCCCGTCAATCAAAAAGGAGAGATTATCCTTTTGTCAATAATCTCTCCTTCCAAAATAGTCAGCAATATTTAAGACCGGCCTGCAGACGCTTCACAGACTTATCTTTTCCGAACAGGACAATCATATCATACAGTCCCGGTCCGTGGGTACTTCCGGTCAAGGCAATTCGTACAGGCTCGAATGCATCCCTTCCCTTGATTCCTTTTTCTTTCATCAAAGAAGTAAATACTTTCTTAACAGAGGCTTCATCAAAGGTTTCCAGCTGAAGCAGGGCATCAGCGAAAGCAGAAATCATGATTTTACTGGTTTCTTTCTTCATGATGCTCAGACATTCCTCATCGGTAATATCCTGTAATTCTTCAAAGAACAGCTTTACATTTTCAGCAACCTGCGCCCCATAGTAAAGATGGTCTCTGACATACCATACAACCTTTGTGAGCCATTCCTTCTTTTCCTCGCTTAACGGAAGAGTTACATAACCGGCCTTTGCAATGAAAGGCAGTGTCAGGTTCAGCAATTCCTCCGGAGAAAGTTTTTTCATATACTGGAAATTAATCCAATTCAGTTTTTCAATATCAAAAACTGCATCATTGGAAGAAACACGCTTCATCGAGAACTGCTTAATCATTTCATCGATGGTAAAGATTTCCTGTTCCCCTTTCGGTGCCCATCCCAGAAGAGCCAGATAATTGACCATTGCTTCCGGCAGGTATCCGAGATTTCTGTATTCCGTTACAGATGTAGCGCCGTGACGCTTACTCATCTTCTTGTGATCAGCACCGAGAATCAGAGAAATGTGCCCGAATTTCGGAATCTTCGCTCCCAAAGCTTCATAAATGGCAAGCTGACGCGGTGTATTGGATAAATGTTCTTCTGCACGAATAACATGAGTAACCCCCATCAGGGTATCATCGATTACAACAGCAAAATTGTATACGGGAATTCCATCTGATTTTACAATGATGAAATCACCGACTCCGGATGCCTGAAATTCCACATGGCCGCGAACCATATCGTCAAAAGCAAAAACCCCCTCTTTTCTGACTTTCAGACGGATAACGGGTTTTCTGCCTTCCTTTTTGTACTGTGCAACTTGTTCTTCCGTAAGATTTCTGCAATGATCATCATAAACAGGGGTACGGCCTTCCTTCAGCTGCTTTTCACGGCTGGCTTCCAGTTCCTCTTCGCTGCAGTAACAATAATAAGCTTTCCCTTCATCGAGCAAACGCTGAACAACTTTTTTATAGATATCCAGTCTTTCTGTCTGGCGGTAAGGTCCGTTGGGACCTCCTACATCAATGCCTTCATCCCAATCAAGTCCCAGCCACTTCAAGGAATCCTTAATATTTTCTTCAGATTCCTTGGATGATCTCTTCAAATCCGTATCTTCTACACGAACGAGGAAAGTCCCGCCGGCATGACGGGCTACCAGCCAATTAAATAAAGCCGATCTGGCACCCCCGATATGGAATGGTCCTGTAGGACTCGGCGCAAATCTAACTTTCAGCTTACTCTCCATTACTGTTCCTCCTAAACAAAATTACCGAAGCCAATGCAGCAATTCCCAATCCTTTGCCAATCGGCCCCAAATTTTCATTGGTTGTAGCTTTTATATTAACCTGATTCAGCTCTATATGCAAAGCCTCTGCTATATTTTCTTTCATTTTATGAATATGCGGAGCCATTTTAGGTCTTTCCGCAATAATAGTAGAATCCAGATTTCCGACAGAATAGCCTGCTTCGTCTGCTTTTTCCCCTACATACCGCAGAAGCTTCAAACTGTCTGCTCCTAAAAACTTCGGATCATCGTCCGGGAAAAAATGTCCGATATCCGGAAGGCCGGCCGCCCCCAGTATAGAATCCATGATTGCATGAACCAAGGCATCCGCATCCGAATGCCCCAGCAGACCGTTCTTTTCCGAAATCCGAACTCCGCCCAGGATAAGAGGCCTGTCCTCTGCAATCTGGTGAATATCATATCCCTGTCCGATTCTGATCGGCATCATGGATGTTTCCAATGCTCCCTCCAATTTTTTCTTATCTTCAGGACATGTTACTTTAAAAAATTTTTCCTTACCAGGAATAATTTTAACCGGAACTCCGTATTTTTCAAAAACGGAAGCATCATCGGTGATTCCTTCCCGGCTTTTCAATGAACGCAATGCCTTCCTGTACAGAGATGTAAAGCCTCCCTGCGGCGTCTGTGCCCGATAAATACGATTCCGATCCAGAGTAGATATGATATGGTCTCCGTCGGACTGCTTGATGGTATCTACCGAAGGAATACAAACCGCCACAGCCGGTGATTCTTCTGTGATGGAAGAAAAAGCCTGGTCAATCACCTTTCCGTCCACCAAAGGACGGGCACCGTCATGAATCAAAACCTTGCGGGACTTTTCAGCGATTTGACGCATCCCATTTACTATGGAATCAATTCTTTCCTCCCCGCCCGGTGCAAAACGTACAGGAATACTGTGCGGAATAGCTTTCAATATATTTTCAAAGAATGCATATTCCTCCGGACGAGCCACAATGATCAGTTCCGACAGCAATTTACTTGCGAACACATGGGAAAGGGTGTAATAAATCAAAGGATGCCCGCCGAATTCCAAAAATAATTTATTGATTCCTGCCCTCATGCGGCTTCCGCATCCTGCTGATGCTAAAATCAAACTATTCATCATTTGTCTCCAGCTTCGCAAAAATCATCTTTCCTGCTGAGGTCTGAAGAACCGAAGTGATAATCACTGAAACCTCTTTCCCGATAGAGCGGCTGCCGTCTTCTACAACAATCATCGTTCCATCATCCAGGTATGCGACTCCCTGTCCTTCTTCTTTTCCGTTCTTAACAAGCTGAACAAAAAGAGTTTCTCCGGGAATCACGGCAGGTTTCAGTGCAATCACCAATTCATTCAGATTCAAAACCTGGACTCCCTGAAGCTCTGCCACCTTATTCAAATTATAATCATTTGTAATAATCTTATATTTCTTCTCTCTTGCCAGCTTGACCAGCTTGGAATCCACTTCATTGATATCCTCAAAATCATCAGTGACGATATTAATCGTATCTTTTCCGGATTTTCTCATCCGATTCAGGATATCCAACCCTCTGCGGCCTCTGTTCCTCTTCAATACATCGGAACTGTCTGCAATTTTCTGTAATTCCTCCAGGACAAATACGGGGACCACAAGAGGCCCTTCCAAAAAGCCTGTTTTGTAAATATCGGAAATTCTTCCGTCAATGATTACATTGGTATCCAATAATTTACCGGTATGTTTTTCCTTTGTCTTTTTCTTCTCCGAATTTTCAGAATGAATATGGAACCATCCGGCCAGTTCTGATTTTTTACTGACTGCCAGATGCATCCCCAAATAACCCAGTACAATACTGAGCGCAACAGAAACATACGGACCTATATAAGGAACACTGCTGAATGCCAGCCCCACCAGATTGGCAATAATCAGCCCGGAAAAAAGTCCCATTGTTCCTGCCAGCAAATCCTGGGTTGACATGGAAGAAAGAGATTTCTCCACTTTTGAAGTAAAGGCAAAGAGCCTTTTAAGCAAATAAGGAGAAACGAAATTTCCGATAACGGCCCCCAAAATACCGCCAATCAGCATCGTCCCCAGGGATATAAAAGTAATCCCTAATATAGTTTCTGTCAGTACAGACGCAGGGAGCAGCTCTGTCAGGAGAGACTCTCCCTGCCTTGCCAAAACAATTCCTAGAATGCAAAAGAGCAATACAAAAATAGCTCTTAATATTTTTTCCGGCATTATATAGTTCCTCTTTCCAGTGATCTACAAAAAGGTTTTGTTCTCGTTATGAAAAGTATTTATCATATTTTAATATTATATCAAATTCTTTTTGTAATGAATATGGTAAATATGCCTCTGCTGAAAATCCCCCGGAATTTATCCTGGTTCTCCTGTTTCTATTTGTTCGTATTCCCGATTTCCCATACAGTATCTCCAATTGCGAAACAGGAAATATGCGGCGGCACCATTTCCGCTCATCCCTCAAACAATGCCGGCTTCCATCTTCTTATGATATTGAGATTTAATGAAGCTTTAATTCCTGAAATAATTCATGTGTCAAAAACAACAATTTCCCCGACAAAGCCGGGGAAATTGGATGTTTCTTCAGAATCGGTTTAATTTTCCATTTTCTGTTACAGATAAGCCATCGGATCTGCAGGCTCTCCGTTTACTCGGACCTCAAAATGGCAATGCGGGCCTGTAGAATTTCCCGTAGACCCTGCATAAGCAATAACGCTACCCTTAGCTACAGACTCCCCTTCCGATACGTTCAGCGATTGATTATGTCCGTAAAGTGTCTGTACACCGCCGCCGTGATCAATGATCACCGCATTTCCGTATCCGCTGATCCAGCCCGAATAAATAACCGTTCCGGAATCGGCTGCATGAATCGGTGTCCCGTAATCAACACCGATATCCATCCCGGAATGATAAATCGTTGTCCCGAAAATCGGATGAACACGATAGCCATATGGTGAAGTAATAACCCCATTGCAAGGCCAGCTCATAACGCCGCTCCCCTGCGTGTAGGATTCATCACTTCCGGAAGAATCAGTCTCTCTCTGACGAAGCCGTTCCTGAATCAAAGACTGAACCTGTTTGGATCTGTCAATCAAATCTTTTTCCAGCTGCTCAGCCGCAGACTTATTTGCTCTTGCCCGCTCCAGAACTCTCTGCTGCTCTGCTTTCTTCGCAGCAATAGCATCTTGTTCCTTCTGCGCTTCCGCTGCCAATACATCCAGATGAGCCTTATCAGCTTCCAACTGTGCTTTCTTTGCTTCAATCTGGGCCTTTTGATTTTGGATGTCCAGAATAAGATCATAGTCAGAATGGATAACCCGACGCAAAAGTTCCAGACGATTAGCAAAATCACTGAAGCTCTTAGATCCCAGAATGACCTCCAGGTAGCTGAGCTGACCATGAATATAGATAGAACGAACTCTTTTATTCAAAATCTGCTGACGCTGCTGCAGTCTGTTCTGGGCTTCCTGGATTGCTGCGACAGTTTCCTGAATCTTGCGATTGGTATCTGCCTGTTCTTTCTGAATGGCAGTCAGCCGGGCATTTGCTGCATCCAGATCGGCTTGAATTGCTTTCAGTTTTATACTGACTTCCTCAATAACTTCCTGCCAGCTTGCCTGTTCGTTCCTTGATTCATCAATCTGTCCCTGGATATCCTGCAGCTGATCTTCCAGATCATCTGCCAGAATCGGTGCAAAAGGATGCATAAAAAGCAATGAACTGATAATGCCTGCACATAAAAACTGTCTTTTATTCATGCATTACACCTTCATATATTTGCGAAGAGAAATCGCACTTCCCAGGATGCCGATGCCAATGCCCGCTGCCAGAATAATCAAAGCATTATGAAGCATAAACGGCCATAATGGAATCATGGGAATGAAGACTAGGCCGGCGCTGACCATTTCACTGACCACCATCTTGTAGCCTTCCCACAAAAGGAACGCCGCAATTGCTGAGCCGACACATCCGATGATCATCCCTTCAAGAAGGAACGGCCAACGAATAAAACCATTCGTAGCTCCTACATATTTCATAATCTGAATTTCCCGGCGCCGGGCAAATACAGTCAGGCGGATAGTATTGGAAATGATAAACAGTTCTGCCGCTGCGAGGAAAGCAATGAGAACAATACCGCTTATACGTATAACCTGTGCGACTTTATATAACTGTTCAATAATATCTTTCCCGTATTGTACACTTTCCACCGCATTATATTTTGCAACGATTTCCGCTGCAGAACTTAACTGTTCCGGCGTAGAAAAGGTGATTTCATAGGAAGCGGGAAGCGGATTCCCGTTGATTGCATCAAGCAGGCCCTGCTGATCACCCATTCTTTCCCGGAATTTCTGCATAGCCTGATCTTTATTGGTAAAATTAACTTCTTTAATCCCATCCAGCGATTTAATGGACTTTCCCACAGTCATAACCTGATCGGTTGTAAGTCCTTCCTTCAGATACACTGTCATTTCCACCTGGTTTTCAAGATAGGAAGCCATATGATTAATATTCAATACAGCAGTCAGGAATACCCCCAATATGAACATGGACAGGGTAACAGTCAGTATAGAAGCAACAGCCATAAATCGATTCCGAAAAAGGGAATGGCAAGTTTCTTTCCAGAAATATCCCATGGAACTAAACATTGAGTTCGTATCCCCCTTTTTTTACATCGTTTACAATACGACCGTCTTCTATGCTGACGACACGCTTATGCATAGCATTTACCAAATCTTTGTTGTGTGTCACCATGATGATCGTGGTTCCCATATGATTAATCTCATTAAACAGCTTCATGATTTCATCCGAAGTTACGGGATCCAGATTTCCTGTCGGCTCATCTGCAATCAGAAGCACGGGCTGATTGACAAGTGCACGAGCAATGGCTATACGCTGCTGCTCACCGCCGGAAAGTTTTGACGGAATTTCCTTTGCCTTCCCCCGAAGCCCGACCAGATCAAGTACTTTATTAACTCTTTCCTTGATGATACGATTCTTCGCACCGGTTACACGAAGTACAAATGCAATATTCTCGAAAACCGTCTTTTCTGAAAGAAGACGGAAATCCTGAAAAACAATCCCCAGTGTTCTTCGGTAATAAGGAACTTTGCCTGATTTCAACCTTGTAATATCCACGCCGTTTACGATGACATGTCCTTCTTCAGGAACCAGCTCATGTGTCAGAATCTTGACAAACGTAGATTTTCCTGCCCCGCTCGGCCCCACGACAAAGACAAATTCCCCTTTATCGATATGTATATTGATGTCTTTTAAAGCAGTATGTTTGGAATCATACTTTAAAGATACCTGATCAAAGGTGATCATGAAAGCCTCACTTTCTCTTTAAAAGTTTTTTTGCTTCCTCAACAATATGGTCAGCAGTCAGACCGTATTTTTCCAAAAGACTGTCTGCCGTTCCGGATTCTCCGAATGTGTCATTGGTTCCGATCATAGACATGATAGCCGGGCAATTTTTAGCAAGTACTTCTGCTACAGCACCGCCCAGACCTCCGTTTACAGTGTGTTCTTCACAAGTCAGGATTGCTCCGGTCTCTTTTGCCGCCTTAACGATTGCTTCTTCATCAATCGGCTTGATGGAGCTCATGTTAATAACTCTTGCATGAATCCCCTGCTTTTCCAATTCCTTTGCTGCACTGACTGCTTTCGAAGTCATGATCCCGCAGGCAATAATGGTTACATCGGACCCCTGGCACAATTCCATGCTTTTCCCCGGAACAAATTTATAATCTTCCGGGATAATATCATCACACTTAGCCCGTCCCATCCGGATATAGACCGGCCCTTTATAGCCGACAGCCCATCTTACGATTGCTTTTGTTTCATTGGCATCCGCAGGAACCGTAACAGTCATATTAGGAAGCGCCCTCATCAGAGTGATATCTTCCAGCATCTGATGCGTTGCACCGTCTTCTCCTACTGTTAAGCCGGAATGTGTCACTGCAACTTTTACATTCAGTCTGGGATAGCAAACCGAATTCCGAATCTGTTCATACGCCCGGCCTGCACCGAAAACTGCAAAAGTAGACGCAAACGGAATCTTTCCGCAGCTTGCCAGACCAGCTGCTACGCCGATCATATTAGCCTCTGCAATCCCTGTATTAAAGAACCGATCAGGAAAGGCTTCGGCAAAGACTTTTGTTTTCGTTGAAGAAGAAAGATCTGCATCCAATACGACAATATCCTTATTTTCAGCCCCTAATTCCTTCAATATTTCGCCATAAGCATCTCTTGTCGCCTTACTCATTATCCTTCCTCCACTTCTTTAATAAATTTCTCGCATTCCTCTGCAGACGGTGCCTTTCCGTGCCAGCCTACCTGGTTTTCAATAGAAGGAACGCCCTTTCCTTTAACCGTCTTCATGATAATAACGGTTGGTTTCCCCGTAACTGCCTTTGCTTCGCAAACAGCTTCATGAAGCTGTTCCATATCATGTCCGTTTGCCTGGATAACATGCCATCCAAATGCACGGAATTTATCCGGAATCGGATCGGATGACATAACCTTCGTGACCGGTCCGTCAATCTGCAGTCCGTTATTGTCCACAAAAGCGATCAAATGATCCAGTTTATAGTGAGCTGCATACATTGCGGCTTCCCAGACTTCGCCTTCTTCCAATTCTCCATCACCCAGGATGGCATAGACATGCCAGGAAGCATGATCCATTTTGGAGGCCAGCGCCATTCCGCAGGCTGCGCTGATGCCCTGCCCCAGAGAACCGGTCGTCATATCGATTCCCGGAATATGTTTCATGTCCGGATGTCCCTGCAGAATATGTCCTACTTCCCGAAGATGTTCCAGTTCTTCTTTTGGAAAATATCCCTTTTCCGCCAGAACAGCATATGCTGCCGGGGCGCCGTGTCCTTTGGATAATACAAGACGGTCCCGATTTTCCCAGGAAGGTTCCGACGGATTGATATTCATTTCCTTGAAATAAAGCAGAGTTAAAACATCCGCAATCGACAGCGAACCGCCGGTATGCCCTGAGTTCGCTTTTGTAATCATTTTTAAAATATCGATCCTTATCTTTTTCGCTTCGTCTTTCAGCATGGCAACTTCTTCGTTAGAAAGATAATCCATCGCTATTCCCCCTTCGGTTTTATTAACTCTTTCAGAATTCGTACATTTTCACAGGCTCTGTTTTGCAGACATTCTACATCAGCCCAATAATCAGGCACTTTTTTCTTTGTCAGGATTTCAACAGTTTCATTATACAACTTTGCTTCATCCATTGCTCCGACAGAACAGACTCTTTCACAATGAATCAAATGAAGAAAATTATCAATTTTGGGATCATAGGAGATTCCCAAGAAAGGTACATGCATAAGGGATGCAAAAATAAGAGCATGAAGGCGCATACCAATCATCAGATCCATATTTCCAATAATGGATAATATTTCTTCTATGGAATAAGAATCTTTCAATACATAAACATTTGTTCCTGCTTCTCCCACTGACTCGGCAGCCCGTACATCCTCCGGATACTGCATGGGAATGAATACGATACTGTATTCATCCTGCTCGGCCAGTTTAGTCACATACCGCTGCAGAGACTTCATCCAGTCTGCATCCTGCCCCCAGTTCCGGATCGCAATCCCTACACGTTTTTTATCGGAAGGAATATGATTTTCCATAAGGACCTTTTTTCCGAAATCCAACGGAGCAGCTGAAAGGGAGAGAACCGCATCAGCAGTTGTATAGATTCGGCTGTGAACTCCCAGTCGTTCCAGGAATCCCTTGGAATCTTCATCCCGAACAGTAATTGCCGTCACATGGTTCAATACATGTTTCAGCAGAATCCGTATCACCCGATAACGAACAGGTCCTATTCCCTGCGAATATAAAAATACCTTTTTCCGGAATAATACGCCGATGATAATAATCGACAAATAATACACCATACTTTTCCAACTCGTCACATCCTGCAGCAGGCTTCCGCCTCCACTTATGAGTAAATCGGAATGAATGATACTGCGAATAATATCCTTCATTCCGAATCTCGAAATAGCATGAACATGAAAAGTATGAGCTGTTATTTCAGGATTTCCTGAAATAACAGTAATTTGAGGATCAGAAAAAGCAGTTCGGAGAGCATTCAGGATAGCTGACAGCATCGCCTCATCGCCCGCATTATTAAAACCGTAATAACCGGAAATAATAATATTAAATCTGCTCATATCTGTCACCAAAGAACTTTGTAATTCGGGCAAGAATCATGACCCCGACCAAAGCAGCAACAACAGACAGAGAACCGGCTGCCAAGCCGTCTAAACCTCGTATAAAACTCAGTATAAACGGACTGCGCATATGTGCAAATGTTTCTACCATGGATCCCTGCCCGATAGTTACCGCAAGGATCAGAAGATAATGGAGTATCTGCGGCCATTTCTGATATAACGCAAAAAGAGAAACCAGTATAGCCGGATGACCGAACAGGAATTCTTTTTCCCGCGGCCTTGCATACATCAGATTTTCCAGCATTCTGCGAAGTGTAATTTCAAAAGCCGGCACCGGTGCCCCGTTATTTCCGCTGCGGCCCACAAACATATAACCTACCATGGCAAGCAGACCCAAGCAGGCAAGCAATCCCAATTTTATCTGGATATTACAGAACTTTTTCAGGAAATTCACGAAATCCCGATCAGAGGCAACCGTTTTCCCAAAGAAGGGGAATTTCTGAATATAAACAATTGTAATCAGAATCACGGGAAGAATAAAAGTCACTTTCACGCCGCGGAAAAATTCAATTTCCAAAAGGAACCGAATATCTCCCAGAAGAGCACTGATAAAGGAGGCTCCAGCTAACGAAAGAATACCGGCCCCCCATAGAATCACCAGAGATTCCGAAAGCAGCTTTCCCCAGCCAATATCGGCAAAAGCTGTATTCTTTCTCCGGACGCAGTAATTCAGGAACCCTGTCACAATGACAACAGGCGTGCATACGGCTGTTCCCAGAGCCAGAAGCTGCAGCAAAAGAGTTGCACCAGTCATAAAATAAACCGCTTCCGCACCGATCAGGCCTGCAATCCAGAGCCCCAAAATATATTTCTTCAAAGCCGGAATCAGAATCAGGAGGCAGACCACACACAGAGTATATGCCCCCATGACCGCAACGGCCCGAAGCTCCCGATTCGGGAAATAGGGTTCCATGACAGATGCTTTCCCTACATCGAAGCCATGTTCCTGCAGACGTTCAGTAACCTTTCCGATATATTCCGCATTGGTTTCCGACAGAGTCATCCCATCCGCAGCAAATTTATAGGACGGAAAAAGATTCATGCGGATATTGCGTTCAATATCTGAAATATAAAATCTGGAAGCTGCTTCTGTCGGATCCAGTTTTATCAGCTCATCCTTGGACATGGCATACAGACGAACCGTATCATAATCCATCATCTTCACGAGATCCAGAGCTCCGGCCTGTTTTTCAAAGCCCAGCTGTGACTGTGCCTCAATCAGTACAACCGGAATATTTTTATCCTTCAGAAAATCTGCAACCGTTTGCAGCTGGTCCTTGAAGCCAAATGCTTCTTTCCCCTGAAAAACCACTGCACTGACCTTATCCGAAGCATTTACTGCATTATAAAGCAGAGGCAGCTCTTCTTTTTGAATATGCGGAATATTCAGAGGACGAAGAACCACATAGAACCCCATTGCTGCAGCATCTTTTACCGTATTCTGATAAATTCCCAGCGGCATAGACATAAACTTATCTCTGCGGGTCATCAGTTCCAAAACAGTATCATTTCCGACTGTCAGCAGCCGATAAGAGGATTCCGGAAAGAGTACTTTTACGTGATCAATGGTTTCTCTGAAATAGGCCTCCGAGTCTGCATTGGCAGTCTTTCCCACAAAAACATGATCCGGCGCTATATTTGCAACATCCGGGTGGTAAAGACTGAATTCAGTACCTGTATAGACTTTAATCAGATTCCTGTTTACCAGTTTCTCCGGAGTTTCATCATACACGGCCAGGGATGTAATGCCGCTCTTTTTATAAACTGCAGATATCTGATCGACCGGCTGATTTTCGAGTACAGCACTGTCCAGTATATTGCTGTAATCGTATACCATTTCCACAGCCTGTGCCCGGCTTTCCACCTGGAACCGCTGAAAAGATAACCACCCGGCAGCCAGGACTCCGATAAGAATAACTGCTGCAAAAAATCTAAAGGCATTAGCCTGTATAACCTTCATAAGTCCGTCCTTTTTAATTTGCTTTATTATTGAACTTATTCTGCTTGAGGAATCCTTCTATAAACGGATTTAAATCCCCATCCATGACTTTCTGAATGTTGCCTGTTTCCACTCCGGTCCGATTGTCCTTCACGAGAGTATACGGCTGGAAGACATAAGAACGGATCTGGCTTCCCCATTCAATAGACTGCTGCTCGCCTTCGATTTCCTTGGTCATCTGCTCATGCTTCTGCATTTCCAATTCATATAACTTTGCACGCAGGAGACGGAGGCACTGTTCCTTATTCTGGAACTGAGACCGTTCATTCTGGCAGGCTGCCACAATCCCGGTCGGGATATGTGTCATACGAACAGCGGAACTTGTCTTATTGATATGCTGACCGCCGGCACCGCTCGAACGATAGTAATCAACACGAACGTCGGCCATATTCAGGTTTACTTCCACATCATCGCTGATTTCCGGCATAACGTCTACAGCAGAGAAAGAGGTGTGTCTCCTCTTGGCCGCGTCAAACGGAGAAATTCTGACCAGGCGATGAACCCCCTTCTCGGATTTCAGAAAGCCGTAAGCATACTTCCCTTTTACCATGTATTCGGCACTCTTGATCCCCGCCTCGTCTCCGGGAAGCATATTCAGTTCTTCAATCTGGAAACCTTCGGATTCCGCCCATTTGATGTACATGCGAATCAGCATTTCCGTCCAGTCCTGAGCTTCTGTTCCTCCGGCACCGGCATGGAAAGTAATAATCGCATTGTTTTCATCATATTTTCCGCTTAAAAGGAGCTCTATTTCTTTCTTGTCAAGCTGTTCCTTTACTTCCTGCAGTTCAGCGGCAATTTCCGGTTCCATGGACTGGTCATCTTCTTCAATGGCCAGATCCAGAATATCCTTCAATCCTTCTGCCCGGGAAAATAATTTGGTATAGGTTTCATATGCATCTTTGGCTTCCGTTGCTTCCTGGGAAATCACTCGGGCTTTTTCCGCATTATCCCAGAAAGAGGGATCACTCATCTGAACGTCATAACTTTTTATACGTTCCTTTAATTTAGGTAAGTCAAAGTGAATCCCTTATTTCTTTTTCATGACTCAGCAGTTCGGTTAAGGTTCTCTTAAGATCTTCCAACATCTGATTTCTCACATCGCTTTCTGTTTTAAATTTAATTTACATGTTTTCACATGCTATTAACAAATTTTCAATAAAGGAACACTGTTATTTATTTATCTGCACTCCCGGAATTTTCATCTACATAATGAGCTTTTGCACCCTTTAAATGATCTTCCGCCTGCGGAGCTGTTACTGCCGTATCCGCTTCCGGACCTGCTGCAAATCGGATCTGGATATGATACAGGTAAAGAATAATGGTTTCCATCATAGCCTGCTGCATTTCCTCGAAAATGTCGTAGGCTTCCACTTTGTATTCAACAATCGGATTCCGCTGCCCGTAGGACCGCAGACCGATGCCTTCCTTCAGCATATCCATGTCGTCCAGATGTTCCATCCATTTAGAATCGACAACTTTCAGCATAACTGCTTTTTCAAGTTCTCTCATCATTTCGGAGCCAATGGATTTTTCACGGGATTCATAGGTTTCGTGAGCACACTGCTTGAGTTTGTCTTCCACCTCTTCGCGGCTCATATCTTCAACTTCTTCCAAGGAAATCTCCCCCGGAGCCAGGAAGAACTTTTCACAATATTTCAGAAGACCGGCGAAATCCCATTCTTCCGGATAAAGTTTCGGATCCGCATAGGTTTCCATTCCCTTTTCAATGATTTTATCCACCATACCGAGAATCTGGTCTTTCATATTTTTGCCTTCCAGGATACGGCGGCGCTGTTCATAAACCACTTCTCTCTGCTGGTTCATGACATCATCATATTCAAGTACATACTTTCTGATATCGAAGTTGCGCGCTTCCACCCGTTTCTGGGCCTTCTGTATAGCATTGGAAACCATGCGGCTGTTAATCGGTTCATCTTCATCCAGCCCCATTTTTTCCATGAATTTTTTGATATTGTCCCCACCGAAAATACGCAGAAGGTCATCTTCCAAAGAAAGGAAAAACTGGCTGGAACCGGGATCTCCCTGTCTTCCTGCACGGCCGCGGAGCTGATTGTCGATTCGTCTGCTTTCATGACGTTCCGTACCGATAATCGCCAAGCCTCCCAATTCGGCAACACCTTCACCCAACTGGATATCTGTACCTCGGCCGGCCATATTCGTCGCAATCGTAACCTGTCCCTTCTGTCCGGCCTGTGCTACTATCATAGCTTCCTTTTCATGATATTTAGCATTCAAGACACTGTGAACAATGCCTGCCTGCGTCAGCATGTGGGACAATTCCTCCGATTGTTCGATAGAAGTTGTGCCGATCAGAATCGGCTGTCCTGTTGCATGGCGTTTTTCTACCTCACGGATAACCGCTCTGTATTTTCCCCGCTTAGTCTTAAAAATAACATCCGGCAAATCCTTGCGCTGAATCGGTTTATTTGTCGGAACCTGAAGGACAGGAAGCCCGTAAATCTTGATGAATTCCTGTTCTTCTGTCTTTGCCGTACCAGTCATGCCGGAGAGTTTATCATACATTCTGAAGTAATTCTGGAAGGTAATCGTTGCCAGAGTCTGACTTTCACGCTGAACTTCCAGGCCTTCCTTAGCTTCAATGGCCTGGTGCAGGCCGTCGGAATAACGGCGCCCGTACATCAGTCGGCCCGTAAATTCATCGACAATAACAACTTCACCGTCCTTGACAACATAGTCCCGGTCCCGTTCCATCATTGTCTGTGCCCGCAAAGCCTGACCAAAGAGATGATTCAGCTCCAGATTTTCCGCATCATACAGATTTTCCACATGCAGCAGTTTTTCCATTTTAGCTACACCGGCTTCTGTAGGCGCAACAGTCTTCTGTTTTTCGTCAATGGTATAATCCTCATCCTTCTTCAGCTGAGGCACCAATTTCGCCATGACATAATAATTATCCGTAGATTTCTGCCCGGGGCCGGAAATAATCAGCGGAGTTCTTGCCTCATCGATCAGGATGGAGTCTACTTCATCAATCAGGCAGTAATGCAGGGGTCTCTGCACCATCTGATCCACGGAAGTAACCATATTGTCCCGAAGGTAATCGAATCCGAATTCATTATTAGTCCCGTAGGTAATGTCCGAATTATAGGCAATTTTTCTCTGATTAAAATCCAGATCATGCACAATCAGCCCTACAGAAAGTCCCAGGAATTTATAAACCTGTCCCATCCACTCACTGTCTCGCTTGGCCAGATAATCATTGACGGTAATAACATGGACACCTTTGCCTTCGAGAGCATTCAAATATACAGGTGCTGTAGCTACAAGTGTTTTGCCTTCACCGGTAGACATCTCTGCAATGTTTCCCCGATGCAGAATGATTCCGCCGATCAGCTGTACATCGAAATGACGCATTCCAAGGACACGTCTGGACGCTTCTCTCATAACAGCAAATGCTTCCGGAAGAATATCATCCAGAGTTTCTCCCTTAGCCAGACGGGTTTTGAATTCCACAGTCTTATGTGCCAAAGAAGAATCGCTTAATTTCCGTAAGGAATCCTCCAGCGGATTAATCTGCTGTTCTACAATTTTCCGGATCTTCTTGATCTCTTTTTCATTGGATCCATTAAACAAACGATCAAAGAATTTATCAAACATTGAACTGCTCCTTGTTTTCGATTCTGAGATATGAACTAAAAGCCAGCATATATCTAGTATATTTTAGCAAAACAGGCCAATATAGTCAAAAAAGAGCGGAAATTCCGCTCTTTTTTATTTCTTCATTCTATAGATATTATTTATTTGCATCAATCAGGCCGTATTTATTGTCATCCCGGCGATAGACTACGGACATTCCGTCTGTTTCAGAATTGAAGAACATAAAGAAATTGTGTCCAAGGAGATTCATCTGCAGAATAGCTTCTTCAGGCGACATAGGGCTGATATCAAAATGCTTGGTTTTGACAATTTCAAATTCGGAATCAGATACTGTCGGCTCTGCTTCCTTTTCCATGACAAACTGTTTGCTCAGAGTATGTCTTTCCTTGAACTTCTTTGCAAGACGTGTCTTGTATTTATGAATCTGGCGTTCGACTTTGTCAAATACGAAATCAATGGACTTATACATGTCGTCGGATTTTTCCACTCCGCGGAGAATTACGCCGTCCACGAAAACCGTTACTTCACAGGTCTTTGTAAGATTGGAAATTCTGAGCAGTACATTGATTTTTATCGGCTTTTCGAAATATCTCTGAATCTTTCCGGTATGCTTTTCCACATAAGTATGTAAAGCTTCCGTAATTTCAAGATTTTTCCCTCTGACTGTTAATTCCATGATAAAATCCCCCTTTCATAAATAAACCTAATTCCTATCCTTCTGCCTTTATTATACAATATTTGTAATAAATTTCAACTTGTATAAAAATCATCAAAGACAAATCATCGCAAATGTTCTGTCAAATTTAAAAAATGTAATACATTCATATCCATTGGGTAATGATAAATATTTGTGATTCCTGTATTGGAAAAAGAAAAGTTCCATGCTCTGGATAAAGGCAGCTGCAGCATTCCGCAGACAATTGTCCGCAAAATCGCACCATGGCTCACAATCACATAAGACTTTTCGTCTCCTCTTGCAATCAGAGCCCGGATAGCAGCCAATCCCCGTTTCTGGCAATCTGCAAAAGACTCTCCATGCGGAAGAGAAAGAAGCTCCGGACGATGATACATCTCTTCAATCATCCCGGGCCATAATTTCTCAATTTCCTCTGCCGTTTTTCCTTCCCAAGCTCCAAAGCAAAGTTCCTGCAGCAAAGGATTGATTTCCACATCCAGGTGCCGATCGGCAGCAATAGCCTCTGCTGTCTCCCGTGCCCGTCCCAAGGGACTTGATATAACTCCGTCAAAATGCTCTTTTTGAAACCACCGAGCAGCTTTTCCCGCCTGTTCATGTCCCAATTCGCTCAGCGGCACATCAGTTAACCCCTGATATCGGCCGGTCTTATTCCAGATTGTTTCCCCGTGACGTACAAAATAAAAGTTAATCATTTGAAAACCTCTTTCAGCGCCTGAATCAGCAGTCTGTTATTTTTCTCCGTATGAACGCAGATCCGGAAATACGATGCATCCAGTCCTTCATAATTTCCGCAATTCCGAATAAGGATCCTGTATGGTAAAAGACGTTTCTGCAGTTCCTCCGCCGTACTGACAGAGTTTCCGGTCAGCCGGCAAAGAATAAAATTCACCGTTCCGGGCAGGATACAAATTCCCGGAATGTGCGAAAGCTCCTCCGTCAAGAACGCCCTCTCTCTTCTGCAGTATTCTCTGGACGCTTCAATATAGTCCCGATCATACACAGCTTTGGTTATATAAACCTGCGCCGGGCCGTTTACATTCCAGGGAATCAGCTGCTTCTCAGTTTCAGCTTTTACCCCTTCAGGGAAGAAACCGCAGCCGATTCTTAATCCCGGCACGGCATAAAACTTTGTCAGAGACATAAGAACAATAACATGATCAGACTTTCGGCACAGTTCCCGATAAGAAAACTCCTCTCCCAGAAAATCAATAAAAGATTCATCAATTACCACAAAGGAGGATTTTTTCTCCGCACGCCGAACCAGCTCACGCAAAGTATCCTTTTCCAAAAGTCTCCCGTCAGGATTGTTCGGATTTCCCAGATACAGCAGGGATCCCGGACTCATTTGTTCTTCTATTTCATCTGCATCAATACGGAAATTTTTTTCAGGCGCTGTAAGGAACGTCTGAATCTGTGCGTGAACCGCTTCTGCAGAAAGTTTATATTCACTGAAGGACGGGACAGAAATCAGCACCTTTCCGGGTTGAAGTGCCCTCATCAGAGCATACATCAATTCCGTGGCACCGTTTCCGATGAGAATCGATTCCGGAGCAATGCCGTAATGGCAGCTGACAGCCGCAATCAGATCCCGGCATTTGGTATCCGGATACCGCAGTGCTTCATTCTTCCAACAATCCTTTAAGGCCGTCTCTCCCAGAGGAGACAGACCGAGCGGATTGATATTGATACTGAAATCAATAAATTCATCCCGTATTTCCGGAGAAAATTTAAAAATATCTCCTCCGTGTCTGGAACTTATTATTTCCATTTATCCATCACAGCCTTCTGTAAGTCAAACCACTGTTAATGACATGGACCAGGTCCAGAAAACGTATTTCATTCCCCATTGCCCGATCAATTTCCTGCTTCACCGGCCCCGCCTGCATTTCTGCAGGTAAAATCAATCCGAGCACAGTTCCGCTGTGGGCACAGATTACGCCCTTGCCGCCCAGGGCTATTCCAATCTGATAAAAAGGCTCCAATTGTTTTTTGTAAAGAATTTTCTGATTGGCAAAAGCACTGATGGACGCAGCCCGCCCGATCCAATCCAGAGACTGTTCTTTTATTCCCAAATTAAACAGATCCAACGCTTCCTGAATTTTCGGCTCATTCATTTTCTGCAATTCCACCAGATCTTTTCGGGAATTAAACTGCATCGTATCGATTTCACCGCCGCAGTCGTAAATCAGAATCTGCATGGGCGGACATACCCCCAGTCTTTTCAGAAGACGTCCGTTCCGATAATCGAACTGCACCATTCCTTTGAAAAACGTTGCGTCACTGGGTTCTATGGAAATGGCAAGATCGGCTATTTCCTCTTCCGTTAATCCCCTGCCGTTAATCAATGCAATTGCCTGAACAGCAGAACTGATATCTGCTGTACTCGATGCCAGTCCTTTTCCCTTCGGTATCTCCGAATACAGCTGAATATTGAAATGATCATCCGAAATCTGCAAATACTTTAAACAATTCCGGCAGGCTGCCTCTGCCTTAGCCGGGAGTGAATGGCTTGAAATTCCCCTCTCTATTTTCACATAAGAGTATCTGTTGATCGGACAGGCCACCATAAGAGAGGAACCTTCTGCGTAGCCTTGAATAAATTCTCCGCAGGAACCGGGTGAACCGACTAGGTAAGTCATAAAAATCCTCTCATTAGGAAAACATAAAAAAGCGCCAGAAAAGCCTGGCTGGTTTCTGCCACGAATCCATAGGTATCTCCGGTTGTTCCGCCAATCTTCCCTGTAATCCATCTGTTCAGTCCCAATCCGGCCATAACAGCGACACCTGCCAGGAGCAAATAGCTGAACCCGAAATATAAAGCCGGAAGGAGCGCAAAAACGGCTGCCGCTTCGACCGCATATTTATCCCGATAGGAAGAAAAAGATTTCCCCATCCCATAAGGACGCGCATAAGGATATTCACAAATGCTGATAACGATATTGAAACGGCTCAGAACAGGCATGGCAAGAAGCAGCATATACAGCTGAGAATCATCGATATAGCTGATGGATATCACTGACAGAAACATATATATCAGGATAGAAAGCATACCGTAGGAGCCAATCAGACTGTCCTTCATAATTTCCAGGCATCGCTCCCTGGAGCGCCCGGAAAATACCCCGTCAGAGGTATCCATGAGCCCGTCTGCCAAAGTCCCGCCGGAAATATAAAGTTCCCCAATCACCAGCAGCAATGCCTGTAAAAGGGGCAAATGAAACGGCTCCAGTAAAAAATGGAGCAGACACAGAAAGAGTCCGATAATCCACCCGTACAGAGGAAACCATTTCACACTTTTCCCGAATTCTTCATCCGCCCAGGATATCTGCCGAGACAGATGAATGCGTGTCATAAATTGTAAACCAACGAGAAAAGAATTCATAGAATCACCATACTGCAAATATAATTACAGACTCCGCCAAAATAAATAAAACAGTGGACGCATACATAACGTAAATTGCACTTTTAATATGATCCGCGCGAAGTTCCGTGTCCGGATCCCCCATATACTCGCGGAATTCCGGTTTTCCTTCATAGTAATTGTAGCCGCCCAGCCGAACATGAAGAGCTCCTGCCATTGGTGCTTCCGCATAGCCTCCGTTGGGGCTGGGATGCTTCGGCGCATCCCTTAAACCGATTTTCCTGGCATTTTTCCAATCCAGATGAAGAATCATGGAAGAAAGCAGGAACAAAACAAATGTTATCCTCGCCGGAATATAATTCAAAACATCATCCAGACGTGCAGCACACCGTCCGAAAAACAGATAGCGGTCATTCTTATAACCCAGCATAGAGTCCATCGTATTCCCCGCACGATACAGAGCAGCCCCCACCGGCCCCAGCAGAAGATAATAAAACAGGGGCGAAATGACTCCGTCTGTGGTATTTTCCGCAATAGTTTCCACTGTCCCGCGGACAATATCACTTTCATTCAGGTTTTCTGTATCTCTTCCGACAATCCAGCTCAAACGCTGCCGTGCCGCTTTGATATCATTTGCTTTCAGAAGATGATAAATTTCCATTCCGTCCCTGGTCAGGGATTTCGGGGTCATGCAAAAATACAGGACCAATACGGAAAGTGCTGTATAAAGGAGAATTCCCCCTTTATGTCCCAGGTGAATCAAAAATCCCGTAACAGCACCGACTGTCAAAAGAACCAGGAAAACAGTCATGCATCCTCTCATAAACAATATGCTGTTTTGTACAGAAGACGGATACAGTTTCTTTTCAAAATAAGAGATAACATTGCCGATCATTACAACCGGATGGTACTGGGACCGGGGATCCCCATAAATGAAATCAACAAGGAGAGCGAGTGCAGGAATCAGAGCAAGGAGAACAGAATCATAGAATTCCAAAATCATTCCCTCTTCAGTATTTCATAAAAAGCATCCATATCAAAATTCTTCCTTACGGTTTCCGCCAAACGGTCGAATTCGGATTCCTTATATTTGCGATATTCAAACTGAACAGGCAGAGCTTCCAGTCCCTTTCTCCTTCTCAATGCATTGATAACAGCCCGTCTCAAATTATCATTATCAAAAAGCCCGTGGCAGTATGTACCGAAAACATTCTTCTTTTCATTGATATATCCATCCTGCAATTCTGTCTTTTCTTCGCTTCTTTCCGTAATTGTGAAGATAGACTGTGCATTTCCGGTCAGTTTTGTCTCTCCCATATGGATTTCATATCCCTTCAGATGATCTGCTGCGAAGTCCATCCCCAGGAACGGAAGGCTCTTGCAGTCAAAAGAAACCTGATAGGTATTCTTAGCGCCCTGCATTACGGTCACGTAAGGCAAAAGTCCCAGACCTTCCACTTCATCATTATGGCTTTCCACATGAAGGGGATCACAAACTTTTTCGCCCAGCATCTGATAACCGCCGCAGATTCCGATGACAGGCACACCTGCCTCTGCCATTTCCCGGATTTCCTTTGCATAGCCGTGGTTCTTTAAATAAATCAAGTCTTCCGTCGTGTTCTTGCTTCCCGGAATAATGATAAGATCCGGAGTCCCGATAAGATCACCCTGCTGAACAAAACGCACGCTTACATCCGGCTCATAGGTCAATGCATCAAAATCCGTAAAATTGGAAATCTTGGGGGTCTGCATAACTGCAATATGAACATCACGCATCACATGGTCCCCCCGGACATCCTGCAGAGACACAGAGTCTTCATCATCGATTCCCAGCTTGTCCAGATAGGGAATGACGCCCAGCACCGGAATCCCTGTCTTTTCCTTCAGGAAAGTCAGCGCAGGTTCCAGCAGAGTAATATCCCCGCGGAATTTATTGATAACCAGCCCTTTGACCAGTTTTCT
The DNA here is from genome assembly GCA_938038225.1 of uncultured Dialister sp. Classification (GTDB taxonomy): domain Bacteria; phylum Bacillota; class Negativicutes; order Veillonellales; family Dialisteraceae; genus Dialister. Next base: position 155,808 of record CALHRX010000007.1, on the reverse strand, counting down.
TTCATCTTCATCCAATAATTCCAGAGTCCCTACAATGGATGCCAATGCACCGCCCCGGTCAATATCGGCAATCAGGAACACCGGGGCATTGGCTTCCTTTGCAATCCTCATGTTTACGATATCATTCTTCTTCAGATTGACTTCAGCCGGACTTCCTGCGCCCTCGATAACCAATGCATCATAATGACTTTCCATATAGTCCAAACTCTGCTTTACGGAATCCCAGGCCATCTGGCTGTACCGGTTCTGATAATCGGAAGCACTGTAGTTTCCCACTGATTTGCCCAGCAGGATAACCTGCGAACAGGAATTTCCCGTCGGCTTCAGTAATACAGGATTCATCTGCACAATCGGATCCGCACCTGCGGCTTCTGCCTGAGCAACCGTTGAACGGCCGATTTCCCCGCCCGATCTGGTCACATAAGAATTCAGCGCCATATTCTGAGCCTTAAAGGGAGCCGTCTTATATCCATCCTGACTCAGGATCCGGCAAAATGCGGTGGTCAGAATGCTTTTCCCTACATGAGAACTGGTTCCCTGAAACATAACTCTTTTTGCTGTTTTAACCATTTAGCTCCACTCCTCTTTCTTTGAGCTCAATCGTAATGCCTGCTACCGATAAATAAACTTTTTGTGCCCGGCGGGCAATGTACTGGTTGGCCAGTCCTACAAGATCCCGGTAAACCCGGCTCATGGCATTGGCAGGTACAATTCCCATTCCCAATTCATCGGAAACAAATATAATTTCCTTGGATGTACAGTGCTCAATTGCATGGAACATAACGTCCAGATCATGAGTGAGGTCAAGCTGCAATGTTTCCAGATCGGAAATCCCCAGTGTTTCCGCTGTGACTTCTTTCATATGATCCATCAGAAGATTATTTACATACATGGTAATGCAGTCAAACAGCACGGCATCTGTCTCCTGCAGAACAGAACCCATCACATCTCCGCCTGCGTGAAGAATCTCAAAGGTCTCCCACTCCGCAGGACGTCTTTTCTGATGCAGTATAACCCTGTACTTCATTTCTTCATCCAGAATCTGACTTGTCGCAATATACCCCTTCCGTTTCCCTTCGGAATGATACATCAGCTTTTCTGCGAACTCGCTTTTTCCGCTGCGCGCTCCGCCGAGGACCAGATATATTTTATTTTCCATGCACATATCACCTCAATCCAGACATACATTCTTTTAAAGAATAACACATTTCTATTATGAGCGCCAATTTCCGTTCGGTTCGGCATTTCCAAACCAACCGTATTTTCTCAAACAAATGCGGCAGAAATCCGCTCAGGCATGAAAAAATTCCGAAAGCCGCCTGTCTGAGCCTTCGGAATTTTCCGCCGGAATATAATCGTCTGTCCCCGCATCAGGAAATCAGCCGGATGACTTCATTAATATTTTTTACATAGTAAAACCGTATGTCGGAAGAAAACTGTCTGCTTTCCTGCAGTTTTCCAATTTCTTTCCTATTCCGCTCCGGAACAATAAATTGTTTAAAATTCATTTTTACTGCTTCTTTAATTCGAATGCCTATATGGGATATGGGCATCACCTCTCCGGTCAGCCCGATTTCTCCAAGAGCCATCAGGCCCTGCGGAACAGGAACATCCTTTTTCACGGAGAACAGTGCCAGAATAATCGCCAGATCCACTGCAGTCTCTCTGACATGGATACCGCCGGCTACGTTCAGATAAACATCATCCGTAAATAATGGTATATGTCCCCTTTTTTCAAGAACCGCCAGCAGGATAATCATCCGATTATAATCATAGCCTGCCGAAATCCGCCTGGGAACCGACAGCACAGAATGGACGATGAGAGCCTGAATCTCAATCAGCATCGGCCGAAGCCCCTCCATGCAGGCTACCACCACTGCGCCCGGAACCTGTTCCGAGCGCTCTTTCAATAAGTACTGAGAGGGGTCTTTTATTCCCTTTAATCCTCTTTCTTCCATAACAAATAACCCGGATTCCTCTGTAGAACCAAATCGATTCTTTACTGTTCTCAAAACCCGGAACTGGTACTTCCGATCCCCTTCCAGATAAAGGACCACATCCACCATGTGCTCCAGGATTCTCGGCCCTGCAAGATTTCCCTCCTTTGTCACATGACCGATAATCATGACGGCCGTATTATTCGCCTTGGCAAATTTGACCAGGACCGATGTACAGTCCCGAATCTGAGCCGGGCTCCCCATAGGAGAAGTATTGCCTGCAATAAACATCGTCTGAATGGAATCAATCACCATCATAGCGGGTTTGACTTTTTCCGCGGTAAGCAGAATAGCGTTTAGATCGCTTTCCGAATATATCAGACATTTTTCATCATTAAACTGAAGCCTCTGCGCCCTCATTTTCAGCTGCAGTTCCGATTCTTCTCCGCTGCAGTATAAAACTCTGCCTATTTTTCCGGCGACTTCCTTACACACCTGCATAATCAGGGTAGATTTTCCGATTCCCGGTTCACCGCCCCAAAGAATCACCGAGCCGGGTACAATGCCGCCGCCCAGAGGCCGGTCTACCTCCGGTATGCCCAGAAGGAATCTCTCATGATAAGTCAGATCGATGGAAGAAAGCGGCTGCGCCTGCCGGCCGCCTGCATCACCGTTTACCACGGATCGGGCATAATTCGGCAGAATCGGTGCCTCCACCCTTTCCTCCAGAGTATTCCATTCCCCGCACTGCGGACAGCGGCCCATCCATTTCAATGTTTCTGCTCCGCAGTTTGTACATATATATTTGCTGTTCTTCTTCCCCGCTGTTCCCATCTTATCAAGCTCCAAAAAAATAGACACAGGATTAACCTGTGTCTATTATACTACGGGCTCCCCCGTTCCTGTTATTCTGTCTTAAAGGACAGCTTATGATCCTTATCAGCCTCTACCAGAAGCGAAGACTTGTCTTTCAATTCCCCTTTCAAAATGATTTCGGAAATCGGATTCTCCAGTTCTTTCTGAATAACTCTCTTCAGCGGACGGGCACCGTATTCCATATCCGTTCCGTCCTGAATCAAAATGTTCTTTGCTTCTTTGGAAACATCCAACTTCACATGGAATCTATCCAGTTTATCTGCTACTTTTTTCAGCAAAAGATCCACAATGCTGACCAGATCCTTCTTATCCAACGGATGGAACACGATAATTTCATCAATACGATTGATAAATTCCGGCCTGAAAGTCTGCTTTACTTCTGTCAGGATTTTATCCTTAATATCTTCGAATCCGGACTGCGAATCTTTATCCTGACCGTTATAGAACCCCAGCTGATTCAGCTTCCCTCTCAGCAAACCGGAGCCGAGATTGCTTGTCATGATAATAACGCAGTTCGTAAAGTCAACGGTCCGGCCCTGTCCGTCGGTCAGCCGCCCATCATCCAATACCTGAAGAAGGATATTAAAGAAATCCATATGTGCCTTTTCTACTTCATCAAAGAGGATAACACTGTACGGATTTCTTCTGACTGCATCAGTCAGCTGTCCCCCCTCCTCGTAACCTACATATCCGGGAGGCGCACCTACCAGACGGGAAACTTCATGTTTCTCCATATATTCAGACATATCGAAACGAATCATGTTTTTCTCGCTGCCAAACATGCATTCTGACAATGCACGAGCCAGTTCCGTTTTCCCTACGCCGGTAGTTCCCAGGAAAAGGAACGAACCGATCGGACGTTTCGGATCCTTCATACCGGCTCTCGCCCGGCGAATTGCAGTTGCTACTGCATGAACTGCTTCATCCTGCCCGATAACACGTTTATGCAGCTCCGACTCCAGATTCAGCAGTCTTTCATGCTCACTTTCTGTCAGATCCTGCAGAGGAACCCCGGTCCATTTGGATACCACCGCCGCAACATCCTTATCCGTTACAGTCAGATCCTCTTTCGAAGCCCCTTTCCAGTTTTTCTTCATTTCCTCAATTTCTTTCTGAAGTTCCTGGGACTGATCCCTGTATTCGGCAGCTTTTTCAAAATTCTGAACCGCAACAGCAGCCTGCTTTTCCTTTTGCAGTGCATTGTACTTATCTTCTTTTTCTTTGATGGATTCCGGTATGGAAGAAGCTTCCATTCTGACTTTAGCTGCGGCTTCATCAATGACATCGATGGCTTTATCCGGCTGGAACCGGTCCGTAATATATCGTCCGGACAATTCCACCGCCAATTTCAAGGCTTCATCCGTGATTTTTGCCTTGTGGAATGCTTCATACCGGTCTCTCAAACCTTTCAGAATAAGAAGCGTATCCTCCGGAGTCGGTTCTCCCACTTTTACAGGCTGAAAACGCCGTTCAAGCGCAGCATCCTTTTCGATATATTTTTTATATTCCTTCAGGGTTGTAGCGCCGATGCAGTGAAGTTCTCCCCGTGCCAAAGCCGGTTTCATAATATTGGCAGCATCCATGGAGCCTTCTCCCGCTCCGGCCCCAACCAAAGTATGCAGTTCATCAATGAACAAAATCCAGTTGCTGTGCTTTTTGACTTCTTCTATGACTTTTTTGAGCCGGTCTTCAAATTCACCTCTGTACTTGGTCCCGGCTACTACGGAAGACATATTCAAAGAAATAATATGCGAATCCTTCAGAATTTCCGGCACATCATGATTAACAATCCGCTGTGCCAACCCTTCTGCAATAGCTGTTTTTCCCACGCCGGGTTCCCCGATCAATACCGGGTTATTTTTATTTCTCCGGGAAAGAATCTGGATTACACGATTGATTTCATCCTTTCTTCCGATCACTGGATCTATTTTTCCCAGCTTTGCCTTCTCATTCAGATCAATGGCAAAATCTGCCAGTTCTCCCAGATTTTCACTTCCGCTTTCCTTGCTTTCTTCTCCCATAAAGCGATCAAATGCAGCTTCCAGTTTTTCCTCGGTAACGCCGAAAGCCTTAAGGAGCTGCATGGACAAACCGCCGCCTTCACGCAGAATCGCCAGCAGGAGATGTTCGGTTCCTACATAGGAACTGCCGAGCTCATTGGCCTCCTGTACAGCCATTTCCATAACTCTTTTGGTACGGGGTGCAATATAAGGCTCCGCATTCCCAAAAGAAGAACTCCTCGTATATTGCTGCAGGATTTCTTCCACTGCCTGTGCTGTTACGCCCAATGCATTCAGAATTTTGCCTCCCGCTGTATCTTTTTCATGAGCAATCCCCAACAGAAGATGTTCTGTTCCGATATATTCACTGCCCAGTTTTAATGCCTCCTGGGATGCATACTCCCAGGCTTTTTTCACACCGTCAGTGTATCTGCCTTCCATAAAAATCCCTCCTTATCGGCTTGTATGCCGGTATTTCACATTTTCTTTTTCAGGGCTGCAATCCGATCTCTCAGTTTTGCAGCCTCCTCATATTTTTCATCTTGAATACAAGTCTCAAGCTGCATCTGCAATTTCTGCAGCTCTTCGTTTTCTTTATTTTGATACTGTTCTTCTGAGTCCTCTCTTTTTGAAGGATTTCCCGTCTTTTTCAGAGATTTATGAATATGATCCTTCAAGCGGGCAAATCCGCCGGAATCCTTAAAAACTCCAGGCTGAACCTGTTCTGCCTGCATCGATTCCCATCCGAACGGATCCTGTAAAAATCTCATCGGTTCTTTCACAAAATCTTCTTCCCATGCATGTCCCAAAGACATCAGCGGAGACATATGGAAAGAAAACCGATTCAAAAGGTTTTCTGAATCTTTCATAATTTTGCTCTGATTTGCACATTCCCGGCAAAGATAAGATTCGGACTTACGTCCGTTTACAACATTCACCACATGAACCACAGCTCTTCTGCCGTGACAACGTTCACATAACATCGTCTATTCCCCCTTTAATGCCCATTCAATCTGATGAATCAATGCCTTTGCTGCATTCCTTCTGCTCTGTTCCGGACAATATTCAAGCATTGTATGGGTCATCATACACATAAATTTATATTCCCTTTCGGTAATAATTTCATACTCCATGAGCATGCGGTAATAACCTTCTAAACTATTTTCTATCGCCTGCGCATCAGAAACAGGCTTCTCTGTCGGTTTTGACGGTGCAGTATGTGTCCCGCCGGACCGTAATGATATTTTAATATACCCACCGTTTCCTCTCCTCGATTCCACTACAAACCGCTGATTCGGTGAAAATCGCGTATTAATTACATAAGTGACCTGTGAAGGAGCACATTCCAGCATTTCCGCTACATCTTTGCGCTTCAGCAGCACTTCCTCACTGGGCTGCTGTCCCAAAAGTTCAAGAATGAACTTTTCAATCCGATCTGACAACATAGTATTATTCATAACTTACCTACCCTTTCTGATGCTGAATTTATTGTATATCTTTTCTTTTTAAAAGTCAATAAGTCAAACAAATAGTTTAAACTTTTATTTTCTTATCTCTTACTTTTTTGTTCTCTTTGTTCGTGCATTTAACTATTTTTAATTTTTCCATTGATTCTGAGCAACAAAAAAGCGGGCCTCTCAGCCCGCCCTGCACAGATTATTTAATCCGTAAAAGTAAATTCCGCCAGAACCGCTCTGGTCACCGCCGATGAAAATCCCCTGCGCTGCAAAAAAGCCGCCGCTTTCCTGTAATGATCCAGAAAGTGGGGAAAGATTCTGCACTTCACCTGAACCAGATGAAGCGCATCCTGAAATTCGTCTTCATAAGTCAGATGCCTGTCTGTCCGCAGCCCCCGTGCTTTCATTTTTTGATGAATATAGGTATCGCCGTAGCAATGCCGATTTCGCAAAGCATTGAACAAGTCCTCTGACAGGGACTCATCATCAATATATCGATATTCCTTCAGCCGCTGAATCGTTTTCTCGATATCACCGGACTCATATCCGCGAATTTTCAGCTTCCGCCTGAGTTCTTCCTCACTTTGCCCGCGATATTTCAGCAAGTGAAGTGCCGCTTCATAAGAGGTTTTCGTCAAGCTATTCCTTGTCATCCTGTTCAGAATCCTTCTCAGAAAGTACGCCTTCCTCAAAATGATCCGGCTCTACAACAAGAGTATCGCGGATAATTTTATCTATTTCTGCCGCTACATCGGGATGTTCTTTCAGATACTTCTTTGCGGCTTCCCGCCCCTGGCTGATTCTGGATCCCTGATAAGCATACCAGGCACCGCTCTTCTGAATAATGTCCATATTAACAGCAATATCAAGAAGTGTACCTTCTCTGGAAATTCCTTCGCCGTACATAATGTCAAACTCTGCTACCTTAAACGGAGGTGCCACCTTATTTTTTACTACTTTGGCTCTCGTATGATTGCCGATGACATCTGTTCCGTTTTTAATCTGTTCTCCCTTTCGGATTTCAATACGCATGGAGGAATAGAATTTCAATGCCCGGCCGCCGGTCGTTGTCTCCGGATTTCCGAACATAACGCCTACCTTTTCACGAATCTGGTTGATAAAGATGACAATGGTCTTGGATTTGCTGATGATACCGGTCAGCTTACGCAGCGCCTTGCTCATCAGCCGCGCCTGAAGTCCCACTGACTGCTCACTGATATCTCCTTCGATTTCCTGTTTGGGAACCAATGCCGCTACCGAGTCAATAACCACGATATCTACAGCACCGCTCCGCACCAACGATTCGCAGATACTGAGAGCCTGTTCCCCGCTGTCCGGCTGTGAAATCAGAAGCTCTTTGGTATCCACTCCCAGGTGATGCGCATAAATCGGATCCATAGCATGTTCTGCATCAATGAAAGCTGCTACTCCGCCGAGTTTCTGTGCTTCCGCAATGGCATGAAGCGCCAGTGTCGTTTTACCGGAAGATTCCGGTCCGTAAATTTCAATAATGCGGCCGCGGGGATATCCTCCTACCCCTACCGCAATGTCAAGCGCTAAGGAGCCGGTAGGAATAACTTCGATATTCATCTTGTTCCCCACGTCACCCAGACGCATAATAGCGCCTGCCCCAAATTCACGGGTAATTTGATGCAAGGCATTTTCCAACGCTTTTTTCTTTTCCGCACTCACGTCTTCTGCACGTGCCATGTCTGTCCCTCCTAATCAGATAATAAAATATGTTTCAAATAAACAAGAGCATGATAAAAAGCTTTTTCTGCTGCAGAATAACGAATGTTTGCCCGGGAACCGTACAGCTGTTCTTTATAGACCTGTGTTCCTGCAATTCCGGTTATTCCTATATATACAAGCCCCGGCGCCTCGCCTCTCTCACCCGGTCCCGGTCCGGCATATCCGGTTGTTGATACGGCAATGTCACTGCCGTAAAGCCGGCGGGCACCTTCTGCCATTTGTTTTGCTGTTTCCGCACTGACCGCCGTATATCGGGAAAGAACATCTTCTTTGACTCCCAGAATATTTTCCTTTGCTTCATTCCAGTACGTCACGGCCGATCCCTTAAAGAAACCTGAACTGCCGGGAATATCTGTCATCAATTTTCCAATCAGTCCGCCGGTGCAGGATTCTGCCGCACTGAAAGTCCATTTTCTTTCCAGCAGCGCTTTTGCCAGATCTCTTCCTGCATCTGTTTCAAGCTGATATTCAGAGGCGGGAAGTCTTTTTCTGATTTCCTGATAAACGGGTTCTGCAAGCCGGAATGCATCCTGCGGATTCTTCCCCCGTGCCGTGACGCGGACAGCAATATAACCGGGTCTGGCCAATAAAGCAATGGTTGGATTTTCCTGCTTTTCAATAAGATCCCTGATTTTTTCTTCTGTTTCCGATTCCGTCATGGAATGAACAGTGATAACCCTGGACTGAATGCTCCCCAAATCCCCGAACCGGGAAATCAGCCAGGGAAGCATATGCTTTTCCGCCATTGCTTTCATTTCACCCGGCGGTCCCGGCAGATGCACCAGGTATTTTCCATTTCTCTCTGCAATAGCTCCCGAGGCGCTTCCCACATCATTGGGCAATAAAACGGACTCTTCCGCAAACCAGGCCTGCCGGTCCAAGGCAGGAAGGTAGCAGCAGTTCTTAGCCGCATAATATTTCCGCAGCCGTTCGGATTCCTCCGGAAATCTTCTATAAGCAAGGCCCAGCGCTTCCGCCCCTGCTTTTTTTGTAATATCCCCGAGAGTAGCTCCCAGACCGCCGGAAGTGATAACCAGATCGGCCCGGCCGAGAGCTGTACGGATTACGCTTTCCATTCTCTGGGGATTGTCTCCCACAACAGAGATGTAAGCCACTGTAAAACCATGGCGGTTCAAAAACTCTGCCAGCCATTTTGCATTGGTATTATTGATTTCCCCGAGAAGCAACTCCGTGCCGGTCGTAATGATTTCCGTAATCATCGAGGATCAATCTCCTTTATATCTTTTCGGCAATCAGATCATAAGCGTAACCGTCAACAATTCTGACTTTTACAAAATCTCCGGGCTTCAGTCCGCTTCCGTTTTCAATATATGTATTTCCATCCACCTCAGGTGCCTGGAAAAAGGCTCTTCCTTTGGCCTGAACGTTTCCTTCTCCGTCCTCAATCAGCTCTTCCACCAGGACTTCCGTTTCTGTTCCGATCAGATGAATATTATTCTGCTCCGAGATAGATGCCTGGACAGACATCAGTTCATGATACCGTTCTTCCTTTACATCCTCGTCAACCTGATCAGCCATGTGCGCAGCCGGTGTACCATCCTGCGGAGAAAATTTGAAAGCACCCAAATCATCAAACTTATATTCTTTGACAAAATCACATAATTGCCGGAAATCTTCTTCTGTTTCTCCCGGGAATCCCACCATCAGCGTCGTACGAATATTAATTCTAGGCTTTTGCGAACGCAGTTTATCCAGAAGTCGGCGAATGCTGGCAGAGGAATCTCTCCTGTGCATTCTCCGTAAAACAGAATCACTGATATGCTGCAGCGGAATATCTACATACTTCGCAATCTTTTCTTCCTTGACGATAACATCCAGCAATTCATCATCAAAATAGGTCGGATAAAGGTAATAAAGACGAATCCATTTTACCCCTTCAATTTTGACAAGTTCCCTGAGAAGTCCTGCGAGGTTGGTTCCGTCTCTTAAATCCCGCCCATAGCAGCTTAAATCCTGAGCAATCAGATTAAATTCCCTGACACCTTCTCCGGCCAATCTTCTGACCTCATGAAGAATAGAAGGAATCGTCCGGCTTCTCATCGGACCTCTCACATAGGGAATATAGCAAAAAGTACATCCATTGCTGCAGCCTTCAGCAATTTTTACAAATGCAGTATAGGAAGGCATCAAATTAATGCGGGGAACAAGTTCTTCATGTTCACAGGGCTTCGTATCGAAGCTGTACACTTTTTCTCCGCTGTTTTCATAAGACTGATTGACTGCTTCAAGAATATGCTGCCAGGAATCCGTTCCTATAAAAATATCCACTTCCGGAATTTCTTCCCCCAAAGATTTTTTATACTGTTGTGCCAGACAGCCTGCCGCTACCAATCTTTCACATTTCCCGGTCTTTTTATACTGAGCCGCTTCCAGAATGGTCTGAATAGACTCCTCCTTTGCCATATCGATAAACGTGCAGGTGTTGACAATAATAACATTCGCTTCCTCAAGGTCTTCTGTCAGCTCATATCCGGCCTGTTTCAGAATTCCTACCATGTGTTCTGTATCAACCAGGTTCTTCGAGCATCCCAAACTAATAAATCCGATTTTCTTTGAATTCAACGTTCCGTACCTCCAAAACGTACTTTTTCTCCCCACTGATTCAGCAGATCCTTTTTCCCTTCTTCATAATAATTTTTCTCCAATTCCCAGAAAGTCAATTGGAATCCGTTCAGCGGAGGAGTCTTGTCTGTATCATTTACATAAATATAATAAAACTGCTTCTCTTCCATTTCTTTCTTCAGACGATAGGAAGAGAGAAGCCAGTCAAACAATTTGTGGGCATTATCCAAATGCACGGCACCTGCTGCAATCCCTCCCCCATACAGATACCAGGGGGATCCGTCTTCCGGATAGACGACAAACAGAGGCATATTCTCATGCTGTGTCCGAAGAGCTTCTCCCAGTCCGGATATTCCTATATCACATTTGGACATGGCTGCCATTCTGGAAGGTGTGGAAAGATATTTTCCGTATTGGACCACATGAGACTGTGCGGAGGACAGCAAAGAAAAAGTTTCTCTTATACCAAAATGCTCCGACAGACACATCAGTAAATCAGCAGATACATCGGAAGCAATAAAATCCGTCATGGAAAGATCGACCGATTTCCGTGAGAAAACTTCATTCCAGGTATAGGAAAACGCAGGATGTGAAAAGTAAAAATCCTGATTGACGGCAAACACAGTCGGATCTACCCAGATCCCGGTCCAGCAGGAATCCTCATCCTTGAACAAGTCCAGTATCGTATCAGTCTGCGAAGAAGTATAAGCCGATAATTTTCCCGCTTTCTTCAGCCGAATCAGCCCTTCCTGAGAAGTCAGATAAACATCGGGCTTCTCAGCCTCACTGCCGGCATTCTGGAGCATTTGTGCAGAAGAGACATAGACAATATTCAGCTTGATTTTATTTTCCTGCATAAAATGGGTACTCAGGACTCCCATCATTTCCGCAGGCATATCAGTATAAACCGTCACTGATTCACCGGACAGACTTTCTTCTTTTTTCTGCATTTCCGCCCTGTCTGCAAATCTCAGAATCAGCCAGAACGAGCTTCCGATCAGAAGCAGAAAGCATAAAATGGATACAATTCTTTTCAATTCTGCCACCTCTTCAAAATTATACCATAAGCAGATTGAATGTTTGATTTCTTTATGATTCTGTTTCCTTCGAATCCTGTGCAAAATACTGTTCCAATTGTGCCTTGGTCATCAGAATATTCCTTGGCTTTGCTCCTTCGGACGGCCCTACCAGACCCATTTTTTCCATCATGTCCATCAATCTTCCTGCACGGGTATAGCCAATCCGGAAACGCCGCTGCAATGCAGAAACAGAGGCTCTCTTGGTATCCAGGATCCATTCTGATGCCTCTCTCAAAAGATCATCCTGTTCTTCCAGTTCAGCTTCCCTATCAGTTTCCTTTTCCGGTACGGAGAGATCAATCGGCTCGTATTGTACCGCTTTATCCTGTGCCAGGCATTCCTGCTTGACATAATTGACAACTGACTCTACTTCCCTGTCAGAAATGAACGCCCCCTGGATTCTCCGTGTTGTCAATGCACCGGCCTGTTTGAAAAGCATGTCCCCTTTTCCCAAAAGGGTTTCAGCACCGCCCTCATCCAGAATGATTCGGGAATTCAGATTGGATTCTACCATAAAAGCTATCCGGCTCGGAATATTTGATTTGATGACCCCGGTGATCACATCCGCAGATGGCCTCTGCGTTGCCAGGATCAGATGAATTCCCGCTGCCCGGGCTTTCTGTGTCAGCCGCTGAATCAGGACTTCTACCTCTTTGGCTGCTACATTCATCAAATCTGCAAATTCATCCACAATAATCAAAATGTACGGCAGCTTCTTTTCGGAATTCATTTGATTATAGCCTTCAATATTACGAACTCTGGCTCCTGCAAAGAGCTGATACCGCGCCTCCATTTCCCGAACTGCCCAATTCAGGGTACCCTGAGCTTTTTTCATATCGGTTACCACTTCGGTTCTCAGGTGCGGTATACCGTTATAAACACTCAGTTCCACGACCTTCGGATCAATCAGCATAAGTTTCACATCCTTGGGACTGCTGTGGTAAATGATACTGGTAATAATGGAATTAATGCACACACTTTTACCGCTTCCTGTTGATCCCGCAATCAGCAAATGCGGCATCTGTGAAAGATCGGTCACCACGGGCTTTCCTGTTATGTCTTTCCCCAATGCAACAGTAATATGCCCCTTTGAATTCCGGAATTCCGGACTGGATAATACATCCCGGAGAGGGACAGAATGCGTTTTCAGATTTGGTATTTCGATCCCCACTGCCGGTTTTCCCGGAATCGGTGCCTCGATACGGATATGTGTCGCTGCCAACGCCATGGCCAGTTCATTGGATAAACTTTCTATTTTGCTGATCCGTACTCCCACCTCCGGCCGAAGCTCAAATCGGGTAACCGTAGGACCTACACTGATATGTACGATTTTAGCTTTTACACCGAAGCTTCTCAGCGTTTCTTCAATAATTTCCCCTTTTTTCTTCGCTCCGTCAAAAGATACCGCATCGTCCGGTTCGGTATGAAGAAGTGACAAAGGCGGAAAATGATATTCCCCGTCAAAGGCTTCTTCCTGTGAGTTCTGCGGCACTGATCCCGTATTTTCCTCTTTTCCCTCAGCCTCTTTGGATAATTCTTTCTGCAAGGTGCCTGAAAAGGGATCCTCCTCGGGCAAAGGAATTTCCGGAATTTTCTCTTCTGTCTCCTTTTCCTCCAAATCCTTCATTTCTGCCGCTTTTTCCGATTCTGCACCTGCAGCACCCTGCGCTTCCGTTTCCGTTCCCAGCTGTACAGACACTTTCTGTTCTTCCACTGCCGCTGCTGCTTCAGCGGTTTCTGTCTCAATATCTGCTGTATCTTCACCAGCATCCGCTGTATTTTCACCAGCTGCCTTTTTATAAATAAATTCTTCCGGCTTATCCACAAGGATTTCCAGACGGGCCGCGGATTGCTCTGCGTCATATTGGGCCTTTTGGCTCAGATAATTTGCGGTCATATCCTCCAGATGTCTTCCTGTCTTTGTCCCTATTTCCCTTGCCTTATTTCCTACCTTTCTGGCTCCCGTAGACAAAGACCAGTGAGTCAGAAGGAGAATATCCACGATAATGAATCCCAGCAAGAAAGCGGATGTCCCCAGACTTCCTACTCCTTCATGTAAGAATTTGGAAAGCACAGCTCCGAAAATACCTCCGTAAGAAAGGATGGAACGAATTTCCATCTCCGAACCCTCATTCACGAAGATATGGTGAATCAAAGCGAGCAGCAAAAGACACAGCACGCCTGTCAGAACAGATTTTCGCGTAAACTGTATTCCGGCTCCCCACAGCGCATACCTTCCTCCGATTCCGAGAAGAAAAAGCGCGAAAAAAATTCCGGCGCACCCGAAAAGGAAACGAACCGCATCCTGCGTCACTTGCCCCAAAATGCCGGTTCCGTCCGCAAATAAACTGATAATAATAAACAATCCTGCCAAAAAAAGAATAATACCCGCAATTTCACAATGATTGCTGCTATTCTTTTGTTTTGCCGTATGCTGTGACCTTTTTCGTCTGCTCAAAAAATTCACTCCTGTTTCTTACTGCGAAATCGCGTCCACGAATCAACCAAATCCTTCTCCGTTCCGTTTTCCGATGCAGTATAGTAATGATGTCCTTTCAATTCATCGGGCAGATACTGCTGCTTTACCCATCCGCCGAAATTATGCGGATACAGATATCCTTTTCCGTGCCCCAGTTTCCCTGCGTCGGAATAATGAGCATCTCTGAGCCAATCCGGTACTGACCAGTCCGCTTTTGTTTTTGCTTCCTGAAGCGCTGCAGCAACGCCTTTGACAGAGCTGTTGCTTTTCGGCGCCAGGCAAATATACAAAACAGCCTCCGCCAGCGGAATCTGTGCCTCCGGGAATCCGATCATCTCTGCTGCCTGTGCTGCCGAAACCGCAACCGTCAGCGCCCTGGGATCAGCCAATCCTACATCCTCTGCTGCACAAATCATAATCCGTCGGGAAATAAAGGAAGGTTTCTCTCCTCCGTTAATCATTCGGGCCAGATAATGAAGCGCCGCATCCGGATCACTTCCCCGCATGCTCTTGATGAAAGCGGAAACAATATCATAATGATAATCCCGGTTTTTGTCATACGCTGATTGCGGTTCACCAGCCACCTGACGGACTTCTTTTTCTGTTAATGTTCCGCCGGTCTGCAGCAGCGCCGCCGACTGTTCCAAAAGGTTCAGCGCCATCCGCAGATCTCCGCCGGCATAAGCAGCGATCGTCTTCAATACATCTGCGGAGACCTTTATTTCCTGTTTTCCCAGACCGTGTTCCGGATCTTCCGCGGCACGCTGCAGAACCCGGCAAACCGCATCTGTATCCAGAGCCTTTAAACGAATCAGACGCATCCGGGAAAGCAGCGGCCGTACAATCTCAAAATAGGGATTTTCCGTAGTGGCACCGATCAGCGATAGGGTTCCGTCCTCCACATAAGGCAAAAGCGCATCCTGCTGATTTCTGCTGAAGCGATGAATTTCATCAATAAAAACAATCGTTTGTCTTCTATAATACTGGATATCCTCTTTGGCCTTTTTTGCAATTTCCCGAATTTGTTTGATTCCATCAGAAGTAGCATTCAGTTTGATAAATGTACTGTGACTGGTTTTGGCAACTACGGACGCAATGGATGTTTTCCCGCACCCGGGAGGCCCAAACAGAAGAATGGATGGAATATGATCCATGCGTATCATCCGCCCGAGAAAAGAGTTTTCGCCCAGTACCTCTTCCTGTCCGACAATATCCTTCAGTTCCCGCGGCCTCATCCTCTCCGCCAAAGGTATATAAATCTGTTCTGTCTCATCAGCAACATCAAATAAAGAGTCCATCCGCCACGCCTCTTACAAATCCATGTGATAAAAATGCAGTGTGCATTTTATTTTATTGTTTTCAAAAAAAGAAATGCCGCCAAGTTCCCTTGGCGGCATGAATGACAAGTAAGCCCCACCATGTCGTTTATTGCTCTATTTTTGAGTCTGCATATGTGCAGGTGGGTGTTTTCGTGAAAAGCCTTATCTGTCCCCCGAATGAGGGCATAGATTCATCAATTCAGCTCTGAACTCCCTAGATAAAGGTGTTGGTTCAAAATATAAAGCTGCACGTGCACAGCAGGGTTCCTTTCACTTAGTGTAACAAAATTTATCTGATTTTACAAGTTTTCGGGGCTTCTGCCTATTACTCAAAAAGGTCTTTTTCTTTCTTGATATCTACCTTGATATGAAGTTCCTTCAGCTGGGAATCAGCAACTACAGACGGTGCCTGTGTCAGCGGATCGATGGCACTCTGGGTCTTCGGGAATGCGATGACATCGCGAATAGAATCCAGATGCAGCATCAGCATAACCAGTCTGTCCAACCCCAGTGCAATACCTGCATGCGGCGGTGCGCCGTACTTGAATGCATCCAACAGGAAGCCAAATTTCTTTTCCGCATCTTCCTGGGAAATACCGATTGCCTTAAATACCTTTTCCTGCAGTTCTTCCTGATAAATTCTGAGGCTGCCGCCGCCGGCTTCCACACCGTTCAGGACCATATCGTAAGCCTTTGCATACACCTTGGACGGATCCGTCAGGAGATACTGGACATCTTCATCGCGCGGAGCAGTGAACGGATGATGTTCTGCCACATAGCGGTGTTCTTCTTCGCTGTATTCAAACATCGGGAAGTCGGTTACCCAACGGAAGCAGAATTCATTGGGATCAATCAGATTCATTCTTCTGCCCATTTCAAGGCGCAGTTCTCCCAATGCCTGTGCAACTACTTTCGGCTTGTCCGCAATAATCAGGATAAGATCTCCCGTTTCTGCTTCGCAGGCCTTTCCGATTTCACGAATCTTTTCTTCACCCAGGAATTTGGTAATCTGGCACTTCAGAGTCCCGTCTTCGTTGAAGCCGATCCAAGCAAGACCCTTTGCTCCGTAATGGCCCACATAATCTACCAGGCCATCCAGTTCACGGCGCGGAATCTTAGCATAACCTTTGACATTGATTGCTTTTACGACACCGCCGTTATCAAGAACAGAGCGGAATACCTTAAAGCCCGTGTCACGAAGCAGGTCGGAAATTTCATAGAAGTGCATATCAAAGCGGAGATCCGGCTTGTCAGAACCGTAAAGATTCATGGCATCGTCCCATTTGATTCTCTTGAACGGGATCGGAATATCGATATTCAGGACATTCTTGAATACCCGCTGCATCATATGTTCCATCAGGTCCAGAATGAAATCCTGATCTTCAAAAGACAGTTCCATATCCAGCTGAGTGAATTCAGGCTGACGGTCTGCACGCAGATCTTCATCACGGAAGCAGCGGGCTACCTGGAAATATCTTTCCAGTCCGGAAACCATGAGCAGCTGTTTAAATAACTGCGGGGACTGCGGCAAAGCATAGAATTTCCCCGGATTTACACGGCTGGGTACCAGATAGTCACGGGCACCTTCCGGAGTACTCTTTGTCAGCATCGGTGTTTCAATTTCCAGGAAATGATTTTCATCCAGGAAGGTTCTCATTTCATGAACGATTTTATGACGCATCATCAAATGTTTCTGCATTTCCGGACGTCTCAGATCGATATAGCGATATTTAAGACGAACATTTTCATCTACATCGATTCCGTCTTCTACATAGAAGGGAGGAGTTTTGGCCTTATTCAGAATGCGAAGTTCCGAAACAACCATTTCAATTTTCCCGGTTGCCATCTTCGGATTGACAGTATCGCTGCTTCTTTCTCTGATTTTGCCTCTGACAGCAAGAACATACTCACTGCGAACTGCTTCTGCCTTATGATAGGCTTCTTCCCCGTACTGCGGACTCATAACCAACTGAACGATACCGCTGCGGTCACGCAGATCAATAAAAATCAATCCGCCGTGATCTCTTCTTGTATTTACCCAACCGGCCAATACAAGTTCTTTACCGCAATCTTTTTCCAATACTTCTCCGCAGCCGCAGGATCTGTGCATCCCTGCCATTGTTTCCATAATTGAGCACCTCTTTAAAATATATTTGACTGTTTAAACAACTTACATATCTGTATTCAAGCCTTTGATGACGTAATCGACTACCTGATGAAACGGAACGTTTTCCTGTTTTCCTTCCGCCATATTTTTGACAACCGCCTGGCCGGACTCGATTTCGTCATTTCCGATAATAACAGTAAAGGCCGATTTCAATTTGCCGGACTGCTTCATCTGCCCTTTCAGGCTGCGCCCCTGCAAATCCATGTCCGCGGTGTATCCCTTCTCACGAAGAGCCTGCTGTATCTTAACTCCCATGACTTCCGCCTGATCACCCAAAGCAGCAATATAAATCCTTCTCTTTTCCTTTTCCTGCGGAATCAGGCCCTGCA
This sequence comes from uncultured Dialister sp., assembly GCA_938038225.1. GTDB lineage: Bacteria > Bacillota > Negativicutes > Veillonellales > Dialisteraceae > Dialister. Next base: position 137,830 of record CALHRX010000007.1, on the reverse strand, counting down.
TTTCCAATGCAAGAAGAAGCCGTTCCAGTCCGATAGCAAATCCGATTCCCGGTGTCGACGGGCCTCCCATTTCCTCAACCAGTCCATCGTACCGGCCGCCGCCGCATACTGCACTTTGTGCGCCAAGCGGAGTGTACTGTATTTCAAAAGCGGTATTTGTATAGTAATCCAGTCCTCTGACAAGACTCGGGTCCAGCTCATAAGGAATTCCCAATGCGTCCAGATAGCTTTCGAGAGATTCCAGCTTCTTTTGACACCCTTCACAAAGGTAATCTGTGATAACCGGTGCCCCTTCAGAAGCATGCCTGCATCCTTCCTCCTTGCAGTCCAATATACGAAGAGGATTCTTGTAAAGTCTCTCTCTGCAGTCATCACATAACTGATCTTTTTTCCCTTCGAAGAATTGAATCAGTTTTTCCCTATAAGCAGGACGGCAGTTTTTATCTCCGATAGAATTCAAATGAAGTTTCAGATCTTTCAGGCCGAATGTCTGAAAAATTTCCCACGCCATGGCGATAACTTCCGCATCAGCCAACGGTGACGAAGCCCCCAGCACTTCCAGTCCGAACTGGTGAAATTCTCTGTATCGGCCTGCCTGAGGACGGTCATAACGGAACATGGAACCGATGTAGAAAATCTTATGTACCTGCTGATCTCCATACATTTTATGTTCCAGATATGCTCTTACAGCAGAAGCTGTATTTTCCGGTCGAAGCGTCACCGATCTGTTGCCCCGATCAGTGAAGGTATACATTTCTTTTGTAACAACATCGGTCGTATCTCCGATTCCCCGCTGGAATAATTCCGTTCCCTCGATAATCGGCGTACGAATTTCCTTGTATCCATAGGTATCACAGATTTTCCGAATGACACCTTCCATGTAATCCCATTTATACATTTCCTCCGGTAAGATATCATGAGTTCCTTTTAATGCCTGCATAAATTACACCTCTTCACCCTAAATGATATGCTCCGTGATTTTATTTGAGACTAACATTTAAATTGTATCATTTTCACTATATTATGGCAAACACAGATATCAAATTTCCAACATCTCCCAAACTGCCTGTTTCTCTTGGAAAAATACTCCGCACGCAGAACTATTTCGGATTCCGATACCGATCATAAAACCACATGTGCCGGAGCAATACCTGCAATACAGCTACCAGGGGAACAGCAATCATCATACCAATGATTCCGAAGATTTCTCCTCCGATCAGCACTCCCGCAATGATAGCTACAGGATGCACATCAATGATAGAACCCATCAGCTTAGGCATAACAAGATGACTGTCCAGCTGCTGAACAATGATATAGAAAACGATAACCTGCGCCATAACCCCCGTTCCCTGCAGAAGCCCCAGAAGAATCGGCGGAATGGCACCGATAATCGGGCCGATCAGCGGAACCATTTCTACAACAGATGCAAGCAGCCCAATTACCAGCGGGTAAGGGATGTTCATGATCCACATTCCCAGGAAAACAACAGTCCCAATTAAAATTGACAGAAACAATTGTCCTCTGATATAAGCTTTGAGGACAAAATAGATTTCCTTGAAAAGAATCTCCAGATGCCCTGTATATTTGTCAGGAAAGAGACAAATGAATTTCCGGACAAAATAATCCCCCTTTTTCATCATATAAAAAGTAATAAACGGCACTAAAATCAGCTGGAGAACCGTACTGGCAATAGAGAACAGTGCTGACAGACTGAACTGCGCCACTTTAAGAGTATACTCCCCGATATTCTGTAAAACCCGGGAAATCAGATTCTGTATTTCCGGAGGCATCAGATTCAGCTGATACTTTTCTTCCACCACTAAAAGAGACATCTGCACTGCATTGATCATATCCGGTACGCTTTTGGCAAATTGCCTGAATTCCGAAATAAACGGAACCAATATATGAACGGAAATGAAATAAATGACCGCAACGAACAAAGCAAAAGAAAGGAGTATGGCTCCGTCATACGGGAACCATTTTACTCCCATCCTTTGCAGAATTTCATGGATTCGTTGTGCTGCCGGAGTCAAAAGAACCGCAATAATCAGAGATAAGATAAAGGGGAACAGCACCGCCGGCGCATAGATGATAACAGCCGCAAAAGCTGCTGTTATTGCTACACGCATCCAAAACTCAGCAGATCCTTTCATTAAAACATCCCGCCTTTAAAGAATGGATTGTTTCTCTTTTCTTCCCCTACAGTAGTCACGTCACCGTGTCCGGACAAAACAGACACCGTTTCGGGAAGCGTGAATATATGATTCCGGATGTTCTCCAGCAGCAGTCCCGTATTGCCGCCCGGAAAATCCGTACGGCCGATCGAACCCTGGAATAAAGCATCTCCGGTAAATAATACAGATTCCTTTTCCTCGTAAAAGGCGTCTCCGCCCGGTGTATGTCCGGCAACATCGATCACTTCAAAATCAAATCCGCAGCTCTTTATATGATCTCCCGCTGAAATCCATACATCCGGTTCTTTGAAAGAGCAGTCTCCTACCATAAACGACAGATTAGACTGAGGATTTTCAAGAAGGTGCCGGTCCCTTTTATCCATATAAGACAAGGCATCAGAAAATTCTCTTCTCAATTCATTCCACCCTGCCATATGGTCAATATGTGCATGTGTAATCAGGATAGAGCGGAGCACAAGCTCTCTTTTACGAATCTCTGCAATATACTTCTCAGGATAAAAAGAAGGGTCTACGACAACGGCCTCCCTGCTGTTCTCATTGTAAGCAATATAGGTATTTGTCATAAACGGGCCCAGTACAAAGCGAACTATCTTCATTCCAGCCTCCTGTATCTTAAAATGCCCTGCTGCTGTCCAGTAAAATCGTTACCGGTCCGTCATTGACAAGAGAAACTTTCATGTCTGTCTGAAATCTTCCTGTCTCCGTTTTCACACCCATGGCGCGGCATGCCTCTACCGTTTTCCGGTAAAGCGCTTCTGCCTGCTCCGGCAATTCTGCTTCCGTAAAGCTCGGACGTCTTCCCTTCCTCGCATCCCCGTAAAGAGTAAATTGAGAAACAATAGCCAGTTCCCCGCCTATATCCAGCAGAGACCGGTTCATTTTGTTCTCCTCATCCTCAAAAATTCGAAGCTGGCAAATTTTACCGGCAATATACTCAGCGTCCTTATCGGAATCACCTTTTCTTACCCCCAGCAATACCACAAGTCCCCGGCCGATGGCCCCCACCGGTTTTCCTTCTGACAAAATACTGCAGGAATCACATCTTTGTACAACTGCTCTCATAAGAATTATTTCCCTCCGCTGGAACGCATACGCCGTACTGAATGCACACCTTTGATTCGTCTGATCTTTGTCATAATATAATCCAGCTGCTGAAGATCTTTAATCTGGATGCCCAACTCCATGATTGCCATTCCATTATTATCCACCTTGACATTTGCTGCGGAAACAGACATCTTCAGCTCCGTCAGCGCAGCCAGAATATCTGCCATCAGCCCTGTTCTGTCATAACTGATAACTTCAATAGTGACAAGGAATGAACTTTCGGTTTGTTCTTCCCAGGAAACATCAATCATCCGGTCTTTATCCGAAAAATTGATGGCATTCGGGCAATCGGCACAATGTACGGAAACGCCTCTTCCTCTTGTCACGAACCCTACAATTTTATCCCCGGGAACCGGATTGCAGCATTTTGCCAAATGAACAACCAGACCTTCCTCTCCACGCACAAGCACACCGCTGCTTGAATGGGTTTTTACACTCCGCATTTTGAGGTTTTCCAAGGCTTTTGCGGTTTTCTGCGCCGTACTCTTTTCCGTGTTGATTTCTTTTTTATAGAGCTCAATCAGTTTCATGACGACGCTTTTTACAGCAATACCGCCGTAACCTACCGCAGCAAGCAGATCCTCTTCCGCTGCACAGTTAAAGGATTTTGCAACAGCTCCCAGTTTATTTTTAGAAGTAATTTTTTTCCATTCATAGCCAAGCCGATCGCATTCCTGCAAAAGAGCTTCCTGCCCGCGGGAAATATTTTCTTCCCGGTTTTCCTTTTTAAACCAGCTCCTGATCTTGGCCTTGCTGTCAGCGGCACCGACCATATTAATCCAGTCATACCGGGGTTTTCCCGTTTTTGAGGTGATAATGGAAACAATATCCCCGTTTTTCAACTTTGTATCAAGGGGAACGATTTTATTATTCACTTTGGCCCCGACACAGCGGTTGCCTACTTCTGTATGAATCCGATACGCAAAGTCAATGGGAATCGACCCTTTGGGCAGATTGATTACATCCCCTTTGGGCGTAAATACAAAGACCTCATCAGAAAATACATCCAGCTTCAAAGCATTCATGAATTCCTTCGGATTGCTGGTATCCTGCCATTCCAGAATTCTTCGGAGCCAGCTGATTTTGGCATCAAAATCCTTGGATCCGCTCTGTTTTCCTTCTTTATATCTCCAGTGCGCAGCGACACCGTATTCGGAGATATGGTGCATCTCCCATGTACGGATTTGTATTTCGACAGGCTGTCCTTTTGTTCCGATAACTGTTGTATGAAGAGACTGGTACATATTGGGTTTCGGAACAGCGATATAATCCTTGAATCGGTTCGGAAGCGGTTTCCACAAAGAATGGGCAATACCCAGGATTGCATAACATTGGGGAATCGTATCTACGATGACACGAACTGCATACAGATCATAAATCTGGGATAAATCCTTATTATCCCGCTTCATCTTTTTGTAGATACTGTAAAAATGCTTCGGCCTTCCCGTGATCGTGGCTTTGATTCCTGCTTTCTCTATCTCTTCATGCAGAACACGCATCGTATCATTTACGATTTCTTCTCTGGCTCTTCTTTTCTGCTTCATCTGACGAACCAGATCATAGTATTCCTCAGGATGCAGATAATGGAAGCACAAATCCTCCAGTTCCCATTTTATGTTATAAATTCCCAGACGATGTGCCAGAGGCGCATAAATCTCCAATGTTTCCTTGGCGATACGCTGCTGTTTTTCTTTCCGGAAAACCCCGAGCGTTCTCATATTGTGAAGCCGATCCGCCAGTTTAATGACAACAACACGAATGTCCTTCGCCATAGCAAGAAACATCTTTCGGAAATTTTCCAGCTGCTGATCTTCCTTATCCTTGTAGTGGAATTGAGAAAGCTTCGTTACACCGTCTACCAGGAAAGCTACTTCTTTCCCGAAGAGCATTTCAATATCGCTTAATGTATAGTCCGTATCCTCTACAACATCATGAAGAAGAGCTGCAATAACTCCCTGTGCATCCATTTCCAATTCCGCCAGAATGTAGGCTACAGCCAGCGGATGGATAATATACGGTTCTCCTGTAGCTCTGACCTGCGCTGCATGCGCTTTGTCAGCCAATTCATAAGCTTCTTCGATGGCATCCAGAGACTCCTGTGATTTGATATAGGGTCTGACTTTATCCATCAGCTTCCGATGTTCTTCTTCCTTTTCCCCCTCAAAGTCTTTCTTCTCATTTTGTTTTTCCCGCTGCTTTTCTGCATATTCATTCTGATGAATCAGAAATTCTGCCAGGGTGGAAGCAGATTCATCTGTATGAATCGTTTCTTCATTCAGATTTCTGTTAAAAACATCAGCCAAAACCGGCGTTTGGGAAAGCTGAGAAACTTTTTCCGCCGTTCCTTTTTCTTCCAGCATCTGTTCATCTTTCTTGATTTCTCTTTCCATAATATCCACCCGCTTAAAGCATATTCCTTCTGAAAACAGCAGAATCTTTTAAATCCAGTTTCCCTTCTATAATCCGCTTCTGATAAAATTCCTCACCATTTCTGGTATATCTTAACAAAATCCCCAATTCCTCAAAAACAGCCAGTGCCGTATACAGAGGCATTTGTTCAAATCCATATTTCCCCTGCAGAAGAGCATGAACATCTCTGACCGGCTTAGGAGAACTTTTCAGCATCAGGTTAATTCTCCTGTACACTTCCACCAGAAACTCACGGGTCAGCTCCCGATGCGGATTCTGCCTTATATCCTTTCCGATCAGCTGTACATGTTCCCCATACCAGTCATGAATTTCGGGATCGTATACAATATCGACAGAATCTCCGGGAAAGCAGGGAGTCTGGGCACCCACACCCCAAAATATTGCATCCGCATCGCTGTCTGTCCCGGCGACATGACACTTGAAATGCCTGTTATCCGCCCCCATACGCCGTGTCGTCTCAATAAAAAGATGACTGCTTGAAAAAAGCGGACGGGGATTGTCACAGCCGCACGGCTCCAGCAATTCCAGGGATTTGATGAAATCCACGGTTACCTTTTCCAAAGGAATTTCATCTTCCACTTCCAGCGCAGGTATGCAGTCCTCTTCCGTCAGTACAGATTCAGCATACTGATTCAGTGCTTCCCTGAATGCCGGAATGTTCTCTTCTTTAATCGAAAATCCCGCTGCCATTTTATGCCCGCCGTACTGCAAGAGCAGCTCCGAATGCTCCTGCAAAGCTTTATAGATATCAAAAGCAGGAATACTTCGGCAGGAACCTTTCCCAACTCCGTCCCGAATTGTCAACACAAGAACCGGGCGGTGGTATTTTTCCAGAATGCGGGAAGCCACGATACCAATAACACCGGGATGCCAGTCCTTCCCGTCCACAACCAGGGCCATGTCCTGCCCGGCGTTTAATTCTTCTATTCTCTGTACAGCCTGATCGTAAATGTCATGCTCAATCTGCTGCCGCTGTACATTGACCTCGCAAAGATTTTCCGCCAAAGCAGTTGCTTCCTCCTGCGATTCCGTAATCAGAAGCCGTACGCCCATACCGGCATCGGCAATCCGTCCCGCCGCATTCAGACGGGGAGCCAGTCCGAAGGAAACCTGATCCGCTTTCTGAATCCTCTGCGTATCCTCTTTCACGATTCCCGATACCTTGAGCAGCTCCGAAAGCCCCTTAATCGGTGTAATCAGGAATCTCTTCATTCCCTCCCGGACCAGAATTCTGTTTTCTCCCGTCAGGGAAACCACGTCTGCTATGGTGCCGAGAGCTGCCAGTTCAACATTTTCCGTGTAGTCCCGGCCGAATTTTTTCAGATATAATCCGCGGCAGACGGTATAAATGACTCCGCAGCCGGCCAGCTCCTTGAAAGGATACTTACAGCCTTCCTGATGAGGATTCACCACAGAAACACACTGGGGCAAATCCTTCGGAGGCATATGATGATCCGTAACAATGATATCCAGTCCGGCAGGTGCCTTTGCAATCAGATCAGCAGAACTGATTCCGCAGTCAACCGTAACAAGAAGTGTAAACTTTTCCTCCGCCAGCTTATTCAATGCTGCTTCATTAAGCCCATATCCCTCGGATTCTCTCTTAGGTATATAAAAACCGACATCGGCTCCCAGTCCGGCCAGGCAGCGATAAAGTATAGAAGTAGAAGTAATCCCGTCCACATCGTAATCTCCGTAGATCACGATTTTTTCCCGTGCTTGTACCGCCCGGAGGAGACGGTCAACAGCCTGCTCCAGCCCCTTCATCAAAAAAGGATCCGCCAGATTGCTCAAATCATCATATAAAAAGTGTACAAGATCTTCTTCCTTCCGAATATTCCGATTCAAAAGGATCCCTGCCAATTCATCGGAAATATGATATTTTTGGAAAAAGGCGGGGATTTCCTTAACAGGTTCCTTCTTTCTGTACTTCCACTTATACTTCATTTTTTCCATCTCCTACTGCCTTCCATTCACTTATTTTCTGTTTTATCATATCACCTTTTTTTCTGACTTTCTATGACAGATATTCCCTTTTAAGACTGCCTAATTTCTGCTCACCGGGAATGGCTAAAATTTATAAAAAAAGGTTTTTGCATAGAGCATCTTATGCTTCGTGCAAAAACCTTTTCTGTCCGAATTAATTATTTCCAAGCTTCCTTCATGATGTTTTTATATTCATGATTCAGATGATCAACAATAACATCCAATACAACCTTTACCACTTCCGGATCAAAGCTGTCATTTGTCGAAGGAAGACAAGCATCAAGGAACACAGAGCCGTCTTCTGCTGCTACGTATTTGAAGACTTTATAGCTTCTGTTTAAGGTATTCAGATATTCAAGGAACTTATTTTTATTGGATTCCTTAACCAGTCCGCTTCCTACCTGTACCCGGATAATCGTGTAAATAGTATTATCCGTAATGATGCCGACCGGAATAGTCTGTCCTTCCACACGAATATTGGACTGGAAAACCGTGGTTTCCGCTGCGTCTCTTTCGCCTTTATCATTTTTTACATCTACCTTGTTGAAAAAATTCAACTGATGATCCTGCGTATATTTTTCAAATTTCTGTGCTTTCAGGTTAATTCTTTTTTCTTCTGCCATTAAAATTTCCTCCCCGCAAATAATATAACTAGGACTTACTTAGTATTTTACCCTTTCTTGCTATTTATTTCCATAGGCTTTATGATGTTCTTATCAATAAGGAGGATACCGATGAATGATGCGGATTATATGAAACTTGCCTTATCGGAAGCTTCGAAGGCCCTGCGGGAAGGAGAAATCCCGATCGGGGCCGTCATCACCTACAAAGGACTGATCATTGCAGCAGCACATAATCGAAAAGAAAATAAGAAAGATCCGACCTGTCATGCAGAAATCGAAGCCATCCGCGAAGCCTCCCGGGTACTTTCCCGCTGGCGTTTGACGGGTACTTCTCTTTATGTTACCATAGAGCCATGCCCGATGTGTGCTGGAGCCATTTTAAGTTCTCGCATCAGTCGTGTCATATACGGTGCTCCCAATAAGCAATACGGAGCTTTTGATTCCGTATTTCATCTGAACGAAGGACTGGCACTGAATTATAAGACAGAAATTGTTTCCGGTATCCTTTCTTCTTCCTGCCAGGACATTATGAATCAATTCTTCCGGCAAAAAAGAGCGCAGGGCATTCCGTAAATTCATGGAGCAGTATCGAAGTGGTCATAACGAGGCGGACTCGAAATCCGTTAGCCGTTTTGCGGCCCGTGGGTTCGAATCCCACCTGCTCCGCCAGAACCTAAAGACATCGATGAGATGTCTTTTTATTTTGCCTTCGGCTCGTTTTTCAGGAAATTTCATAATATCATGATATAATAAGTAAAAATATTGCAGGAGGTTTTCAGTCACCAATGAACCAAAAAATTTGTGCCGTTGCGGTCTCGCTGCTTCTCGGAGCCGGTATCCTTTCTGCTCAAGCAAAAACGATCCTTCTTGTTCCCCAGGACGATCGTCCGGTCAGCCTGACTTATACCGTATCCACTGCTGAAAAAGCAGGATATACCGTCTTAACTCCCCCCATTGCCTATCTGTCCGGGAAAGACTTTCGGGGAAATCCGGATCAGGTCTGGAGCTGGCTCCAGCAAAATATGGGGAAAGCGGATGCGGCCATCCTGTCTACCGATACATTGATTTACGGAGGTCTTGTAGATTCCCGCAAGCATAATGAATCTCTGGATACACTGATGCGGAGAGAAAACCGCATAAAGAATCTTCATGCAGAATACCCCAATGTTCCGATTTACGCTTTCGGAACTATCATGCGTACACCCTATGCCTCCGGCGGCGGTGTAGAGCCTTTCTATTATTCCTCATACGGTCAGACACTTTATCGAATTTCCAGTCTGCAGGATAAAATGGATTTAGGCGTCATTACAACAGATGAAACCGCAGAGCTTCTCTCATTAAAGCTTTCCATTCCCTCGGAATACCTTCAGGATTGGTTTAAACGGCGCAGTAAAAATATGACTGTCAATCGGATGCTGATTCGGGATACCCGGGACGGAATTTTTACTTATTTCTGTGAAGGACATGATGATAACAGCAAGCATTCCCAATCTGCCCTGGAAGTGCGCTATCTGGATGCATCTGCGGAAGACCTCCCTTCCTCCAAATTTGGTTCTTTCCCCGGTGCGGATCAGCTTGCCCTGCTGTTGATTGCCCGCTACCATAATGATCTCCATCATGCAGCGCCTTCCTTTTCTGTGATTTATCCTTTGGGAAGAGCAGAAGATACTGTGCCGAGTTATGAGAATCAGCCTATCGGAGAAACTATCCGTCAGCATATTGAGGCCACAGGCAGTACCATTTCCCACGGAAAGCGTCCTGATATCGTCCTGGCTGTCAATACGCCGATTTCCTCAACCGGTGAATCCGGACAATTCAGTAATTTCGGCATGATGAAGCCCAGCACTACGGAATTTATCAATCATGTAAAGAAAGTTATCAATCAGGGAATTCCTGTTTCCATGGTAGATGTCTACTTTGCCAATGGTTCCGATAATACATTGATGAATTTAATGAAGAAGGATAATCTGTTATATAAAATAACAGCCTACAATGGATGGAATACAGCTTCCAATACCATCGGCTATGCCATTGCACAGGCCATATTGGCTCCGGAAATGAAGGAATCCGACCGCAAAAATATGCTGACTGAGCAGTATCTGGATAATTGGGCTTACCAGGCTAACATCCGAAAAAAAATGATTCGCATGGCAGGAAACAGTACGGAGCCCAAACCTTCTCCGAAGATTAAGACAGAAATGATTGCCCAGCTTCAGGAATTTGCCAAAAAGAATCTGGGAGTCAATCCCGCTACCGTGACCGCTGATTTCCCTTGGAACAGATTCTTTGAAATTAATGCTGTCGTCTCCTCTTCTCCCAAGTTTACGGTATACCAGACCGAAGCCGAAAAATACCGTCTGGCTGAAGAAGCAGCAAAAAAGAAAGCTATGCAGGAGAAAGCAAATAAGGAGTCCGCTGAAAAACAGTCTTCCCCGCTTCCGGATTCATCGAAAAAATGAACCTCAGCGTTAAAAGCCAAAAAAAGAGAGCAAAGGATTTTTTCATGATCCTTTACTCTCTTTTTCATTTGTGAAAAATTTTTATCGACTGCCAGTCTCCTCCCAATCGTTTTTTCTTTCCGGTCGAAGTCTGGATGTCCGGTATACCTTGCTGTTCCGGAGAAGGGAATCATTTATGCCTGATTTTCTGCTGCATTTCAATCACCGATTGCAATGCACTTGCAGAATTTTCCGTTCCGGAAAGCATCAATGCAATGGCTTCCAAATGCTGCCGTTCATTCAACAGAACAGCATGAGTAAATGTACGCCCTTCCGCCACCTGTTTTTCTATCTTATAGTGACGATCTGCCACACAGGCCGTCTGCGGCAGATGGGTAATGCAGAGAATCTGCATTTCGGAAGAAAGCCTCGAAAACTTTTTAGCTACCTGAAGAGCGGCTTTTCCGCTGATTCCCACATCAATTTCATCAAAAATCAAAGTTTGCCCTTTAATCATTTTAGATATGAAGGTTTCAATGGACAAAGCAATACGGGAAATTTCTCCTCCTGATGCAGTATCTCTCAGGCTGCGCAGCGGTTCCCCCGGATTGGCAGAAAAATAAAATTCCATTTCGTCAGCACCGTTCGGTGTCGGTTCGGCAGAATCAATCAGGTGCAAATCCATCCTGGCATCTGCCATTCCCAAATCCTTCAGGGAACATACAATCTTTTCAAGAATATTTTTTGCGGAAACTCTTCGTTCCTGATTCAGTTTTTCCGCAGCGGAAACCAGCTCTTTCTTCAGCGTTTCGTATTTCTTCCTGAGCTCTTCATTGTTGTAAACCACATCCCGAAGTTCTTCATATTCTTCCCGGGCTTTTTTTTCGTAAGCAAGAACATCTGAAATTTCCGGTCCGTATTTGCGCTTCAAAGTCTGAATCACTTCCATCCGGTCCTGCTGCTCTTCCAGCTCCTGCTGGGAAAAATCAGCATTTTCAGAAAGATATGACTCTATGCGGTTGACTGCTTCTTCCAGCGCAAACGCAGCCGAATTCACTGTTTCTTCCAATGCCCCGACAGCCTCATCATAACGGGCCGCGACAGATATTTCCTTTGCAGCCTGTCCTATTCCGTCCTGAGGGCCTCCGTCAGTCGTAATGATATCCATCGCATTATGAAGTGCACGCAAAATCTTTTCCCGATTCAAAAGCACATCCAGCTTTTTTTCGACTGCTTCGTCCTCGCCAGGCTGAAGCGCCGCTTCGGAAATCTGTCTGAGCTCCCAATCCAGGATATCCAGTCTCCGCTCCCGTTCCTGCTTTTTATTTTCATAATCATCCAATGCATCCCGGATTTTCTTCCATTCGAAATACATCAAACGATAGGCCTGATATAATGATGCTACCTTCTCCGAAGAGGAATCTACCAGTCTCTCACAAAACGGAATGGAAAGCAATTCCATATTGTCATTCTGCTCATGCAGACGAATCAGCATTTTCCCTACAGTCTGCAGCTGTTTAACGGTACAGAAGTCCCCGTTGATGGTGCAGATTCCCCGTCCGTTCTTATTCAGCTTGCGGGAAAGGATAATCTGATTTCCTTCACATTCAAATCCGTTTTCACGGAGACTTTGAACCACGGATTCTTCTCCGTAAAAAACCCCTTCTACTTTGAAGTAACCGCTCCCGCGGCGAATCAGATCTGTCTTTGCTCTTCGCCCGATCAGCATGGAAATCGCATCCAGCAGAATCGATTTCCCCGCGCCCGTTTCTCCTGTAAATACAGTGATTCCTTTGGAAAAATCAATTACTGTATCTTCAATAATCGCAAAATTGACAATGTGCAGACTTTGCAGCATTTCAACACCCTCTTATGTTTTCAGCAACCCCTGAAGATGATTCAAAAATTTCGGAACATCATCCAAGGTGCGGAGAATAATCAGGATAGTATCATCTCCCGCCAGCGTGCCTACGACACTTTCATCCTGTGCATGATCGAGAGCAAACGCTACCGAAGAGGCAGATCCCGGAATTGTATGAAGAACAACCATGTTCATCGTACTGTCAATCTTGACAATTGCTTCCTGAAACAGAATTGCTGCATGATTCTTGGAAATAACATTCTGCTTTTCATTGGAAAGTGCATATCGATAATGTCCATCTTTATAGGGAATCTTAATCAGCATCAGATCTTTAATATCCCGGGAAACGGTTGCCTGTGTAACAACGATTCCCTCTTCTTTCAATGCTGCTGCAAGCTCCTCCTGTGTTTCAATAACCTTTTTCTGAATAATTTCCTTGATTTTCATAATTCTATATCGTTTCATAGTTTCTCCTCCCATGGAACTGTATTTTCAATGAATCAGCTTTCCCTATTATTTCGCTGTATATTTATTTATTCATGTTATAGCATTTTATAAATTTGGTCAATAAAAAAGTATAAATATAAAATTATAACCTTTCTCTGATAAATATATCAGCATTCCCCTTTTCTCATTTTCTCCCATCAATTGCATTTTCGATGCGAAATGAATGACATTCTGTTATAATTAAGAAAATTCTTATGAATAGAGAGGAACATTATGGATAATTATATCGGAAAACATTTATTGGTAGACTGCTACAGCTGCCCGGAAGGCTCCCTCTCCTCTCCGGAAAAACTGGTCAATGCCATTACGCAGGCTGCTGAGCAGATCGGAATGACCGTTACCAGCCTATTTAAACATGAGGGCGAAAATGAAATCATAGTTGCTGCCTATGGGGAAAAATCCCACATCTGCATTCATGCGTATCCCAATATCGGGTTTGTAGCCATTGATATTTATAATTTTACGGCGGATCTTAAGCCGGCAAAAACTATGTCCGTTCTCCGCCTTTTCTTTAAACCGGAAAAAATCCGGGCTACCTCTGTCAAGCGGGGAAATATCAACCCGGATATGAAACCTGCTACTCATTCAAAATCAACAGCACTTCATAAATTCAAAAATACAGGGCACCAGGTCAGCGCTGCCGGCAAAAAAGTGGCTAAATATTTTGCTCATAAACGTATTGTCAATTACCAGAATCGGAAAACCGGGGAAGATGATATGGGACCGGAGTAAAATTTCGATAAAATAAAAATCCAATAAAAGAAGCGCACCCTTAAGAGTGCGCTTCTTTTATTATTATAAACCCAGTCTGTCTCAGGAACGAAGAACAATATCTGCTTCCTGCAGAGCTTTTATAATCTGATCAATCCACTGATCAACATCCTTATCTGTCAAAGTCCTGTCATCCGCTCTGAACTTCAGGGTATAGGCCATGCTCTTGTATCCCTTTTCCACCTGTTCACCCTGATACAGATCAAAGAGCTGCAAACATTCCAGATGCTTTCCTGCAGCATTGCGAATAATCTGCATAACCTCTTCGTTGGATTTATTTTCCGGAACGAGGAGGGAAAGATCTCTGTCGGAAGCCGGGAACTTCGGAATCTTTTTATAATCGATCCGGCTTTCCTCGCTCTGAAGAACAGCAGATACATAGATGACAAATCCATAGACATCCTTCTTGATTCCCCAGTTATCCAGTGCCTTCGGATGAAGAGCACCAAAGCTTGCCAGAACCTTTCCGTTCTTTACAAAATCTGCACAGATTCCCGGATGCAGAACCGGATCAGAAGAACGGCGGATTTCATAATCCTTTACATGAGCTGCTTCCATAACACTCTCCATGATGCCCTTCAGGTCATAGAAGTCATAGGCCCTCTGTTCATTCGGATAACCTTCCTGCATCGGATTGCCTTCCAGGAGCCCGGAAATCAACTCATATTCATAAGGGAGTTCTTCCAGCGGAAGCGCCTTCGGCTCATAAACATGTCCGGTTTCAAAAATAGCAATATCACGGTTCTTCTGAGCCAGATTATAAGAAAGAGTATGCATAAGTCCCGGAAGCAGCGTAGTGCGCATATCTGGATATTCCTCGGAAATCGGGTTCATAATCGGAATCGCCTTATACAGCGGGCTGTCTTCGGGAATATTCAGTTTTCCCAGATCCTTTTTATCCATAAAGGAATAATTGACAACTTCTGATAATCCATGCTGAATCAGGCAGTCTGTAATCCGGAATACCACTTCCTGATCTTCCGGAATAATCCCCTTTGTAATGGCACTCCACGGTGTCTTAATCGGGATATTTTCATAGCCGTATACTCTGGCTACTTCCTCAGCCAAATCAGGCATTCCTTCCACATCAAGACGGAAATCAGGAACTTCCACCTCAAGGGATCCCTGATTTTCCTTAACCTTAAAGTAAAGTGCACTCAAGATACGAATAACTTCTTCGTCAGGAATATCAGCACCGATATAATCAACAATGTCTTTCAATGTCGTATGGATAACCTGCTTTTGTTTCGGAGAAGGATAATCATCCAGCATACCCGATGCCACCGTACATGCACCTTCTTCTTCCAGAATCTGGCAGATCCTGTCAACAGCCATAGAGGAAATCTGCGGATTAATTCCCTTTTCATACCGTCCGGATGCTTCCGAGCGCAAGCCCAAACGGCGGGAAGTCTTTCTTACACAAGCTCTGTCGAAAACAGCTGATTCGATGAGAACCGCTTTTGTGTTTTCGGTAACTTCCGTATCCAATCCTCCCATAACGCCGGCAATGCAGCCAATCTTATCTTCCGCATCTGCAATGACAAGATCTGCACCGGTCAGAACTCTTTCCTGTCCGTCCAGAGTAACAACCTTTTCACCTTCCCGGGCAAAACGGCAAGTCAGGTCATGTCCTGCAACCTTATCATAGTCATAAGTATGAAGCGGCTGCCCCATTTCCAGCATAACATAGTTGGCAGCATCGACAACATTGTTAATCGGACGAATACCGTTGCTGCGGAGACGATTTTCAATCCATTCCGGCGAACGGCCGATTTTTACATTTTCAATCAGTCTTCCGCAGAAACGGGCACACATTCCGGTATCGCCTGCATGAATGGAAGCACGTCCTTCCGCAGGAGCTCCGGTTTCCTTTACGGAAACTTCCGGAACCGTAACCTTTCTTCCGAAAATTGCCCCAACTTCCTTTGCCATACCAATCATGCTGAAGCAGTCTGCCCGATTGGCAGTCAGTTCCATTTCATAAACTACATCATCCAGACCGAACAGCGTATGGATATCCACTCCCACCGGAGTATCTTCGGAAAGAATCATGATTCCTTCCTTATTCACTCCCGGGAAAAGATTATCATCCAGACCAAGTTCTCCGCAGGAACACATCATCCCTGCCGATTTAACGCCTCTCAGCTTTCCCGCTTTAATCTTGATATCTCCGTAACGCAGACCGCCGGGCTGAGTAGAATCATGTGCAGCCGGAACATGTGCTCCATGCAGTGCGACCGGAACAATCTGTCCCTCTTTCACATTATGTGCGCTGGTTACGATCTGCACCGGTTCTTCTTCTCCCACATCCAGCTGGCAGACAAGGAGTCTGTCAGCATCCGGATGCTGTTCTACTTTCAGAATTTTCCCTGTAACAACGCCCTTAATCCCCTGTCCGGGATAAATGACATGCTCTACAGGAATTCCATCCACAGTCAGAGTTTCTGCAGTCTTTTCAGGATCCAGACCATTGATATCTACTAAAGTTTTCAACCAATTCAAAGAAACATTCATCTGATTTATCCTCCCTTATCAGAATTGCTGCAAAAATCTTGTATCGTTGTCGTAGAAATTTCTCAGATCGTCAATCCCGTACAACAGCATCGCAATACGTTCAATCCCCATTCCGAAAGCAAATCCGCTTACCTGATCCGGATCATAATTGTTCAGTTTCAATACCATAGGATGCACCATCCCGCAGCCAAGGATTTCCAGCCAATCCGGGTCTCCGCTGTCATTGTGCGTTCTGGAAGCAAAGGAAATATCTACTTCCGCAGACGGTTCCGTGAAAGGGAAATAGCTGGCACGAAAACGAATTTTCGTATCAGATCCGAAAAGATCCTTTAAGAAGATTTCAAGAGTCCCCTTCAAATCTGCAAAGCAGATTCCTTTATCCACGACCAGACCTTCTACCTGGTGGAATACAGGAGAATGTGTTGCATCATTATCCCAGCGGAATACCTTTCCCGGTGCAATCATGCGAATCGGCGAATTCGGTTCATGTTTCCGAAGAGTTCTTGCCTGTACAGGAGAAGTATGTGTACGCAGAAGAATTTCCGGTGTGATATAGAAAGAATCCTGCATATCTCTGGCCGGATGATCCTTCGGAAGATTCAGACACTCAAAATTATAATAATCCTGTTCAATTTCCGGACCGTTTTCCACGGAATATCCCATCCGGATAAAAGAATTCATAATAACCCGCAGTGCCTTATCCAGCGGATGAATATGCCCCTTCTGCGCATGACGGGCCGGCAGGGTAATATCCACAGTTTCCGTGCGGATCCGTTCTTCCAGTCTTTTTGCCTTCAGCTGCGCAGCTTTCTCTGCTATAGCATTTTCTACATCTTCCCGCACCTTATTGGCCAGAGCTCCCATGACCGGTCTTTGCTCCGCAGAGATATCTTTCATTCTTCTCAGGATAGCGGTCAGCTTTCCTTTCTTGCCGAGAAAAAATACCTTTGTCTGCTGCAGCTTATCTTCCGTATCGGAACAGGCAATCAATTCTTTTGCTTCTTCAAAGAGACCTTCCAGGTCCTGTTTCATGAAGGCCACAATCTGGTCTTTAACCCGTACGATCATATCATCCAGGTTTTTCTGGCCTTCTGCATCCAGCTTTTTCACCTGTCCCAGAACAGCAGCAATTTCTTCCTTTGCAGAATTGTAAGCTTCCTGCGTCAATTCATGATTTTGGCAGGTATCCAGCAATTCTGAAATTTTGTTTTTGAATTCTTCCAATTTATTATCCATTTTGACCCTCCGTTCAACATTTTCCCTTTTCTTGCATATCAAAATATTTTTATTGGATGTTTCTATGAAATAATTCCATTCCTCCTCGATTCCCTGCAATAAAATAAAAAGACTTCGCCCCTAAGGGGCGAAGTCTTTAATCCGCGGTACCACCCTAATTATTACTCAAGAGCCTTAACGTGGCTTTACGTTCGATCTACTCTGGTTCAACCGAAAGCTCAGAAGTGAAATAAACAACGCCTTTATACCGGAGTCACACTATCACCGGTTCCCTGCTGAAATAAGAATCGTTATTCTGTCTTCCTCATTGCTGAATTATAAATATAATAACATTTTTATAATAACATTTTCCAAACAAATGTCAAATTCTATTTCGCCGCTTATTCCGATTAATACAAAGCTGCATTTGCAATAACGAGACGCTGAATCTGGTTGGTTCCTTCATAAATCTGCATGATTTTCGCATCTCTCATATACTTTTCATTCGGATTTTCACGGGAATAGCCGTTTCCACCCATAACCTGTACAGCCATGGTAGAAACTTCCATGGCCACATCGGAAGCATAGCATTTCGACATAGCTGAGAACAGACCGGAATCTTTATGCCCGATTGTCTGCAGCCAGCAAGCCTTATAAACCAAAGCACGGGCAGCTTCTGTCTTCATAACCATATCGGCAATCATTTGCTGCACCATTTCGAAAGAGGCAATCTTCTGACCGAACTGCTTTCTCTGATGTGCATAGTGAATCGCATTTTCCAATGCAGCCTGTGCAATCCCTACAGAAATAGCACCGACAACCGGTCTGGATTTTTCCAGAGTCTGCATGGCAATACGGAATCCCATGCCTTCACGGCCCAGTCTGTTTTCTGCAGAAATAAAGCAGTCATCCAGAATAATTTCCGAGGTAGCAGAAGCCCTGATACCCATCTTGTCTTCTTCTTTTCCGATAGACAGTCCCTGCTGGCCCTTTTTGGCCAGGAATACGGTCAGTCCGCGAATTCCGCCGGTTTCTTTAACATTGGCAAAGAGGGTAAAGACATCTGCAATCGGTGCATTGGTGATAAAGCATTTCGTACCGCTCAGGACATATCCGCCTTCAGTCTTCTTGGCCCGGCAGGAAACCGCCCCGGCATCGGAACCGGCACCCGGTTCCGTTAACGCAAAGCAGGCAATACCGCCTTCATTAAGAGAGCCGAAATAATCTTCCTTCTGCTGTTCCGTTCCTGCAATGACAATCGGGAAAGAAGCCAGCGCATTGGCTGCGCAGACAGTAGCCACACCGGCACATCCCTTGGCCAATTCTTCCGTAATCATAGCAACAGTCAGCAAATCGATTCCGGGCCCGCCGTATTCCTTAGGCACTGCCAGAGAAGTCATGCCGGACTGTTTCAGGATCTGGAGCAGTTCCGGATCCATTACTCCGCTCTTATCAATTTCAAGAGCACGGGGTGCAATTTCCTTTTCTGCGATTTCTTTCGCCAGAGAAACCAATTCTTTTTGTTTATCATCCAGTGAAAAATCCATTACCTATCCTCCATTTTCTAACGATCCGCTTGCAATCTACACTATTATAACAGAATCCGCCGATAATGAATATATGACTTTGCCGGGAAAGCTGTGAAGAATCACTCATAATGCAGAGCATCGATCGGATTCAGTCTGGCTGCTTTCTGTGCGGGATACAGTCCGAAAATCAAACCGATCATAACCGAAAACAGGAAAGAGCCCAGAATAGGCTTTACCGACAAAACAGTATTGAAATCCGCCACCAGCGGAATTGCTGTTGAAATCAGAACGCCGATGAGCACACCGATGAGCCCCCCTGCTACACTGACCGTAATCGATTCAATCAAAAACTGCACAATAATCATATTATAAGTCGCACCGATTGCCTTTCTGATTCCGATTTCTCTCGTTCGTTCTGTTACAGAAACCAGCATGATATTCATAATGCCGATTCCTCCGACAAAAAGAGAAATTGCCGCAATACTCCCCAGAAATATGGTCAACGTATCCGTTGTAGCCTTCATCGTATTCAAAAGATCCTGAGAATTCTGTATCGAAAAATCATCCTCTGCACTGGCTGCAATCCGATGACGGGTACGCAGAAGATTCGTTACATCTGTCTCAATCTGACTCATTTTGCTGCTGTCCTCAGCAGCAATCACGATATTATTCACATAGGTAATATGAAGCATTCTTTCCTGGACAGTAGTAAAAGGGCAAAAAATCCGGTCATCCTGATCCGCGAAAGAATAACCTTTAGGCTCCAGCAAACCGATGATGGTAAACGGATTCCCATTAATCCGAATCTTCTTCCCCACGGGAGACTCTTCCCCAAAAAGACCGGCAGCTACCGTCTGCCCGATGACAGCAACCCTGGCCCTGGCATTATATTCCTTATCGGTCCAGAACCGTCCTTCCTGTATTTGCAGATTGGAAATTTCCGCATATTCATTTGTCGAACCATACACTTTTGTCGTCCAGTTCTTATTTCCGTTTACTACCAGGTAACTGCTGCTGACGACAGGAGCCACTTTATCAATATTTGGAAGATTCCGAATTGCCAGATAGTCTTTATACAGCAAGGTTGTCAGGGAACCTGCCGCAGGACGAATCCCCGGCTTTCTCCCCGTACCCGGAGTTACGGTGATTGTATTCGTTCCCAGACTGGATATACTGTCTTCAATCGATGCCTGAACCCCATAGCCGATGGACATCAGTGCAATTACCGCCGCAACGCCTATGATGATTCCCAACATGGTAAGAAGAGATCTCATCTTATTGCTGATGATGGATTCCCATGCCATGATGACACTTTCCAAATAGATATTAGTCATGACTTATACGTCCTCTAAAATCTCTGCTGATATGTCCGTCAGATAGAACAACATGTCTCGCAGCATAATCAGCTACATCCAATTCATGCGTAACGAGAATCACAGTTTTTCCCATCTCATAGAGCCGGGAAAAAATTTCCATAACCTCTCTGGTAGATTTGCTGTCCAGATTGCCGGTGGGCTCATCCGCCATAATAATGGCCGGATCATTCACAAGAGCTCTGGCTATTGCCACGCGCTGTTTCTGCCCTCCGGACATTTCTGTCGGCATATGATAAATCCGATCCTCCAGACCAACCGATTTCAGTACCTCTATAGCCCGCTGTTTTCTTTCCTTTTTAAACACACTTCCGTAAATCATGGGAAGAATAACATTATCCAATGCAGAAAGTCTGGGAAGCAGATTAAAACTCTGGAAAACAAATCCTATTTTTTTATTTCGGGTGTAAGCCAATTCGGAATCGCTGAGATTTGCAACTTCTTTCCCATCCAGCCGATAAGAGCCGAAGCTCGGCCTGTCCAGACACCCCAGGATATTCATCAGTGTGGATTTTCCTGCTCCGGACGGCCCCATCACGGAAACGAATTCGCCTTTGTTAATCGTCATCGTAATATTGCTCAGAACAGGGACTTCCTGTTTCCCGATATAGTAACTTTTGCCGATATTTACCAGCTTAATAACGGCTTCTTCCCGATTTGCCGCACTCATATTACAACCTCGGCGGACGAGGCGGATTCTTTGTAACAGGTTTTGCGGTTTTTTCGCTGGAAATCATACCGCTGACCACAATCTGATCGCCCTCCTTAAGTCCCGTAAGGATTTCAATTTCCTTATCTGTTGTAATACCTGTCTTCACATATACTTTTTCAATATTGTTTCCTGTCTTGGCATATACATAGGTTCCGGCCGCATCACTCCGAATTGCGGTAACAGGGACAATAAGTGTATCCCTGCTTTCCCTTCCGTAAATTGTCGCTCTGGCTGTCATGGACGGATAAAGCCCTTCCAGCTCATCCCGATTGATACTTACATAAACCGTATAGTAAACAACTGACGAAGATGTCGAGGCTGAAGAGGTCGATGAAGAAGATGATGAATATTCCTTTTTTGAAATATCCTGAATAATGCCATGGAAAACTTTATTCGGATAGGCATCAACAGTAAATTCTACTTTTTGTCCAATTTTCACAGCACCGATATCGGTTTCATCCACCAACAATTCGATCCGCATATCACTCAAATCCGCTATGCTGATAATGACCATCTGGTTAGACAAGCCCTGCGAGACTGTTTCCCCTTCATTCATCGGCTCCCCGATGACAATACCGTCCATAGGAGCAACAATTACCGTATCGTCCAAATCTGCTTCTGCTTTATCATAGGCCGCTTTCGCATTCAGATATTCCAGCCGGGCATCATCCATTGTCTGGTAGGAAACCGCCCCTTCACCGTACAGCTTATTCATACGATTATAGTAGGATTCTTTATTGGTAAGTGTATTCTGAGTCTGCTCTCTGGTAGAAGTCAGAGCTTTTGATTCAATTTCCGCCAATACTTCCCCTTTTGTTACCGGTTCATTCTGTTTTACAAAAACATGTTCCAGTGTCCCCGATGCTGTAGCAGACAAATCCACCTGATTTACCGGTTCAATAGTACCGGTAGCATCTACGGAAAGCTGCAGATTGCCTTTCTGTACAGTTCCCAAAGTATAGTCGTTATTCTTTTCGGTCCGATGAGAACTGTAGTACCACCATCCTATTCCCCCTGCTATCACAAGCAAGGCAATGAATATGAAAAAGATTATTTTTTTCTTCATAGTCCATACCTCCGGGCTTCCATATTTGATTTTATTATAGCACAGCTGCCTGCCGCCAAAAGGCAGAAATCACGGCAAAAAAAGAGCTGCCGAAGCAGCCCTTTCATCAAATCATGTCCTGTAAACTTATAAATCTTCATACAGCGGATACTTTACGCACAAAGCATGAACACGCTTTGCTGCATCCTCTTTTACTTCTTTGGATTCCGGGTTCTTAACCACACTGGAAATGATATCCGCAACTTCTACGAAATCCTCTTCCTTAAGGCCTCTGGTCGTCAATGCCGGAGAACCGAGACGAATGCCGCTGGTTACAAACGGGCTCAGGGTTTCAAAAGGAATCGTATTCCTGTTTGCCGTGATTCCTACTTCATCCAAAGCCGTCTGCGCAATCTTCCCGGTGATGCCGATTGCTTTCATGTCAGCCAGCAGAACATGCGTATCTGTACCGCCGGAAACAATACGGATTCCGTTCTTCTGCAGTTCATCAGACAAAACTTTTTCATTTTTCTTAATCTGCTTTGCATACTGCTTGAAATCATCGGACAGATCTTCCCCGAAAGCAATAGCCTTTGCTGCAATGACATGCATGAGAGGTCCGCCCTGCATTCCCGGGAAAACAGCCTTATCAATAGCCTTTGCGTACTTCTCGCGGCACATAATGATGCCGCCTCTCGGTCCGCGAAGAGTCTTATGTGTAGTCGTTGTTACAATATCTGCATATGGAACCGGGCTCGGATATTCTCCGCCGGCTACAAGACCTGCAAAGTGTGCCATATCTACCATGAAAAGTGCGCCTACTTCTTTTGCGATGTATGCCATCCTTTCAAAGTCAATATAGCGGGAATAAGCACTGGTTCCGCCGATAATCAGTTTCGGCTGAACTTCCTTTGCTGTTTTTTCCATAGCCTCATAGTCCAGAAGTTCATCTTCTTTACGGACACCGTAAGGAACAACATGGAAATAATTTCCCGAAATATTGACCGGGCTTCCGTGAGAAAGATGTCCGCCGTCGTTCAGATTCATACCCATTACCGTATCACCGGGTTTCAGCAGGCCATAATATACTGCAAAATTTGCCTGAGAGCCGGAATGCGGCTGCACATTGACATGCTCTGCACCGAACAATTCCTTTGCACGGTCAATTGCCAGCTGCTCTACCACATCCACATATTCGCAACCGCCGTAATAGCGCTTTCCGGGATATCCTTCTGCATACTTGTTGGTCAGGACACTTCCCTGTGCTTCCATGACTGCATAGCTGACAATATTTTCAGACGCAATCATTTCCAACTTGTTTCTCTGACGATCCAATTCCTTCTGAATTGCATCATAAACCTGCTTATCCTGCTTCAAATGATTCATCCTGCATTTCTCCTTTTCCGACATTGACAACGATTATTGATCTTCTCGCTTGTAATGCGCTCTTTCTCCCCCGATCAGCTTAGGACGGGTTCTTGCCGCTGTTACGATGGCTTCCCCAATTTTTTTGTGTTCCAGACGCAAAGGCACTGCCACCCTTTTCAGATGCATGCCAATCAGCGTCAATCCCACATCAATGCCTCCATCTGCAGCAATTTCCTCCACTGCCACGGGATCCTTGAAATGATAGTACGCATTCGTTGCAAAAGCACCTCCGGCATGAAGCCAGGGAACAACCATCACTTCCTGATAACCGTACTTCTCCGCAACCTCTCTTTCCATGATCAATGCGCGGTTCAAATGTTCACAGCACTGAAATGCCAGATCAATATTCCTTTTTTTTGCTTCTTCCATGAAAGTTGTCACCACGGCAGTTCCTACTTCATAAGAGCTGTCTTTCCCGATTCTCCCGCCCTGTATTTCACTGGACGATCCTCCGATGACAACCAGAGGATTTTTCTTCAGCTGGGCTACCTCACAGAATTCACAAAAAACATCCCTGCTTTGTTTGATCAGGTTTTCTATCATTTCTTTTCCGCCTCTTCTATTTGGGAAATTTTATCAATTCTTCTCTGGTGACGGCCGCCTTCAAACTTTCCGTCCAGGAAAGTATCCAATATCCTTTCCGCCAGGCCTTCTCCAAGTACACGTGCCCCCATTGTCAGAACATTTGCATCATTATGAGCCCGGGTAAAGTGAGCGGAAAATTCGTCACTGCAAAGCGCTGCACGAATTCCTCTCATTTTATTGGCCGCAATACACATACCGATACCGGTCCCGCAAATCAGTACTGCATAAGTTGCACTTCCGTCCTGTACCTGCCGGCAGGCTTTTTCTGCAAAATCCGGATAATCACAGGATTCCTCTGAATCGGTCCCGCAGTCGATACATTCTATTCCCCGATCCTTTAAATGATTTTTCAGAGCTTCCTTCATCTGAAAGCCGCCATGATCGCTGGCAATTGCAATAATCATATCTTCTTCCCTCCTGAGTTAACCAGATAAGTATATTATATGCATATAATATATATCAATCGGAAAATAAAATCAAAAAAGTTTACTGTTTATATTGCACAAACAGTTTCTTTTCCTATCGAAATCAGGATTTCGTCTCCACCACAATATGATATCCTGATGCCTTGGTTAACCGATTCATAATGGCCAGACCGATTCCGTCTGTATCCGTTCCCTCTCCGATAATCTGGTCTACGGGATTCTTATTGAAATAAAGCAGTCCGCTGAATAAATTATGAGCGAAGCTTTCCTTGTCCGCCCGTTTTCCCCAGACAAATTTTTCAACATCTCCGGGAAGCAGATCTGCTGTCTCCTGACTGACAAAGAAGCCGTATTTTTTATCTTTTTTCTCTGCAAAGGAAAGAATTTCCCGGACAGCTTCGGAAATATTCCCCGTGTAAACGGTAAGCGGCGCTGCAGGAGCATAATGGCGGTACTTCATTCCCGGCGCTTTAGGATGAGATTCCGGCGATGACAGCCCCGGATCAATCATAACAGGAGCAAACCGGCCGAGCATTTCCTTTGTAACTCCGCCTGGTCTGTAAATAATGATATGTCCCTTTTCCACTGCTATTACGGTAGACTCCACCCCCACTCTGCAGGGACCGTCATCAATCAATGCATCAATCTTTCCTGCCATGTCATGATAAACATCTTCCGCAGTAGTCGGACTGGGACGTGTTGAAATATTCGCACTCGGACCGGCAATCGGCACACCTGCTGCCCGAATCAGAGCCTGCGTTGCCCGATTATCAGGGCACCGCACCGCAATCGTTTCCAAACCTCCTGAAGTTTCCTTCGGAACAATTTCTTTCTTGGGAAAAACGATCGTCAAAGGACCGGGCCAGAAAGCTTCCATCAGCTTTTCTTCCAGAGGCGTGACTTCCTTTACATACTTTCCGACCTCCGACCGATCCGCCACATGGATGATTAAAGGATTATCCGAAGGTCTCCCTTTTGCTGCATAAATTTTCTTCGCCGCAGAGGGATCCAAGGCATTGCCGCCCAATCCATAAACCGTTTCTGTCGGAAATGCAACCAATCCGCCTTTCCGAATGATACGGCCCAGCACCTCTGCTTCTCCGCTGTAATAGGACTCATTGACCTTAATTCTTTTCGTTTCCATATTTATGACTTCTTTCTGCAATAAACAGCACGGTCAATTCCTCCGTAATCCCTGATAATTTCAAAGGAATCAAAATTTCCTGTATCCTTCAGCAGCCGATAAACAAAATCCGCCTGCCAGATTCCAAATTCCAAAGCCAGAAATCCTCCGGGATTTAAGAATGAAGACACTTTTTCCGCTAATATCCGATAAAAATCAAGTCCATCTTCTCCTCCGTCCAGAGCAAGGCGGGGCTCGTTTTTAACTTCTTCATCCAATCCGTCGATATCCTGTGAAGGAATATAAGGCGGATTGCTCAGAATTCCGTCAAAACGCTCTCCTTCCCGAAGGGCTTCCAGAAAATTTCCCTGCCTCCACTCCGTCCGGTCATTCAGCTGTAGAATCTCTCCGTTCTTTTGGGCCGTATCCAGAGCCTTTTCCGAAATATCCACACCAACCCCCGATGATTCCCGGCAGTAATACAGAAAGCTTAAAAGAATTGCACCGCTTCCCGTTCCCAGATCGGCTACCCTCAGTCCGGCTTCATTTTTATGATACTGAATAACCCTTTCCAGCCATGTTTCTGTATCAGCCCGGGGAATCAGAACATCCGGATTCACATAAAAAGAAAGACCCATAAATTCTTTTTCTCCGATAATGGCCGCCGTAGAATAACCGCTGACTCTTTTTTTGACGTACTCTCTGAATTGTGCCAATTCCGAAGGATTTACAATCAAATCAAAATCTGTATACAAAAATATGCGTGTTTTTTTCAAAACATGAGCCAAAAGCAGCTCTGCATCCAGCCGGGAAGATTCTATGTGATGCCTGCGGAAATAGTCGGTGGTCCATACAATCAGGTCCTTGATTGTCCAAATCCGATTATTTTCCATGAGATTCACTCTCCTTAATTCTTCTTGCCATATCTTCTTCCATCAGCCGGTCAACGATCGGATTGATATTCCCGTTCAGGAAATCATCCAGCTGATAAATACTCATATTGATCCGGTGATCCGTGACTCTGCCCTGCGGGAAATTATAAGTCCGTATTCTTTCAGAACGATCCCCGCTTCCGACCTGATTTTTTCGGTCCGCCGCTTCCTTGTTCTGCGATTCCCGAAGTGCCTGATCGTAAAGGCGGGATTTCAGAATTTGCAGCGCCTTTTCCTTATTCTGCCGCTGGCTGCGTTCATTCTGACAGGTTACAACCATCCCTGACGGAAGATGTGTAATGCGGATAGCTGACGAAGTCTTATTAATGTGCTGACCGCCGGCGCCGGAAGAACGATAGACATCGATTCGAAGATCGTCCCGATTGATTTCAATATCTACATCCTCCGCTTCGGGAAGAACTGCCACCGTGACTGCTGAAGTATGTACGCGTCCTTGGCTTTCCGTTTCGGGGATTCTCTGTACCCGGTGAACCCCACTTTCGAATTTCAGAATGGAATAGGCATTTTTCCCTTCAATGACACAGGTGACTTCCTTGAATCCCCCCAGGTCCGTTTCATTTGCATTGGCAATCTCCACATGCCAGTTGTTTTTCTCCGCAAATTTCAGGTACATCTTCAGCAGATCCGCCGCAAAAAGAGCAGCCTCATCTCCGCCCGTGCCGGCACGGATTTCCAGAATCACATTTTTGGAATCATTGGGATCCCGGGGAATCAAGAGCTTATGAATTTCATTTTCCAGAAATGCTGCCTGTTCTTCCGCAGCCTTTAACTCTTCCTTTGCCAATTCATGAAGCTCTTCCTGCTCCTTATCATTCAAAATCTCAAGAGCATCCTGCTTTCCCTTTTCCGCTTCCTTATATTCTCTGTATTTCTGAACGACCTCTCCCAATTCTGCATGTTCCTTGGACAGTTTTCTCCATTTATTTTGATCTGCCATAACGGAAGGATCACTTAACTGATCTTCCAAAGAAAGATACCGGGCTTCCATCGCGTTGAGTTTATCAGTCTGCATAAAATCTCCTCTATTGTAGTATCTATGATCTGTGCAAAAGCAATTCGAGTATTAGTATATCATGAGGCGAAAAGCAATCAAACCGACAAATAAAAAACAGGGCCTTTGCCCTGTTTTTTATTCAGAAGTTTTTCCGTAACGCTTGTTGAACTTTTCGATACGGCCGCGAGCCTTACCGAAACGCTGCTGTCCTGTATAGAACGGATGAGACTTACTGCTGATATCAATATTGATCAGCGGATATTCATTGCCATCCTCCCATTTTACAGTCTGATTGGAAGTTGCTGTAGAACGAGTAAGGAAAGAATAGTCAGCACCGATATCGCGGAAAACGACTGGGTGATAATCCGGATGGATTCCCTTTTTCACTTCTTGCACCTCATTTCATATACATAGATAATTCTTAGTTATTATATCAGAAGAAAATTCCTATTGCAAGAAAGAGTCTGAAAAATAAATAAATTCTTTTTCTGTCTCTTCCCTCTATTTTTTCAGCAATTCCTGCAGAATTTCCTGAAATTTTGCCTTCTGTCTATAGCCAATGATCCGGCCGATTTCCTTCCCGTCATGAAACAAAATATAAGTCGGGATTCCCTCCGCATGAAACAGTTCCGACAGCTCGGCCTGTTCGTCCACATCCAGACTGCATAATCTGATTTTCCCGGCAAAATCCATTTCTGTCGCTTCAAATACCGGCCGCATGACCTGACAGGGCCGGCACCAGTCTGCCCGCAAATTCAGGAGAACATATCCGTTCTGTTCAAGAACTTCTTTTCTCAGATCCTCCTTGGAATGAAGCTCCTTTACCATTACTGCCCCTCCTAGTCCTCTGCAAAAGATATCTCATAAGTCAAACGATTTTTATAGTCCCGGCTTTCAATCAATACATCATGATTCACAATTTTTCTCAAATGCTGCTGATTGATGGGTTTGTTCAGTATTTCTGCCGCTTCTTCGCAGCATCGGATCCGAATCCCGGTTTTAAACGGGCCGATCATTCTTTTCTTTTCCAAGTCACGAAGAATTCTCTCTGCCATTGATGTACCGGTCAATATTTTTCCCGTTCCGTGACAGCAGGGACAGTTTTCATAATACTTTTCATACAAGCGGTGTCCGGTCCGTTTTCTTGTAATTTCCACCAGTCCCAGAGAAGTCATCCCGCATACTACGGTTTTTACATGATCTTTTCGAACTTCCTGCTTTAAAAGTTCAAGCAGCTTCTCCTTATGGCTTTCCCGATCCATATCCAGAAAATCCACCATGATAATTCCGCCGATTGCGCGCAGACGAATCTGTCTTACAATCTCTTTAGCCGCTGAACAATTGACCAGAAAAGCCAGTTCACTGTGCGGCAATCCTTTGCTTCGGAATGAGCCGGAATTCACATCAATTGCAGTCAGGGCCTCCGTATAATCAATAACAATAGAGCCGCCTGATTCCAAAGAGACCTCCCTCTGAAAAAGGCCTTCCAGCTGTTCATCTACATGATATCCCGTAAATAAAGGAATCTCCGATTCATAAAGCCGGATCTTTTTCTGCTCTTCCTCCGACTCCCGGCTGGCCATATCCAACAGCCGCTGATAGATTTTCCGATCATTCGTGATTAAACATTCTGTATCTCCGGTCATATAGTCGCGAAAAGCCCTGACCGCCAGATCTCCTTCCCGATACAAAAGAGCCGGTCCCTTTTCAACCCGAAATCGTTTCTGTATAATTTCCCCTATATTTCTGAGATTCATTAAATCCCGGCGGAAAATATCCGGTTCTATACTTTCTGCCGCGGTCCTCACGATAACTCCCATACCAGCCGGACAAATTTTCTGTACTTCAAGCCTGAGCTTTTCCCGCGTTTCTTCTTTCCTGATCTTTTTGGAAATCCCAATATAATCCGTATGGAAAAGTGCCACTGCATATTTCCCCGGAAGGCCGATTTTTTCTGTCAGCAAAGGTCCTTTTGTCTCTGTACTGTCTTTTTCTACCTGTACCAGGATTGCTTCTCCTTCTGCATGATTCTGTTGGGTATTCTTCATCCGCAGAAATCCGTTTTTTGCAATTCCTATATCTACAAACATACCGTTCAGGGAAGGAACGACATTCTTTACAATTCCCTTGTAAATTCCTCCTACCAGATCCCTGCTCTCCGCACTTTCCACAGCAAGATCCGAAAGGAGTCCATTTTCCAGGACAGCCAGTATCATCTCTTCTTCTCTCGCCTGCAGCAGAAGATTCCTCATAGCTTTCATCCCTTTACAGCTTTACTGAAAATCCCCATATCTGCTGCAGAATACCGATGGTCTCCTTCTCTGTGATATACCCCGATGCGGGAACAGATAAATTCATCCGCTCCCCAGGGCATTCCGAAGGATTCCGCAAAAATTTTCCAGATATCCTTGGGCTGTACAATCCCTGTATTTTTTCTGACCAGGGAGAACGTCAAGAATGCCCTGTCATTTTCAATACGTACACTCATGGGATCAAGAATCATCGTCTTGATATCCATTTCCCGCACCTTTTTCGGCGTTACCCGAACATAGGAGAAAGAATTCAATGCATTAAATCGATCAATGGCATCCTGAACAGTTTTCGGATCATATTCATCTACGACCGGACCTTCCATTTCATATACATCTTCATTGAAATAGGCAGAAAATTTAGGCCATTCCAACGGTGCTTCCAAAACCTCATATACTTCGATTCCCTTCGGAAGCTGTGCGGAAAGCATTTCCTGAACCTCTTCGCAGGCAAGATCCTTTTCCAGACGGAGTTCCATATACAAAGGATCTGCGGTGACCCCTACTGCCAGCGCCGCATCAAAGGAAACCTTCATATGAGGATTAAAACCTTCCGAAAACGCTGCCGGAATATTTGCCCGCATAATTGCTCTTTCCATGGTCCTCAGAAAATCAAGATGACCCAGGAAACGAAGCTCCTCACCTTTCTTTATAGACAAAAACAACCTTTTCATGTCCGTTCTCCTCTTTATGATCGATCAATTTTACATCCAATACAGGGCAGACTGCACATCCGTTGCAGTTGTAATGACGGCAGTCCCTGGTAAGAACACCCCTCTGCGCCAGTTTCCATTCCCTGCGGAGATAATCCTTCCTTACTCCGCACTCAATGTGATCCCAAGGCTCAGCTTCATATTCGTCCCGATCTCTTGCTGCATAAGAATCCGGATCTACACCGCATTCTTTGAAACAATCCATCCATACATCATAATGGAAAAATTCTGTCCAGCTGTCATATTTACAGCCTTTTTCCCATGCTTTGAGAATTACCTGTCCAAGCTTGCGGTCTCCTCTGGCCAGAACAGCCTCTATATAGCCGGTCTTTGCATCATGGTAGGCAAATTTAATGTGTCTTTTATCCTTGAAAAGTGATTTCAGATACTCCTGCTTCCGTTCTATTTCCTCTACGCTGCATTGCGGCATCCACTGGAAAGGCGTAAACGGCTTCGGTACAAAGCTGGAAACACTGACAGTGATCCGACAGCCTCTTTTCCCGCAGACCTGATAATATAATTCATCAATTTTTGATGCCAGATCTGCAATTCCTTTCAGATCCTCATCAGTTTCCGTGGGAAGTCCCATCATAAAGTACAGCTTGACCTTGTTCCAACCGTTTTTAAATGCATTAGTACAGGCGCCGATAACATCTTCTTCCGTCACACCTTTATTGATCACATCGCGGAGACGCTGAGTTCCCGCTTCCGGTGCCAAAGTCAGCCCGCTCTTTCTCACCTGCTGAACCTTCTTCGCAATGTCCACAGAGAAGCTGTCTACGCGCAGAGAAGGAAGGCTGACACCAATCCTTCTTTCTTTGAACTTGTCCATCAAATGATCAACCAGCTCAGGCAGATAAGAATAATCCGCCGAAGACAGCGACATCAGGGAAATTTCGTCATACCCTGTATTCCGGATCAGTTCCTCTGCAATATTCTGCAGCACTTCTTCGTTTTTTTCCCGAACCGGACGATAAATCATTCCTGCCTGGCAGAATCGGCAGCCGCGGCTGCATCCACGGAACATTTCCAGAACTGCCCGGTCATGAACCGTTTCAATATAAGGAACAATGGGTTTTCGATCAATTTTTACATGATCCATATCACGGATAACACGCTTTTGAATGGTTGCGGGAACTCCCGGATAAACCGGCGCAATAGAGCGGAATACACCGTTGTCATAGTAAGAAGCTTTATAGAAAGCAGGAACATAGCAGCCTTCAATCGTTCCGATCCGACGGATACATTCCGCTCTGCCGCCCGGCTTTCCTTCCTTCTTCCAGTCTTTGACAATCTCTGCCATTTCTTCAATGGCTTCCTCCGACTCACCGATAAAAAAAACATCAATAAAATCGGCTACCGGTTCCGCATTATAAACACAGGGACCGCCGGCAATGACCACCGGATCTTCTTCCTTCCTGTCTTTGGAAAGGACGGGAATTCCTGCAAGGTCAATCATATTCAATATATTCGTATAGCACATTTCATACGGCATGGTAAAGCCCAGAACATCATATTCCTTTACAGGATATTTGGACTCCAGTGTAAATAACGGAATGTGTTTTTCCCGCATCAGCTTTTCCATATCGATCCAGGGCGCGTACACCCGTTCTGCCACGGTATCATCCCGGGAATTCAGGACACTGTAAATGATTTTCAGGCCCAGATGGCTCATGGCGACCTCATAAACATCGGGAAATGCCAAAGCAACCCTTACATCTACCTTTTCATGATCTTTAACTACGCTGTTCCATTCTCCGCCGATATATCTCGCCGGTTTCTGTACATGCATAAGCCATACCGGATCCAGTTTTACAGAATTCATTTCTTCTCCTATTCAGTCAAATAACAATTTTTTCCTGCGTATATAAATATTCATAAGAATTCCCGCACAAATGAGATTCATGACCAGTGCACTGCCGCCGTAGCTCATAAAAGGAAGCGGAATTCCTGTAACCGGCATAACGCCCAATGTCATCCCCACATTGATGAACACCTGGAACAGCCACATGGAAAAGATGCCGCAGGCCAGAAGACTTCCGAAGGAATCATTTGCCGTGCGGGAAATCATTATCGTGCGGTAGAGCAGAATAAAATACAAAAGAAGCACAAACACGGCCCCTATAAATCCCAATTCTTCTCCAATAACAGAAAAGATAAAATCCGTATGGTTTTCCGGAAGAAAATCCAGCTGACTTTGTGTTCCTTCAAACAGTCCCTGTCCGAAAAAGCCGCCGCTGCCGATGGAAATCTTGGATTGGATAACATGATACCCCGAACCATAAGGGTCCACATTCGGATCCAGCAGCACCAGAATACGCATTTTCTGGTAACTGTGAAGAACAAAGAACCAGATAACCGGAAATGCCAGAACAAGAGCTATAAATGCCCGCTTAACCAAATTCAGATTTAATCCGCAGATGTAAAGCATTCCAAATGTAATCGCTGCAAAGACCAGGCTGGTTCCCAGATCCGGCTGAATGAAAATCAGAATCGTCGGAATAAACATAATAGCCACGACCGGAATCAGACTTTTCCAGGTATTAAATTCTTTTTTGCGGTCGGAAAGCAGCCGTGCCAGACAAATAATCATGATAAGCTTTGCAAATTCTGAAGGCTGCAGCGTAAACGGCCCCAGCTGAATCCATCTTTGTGCCCCCAATGCACTGGTTCCGGCAAATTTGACTACCAAAAGCAGAACCGCATTCAGCACATAAATAGCCGGAACGATTTTATAGAGTTTCCTGTAATCAAAATAAAGCGAGGCTCCTGCAATGACAAGGCCTCCCACCCAGAAAATGCCTTGTTTGAAAACATAATCATATTGTCCCGGTCTTCCCGCAATATTTGCATGGGTCGCACTGGCAATAATACTCAGACATACCACTGCCAGTCCCAGGATAGCAAGAAGCAGCGTACTGTCGATACGGCGCCAATAATGGATGATATTCATAAATTCTTATCTCCTCCATCTGTGACGATAAGCCAGGCTTCCCGAGGTCCAGGTTAATCCGCGGGGCATCACTTTTTCCCCAGTCCGTTTCAGCTGATAGAGTCTTTCCTCATCAGCCGCTTTTTTCAGGATTCGCTTCCATCTGCTTTCCGGAAATCTTTTATCCTCACAAAGCGTTCTATCCAGACAGTCCAGCGCTTCACCGAACGCAGTATTGCGGTCAAAGAAAATTAAATTTCCCTGATGCGCATACTCATCAATCTGTGAGGAATATGGTACGACTCCGCCAAAATATTCTTCATCCACTGATTCTTCCATTTCCCTGAAAGAAATCTTCGTCGGGTCATTCATGAAAAATTGATTAAAAACAAACAGACAGGGTACCTTTTTCCCATAAAGGGAAAATACATGCTCCGCATTTCGTTTGGAAGCCCAGGAAGAAGCAATTACGATTAAGACTTTATCAGACACCTTCGCCGCAAAGTCAATTCCCCTGCCTATACCTGCCGGACAGTCCAGCAGAATGTAATCATATCTGGCATCCGCATCCTCCAGGACCGTCTCTATCGTTCCCGGACGAATATCATCCCAGGAAGAAGCTGCAGCAGGAATAAAATCCAGCCCCTCTGCCACAGGAAGAATGACATCCTCCGGAAGGCAAAGCCCACGGGCCAGATCCTGGATATTATAAAAGCAATCATTTTCCAGCCCTAAAGGAAGATCCATATTCCGAAGGCCCATATCACAGTCAATCAGAAGTACCTTTTTGTTTTTTCGGGAAAGAGTAATTCCCAGAGAAGCAGTCAATAAGGTCTTTCCTACTCCCCCTTTACCGGAAACTGTTGAAAACAGTAGTGCCATTATACTTTCTCCTTCCCGTTTCCTGCATCTTTTTTCCGATTTGACTCTGCATATGCTCCATAATGGAAGTACGCATCCATAATATCCTTCACCACAGGCGCAGCGGATTCAGACCCGAATCCGCTGTGTTCGAAAATACAAAGAATAACGATTTCCGGTTTATCAAACGGAGCATAGGCAACAAACCAGCCGTTATCCAGCCCGTTTGTCTCCGCTGTACCGGATTTTCCTGCTGTCGCAATCGGATAATTGTAGAACAGTTCTCCGCCGGTTCCGCCCTTCATCATAACCCGCCGAAGCCCTGTATGAATTTCATTCAAGGTCGCTTTGGATACCGGAAGCGTCCCTATACAATTGGGAGAAAATATCTTCAGCGGTGTACCGTCAAGATCATCAATTCGGCTGACCAAGTAGGGCTGGTACCGAAAACCGCCGTTGGCCAGAGCAGAGTAAACCATCGCCATCTGAATCGGTGTAGCCAATGTATAACTTTGTCCGATTGCCGCATCCATCGTTTCTCCAAGATACCAATCCTGGTCCTGTCCGAAAACTTTTTTCTTATATTCTTCACTGGCTACATTGCCTTCTGACTCTCCGCTCAGATCAATCCCGGTCTCCTTTCCCAAACCGAATTCGCGGGCCATCGCAGAGATCTTATCAATGCCCAGACGGCGGCCCATTTCATAAAAGTAAACATTATCAGACTTTTCCAGAGCGTCATAAAAGTTAATCCACCCGAAAGCTTCTCCCTGTGCATTTCTTTTATCAACGACCCAATGCTTCCCGCTGTCAAAAATCATCTCATCCGGCGTCGTCACCTTGCTTTCCAGTGCCGCTGCTCCTGTGATAACCTTGAACAGAGACCCCGGGGGATACATGGAAGAAATCGTCCGATTCTGCAGAGGATGATTTGCATTATTGATAATCGAATCCCATTCAACAGAAGAAATGCCTCTGCTGAAAAGATTCGGATCAAAGCTGGGCCAGCTGACCATGGCAAGGACAGCACCGCTGTTCGGATCCACTGCTATTGCCGATGCCCCTGTCGGAAATACGCCGGAATGGGCCAAAGACCGAATCTGTTCCGCAATAGCATCTTCCGCAGCTTTCTGCAGAGTGGCATCCAGAGTCAGACGGATACTTTTCCCCGAAACAGAAGGATCCCCTCCTACATCCCGCACGGGCTGTCCGGAAGCATTCACCTCTACCACTCTTGAACCGTTTTTCCCTTCCAGATACTGGTTATACTGTCTTTCAATTCCTGCACGACCAATCAGAGCGGCCGATGTATAAGGCTTTCCCTCAGCATCTCTGTCATCCGCTCCGGCCTCTCCGACATATCCCAGAACCTGTGCTCCGACCTCTTTATAAGGGTATACCCGCAGCGGATTCACCTCTATTTCGATACCCGGGAATTCATCCTTTTTTTCCGAGATCAGCGTCGCCACATCGATTCCCACATCATGAGCCAAATATATTGCACCAAACGCGGTTTTATTTGTTTCTATTTTCTGCTTGATTTCCGCAGCAGGAACCTTCAGCAATGCTGCCAAACGTTTTAATTCCTCTTCATCCAGGCTGTTTCGCTTACGGTTCAGCGGCATAATAACGCTGTAAGCAGAACGGGAGCCGGCCATGATGACACCGTTTCGATCATACATGACACCCCGGGCAGCCTGTACAGGCAGATGGCGGATGCGGTTCCCATCCGCCTCTGATTTATAATATCCTCCCTGGATAACCTGCATATAAAAAAGCCGGACTGTCAAAATCATTAAAAGAAATACTGCAGCATAAACCATATTGGCGTACCGGGATTCCTCCCTATTTTTCAGAAGGACCTTCAAAAATCCCGGAACATTCTTCTTTTTCACCAACGCGGTTCACCTTCCCTTTTCACGGCCCATAAAATATTATGAATTAAAAGGGCAAATATCCCGTTCCATAGAGTAAAGGAAAATAGTCTTTCTACTACGGAAAAAGTCAGAAAAATGTTGTTTCCCGACAGATACAGAACCATTCCTTCCGTCAAAAAGGCAAAAACAGACGCAATAACCACAGCAATCAGTGAAATATACCAATGCTTATTATATTTTTCTTTCCCCAGTTTCACATAAATAAAGGTAATTATCAAATAAGGAACCAGGTGTATCCCGAAAAAGTTGCCTGCCACAATATCCTGAATGAATCCTCCTGCAGCAGCCAGTAAAAAAGCATCCTTAGGAGCAATAATGACCGCCCCTATGGCAATTACCACAAGCCATAAGTCAAATAAATGCCCTGATAAAAAATAGGGAAGAAAAGAAGTCTGCACAAAAAACAGAACAGCACAGGCAACAGCAAAATTCAAAGGACTCACCGGTTCTCACCTGCCTGCTTTTTATTGGGATCCATCGGCGGTTCTACTTTCGGAGGCTGAGAAAGTGTACTTTCCGGTTTTACCTGTTGGATAGGATCCATAATAACGAAGACCTCTTCCATGTGAGCGAAATCCGCAGCAGGTTTGATTTCTGCCTCTTCTACTCCGCCCAGGGCATCCACATTGACCTTTTCAACAGTTCCGATAACGAGTCCCTTGGGGTATACACCGCCGTATCCGGACGTAACGATAACATCACCTTTGATAACATCCGATTCCTTGGGAAGTCCATCAAAGCGCAATGTTTCTGCACCGCTTCCCGTCCCGGAAACCATGGAAACAACCCGGGATGAAGGACGCTGTACGATTCCTCCCACTGATGTACGCGGATCAAACAAAAGCTGCACCCGGGAGGAATTCAGATAGACTTCACTTACAAATCCCACCAAACCGGTAGGAACAATGACCGGCATATACTTCCGAATTCCGCTGTCTTCCCCACGATCAATGATAATAGTATGGGTCCAGCCGCTGTAATCCTGAGCTATTACCGAAGCACCGCTCAGCTGATACTGTTTATTGGTCTGTTTAAACTGCAAAAGATTTTTCAGCCGGATATTTTCCGCCAGGACTTCACTGTACTGCGACTGCTCAGCCCGTAAATTTTCGTTCTCTCTTCGGAGTTTTTCCAATTCCGTCCAATTATCCCAGACTTCCCGGAACAAACTCAGCGTATTGCTTCCCAAAACAGCACTTCGGCTTACGGTATATTCAAAAGGAGCCGCAGCTACCGAAAGCGGCTGAGAAACAAAAGGAATATATTCTCTATGCCGCCAAAACCATCCGGATATTCCCAAGAAAAACAATATCAGGAACATCAGCATTATTTTTTTCTTGTAGAAAAATGTCAAAACTTTATTCCTCCGTAATATTTTCCGCCGTCTTCCAGGATCAGACTTAAAGCATCTCGATTCTCAAACGACTGAAAACATCCCTTTGCGATTACATTTTCCAAATCATCCGCAATAAATACCGGCATCCCGCTTACAGAAGAAAGCCAATTCTGAATTCCCTGAAAACCTGCACTTCCCCCGGAAAGAAGAATTCCGTTCGTCAGCAAGTCGCCCGCCATTTCCGGAGAAACCCTTTGCAAAACAGACCGAATCAGTTCAACCAGAGGATGGGAAAGTCTCTGCACCAGAAGGCTCATTTCCTGAAAAGTTAATTCTATAATGACTTCTACACCATCATTGATGCGCCGTCCGCGTACGGTAAAAGATTCTTCCGATGTACTTTGATAAGAAATCTTTTCCTTTTTGATTTTCTCCGCTGCATCGGGAACGATAACTACATTATATTTTTTCTTTATATACTGGCAAATTCCCAGATCGATGTCCCTTCCTCCCCAGGCAATATGCTTCTGTGCCACAATCCCGCCGCAGGAATAAATTCCGGCATCGCTCACATCCTTCCCGATAACAAGCGAAAACAACGCGGATGGAATGGTCAAATCCTTATTGCTTCCGATGGCTGCTGCTGCCGGAGCAGGCAGCAGAAAAACCCGCTGCGCACCGGCATGCATCAATGCATCTGCTAAAGCGTGCCGTGTGACAGAGCTGATCCCGCTTGGTACAGATACCACGATATTGGGCTTGCTCACGGAATGATGAATTGCTTTATTGATAAAAAAGCGAAGAAGAGATTTTGTTGCTTCATAATTAGCAATGGCACCATGGCGAATCGGCCGAATCAAACGAACATTTTCCGGGTCCTTATGATAAAGAATCAGTGCATTTGTCCCAAAACCAAGCAGCTGCCCGCCGGTATGCTCAACAGCTGCAACACTGTCTTCTGCAAGCACCGGCTTCCGGCGATAGTATATATGAACATAGGAAGATCCCAGATCAATCCCCAAACAATTCAGCATTTCTGAAAAGGGTCTCATTTTTCTCATCCTTTCTAACGGATTCAGTCTATTATATCATATTTTTCAAAATGAATTCACCTTGACCACAGGAGTAAAATTCATTTTGACTTACATATTTTAACTATTTTCTTTATTCACTCTTTCCTAAAATTAATCTATAATGAATTTTTCAATAATATTTTTCACTTTTGCCTATTTTGGTAAATAAATAATGTTTTCTTTTCTTTTTATTAGCATATTTTTATTGACTTTTTAATAAAGCCATGCTACAGTGTTTTTAAGTTCATGAAAGCACAGCAGGAGCAATTGAATCAGGGAAAGTGTTCCTACTATGCCTTGAACAATCTGTTATATCAA
This sequence comes from uncultured Dialister sp., assembly GCA_938038225.1. Taxonomy (GTDB): domain Bacteria; phylum Bacillota; class Negativicutes; order Veillonellales; family Dialisteraceae; genus Dialister. The sequence continues at coordinate 98,540 of CALHRX010000007.1, read as the reverse complement.
CCGATTTTTCAAAGGAGTGAGATGAATGAAAAAATTTCTCAGAAACATGCTGTCTGCTTCCTTGGCTGCTGCATGTGTATTAGGAGTTGGAACTATGGCTGATGCGTATGAATTAAGTCCGGAAGTTAAAACTGCCACTCCTGCTCTTCTCGAAGCAGCAAAGATTGGCGTCTGGACCGGGGAAAATCCGGCAATGAAAAATGCTCCTGATAAAGATGCAATCCTCGTCATGACCTTTGGTACCACTTTTACCGATACCCGTGCCAAAACTATTGATGCTGTCGAAGCTGAAATCCAAAAACAAAATCCGAATATTCCTGTTTTTGAGGCATATACCTCTCATATCATCATTGACCGGGTAAAAGCCAAGGAGGGCATCCAGAAATTAACCCCGGAAGAGGCATTTGCAAAGTTAAAAGCAGAAGGATATACCCGCGTTGCCGTTGTATCTCTTGATATTATCCCCGGAATGGAATATGACTACAATGCCATCGCAACCAAAATGCAGCTTCCGAATTTCAAGAAGCTGTCGCTCGCTACCCCGCTGATGTATTTCCAGGGAACAGAAGGCGAAACCGATCAGGTTGTTGATTTTCTGAACGCACTGTCTTCCCAACTCCCCAAAATGGGAAAGAAGGACGCTACTCTGATCATGGCACACGGCACTCCGCATCCAGCCAATGCATACTATTCCGTCATCCAGGATCGCCTGCACCAGCTGGGAATGAATAACGTATTCGTTTATTCTGTAGAAGGCCGTCCGAACCTGGAAGATGTAATTCCGAAATTAAAGAAGAGCGGATATAAAAATGTAACACTTATGCCTATCATGATGGTTGCCGGAGATCATGCCAATAATGATATGGCCGGTGACGAACCGGATTCCCATAAGAGTATTCTCACCAAGGCGGGATTTAATGTAAAGACTTATATTCACGGACTCGGTGAAAATCCCAATATCCGGGCTCTGTATGTACAGCGTGCACAGGAAGCCGTTGAAGCTCTGCAGAAATAATCCATATCATTTATAATGTAGGGAGAGATGATTCCCTTTATATAAAATATAAAAACCTTCGCCATCTCCGGACGAAGGTTTTTATTATAAGACAGAAAGTGAGGCCGTCTATTTCATGAACAAAGTGTTGAAAGCAATTGCTGCAGCTGCACTCTGCTTATCTCTTTCCGCCTGCAGTTCACAAAATACCGCAGAGCAATCCAATCTTATTCATTATTCCTATAAAAATGAATCCATTGACGTTCAAAATACACCGAAAAGAATTCTGACTTTAACTTCTCCCCTACTGAATATGGCATATGCCATCGGCGGAAACTCAATAGCGCGGCCCTTTACTACCGTTCCCATTCCGCCGGAAGCAGAAAGCCTGCCTCAAATCGGCCATGTCCAAAATATCAATGTAGAACAGCTGATTTCCATGAAGCCGGACCTGGTCATTGGAGAAAAAAGCCAAAGCAAAAAGCTGGAGAATCTTCTGGAAAGCAACCATATCCCTCATATTTTCATTAACTATGATGGAATTAACGATAATATTCCCCTTATCCAATTTCTCGGCCAGATTTACGGTAAGGAAGATCAGGCAAAAGCGCTCATCAACAAATACCAAACTGATCTGCAGGCCATAGAAGACAAAGCTGCTGCGCAAAATACGCCTGCTAAAGTGGCTGTCCTGCGGGCTACAGGAAAGTCCGTGACTGCGGAAACACCTCAATCCATTTGCGCCTCCATGACGGAATTGCTGAAAATGAACAATGTCATCACCGCTCATAAGGAGCTTTCTCTGGAAGACAAAACCGTTCCTTATTCACTGGAACAGCTTGCTGCAGATGATCCGGACATTATCTTTATCGTGACCATGGGAAAAATAGATTCCATTAACCAAAAGCTGAATGAAGAAATGCGTTCCAATCCTGCCTGGAACCATTTAAGGGCTGTACAGAAAGACAAAGTATACTTCCTTCCAAATGAATTATTCCTGATGAATCCCGGCCTGCGGACGCCGGAGGCACTGGAAAAACTGTATGAGCTGGCATATGGGGAATAACAGCACTTGTTTTCATCTTTCCCTCTGGCATCATCAGACAACAAATCCGAATAAGTCATGATTTCTTTTTCCGTATAAAGGCGAAGTAAACAGTTTTCTGAAAACAACAAAAAGGATGCTTTTTCCAAACAAAAAGCATCCTTTTTTATTGCTGTCAATGGGACTTTTCTTCCTTCTTTTTTAACAGCCCGTTAATAATGATACTGGGATATCCCCTGCGCATCTCCAGATCAGCATCCACTTCATAAATTTCCGCAATAGACTGATGCGTTAGAACATCAAGAGGACTCCCCTGACGGCGAATTTTTCCATGTTCCAAGACCAGGATATCTGTAGAATAGCGGATGGCCTGATTGATATCATGAAGAACCATAACGACTGTCAGTCCTTCTTCCTGGTTCAGTCTGGCAATCAGTTCCATAACCTCCAATTGATGACAAATATCCAGATATGTTGTCGGTTCATCCAGGATCAGGATCTTCGGTTCCTGTGCCAAAGCCATAGCAATCCAGACTCTCTGCCGCTCCCCGCCGGAAAGGCTGCAGGCCAGCTGATCCTTCAGATGATACGTATTCGTTTTCACCATGACCCGTTGGATTACTTCCCGATCCTCTTTGGATACGCCCGTCCACCAATGCTGATAAGGATATCTTCCACAGGCCACCAACTCACCGGCTGTCATGTCTTTGGGAATATCATGAAACTGCGGAAGGAAAGCAACCACTCTGGCCATTTCCTTAGAGGAATAATCAGAAAGTTTTTTCCCTTCAATTTCGATACTGCCCTGTTCCGGGCTCAAATTTCCCGTCACAACCTTTAAAAGCGTTGATTTTCCGCAGCCGTTCCGTCCCAGAAAGGTCACAATTTTCCCTTTCGGAATCATCCCATCTGCTCCCTGCAGGACCTTATGTGTCCCAAAGGAAACATGAATATTGGAAATTTTAATTGCAATATCGGTATCTGTCATGAATTCTTCCTCAGCAAATACAGGAAAAACGGAGCGCCCAGGAATGCCATAATGATTCCTGCCGGAATTTCTATAGGGGAAAATACAACTCTCCCCAGTGTATCGCAAAATACAAGTACCCCTGCTCCCAGAACAGCCGATCCCGGCACTACATATTTATAATCCGTTCCGATAATTAATCGAACAATATGGGGAACCACAAGCCCGACAAACCCGATCAGGCCGGCTATGCTCACAGCTCCGGCAGCCAAGAGCGCTGCCACAGCTGTCATAATAAAACGAACTTTTTCAACAGGAACTCCCAGCCCCCGGGCCGTTTCGTCCCCAAGGCTGAGGATTGTCAGAACTTTGGAACCGGCGATTGCTAAAATCAGTCCCAACACGGTATAAGGAAACAAAGCCTCCACCTGAGGCCAGCTTCTTGCAGACAATCCGCCGACCATCCAAAGCAAAGCTCCCTGTACTCTGTCGGCATAGAAGACAAGAATGGCTGAGATTCCGCTTCCCAGAAAGGTGCTGACTGCCACACCGGCCAAAATAATGCGGCTCGGACGGATTCCGTTCTTCCAGGCCAGCGCATAAACAGCCGCCGCAGAAAGCATCGCCCCGACAAAAGCAACCGGGGTCAGAAAAAGAGAAGCATGCGGAAAAAATACCAGCATCAGTACACCTGCCAGACCTGCTCCGCTGGAAACTCCTACGATTCCCGGGTCCGCCAAAGGATTCTTCATGACCGCCTGCAAAATAGCTCCGGAAACAGCCAGATTTGCTCCTACCAAAGCTCCTACCAGATTCCTCGGAAAACGAATATTCCAGATAACCATCTCATCCGTAGTTCCCGTATTGCCTCCCAGAGCATGAAGAATAGTGGAAAAGGGAATATCTGCGGATCCGAACATCAGGCTGTAAATCATGGAAAAAGCAGTAAAGACAGTAAATATGATTAAGAAGAATACCCGGAATCCCTTACTCTTTCCTTTTTGAGTATCATTTTCAGAATTCATGCCTGTCCTCTAAAAGTCTTTACTTTTTGCCCTGTACGTAAAGCATATTGTCTCTTTGAATCAAGTTGTACATCAGAGCATTAACGCAGGAAGCTACAATAGAGCTGCCCCCCTTTGTTCCCCGTACAGTAATGAACGGGCACGGTGCCTTCCGGAGAAGCTGTTCTTTCGAATCAGCAGCCCCTACAAATCCGACCGGGATCCCGATAATCAGTGCCGGACGGATTCCGTCCTCTTCCACCATACGAATCGCCTCATAAAGTGCAGTCGGTGCATTTCCCACAGCAATGATGGAACCATTCAGATCCTTGCCGAAAGAATTCATCGCTGCCATGGAACGGGCAATATTTTTCTCCCGGGCAATCTGTGCAATTTCCGGATCTGCTACCCGACAGAATACATCTCCGCCCAATGCAGCCAGGGCTCTCTTATTGATCCCTGCCTTGACCATATTTACGTCGCAATAAATATTGCAGCCTTTGGATAAAGCCTCAATCCCCTTTGCCACTGCACCTTCACTGGTGCAAATCAGATGACCGTAGTCCACATCGCCCGATGCATGAATCATCCGGGAATATACGGTCACTTCCTCCGGAGTCAGATCAATATCATTAATAAAGGGATTGATAAGATCCATACTCTTTTCTTCAATTGCTCTGGGGTTTTTGATAAAATCCATAATTTTCCTCCATATATCGAATCACTTCCGGAACTGTACCAAGGATTACAGCTCCATCCAGTTTGCTTTTCGGTTTATCAATGACAATGACATGAATCTTCTCAGCCATGGCTGCTTCCAGCTTTGTATCACTGCCGCCGATCAATCCGCTGTTTTTAGTTACCAGTACATCTGCATGATAATCACGAATCATTGCCCGATTCATTTCATAAGAAAACGGTCCCTGAACTGCAAGGATATACCGAGCCTTCATCCCCAGATCCTCACACATTTTGATAACAGAAGAGGTCGGAAGTACTCTGGCCCAGATTTCCTTTCCCTGCAGAGCCGGTGCCTCTACGAAAGTCTTCAGTGTCTTGGAACCGGTAGTCAGAAGAATGCTCTTCCCCAGCTTCCCTGCCAGTTCAGCTGCTTCTGTCTCATTTGGAACATGATGAAGTTTATCATATGCAGGAAGCGGAATCTCTGCCCGTTCATACCGAACATAATCAATTCCTGTTTCTTTGCATGCTTCATATGCCGTTTCCGAAACAATGGCCGCATAAGGATGACTCGCATCCAAAATCAGGGAGATTTTCTTCTCCCGGATAGCACGGACCATGTCTTCCTTTGTAAATCTGCCTACCTGAATGTCAAGCCCTTCGTGCGCAGCCAGGACTTTTCCGTACTGACTGACCACTGTCATCATGATCTTCCGGCGGCTTCCTTCCGGCTTTGCATTTTCCCGGTCAGCCAGTGCAGCGCCTATTTCTCTCCCGTCCTGTGTTCCTGATATAATCCAGATCACAGCTTATACCCCCGGGGAGTAATCATAACCCCGTCTGCTACATAAGTATTGCTGTTTCCGATGATAACCGTAGACTGCATATCCACATCTTCTTCCGGCAATTTTTCCAGAGTCGAAATGGTATGATTCATTCCCGGTCTTCCTGCTTTTCTGACAATGCCGACGGGCGTCTCCGGTTTCCGATACTTCATGACAATATCCCGGATTTGATTCAGATAGGTCGCTCTGCCGCGGCTCTTGGGATTGTAAATGGCAATAACAAAATCTCCCTGTGCAGCCAGTTCAGCTCTTTTTTTGATTAGATCCCAGGGCGTCATCAAATCGGAAAGACTGATAACCGCATAATCATGCATAAGCGGTGCTCCCAGCGCAGCTGCCGATGTATTTGCTGCTGTCAGCCCCGGAATAATTTCACAGGACGGACGATTTACCTTATCCACCTTTTGAATCAGTTCCAGCACAAGGCCGGCCATTCCGTAAACGCCGGGATCTCCGGAAGAAATAACTGCAACTTTATGCCCTTCTACAGCCAGGTCAACCGCTTTTTGGCACCGGTCCACCTCCTGCCGCATTCCGTTCCCGACAACTTCCTTGCCCTGAATAATATTTTTAACCAACGCAATATAAGTATTGTATCCGACAATGATATCGCAGTCTTTCAAAGCCTCAACTGCTTTGGGAGTCATTTCTTCCTTATGTCCCGGTCCGATTCCGATTACACGGATAATCCCATTGCTATGGCTATCGTTACTCCCGTGAATTTTGTTTTCGGCAAAATTGTCTTTCCCTGCTTCGATTCCATGATCGCCGATGTTTGACATATATTTCCTACTCCTATCGTCTTCTGTACAAATTCGGAGGAGGGAAGATGATATTTTTCCTCCACTTTCTTCAATTCCTCCGGTGTATAAAAATGAATGTTCCGATTTTTATGCTTTGCAAAAGCCAGCAAGCCTTTTTCATCCGCTTTAAGCGTCACACTGGCCAATGAAACAATCTGGTATTCATAAGCGCCCGCCATCTGCAAAGCTTTTCTCAGTGCATCATCAATAGCGGCTTCCTCCGTGCCTCTTTTGCAGCCGATTCCCACATAAAGATTCTTCGGCCGAAGATACACAAAAGGCCCTGCTATTTCGTATTGCTTTTCTGTTATAACTGCACAGGCATCAAAACTGCAATGTCCTGCTTCCCTGATATCATGAACAGAAATTCCTTTATTCTGCATCCGTTCTCTGATCGAATCGGCTCCTTCGGTTTCCGGATCCAGGAACCACAGAAATTTTTTCTCTTCGGCAATGACACTGTTCACTGCTTTAAGGGCCCGCACCGGTTCTACTCTCATCATGAGCTCCCGGGCAATATCATCAGGAGCCCGCCGCTGATGTACATCCGTTGCTGTCGTAATCACCGGATCGGCTCCCACTGCAAGAGCGACCTCTCTTGCCCATGCATTAGCTCCTCCCAGATGGCCGGATAACAAAGAAATGCAGTGTCTGCCGCACTCATCCATTACCAGAACCGCCGGATCGGAAACTTTGCTGACAATGTAAGGCGCAATCGCCCTGACTGCAATCCCGGATGCCATAATGAAAAGAAGTCCATCGTACTGTGAAAAAATTTCCTTTACAAGACTGAACGTACGGAGAAAATAATTTGCTTCTTCTCCGCTCTCGGAGCCTTTGCGTTCATAAAGTACGCCATTTCCGGAAATCAATCTTTTCACGGCAGCTCCCAGTTTCGCCCCTTCGGAGGATACCGAAATCACCGCGTACTTCATTTCAGTCTGTTCCCTTACGGAACATAGTTGTGAACTTACTGTCATACAGCTTGGACAGTTCATAATCAGTATCCAGAACCTTGCCGACTACGATCATGGCCTGTCTGACTACCCCTGCTTTATGCAGGATATCTGCAATGGTATCAATGGTCCCGCGGAAAATCTGCTGATCCGGCCATGTTGCTTTGGAAACAATAGCTACCGGAGTATCTCCCGGATATCCCCCTTCTTTCAGTGTGCTCATTACCTGTTCAATGGCATGAACAGAAAGGAAAATGCACATTGTCGCCTGATGGGAGGCCAACAAAGAAAGCTTTTCCTTTTCCGGAACAGGAGTACGTCCTTCCATTCGTGTAATGATGACCGTCTGAGAAATCCGGGGAAGCGTATATTCCTGTTTCAGCGCTGCTGCTGTAGCCAGGAAAGAACTTACACCGGGAACAACTTCAAAATCTTCCTCTTTCACCCCTGCACTCCGCAGACCGTCCATCTGTTCCTGGATGGCTCCGTAAATAGCGGGATCTCCCGTGTGAACCCGGGCAACCATTTTATTCTGCTGCAGAGCCTTCAGCTCTACTTCCAGCACTTCATCCAGATTCATAGTTGCACTATTATAAATCTCTGCACTCTTCTTTGCATACTGCAGGATAGCCGGATTCACCAAAGAACCTGCATAAATGATGACATCTGCTTCACTGATAATTTTCTGTCCCTTAATGGTAATCAGTTCCGGGTCTCCGGGACCTGCACCGATGAAATAAAGTTTAGCCACAATAAATCCTCCTCACAATTTAATTGCTGTAAAAATAAATACCGGACTGATTGGGGTATATAGATGATAGCGTCCCAGTTTTCTCAAGCGGTTGATCTGCATTTGAAACCCTTCCAGTTCAAAAGGACGGCCCTTGAATTCCCGGATAATTTCTCCTGTAGTTTCCGCCGTAACCGCTGTCAGAATGATTTTCCCTTTCGTCCTGAGCAGCGATTCTGCGCAGTCCAATACCTCATGTAAATTTCCTCCGCTTCCGCCTATGATTATGACATCCAGCGGAGGCAGCTCCTTCATTGCATCCGGAGCCGTTCCCTGAATCGGAACAATATTGCTGCAGCCGAATTTTTCCGCATTTTGCCGAATCAAATCAATCCCCTCAGGATTCCTTTCGATAGCATACACCTTGCCCCGATCCGCACACAGAGCCGCCTCAACCGTAATTGAACCGGTTCCCGCCCCGATATCTGCCACGGTATCCTCCGGAGCAATGGATGCCTTCACCATGACCATGGCCCGGATTTCCGCTTTTGTCATCGGCACTTTCCCGCGGATAAATTCCTCATCTTTGATTCCAAACATATGCACTATCCCATCACCACCATAACCGATTCACCAAATCCTTCCAGGGATGTCATTCCGAAAAGCGTATCCCGGACAACCTGTTCATTTGCATAAGAGATATGTTCACACGCCGCCGCAGATGTTTCCGCCGGCCATCCCCGTTCTATCAGGTATTTCGCAATATAAGCCGGATTATGCTCATAATCCGTCAGGAACGCCAATTTCTTCCCCTCCTCATACCGCAATGCCAGCTCCTCCGGGACACGGCCGTGGAAGCTGAGCCACAAGGCGCCCTGCCAGGGTTCACTCAGCAGACAGAAAGCACTTTGCACGGAAGAAATTCCCGGAATGACCTCCAGCGCATAATCGGAAAATTTCTTCTTCAGCCAGGGCAGCAGACTGTAATAGCCGGGATCACCGCTGACCATTACCACTACATCCCCCTGCTGCAGAGCTTTCTCCAGCCACTCCGCCAGAGCGGAGAGTTTCCCTGTCACCGGATATGTTTCCTGTCCCGGCTTCGCATAATCGGAAAGCGCTCTTCGCCCTCCCACCAGGAAATGAGCATTCTCAATAGCCGCAAGAGCCTTTGGAATAATGTATTCCCTGTTTCCGGGGCCGATACCCGCTACAATCAATTTATGATCCATTGTTCTTCCTCTAATATTTCCTTCGCCCGGCTGCTGACCGCCTGGATGGAGCCTTCCATAGCCGCAAAAATCACACCCACCCGAGCTTTCCCGAATATGTACCGCTCGCTTCTTACCTGAGCTCTTTCAGCCATTTGCTCATAAATTTTATCCAGACCTTCCCGGTGAATAATAATGGCTGCGCCGTCTGTTGTATTGCACTCCAGGATTTCCCGTACAACTGCCGGAGACGAACCGTTCAGTGCTGCATAAGCTGCCATGGTTTCCATTCTTCCGTCGCTGTTCCGGTTATACGTATGAAAACTCCCCGATGCTACCTTGACCAGCTTTCCCATATGACCGATCAAAAGCATCTTTTGGAAATCGGCAGCAATGCACTGCTCCATCATAAATCCGATGAAGTTGCTTGTCTCTATTACTGCCCTTTCAGGAATTCCCATCTTTTTCGCCGCATTTTCTCCAATCCGCCCAGGACAAAGCACGGCCGTACGGAATCCGGCCGCTCTGACAACAGAAATCTGAGGTGTCAGGGAACGTTTATAAGCATCTTCACTCATCGGCTTTACAATTCCCGTTGTTCCAAGAACAGAAATTCCTCCTTCTACTCCCAGAGTGGGATTCAGAGTCTGTTTAGCCAGTTCCACTCCCTGCGGTATGGATATGGTAACGATACAGCCCTTGTCCTTCCCGATCAGTTCCTCATAGACATAGCGAAGCATGATCTGCGGTCCCGGATTGATAGCAGGTTTTCCAACAGGCACCTGCAGCCCGGGCCGTGTCACGATTCCGACACCTTTTCCTGCACGCAGTTCCAATCCGGGCTTTTCTGTAATTTCCACTTCTGCGATAATCGGAGTTCCATTGGTGCAATCCAGATCATCACCGGCGTCTTTGAGGCAAACAGCCCTTCCGCCTTTTTCATTGGCTTCCGCACTTTCCACAGGAATGACAATCGGTGTCCGCTGCGGGGAAAGAACCGTAACCCGAGGAGGAAACTCTCCCTTCATGGCAAGAACAGCTGCCTTCATTGCTCCCGCTGCGGTGGCACCGGTCGTGTGCCCTTCCCGCAGCACTTTTCCAATCATTTCTTCCGGACTCATAAAATCAGCCAATCATCTGTAATTTACAAACTGCAGGTCCATATTCAAATCCTGCTGCTTCAAAAAAGAAATGCACGCCTGCAATGCATCCTTGTCCTTGCCGCTGATTCGTACTTCATCACCGTTAATCTTTGCGGAAACCTTGATTTTGGATGCTTTAACACGCTTCACGATATCCTTCGCCGCTTCGGAAGAAATCCCGTTCTGCAGTTCCAGGACCTGTCGGACTGTTCCTCCTGCCGCATTTTCTTTTTTCTTCTCCTTCAGATTTTTTAAGGAAATTCCGCGCTTCACTAGCTTTCCGTTTAAAATTTCCCGTACCAGCTGAAGCTTATAATTGTCATCCCCGATCAGGGTAATCTGCGCTTCCTCCAGCGTTACAGAGCTTTTGCTTCCTTTAAAATCATAACGAGTACGTATTTCTTTTGCCGCCTGATTTACCGCATTGGCTGCTTCCTGCAGATTTGTACGGCAGACAACGTCAAAAGAATATTCCTGTGCCATATGAACCTCCCAATCCAAGAGCTATTTCGAAAAAATTAAACTACTAAGGAATATTTTACCATATTCCTCCACATAAATAAAATTTTTAATATTTAAATTAGAAATTTTAATATTGAATTCAGAATTTTGAAAAGATATGCCTCTTCCTTTTCAGGAATTTCTCCTTGATTACATTCGATGCGGATTACGGCCGTGACAGAAATATATGGAAATGTTTTCCTCCATTTTGTATAATGAAAATGATACAGAATAAACAGATTCTCATTGTCCTATATAATCGAAAGGGAGGTTTCAATTATGCCGCTGGTAGGAACACAGGAAATGTTCAAAAGGGCCTATGAAGGCCATTATGCAATCGGTGCATTCAATGTAAATAACATGGAAATCATCCAGGGAATCATGGAAGCTGCCAAAGCAGAAGAGTCCCCTGTCATCCTTCAGGCTTCGGAAGGCGCCCGGAATTATGCTGGCCAGGAATACATCGTAGGCCTTGTAAAAATAGCTCTTCAGGATTATCCTGAAATTCCGACTGCACTCCATCTGGATCATGGTTCCTCTTATGAAATCTGCAAAGCCTGCATTGACGGTGGTTTCACTTCCGTCATGTATGACGGCTCCAAACACCCCTATGAAGAAAATGTAAAAATCACAAAGCAGATTGTAGAATATGCTCACGATAAGGGAGTTGTCGTGGAAGCTGAGCTGGGCCGTCTTGCCGGTGTAGAAGATCTGGTCCATGTAGACGAAAAGGATGCTATATTTACTGATCCTGAACAGGCTGCAGAATTCGTAGAATTAACCGGCTGCGATTCTCTGGCGATTGCTATCGGAACCAGTCACGGTGCATACAAGTATAAAGGAGATCCCTATCTGGACTACGAACGCCTGGAAAAAGTAGGAAAACTTCTTCCGAATTACCCTATTGTCCTTCACGGAGCTTCTACGGTCATTCCTGAATTCGTGGAAAAATGCAATGCATACGGCGGAAAAGTTCTGGGTGCTCAGGGCGTGCCGGAAGATATGCTCAGAAAAGCAGCAACCATGGCAGTCTGCAAAATCAATATTGACACGGATATCCGTCTGGCTATGACCAGCGCTATCCGGGAAGCTCTCTGCAAGGATCCGGAAAACTTCGATCCCAGAAGCTATCTGAAACCTGCTCGTGAAGCAGTCAAGCAGATGGTCATGCACAAGATTGAAGCTGTCCTGGGTTCTGCTCATACCATTTGATTTCGAAAAAAACTGCAGGGAAATGGATAATTCATTTCCCTGCAGTTTTTTTCTGCCCTTTACGCTCTCATTCGTTTCTTTCCATCAAAAAACGGCAGAACTCATAAAATCTTTTTCATGAAGTTCTGCCGTTTTACGGTCTTCTGTTCAATCATTAAGGAGTCCCGCCTTACAGAGGAATTCCCTATGATATCATTAAGCGTTCTTTACTGCGTCGCAGATCTTTGCAAATCCTGCGGGATCGCTGATAGCCAGATCGGAAAGCATCTTTCTGTTGACTTCGATTCCTGCCTTGGTCAGTCCTGCAATCAGTCTGCTGTAGGTCAGTCCGTTCATACGAGCTGCAGCATTGATACGAACGATCCAAAGTTTACGGAATTCTCTCTTCTTGGATCTGCGGTCTCTTCTTGCATAGTAAAGAGCCTTCATGACCAGTTCATTTGCTTTTCTGAACTGGGTATGACGAGCGCCTCTGTAACCTTTGGCGAGTTTCAAAATTTTCTTATGTCTAGCATGGGCAGTTACGCCGCTTTTTACTCTTGCCATTCTATTAAATCCTCCTTATTAGCCGTTCGGTAACAATTTTGCAACACGTTTATAGTCAGACTTGGAAACAAGTGCAGCTTTTCTGAAGTTTCTCTTTCTCTTCGGAGACTTCTTTTCAAGAATATGGCTCTTGAAAGCCTTGTTTCTCTTAAACTGACCAGATCCGGTTTCAGTGAAGCGCTTAGCTGCAGCGCGGCGGGTTTTCATTTTCGGCATTTTATTCTCTCCTTTATTAACCTTTGGGGCCGACAATCATCGTCATATTGCGGCCCTCCAATTTCGGCGGCTTTTCTCGAACAATTGTATCGCCGAGTTCTTTGGCAAAACGATCAAGTACTTCCTGTCCCAATTCCGGATGCGTCATTTCTCTTCCGCGGAACATAATCGTTACTTTCACCTTATTGCCGTCACTGAGAAAACGCTGGGCATTCTTCAGTTTGACAAAGAAATCGTGATCCTCAATATTGGGGCGAAGCTTGACTTCCTTAATCTGGAATACTTTCTGCTTCTTTTTGGCTTCCTTATCACGTTTCTGCTGTTCGTATCTGTATTTGCCGTAATTCATAATCCGGCAAACCGGAGGACGACCGTTGGGTGCTACCTCTACCAGATCCAGCCCTTTTTCTTCAGCAACAGCAATTGCATCACGAATGGACATGATCCCCAATTGTTCGTTTGTATCGCTGACAACGCGTACCTCTCTGGCACGAATTTGTTCATTGATACTCAGTTCCTTATTTATAGTTTTCACCTCCAGAATAAAATTCATTGCAAGTGAAAAGCGGACAGCATACACCGTCCGCTTTGAGTTCATACGTAAACCTTAGTAGCCTGCGCCGTGTAAGGTGAGAAGCGGATGACTTCTGCTTGCAATTATCACAAGGATTATGATAAATGATTTGGCTCAATCTGTCAAGTCATTTCTCAAAACTCTATGGGCCATTCCGATCGTAACTTCGTTAAAATGAAGAATTCCCACTCCGACAAAAATGGCTACGCAAAGATGTTCTTTCCAGCGGGCAATACCGATCTTACCGCCCACATTCATTCCGATTGCCATCAGTTTGATCTGATCTACTGCAGATTCCATTGCCCCGATAACGGAACCGTCTCCTACGTGCGTATCGGAAATCACATGCTGACGCTGAGCGGCAACAATGGCCGACTCAAAAATCTTCGGAAGTATATCCAGGAACCTTCCGCCGAAATTGACTCCAACTGCCCGGATTCCCTCCTGCAGCAGCTGTTCCCGCAAGGCGTTCTCATCAGCTCTTGTTTCTGTCAGAGCCATGCGGACCGCTGCCCGGGCAACGTCTGCACTTTGAAAGTCGTTGCGCATATCAATATTCCTTGCTCTTGATTTCGCGAATCAGGTTCGCAGCAAACATGGCAACCGGAGCTGCTCCTTCATCACCGTTCTTGCGGCTTCTGATGGATACCGTATGGGTCTTCATTTCCTTATCCCCTACAATCAGCATGTACGGAACCTTTTCCATCTGTGCTTTGCGGATCTTGTATCCCAGTGTTTCATTGGCTTCTTCCACTTCTACGCGGATATTGGATTCTTCCAACGCCGAAGCAATCGTCTTTGCATATTCCAGATGCTTTTCCGTAACGGGAATAATCTTGGCCTGTACAGGAGCAATCCAGGTGGGGAATGCTCCGCCGAAATGTTCAATCAGAATACCGATGAAGCGTTCCAGAGAGCCGTAGCCGGCACGATGCAGCATAACGGCACGATGCTTTTCTCCGTCTTCCCCTACATAATTTACATCAAAGCGTTCCGGCAGCTGCATATCCATCTGAATCGTGCCGCACTGCCAGGTACGTCCCAAAGAATCCTGCACATGGAAATCCAGCTTCGGCCCGTAGAATGCACCGTCGCCTTCATTGATCTGATAAGGAACACCGGTCTTTTCGATTGCTTCACGGAGAGCATTTGTGGAAATTTCCCAAAGTTCATCGGAACCCATGGAATCTTCCGGACGGGTAGAAAGTTCTACATGATATTCCAGACCGAATACACCGTACATCTTCTGATACATTGCCATGCACTTGATGACCTCATCCTTCATCTGATCCGGGGTCATGAAAATATGTGCATCATCCTGTGTAAAGCAGCGGACGCGGAACAATCCATGCAGTGCACCATGCAGTTCATGACGATGAACCAATCCGAATTCACCTACACGCATCGGAAGGTCTCTGTAGGAACGCTGCTGCGTCTTGTAATAAAGAATTCCGCCGGGGCAGTTCATCGGCTTGATTGCATAATCTTCATCATCAATCTTGGTGAAGTACATATTTTCCTTATAATGATCCCAATGACCGGACTGAATCCAAAGACTCTTGGAAAGGATAACCGGTGTCATGATTTCCACATAGCCGAATTCCTTGAACAGTTCTCTTTCATATTCCATCAGCTGATTGCGCAAAACCATTCCCTTGGGATGGAAGAAGGGGAATCCCGGTCCTTCTTCATGGAAGGAAAACAGATCCAGCTGTTTGCCCAGCTTACGATGATCTCTCTTCTCTGCTTCGCTTCTGACAAAAAGGAAATGTTCCAGATCTTCCTTCTTATAGAAAGCTGTTGCATAAATTCTCTGGAGCATCTTGTTGTGCTCATCACCGCGCCAGTAAGCACCGGCTACACTCATCAGCTTAAATGCTTTAATCTTGCCGGTGGAGCGCATATGCGGACCTGCGCAAAGATCGGTGAAATCGCCCTGTTCATACAGGGAAATCACTGCATCTTCAGGAAGATCATTGATCAGCATAACCTTGTAATCCTGGCCCTTTTCCTGGAAAAAGTCCAGCGCTTCCTTACGGGAAACAACCTTTTTTGTCAGCGGGATATTCTGCTTAATAATTTTAGCCATTTCTGTTTCAATAGCAGCAAAATCATCCTGACTGAATACATGATCCGAATCCAGATCGTAATAAAATCCGTCATCAATAGCCGGTCCGATTGCAAATTTAACACCGGGGAATAAGTGCTGAATAGCCTGTGCCATTACATGTGCTGCAGTATGTCTCAGGGTAAACAGACCTTCCGGATCTTCTTTTGTCAGGAATTCCACTTCCGACTGATCGGCAATCGGATCACGGAGATCTGTCAATTCCCCGTTCACCTTTGCCACAACAGCTTCTTTGCCGAGGCTGTTGGAAATTGCTTTCGCTGCTTCCAGAAGAGAAACATTGCTTTCAAATTCTTTCTCTTTTCCGTCCTTCAGACGAATCTGTACCATACGATTTCCTCACTTTCTCAATTCCTTGCCGCTGGGAACGGCTTCCGGAATTTTCCTAAAAAAAATACTTCCGTCCCCTAAGGGACGAAAGTAACTTCCGCGATTCCACCCAAATAGAGCTGTGCTCCACTCTTTCGCCTGTAACGAAGCGACTCGTAAAGATTTCTATCCTTCTGCTCCGGAGCGGTAACATAATCCCTTTCTGTCTGTTCTCACCGGCCACAGACTCTCTGCAAGAAATAACGGATTATATCTTGTCTCTTTCCTCACATTTGATGTGAATAATATATTCCTCTTTTTCCGTCTTGTCAAGGGAAAAAACTAAATCTCCTCTGCAAAAAGGACCCCATCCAGTTTTCGAATTTCGGAAAGAAATTCTTCTTTCTGTTTCTTCTTCTTCAGCTTTACAGAAATAAAAATCTCTACCGTTTGTAATTTATTTTCTCCCGGCAATACATTAAAATTATGAACTTCCGCTTTGGATGCCCGGATATATTCCAAAAGCTTTTTGATTGTCTCTCTGTCACTGAATTCAACGTAAAAATCCAGATCTCTTGCATTCTTTTGCAGATATATGTCCAAAGGTTTCAGGATCTTCAGTATGCATAAAAACAAAACAATCGCAAAAAGAGTTCCTTCCCAGAATCCGATTCCTGCTGCCAGTCCGATTCCCGCACAAACCCAGAGCCCGGCCGCTGTGGTCAGCCCTTTTACCTCATTTTTCCCTGTTATGATAATGGTGCCAACACCCAGGAAACCGATTCCGCTGACAACCTGTGCTCCGATTCTTGTAATGTCTGTGTTGGAGCCCGGAAATGTATACAGCGCATATTCATTGACAATCATACAAAGAGCTGAGCCCAAACAAACCAGGGCATGAGTTTTGATGCCCGCTCCCTTATTTTTATATTCCCGGTCCATCCCTATCAGGATTCCCGCAACTGTTGCCACAAACATTCTGAAACAAACAGAAGCAAAGCTCCATTCCCTAAATATTTCTCCCAATTGATCCATTTTACTGCTCCGATTCGTAAAAACAGAATCTCGAAGCTTTTCCCAGTGAATAAAGCCTCAAAACTTCCGGCTGACTCTTTTTCTGTCTGCCGCTTCCTACAAAAATACCTCCCTACCGTAACTCGTAAGGAGGCTGTCAGCAAAACCGTATTTTACCGCGTAGTTTTGGCACTCATGTGACGTTCCAGTCCCTTGAGACATAAAGATACAAAGAATGTCATAATGAAATAGTACACTGCAATAATCACCAACGGCGGGAATGGCTGGAAGCTGATCCCCTGAATAGTCGTTGCCGTATACATAAGATCTGCCATACCGATGACCGAGACCTGGGAGGATTCCTTAATCAGAGTAACGAATTCATTGCCGATTACCGGAAGAATATTGCGGACTGCCTGCGGAATAATAATGCGCAGCATGGATTCCCACTTGGAAAATCCCAGAGACATAGCCCCTTCCAGCTGTCCCTTCGGAATAGACTGAATTCCGGAACGGACAATTTCACATTCATAAGCACCTGAATTGATAATCAGCGCCAGTATACCAGCGGACAGACGTTCAAAGTCAACCCCCATGATCTGGAAACTCGGAAAATGAATCCCCAGAAAAGGAAGACCAAAAAATACAAGGGAAATCTGTACCAGTACAGGCGTACCTCTGATGATTTCCACATAAACAGAAGCAATTGCCTGAAGAATCTTGATTCCGGAAATTTTCATAAAGGCCAGAATAATGCCCAGAAGGAGGCCGAAGAAGCAAGATATAATCGAAATAACAATTGTTATTTTCACACCAGACATAAATATGTCATTATATTTGACCGCTGTATCAATAACCATATCCATAATGAACCCATCTCCTTATATTTCTTCATGAAGAAGCCGTTTCAAGAAAGTCTGTGTTCTTTCTTCCCGGGGATGGGTAAAAATATCCTCCGGATTTCCTTCTTCCACGATATATCCCTTATCCATGAATACAACATGATTGGACACGCTTCTTGCAAACTGCATTTCATGCGTAACCACAGCCATTGTCATTCCTGTCAGAGCAACTTCTTTCATGACAGTCAAAACATCACCGACCAATTCCGGATCCAGTGCAGAGGTTGGTTCATCAAAAAGCAGCATTTTCGGTTTCATCGCCAGTGCTCTTGCAATAGCTACACGCTGCTGCTGCCCGCCGGAAAGCTGTCCGGGATAATAGTCCGCCCGATCTGCCAGGCCTACCCGGGAAAGCAGTTCCATACCTTCTTCCTTGGCTTCGTTTCGGGAAAGCTTTTTAATGTGAATCGGTGCATACATAACATTTTCCAGTGCAGTCAGCATAGGGAAAAGATTGAAAGACTGGAAAACCATGCCCACATCGCGGCGAAGCATCTTCACATCCGTCTTTTCGTTGATTTTCTTTCCTTCAAACCACAGCTCCCCGCCCGTAGGCTTTTCCAGAAGATTCAGACAGCGAAGCAATGTACTCTTCCCTGAACCGGATGGCCCGATGATGGTACATACTTCTCCGTTTTCTATCTGCATGTTGATATCCTTCAGAACTTCCAGCTTTCCAAAGCTTTTCTGAAGGTGTTTTATTTCATAAATAATGGATTTTTCTTCACTCATATTTTTCACGCCTTTCTTTTATTCAAGATATTAGCATATTTATACAGCCCAGTCAAATTGATTGACCTTTTTATCCCGGAATTCCTGTTCTCTTGTACAGAAAGAAGAAACCACTGAAAATCTATACTTCTCTTTTCATAAAATCCCGTCGGACTTCAATCTCCGGATAGCGGTAGACGTCTGTTATAAAGCGATATATACTTAAGATAAATGTTAAACTAAATATAAAAACTATTCAGGGAGGATTTTATGAATATTCTTGTTACCGGAGGTGCCGGATACATCGGCTCTCATACCGTCCGTGCTCTTCTTTCCTCGAAAGATTTCCGCCCGGTTGTTTATGATAACTTGTCAACCGGCCATGCCGAATCCGTTCCTCGGGAAGTTCCTCTGATTCGCGGAGATATCCGCGACGTCGACGCAACCGCCGAAGTACTCCGTAAATATGATATACAGGGTGTCATTCACTTTGCCGCGTTCTCCCTTGTAGGAGAATCCATGTCAGACCCTGCCAAGTACTATGAAAACAATGTAGTCGGCACATTCCGTCTTCTGCAGGCACTTCAAAAAGCCGAAGTCAGTAAAATTGTTTTTTCCTCTACAGCTGCGGTCTATGGGGAGCCGGAAGAATATCCCATTAAGGAGAACTTTCCCTGCAGCCCCACCAACGTATATGGAAAAACAAAACTCGTCATTGAAAACATGATGAAAGATTTCTCTTCCGCCTATGGGCTGCAGTATGCTGCACTCCGCTATTTCAATGCAGCCGGAGCCTCTCCGGACGGCACCATCGGAGAAGATCATAACCCGGAATCTCACCTGATTCCTCTGATCTTAAAGACGGCCCAGGGCATCCGCGATCATATTTCTATTTTCGGGACCGACTATCCTACACCTGACGGAACCTGCATTCGCGATTATATCCATGTCAATGATCTGGCTGATGCTCATATCCTGGCACTGAAATATCTTCTTTCTGACGGAGAAAGTCAGGCTTTCAACCTGGGCAGCCAGCATGGCTTCAGTGTAAGGGAAATGATTGAAGCAGCGAAAAAGATTACACAGGTTCCCTTCAAAGTCATGGAAGAAGACCGCCGCCCGGGCGACCCTGCCATCCTGATTGCTTCTTCAGAAAAAGCACAGCATCTCCTTCATTGGCATCCCAAACAGTCATCTGTAGAAGAAATCATTGCCTCCGCCTGGAAATGGCATCAGGCGCATCCCACCGGATACAGGCAGTAAAATTTCTTTTATTGTAAAAATTCCCAGAGGTTATTATCATGCAGAAAATCAGAAAAGCTGTTATTCCCGCTGCCGGCTTCGGCACGAGATTTCTTCCGGAAACAAAAGCTATGCCGAAGGAAATGCTCCCCATTGTGGATAAACCCACTATTCAGTACATCGTAGAGGAGGTCAGAGCCAGCGGTATTGAACAGATTCTCATTATTTCCGGCCACGCCAAGCGGGCCATTGAAGATCATTTCGATTCCTCCCCGGAATTGGAGCAGCATTTATATGAATCCGGCAAAATGGATTTGCTGAAGGAAATCCGCCAGGTTGCTTCCATAAAAATTCATTATACCCGCCAGCAGTATATGCGCGGGCTCGGGGATGCTATTCTCTGCGCCAAGGATTTCGTGGACGGCGAACCTTTCGGTGTTATCCTCGGCGATGACGTTGTTTACAACGGAGACGGAGAACCTGCACTCAGGCAGCTGATCGATCAATACGATAAAACCGGCGGTACCGTAATCGGATGTCAAATCGTACCTCGGGAACAGGTTTCTTCTTACGGTATCGTAAAGGGCAGTTCTACCGATGATGAAAACCTTCTTCAGGTTCTGGATATGGTGGAAAAGCCTTCCGTAGAAGAAGCTCCCAGCCGTTTTGCGGCACTGGGCCGCTATGTCATCACTCCGGAGGTCTTTGATGTACTTGAACAAACGCATCCCGGAAAAGGCGGCGAAATCCAGCTGACTGACGCACTTCGTGTCATGGCCAGAAACAATAAAAATGTGTATGCCTATAATTTCACGGGCAAACGCTATGACACAGGAAATAAACTGGGCTATTTGAAGGCAACCGTAGAATTTGCTCTGCGCCGAAAAGACCTGGGGCCTGCTTTCCGGGCTTACCTGAAAGAATTGCTCAGGACTCAGCAATAGTCCTATGGATATTCTTTGAAAAGCGGGATAGATTCCGGCAAAATGATAAGATCAAAAATCAAAAAGGTCAGATCCCCTGTTATCGGGAAATCTGACCTTTTTTAATAGATGAAAAACCATATGCTCCTTGCAAAAACAAACCTGGCATCAGATCCGGCTGTCTTCCGCTCTGCGCTCTTCATCCGGCTTCTTCTTTTTCTTCTGGGCTTCATAAAGATCATAATACTTGCCTTTCCTGGCCAGAAGCTCTTCATGCGTCCCGCTTTCAATCAATTGACCCTGATCCAGGACAAAGATGCAATCCACATTTCTTATCGTGGAAAGGCGATGGGCAATGATAATAGTGGTACGATTCCTCGCCAGCTTGTCCAGAGTTTCCTGCACCAGGGTCTCTGTTTCCGTATCCAAAGCAGAGGTTGCCTCATCAAAGATAACAATGGGTGAATTTTTCAGAAAAACTCTTGCTATGGAAATTCTCTGCTTTTGTCCGCCGGAAAGCTTTACTCCTCTTTCTCCCACCATCGTATCATACCCACCGGGAAGATCCGCAATGAAACGGTCCGCCGCAGCCAGTTTAGCTGCCCGAAAAATTTCTTCCGGTTCTGCATCCTCCCTGCCGTAAGCAATATTTTCCGCAATCGAATCACTGAAAAGAAACACATCCTGCTGTACAAGTCCGATTTTTTGCCGAAGCTCATGCTGAGCAAAAGATTGAATATCGTGACCTCCGACGGTAATCCTTCCGGAACTCGGTTCATAGAACCGGAGGAGAAGACTGATCAGGGTACTTTTCCCTGCCCCGGTTTCCCCGACAAAAGCCACGGTTTTCCCTTCCTGAATCTTAAAATTCAGGTCCTTCAGAATGAGCCGGTTCGGATCGTATCCGAAGCTCATATGCTCAAAAGCAATATCTCCTTTCAGCTGCTGAATCGGCAGGGGAGAAGGAACATCCTGAATGGATGGCTCTGTGTGCATGATTTCCTCAAAACGATGAAATCCGGCCATGCCCCGTTGATAAACTTCTGCCAGAATGGTCAGTCGGAATACCGGACGCATAAAAATATTCACATACAGGAAGAATGCCACCAAATCACTGACTGCCAGCTCATTCACCGTAATCATATATCCGCCGGCCAGAAGGACTGCTACATTGATAAAATTCGTAAAAAAATTGATGCTTCCGGAAAAATAGGCAACAAATTTATAAGAGCGGAATTTGGAATCCCGCAGTTCCCTGCTCTTTGCACAGAAACGTTTCAATTCAAACTTTTCCTGTGCAAAGGCTTTCACCAGCCGAATCCCCGCCAAACTTTCTTCCGCTCTGGCACTGACCTCCCCCGCTTTGGCTCGGTTCTGGCGAAAGGCTGATTTCATCTTCCGATTTACTTTCAATGTATGGATACTCTTGAGAATCAGAAGGAAACCGATCAGCAGTGCCAATTTCCAATTCATGATAAGCATAATGATCAAAGTCCCTGCCATAATGACCCCGCAGAGAAGGACATCATTCGGTCCGCGGAATGACAGGTCGCTGATTTCCGTAATATCACTGGTGATGCGGGATAAAAGCTGCCCCGTCTTCTCATTGTCAAAATAACGGAAAGACAGCTTTTCTATATGGGCAAATATATCCCGCCGCATATCATGCTCTATGGAAGCACTCATGATATGTCCGAAATACTGTACCAGAAACTGAACAGTAAAATTCACTGCATAAAGTACCAGAAGCAGCGCCGCACCAATCAAAAGCTGTTCCACATCTTTTTCCGGAAGAACCCGATTGATCAAATCGCGTACCACGATAGGAAAAACCAGATCCATTCCCGCCATGGCAAATGTTCCCAGGATAACTCCGACCAGGATACCCATATACGGTTTATAGTACTGTATAAATCGTTTTATCATTAAAATCCCCAATCATTCCTGTGCATAATTCCGAAACAAAGCCCTTCCGGATTTTTTCTGAATATCCTTCCCGGCCCCTGTTATAATTTTTCCGTCACTGCTTCCGAAATGATTTCTTCCTCACCAAAGAATATCATGAGCAATAGCAAAAGCAGACAATGTTTTGGCATCAATAAGTTTCCCCTGCCGAATTTTCTCTTTAACTCCTGCCAGCGGAACCGGAACCACATCAAGAAACTCTCCTTCATCCAAATGCTGCTTTGTCTTCTTCAAATGATCCGCCAGATAAAGATCGATTCGTTCGTTGCAGAACCCCGGCGTAGTATATACATAGCCCAGCCGTTTCAGTGTTCC
Organism: uncultured Dialister sp.; assembly: GCA_938038225.1. GTDB lineage: Bacteria > Bacillota > Negativicutes > Veillonellales > Dialisteraceae > Dialister. The sequence goes on along the minus strand of CALHRX010000007.1, from coordinate 75,604 downwards.
TGTATACCCGGTTTCCTCTTCCAGCTCCCGCGCCGCGCAGGCATCAATACTTTCTCCGGGATCTACTTTCCCCGCGGGAATTTCCAGCAAATCCTGTTCTGCTGCATATCGATACTGCCTGACAAACAGAACCTCACCCGCATCCGTAACCGGAATAATGGCCGCCGCGCCGCCGTGAAGAACCACTTCCCTTTTTCTCTTCTCTCCGGCCAGTTCCACATCATCCAAATAGACATGAAGCAGTTTTCCCTTAAAGATTTCCTGCCGATGAATCAGTTTTTCCTTTTCAATGCTCATATTGAAACTCCTCCCGGAAAAAAACAAGAAAAGACAGTACACACTGCGTACCGTCTTTTTCTTCCTTTGACCAAATGTCTTATTAAATGCCGGTACTTCCTATGCCTCCGCTTCGTTTTCCTTCCGCAGAATCATCATCCGCAGTAAGATAGCGGCAGAAAATTCCCTGCACAATCCGATCGCCCTTCTTTACAGAAAAGGGTTCCTTTCCCGTATTGAAAAGCGCAGCCATGATGTGCCCTTCGTTATCTTCATTGTTGTAGTAATCGGCATCAATAATTCCCGTACTGTTAATCAGCAAAATTCCATGCTTAATGGATATGCCGGACCGTACATGGAGAGCCAGATATTCATCCGGCTGCATGTAAGCCTTCAGCCCCGTCTTTACAATTGTCACTTTCCCGGGCAAAAGATCAATATCTTCCGCACTTTCGATGTCATATCCTGCACTCTGCTGTGTCTTCCTCACGGGGATTCGGATATTTTGATTCTTGTATTGACTGATTACCTCAAAGCCGCGGCATTTCATTATTTTTTCTCCTGCAGCAGAACCTTGCGGGACAGGTTAATACGGCCTTTATCATCAATTTCCGTGACCTTAACCATAATCTCGTCGCCTTCATGAACGACGTCCTCCGGTTTTTCTATTCTCTGCAGTGCCAGCTGGGAAACATGTACAAGACCTTCCTTGCCCGGAAGAATTTCAACAAAGGCACCGAACTTCATGAGCCTTGTAACCCTTCCCAGGTAAACCTCCCCGGCTTTTACTTCATGGGTCAGGGATTCTACCATCTTCTTTGCTTTCTGGGCCGCTTCTTCATCGGTAGAAGCAATGTAAACATGACCGTCTTCTTCTACATCCATCTTGACGCCGGTTTCGCTGATAATCTTATTGATGGTCTTTCCGCCTGTACCAATAACATCACGGATTTTTTCCACCGGAATGGTAATCGTGATAATCTTCGGTGCATACGGGGACAGATGATCAGCCGGCTTATCAATGCATTCTGCAATCTTGCCCAGAATAAACAAGCGGCCTTCATGCGCCTGTTTCAAAGCCGCCAGAAGAATGTCTCTGGAAAGCCCGTGAACCTTGATATCCATCTGAATAGCAGTTACACCTGCTGCAGTGCCTGCTACCTTGAAGTCCATGTCCCCCAGTGCATCTTCCATGCCCTGAATATCCGACAGAATGCTGAAGGTTCCCTTATTTTCAATCAATCCCATTGCAATGCCTGCAACCGGCGCCTTGATCGGTACCCCTGCATTCATCAGAGACATGGTGCTTCCGCATACAGAAGCCTGGGAAGATGACCCATTGGATTCCAGAATTTCAGAAACTACGCGAATTGCATACGGGAATTCATCCACAGAGGGAATAACAGGAAGGAGCGCTCTTTCAGCCAGAGCACCATGACCGATTTCACGGCGTCCCGGACCTCTGGAGCCTTTTGTTTCCCCTACGCAGTAAGACGGGAAATTATACTGATGGATATATCTCTTTTCTGTAACAGGCGTCAGGTCGTCAATAATCTGTGTTTCCGACATCGGTGCCAGGGTCGTCACGGAAAGAGCCTGCGTTTGCCCGCGGGTAAACAGAGCACTGCCGTGAACTCTCGGAAGAAGTCCTACTTCGCAGGTAATCGGGCGGATTTCATCCAGCTTTCTTCCATCCGGACGAATGTGTTCCTCCGAAATCATATCCCGAACAATCTGTTTCTGAACATGTTCCAGACTTTCTGCAACGGCAGCTCCCTGCTCCGGATAAATATCTGCAAAGTGCTGCATTGCTGCTTTCTTTACAGCGGAAATATTTCCGTCTCTTCTCAATTTATCTGCATCAAAAATCGCTTTCTTCAGATCAGCAGATACATATTCAGCCACATTTTCTTCAATTTCTGCCGGAACTTCCTCAAATTTCCAGACCTGCTTCGGTTTTCCCACTTCTGCAATGATGGACTTCTGGAAACGGCAGAGTTCCTTAATAGCTTCATGACCGAACATGATTGCATCCAGAACTTCTTCTTCCGGTGCCTGATTTGCACCGCCTTCTACCATCATAATGGCTTCTTCGGATCCTGCTACAGTAATATTCATGGAAGAAGCTTCCATCTGTTCCTGTGTCGGATTGATCACAAATTCTCCGTTTACCTTTCCTACGCGGACACCGGCAATCGAGCCGTCCCAGGGAATATCGGAAATTCCCAGAGATACAGAAGCCCCCAGCATACCGCAAAGTTCCGGTGCATTATCATAATCCACAGAAAGAACGGTAGCTACTACATGCACATCGTTGCGGCATCTCTTATCAAACAGAGGACGGATCGGACGGTCAATCAGCCGTGCATTTAAAATGGCAGAATTTCCCGGACGGCCTTCTCTTCTTAAAAATCCTCCCGGCATCTTTCCTACAGAATACATTTTTTCCTCATAGTCTACAGTCAGCGGGAAGAAATCCGTTCCTTCCTTTGCTTCCTTGCTTGCCGTGGAAGCAACCAGGACTACTGTATCACCATAACGAATCAATGCTGCTCCGTTAGCCTGCTTTGCCATTTTGCCGGTCTCTACAATGAGCGGTCTTCCGGCCAAATCCATTTGAAATGTCTTGAACATTCCTTTTCCTCCTAATTATTTATAAAATCCTTTTACACGTACTTTTAAATTATATCACAAATAAGGATGCGCTTCAGGGAAAAGAATCTGCCTGCCTCCTGCAGCGGCTCCGGCTGTTTCCGCACCGTTCCCGATATTGACTGCCCGAAAAAATAATCCTGTATGCTCTCTTAAATATGCAATAAAAAAGGATGCCGCTGTAAAAAGGCATCCTTTTTTCTGAAATTATTTCAGGCGAAGACCGAGTTTTTCTCCCAGTGTTCTGTATCTTTCAATATCAGTACGGCGGAGATAGTCAAGCATGTTTCTGCGCTGGCCGACCATCTTAAGCAGTCCGCGGCGGGAATGATGATCCTTCTTGTGGGACTTCAGATGTTCGGTAAGCAGTGCAATTCTCTTGGAAAGGATTGCAATCTGAACTTCCGGAGATCCGGTGTCGCCTTCATGTACTGCGTACTGTTCAATAATTTCTTTTTTTACTTCTGCTGTTAACATAATAGCCTCCTGAAAAATAAAATTGCTGTATCCAAGTTATCGCCGGAGATGCGGAAGACTGAGACACAGTTCATACCTATGTCATTATAACGGCAGTCCGGAAAATATGCAAGCAGATTTTCATCCCAGTACAATCCGATCACTGACAGCATCGGCTGTATCTTCAAATTTCTTGAGCAGCAGATCAATGGTGAGGTGCTTCTTTTCCTCCGGAGTATAATCCGCAATGACCCTGCCGCTGTTAATCATAATCAGCCGATTCCCGTATTTCAAAGCATCTCTCATATTATGAGTAATCATCAGCGTAGTCAAATGCTGTTCCCGTACAATTTCATCCGTAATCTGCAAAACCTTTGCTGCCGTCTTCGGATCGAGTGCTGCAGTCGGTTCATCCAGAAGAAGAATATCCGGCCTTTTCAGTGTGGCCATGAGGAGTGTCAGCGCCTGACGCTGACCGCCGGACAGCAGTCCGATCCGTGTCCCCAGACGATCTTCCAGCCCCAAATCCAGCCGGGCTACCATACTCCTGAATTGCTCATGTTCTCCGGAGGAAAACGCCCAGCGAAAACGGCGGCTTTCCCCCCGTCTGGCTGCAAGGATCAGATTTTCTTCCACCTGCATTCCGGCAGCGGTTCCCTTCAGCGGATCCTGGAAAACCCGGCCGATGTACTTCGCTCTTTTGTATTCACTCATGGAAGTTACATCCCTGCCGTTAATTTTAATGGTTCCTTCATCGGGAATGCAGGCACCGGAGATAGAATTCAGGAGTGTACTTTTCCCCGCTCCGTTTCCGCCGATTACCGTACAAAAATCTCCGTCGTTCAGAGTAAGAGATAAATCATTCAAAGCTTTCTTTTCATTGATTGTTCCCTTAAAAAAGGTCTTGCTGATATGAGATACTTCTAACATGATTAGCCTGCCTTTCCTAAACGAACTTTCCCTTTAATCATCGGTGCCGCCAAAGCCAGCATAACGATAATTGCTGTAAACAGTTTCAAATCATTCGGCGACATGCCCAGATAAAGAACTGCGGCAATCACTACACGATAAAGTATGGAACCGATAGCTACTGCCCAAAGCGAAGAGGAAAAGCTGTTGGCTCCCAGGATAACTTCCCCGATAATGACAGAAGCGAGACCAATGACGATGGTTCCGATTCCCATGCCTACATCGGCAAATCCGTTATTCTGTGCCACTACAGCACCGCAAAGACTGATCAGCCCGTTGCTGATCAAAAGACCCAGAATGATCATGTTGTCCGTATTGACGCCCTGCGCACGAACCATCTGCGGATTAAATCCCGTAGCCCGGACACACATCCCGATTTCCGTTCCGAAGAACCAGTAAATCAGCCCGCTGATTACAATCATAAAAACTGCCGGCACAAGGAATGCCGCTACGGAATTGCTTACATTCAGCAAAGAAGCTGTCTGAGAAAATACGGTATCCATACGAAGCAACGAAATATTTGCCTTCCCCATAATGTGAAGATTGATGGAATACAGGGCAATCATCGTCAGAATCCCCGCCAGAATGGCCGGAATCTTCATCTTTGTATAAAGGATTCCTGTTACGATGCCGGCCAGGATTCCTCCCACAATTCCCAGTAAAATACCGGTAAAAGGAGATCCGCCTCCTGCAATGACTGTCGCCGCAATAGCCCCGCCCAGCGGAAAGCTGCCTTCACAGGTCATATCCGGGACATCCAATACTCGAAATGATAAAAATACTCCGATCGCCAGAATAGCCCACATGAGCCCCTGTGCAACCGTAGAAATTGCCAAATCCAACATAATTGACTCCTTATCCCTATATAAAATTTTTCAGAAAAGTTCAGGGTCTTGCCGGAAGTTTGTCATACAGATAGAACTTTCTGGCCTGCTGCCAGACATCACTGGGAAGTTCTATCCGAAGTGCCTTGACCTGCTTCATATTCACTACAAGATTCGGATCGTTCTGCTCTTCAATCGGAATATCCGAAGGAACCAGTTTGCCCTTCAGCAATTCCGCTGCAATCCTGCCGCCGCCGAACCCCATGCGATAGTAATCGGGAGAAACGGATAAAAGAGCCCCTCTCTTAACCATCTCTGACTGCTCCCCGATAACCGGAATTCCCGCTCCTGTCAGAATATCAACTGCTTCATCAAAATGAGCCAGAACAGCCTTATCCTCGGGGATATAGACTGCATCTACATGACCGATCATCTTTTTGATTTGCGGACCGACCGACTGGTCTGTATGAAAATCCACTTCATACAGCTTAAGGCCTTTTCTTTCCGCTACTTTTCGAAGAATCTGCAGCTGAAGAATCGACTCAGGATTCGTGGAATCATAGAAAAATCCCACGTTTTCTATTTTAATACATTTCGCAGCATAACGAATCTGACTCAGGATAGCCGGCATATCGGATATCCCCGTAAAATTGGACTGTCCGGAAAATGCTGCTTCTTTCCTGAAATTCATGACACCGACGCCTACTACCGGTATCGTCTGTGTCGCTTTAGCCAGAGCCTTGGCAGAATCAGAACCTACAGCAATCAGCAAATCCTTGTTTTCTGAAGCCAATGTTTTCGCTGCACTTGCCAGCTGATCACTGCTGCTCTTGACCTTGACGGTTTCAATCTTCAGATTTTTCCCTTCCGTCCAGCCCGCCGCCTTCAGCCCTGCAACTACACCTGAAGCCATTGTCTCCTGTTCCGGCAAATCCGTACTTTCCAGAATTCCTATAGAATAAACACTCTTTGGAACAATGTGCTTTACCTCTTCCCCGGCAGGTCTTTTTCCATTCTGATATAAAAGAAATGCGATTGCTATATTACATACTGCAAAAATAAGCATCAGCCACCAGAGCTGCCTGAGTTTAGAAGCCAAAACGATTTCCCTTTCCGATAAAATTATTACTATAAATCAGAATTCGGTATACCTCCCAGAGATATACCGAATCCCCTGAAATTTCTTTAAATCATTTCTGCCCGGTCAAGGACCGTCTGCGGAATTTTTATACCAAGAGTTTCCATTTCGCTCTTGTTAATGTAAAGTTTTGATTGATCTGCACCGGTTACCGGGAAATCCTTTACCGTCTTATTTCCCTGCAGGATTTCTGCGGCCATTTCCCCTGCTTTATGTCCGATATCATAGAAGGAGATAGATTCCGATGCCAGAACACCTGATTTAACATGTCCGGCTTCTGCTCCGTATACCGGAATCTTTTCCTTATTAGCCACAGCCATCAGTGTCGGAATGGAAGAAGCGATAATATTATCTGTCGGTACAAAAATCGCGTCCACTTTTCCGCCGAGGAATCCTTCAGATACCTGCTGCACATCATTTACGGAATTCACGGTAAGTTCCATAATTTCAATGCCAAGAGGCTCACAGGCCTTACGAAGATTTTCTGCCTGAACCACGGAATTGATTTCGCTGGAATTATAAATGATGCCGATCGTTTTTACATTCGGCTGAATTTCCCGAATCAAAGCTACCTGCTTATCCAGGGGACCCCTGTCATGTGTACCGGTAACATTTCCGTCCGGTGAAGATTCTGATTTCATCAGCTTGGCATTCTGGAAATCTGCAATAGCCGTACAGACAATCGGAATTTTATCCGTCGCATTCGCCATAGCCTGCGCTGCCGGTGTCGAAATAGCACCGATCAATGCGTAATTCCCGGATACAAAACGATTGGCAATGGACTGCAGGTTTGACTGGTCTCCCTGTGCATTCTGCTGATCGATTTCCACCTTATCAGCCATTCCCTTGTCCTTTAATCCATCCACGAATCCTCTGTTCGCCTCATCCAGCGCAGGATGCTGTACAATCTGGACAATCCCCACCTTCATCTTCTGCGAACCATCCTTCGTATCCCCGCCGCAGCCGCCGACCAAACCGGCAGCCAGAAGACCGATCAGTCCCATGGCGATGGCTTTCTTCCACTTTTTTCCTACCATTCTGCTTTTCCTCCATTCTTACACTTTTCTGTCGGTCACATACTATCCTACATTTCTTTTTCTCATACTCCTATGACAAATGAGTGTGTCTTTACTTATTCCCAGTTACTATCCTACATTTCTTTTTCTCATACTCCTATGACCTGAAAGTGTATTAAACTTGATGACATTATACCATATACTCCGTAATTTCGCTAAAAAATTAGCATTCCGGCACTATCCTGTCTGGTTCCGGATGATTCTCATCCGACATCTTATGTGCACACTGCCAAGCGAAAATAACACTTCTTTTCTGTTTTTCCTTCCTGCTCCTGTCATTAATCCGCAAAAGAAAAATGCTCCCCTTTCGGGAAGCATCCTTCTTTTGTGGATTAATCTTCAACAGTTGTTGTAACAACCTGCTTGCCTTTATAGAAACCGCATACCGGGCATACGTGATGAGGCTTTTTCAGTGCATGGCACTGCGGGCATTCCACAAGCCCCGGAATGGTCAGCTTCCAATTTGCACGTCTCTTATCGCGACGGGATCTGGAACTTTTTACCTTCGGAACCATCATTTTTGCACCTCCTTACCTATCGGCCGTTATGCCGTTTGATTCTGCTTTACCGCAGTTCGTACAGTACCCTTTATAAGACGGGTAAATTATCAACTTCATTATTATACAAACCGATTATTTTTTTGTCAAGCCATTTGATGCCGGTCAATCTTCTCTGTCCTCTTCTCCCTTCTTTTCGGACAGATAGGAATTTCCCTGCAGGACCAGCTGTTTCTCATCCTTCCGCATATGGAAGAATTCATACACATGCGCCGCCGCAGCCGCATTCATTCCGGGCACATCGGCCAGCTCCTTTTCCGTAGCCTTTCTCATTTCATCCAAAGACCGGAAAGCATGCCACAGTGCATTTCTTCGTTTAGGCCCGATTCCTTCAATATGATCAAGAATAGACTCAGTATTTCGCTTATTGGCCCACCTTCGATGATAAGTGATAACAAACCGATGTGCTTCATCACGGATAAACTGGAGAAGCTGCAGCGCCGGCTCCCGCCGGTCAAGCAGAATAGGTTCTTCTCCTCCCTCTGTATAGATTTCCTCCATTCTTTTAGCCAGTCCGATCACGGCAGCCTGACAGCCAGCCTGCCGAATCACGGGAAGAGCCGCCTGCAGCTGTCCCAAACCGCCGTCCAGAACAATCAGGTCCGGCTGCGGCCAGTCCTTTTCCTTCCCGTACCGTCGGTTCATCACTTCTGCCATGGACTTGAAGTCATCCGGCTGTCCCTGAGTTGTCTGCAGCCTGAATTTTCTGTATTCCTTTTTGGCAGGCCTTCCCTGTTCAAATACAACCATGGAACCTGTCGTCTCTGCGCCCTGATTATGGGAAATATCGAAGCATTCTATTCTTTCCGGGAGATGAGGCAGCTGAAGAACGGACTTCAGCGTCTCCAGCGCCCCCTGCTCTCTTGCATACTGGTATTCCCACTGGAGCTTTTTATCAGAAAGATATTTTGCCGCATTACTCATCGCCATATCCTTCAGCCGCTTCTTAAACCCTCGTTCCGGTACAGTAATCCCGACCCGAAAATCTTTTCTGCTGCTCAGCCAGTCCGAAAGCAGATTACTGTCTGACGGCAGAAAGGGAAGAATGATCTCCCTTGGAACAGACGACAGATCTTCTCCGTAAAAATCTTTGATAAATGCCGTAATCAATTCCGCATCACTCTCAGAGCCAACCTCAGGGATACTGAAATTTTCCTTTCCGACCATCCGGCCGTATCGGATATAAAAAACTTCCAGTCCGGCATGGCTTCCGTCACGGGCAATGCCCACTACGTCAAAATCCCCGTCTCTGGCAATAATATTCTGCTTCTGCTGTATGCTCTGAATGGCTCTTATCTGATCACGGATTTTGGCAGCCTTTTCAAACTCCATCTTCTCGGAAGCCTCCAGCATTTTTCTCTGCAGGTCTTTCACGAGCTCTGTGCTTTTTCCTTCGAATAATTCACAGACCGTTTTCACATAACCGCCGTATTCCTCATGAGAGCAGTACTGAAAGCACGGGGCGCAGCAAAGATGAAGATGATACTGCAGGCAGGGTCTGGATACCTTCATGGATCTGCAGTTCCGAACCGGATAGTACTTCCGAAGTGTGCTTAGCGTAGTGCGAAGATTTCCCACATCCGTAAACGGACCGAAATACTTGGCGCCGTCATTTCTGTTAATATTTCTCGTTACATAAATTCGCGGCCATTCCTCCCTTACGGTAACCTTGACATAGGGATAAGACTTATCATCCCGCAGCGAAATATTGTACTTCGGATGCAGTTCCTTAATCAGGTTGCATTCCAGAATCAGCGCCTCCATTTCAGTACCGGTCATGGTAATGTCCAGATCTTCTGCATGGCGAATCATAGCCGCTACTTTCGGAGAACGATTGCTGTCCTCCCGCACGTAGGAACGGACACGGTTCTTCAGGTTCTTTGCCTTTCCTACATAAATAATCCTCCCGTCCTTATCCTTCCAGCGATAGACACCGGGAGAATCAGGAAGCGCCTCCACTTTAGCCCGGATTTTATCATTCACTTCTATCATTCAACTGCTCCTTCATCAGCTGTCTTGTCCGCTGAATGACCGGCTTCAGGTACTGTCCGGTATAGGAACGGGCTGTTTCGCAGATTTCCTCCGGTGTTCCTTCCGCTATAATTTCTCCGCCTCGGTCTCCGCCTTCGGGTCCCAGATCAATAACATGATCCGCTACCTTGACTACATCCAGATTGTGTTCGATCACTACCACGGTATTTCCCTGGTCCACCAATTTCTGCAGCACCAGAAGCAGCTTCCGGATATCTTCACTGTGCAGTCCTGTAGTCGGTTCATCCAGAATATACAGCGTATCCCCTGTATCTCTCCGCATCAGTTCTGCTGCCAGTTTGATTCGCTGTGCTTCTCCGCCGGACATGGTTGTTGCCGGCTGTCCCAGATGAATATATCCCAGACCGACCTCCTGCAGCGTGCGAAGCTTCCTCAGAATCTTTTCATGGTTTTCAAAAAAGGGAATTGCTTCATCAACCGTCATATCCAGCACTTCGGAAATATTTTTTCCCTTGTACCGGACCTCCAGTGTTTCCCTGTTATAGCGGGCGCCGTGGCAAACCTCACAGGGTACATAAACATCCGACAGAAACTGCATCTCAATTTTAATGATTCCGTCGCCATGGCAGGCCTCACAGCGCCCGCCCTTTACATTGAAGCTGAATCGCCCGGGCTTATATCCGCGCATTTTTGCTTCCGCCGTCTGACTGAAAAGCTCCCGGATATCATTGAATACACCTGTGTAGGTAGCCGGATTGGAACGGGGTGTCCTTCCGATCGGCTGCTGGTCAATATCAATGATCTTATCAACATATTCCGCTCCTTCCAGAGCGTCAAACTGTCCCGCCGCATAGGAAGTATGATTCTTTATATTGGATAATCCCCGATAAAGAATTTCATTGATCAGCGTACTTTTTCCGGAACCGGATTCTCCAGTCACAACGGTAAAGGTTCCCAGAGGTATATCTACATCAATATGCTTCAGGTTATGAGCTGCCGCCCCCCGAATGGTCAGCAACAGCCCGTTCCCTTTTCTTCGTTCTTCCGGAAGCGGAATATACCGGGTTCCTTTCAGATACTGCCCGGTAATTGAATTCGGATTCTCCCGGATTTCTTCCGGCGTTCCCTCCGCTACGACCTGTCCGCCGTTTTCTCCTGCGCCGGGACCTATATCAACGACCCAATCTGCGGTCCGGATTGTATCCTCATCATGCTCCACCACAATCAGGGTATTCCCCAGATCCCGCATGCCTTTCAGCGTATTCAGTAGCCTGTCATTATCTCTCTGATGAAGCCCGATAGACGGCTCATCCAGAATATACAGCACGCCCACAAGTCCGGAGCCGATCTGTGTGGCCAGGCGAATCCGCTGTGCTTCTCCGCCGGATAATGTGGAGGCTCCGCGGGACAGTGTCAGATAGCCCAGACCTACATTATTCAGAAAAGTCAGGCGATTCCTGACTTCCCGCAAAATCTGCTCTGCAATGATTTTTTCTTTCTCACCCAATTCCAGAGAATCAAAGAATGGAATCAGATCGGAAACGGCCATATCGGATATTTCCGCAATATTCTTCCCGCCGACACGAAATGCCAGACTCTCCCGGCGAAGACGGCTGCCGTGACAAACCGGGCAGGGCTTCTCAACCAGGAAATTGGACAGACTTTCTTTCATCTTTTCCGTCCACGCCTCTTCATATCTCCGCTTTGTCATGGGAACAATTCCTTCAAAGGGCCGCTCATAGCTTTTCGTTTCCCCTTCCATGTTTGTATAGGTGAATTGAAGAAGTTTTGTGCTTCCGTTTCGGAATTCCTCCTTTGCCTGGTCCGGCAGGTCATCAAAGCACGCATCCATAGTCAGGCCATAGGACTGCAGAAACGCCCCCAGCATCCGGTACAGCCAATTATCCTTGTTGTAGGGAAACGGTTTGATTCCTCCCAAACGAAACGGCATTTTCGTGTCCGGGACAATCCTTTTGAAATCCGCTTCCAGAGAGGATCCAAGGCCCATACAGGCCGGACAGGCCCCAAAAGGATTATTGAAGGAAAATATGCGCGGCTCCGGTTTCGGCAGGGAAATCCCGCATTCCGGACAGGAAAAATGGGTGCTGAAGATTTGTTCTTCTCCTCCGATAACCGCAGCTTCCATAACGCCGTCCCCGATTTTCAGCGCTGCTTCCGCCGAATCAGTCAGCCGCTGCACAACGCCTTCCTTGATGATAATCCGGTCTACCACCACTTCAATGCTGTGTTTCTTATTCTTTTCCAGCTCAATCGTATCATCCAGAGAATACAGTGTTCCGTCCGCCCGAACACGAACATAGCCTTCCTTTCGAAGCTCTTCCAGAAGTTTTTTGTGTGTTCCCTTTTTCTGGGAAACTACCGGTCCGAGAAGCATCAGCTTCGTTCTCTCAGGCAGAGTCAGAAGCGTATCAACAATCTGATCAACCGTCTGCTTTCGAATCGGCTTTCCGCAGTGAGGACAGTAAGCCCGGCTTGCATGAGCATAAAGCATACGGAGGTAGTCATGAATTTCCGTCACTGTTCCCACCGTGGAGCGGGGATTATGACTGGTGGATTTCTGATCGATAGATATGGCAGGCGACAGACCGGAAATCTTATCCACCTCCGGTTTATTCATCTGTCCCAGGAACTGCCGGGCATAGGTAGACAAAGATTCCACATATTTCCGCTGCCCCTCTGCATAGATCGTATCAAATGCCAGCGAAGACTTCCCAGATCCTGACAAACCCGTAAAAACAATGAATTTATTTCTCGGAAGACGCAGATCGATATTTTTTAAATTATTCTGCCTGGCTCCGTGTATCACAATATCCTGTTCCATAAAAAGATTCCTTTCTGTTCACCCGTTCAGACTTTCTTCTTTACCGGTCTGTGAATCCGTCTTTTTGAAGAGGACTGCCGTTTCAATGCTTCTTCCGCCCGGGAACCATATCGATCGGTCCAGGCCTGGCGCAGCTTCGCCAACAGGTCTCTCCACTGTGCCGCCTCCTCATATTCCAGCGCCTTGGCAGCGCGCTTCATATTCTTTTCTGCTTCCGTCATCTGAGCATAGAGCATTTCATCGGAAATCTCCTGCTGCTTTCCTGCGGAAATCCGGTATGTATCCCCCGGTTCCTCCACTTTTGTCAGATCAATCAGATCTTTTACCTTTTTCTGAATGGTATGAGGAACAATATGGTGCTCTTCATTATAAGCCGCCTGAATCTTCCTGCGGCGATTGGTCTCATCAATGGCATACTGCATGGATTTGGTCATCCGGTCGGCATACATGATGACATGCCCGTGCTCATTGCGGGCTGCACGCCCTATGACCTGGATCATGGATGTTTCCGAGCGAAGGAACCCTTCCTTATCCGCATCCAGAATTGCTACCAGAGAAACTTCCGGCATATCCAGGCCTTCCCGGAGGAGATTGATTCCCACCAGGACATCAAAGACACCTGCCCGAAGATCCCGTATGATTTCCGCTCTTTCAATCGTCGCAATGTCCGAATGAAGATACCGGACCTTTACACCTGCTTCCGTCAGGAAATCTGTCAAATCCTCCGCCATTTTCTTTGTCAGCGTCGTAATCAGGACTCTTTCTCCTGCCTCTTCCCTCTTATGGATTTCTCCCAGCAGATCATCCATCTGCCCCTCTATCGGCCGTACTTCAATCGATGGGTCCAGGAGTCCCGTAGGACGGATAATCTGTTCCGCCAGATTGGTCTGAACGCCCATTTCATACGGACCGGGTGTTGCGGAAACATAAATAATCTGGTTGATCCGTTCCGTAAATTCATCAAAAGTAAGCGGCCGGTTATCCAGGGCACTGGGCAGACGAAAACCGTAATCCACCAAGGTTCTTTTTCTTGACTGATCCCCGTTGTACATAGCCCGCAGCTGCGGCACCGTCACATGAGATTCATCAATCATAATCAAATAATCATCAGGAAAATAATCCAGCAGTGTGAAAGGCGGTTCTCCCGGCTGCCGGTTCGACATATGGCGGGAATAATTTTCGATGCCCGAACAATATCCGATTTCCTGCATCATCTCCAGATCATAATTTGTCCGCTGCTCCAGCCGCTGTGCTTCCAGCAGCCGGTCTTCTGCGCGCAGCTCCTGCAGCCTTTCCTGCAGTTCCGTTTCAATAGAGCTGACAGCAGATTTCATCTTGTCCGCACTGGTTACATAATGGGACGCAGGGAAAATGGCAATATGGTTGCGCTCCGCCACTCTTTCTCCGGTGAGAATATCAAATTCTGTAAGCGCATCAATTTCGTCACCGAACATCTCTATACGAATTCCGATATTGCTCTCCGATGCAGGAAATACATCGATCGTATCTCCCCTGACGCGGAATGTATCTCTGGTAAAATTCATATCATTCCGCATATACTGCATATTCACCAGTTTCTCCAGAATCTTCTCCCGTTCAATCTGTTCACCCGGACGCAGAGACAGACTCATTGTGCTGTAATCCTCCGGATCTCCCAATCCGTAAATACAGGAAACAGAGGCTACAATAATTACATCTTTTCTTTCGAAAAGCGCCATTGTAGCGGAATGCCGGAGGCGGTCGATTTCCTCATTCCGGGAAGAATCCTTTTCCACATATGTATCGGTCTGCGGCACATAGGATTCCGGCTGATAATAGTCGTAATAGCTTACAAAATAATATACCGCATTATCCGGAAAGAAATCCTTGAATTCACTGGCTGTCTGCGCCGCCAATGTCTTATTGGGTGAAATAATCAGCGTGGGGCGCTGCACTTCCTCTATAATTTTGGCCATAGTAAACGTTTTCCCGGTCCCGGTCGCTCCCATCAGGACCTGTGCCCACTGCCCGTCATTCAGCCCCTTCACGAGCGACTGCACCGCTTTAGGCTGATCCCCCATCGGCTGAAAGGGAGCTTTTAACCGGAAGGGAATCATAGGCTCCGAATATTCTCTTTTGATTCTCGATTTATCCATGTCCGCTCCTTTATTTTATATTATCGATATTTATCTATTTCTATTATATCATGCAGGGAAAAGTCCCTGTCCGTTTTGCCATCATAATTTCCATGCAAAATGGCCGGTGCTTACACCGGCCATCTTTTAACAATTTTCTTTTTTCAGCAATCGATCCAGAATCTGAACCACATGCTCAGCACTGTTCGGATGCTCACAGCCGCATGCTCCGGCCATCTTTTCCCGAACTTCCGGATCCCGAAGGATATATCCGGCCTTTTCTGCCAGCTCACTCCGACTCACCCATTCGGCACAGCCTTTTTTCTTCATATAGGACGCATTTGCTCTTTCCTGCCCGGGCAGTGTGTTAACCAGTATCATCGGAAGATTCATAACCATCGCCTCTGTACAAGTCAATGCTCCCGGCTTCGTTACAAGGAGTTCACTCCGCGCCATCAGCTCTGCCACTTTATTGGTATAGCTGTGAAGTTCCACCGGATGACGGAGATGCTCTGCCAGATTAGCCACTTTTTCATACAGATCGATATTCTTCCCCGTTACTACGATAAACTTGCGGATCTCCTCCACCTGATCCAGCCGGGCCAGATTATCCACTACATTTCCAAGGCCCAGTCCTCCTCCCATAAGCAGAACCGTTCCCTTTTCGGGAAGCGGTTTTTTCCTTGCTGTCTCATAGAAGGAAGACCGCACCGGGATTCCCGTCACGTGGATAATCGATCCGGGAATACCGTAACTTTCCATCAGTACTTTCAGCTCCGGTGTGGCCACACAGAATCCGTCCAGCCAGGGATCCACCCAAAGCTGATGAATATCAAAATCCGTAATAACCCCCAGAAGAGGAATTTTCGCATTTCCTTCCGCCCGAAGCAAATCAGCCGCGCCCGCCGGAAAAGGATGTGTGAAAATCATGGCATCCGGATTCAATGTACTGATCAGCTGCTTCATCCGCTGCTTGAACGTTCTGTTCAAAAGCTTCTGCGACAGCTGCCCAAACCTGCTGTCCTGCGAATCGCTGTACAGATGATCATACAGGGAAGGAAACCTCTCTATCATTTTCAGATAACTGTTCTTAATGATATGGTCAATGGAAAAGATATTATCAGACACAAAATCAAGCACGCTGACCGAATAGGAAGGATGGGTCTTCCTGATTGCTTCGGCAATCGCCCGGGCAGCCTGACTGTGTCCCGTCCCGATGCTTGCTGTCAATATATAAACCCTGCATGCCTTTTCCGTCATGGTTCCTCCCTTTTCTGCCCTTTTTGTAGATTATATCATAGGACCTTCCCGGACGGCATATCTGTCGGACAGAAATATTGCCTAAAAATCAAGGATCGCTCATCATAATTGATTTTTGCGGATCCACGAAATTCCGTAAAAATGCAAAAAGAGCTGTGTTTTACCACAGCCCTTCAGACTTTCTGTTTCTTATTTCTTTGCTTTTTTGCTCTTTGCTTTCTTAGCATTCACTTTTTCTTTCAGCTGTTTGGAAACCCGGAATGCCGGAGTTTTGGAAGCCGGAATCTTGATTTCATCCTGAGTGGACGGATTATGTCCCACTCTGGCTTTACGCTGGCGAACTTCAAAGGTTCCGAATCCGATAATCTGTACTTTATCACCTTTTACAAGAGAATCGGAAATTACATCAATAATCGCTTTGACCGCTTTTTCAGCATCTTTCTTTGTCATTTCAGTTTCCTGAGCAACTGCAGTGATGAGTTCTGTTTTGTTCATACCAAACATCCTCCTTTAATAATCCGCGGGAAAATCGCTTGTAGCTTCGACAGCACAATTCAGGTCTCGTTGAATTTTATCCAAAATTTTTCTGCTTCCTCAGGGGTCAGGTCCTGCAGGTTTTTTCCGGATTTCTTCAACCTCTCTTCGAATGCCCGGAAGCGGCCCATAAATGCAATACAGCAGCGATGGAGCGCCAGCTCGGGATCTATGCCTTCCTTGCTGAATACACGGTCAATGGCAAACAGAAGACTACCTGCGATTATTTCCTTTTTATCGGCTGTTTCCTGCTTCATTCTGTCATGAAGAAAACCGGTCAGTTTATCCAAAGATTCTCCGGGCAGGAAACAGTCCCCAAGGCCGTCGGAACTCACTTTCTCTTGAATTATACACGCCAGGAGCAGACTTGGCAAGCTTTTCGGAACCCCGGACAATAGATATTTTCGGTTTTTTTCGGCCATTTTCCGTTTTTCCCACGAGGATTTATTGGCATTTTCCGAATCAGACTTTTCCTTCCCGAAAACTCCCGGATGTCTCCGGATCATCTTATCGGAGATCTCCCGTACCACGTCATCCATCGTAAACCATCCTTCTTTTTCTGCCAGAGAAGCATGAAAAACCACCTGAAAAAGAACATCTCCCAGTTCTTCCTTCAGATTTTCCCTGTCCTCCTTATCGATGGAATCAATTACCTCATACACTTCCCGAATGAAATAAGTTCGAAGAGACTGATGATCCTGTGCCCTATCCCAGGGGCATCCGCCCGGTGCCAGCAGAGTCCCTACGGTCTCTTTGATCTTTTTCAGACTGTAGGGCTGCGCTGCCGATACGGCAGCTTTTCTTCGGTCAAAAACTACTGCACAGGGAAGCTTTCCTTCATAGCTTCCGAACTCTTTCAGAGACATCCTCAAAATGCTCCCGTTTTCCATAAGCAGAAGAATCGGAGAATCTGCCTCATAAATGCGGTACAGTCTGGTGATAAATCCTTCCAGCTGCTCCCGTGAAAAACTTCTGACCATCAGCGGATGATTCATGATAAGGCTGACACTTTCCGCCTCATCCCCTTTGATCATCGTATAAGAATCATTTACGGAAAGAAGTCCTTTCCTGTAAAGAATCTCTGTCAACTGATTTGCTTGCATAAGAGCACCTCTTTCCGTAAAACGGTCTTTCCGGCACAGACAACAATCGGCCAAATCCCTTTGTAATGCTCTCCAAAACTTCATCCTGCCGGCCATTCTGTCCGAATGCTTGCTCTTATTATAATCAAAAAACGGGATACTGTAATCCCGCAGGACCGCAGTATCCCGTTTTTCTCAAAATTAAAGCTGAATTCCGTACACAGCTGCCGCATTCCGTGCCGTCCGATCAATTACCTCCGATGCAGGAATTCCCTTGATGCAGGCAATCTGCTCCGCCACGTAGAAAACATTGGACGGATCATTTCTCTGCCCCTGTTTCGGCGGAGGCGTCAGATACGGACTGTCCGTTTCAATCAGCATTCGATCCAGCGGTACTTCCGCTGCCGCCTTCCGCAAGCGGGTACTTCCCCGATATACGACAGGCCCGGCAAAGGAAATATAGAATCCCAGCTTCATCAGCTCCCGTGCCGTTTCCGCACTGCCGGAAAAGCAATGAATAACGCCCCGCAGCCGATCGCTTTTATGCTCCTTCAGCAAGGTCAGGATATCACCATGGGCTTCCCTGTCATGAATGATTACCGGCAGATCAAGACTTTTGGCCAGTTCCAGCTGCAGGGCAAACCATTTCTTCTGCACTTCCTTTTCGGAGCGCATGCGATAATAATCCAATCCGATTTCTCCGATTGCCTTTACTTTCTGATGGTTCTTTGCCAGTCCGGCCAGCGCCTCCAGTGTTCCTTCCTCTGCCGTCTTCGCTTCATGGGGATGAATCCCCACCGCCGCATAGAGGAAAGAATACACTTCCGCCAGAGCTACGGCCTTACGGCTGGTTTCCAGATTTTCCGACGGAATCATAATGCACGCCAGATTTCCCTGCAGCCGTTCAATCAGCTCTTCCCGGTCAGCATCAAAAGCCTTGTCATATAAATGAGCATGACTGTCAAAAAGCTTCATTATTTGACTTTGCTTCCTGCAGGCATATCCACAAACGGAACCTGGAGCTCTCCGTCCTTGGAAGCTGCCAGAATCATGCCCTGAGATTCAATACCCATCAGCTTTGCCGGTTTGAGATTGGACACAAAAATTACATGCTTTCCGATCAGATCCTCCGGTGTGTAATACTGGGAAATTCCGCTCACGACAGTCCGTACATCATCACCGCCGAGAGATACAGTCATTTTAATCAGCTTCTTGGATTTATTTACCTTTTCCGCTGTCAGGATTTCGGCTACTCTCAGGTCAGTCTTAAAGAAGTCATCAATGGAAATCTGGGGATTTTCTTCTTTTTTGGCTTCCTTTTTTGTCGCTGCAGGAGCTTCCGTTTCATCGTCTTCCTTGATTTCGATACGCGGATAGATCGGATTTCCTTTATGTGTCATTGTACCGTCGGGAATGCCTCCCCATACCAAGTCCTTGTAGCCTGCATCACTGAATCCGGAAAGTCCCAGCTGTGCCCAGATTTTTTCTGCCCCGATAGGAATCACCGGTTCCGCCATAAGAGCAGCAAAACGCAGCCCTTCGCAAAGGTGATAAAGAACTCCGTCCAGAATATCCGCCTTTGCCGGATCCTTTCCCAGTGCCCAGGGCATGGTGACATCGATATACTTGTTCAGGGAACGGATATAGGTCCATACAGTCTTGAGAGCATCATTGATTTTCCATTCATTCATATTCTTCCGGAACGCTTCAAGTGTTGCCGCTCCGTTTGCTTCTACCTCACGGGATGCCTGATCAATAGCCGCATCTCCAGAAGTATCCCCTTTGCGAATGATTCCCTTATTATATTTTTCCGCCATGGACAGGGTTCTGTAAAGCAGATTGCCCAGATCATTGGAAAGGTCCGAGTTAATCCGGTTGATCAGACGTTCTCTGCTGAAATTTCCGTCCTGTCCCAGCTGAATATCGTTGAGCAGATAATACCGGATCGCATCCGAGCCGAATTCCTGCAGCAGCGGAATCGGGTCGATGACATTTCCTCTGGACTTGGACATCTTTTCTCCGTCTACAATCAGCCAGCCATGGCCGTAAACCTTTTTCGGCAGTTCAATGCCCAGGCTCATCAACATAATCGGCCAGATAATCGAATGGAAACGAACAATTTCCTTTCCAACCAGATGAACATCTGCCGGCCAGAATTTTTTGAATTTTTCCGGATCATCCACGATGCCTGCTGCGGTCAGATAGTTAACCAGTGCATCAAACCATACATACACAACATGCTTGGGATCGAACGGAACCGGAATTCCCCAGGTAAAGCTGGTGCGGGACACGCAAAGGTCTTCCAAACCGCTTTTTACAAACTGGATCATTTCATTCCGGCGGGATTCCGGCTGAATGAAATCAGGATGTTCTTCAATATATTTCATCCACTGATCGGCATACTTTGACATACGGAAAAAGTATGCATCCTCACTGACTCTCTGCAGCGGACGTCCGCAGTCCGGGCAGATATGATCCGGAGTCAGCTTGTTTTCCGGCCAGAACGTTTCATCAGGAATGCAGTACCAGCCTTCATATTTTCCCAGATAAATATCGCCCTTATCATAAGCGCGCTGAAAAAGCATCTGTACCACCTTGCTGTGTCTTTCCTCTGTGGTACGAATAAAATCATCATTGGTAATATTCAGTTCTTTCCAGAGCTGCTTGAACTGCGCCACGATATTGTCTACATACTGAATAGGAGTTACGCCTGCCTCTTCCGCCTTTTGTTCAATTTTCTGTCCGTGCTCGTCACTGCCCGTCAGGAACAGGACGTCATATCCGTCCAGTCTTTTGAAACGGGCAATGCTGTCTGCAATAGTCGTGCAGTAAGTATGGCCGATGTGCAGCTTGGCACTGGGGTAGTAAATAGGCGTTGTAATATAATATTTCGGTTTATCGCTCATGAAAATTCCTCCTGCCTGGATGTAAGTTTATATTATTCATTTATTATACAACGGGACTAAATGATAATAAATATTGATTGTTTTATTTATCACGCGGTTCAGCTGTTTCGGCTTCTTTCAGCAGATACTGGTATACTTCCCGCCTGGACATATGATATCGGACAGAAATTTGTCTTGCAATCTCCTTCAAAGAAAGTTCGCCCTGCAGCTCTGCCGCAGCTTCCTGCCAGGAGATTTCCGAAGAGGCTTCCGTCTCCTGCTCTTCGTCCCATCCCTCTACCAGAATGACATATTCGCCCCGGGGCTCCTTCTCCTCCAGACCGTCCCGCAGTTCTTTCAATGTACTTCTTTCAAAAGTTTCAAATTTCTTGGTCAGCTCTCTTGCCGTAACAGCCCTGCGGTTTCCGAAAGCTTCCTGCAAAGCAGATAGCGTTGCTTTCAGCCGATGCGGTGCCTCATAAAAAATCAGCGTCATCGGCAGACGGGAAATATCTGAAAGAAGCTTCTTCCTTTTTGCCGTAATCTTGGGAAGGAAACCGATAAACGCAAAATGACGGGCATCCAGTCCGGATGCGATGAGCGCGGTCAATGCTGCATTGGGACCGGGCAGCGGAACAATGGGAATGTCCTTTTCCAGCGCCAGCCGCACCAGATCGGCTCCGGGATCGGAAATCACAGGCATTCCCGCATCACTCACCTGCGCTACGGACTGTCCGGCAAGGAGTGCTTCAATCAGCCTGGGCCCCGCTTCTTTTTTATTATGCTCATGATAGGACTCCACATGCGCTGCAATTCCCAGAGAATTCATCAGAATCCGGGTGTGCCGCGTATCCTCACAGGCAATGATATCTGCATTCTTTAAGATTTCCACAGCCCGTTCCGTGATGTCCTGTAAATTTCCGATCGGCGTAGGCACCAGATAAAGCGTACCTGCTTCTGCTGTACTCATGATTGTTCCTTTCCGTAGATCTCCAAAACTTCTTCCGTATAGGATCCGTCATTCTTATGCAGAAGAAGCGGCGGTTCCACACATAATTCCGCATGACCGCCGTATTTCCATTCAATCAGCACCCTGACAGCACTTTTCCCTTTTCGCGCATAAACAAAACGCATCCGTTTCGGTTCCATATAATACTTGCGGCCCACTGCAATCAGATCAGCCAGCCGGTCCGCCCGATGGACCATGCCCAGTCTGCCTCCGAATTTCAGCAGATACTGCGCCGCCTTAAATACATCATCCAGCGTTGCATTCAATTCATATCCTGCGCTGGCCACCCCGGGAGAACGGCTCATCTTTCCGCTTCCTTTTTCCCGATACGGCGGATTTGCCAGAACCAGGGAAAAGCTGCCGGACGGACAATGTTCCTTTACGTTCCGATAGTCCGATTCGATGATTTCTATCACATTTTCCTTGTGGTTGCCCGCTACATTCCGCCGCGCCAGATCCGCCATGACCGGATTGATTTCAAATGCACTGATCGCCTGACCGCCCAACGCGGAAACAAGGAGAGCAATCACACCTGTCCCGGTTCCCAGATCGGCAATCCGATCCTTCGGCTTTACCGGGATATAGTGAGCCAAAAGAACCGAATCCACGGAAAAGCAAAATTGATCCGGCCGTTGAATCAATTTCATCCCATCTCTGACCAGATCATCCAGACGTTCCCCTTCTTTGATTTTCCAATTATCCATTTTCTTCCTGCTCTACCGAATCCCAAGGCAATACCTTTGTCTTCTGTCCTTCCAGCTGGATTTTCACGGTATGCTTCTGTGTATTGATATATAAAATCTGACCGCATCCTTCATCGGTGATGACCTTCATGCCCACACGGAATAATTTTCCCTTGTTCTTCATCGGGCATTCTCCCTTTTGTTTTTTCCCTGCGTTTTCTTCATAGATATCATTCTCGTACCGCAGGCAGCACATCAGTCTCCCGCAAACACCGGAAATCTTGGTGGGATTCAATGAAAAGCCCTGATTTTTGGCCATCTTGATGGATACCGGTGCAAAATCTCCCAGGAAAGTTGCACAGCAAAGCGGCCGCCCGCAGGGGCCGATGCCGGAGACCTGTTTAGCTTCATCCCGCACGCCCACCTGCCGGAGCTCGATTCTCGTATGAAATACCGATGCCAGCTCTTTGACCAGCTCCCGGAAATCCACCCGTCCGTCTGCCGTGAAAAAAAATACAATCTTATTCCGGTCAAACGTATATTCCGCCCGAAGCAGTTTCATCGGACATTTAAATTTCTCTATTTTTTTCAGACAAATATCAAAAGCAGATTTTTCCCTTTCCTTATTCCGTTCCAGCTGAGCCATATCTTTTATTGTCGCCTTTCGGATAACCGGTTTCAAATCCTCTTTTTTGATATTATTTTCTTTCGGGAAAATAACGACCTCTCCGTATTCCATTCCTCGGGAAGTCTCTACAATAACCCCGTCCGATACATTCAAGTCCAGTTCTTTTGCCGTAAAATAATAAATTTTCCCTGCCGGCTTGAAACGGACTCCTATAACCTGTTCCATGCACTATCGTCCTTCCGTATATGTTCCAAATGGATAAGAACCGCATCCCATACAATGTTCACATTGATGGAAAGAGTAACTGCCTTCTTCGCCTCTTCCAGGAAACAAAGTGCTGCCTCTGCCCTGCCGCCTTTCCATGAAGAAGCAATCGCTTTTTCCCTGTCCGCCATGGCCAAGCATTGTATTAAATCCGTTTTCCCGGTTTCTCCCAATACCATCAAGTCTCTTCCGATCAGAATGATCCATCGAAGCCTCTGAAGGAATTTCTTCCTGTCGCTCATCTTTCCTTCCTGAAGCTCCGAAAAAGGCGTGCTGCTGTGGGTCAGCATTTCCCAGAACTGCATTGCTTTATCCAGCTGGCCTGATTTTTCCTGTGTGCACAATTCCCGGGTCACTCCGGGATTGCCCTCAGACAATTGATAGGCCATCTCCTCATCAATGTCCGAAGCCAGTTTATACTTTTCCTTATGCTCTCTGAGCAGTCTTTTGTATTCACTTTCAGCCAAAGCAAAAAAGGGGAATCGCTCGCTCCGAGATATAATCGTCGGCAGTAAAGCCGTAATATCATGGGCAATCAGGATAAAATAAAGATTTCCGATAGGTTCTTCCAATGTCTTCAGTAAGGAATTCGCAATCGGATCCTTCATGGTTTGTGCCTCATCGATAATACACACGTGAGGCCTTTCATCAAAAGAAGGCATTTCCTCCAAAAATTGCCGGAACTGTTCGATTTTCAATTCCATATTCAGAGGCTTCAGATACCACACGCACCGGTTTGCAAAGACAAACACGGATTCCTTTTCCGCTTCATCCGGCTTTGTGCTTTCCCAGAAATCCCAGATCTGCTTTTCCATCCCTGTCAGCAACCCGGCCAGTTCAAGCGCAGCAGTAGTTTTCCCCAGACCTTCTTCTCCATATAAAATCATTGTATGAGGCATTTTTCCGCTCTCATACAATTTTTCCCACATCTTTTTTAATTTTTCATGACCGTATAAATGAGGAAACCGATCCATTTACAAAAATCCTCAGTATAAAATTGGCATTATTTTTATTTTATCATGATGCCGGAAATCATGCAAAATTCCCCATCCGGGCTACGGAAGCACCTGCAGAATATCCGTCACTTTTTTTACAAACGGAACCTTCGCCTCTTCGAACATGGAAGCAGCACTTTCTCCTTCCAGTCCTGTCAGGACCCCGATGAAACGGCAACCTGCTCTTTGCGCCCCCAGGATATCCGAACGGGAATCACCGCAGACCCATACCTGATCCTCCGGACACACCCGATATTTTCCTTCCAGATAATCCTTAAAATTTTCCCGTTTTCTTCCGAATGCCGCGCAAATATAAATGAAGGGATCCGGTTTGTCGGGAACATCTCCCCCAAACATTCTCTGCGCTGAAACGGCATCCGATGCTGTCGCCAGAAACAGGGGATCGAATTCGTCATACCAGCCGAATGTTCTGAAAGGAATCTCTGTTTCCTTCTCGGATCTGCCGGTAGCAATCCCCAGCGCATAGCCTCTTTCTTTCAGCTCATGAAAAAGAGCAAGGATGGATTCCGCCGGAGCCAGCGGGAATTCTCTTTTGAGAAAGCCTGTTTTCCCTCCGCTGTACGGCTTACGACCCCGCAGCGAAATATATGTATCATCTCCCAGATACCATGCCTGAAAAGCATCTGTATGAATTTTCCAGAAATCCGACTGCAGTTCTCCCCAATCAACCGGTAACCCGAAGTCCTTCTGCATTTTCTCCGCCAGAATATGCACCGCCGCAGGCCCCACGACATCCTTTGGGAATGAGGCTTCCCACCGGGCCAGAATTTCATCGGCCCCGGGAATGTGAAGTCCCATCAGCTTTCTTCCCGAAGTCTGCAGTTCCGGAATGGTAGAAAACCGAAGTTCTATTTTTTCTCCTCCGGATTTCTTTTTATACTCTCCGGCCATGATCCATATGAGCGTAATCAGGTATACATGGACCATATCCCAGTTGGAATTGAGTCCATGAGCTTTCAGATATGACAGAAGCCGATCATTGCCCCACACCTTGTTTCGGCAGAAAGCAATCTGCCCCTCCGTCACGGACGCTGCATCAAAAAGCTCCTGCTCTCCCGGCAGTCCCATGTACTGAGAGCTGTACAGCAGCTCCCAAACCGTCAGCGCTGACACATCATAATACCGTTCTTCACTGAGCAGTACTCCGTCCACATCAAAAATGACTTTTTTCATAGTTCCCTCCGATTTATTATTTTTATTTTATCATATGCCGGAGAGAAAATAAAAACAGACCTATACTGCCGCATACTAAAACCGGCCGCCCGACCGATTTTAATTCGGTCTCAAGCGGCCGGTCCGTTGTGCTATACAGCAGAGTTCCTTACCGGCCTTTTTCCGCTAAGAATGCATCAAGAACCGTCAAAGCTCTTTCCGCAAGTTTCTGCTTCTTTTCTTTTTTCGGTACCTTGTGAGGCAGCGGCGGAATCAAGCTGAAATTGATATTCATCGGCTGAAAATTCGGTCCGTTAAAATGAGAAATATAATGGCAAAGACTGCCTATGGCCGTTTCCCGGGGGAACGGAACCGGTGTTTTCCCCAAATAGCGGGCTGCTGCCGAGTAAGCTGCCGCGATGCCTGACGCAGCCGACTCCACATAGCCTTCCACGCCGGTCATCTGCCCGGCAAAGAACAGCCCTTCCCTTTTTCTTGTTTCCATGGTTGCATCCAGCAGATGCGGAGAATCGATATAGGTATTCCGGTGCATAACCCCGTAACGGATAAATTCCGCATGAGCCAGACCGGGAATCATGCCGAATACGCGTTTCTGCTCTCCCCATTTCAGATGCGTCTGGAACCCAACGATATTGTACATCGTATCATGCTCATCATCCTGCCGAAGCTGTACGACGGCATAAGGATCCTTTCCCGTCCTCGGATCGGGCAGTCCTACCGGCTTCATCGGCCCAAACCGCATCGTGTCTTCTCCCCGCTGCGCCATGACCTCAATCGGCATGCATCCTTCGAAGACTTTTTTATTTTCAAATCCGTGAACCGGAGCCATCTCTGCTCCGCACAGTGCAGCCCGGAATGCCTTATATTCCTCTTCATCCATGGGGCAGTTCAGATAGGCCGCTTCCCCCTTATTGTAACGGGACATACGGTAAACCACTGACATATCCAGAGACTCTTTCGTCACGATGGGTGCTGCAGCATCATAAAAGTGGAATCCTTCTCCTCCGCAAAATTGCCGGATATTTTCTGCCAGCTTCCCCTCCGTCAAAGGACCGGTTGCTATGATGACAATTCCTTCCTTCGGAATCGCTTCGATTTCCCCCGCCTCAAAAGTAATCAGGGGATGGTTCTTCACCATTTCCGTGACAGCCTGCGCATAACCCATCCGGTCCACCGCAAGGGCACCTCCGGCAGGTACGCAGTGCTCATCCGCCGCTTTCATGATAACGGAACGCAGATGCCGCATTTCTTCCTTCAAAAGTCCTACAGCATTCGTAAGGGACGCAGCTCTGAGAGAATTACTGCACACAAGCTCTGCAAAATAAGGGGTATGATGAGCCGGGGTCTGCTTCCCGGGACGCATCTCAATCAGCCGGACGGGGATTCCCATCTCCGCCAGCTGATAAGCTGCTTCCGATCCTGCAAGACCGGCTCCGATTACGGTCACCTCTGTTTTTTGATTCACTGATTTTCTCCTGTCTGTTCTGTGTTTTTCTTTGTTGCTTTTTTCTTTTTCGCATTGGTAATACAGTCCGGGTTGGAGCAGAAAAGTACTTCCGTACCGTTTTTCATGACCTTCTTCAGCATGACAGAGCCGCAGTGCTCACAGATCTGCCTGGTAGGCTCATTCCAAAAAGCATTCTTGCATTCCGGATAATTGCTGCATCCGTAAAAAAGGCGGCCTCTTTTTGACTTTCTCTGGATAAATGTCCCTTTATGACATTTCGGACATTCCACTCCCGTATCGATAATAATAGCCTTGTTCGTTCCGCATGACGGACATTTCAGATATCTGCCGTACGGCCCTTCACGGTATTCCATGAGCGTTCCGCATTTCTCACATTTTACATCGGAAACTTCCGCATTTCCCTTGATCAGACTATAGGACTTCGTATTTTTGCACTGCGGATAATTGGGACAGGCCAGATATTTCCCATACCGCCCCATTTTGACGATCATGTGCGCTCCGCATTTTTCGCAGATTACATCTGTAACTTCTTCGTTTTCCTTTTTATCTTTTTCCGCTCCGATATTGGCCGCCTGCAGCTCTTCATCAAAGACCTTGTAGAAATCCGTCAATACCTTGACATATGTCGCCTTTCCTTCGGCGATTTTATCCAGCCAGGTTTCCATATCGGCAGTGAATTCCACATTGACAATTTCCCCGAAATATTTCTTCAGAAGTTTTGTCACAGAGAAGCCCGTTTCGGTGGGGACAAACTGCTTTCCCTCCTTTTCCACATAGCCTCTCTTCTGAATAGTGTCGAGAATCGTCGCATAGGTTGACGGCCTTCCGATCCCCTTTTCTTCCATGGCCTTAATCAGGCTGGCTTCCGTATAACGGGGCGGCGGAGCTGTAAAATGCTGCTCTCCCTCAATATCCAGGTTCTGTACAATATCATCTTTCTTCAAAGGAGGAAGATAATTTTCCTCTCCCTTTTCCTGCTTCTTTTCCTTTGCCGACCGCATAACGGTAAATCCGTCAAATAAAGTATGCGAACCCGTTGCCTTAAGCGTATACGGCCCGCAGGTCAGCAGGGCCGATGTGCTCATCTGGATCTGCGGTGCCATCTGAGATGCGATGAAGCGGTCCCAGATCAGTTTGTACAGCCTCAGCTGATCTCTGCTCAGGACATGAGTCAATCTTTCCGGCGAATAGGCAAGACTTGTCGGACGAATGGCTTCATGCGCATCCTGGGCATCCTTTGCCTTGCTGTATACATTCGGTTTGGGCGGAAGATATTCTTTACCGTAGACCTGTTCAATATACGGCCGTACCTGTTTAATCATCTCATCGGAAATTCTTGTGGAATCCGTACGCATGTAAGTAATAAGCCCTACATGACCTTCATCAGGCATCTCAATTCCTTCATACAGCTGCTGCGCCAGCATCATCGTTTTCTTGGAATTGAAGCTAAGCTTATTCACTGCTTCCTGCTGCATTGTGGAGGTCGTAAACGGCGGCTTCGCCTTTCTCTGCTTTCTGGACTGCGTAACTGCTGTCACTGCAGCGGTCTGCCCTTTCAGCGCCTCTACAATCTGATCGACTTCTTCCTGCCCATGCAGGTCTGCTTCCCGGTCGTCAATCTTGAACAGTTTGGCTTTGAATTTTTCCTGCTCTCCGGTCTGATAGATTCCTTCCACAGTCCAGAATTCCACCGGCTGAAAAGCTTTGATTTCCTCTTCTCTTTCACAAATCAGACGTGTCGCTACAGATTGAACACGTCCTGCAGATAATCCGCGGTATAACTGTCTCCACAGCCAGGGGGAAAGCTTGTACCCCACCAGGCGGTCCAGCACTCGGCGGGCCTGCTGTGCCTCCACACGGTTCAGATCAATAGGTTCAGGATGCTTCAGAGCTTCTTTTATCGCCGGCGGCGTAATTTCATGAAAAGCAATCCTTACATTTTCCTCCGGGCTGACATCGAGCAGCTTCGAAAGATGCCAGGAAATCGCTTCTCCTTCGCGATCAGGGTCCGTTGCCAGCAAAACTGTCCGGGACTTATTGGCTTCTTTCTGAAGATTCTTGATGACATCTTCTCTCTGCTTTGAATTGACGTACTCCGGTTTGAAATCATCATCGATATCCACTCCGAGAGAACGGGGCGGCAAGTCACGCAGATGCCCCATCGATGCCATTACTTTATAATCCGGTCCGAGGATCTTTTCTATGGTCTTGGCTTTGGCAGGGGATTCCACCACAACCAGACATTTTCCTTTGGGATTCGGTTTTCTCTTGAAATCCGGTTCCTCGATTTTCTTCTTTTTCCGTTTGGACTCAAACGTAATCGTTCTTGAAATCGGCAATGTATTCCTCCTGTGATGCAGAAAAAAATCTTTCCCGACTGATTCCTGCCAATGATTGTTATTTTATGACAATATAACGGCTCGGCCCGACTTCCTTTATATAGCCTTTGATTTGCAGCTGCAGAAGAACCACGGTTAAACGAACCACAGAAAGCCCTGATTGCTGCAGAATATCTTCGCCGGAAACCTCGTTATCTGTACAGCAAAAACGATACACCAACTCTTCTTCCAGTGTCAACTGCTCCCGGAAAACTTTTTTGTTTTCCTCCTGTTTTTCCTCACCCCACTCATATTCCTGAAGAATATCTCTGTAGGATGTGCAGCAGATCGCTCCGTTCCGGATCAGCTGATTTGTTCCTCTGCTGGAAGGAACCCAGATGCTTCCCGGAACAGAAAATACATCTCTTCCTTCCTCCAGTGCAAAATCAGAAGTAATTAAAGATCCGCTTCTTTCTCCTGCTTCCACCACCAGAATTCCCCGACTCATCCCTGCAATAATCCGATTTCTCGCAGGGAACTGGCGGCCCAGCGGCGGTGTTTTCAGCGGATATTCGGAAACTACGGCGCCTCCCGCTTTTATAATTTCCTCAAAAAGCCCCTTATTTTCCGGTGGATAGACCCGATCCAGACCGCATGCCGCCACTGCAATTGTCACCCCGCCGCCTTCCAGGGCTCCCCGATGGGATGCACTGTCGATTCCCCGGGCTCCTCCGGAAATCACCGCAATGTTCTGCTTTGACAGTCCCTCTGCCATTTTCCGGGCCGTCTCAATCCCATAGGAGGTCGCCTTTCGGGATCCTACAATGCCGATTGTCCTTTCATAATTGATCCTTTCCCCTTTGTAAAACAGAACTGCCGGAGGATTGGATGTAGCCTCCAGCAGGGAGGGATATTCTTCATCCTGTTTCCAGACCGCACAGCGAATCTCTTCTCTGTACAGCTCTTCTGCAATCCGCTCCGGATCTGCGGCCCGCCGGTAGGCCAGAAAGTTGTTCTGCACTTTTTCTCCCAAAATATGAGATTCCCCGACAGCCTTATCCGAAGCCTTCCACACTTCCTCCGGGCTTCCGAAATAATCAAAAAGCGCCCGCATGTACTTGGCTCCCAGACCTTTGCATCCGGGCAGGGCTGCTGCATATTTGTCCATAATCACCTCTTGGGAAGCATATTCCGATAACTGATTGCTTCTGCCACATGCTGGGATTCGATTTGTTCTTTCCCTTCCAAATCCGCAATGGTCCGTGCCACCTTGATAATCCGGTCATAACTGCGGGCAGAAAGGCTGAGTTTTTCAAAAACCTCCCGCAGCATTTCCGTTCCTTCCTTATCCAGCCTGCACGTTTCCTTCAGCTGCCGATGGCCCATCTGCGCATTGCTGCACATATGCCAGCGCGCCAGACGTTCCTCCTGAATATGCCGTGCCGCCTCTACTCGCTTCGCGACTTCAGAAGACGGCTCCCCCTTGATCGTTGCAGTCAGCTCACTGTACTTCGGCCGCATAACGGAAACATGAAGATCTATGCGGTCCAAGAGCGGCCCGGAAATTTTCCTTCCGTAGCTCCTGATTTCTCCGTCCGTACAGGTGCAGGGATGGTCCGGGTCTCCAAGATATCCGCACGGACAGGGATTCATCGCCGCAATGAGAATGAAATCTGCCGGATAAGTGAAAGACGCATTCACACGGGAAATATGGACCTCCCTGTCTTCCAGGGGCTGCCGGAGAACCTCCAGCACGGTTCGGGGAAATTCCGGAAGCTCATCCAGAAAAAGCACACCCCGGTGTGCCAGCGTAACTTCTCCCGGCCGGGGAACGGATCCGCCGCCGATCAATCCCGCCATGGATATCGTATGATGCGGACTGCGGAACGGTCTGTCCCGGATAATGTCCTCCGCATGGAACAGTCCGGCCACACTGTAAATCTTTGTAACCTCCAAAGCCTCATCCCGGCTCATCGGCGGCAGAATCGTGGTAATCCGCCGTGCCAGCATAGTTTTCCCGCTTCCCGGCGGGCCTGTCATAAGTACATTGTGTGCCCCTGCCGCAGCAATTTCCATCGCCCGCTTGGCAATTATCTGTCCCTGTACCTCCGCAAAATCAATATCACTGATCGTACTTTTTTCCGCTTCATGCCGAACGGCAGGAACCAGCGGCTGCCGCCCCGTCAAAAATTCCACCAGATCACGAAGTGTCCTGGGTCCATATACCTCAATATTCTCACAAAGCAAAGCTTCATTCGTGACTTCTGGAGCCATGCAGAAGCGGGATACCCCGGCTTCTCTTCCTGCCAGAACCATGGAAAGGACCCCCGGGACTGCCCGGATCTCTCCTTTCAGAGAAAGCTCCCCGATGAAAATCGTATTTTTCAGACACTCTTCGGAAATCTGTCCCTCTGCAGCCAGAAGCCCGATGGCAATCGGCAGGTCCAGCCCGGATCCGTCCTTCTTCAAATCAGCCGGCGCCAGATTCACTGTCACCTTATCCACAGGGAAACGATATCCAGAATTTCGAATCGCTGAATGGACTCTTTCCTTACTTTCCTTTACCGCTGCAGTCGGAAGCCCCACAATATCAAATGCGGGAACTGATTTATTAATATCCACTTCTACACCGATTACATGGCCGTTCAGTCCGAAA
The DNA here is from genome assembly GCA_938038225.1 of uncultured Dialister sp. Taxonomy (GTDB): domain Bacteria; phylum Bacillota; class Negativicutes; order Veillonellales; family Dialisteraceae; genus Dialister. The sequence continues at coordinate 43,732 of CALHRX010000007.1, read as the reverse complement.
GTTGTCGTTCCCAGCGCCTTTGCGTACATGTTATCCCCCCCTTTGTATTTTTTACCTGTATTAAAATGCATTTTGGGTATGTTTGAATTTTATTTCTCCGCAGCCGGCCATTATTTCCACTACATCAAACCGGATTCTTTGTCCGTTGGCGGGATGATTCATCAGGTAAAGTTTTGCGCAGTTCCGTATATGGCGCTGCTTATAAGGTGTCACTGCTTCTATAGGCTCTCCGTACCTGCGGCTGTGCCGGCTTTTTACCTCCACAAAAACAAGCGTTGCTCCATCCTGCATAATCAAATCAATTTCCCCGTGTACCCTTTTAAAATTTCTTTCCAGAAACAAGTACCCTTTCCTTTCCAGATACTGCTGGGCCAATGATTCTCCTTCACGTCCGAATTCGGTCGTTTTCATAACTGTCGCCTGCTTTTCCTGATATGATTGATTCTGATCTCTTGAATTTCTTTATTTTTCCTTTATTGTAGGATTTATGATAAATAATAGTCAATAATAAAATCTTTTTTTCAAACCGACTCAAATAACTGTGCAGTGTTCCTGCGTATTCAATACGATCCGATAAACCGGCCTCATCCGTTTCCTGAAATCCCGGGAATCCCCTGGCTGAACGAAGCACTGCCCGTCTGCTCTCTGTCCGGACCCTCGGCAGATAATAAACCCGATTTTCACCGACGTACAGAAAATAAAATCCTTCGGCGGCCATGAAAAACCGCCTGATTGGCCGATTTCATTCCCTGTTTATCCCCTAAACTCAACAAAAACCGGACCGGAATGTCTGTTATTCAAACATTCCGGTCCGGTTTTGGGGAAAAGTTTTTAATTCAGGCAATCAACGCTTTGCCAGATGAGCATCAAACATGAAGAGCAGTCCGTCGCAGCCTTCTGCTTTCTTGAAGCCGGCTACATTATCTCTTGCATTGACCTCTTCCTCAATCTGTTCAGTGATATACCACTGGAGGAATACTTCTGTTTCAATATCTCCTTCTTCTCTTGCCATCTTGAAAAGATTGCGGATAGAAGCAGATACCTTTTCTTCATGAGCGAGAGAAGCTTCTGCTGCTTCCAGCGGAGTAGCATAATGTTTCACACCTTCGAGAGGAAGGAAATCAACAACGCCGTCCCGGTCTTCGATGTATTCAACAATCTTGAAAGCATGTTCTCTTTCTTCTTCATACTGCTTTTTCAGCCATTCAGCATAGCCGTTCAAAGAAAGATTTTTCATATCATGGGACATGGAACGATAGAGGTAGCCTGCGCCCAATTCCATATTTGCCTGTGCTACCAAAGCTTTTAACATCTTATCAGACAGTTTCATAGTGATTGCTCCTTTTCTTAAAATGATTTATATCTTTAGATATATTTTAACATGGAAATTCCTAGATGTAAAGTCTTCTCTGAAATGCTTCCTGATTTTAAGAAAAATTCCTTATGCTTTTGCTGCGGCTTCCATTGCTGCCGAAGCTGCCTGAATACTCTTTTCTATGTCTTCATCGCTGTGGGCATAGGACATAAACAATGTTTCGAAAGGAGAAGGCGCCAGATAGATATGCTGATCCAGCATGGAAAGGAACCAGGCCTTAAACTGCTTTGCATCGGCTGCACAGGTATCCTGATAGTTCAGCACATCCTTTTCCGAGAAAAAGATGCCGAACATGGAGCCGGACTGATGCGCAACAAGTGCAACACCGGCCCGCTCAGCAGCTTCCTTCCATCCTGTCAGAAGTGCATTTACCTTATCGGAAAGCTTCTGATCCAGATCGGGAATGGCCATCATCTGCTTCAGAGTTTCAATGCCTGCTGTCACTGCCAGAGGATTGCCGGAAAGTGTACCGGCCTGATATACGGAACCGTCCGGAGCAATGCAGTTCATGATTTCCCGTCTGCCGCCGTAGGCTGCCGCCGGGAGTCCCCCGCCGATGATTTTGCCGAGGCAGGTCATATCCGGACGGATATGATATTTTCCCTGCGCACCATGGAACGAAGTACGGAATCCGCACATCACTTCATCAAAAATCAAAACGGTACCGTGCTTTTCCGTTTCCTTCCGAAGACATTCCAGGAAACCTTCCACAGGCGGAACGCAGCACATATTGCCGGCTACCGGTTCCACAATAACCGCCGCAATTTCATCTCCTGCTTCATCCATAACCTTGGTAAAAGCCGGAATATCATTGTAAGGAACTACAATCGTATCTTTTGCAGTTCCTTCGGTCACACCGGCACTGTCCGGATTTCCGAAAGTTGCCGCACCGGAGCCTGCTTTAACAAGAAGGCTGTCTGCATGACCGTGATAGCACCCCTCAAACTTCAGAATCTTGCTTCTTCCCGTATAGCCCCGGGCTGCGCGGAGTGCACTCATGGTTGCTTCCGTACCGGAATTGACCATACGCAGCTTTTCCACAGAGGGATAAATTTCATGGATCAGTTCTGCAATTTCCGTTTCCTTAACCGTAGGAGCCCCGTAGCTGGTGCTGTTCTCTGCTGCCTTCTGAATGGCCGCGATAACTTTCGGATGAGCATGCCCCAAAACCATGGGGCCCCAGGAGCCTACGTAATCAATATAGGTATTTCCGTCGATATCCGTAATATGCGAGCCTTTCGCACAGGCAATGAAAGGCGGAGGACATCCCATGTGAGGATAAGAGCGGACAGGGCTGTTCACTCCTCCGGGCATGTATTTCTTGGACTTTTCAAATTCTTCCGCAGATTTTGAAAGGTTAATCACTTTCCTGCCTCCTCTTTGAGCCATTTTGCGACTTCCGGTGCGAAATAGGTGATAATCATATCGGAGCCTGCCCGCTTCATGCAGGTCAGGGATTCCATGATAATACGCTTTTCATCAATCCAGCCTTTGGCTCCGGCCGCCTTGATCATGGCATATTCTCCGGAAACATTATAGGTTACAACCGGCCGGTCAATGCGGTCTCTTACCTGTCTGACAATGTCCAGATAAGCCATAGCCGGTTTTACAATGATCATATCCGCGCCTTCTTCCATGTCCAGTTCCAGTTCTTTCATGGCTTCCCGGCTGTTTGCGGGATCCATCTGATATCCTCTTCTGTCGCCGAACTGCGGAGCAGAGTCTGCGGCATCACGGAACGGACCGTAGAATCCGGAAGCATACTTGATGGCATAAGACATGATAGATACATCCTGGTGCTGATTGGCATCAAGAACTTCTCTGATCTTGGCTACGCGGCCATCCATCATATCAGAAGGCGCCACAATATCTGCACCGCTTTCTGCCTGAGAAAGCGCTGTTTTGGCCAGAAGGTCCAGTGTAGGATCATTGTCGACTTCACGGCCATTCAGCAGGCCGCAGTGTCCGCTCTTGGTATACTGGCAAAGGCAGACATCCCCGACAATAACAAGATCCGGAATTTCCTTCTTAATGGCCCGCATAGCTCTCTGTACAGGACTTTCCATATCCCACGCAGAGGACCCCTGTTCATCCTTATATTCCGGAAGTCCGAAAATTTCTACAGCAGGAATTCCCAGTTTATATATTTCTTCTGCCACTTTTACTGCATTGTCTACGGACAGATGATACTGTCCCGGCATACTGGGAATTTCTTCCTTTACATTGGTCCCCGGAACAACAAAAATCGGGTAAATAAAATCATTCACTTCCAGCGAGGTCTCTCTGACCATACTGCGGATAGCTTCCGTTTTTCTCAATCTTCTCGGGCGTAATGTATTCACTTTCATTTCTTCTGAATGCCTCTTTCCATTGCATCAATAAGTCCGTCTATAGTATAAACATCAGCAATGATAGACGGTGTTAAATGATATTTCCGGCATGCCTCCGCTGTAATCGGTCCGATGCATGCCAGGGTAACGCCTTCCAGCAGTTCTGTCCTGCCCTCAATCTGTTCCATCAGATGGTAAACAGTGGAGGAGCTTGTAAAGGTTATGATATCCACATCCTTGTTCTGCAAATGGCGGATCAGTTCCTCCTGATGGGAAATGTCTGCTTTTGTCTCATAAGCTTCAGCCACATCTACCAGACACCCCAGATTTTTCAGCCCTTCCGGCAATACGCTTCTGGCAACCTTGGCACGGGGAATCAGGATACGGTCTCCTGCCTTTACCTTTGTTTTCAGTGCATCCAGAAGGGACTCTGCCTTATATTCAGCCGGTACCAGATCTGCTTTAATGCCGTACTTCAGCAGAGCCTTTGCCGTAGCGCTCCCGATGGTTCCGACCTTGGCATGAGCAATGGCTCTCGTATCATACCCCTGTTCGTCCAGTCTTTTAAAGAAAGCATCTACACCATTGGCACTGGTAAACAAAATCCAGTCATAAACAGCCAGAACAGAAATGGCCCTGTCCATGGACTCATATCCGTCAGAAGGTTCCGCAATGGTAATGGTCGGAATTTCATAACACAGAGCTCCCTTTTCATCCAGCCGCCGGGACAGCTTTCCTGCCTGACTTCTGGTACGGGTTACTATCACCCATTTCCCGAACAAGGGCTGACGATCAAACCAGCGCATTGTCTCCCGCAGACCGACTACATTTCCGACCACAAAGACTGCCGGCGGTTTGATTCCCAGTCTTTTTACATCCGCAGCAGCTTCTCCCAGAGTCGTTGTATAGGTTTCCTGGTACGGCCGGGTTCCCCAGCGGACAAAGGCTGCCGGTGTGTTCGGATCTCTTCCGTACTTCATCAGCTGAGAGGTAATCATTTCTGTATGACCTACCCCCATGAGGAAAATCAGAGTATCCACCCCTCCTGCCAATTTGTCCCAGTGAATGGATGATTTATCTTTTGTAGGATCTTCATGTCCTGTAATGACTGCAAAAGATGCAGCTACACCGCGGTGTGTCACCGGAATGCCCGCATAGGCCGGCGCTGCAATAGCACTGGTAATTCCGGGAACTTCTTCATAGGGCACACCCTCTTTACGGAGCACCTCGATTTCCTCTCCGCCCCGTCCGAAAACGAAAGGATCGCCCCCTTTCAGGCGAGCTACAATTTTCCCTTCCTTCGCCTTTTCGGCCAGAAGTGCGCTGATATCTTCCTGCCGCATGGTATGACAGCAGGACTTTTTCCCTACATAAATATATTCCGATTCCGGCTTGGCAAACCGGAGAAGCCGCTCATCCGCCAGATAGTCACCTACAATGACATCGGCTTCTTCTATACATCGTTTTCCCTTCAATGTCAGAAGTTCCGGGTCCCCGGGCCCGGCACCGATCAGATATACTTTCCCTGTTTTCATACATCCTCCTCAATATGATTAAATTTTATCCATTTTCTGCAGAACTTCCCGTCCGCCTTCATCAAGCAGGTATTCTGCCAGGTCCTGTCCTATTTTCTCCGGGTTTTCTCTGTTTCCCTTCAGGGAAGAACGATACAGCTGTTTTCCGTCCGGCGATGCAATGAAAGCATCCGCCCGAAGCTCCCCGTCTTCCGTCGGTACGGCAAAAATGCCTGCCGGCACCTTGCAGTCTCCTCCGACTTTTGCCAGGAAAGACCGTTCTGCCCGAACGCAGAATGCCACCTGACGGTCATGAAGGAAAGAAATGATATCCTGTGTCTCCCGGTCATCGGATCTGACTTCAATGGCCATAACCCCCTGCCCGGCTGCCGGAATACTCATTTCCGCAGAAATATAACCGGAAATCCGCTGAGACAGCCCCAGACGCTTCAGTCCTGCTGCTGCCAGGATCACGGCATCAAATTCCCCTTCATCCAGCTTCCGAAGTCTTGTCTGTACATTTCCCCTCAGAGTCCTGATGACCAGATCCTTCCTGTAATGGAGAAGCTGTGCCTGCCGCCGCAGGCTGGACGTTCCCACAACAGCACCAGCCGGAAGCTCTTCAAAAGATTTATATCGGTTTGAAACAAAAGCATCCCGCGGATCTTCCCTTGCCGTAACAGCTCCGATCATCAGCCCTTCCGGGCACTGAGCCGTCATATCCTTCAGGGAATGGACGGCAATATCTGCCTTTCCTTCCAGCAGAATGACTTCCAGTTCCTTGATGAAAAGTCCCTTCCCGCCGATTTCTACCAGGGAACGATCCAAAACCTGATCTCCCTTTGTCGTTACCGGAAGAAGTTCTACCGTGATTCCCGGATATTTCTTTTTAATTTCTCCTGCCACATACTTCGCCTGCCACATAGCAAGGAGACTTTCTCTGGTGGCAATGGTAATCTTATTTTTCAAGCTTTTCCCCTCCGGCAACATCCAGATGAAACAGTCTTGTCACAGCAGATTTATTGGCAGATTCCCATTCTGTCCCTGCATATTCATTCAGCTGAATCATCGGTTCTCTCAGGATTTTGCGAACAATCATATGCGTCATATGATCAAGAGCTTTTATATCTTCATAGGACAAACCATGCAGCTTCCCAAGCGTGCGATGAAGTTCTCTTTTTCTGATTTCCTCTGCTTTATCCGACAGGGATACCATGACCGGCCGAGCACTCAGATACGTAAACCGTTCCTCGATGGAATCAATTTCCTCCTGAATAATGATTTTTGCTCTTTCCGCTTCCTCTTCCCTCAGACGAATATTATCGTTTACGATTTCCTGAAGATCATCAATATTATAAAGAGATACGTTATGAATATCGCCGACTTCCGGCTCAATATCACAGGGAACTGCAATATCAATCGCCATCAGCGGCTGATTGCTTCTTCTCTTCATCAAATTCCGTACATCCCAGGCCTTCACAATATACTGAGAAGCTCCCGTAGCAGTAATCAGGATATCGCAGTCATCCGCATGATTGACAGCTCCCGTAAAAGGAATCGCAGTTCCTCCGAATTTTTTCGCCAGTTCCTCTGCTTTGTCCATATGACGGTTCGTAACAATAACATTTCGGAGACCTTTTCCCTGCAGATTTTTCACAAGCAGCTCCGCTGCTTCGCCGGCGCCGAAAACCATGGCCGTCTTTCCTTCCAGCCCGTTCAGGATTTTTTCCGCCAGCTTTACCGCCGCATAACTTACGGATACTGCACTGTAGGAAATCCGGGTTTCTGTACGGACCCTTTTCCCTGTTGTAATCGCTCTGTGGAAAAGTGTGTTCAAAATCGTCTTCGTAGCCTTTTCGGCAAGCGCCATCGTATATGCAGTCTTGATCTGATTCAGAATCTGACTTTCTCCAATTACCATAGAGTCCAGTCCCGATGCTACACTAAAGAGATGGAGAACGCAGTCCCTCCCTTCATAGTAGAAAAAATATTCCTCTTTCGCATCCCCGTTGCCGGAAAGTGTCAGGAAAAAGTCTTTCAGTACCTGTCTGGCCGACGCATCCTCCAATACTGCATAGATTTCCGTACGGTTGCAAGTGGAGAGGACCACTGCCTCCCGAATTCCTTCCTGTTCATCCAAATGCTGCAGGCCGCTTCTGGCACTGTCCGCAGAAATGGAAAATTGCTCGCGAACAGCTACCGGCACTGTTTTATAATTAAGACCTAAGACTACCAACTGCATGACGTATATACTCCTCTGCTTCGTCTAATTTCCCCGCATATACAAGAGATAAAACCTTCTCGTCGAATACGGTTTCCCAAAAATTTTCTCTTATGCGGCTGTCTGCAATGTCTCTTTTCAATTCCGCCCGGATCCGGGTAACCCGATCCAGCCAATCCGAAAGAGCATCAGGAATCGCTTCCGCCAGCCGCGTTTTCAAAAAGCGCGCTACGGCAGGCGATTTGCCGCCGGTAGATACGGCGACCTCAATATTCCCTTTTCGAAAGCCTGCCGGAAGGAAGCAATTTCCCAATTCAGGGAAATCCGCGGCATTATAAAGAAAACCTCTTTCTGCTGCTTCCTGCCTGACAGCCTCAGCTATCTGCCTGACGCCCGTAGCGGTAACCACAAAGCGAAAGTCCAGACAGTCTCCGGCTTCATAGTTTCTTTTTTCCCAATGAACTTTCCCTTCTCTGATCATCTGACCGATTTCTTCACTTACTTCCGGAGCCAGCACGGTTACAGCAGCCTTTTCCGAAAGCAGTTTCCTGATTTTTCGCTCCCCGATATGTCCTCCTCCGATGATGAGGCAGGGAACTCCGGTCATTTTCAGGTTCACCGGGTACATGAAACCACTCCCAACATAAATAAGAAAAAAATGAGAAAAATAATTCTGTAAAAGAATTATCAAACAAATAAATTGTATCACTAATTATAAGTCATTACAATCTCAGTCTATTATTGCAAGTGTAATGAATTACAACAATCATATTATTCATTTATTAGTGAAGGATTAATTTATTGGCTTTCCCTATCCGGTTCAGCCGTTATTTCATATTTGCTGTAAAATTCTCCAGCAGCATACTTTTAATGGGTTCAAAGCTTTTCCGATGAATCGGTGTAATCCCCAGAGTATGCAGTGCCCGGATATGCTCCGCTGTTCCGTACCCTTTATTTTGCGCAAAGCCGTACCCCGGATACACCCGATCATACTCATCCATCAAGGCATCTCTGTGCACCTTGGCCAGGATCGAAGCTGCTGCTACGGAGGCACTTCTGGCATCTCCGTGAATCAGAGAAACTGTAGGTACGCGAAAATGAAGCGGCATCGCATCTACAATGACCGCCTCAGGCCGTACCGAAAGCCCTTCCACTGCTTTATACATGGCAATCATGGTCGCCTCATAAATATTGTAAGCATCGATTTCCTCCGGCGGCAGGCTGACAATAGAATAAGCAAGGGCTTCCTGTTTAATTTTTGCTGCAATTTCTTCTCTGTGTTTCGGTGTTACCTTCTTTGAATCGTTCAAGCCGCTGACAAACCAGTGCGGCTTTAAAATGACCGCAGCCACTGTAACCGGCCCCGCCAGCGGTCCTCTCCCTACTTCATCAATACCGCAAACCAGTTTCTTTCCTTTCTGATAGAATCCCGTTTCCGTCTCATAAAGGGATTCCACACGAAGCCGTTCCTGCCCTTCTTTTTCCAGACGTTTCATATAAGAAGAAACCAGTTTCTGCACTCCTTTGCGGGAATCATCCATCAATTCCCGCAGAAGGTCCTGCGACACATCATCCTCTTTCAAAATTTCCCGGATTTCCGCTATTGTTTTCATGTCTTACTCCTCCGGAACCGGATCCAGCGTGACCCGCCCCAGCTTTCCATTCCTGAAATCTCCCAGTACCGCTGCTTCCGCCCGGTCATAGTTAATGGCTCCTCCCGGCAGGAAACATCCTCTTCTTTTTCCGGCTGCTTCCAGTAAAATCTGCGGGTCCTGATTGACATCTTCTATCCGGTATTTTTCTTTCAGAATTTCCGGTTCTGTCTGAGCCAGAGAAGAAAGAAGTGCCGCTACAACCTCTGAGGAATTAAATACATCCCCCGCAATAGCTCCGGTCGCTGCCAAACGCATTGCTGCCGTCTGATCCTCAAATTTCGGCCACAAGACCCCGGGCGTATCCAGTAAATCCAGCCCGTCAGACAGACGAACCCACTGCTTTCCTCTGGTATGTCCCGGCGTATTGGCAGTACGGGCAGCTGCCGTGCCGGCCAGGAAATTAATAAGACTGGATTTGCCTACATTGGGAATTCCCAGAATCATCAGCCGAACCGATCTGTTTTTCAATCCTCTTTTTTTCCATTTTTCCATAATCGGAGACGCCGTTTCATGGATCAGCCGAATCAGTTTCTTTTTGTTCTTGCTGTTGCCCACCGTCATGGGAACGACGAAAATATTCTTTTTATTGTAATAGGCTATCCATTGATCCGTTTTCTTCGGATCTGCCAGATCCGCTTTGTTCAGAATAATAATCCGCGGCTTTCCGACCAGCATCTCCTCCACCATGGGATTGGCACTGGAAGAAGGAATCCTGGCATCCAGAAGCTCCACCGCTAAATCCACAGCCTTCAGGTGCTCTTCTATCAGACGTTTTGTTTTTGTCATATGCCCGGGAAACCATTGAATCAGCATACTGTACCTCCGTTACTGTCTTGTATAACAAATATTTCCTATTTTACCATACCCCTGTCTCTTTATATATCTCAATCAGACGCTTCGGCAAAATCATGCATAAAAAATGAACCTTCCTGTCTGTCATCCAGACATTCAGATTCATTTTTCTTTTTATTCAGAATATGTTCTTGATCAGCAGGTAGACAAGTGCCCCCACTGCCGCCGTACAGGGAATCGTCATGAACCAGGCCGATACCATCTGATAGGCTACATTCCAGCGAACAGCACGGAAGCGGGTTGCCCAGCCTACCCCCATGATGGAACCTGTCACCACATGTGTAGTGGAAACAGGCAGATGCAGCATTGTCGCAGAGAAAATAATAAGAGATGAATTCAGATCCGCCGCAAAGCCGTTCACCGGCTGCATGCGGAAAATCTTATTTCCTACTGTCCGAATAATTCTCCAGCCGCCTACGCTGGTTCCCATGCACATAGCAAGCGCACAGGCGATTTTTACTTCCCAGGGAACTTCCAGCTGTCCGATGAACCCTCCGGACAAAAGGGCCAGAGTAATGATCCCCATGGATTTCTGTGCATCATTTGAACCATGAGAAAAGGCAATCATTGCTGCCGACAGGATCTGCACTTTCTGGGAAATCATATTAACCCTTGATTTTCCCACATTCCTGAACAGAATATACAGTATTGTCATGATTGCATAACCGGTAAACAGTGCCACCAGCGGCGATACCACAAGGCCGATAACAATATTCATGACACCGGCTACATGAACAGCTCCTGCACCGTAGGAAATAATAACCGCTCCGATAATGCCTCCGATCATCGCATGAGAGGAACTGGAGGGCATACCGATCCACCAGGTAAAAAGATTCCATACGATTGCCGCTGCCAAAGCCGCTACAATAACCACAGAGTCAATCATATGCGGGGAAGTGACAATTTCTCCGCCGATTGTCTTTGCTACCCCTGTAGAAACCATCGCACCGATAAAATTCATACATGCAGACATGATAATAGCCACCCGCGGACTCAGCGCACGAGTGGCTACGCTGGTTGCGATTGCATTGGCTGTATCATGAAAACCGTTAATGAAATCAAAAAGCAGGGCCAATATAATGACCATTGCTATGAGGTAGACTTCAGGCATATTTCATGACCACCTCTTTAATCAAATTCGCCACTTTTTCTGCCTGGTCGCAGGCATTTTCCATTGCCTCCATGATTTCCTTCCAGCGAATGATTTCCATCACTTCATGAGTACCGTCAAAAAGATCAAAAATGACCTTACGGTAAACCTCATCTCCTTCGCTTTCCAATTCGTTCAGTTTCCGGGCTCTCTGAAGAATTTCCTGTTCATTTTTATCAATATCCTTCAGCAGCCGGAAAAGGACAATCATCTCCCCGGACATATCGATCAGAATATCCGCCATACGGAACGGCAGTTCCCAGCCAATCCCTGCATGGTATAATTTCAGGCTCATGATGACATCCTGAATATCATCCACACAGTCATCCAGAGAACTGGTTAAAAGATAAAAATCCTCTCTGTCAATCGGTGTTATGAACACATGCTGCATCTTTTCTGCAATGCTGTGCGTTACTTCGTCTGCTGCCTTTTCAATGTTTCTAATTTCTTCAGAATACTTCTCCAAACGGGACGGGTCCTGCAAAACCGCCTTCACCATTTGTGTTCCTTTTTTGAAATACTCGGAATTGGTAACAAGGAAATCAAAATATTCCTCATGCTTATTGACCAGGCTAAACATTCTATCCTCCATTTTCAACAAAATGTAACTTATATATTGATAATAAACTACGTTTGTAAAGGATTTGTAAATTTTCGCTATGTTCTCCCTTCTCTTTTCTCCGCCTCATTTCCGGAAAACAGGGAATTTTTCTCCTTAGAATCAGGAAAAAGGAAAAATAAAGCCGGCTGATTCCCGCTTTATAATCCATCTTTCCCGCGAAAGCATAGTATTGACTTTTATCCATGGATTCCCTATTATGTTTATTGTAATCGCAGGATCCGATTTCTATTTGAAAGGCCTGCATATCATAAAAGGAGGATTTTTAAATGGATAAAGAAAAAATTGCAGAAGAAATGAAAAAAATAAAGGGCACCGAAACGGAGAAAAATCTGTATGCTGCCTATGCCGGCGAATCTCAGGCTCATGTAAAATACAACCTGTTTGCTGCCGAAGCAGAAAAAGATCCCACATATTCCCGCCAAATCGCTGATATCTTCCGTGAAACTGCAGGCAATGAAAGAGCCCATGCCAAGCTTTGGTTCTGGCTGGTAGGTGATCTGAAAAAGAGCACTTCCGAACACCTGAAAATGGCTGCAGAAGGTGAAAACGGCGAATGGACTTCCATGTATCCCGAATTCGCTGCAACTGCAGAAAAGGAAGGATTCCCTCAAATCGCATTCCTTTTCAAAAAGGTAGCTGAAATCGAAAAAGAGCATGAAGCTCGTTACAGACTTCTTCTCGCCAACGTGGAAAACGGCCGTATGTTCAAGAGGGGCGAAAAGAAATTGTGGATGTGTGCCAACTGCGGATTCACTGCAGAATCTGTGGAAGCACCGCAGGAATGCCCCGTTTGCGGTCATCCGAGAAGTTTCTTTGCCATCAAGGCTGAAAACTATTAATCATCCATCCCTCTTTGCCGGAAAAATTTCCCCAAAGAGGGATTTCTCTTTCCTACCGTCCGGCAACAGAATAGAAAATCCGCTTCGGTCTCATCGATTCGGATTCCGTTTATCCGGACAAAACAAAAAGGATGTTTTCTGCTTATCACAGAAAACATCCTTTTTCAGTTAGAGTCCATTCTGCCTCAGAAGGATTCCCCTTTCTGAACACGGTCGATAGCTTCCTTTGCAGCTTTCTGAGCCGCTTCTTTTTTATTTTTCCCTACGCCGGTGCCGAAATCATGACCGTTCAATCTGATCTGCATCCAGATGGTCTTATCATGATCCGGCCCTTCGTCATGAATCACTGTATACTGAATATTCACTTCGCCATTTTTCTGAACCAGCTCCTGCAGGTCAGATTTATAGTCATGGTCATATTCTCCGGCATCAATAATGTCAAGAAATTTTTTCAAATGAGCCAGAATGAAGCGGGCAGCCGTTTCATAATTGTTATCTAAATAAACTGCGCCGATCACGGCCTCAAAAGCATCGCCGAGGATGGATTCTCTCGTTCTCCCGCCGGATAATTCCTCTCCGCGGCCGAGGCGCATATATTTCCCTACTTCAAATTTTGCCGCACATTCAGCACAAGCAGGTTTGCACACAGCACTTGCCTTGGCTCTGGTCAGAAGTCCTTCCGGCCAGGTCGGAAAGCGCAGGAACAGATATTCCCCCACGACGAGATCCAGAACTGCATCCCCCAGGAATTCCAGACGTTCATTGTCATGGATCACTTCATGCTTGTGTTCATTCGCATAGGAAGTATGCGTCAATGCCGTATTCAGGAGCTGCATATTCTGCACAGGAATCTGCTTCTCCTGTGCAAAACGTTTCAGTTCTTCAATTCTTTTCTGATGCTTCTCCTCTGTACGATTCATTCTGCATAACGCCTTAAAATAACAACCGCATTATGTCCTCCGAAGCCGAATGCATTCGACATCGTTACGTCTACCTTGACATCACGCGGTCCTTCCTGAACATAGTCCAGATCACATTCCGGATCCGGTGTCTTCAGGTTCAGCGTCTGATGGACCTTGTTATGCTGAATGGAAAGAACGCATACAATCGCTTCAATAGCCCCTGCAGCGCCCAGCAGATGGCCTGTCATGGACTTTGTAGAATTCACTACAATATCATAAGCATGCTTGCCGAGGATTTCCTTGATAGCCTTTGTTTCATTCTTATCATTCAGGCCGGTAGAGGTTCCGTGTGCATTGATATAGTCAATATCTTCCGGAGAAATCCCTGCATCCTCAATTGCATTTTTCATGCAGCGGGCAGCCATTTCTCCGCCCGGACGGGGAGCCGTAATATGGTATGCATCGCCGTTTGTTCCGTAGCCAAGTACTTCTGCGTAAATGTGAGCACCGCGCTTTTTCGCATGTTCCAGTTCTTCCAGAATGAGAACACCGCTGCCTTCTCCGAGAACGAAGCCGTCTCTTCTTACATCAAAAGGACAGGATGCTTCTTCCGGCGGGCAGTCCCGGGAGGAAAGCGCTTTCATAGCTGCAAATCCGGCCATCGGTGCTTTGGCAACAGCTGCTTCCGTACCGCCGGCAAACATCACGTCTGCATCGCCCCACTGAATCATTCTGGTCGCTCTTCCGATTGCATTGTTTCCGGAAGCACAGGCCGTTACATCGGCCATAACCGGTCCCTGCAGTCCAAATGTAATGGATACCTGGCCGGAAGCCATGTTGGCAATCATCATCGGTACAGCGAACGGATTTACCTTGGAGGGACCGCGGGTATCGATGCGGTGTACGGTTTCTTCCATTGTGCTGATTCCGCCGATTCCCGTTCCGATGATGACACCGACTCTGTTGGAATCTTCTTTGGTCATATCAAGCTTGGAATCTTCCACTGCCATTTTTGCAGCAGCTACAGCAAACTGAGCATTTCTGTCCATGTGACGGGAAGTCTTTTTATCTCCCACATATTTCACCGGATCGAAATCCTTTACCTGTCCTGCAATCTGTACCGGATAATCAGTGGGGTCAAATGCTTCAATACGGGATACGCCGGACTTTCCCTCCAGCAGGCCGTTCCAAAAAGCATCAACGCCAATACCAACAGGAGAAACAACACCCATACCCGTTATTACAACTCTTCTTCTTTCCATTCAAGGCACCTCACTACAAGTCTATAAATCTCTCTTAATTCAGGACAAATCCTCAAAAAAGCGGACAACCGTGACAGGTCATCCGTTTTTTTGAGGAATTTTCCCAATCTCATACATCATATTGGTTGCCGGGGAGCAGCTCCCCGGCATTCCCCTATGAGATTTGACACGGTAGTCAAATTACTGAATCTGGCTGTCGATGTAATCTACAGCGTTCTTTACTGTCTTGATCTTTTCTGCAGCATCATCCGGAATTTCGATGTCAAATTCTTCTTCAAATGCCATGATCAGTTCAACAATGTCCAGGGAATCAGCGCCCAGGTCGTCAATGAAAGTAGAATCGATGGTTACATCAGCTTCGTTTACTCCCAGCTGATCAACAACGATCTTCTTGACTCTGTCAAATGTGCTCATCCTAATTTCACCACCTTTCGTTGTAATTTGTACTTTCTGATTATATTACATAACCATTCCGCCGTCTACTTTTAAAACTTGTCCAGTAATATATTCGGCGTCGTCAGAAGCCAAAAAGCAAATTGCCTTTGCTACTTCTTCCGCCTGTCCCATCCGGCCTAACGGAATGGAACGAAGCATTCCTTCCTTCAGGTTATCAGGAATGGTTTCTGTCATATCGGTTTCAATAAATCCGGGAGCTACTGCATTGACACGGATATTGCGTCCTGCCAGTTCTTTTGCACAGGCCTTGGTCAGTCCGATAACACCGGCTTTGGCAGATGCATAATTGACCTGTCCTACATTTCCGGTAATGCCTACTACAGAAGATACATTGATGATGCTCCCTTTTTTTCTCTTCATCATCATCATTGCTGCCGCTTTAATGGTCAGGAAATCGCTCTTCAGATCGGTATTAATGACATCATCCCACTGATTTTCCTTCATGCGAATCAGGAGAGCATCTCTGTTAATTCCTGCATTATTGACGAGAACGTCCAGTCCGCCCAATTCTTTCTTAATCGTGCTGAAAATACGGTCTACATCCTCTGCCTTGGATACATCTCCCTGAAGAGTCAGAGCCTTTCCGCCCTTGCTTTCGATTTCTGCTTTAACAGCTTCCGCAGCATCATGACTTCCCGCATAGTTAATTACTACCGTAAAGCCCTTATCAGCCAGTGCCAGAGCAACGGCTTTGCCGATTCCGCGGGATGCACCCGTTACCAGCGCTGTTTTTTCCTGATCCGCCATAATTATACTCCCTTCAATTCTTCCAATACCGATGCAATTGTGACGATATCTTCTGCATGAGCAGAAGGAACAGAACGGTCGATTTTTCTCATAAATCCGGAAAGTACGGTTCCCGGTCCGACTTCTACGGTCTGATCCACACCTCCTGCAATCATTGCCCGGATAGATTCATCCCAATGCACCGGATGATCTGCCTGCGCCACCAGGTTGGCCCGAATTTCATCAGCCTTCGTTTCTTCTTTTGCATTAACATTGGCAACAACAGGAATCACGGTATCATGAATAGTAATCTTATCCAGGACTTCCTTCAGCTTCAGTGCTGCCGGCTTCATCAATGTAGAATGGAACGGTGCGCTGACTTTCAGAATGACTGCCCGGCGTGCACCGGCTTCCTTCAATGCGGCGCAGGCCTTTTCTACCGCTTTGGTAGCTCCTGCAATAACAGTCTGTCCGGGGCAGTTGAAATTGACGGCTTCCACCGGAGCCTCTTCTGTGCTGACACCTTTCAGAACCTCCGCAATTTTCTCCGGGTCCAGACCGATAACAGCAGCCATGCCGCCTTCTCCCAGCGGTACTGCTTCCTGCATAAATTTTCCGCGAAGATGAACCGTATGCACTGCATCGGCAAAAGACATTGCACCGGCAGCTACCAGTGCAGAATATTCACCCAGACTGTGCCCGGCTGCAATATCTGCTTTCAATCCGTTATCATTCAGAACACGGCACACAGCAACACTGGCAGTCAGAATAGCCGGCTGAGTAAATTCTGTTTTCATAAGGTCTTCATCCGGCCCCTCGAACATCATTTTGGAAATGGAGAATCCCAATGTTTCATCCGCTTCCTTAATTAATGCTTTGACAGAATCATATTTTTCATATAAGTCGTGAACCATTCCGACTTTCTGGGACCCCTGTCCCGGGAATAAAAATGCAAGCTTCAACTTGTCCACCTCTTCCAATTGAATATAGGTAAAAATATATCAAACACGGTTAATTAACAGAAAAATCTTTACATCCAGCGCATAACATCGCAGCCCCAGGTCAGTCCGGCGCCAAATCCTGTCAGGACAACAATATCTCCGTGATGAACTTTTCCTGCACGGACTGCTTCATCCAGAGCAATACCTACAGAAGCGGCAGATGTATTTCCGTAACGATTTACATTGACCCACATATGTTCCTTATCAATATTCAGTTTTTTGGCCAGAGACTGAATAATCCGGTTATTTGCCTGGTGTGCAATGAACATATTGATTTCATCCTTCTGAATACCTGCCTTTTCCAGTGTATTCAATGTGGTATGCTCCATATGCCGTACTGCAGCCTTGAAAACCTCCGGTCCTTCCATGTGGATATAAATACGTCCGGAATCAATGGAACGATGACTTACCGGTTCTGCCGTTCCGCTGGAAGGAATATTCAGAATTCCCCCCAGGCTTCCGTCTGCACCGAGTTCAGAAGCAAGCACGCCGAAGTTTTCTTCTGTCGGTCCAACGACTGCTGCACCGGCACCGTCACCAAAGAGAATACACGTACTGCGGTCCTGCCAGTTGACCAGACGGGAAAGAATTTCCGCCCCGATAATCAGAACATGCCTATATACACCTGCTTTCACCATACCGTTGGCCCAGGCTACTGCATAAATATATCCGGAACACCCTGCAGAAATATCCATAGCTCCTGCATGAGTGCATCCCAGCTTCTGCTGAACCATGCAGGCTGTGGACGGAACCACATAATCCGGAGAAGCAGTCGCTACCATGACAAAGTCAATATCATCCGCAGTCAGGCCCGCCGCATCCAGAGCCTGTTTAGCAGCTTCCACACATAAATCGGAAGTATTTTCTGAAGGAGCTGCTAAGTGTCTGGTTTCGATACCGGTCCGCGTCCGAATCCATTCATCAGAAGTATCTACCATTTTCTCCAAATCCATATTTGTCAGAATCCGCTCCGGAACATAATGCCCCGTCCCCAGGATTCCGGCAAAACCTGTTGTCTTCATCTTATCAGTTCCTTTCAAGCTTTTCATCAATGATTACTGCTGCTCTTCACTTTCTGTTTTATACATTTCTGCAAGAGTATCCTTGACCACCATGTCAAGATGCTCTCCGCACACGATATTTGCCTGTTTGATGGCATTCTTAATCGCTTTTGCTTTAGAAGATCCGTGGCAGATCAGAAGCGTACCGTTAATGCCCAGAAGCGGAGCACCGCCATATTCGGAATAATCCATTCTTTTTGCAAGATACTTCTTCAGCGCCGGTTTCAGCAGCAGTGCTCCAATTTTGGCCCGAAGACCGCCTTTCATGACTGCTTCCTTCAATAAAGCAGACAAAAGCATTCCGGCCCCTTCACCAAATTTCAGAACCACGTTTCCCGTAAATCCATCGGTAACAATCACATCGAAATCCCCGGTAGTGACATCTCTTCCTTCTGCATTTCCTGCGAAAGGAATGACTTTCTGCGCACGAAGCATTTCATTGGCCTCTGCCACTATGGGGCTGCCTTTTATGCTTTCCTCCCCGATATTCAGCAAGCCGATTTTAGGATCCTTTATCCCGGCTACCTTCTTGGCATAAATGTAGCCCAGAATTGCATTCTGCACATAAGTATCTGCTTTGGGCTGTGCACTGGCACCGGAATCAAGGAGAAATGTATATCCGCCCTTGCGATTCGGAATCGGTGTCAGAATAGCCGGTCTTTCAATTCCCCTGATCCGGCCGATTCCCAAAAGGCCTGCTGTTACCGCTGCTCCGGTGGATCCCGGTGCAACCAGCGCACCGCACCTGCCGCTTTTTACCAGCCGGGCTCCTACGGAAACCGATGCATCCTTCTTCTTCCTGTACGCCAGCCCCGGATGTTCTCCCATTTCAATGACCTGGGATGCATGTTGAATTTCAATCAGAGGATTATTTTCCTCATGATTGTTCTTCAATATTTCAGAAATCTGTTTTTCATCCCCCACCAGCACTACAGGAATCCGATATTCTCTGACTGCCTGTATAGCGCCTAAGACGATTTCAAGCGGTGCAAAATCACCGCCCATAGCATCAACGGCTATCTTTTCCATCAAACGCCTCCGTTTGATTCAAAACTTCCATAATAAATTTTGAACGATACACTTCAGTCTCTCCATCAAAGAAACTGACATAAATATGCTTTTTATTGCCGCGCATCAGAACGATGCGTCCTTTCACCACCAACAGGGTCCCCGGCCTTACCGGGACTTTGTACTTGATATTGCCCACCTGAGTGGATACAAAGGGAATGCCTGACAATGCTTCCGCAAAATCAGCAGCTGCTCCGTAAAATGTTTCCGCAGAAACGAAACCGGCCTTGTCTGCCATATCGGCAGTCGTCTCAAAAAGACCAACTCCTTTGATTCCCAGATCTACATCCAAAATACGAAGTCCTTCACGAACTTTTGCAGGATGGCCGGATACTGCAACAACGCTTTCCATACGGGCTCTCATCTGCGGAATGCCGAGCGCCTGTCTGTCCAATCGGATCGTTGCCACAGAGACAGAAAACTCCTTTGCCAGCTCTTCATCTGTCAGGCACGGATTCCGGCGAAGCAAATTGTCTATTGCTTCCCGTCTATGCTGTTTATCAATTTTATGTTTTTGCCTTCTGTCCACTATTATCACCTGCTGATAATACTATACCACAGTTTTGACAAAATTGAACAGCAAAAATGAATTTTTTATTTCCATTAAAAAAGCAGCCGAAAGTCTCGCTTTTCCCCGATCTTTTCTTATCGACTCAAGTGCAGAAATTAAACAATAAGTTTGAAATTGTTTAATTTCTGTCGGCTCCTGCTGAAAAATTCGAATTGACTTATTCGCTGCTATGGCATAAACTACAGTAAACCAATGATAACGCCTATTGACTCAATTTGTCAAACATTTATACCTTTTCGTATAAGATTAAATGATTTCAGGAGTGATTTTATGACATTTCCAAAATTACATATCGGCGATCTTACCGCCTCTGTTCCGATTATCCAGGGCGGCATGGGAATCGGAGTCAGCTTGTCCGGGTTAGCAGGTGCCGTTGCCAAAGAAGGCGCTGTCGGTGTTATTTCTGCCGCTCAGGTCGGATTCCGGGAACCGGATTTCCGCACAAATACAGTCAATGCCAATATTCGGGCTTTAAAGAAACAACTGGCAAAAGCAAGGGAAATCGCAAAGGACGGTATCATCGGCGTCAACATTATGTGCCGCGGACAGCATTATGAAGATTATGCAAAATGTGCGGCGCAGAGCGGAGCAGATATCATTTTTTCCGGAGCCGGACTCCCGACAAACCTTCCCAACTGTGTAGAAGGCACAAACACAAAAATTGCCCCGATTATCGGTTCACCGAAAGCAGCCAGAGTTATTCTGAAGCTTTGGGAAAAACATCATCACCGCACAGCAGACCTGGTCGTAATAGAAGGTCCTAAAGCAGGCGGACATCTGGGATATACCCGTGAACAGGTTAAGGAACATGAATCAGACGGCTATGAAAAGGAAATTACCGAAATTTTAAATGTCGTTAAGGAATTCGAAGAAAAATTCCAGAAAAAAATCCCCGTTGTTTTCGGCGGAGGAATCTTCTCCAAGGAAGATATCGAACATTATCTTGCTCTCGGTCTTTCCGGCGTACAGATGGCAACCCGCTTTGTAGCCACCAAAGAATGTGACGCTGCGGAATCTTTCAAGAATATGTATGTCAATGCTAAGGAATCAGACGTCACTTTAGTACAGAGTCCTGTACATATGACCGGCCGTGCTCTCCTGAATCCGTTTGTAGAGAGGTTCAGAAAGGGCCGTATCCCTGTCACCAACTGCTTCCATTGTCTGAAAACCTGTGACCCCAAAACAACTCCTTACTGTATCACTCAGGCACTCATCAATGCCGTGGAAGGTGATGTCGATCACGGTCTGGTTTTCTGCGGTGCCAATGCATGGAAGGTACAGAAAATTATCTCTGTTCATGATCTGATCAAGGAACTCACGGAATAATGATTTTTCCGTAAATACAAATAAAATAAAAATTCCCGCTTTTTGTATCCATCAAAAAGCGGGAATTTTTTATTTCAAAGAGTCCGTTTTATCCGATACGGTATCAACCCCTCCTCTGCCTTCTCTGTCTGTTTTATTTTCAGGAATTCCTTCTTCTCCGCTCCGGAAAAGAGTTAATTCCCTCCAATTCTCTTGATTTCCGACCGGAACTATCTTCCCGGCAGGCTGTTTTAATTCTCATCATACACACTCTTTCCCGGGAATAAGGTCTGTCCCCGGATACTGCATTTGTACCGTTAAATTACAATGTTTTGCAAGGGATGTATGCCGGCAACCATAAGCATAAAGGTAATCACTACACTCACCAAAACGCCTCCCAGTGAAAATGCCAGTGCCATTTTTGTGATTTCATCATCCCGCTTTTCTTCCTCTTCCTGCCGCTCTACAATTGCCCGGCGATGTTCTGCCCGTCCCTGAAGCACTCTCATTTCTGCAGCAC
Source organism: uncultured Dialister sp. (assembly GCA_938038225.1). Lineage (GTDB taxonomy): Bacteria > Bacillota > Negativicutes > Veillonellales > Dialisteraceae > Dialister. The sequence goes on along the minus strand of CALHRX010000007.1, from coordinate 22,302 downwards.
ACTGATTAATTGCTGCTATCATCTCCATCGTTGCCGCTCTATGTTCTGCTCCTGCTGTCATCGAAAATCCTTCCTTTCCCGGCCTGTTCTGTAGTGATTCTGTCAGGTCCTTATACTTCCAAAATATATTTCAGATGCTCCGGCTTTTCCGTTTTTAAACCTCGGAATTAAATTCCATTTACTATATAATGCTAGAATTTACATCTATTGTCAAGAAAAATTTTCTATTTTTGAAATTATTTTATTGACTTAATTAGAATGCTATTCTAAAATCAAAATTAAGAAAGGATGATCGATATGAGTATCACCAAAAAAGAAATGCTTGTTCGGGAGTTATTCAGCCGCCGTTTAGCACGTCTGATTGATTCTCAGGATATACAACAAAATGATTTGGCCAGAAAACTTGGGGTCAGCGAGTCTACCGTCGGAAAATGGCTTTTAAAAAAAGCCATGCCAAGAATGGGTGCCATCCAAAAACTGGCTGACTATTTTGAAGTTCCCAAAAGCTATTTTCTGGAAGAGCCGGAAATGGAAAAGGCGGATTCTGAAGAGGAAACCCCTTCTTTTTCCTATATTCACATTCCTGTAGGCATCTCTGCAGGCAAATTGGAAAACTGTGAAGCTCTGATGACCCTTCCGAGGATTACCCTTCCTGATATTATTTTAGGAAAATATGCCAGGAACCCACGCATCATGATCATGCATGTAAACGGAGATTCCATGAACCGGGTTATAGAAGACGGTTCCGTCATTGCTGTTATGACAGAACTATCAAAAAGCCAGCTGCAGAACGGCGATATTGTCGTTGCTACTGACGGTCATGGATATACGGTAAAGAGGTTCTATAATATCAAGGAAAAAGAAAGTATCGTCCTTTCTCCTGACAGCACCGATCCCTCTTTCGTACCTATCGTTATTCCCTATAATTCTCCCGACACACTGCAGATATTTGGCAAGGTTGTCATGTGCAGTATGACGATCTGAGACAGGAGCTTCGAGCTTTCCTTTGCCATCCGGAGCTGCAGCAAAAAGTGCCGATGGGTCTTAATCCGTCTGTACTTCTTCTTTATTATCGGTATTAAGTATTAGAAAAAAGCCCCTGAACCGGGAATGGTTCAAGGCCTTTTTTTGTTTTATATGTTATTCCTGCGGCAAAAACTGCTCTCCCTGTTTGAGAGCCAAGCAGAAAGAGCAGTTCCCTATAAGCAACAATATTTATTGAGCCATCGATTACGGCAGACCATCCGCCATAAGATGCGCATAATGTTCCTGAATTCTCTTCGTTACAGCACCGACTTCTCCGTTTCCGATCGGCTTACCGTCGATAGAAAGAACCGGAATGATTCCGTCCTCACTGTTAGTCAGGAATACTTCCTCCGCATTCATCACATCTTCCAGTCTGACCGGATCCGTTGCATCATCAATTGAAGTAACTCCTGCTGTCGGTGCTACCCGGGAAAGAACCAGAGACCGGGTAATGCCTCGGGTCATGAATTCGTTGGTAGCCGGTGTCCAGATAACGCCTGCCTTGACGATACATACATTGGAATGAGATGCTTCCGTAAGGAGACCGTCCTTAATGAAAATGGCATCGTAACATCCCTTCTTCTGTGCTTCTGCCCTGGCCATCATATTATTCAGCTGATTCAGAGAAAGAATATCACAATGATGTCCCCGGTCATCCGCCATTGTCATACATTTTACGCCGCTCTGTACCTTTGCAATTGCCTCCAAATTGATAGGTCTTGCATAAACCAATACATTCGGACGCAAAGCATTCCGGGCAGGGATCGTGAAATCATGTTCCCCATCTCCGCGGGTCACGATGATCTTTACATATCCTTCGGTAATCCCTGATTCACCGACCACCGTATCCACGATTTCCGTGAATTCATCCGGAGCCGTAGTAGGACGGATTCCCAGAAGGCGCATGGAACGATACAGACGATCTGTATGATAGGACAGTGCAAATGCACGTCCCTGGTATACACGGACCCATTCATAACAACCGTCTCCGAACTGCAGGCCTCTGTCATTCGCACTTATGAGCTGATGTAAATCCGGATAAAAATTATTATTGAAATATATGGTTGTTTTCTCTTCTGCCATATGTGTCACCTCCGCAATCTTCTCTGGCTGGCCTCAGTCTTTATTCTCTTTCAGCGAAGCAATCTTCCGAATCAACGCCGGCAGAAAATCCTTTAAATCGGCAACGACTGCATAGTCCGCACTCTCCATAATAGGCGCCTTCGCGTCCTTATTGACTGCCACCACGACATCTGCATTCACGGCGCACATATGCTGCATAGCGCCGGAAATACCAAGTGCAATATAAACTTTCGGTGCTGTTCCCTTACCGGTCTGTCCGATCTGACGGCTGTGCGGTTCCCATCCAAATTCAGAAATCGGGCGGCTGCATCCGACAGTAGCTCCCAAAAGCTTTGCCAGTTCATGAACCATCTTCCATTCTTCCTGATTGCGGAAACCTCTGCCTCCGGCTACAACAATCTTTGCTGTTTCCAGAGAATTGCCTTCCTCTTCACTTTTAATGCTTTCCAACAGAATCGTTCCCAGATCCTCTTCTGTCAGCTGAACAGGAACCTGTTCCACTGTACCTGTGCGGGAAGCATCCGGGACCGGCAATTTGAAAATTCCGGGACGAACCGTACCGACCTGCGGACGATATTCCGGACTGATAATATCAGCCATAATATTTCCGTCCATAGCCGGACGGGACCAGATAACCAGCTTCTTTTCTGCATCAGTTCCCAATTCCGTCACATCAGCGGTCACGCCGCAGACGAGTTCCGCTGCCAGTCGGGGGGCCAGATCTCTTCCCTGAGGAGTTGCTGCAAAAATAATCGTATCTGCTTTTTTCTCTTTCAGGAAACCGGCTAAAGCCTTTTGATATGCCATTCCGTCATAATGCGCCAGACGAGAATTCGTCATAACATAAACGGTATCAGCCCCCAGAGAAATCAGATTCTCCGCAGAATCTGTCAGCTGCCCGCCGATCAGAATAACATAAACCTTATCCTGTAATGTATCAGCCAGCTTTCTCGCCTGACCGACGAGTTCTCCCGTTACTTTCTGGATACGTCCCTCGAGAAGAGCTCCGATGACATAAATTCCTTTATATTCAGAAAAATCCATAGCTCTCCTCCTAAAACAATTTCAGCTTCTGTAATGCGCTGCAAAGAAGGTCTGCTGCTTCTTCTGCATCTTTTCCTTCAATGCGGATATTTTCCTTCTTCGGCGGAACCACGGGCCGAACCTGCTTGACCTGTGTGGGGGATCCCTTTATTCCGATGCGGGCGGGATCGACATCCAGATCCGCCGCGGTAATCATATGAATTTCCGTTTCATCCTTCTTCAAAAGGCCTTTTACACTGGGATAACGGGGATGATTTAATTCCTTGCAGGCAGTAATGACAGCAGGGAGCTTCAGCTCCAATACATCCGATTCGTCCCCCATCAGGCGGGTAACCGTAATCCGATCCTCTTTTTCCATCTTCAGCGCCACTGCACCGCTCACATCCGGAATTTCCAGAGTTGCCGCAATTTCCGGTCCGATCTGGGCCGTATTGCTGTCGATGGATTCCTGCCCGCAGAAAATCAGATCAAACGGTCCGATTTTGCGAATCACTTCTGCCAGAGTATAACTGGTTGCCAAAGTATCCGCTCCGCCGAACGCGCGGTCGGTAGCCAGATAAACTTCATCAGCGCCCATGGAAACGGCTTCCTTCAGTACAGCCTGTGCCTGCGGCGGTCCCATGGTCAGTACAGCAACCGTTCCTCCTTTTTCATCCCGCAGTGAAAATGCTGCTTCCAGTGCATTCTTATCCAGCGGATTCATAATACTGTTTGCATTGTTTCGTTTCAAGCGCCCGGTATCCGGATCTACTTCCATTTTAGTAGAATCCACAACCTGTTTAATACAGACTAAGAATCTCATATGAGCCCCCTTTTATAGACATTTCAAAATCATCCATTCTTTTTCAGTATACCATACCCCACATGATTTTGCTTATTTTCGTCCCCTCAGTTCCTGCCTTCTACCGCCTTGGGGCCCAGCAGTCCTTTCAGCGCCTCCTCACATTCTCTGCTGAAGTCGAGCCAGAAATTTCTTGTCATGGTAATCTCCTGACGGCTTCTTTCCAGATGCAGGAAAACCGGGGTATCTCCATGATACCGGCGAAGAATTCTTCCCAACCCTTCACTGACCGCATTGGTTTCATGACGTTCATCTACATATAGATGGATTTCCGCATAAGCCGGCCGCACCTCTTCCCGAAATTCTCCCAGGGGCGTCACCTTTTCCGCCAGAATTTTCACATTCTGTTCATTGGACTGAATGCGCCCGGAAATGGAAACAGCCGTATTCTCGATCAGCTTCGGCCGCTCCGTTTCCCAGGCGGAAGGAAAAATCACAGCCTCTATCTCTCCATCATAATCCTCCAGCATCACATAGCCCATGGGAGCTCCTTTTTTTGTCATGGTGGACTTAATGTGGGTGATGATTCCCCCGACAGTAACCGCCTTCCCGTCATACAGAGGATTATCCTGCATACTGTCCTGAAGGATATCGTAAACAGGAGTACAGCACTTAAGCTGTTCCTTATATTCATCCAGCGGATGACCGCTTACATAAAAACCGAGCAGCTTTCTTTCCCATTCGATTTTTTCCCGTCTCGGCATATCGGGCAAATCCGGATAAACCAGAGTTTCTGTCTTCTCTTCCCCGAAAAGCGACAGCTGTCCCGATGCATAATCTGCCCGGGCAGACTGTGCAAAGGAAACCGCCTGCGGCAATACGGCAAGAAGCCGGCTTCTGTTTATCCCCAGTGAATCCAGTGCTCCGCAGCGAATCAGACTTTCACAGGCCCGGCTGTTCAGCACTCTCCCGTCAATCCGGCTCAGCAAATCATCAAGAGAACGAAAGGGTCCGCCGGATTTTCTCGCTGCAATGATGGATGCCACTGCATTCTCCCCCACATTCTGAATCCCGTCCAGTCCGAAAATAATCTTGTTTCCCCGAACAGAGAAGTAGGACTGGGATAGATTGATATCCGGCCCTGCTACCTCGACTCCTCCCCGGCGTGTATCAGAAATATACCGGGACACCTTGCCTTTATCGCCGTTATAGCAGGTCATCATCGCCGCCATGAATTCCGGCCGAAAATGTGCTTTCAGATACGCCGTCTGCCAGGCAAGCCATCCGTAACATACAGAATGGGATTTATTGAATCCATAGCCTGCAAAATGGACCATCAAATCAAAGACATGGTTGGCGGTCTTTTCCGAAACATGATTATTGACAGCCCCCTTCACAAAAGTTTCTCTCTGCTGCTGCAGGATTTCCGGTTCCTTATGCCCCATAGCGCGGCGGAGCAAATCTGCCTGTCCCAGGCTGAATCCGCCCATGACAGATGCAATTTGCATAACTTGTTCCTGATACAGGATAACCCCGTAAGTTTCCTTCAGAATCGGTTCCAGCAGTGGATGGGGATACTCCACGGGAATTTCTCCATGCTTCCTCCGGATAAAATCCTGAGCCATCCCGCTTCCCAGCGGTCCCGGCCGGTACAGAGCCACCATCGGTACCAAATCCTCAAAACGGTCCGGATGAAGCTGCATGAGAAGATTCGTAAACCCCGATGACTCCGACTGAAAAATCCCTACGGTATCTCCGTCGCAGAGCATACGGCATGTTTTTTCATCCTGACTGGGAATTGCATTGATATCCAGATCAATCCCCCGATTTTCCCGAATCATTTCCAATGCATCGTGAATAACCGTAAGATTGCGCAGTCCCAAAAGATCCATTTTCAGCAGCCCCAGCTGCTCCACTTGATCTTTTTCATACTGTGTCTGGATAAAACCGTCCTGCGTCCGCTGTATGGGTACAAAATCATCAACCGGCTCCGCACAGATTACAACGCCCGCCGCATGAGTTCCGGAATTGCGGGACAGTCCTTCCAGATCCAGGCAGTGATCAATCAGATTGTGCACCGATGCATTACTTTCATACAAGGCCTTGAACTCCCTCGTACTTTCCAGAGTCCCCTTCAGGGTTGTGCCCGGCTTGGAAGGAATCATTTTGGCAATCCGGTCCACATCTCTCAGCGGAATATTGGTCACACGCCCAACGTCCCGAATAACTGCCCGCGCTGCCAGTGTTCCGAAAGTAATGATCTGCGCAACACGCCCTTCCCCATACTTTCTGACCAGATAATCAATCACCTCACCCCGTCTGCGGTAGCAAAGGTCTGTATCGATATCCGGCATGGATACCCGTTCCGGGTTGAGAAAACGTTCAAAAAGCAAATGGAACCGCAGCGGATCAATTTCTGTAATATGGAGAAGATATGCCACGATACTTCCGGCTGCACTCCCTCTTCCCGGACCGATAGGAATGCCGTGGCTCTTGGCATAGCCGATAAAATCCATAACAATCAGGAAATAGTCGGAAAATCCCATCTGATTGATGACGGAAAGCTCATAGTCCAGTCTTTTTCTTTCCTCTCCTGTTGGATGGGGATATCTTTTGGGAAGAGCTTCCTCGCAAAGTTTTCTCAGATACTCTGCTGAGGTCTCTCCATCCGGTACATCAAAAGCAGGAAGCTTATGCTCTCCGAAAACCAGATTTACATTACACCGATCGGCAATTTTCCGGGTATTTTCAATAGCCCCTTTGTATTTTCCGAGAAGTGCCCGCATCTCCTCTCCGCTTTTGCAGTAAAACTCATCATTTGCAAAATGAAAATGAGTCGGATCATCCAGCGTTTTTCCCGTGGAAATGCACAGCTTGATTTCCTGACTGTCCGCATCTTCTTTTTTCGTATAGTGAAAATCATTGGTTGCAACCAGTCCCAGGCCATATTCCTCTGCCAGTCGGGCAAGAATCGGTCTGACCTCAGCTTCTTCCGGCAGCCCATGATCCTGCAGTTCCAGAAAATAATTGTCTTTTCCGAAGGTTTTAATATAAAATTCTATAATTCTGCGAACCTGCCCCTCATCCCTTGCTAGGATAGCCTGAGGCAGCTCACCGCCTACACAGGCAGACAGCGCAATGATTCCCTCATGGTATTTTTCCAGAAGCTCATGGTCTGCTCTCGGCTTATGATAATATCCGTCTGTCCATGCTTTGGAACAAATCTTGACCAGATTCCGGTACCCCATATTGTTCTCCGCCAAAAGGATCAGATGTGCCAGCTTTTCCTGGCTGCTCGTCTTATCCAAACAGCTTCCCCGGGTAACATATACTTCACATCCGATGATCGGCTTGATTCCCTGTGCCATACATTCTTTATACAGATAAATCGCTCCGTACATAGCACCGTGATCGGTAATGGCCAATGCGGTCTGTCCCATTTCCTTCACATGGGAAACCAGTTCTCTGATTCGGCTTGTTCCGTCAAAGAGACTGTACTCCGTATGTACATGAAGATGAACGAAGGGATCATATCTCCTCTCTTCTTTTTCTGTCATATGTTTTCCCCGCTTTCTTTCCGTATATTTTTTATTTTACCATAGAGATTCACCGCACAAAAAAACATTCCCGCCCAAAAGAAGGAATGTTTTCTCTGCTTACTCATCAGACTCTTTATCGGAATCCTTTTCATGCACTTTTTTGAGCACTACCGATGCTCCCTGCTGTTCTGCTTCAAATTTATCCTCTTCCGTCAGATGCTCCGAATTCAGAACAATTTTCACTCCCATACGGTCCAGCATTTCATCGATGGTATGCTGTGTCTTATACAATTCTCCCATATTCTGCCTCCGTCAAATATGATCTTCCCATTGATATTCCTGCTTCTTCCGAATTTGCCGCCAGATAAACACACCGAAAGTCCACACAACAGCCAGCGCCAGAATGGCTGTGGAAGGAATTCCTGCCAGAGCGGCCTTGACTGCTCCAATCTGTACCGGATACTGCACGGGAATCTCCACTGCATAGGCAGCCAGATAAATAGCGATAGCAAAGAAAGAAGAACAGTATGCCGCAGCCAGTCCTGCTTTAACATGGCGCATCCGGGTGAAAGCGAAGGAAATGCCAAAAAGAATAGCCGTTGCTACCAGGGAGATCCAGAAGAAATCGCTGTACAGGGAAGATTCTCCTATATTTCCTTTTACCAGGAAAGCAAAGATCAGGTAAACAACAACAGACAGCACACTGGAAACGAGAAAAGCCGCACGGAATCTTTCACCCAAAGGATTGACTACCTTGACAGCCCCGTACAGACATCCGATTTGAAAGGAAGAAAGAATAAACCAGACTGCACAGACTCCCCCAAAAATAGAATACAGCGAATCGCTTCCCAAAAGGAATGCCGTACTGGCAAATCCCATGACCGCCAGCGCCGCCAGGGAAAGGATACTCATGATTTTTATTGCAAGGGGTGATGAAAAATATTTCTTCGCCAGAACCGCAAACAGCCGAAGCAAGGCTCCAAGTACGACAAGAACGACAACGGCTACGGTGCCTGCAGTCAGACTTTCTCCCGTGAGAGGAAATGCCATCTGAATCATGAACAATCCCATAAAGAACCAAAGCTCATTTCCATCCAGTCCGGGCTTCATCAGATTGAGGATTGCTTCATTTTCCTGCCGGTTTCTGGAAATAAGAGGTGCTGCCAGAGAAAGCCCCCAGTCAGCTGCTTCCAGAATCATATACAGTCCTAAAAAACAAAGCGGCAAAAGAAGTATATTGACACCCGAATTCATAAAATCCTCCTACATATCATTTCCGGAATTATTATTTATGAAAAAAGTATATCACATCCCGTACAGGAAGGACAAAGTAAAATCAGAAAAGAACCGTTCTGTACTGTTCGGAATCTTTCCGCACCCCGAAGCATCGCCGTCCCTGTTCCTGCCTGCATTGAATCTCTGCGCCCTATTTGCTATCATAAAAACATGAGGTGATATGCATGGGCAATTGGCTTAAACTCTGTATCCTTGCCGCACTGGCCGGTTATTTTTCAAGGGACTCAGGAAAGTCCCCTTCCAAAGAATCCGGAATGACCAAGCAGGATAAAATCGATACAGAACATTTCGACATATACAAACCGCTGGGCTCCGTCAGCCGTATTTTCTGGATTCTTCATCCGCAAAAAGCAATCCATCTGATCATCCTGCAAAAATCCATGGGAATCGCCTGGAAGGCTGCCAAAAAGCTGCGGAAATAAAGCATAGCTAAAAAAAGATGTTCTCCCTATTTCCCGGGGAACATCCTTTTTCTTTCTCTGCATAAACAGGGATTAATATTTGCTCTGTCTGTTCATCCTTCTCGCCTTGTCACAGGCCGCAAGAAGTGTGCTGCTTGTCCCCGTCCCGTAAAGCAGCAGCGCCATTATATAGAAAACCCTTCTCCTGTGCAGATTCCCGTCCGCCCTTCCTTCAGGAATATTTTTCTCCTGTTCCGTCCATTCCGGTAAGGAAAGAAGCTGCATGGAAAAAGGATAAGTATGGAATTCTTCTCTCCCGAAAACAGAAAGAAAAGACAGATCTTTTATCGGAAATCCCTGAGAATCACAAAAGAAGGTCATCCCTGAAAGACCGAATGCGGCTCCCTCCAGTGCCGTCTGTCCGGTTTCCTCCATACGGTCTGTAAGAACAATGAGATGTGTCCGTCCCGGTATTTTGCCCCACACGCCCTTTTGCCGCCTGTCAAAACAAAGCGAAAAAGAAATCCCTGTCGGTCCCAGCCGGCGAACCGCTTCTTCGAACAGCTTTTCCGCTTCATCCGCATGATCAAAGAAAAGACAGACCTCTGCCTGTCCTGAAGACGAGATCTGTCTTTTCCGTTTTTTCCCTTTCTCCATCAATACCGCCCCCGCTCTCCGTAAAAAACAGATTCGGAAAGCTGTCCCAGAGAAACCCGGCGTCCTTCCATTGCATCAATCCTTCTTTTCCGTTCAGCCAGATCTACTCTCCGCAGACTCTGCACGGATGTTCCCCAAATTAAACCCAGTGCAGCAAAATTGGTCAGAAGCGAAGACCCTCCGAAAGAAATAAAAGAAAGCGGAATCCCCGTTACAGGGAACATTCCGATAACCATAGCAATGTTAATGAGTCCCTGCACGGAAATCATCATCGTAAGTCCATAAACAAGAAGCGCCGGATAAGTTTCCTTCAGTTTTCTCGCTACGGATAATCCCAAGTACAGAAACGCAATATAAAGGAAAAGAAGCACGCTTGCCCCAACCAGGCCGAACTCCTGTGCAAAAACAGCAAATGCAAAATCCGTATATTGCTCCGGGAGATATAAAAATTTGGACATACCTTCTCCGACGCCCTGTCCCAGAATACCGCCGGATCCGACTGCAATCAGACTCTGCACCGTCTGGAACCCATCACTTTGCGCATAAGAAAAGGGATCCAGAAAGACGTGAATCCGGGCCATACGATACGGTTCCAAAATAGCCAGCCCCATCGCCAGCATGAAACCAAGTACCATTCCGAACGCAACCTCCTTGAGAGGCAGCCCGCTGATGACATACAGGAAAAGCGGGAAAAAAAGAATCATACCGGCCGTTCCCATATCCGGCTGCTTCAGTACAAGGAGAGAAAAAAACAGCGGTGGGTAAAGAGGTGTAAAATAAATCAGATTACGAACTAATTCTTTTATTTTCCCTGTCAGCAGGAGCCCCGGCATCTTAAGTGCTTTCGGAATAATGGAAATTTTCACATTTCTGTCTAAAAAATCAGCCAGATGAGACGCTGTCCAAATCACTCCTACTATCTTTGCAAACTCAGACGGCTGCAAAGAAAACGGCCCCACAGAAATCCATCGGGTTGCCCCATTGACAGTCCGGCCTATCAAAGGCACCAGAATCAGCAGAAACAATACAGCCAGACACCATATGAAAGCCCCCCGCCGGATCTTTGCCATGGGACAGTACGCCAGCATAACTGCAGCTAACAGACTGACACCCCCAAAAAGAGCATGCTTCAGAAAATGGCTGTAAGGATTTACGCCGGCTTCGATATTCATATAATATGTTGAACTGTAAATGTTAAGCGCCCCGAGGAAAATCAACATTCCCGATACAACCATAAGCCATTTCAGCTTTGCAGGGACATATTTGGTTTCATTCAGGGACGTCTCGCCACGAGACGACATACTTTATTCCCCTTTCCGGAAAACTTTTCTTCGTATTCCGTCTGCACATCTCCTGCTACAGGATTTGCATGAAGATCATAAGTAATATCAGAAAGAACCCATCCCATAGCGGTAAATTCCTCAATGGAAAAATCAAAAAGGTCTTTATTATCCGTCTTGAAACGGATTTCTCCGCCTTCTTTCAGGATGACCTGATATCTTTTCAGAAATTCCCGGTAAGTCAGTCTTCTCTTTGCATGACGGGCTTTCGGCCAGGGATCGGAAAAATTCAGATAAATCACATCGGCTTCTCCGGGAGCGAAAATATTGAGAATTTCACTGACATCCCCCAGAATCAGCCGGACATTGGTTAAAGGCGGATCCTTTTCCGCGGTCTTCTTTGCTGCATAATAAATAACGCCTTCCTGTACTTCCATTCCAAGGTAATTGATGTCCGGATGAAGCGCCGCCATTCCGGAAATAAATTGTCCTTTCCCCGTGCCGAACTCCAGATGGAGCGGATGCTCCGGATGAAGATACTCCTCTCTCCATTTTCCCTTCTTATCTGTCGGTTCTTCCAGAAAAAGAATATCCGGGAAATTCTTAATCGCTTCATCAATCCAGGGTTTTCTGCGCAGACGCATAAGGCCTCCTCATTTTTCTAAACTCATCGTATCACAAATAAGTAAAAAATCGTTACAAATTCGGAAAATTATTGATTTTCCGTGCTGAGTCCTTCATTTTCCACTTCCGGCATGGCCGGTTCAGACAGCACAATCGGCTGGAAAGTTCCCCAGTTAAAATCCCGGTTGCCGCTGTCATCCCGGCGTCTCCGGATATCCAGATCCCAGGCCTCATCATCCTTTCCCTTGGTAGTTCCCAGTCTTTCCAGATCATCCCGAATCATGACATTGCCGTACATAGTCATCAGTGTCGTTACATCTTTATCAAAAGCAGGACTCAGGATATCCGCCGAAGCATCATAATGTGTTGCAGTAAGACCCATGAGCCCCATGAATGTATCATAGAGCATATCATTGGAGAACGGCATATTTCTTCGTTCTTCCATGATCTTCACCTTGTCGGGATTCAGTGCCTGATACCGGTCAGACAGGTAGAACCAGAACGGAATATGAACCATGGTGTAATCAAACTGATCCGCATTATGTCCGGGCCGTTCCGTGACCTGTTCCCCGTGATCCGAGAAGTAGAGCACCCCGTCGGCGTTCAGGTAATTCACCGCCTCATTCATGATGCTTTCCAGCACATAGTCATTGAAAAGGACAGAATTGTCATATTCATCGATCATTACCTGGGAAGTAGACCGGGCAAGGGAAGTATCTGTAGGCCAGTGATAAAATTCACTCGGGTATCTGTCCCAATAGCTGACATGACTCCCCATCAGATGCACTACAATCAGCTGACGCCGGTTATTCGGATCCACTTTTCTCAGGTACGGAACCAGAGCCGTGTCGTAATCCTTCGTTATGACATCGGTACCGATGTACTGATTGACCCAGTACTGATCATCACAGGCCGATCCGATGGCGCCGATCGGTGTATCCCACACACCGAACCGGGACTGATTGGAAATCCAGGTCGTCCGGAATCCCGCCTCACGGGCCAGATCAATAATGGAATAAGCCTCAGAAAGATCGATATCATTGTACTGGTTTTTCTCGGTCAATGCTTCTGTCAATACCTGTACAGTCTGCGTATAGCAGGAATAACCATGGTTAAAAAATACATAATGCGAATCCAGCACTGCCTGTGTCTGAAACGGCGTAGTCGGACGGGAGTATCCGTACACATTCATGTGGTCGCGATTCAGCGACTCCCCGATGACCAGCACATAAATTCCATCCGGTGCGGATTTCAGCTGTTCTACTACAGTCGGGTCCATAATCCGCATATGCTTTCTCCGCTCCACCATATTCTGGAATTCCGCAAAGCTTTGCAGTGTCTTGTATGTTTCATAATACACATGCGCCAGCCGGGTGGAGCCTACCGATAAAGAACAGAGTCCCACATTGACCAGAAAAAGCCCAAGCATTCCGAACCAGGTCTTCCTGGATACATTGGTCGTCCGGTTGAAGGAAAAACGGCTTGTATGGAATACCAGCCAGGCCAGAATCAGAACGGCTGTTATCCCCAGCCCGATTTCCGCATAAGGAATATTGACCTCAATATAAGCCTTTGTCTCTGCCAGATTCGTCTGCGCCAACGCCAGCAGCATATTGATGGAAATCAGAGAATGGGTAATGATATAGTACCCGATATAAGTAAACTGAATCAGTACATATACCACAATCAGCAGCGCACAGGCAATCCGGGCAACCATTCTCCATTTCCCCGGCAGCAGCCAGGCTGCAGACAGACAGGAAATGAACAGGTACAGCGGTGTGGAAAGCTCACCTGACACATCGGACATATCCAGTATCACATCTGTCTGCGTCGACAGATACGGCACAATCAGCGACAGGCCCCACAGGAAAAAGACCGTCAGCCACAGATGTACGGCCGCCCGTTTCAGATTATGCCTGATAAAATAGGCGGTAACAAATCCCACCTGCAGAAACAGGAGAAATACCTTAACCTGCGAAAACGGCTCCCATCCGCCCGGTGCACCGAAGTACCAGGAAAGGAAGAAGGCACAGCAAAAAGGAACGAGTGTCGCAATGCTCCACCAGATTTTCCAGTGCCCGCGGCCTTTTGTTTCGGAAATATCTTTTGATCTTTCCTCATTCGTTAATTTCGGTCGATTCTTCATGCTTATACCCATAATGTTATAGAATAAAAATAATACAAACGTAACTGTATTATTTTATCACAAGATTTATCATCCCGATATTAGAAATTTACTTTATTCGAAGGAAAATTTCCTGTCCGTCAGGACATCTGCAGCCAGCATCACGAAAAAATCTGTCCGTTCCAAATTCCGATGCTTTGCTCATGGTTTCATCAGAAAAATTCCGAAAAGCATCCGGATATTTGCAAGAATAAATGCCTGCATAAACAGGAAAAGCTTCCCCGGACAGACAATGAATCTCATTATCCGTCCGAAGGAAGCCCCTCCGAATAATAAATTTTATTGTTGTTCAATTCGTGAGAGACCGGAGCGGTGCAGGAATCTTTCCGCCTCTCGCTACAAATTCATCTGCTTTGAATTTGCTGATTTCCATAACCGGCGCATATCCCATAAGTCCGCCGAACTGTACCATATCACCGGGTTTTCTTCCCGGCACAGGAATTAAACGGGTCGCCGTGGTTTTGTTATTAATCATTCCGATAGCGGCTTCATCTGCAAGAATGGCGGAGATGGTAGAAGCCGTCGTATCCCCCGGCACAGCAATCATATCCAGCCCGACAGAGCAGACACAAGTCATTGCTTCCAGTTTTTCCAGATGAAGGCTGCCTTTCTGCACAGCCTCGATCATCCCTAAATCCTCGGAAACCGGAATAAACGCCCCTGACAGACCGCCTACAGAGGAAGATGCCATCAAACCGCCTTTTTTCACAGCATCATTCAGCAATGCCAAAGCCGCTGTCGTCCCGGGTCCGCCGCAGCTTTCCAGCCCCATCTCTTCCAGGACCTGAGCCACACTGTCCCCTACAGCAGAGGTCGGTGCCAGAGACAAATCCACGATGCCGAACGGAGCATGCAGCCGCTCGGATGCCGCTTCCGCAACCATTTGTCCCACGCGGGTAATCATGAATGCGGTATTCTTGATTGTTTTTGCAACAACTTCAAAGGGGGCTCCCTTGACCTCCTCCAGCGCACGCTTCACCACACCGGGCCCGGAAACGCCGACATGAATTGCTGTGTCGCCCTGCGTGATTCCATGAAAAGCGCCGGCCATAAAAGGATTGTCTTCTACAGCATTGCAAAATTCCACCAGTTTGGTACAGCCGTATGCATCATTGTCCTTGGTAAGCTCTGCCGTTTCCTTGACAATTTCCCCCATTCTTTTAACAGCATTCATATTGATTCCCGCTTTGGTGGAGCCTACGGCCACAGAGGAGCAGACACTCCTTGTAGAGGCCAGCGCTTCCGGAATGGAATCAATCAGAATCTTATCCGACACCGTCATATCCCGGTCAACCAGTGCAGAAAATCCTCCCAGAATATCAACCCCCACCGCGTCAGCCGCCTTCTGCAGAGTTTCCGCAATCGGTACATAGGAAGAAACGGAAAGCCCCCCTGCAATCAATGAAATCGGCGTAACGGAAATCCGGCGGTTGATGATCGGCACACCGTATTCCTTGGAAATATCATGCGTCACCTGTGTCAGATGTTCCGCTTTCCTGCAGATTGTATCATAGATATTTTTACAAAGCGTCTTTTCATCGGAGCTGACACATCCCAGAAGAGAAATCCCCATGGTTACCGTACGGACATCCAGCTTATTCTGGTCAAACATGCGCTCTGTCGCTAAAATTTCCTCAATATCAAGCATAGTGCCTCCTTATTTGATTCGATGCATGGCATAGAATATATCGGCCAGCTGCACACGGATATCCACGCCCAGCTTTTCTCCCAGCGCTGCCATAACCTCCTGAATTTTCTGAAGGGAATCTGCGGCATTTTCCATATCGCAGACCAGAACCATATGAAAAATATCATCAAGAATCGTCTGTGAGATATCCAGAATATTCATATTTTCCTTTGCCAGTTCCCCGGATACTCCCGCTACGATACCGACACGGTCTTCACCGATTACAGTAACTACAACTTTTTTCATAACTGCCTCCAACGTCAATACTCATAATCACCATAATTTTCCTAATTCTCCTGCTTATGAATCATTTTCATTATATCATACCAACAGCGTATCCCCCGGAAAGCTGAATTTCATTTTCTCCGTATTTTCTCTGTATTTTATAAATAGTTTAAAATTTTACAGTATACTGTACTTATTTCTAATAACTTCATATAAAGAATGAAAAATCCCCTCCCGTTTCTTATAAAACTTCCGACATGTTGTATAATAAGAAAAGATTTCCGATTATTTTTATTTATACTTTGTATTAAGATACCGGAATACCGGAGAATCAAAAGCAATGATTCAAAGGGCGTTTCCTATAAAGGAGGTTGTATGACTCAGCTGAAATATATTTCCTGGAATGTGAATGGCCTTCGGGCCTGTCTCAAAAAGGGATTTGCCGATGCCTTTGCCTCTCTCGATGCAGACTGTTTCTGTCTCCAGGAAACAAAACTCCAGCCCGATCAGATTGAGCTGGATCTTCCAGGCTATTACCAATACTGGAACAGCGCCGTAAAAAAAGGATACAGCGGAACAGCCCTGTTCACAAAAAAAGAACCGATTTCCGTTGCCTGCGGGATGGGGATTCCGGAGCATGATCAGGAAGGCCGTCTCATTACGGCAGAATTCGAAAATCACTACCTTGTTACCTGCTATACGCCAAACAGTCAGCGCGGTCTTACCCGTTTGGATTACCGCATGAAGTGGGAAACCGATTTTGCAGATTATTTAAAAAAGCTTTCCGAGAAAAAACCGGTAGTACTCTGCGGAGACCTGAATGTAGCTCATCAGGAAATTGATCTTGCCAATCCTGCCTCCAATCATAAGAACGCCGGGTTTACAGATGAGGAAAGAGAAAAGTTATCTGCTCTCCTTTCAAAAGATTTTACAGATTCTTTCCGTTATCTTTATCCGGATAAAAAAGATGCCTATTCCTGGTGGAGTTATTTTGCCAAATCCAGGGAACGGAATATCGGATGGAGAATTGATTACTTCCTCGTCTCCAAATCTCTGGAAAAAAATATCCGGGGCGCTTCGATTCATTCGGATATTCTAGGCAGCGACCACTGTCCTGTCGAGCTCGATCTGGAGTTCAATTCAAAATAAAGAAGGTATATGCTGATGAACCGGGAACATGAATTCGATCCGGCTCCGCCTATCGAGAATATACTGAAGAGAAATAAGCTGCGCTACATTCTCCTCAATGCTCCAATGGCTTTTATCGTAATTCCCATTCTTCTTTCTCTTCTTATCATGTCAGCCCTTTTCCTGTATATTTCACACGGACAGGACCCCATATCGGAAGAGATTTACATGGCTTATACCGCTGCTATGCTGCTTCTTCTCCTTCTGAGCGCTGCACTGAATTACTGCTTCTATAAAAGAACGCGAAAAAAAATCTTTACCCCGCTGCAGCAGCTTGCACTGGCAGCCCAGGCCATTCAATACGGAAATTACAGCGCCGTGGTAGATTACCACAGCAATGATGAAATGGGCGAGCTTTGCAGTACATTCCGAACCATGCAGTCCTATTTGAAAGATTCCATCGCCGCTACGGCTCATGCAACAACCAGCCGGGAAATCCTTTTTTCCGGTATTGCCCATGATCTGCGCACACCGCTTACAGCTATTATGGGATATACCGAGGCGCTGCAGCTGGGAATGGGAAAGACACCGGAGAAACGCGCGGAGTACCTGGGAGCTATTGCTTCCTGTGCTGACGATTTATCCAAACTTATCAATGAGCTTTCTCTTTATAACAAATTGTCTTCAAGCCGCATCACTTGTCATCCGAAACCGACCAATTTTTCCTCTGCGGTAAAAAATTTTATTCATGAAGACCGGCAGTATCTGAAATCCAAACAGGTTTCTGTTCATTTTGATACAGATAATTCGGTGATTGCTTTGCTGGATGAAAGAGAATTCCAGCGGATTCTCTCCAATCTTCTGGCCAACACGATAAAATACAGAAATAAAGAATCTTCCGAAATCCTTATTTCCATCCGCAGAAACGGAAAATATGCAGTCTTCACCTATGAGGATGACGGGCCGGGTGTCCCGAAGGAAAAACTGTCCCATATTTTCGAAGCCTTCTATCGAACGGACGAAGCCCGTTCAAAAACAAGCAACGGCAGCGGTCTGGGACTTGCCATTGTTTCTGAAATTGTCACCGCTCACCATGGGCATTACAGAGCCTCTTCCGAAAGAGGGCTGAAGTTAATCTTTGATATCCCATTATCTGAAGGGAGTTTATGATCATGACAAACATATTAGTAGTGGAAGATGAACCTAAAATTGCAGAAATGGAAAGAGATTTTTTAGAGGGCTCCGGCTATACGCCCTATGTAGCTGCTGATGGAGCCACTGCCATGAAAATCATGGAGAAGCATGAAATCGATGCCATCATTCTGGATGTAATGCTTCCCGGAGAAGATGGATTTTCTCTTTGCCGCAAAATCCGGGAAAAAACAGATGTTCCGATTATTTTTGCCACCGCCCGGACGGAAGATGCCGATATCGTAAGAGGTCTGGGATTGGGTGCCGATGATTATCTTGTAAAACCCTTCCGCGGTACGGTTCTGGTTGCACACCTGAAGGCCCAGCTGGCTACGCATAAACGGCTTCTTGATAAGGAATCCAAAACCGGAACGCAGGAGAAAGGAATCACCATTGACGGACTTACGATCCGTCCCAAAGCCCGTCAGGTCATTTACGGCGGCAAAGAAGTTCCCCTGACCGGCCGTGAATTTGATCTTCTCTATTTCCTTGCCAAACATCCGAATGAAGTATTTTCCAAGGAACAGCTTTTCGAAAAAATCTGGAGCCTCGATCCCATTGGAGAATCTGCTACTGTTACAGTCCATATCAACCGACTCAGAGATAAATTAAAAGCTGCTGCAGGCCGTCCCTATGAACAGATCGAAACTGTCTGGGGTGCCGGATATCGATTCCATATGGATTAATATTTTATTTCTGAGTTTGGAGGGTTATATTGCATATTCTAATTACCGGCGGCGCCGGTTTTATCGGATCACATTTAGCAGATGCCCTGTTATTGCAGGGACATAAAGTAACGATTATTGATAACCTGTCTTCAGGGACAAGAGAATTTATCCCTGCCGGCGCTCATTTTATTGAAAAAGATATCAGGGAAGACCTTTCTTCTGTCTTTGCTGAAAATCATTTCGATGTTATTTATCATGAAGCCGCCCAGACACTGGTTCCTGTTTCCATAAAGAATCCTGCCTATGATGCAGATGAAAATATCATGGGTCTCCTTAATATCCTGGAGTGTGCCCGTACCTACGGCGTAAAGAAGATCATTTTCTCCTCTTCCGCTGCAGTCTACGGAGAAAATCCGGCGCTTCCCCTGAAAGAAGATGAAATTCCCGCGCCGGAATCCTTTTACGGCCTTACAAAGTGGATGACAGAGAAATATCTCCAGTTATATAAGAAAATATACGGCTTATCCTATACGATTCTTCGGTACAGCAATGTATACGGCCCCCGGCAGGGTGCCCACGGTGAAGGCGGCGTCATTTATATCTTTGCCAAAGCCCTTTCTGAGGGAAAGCCTATTACTATTTTCGGAGACGGAACGCAAACAAGAGACTTTATCTCCGTTCACGATATCGTTTCTGCCAATGTTAAAGCATTGACTCAGGGGGATGGAGAAGTCATGAACGTATCCACAGAAACAGAAACCTCTCTGAACTGTCTCGCTCAGGAAATGGTAAGCCTGGCCGGTTATGATGACTCTTATATCATCCATACCAAAGAACGTACCGGAGATATTCACCGCTCCTCTCTGTCCAATGAAAAAATCAAAAGAATCCTGGACTGGACTCCTGCCTATGATTTGGAAAACGGACTGCGCAATACCCTCTCTTTCTTTATGAACAGAAAATAAAAAACACCTCTGCAGACAAAAGCCGGCAGAGGTGTTTTTTCGTCTTTTTTCGGAAACTTCTCCCCTCTTGGAAAATTTCTCTTTATCCTTTATAATGAATTATATATTTATTACTATCGATATAAAGGAGGGCTTATGCACAGCTATCATCTGCTGGAAATTCTCGCGGTTGGATTCGGACTGGCGCTGTTTTTCGGTTATCTGGCTCAACAGGTGCGCCTGTCCCCTATTGTAGGTTATCTCGCTGCAGGATTTCTGATCGGTCCGCTTACTCCCGGATTTGTAGCCGATGCCGATCTGGCCAACAATCTGGCGGAAGCAGGCATTATTCTTCTTATGTTCGGCGTGGGACTTCATTTCCACACCGATGATCTCATGGCGGTGAAAGGTATTGCGGTTCCCGGCGCATTGGTTCAGGCGGCAGCAGCAACGCTCTTTGGCATACTTGCTGCAGCAGCTTTGGGCTACTCCCTCTCCGAAGGAATATTTCTTGGGCTGGGTCTGTCCGTAGCCAGTACGGTTGTCCTGCTCCGGGTGCTCACCGATAACCATCGGCTGGAGACCCATGCAGGCACCGTTGCGGTAGGATGGCTTGTTGTGGAAGATATTTTTACCGTACTTATGCTGGTTCTTCTCCCTGCCATCGGTCCTTCCCTAGCATCGGGAGAAAATTTCTCTGCCGGATCCCTTCTGTGGGCTGTCTTTGCAGCCGGACTGAAGCTGACTGCCCTCTGGATTCTCGTCATGATCATCGGAAGCCGCATCATGCCCTGGGTACTGAAACGCATTGTACGTACAAAATCCCATGAGCTCTTTACCCTCACCATTCTCTCCGCAGCATTTCTCACTGCTCTGGCTGCTGCATATATTTTCGATGCATCTTTTGCACTGGGTGCCTTTCTGGGCGGTATGGTCATCGGAAAAAGCAAAGTAAGCCATCAGGCAGGCACACAGCTGCTTCCTTTTCGGGATGCCTTTTCCGTCCTGTTCTTTCTGTCTGTCGGCATGCTGTTTCAGCCATCCTTTTTGGCAGAACAGCCGGGAATTGTTATCCTGTCCCTTTTCATTGTCCTGATTGTAAAACCTCTTTCTACCGTTGGCATCATCACCCTTTTGGGCGGAACAGCAGAGACCTCCTTTACCGTTGCCGCCGGGCTTGCACAGGTGGGCGAATTTTCCTTCATCCTTGCACAGGCAGGTCTGAGTCTCGGTCTTATCTCTCAGGACATCTACAGTGTACTTATCATCAGCGCACTGATATCCATTGCTCTGAATCCGTTTCTCATGAAGTCAGTTCCTTCAGCACTTGTCAGAGCATCCCATATCCCCTCCCTGTGGAAACTTTTAAATGATCGGGCAAAAAAGATGGACAAAACCAGACAGGCAGAAACCGCCCGCCGGGCACGGCAGCTTCCCCGGCCAAAACAGTCCGCACTCATTGCCGGATACGGTCCTGCCGGGCAGGCTGCGGCAAAAGCTGTTTCCTCCTGCGGCTTTGATCCCATTATTCTGGATATGAATCTGGACACAATTACCTCGCTTGAACGGCAAAAAATCCCCGCCGTCTACGGGGATATCACCAGGGAAGATATTTTGAAAGCCGCCGGTGTACAGCAGTCTGCTCTTTTCATCATCACCGTTCCATCTGCTGCAGCGGCAGCGGAAGCAGCGATTGCAGCAAAGCATCTGAACCCCGATCTGACCATTTATGCCCGTACCCGTTTCTTCCAGGACCGGCCTCTCCTGGAAGATGCCGGAGTAAACCATATTCTTTTTGAAGAAGATGCTATAGCGGAAACATTGGCTGAATTCATTAAAACTGACCTGAATAAGACGAAATCCGCCTCCTGTCAATCCTGACATATTTTTCAAATATAATTCCATATTTTCTCCGCAGGAACTGAACCATGCTTTAGTTCCTGTTTTTATTTCTCTTCAGCAATGCCCCGCCGATCATCTTATCCTTTTCCGTTCCGATATAAAAGGATTACAATTCATTTCCTGAAAGTAATATCCTTATTTAATTTCTGTACCATTTCCCTGTTCATTTCTCCAGTTTCCCGGATAAAGTACTCCTCCTTTCCCCTGTTTATCTTATACCGCTCCAATATGCTGTCAAAATAATAAAAAAGCCCCTGCTTTCTTCAGGTATGTTCCGACCAGTTTCTCTGTACAGACCAAACACCTCCTTCTTATTTAGAGAGAAAGTATAAGAAACACAGAGATTTCCGGCTGGGATCTTCCTATCTCTCATCCGGCTTTAAATGTCCATACGACCGCTGTCTTTTATGGAAATATACGGTCATTCTGTCCCCGCGCCTGATTTTCTTCCAGGCATTTAGCTGCACCGGGCATCACAAATCGGATAATAAAATTCCTTATTCAATCTCTCTGTCTATTTAAGAATGCGGACAATAAAACGCACCCGGAGGATTTCCGGGTGCGTCCTTATCCATAAATGAAAAGACACCTGAATTTCTTCAGGTGTCTTTTCTCTTAATCAGCAGCTTCCTATCCTCCCA
>CALHRX010000006.1:0-108105 GCA_938038225.1 uncultured Dialister sp. | reverse complement strand
TTCCAAAAAAGTGGCGGACGGAAGTGAGAGAAAGTTTGCAGTCACGGAGAGCAAGTTTCTACCACGGTGCCAAAATCCGCAATTCTGCAGTTTTGCCCCTCGCGGGAAACTTGTTGGGGAGTGCCTTCCCCAAACCCTGCTCATGCGCCCTTACGGGCGAGAAAGGAGGTCACACCATGCGAAAGAAATACAACACGCCCCACCGCAGCCGCGTTGTGAAAACCCGGCTGTCCGAAGATGAGTATGCCGACTTCACAGCGCGGCTTGCGCCCTATGGTATCAGCCAGTCCGAATTTCTCCGGCAGGCGATACGGCGGGCGACCATACGCCCGGTTGTCCATGTGTCGGCGGTCAATGACGAACTGCTTTCCGCTGTCGGGAAGCTGGCCGCCGAGTACGGCAGGATCGGCGGCAACCTCAATCAGATTGCCCGGTATCTGAACGAATACGGCGTACCCTACAACACCCTTTCCGGCGAGGTACGCGCCGCCATATCCGACCTTGCCGTCCTCAAGTATGAAGTCCTCAAGAAAGTAGGTGACGCGGTTGGCAACACTCAAGCATATCAACTCTAAAAACGCCGACTACGGAGCCGCCGAACAATACCTGCTTTTTGAGCATGACGAGTTTACCATGAAGCCCGTCCTTGATGAAACCGGCAGGCTTATCCCCCGCGAGGACTACCGGCTGTCCACGCTGAACTGCGACGGGGAGGATTTTGCCGTTGCGTGTATGCGGGCCAATCTCCGCTATCAGAAAAACCAGCGGCGGGAAGATGTGAAAAGCCACCACTACATCATCAGCTTTGACCCACGGGACGCAGCGGACAACGGCCTGACCGTAGACCGGGCGCAGGCGTTGGGTGAGAAGTTTTGCGCCGAGCATTTCCCCGGCCACCAAGCCCTTGTATGCACCCACCCGGACGGGCATAACCACAGCGGCAACATTCATGTGCATATCGTCATAAACAGCCTGCGGATTGAGGAAGTGCCGTTCCTGCCCTACATGGACAGGCCGGCCGATACGAAAGTCGGCTGCAAGCACCGATGTACCGACGCTGCCCTGCGCTACTTCAAATCCGAAGTCATGGAGATGTGCCACCGGGAGGGGCTTTATCAAATCGACCTCTTGAACGGCAGCAAGAACCGCGTCACCGACCGGGAGTATTGGGCGCAGAAAAAGGGACAGGCCGCGCTGGACAAGCAGAACGCCCCCATGATTGCAGGCGGTATCACGCCCCGGCAGACCAAGTTTGAAACGAACAAGGAGAAGCTGCGGCAGACCCTACGGAAAGCCCTTGCCACCGCCGCCAGCTTTGACGAGTTTTCCTCTCTGTTGCTGCAGGAGGGTGTGACCGTCAAGGAGAGCCGGGGGCGGCTTTCCTACCTCACGCCGGACAGGACAAAGCCAATTACCGCCCGGAAGCTGGGCGACGATTTTGACCGCGCCGCTGTCTTTGCCGTTTTAGAGCAAAACGCCGCCAGAGCAGCCGAAGCGCCAGCCAGATCCCCCGATCCCCCACGCACCATAAAAGACCGCTTGCAGGTTGCCAGAGCCGAGATAGCCGCCCCGAAACAGGACGGAGTGCAGCGGCTTGTGGACATTGAGCAGAAAATGGCCGAGGGCAAAGGCCGGGGCTATGAACGCTGGGCGACCATGCACAACCTCAAACAAATGGCCGCGACGCTGAATGTGTATCAGGAATACGGCTTTACTTCCCCGGAGCAGTTAGAAGCCGCCGTTGATACCGCCTATCAGGAAATGCGCCAGACCAGCGGCGAACTGAAAGCACTGGAAACGAAGCTGCAAGGGAAAAAGAAGTTGCAGCGGCAGGTGTTGGCCTACGCCCAGACCAAGGCCGCCCGCGACGGGCTGCGGGCACAGAAATCCGAGAAAGCCCGCGCCGCATACCGGCAGGCCCATGAGAGCGATTTTATCATAGCCGACGCAGCAGCCCGGTATTTCAAGGCGCATGGCATTACCAAGCTGCCCGCCCGGAAAGCGTTGCAGGCCGAGATCGAGCAGCTTATCTCCGAGAAAGACGGCCTGTATAACACCTATCACGAACAGAAACAGCGGTTCAAGGAGTTGCAGACCGTCAAGCGGAACATCGACCAGATTTTGCGCCGGGAGGAACCGCGCCGCAGAAAGGAGCAGAGCCATGAGCGATAACCTGCCCCGCATGGACTACCGCCAGCACCGGCGGGCGCGGCGGCTGGTGCATGAGTGCTGTAACTACGACGGGGGGAACTGCCTGCTGTTAGACGACGGGGAGCCTTGCGTGTGCGTCCAGAGCATTTCCCTTTCCCTCATGTGCCGCTGGTTCCGTGTGGCTGTCCTGCCCCTTGACGGGGAGCTGGCCGCAGCCCTCTTGTGCCGGGGAAGCCGGAAACGGTGTGCCGTCTGCGGGGCGGCCTTTGTCCCCAAATCCAACCGGGGAAAATACTGCCCCGACTGCGCCGGGCGCATGAAGAAAATCAAAGCCGCCGAGAGAAAGCGGAAACAAAGGCAGAGATGTCACGCTTTAGAGCCTTTCAAACCCGCATAAATCAAGGCTTTTTTCGTGGGTGTCAAAGGGTACGCGATACATTTATCCTTTTCCCCCGGAAACGGCGTTTTAATGCGTGACAATACGCCAAAATCAACCCGAACACAGGGAGGTGATCCTATCGCTGATTATATCAGGGCAGACACGCGGCTGCCCGCCTATCTGCCGTATCCCCGTTTCCTGCTGAAAATGGAGATTTCACAGACCGCCAAGCTGCTGTATTCGCTGCTGTTAGACCGTTCCACCCTCTCCCAGAAAAACAAGTGGCTGGACGACGAGGGCAGGATTTATATTATCTATCCCATCGCGGAGATAGCAGAAATACTGGATAAAGGCAGCACCACCATCAAGGGGGCGCTTAATGAACTGGACACGGCGGGGCTGTTGGAACGGGAACGGGGCGGCTTCTCCGCACCGAACCGGCTTTATGTCAAAGTACCGCCAGTGCCACAGGTACAGTTTTCAGACCAACTGATGGCCGGAAGTCCGCCCCTCATAGAGCCGGAAAACCGTCCTACTGATGGTCAGAAAACCGACCTTATGATGGTCGGAAAACCGTCCCCTAACCAAACTACTATAAACAACCTTACAGAGAGCCAAACAAAGGGAGTGAGTGGGGGGCCGTCCGCGCCCTATGGCCGATATGGAAATATTTTTCTGTCACAGACCGAATACGACGAGTTGCAGGCAGAGTACCCTGACAGGCTGGAACGGTTCATCGAGGAAATGAGCCGCTACCTTGCCGCCAACGGGAAAAGCTACCAGAACTATGCCGCCGCCCTGCGGATATGGGCGGGGAACGACAAAAAGGAAGCCCCTAAAAAGGGCATACCAGACTACTCATGCAAGGAGGGCGAGAGTTTATGAAGAATGAAATCAACGCGGTTTTGGAGAATATGACGACCACCATCCCGGAGCCGGAGGACTACACCGGCGAGGACGGTTTACTGTACTGCGGCAAGTGCCGCAAGCCGAAAGAAGCCTATTTTGCGCCGGATAAGGCCGCTATCTTTGGCCGTGACCGCCACCCGGCAGAGTGCGACTGCCAGAGAGCCGCCCGCGAGGAACGGGAGGCCGCCGAGAAGCGGCGCAGGCACCTTGACACCGTGGAGGAACTGAAACGCCGGGGCTTTACCGACCCCACCATGCGGGACTGGACTTTTGAGAACGACAACGGCAGGAACCCGCAGGCCGGGATTGCCCGCCGGTATGTGGAACACTGGGAGGATATGCGAGCCGACAATATCGGCTGCCTGTTCTGGGGCGGCGTGGGAACCGGGAAAAGCTACCTTGCGGGCTGTATCGCAAACGCCCTCATGGAGAAAGAAATCCCCGTCCACATGACGAACTTTGCCCTTATCCTCAACGACCTTGCCGCCAGCTTTGAGAACCGCAACGAGTACATTTCCCGCCTTTGCCGCTATCCGCTGCTTATCCTTGACGACTTCGGCATGGAGCGCGGCACCGAGTACGGGCTGGAACAGGTTTTCAATGTGATTGACAGCCGTTACCGCAGCGGCAAGCCGCTGATCGTCACGACCAACCTCACGCTGGACGACCTGCACAACCCGGAGGACACCGCCCATTCCCGGATTTATGACCGCCTGCTTTCCATGTGCGTCCCGGTACGCTTTACCGGCGACAACTTCCGGCAGGAAACCGCGCAGCGGAAAATGGAGAGCATGAAGAAACTGATTACCGACTGAAAGGAGTATTGCCTATGGCAGATAACAAGCAGCACGACACCCGCACCACCCGCCGCCCCGACTGCGTGACGGAAATCCGCATGGGCAATTCCGTCCTTGTCGTGTCCGGCTATTTCAAGAAAGACACCACGACCACCGCCGCCGACAAAATGGCGCGGGTACTGGAAGCGGAAGCCGCTGCTACACAGGAGCCGACTTATCCGGCGTGAACCGGGGCATGGAAAAGCGGCCATGCCAGGGAGCATGACCGCTGGAACGAAAATCGGAAGTGCTTTAGCAATTCTTAATCTCATTCTCTATAAAATAATTTGCAATTTCAAAGGCTTTTATTCTTCTCTTTGCCAATGTGATTTGTGATTTATAACGCTCGGAATTATCCTTTGATTCAAATGTTTTTACTTATTACTTTTTTCTGTCAACTTTTTTGTTTACACTATTGCTAATAATATAGAAATTTGAAATATAGCTACTGATAAAATTCTTATTTTCCATTTTCAAATTTTAATTTTTTTTGGCGCTTAGCTTCAAATTTCCAATAACCATGATTACGATTTCGATGTTTTTTTTGAATCTTGTTTTGATTGTTTTTCATGTCTTGTTCAGCATTTAATATAATAGCTTTTTTTTCGTTGGAAACAAATTTAAGAAAAACATCATATAGGTACAGCCATCCATCGTATGAGATTTCAGTAAGCGTTGACTCTAATTTAATTTTTAAAAACTTGCAAATGCGTTTTTGTTGCTCATAAGTAAACAATTTTTTTGTTTTATCTTTGAAAGTATTTCCAGATGCTAAAAATATATATGACAGAAAATTTCTATAGTCTATCGCATCCTCAACATCAGCAGATGTTTTTCTTTGAAAGTGAGCAAAACATATTCGTGCATTTGGCACAGGATAAAAATCTGATGGTTTAAACTCATAAATCAATTCAGCGGAAAACCAAGGTTTGTATAAAAGAGACCTCAAACTTTCGTTATAAAAGGGCTGTCCAGAATACCTGAGAAAAGCCTCATACTGCATTATGAAATATATATCTTCAGGAGGATTATCGGCTTCAAATACCTTTTTCACAATATCAGCAGTTATGTTAAATGGAATATTTGCACATACTTTATATGGTTCTTTTACTGATATTTTATATTTTAAAAAATCCATCTCTATTATTTGAACTTTTTTAGATTCTTTATACTTTTCAGATAAAGTTTTCGCTAATTTCGCATCAAACTCTATTGCTATAACTTGCTTGCTTTTTTTGCAAGTTCAATGGTAATAATTCCTTTTCCAGGACCTATCTCAATTATAATATCGTCGTTACAAATATTACTCTTTGATAACAAAGTCGCTACAAGTTGTTTACTATGTAAATAATTTTGCGAATGTTCTATTCCCATAAATATCTCCTTTACAAATTACTATTTGTACTTTTATTCAACATAAGTTGACACATACATTATATCACAATACAGCAAAACCGAAAGTTTCCCAAAAAGGCAGTCCGGTATCTCCGTCTCCTGAAACAGCAAAAAAGCGGAAAAGCAGGAAGTTCATCCTGTTTTTCCGCTTTTCATTTTATCTGATTTCCTTATTACAGAGAATCTGCTCAGGCAAAGCTGTTTTCTCAGCCCTTGAAATACTTCACGCCTGCTTCAAAGAGAGGCTGATACTTGTTGCCCGTAATATTCTTGCCGATGTTTTCTCCTCTTCTTTCCGTATGGCCCATCTTGCCGAGAACACGTCCGTCCGGGCTGGTAATTCCTTCCACTGCCCAGCAGGAACCGTTCGGGTTGAACCGGCTGTCATAAGTGGGCATGCCTTCCGGAGTTACATACTGGGTTGCAATCTGTCCGTTTGCCGCCAGTGCCTGAATCTGCTCATCCGTTGCAATGAAGCGGCCCTCGCCGTGGCTGATAGCAATGCTGTACAGATCTCCCGGCTTGCAGAGAGACATCCAGGGAGATTTGCAGGAAACCACTTTCGTTGTTACATACCGGGACAGATGGCGTCCGATGGTATTGAAGGTCAGCGTCGGTGCATCGCCGGTCAGAGGCTTGAATTCACCGAAGGGAACCAGACCGAGCTTAATCAGTGCCTGGAAACCGTTGCAGATGCCCAGAGCCAGACCGTCTCTTTCATGGAGAAGCTTATCCAAAGCCTGCTGCAGAGCTTCATTGCGGAATACTGCTGCAATGAACTTACCGCTTCCGTCCGGTTCATCCCCTGCGGAGAAGCCGCCCGGGAACATGACGATCTGTGCATGGCTGATCCGTTCTGCCATTTCTTCTACGGAATGCTTCAATTCCTCGGAATCGCGGTTCCGGAAAATGAATATATCCGATACGGCACCGGCCCTTTCAAAGGCGCGGGCGCTGTCCACTTCACAGTTGTTGCCCGGCATGGTGGGGATAAAGACTCTCGGTCTTGCCACATTCGTATGAACGTAGAAAGCAGGGATGCCCTTGTATTCCGGCAGAACCGGCGCATCCTTTTCGATGCTCTTTGCCCGGCGCGGGAAAATGGGGTCCAGCGTACCTTCATAGGACCGGAGAAGTTCATCCAGGGAAATTTCCGTTCCGCCGAGCTTCATGGATTCGCCGCCGATGACGCCGAGTTTTCTGGTATACGGCTGCTTCAGCATTTCTTCTGCAGTTTCCGGATCGGTTTCCACCAGAATCGCTCCGTAGGAATTGCCGAAGCATTCGGAAGCGGAAACATCATCTGCAAAGGTGATGCCCAGTTTATTGCCGAAAGCCATCTTGGCTGCGGTAACCGCAATGCCGCCGTGTTCCGATGCCTTCATGGCCTTGATTTTTCCTGCCTTAACCTGTTCATACAGGTAATCGCCGTGATTCATGAATACATCCAGGAGCGGCATGCCTGTTTCATCCTTGGGCTGATCAAAGAGAACCAGTACATCTCCTGCTTCCTTCAGTTCCTGGCTGACAGCTTCGGAAGCCTTGCCGGGAGCAATGGCAAAGGAAACCAGTGTGGGCGGTACATGAAGATCATTGAAAGTACCGCTCATGGAGTCCTTGCCGCCGATAGCGCCGAGCTTCAGCTTTTCCTGCATATAGAAAGCACCGAGAAGGGCTGCTGCCGGTTT
Organism: uncultured Dialister sp.; assembly: GCA_938038225.1. Classification (GTDB taxonomy): domain Bacteria; phylum Bacillota; class Negativicutes; order Veillonellales; family Dialisteraceae; genus Dialister. Next base: position 100,747 of record CALHRX010000006.1, on the reverse strand, counting down.
GCCCCAGCTTGCTGTATCGGTGAGCTTTTCAAAATATTCCTGAAGAGTCAGATAAGCCTGTCTCCAGTCGGCTCCCAGAGCCACCAGGCGGGCTACGGAAAGAAGCACCGCATAGACTGCACCGTGGAAAGGACTCCATACGGCAAGATCCGGATCAAAGCCGTGCGCCATGAAGCTGGCACTGTCGGTCTGACCGTACCGTACCGGGAATTTGCCGACCATGCCGTCGGTCGGGGTCTTCTGGTATTTTCCGCCGAAAGGCATCAGAACCGTGCCGGCACCGATCGTGGAGTCGAACCGTTCGGAAAGCCCCTGCTGGGAGCAGTTGTTCAGGTCTGCCATAGCGGAAACCCAGGCTTCCTTTACATCCTGAATTTCCGGCTTTGCAAAGTAATCGGAATCAGCAGGCTTTGCGATGTGAGCGGACTTTACCTGGGTTGCACCGTTCGTATCCAGGAAGTCTCTGGAAATATCGACAATCGGTTCGCCTCTCCACTTCATTACCAGACGGCGTGTATCCGTTACATCGGCAATGACGGTTGCTTCCAGGTTTTCTTCTGCTGCATAGCGGATGAACTGTTCCGCATCTTCTTTTCTGACCACAACGGCCATTCTTTCCTGCGATTCGGAAATCGCCAGCTCCGTGCCGTCAAGGCCTTCGTATTTCTTCGGTACCTTGTCCAGATTGATGTCCAGGCCGTCCGTCAGTTCACCGACTGCTACGGATACGCCGCCTGCACCGAAGTCATTGCAGCGCTTCACCAGACGGGTTACTTCGCCGCGGCGGAAGAGACACTGAATCTTTCTTTCCGTCAGCGGATTGCCCTTCTGTACTTCTGCACCGCAGGTTTCAATGGATTCCGTATTCAGTTCCTTGGAGGAGCCGGTAGCGCCGCCCATACCGTCGCGGCCCGTGCGTCCGCCGACAAGGATGACCACATCGCCCGGTTCCGGAGCCAGACGGATAACATGGTCTACCGGAGCTGCCGCAACAACGGCACCGATTTCCATGCGCTTCGCAATAAATCCCGGATGATAATATTCGCGGACTTCTCCCGTAGCCAGACCGATCTGGTTGCCGTAGGAGGAATATCCCTTTGCAGCCTCTACGGTAATTTTTCTCTGCGGAAGTTTTCCCGGAAGCGTATCGGACAGAGCCGCCCGGGGATCCCCGCTTCCGGTTACGCGCATCGCCTGATATACATAGGAACGTCCGGAAAGCGGATCGCGGATACAGCCGCCCAGGCAGGTTGCAGCACCGCCGAACGGTTCGATTTCCGTAGGATGGTTATGGGTTTCATTCTTGAACAGAAGGAGCCAGTCCTGCGGACCTTCTTTCGTATCGATTTTTACCTTGATGGTGCAGGCATTCACTTCTTCCGAAGCATCCAGATTATCCAGCTTTCCTTCCTTGCGGAGAAGCTTCACCGCAGCCGTAGCCATATCCATCAGGGTTACCGGACGGGTCGTTTCCCTGCCGTACACGGAGTCTCTTGCATTCTTATAGTCTGCCAGCGCCTGAGAAATCGGAGCAGAATATTTGCCGTCCTCTACGCCGATTTCCTCCAGTGCCGTAGAGAAAGTGGTATGCCGGCAATGATCCGACCAGTAGGTATCCAGTACACGGATTTCCGTTACCGTCGGATCTCTCTTTTCCGTATCCCGGAAATAATCGCGGATCATGACCATGTCGCCATGACTCATGGCAAGCCCCATATCGGCAATGAGCGCATCGATGCCTGCATCATCCAGCTGTGTCAGTCCTTCCACAACCGGTACGGCCTTCGGTTCTTCGATGGGCAGATCCAGTGTTTCTGCCGGTTCCAGGGAAGCTTCTCTCGATTCCACCGGATTGACCAGGAATTTCAGAATCTTTTCCCGATCCCCTGCTTCGAAATGGCCGGTAAAAGTATAAACCAGTGCGCATCTTACCCGTGCGCCGTCTTTTCCGGTTACGATGGCCAGGCACTGCTCTGCCGAATCCGCTCTCTGATCATACTGTCCGGGGAGGAACTCTACGGCAAGCACCAGATCCCCCTGCGGGAGCTCTTCCGTCGTATCATCCACCGGAGGTTCGGAAAACACGGTGGCAACTGCTTTTGCGTAATCTTCCTCTGTCAAACCGTCCACATCATAGCGGTGATAAATCCCCGCTCCTTCAATCCGATCTCCCAGGACCTCTTTCAGGGAAGAGACAAGGCTCTCCTCACCCTGGCGGAAACCTTCCTTTTTGCGTACATATAAGCGTCTGATCGCAGACAAATTCAACACTCCTTCCGTAAACGGCTTGCTAAAATCTCACACAATATATATCAATTTTATCACAAAAAAGAGTCTTATAAAATAAGTCACTCCGGAGAGACTTTCTCCGATTTTTCCTGCTGTTCCTGATATTGCTGATGCCTTGCAAGGATGACGCCCAGTTCCTCATAGTCCGTCTTTCCGAGGAAGCTTTCCTTTGCTGCGGCTCTCGCCAGATCGTCTATGCCGTAAACCAGCGGCGCCTTTCCCTCATCAGGGGTAAGCAGTGCCATAGTCTCGATGCCGCCGTTTCCCAGGAAGAAATATACCTTGGTATACATCGGAAACAAAAGCCCGTCCACGCTGTAGGTCACTTTTCCGCCCATCGTAAAGAGGTAATTGGCATCAGAAGAAAGCCGGCGGAACGGTTCGATTTCGGAAATCTCCACCTGCACGGCTTTTCCCCGTTCCTTCCCTACGATATCCTCCGCCAATCCCAGAAAAACACTGCGGATGCCCGCCCGGAAAGAGCTCTCCGGATCCAGCAGCGCCCGGTTGAAAGCAATCAGCCCGTTCCAGGTTTCCTGATCCGGATTCAGCATAAAATAGCGGCGCATCTGTCCCGTCATCTCCACCGGCAGTCTGGTCATGATCAGGTACCCGGAAAAGAAGCGGTTGCTTTTCTGCATGGTCACCGCAAGCTGTCCCATCGTATAGGGAATGGTGCTCCCCATGAAGCGCAGCTCCTGCTGTCCCGGCAGAGCCCGGTAGGTAAAATCGGGAGGAAGCGTCCTGCCTGCCAGCGTATTCATATCATAGGCGGACGCACTGCCTCCCAGAAGAATTGCTGCCGCACATAAACATCCCAACCACTTTTTCATGCTTTCTCTCTTTCCAGCCGATACAGGGCATAGAGCAGATCCTTCTCCAGCGCCTGGGCCGCTGCATGGCTTCCTCTGAATTCCATCAGATAATAATTCTCACCGTTCCTATACAGCACGGACTGTCCCCAGAAGGGGAAGGAAAGCCCTCTGCTGTTGGTCATGATGCCCCGGATCTCCTGCTGCCACCGAAAGGAACTGTCATCATTCTCTACCGGACGCCATCCGTCCAGAGCCAGAAGGCGTATGCTTTCCGTATTTCCTTTTTTGCCGGCAATGGCTTCATCCAGATCCGCCTGGAATTCCTCTGCCCTGATTTTCGGCATTCCGAAGAGAGAGGTGGGACGCGCTGCATCTTCCCGGAATGCCTCTCTCCAGAAGCGGACCGCCGCCTTCGGTGCTTTGGCAAACAGCTCTGCTTCCGTTCCGGAAATCACGTAAATGGTCGCCGTATAGTCCCCCTGCACCATATCCTTACGAATCTGGTAAATCCGGAGCGAATCATAAGGATAGGGCGGGTCCCCCGGGAACAGCTTCATGCCCGGCGGCACATAAAGGAAATTGTCTATCACAGCCTGCTTCGTATTCCCATATCCCTTTGTTTTCACGCTGTTTTTGATCCAGTCACCGACCCGGCTTCCGGAACCGTCGGTAATGCTGATCTCCTGTCCGAAGGGAAATGTTCCCAGTCCGGGGATTTTCAAATCCTGCGCATCCGCCATTCCGCCTGCGGCCGTCAGCAGCACTGCCGCAGCCAGTGCGCAAAGCTTCTTTTTCATAGGCGCCTGTCCTTTCGAAATGATTTTCTTTTATTGTAAGCAATTTCAAAAAAGATTGCAAAAGCAGCCGCGGCGTCCCGCAGGAGCTTCTTTTTCCCGCCAAAAAAACAGCCCTTCTTTCGAAAGGCTGTTTTTTGATTTCCTATTATTCTGCAGTGAGATCTGTCTTCACCGGTTCATCGTTATGCACAACCTTGAGTTTGCGGTAACGGGAGAGACCTGTGCCGGCAGGAATCAGCTTGCCGATGATAACATTTTCTTTCAGGCCGAGGAGCGGATCTGCCTTGCCCTTGATGGCTGCTTCGGTAAGAACTCGTGTGGTTTCCTGGAAGGAAGCTGCGGAAAGGAACGAATCGGTAGCAAGAGCTGCTTTCGTAGTTCCCAGCAGGAGGTGTTCCCCTTCCACCAGTTTCTTGCCTTCGTCTTCCAGACGGGCATTGGTCTGACGGAATGCGACGATATCCACGGTTTCGCCGGGGAGCCAGCCGGAATCTCCGGGATCGGTGATCTTGATCTTGCGGAGCATCTGGTGAACGATGATTTCAATGTGTTTATCATTGATTTCTACGCCCTGGCTTCTGTATACCTTCTGTACTTCCTTTACGATATAGTTCTGGGTAGCCTGTACGCCGAGTACATCCAGAATATCATGCGGGTTGACGGAACCTTCGAAGAGACGGACGCCTGCTTCGATCTGTTCTCCGTCCCGTACGGAAATCTTCTTCCCGACCGGAATCTTTTCGGATTCGCTTTCGCCGGTTTCTTCGTTATTGATGGTGATGACCTTGATGTTCGGATTGTCTTCCGCAGTGGTAATGGAAACACGGCCGGAAATATGGGCGATGATAGCATTGCCCTTCGGTTTGCGTGCTTCGAACAATTCTTCGACACGGGGAAGACCCTGTGTAATATCTTCGGCCGATGCAACGCCGCCGGTATGGAATGTACGCATGGTCAGCTGGGTACCCGGTTCACCGATGGACTGTGCAGCGATGATGCCGACTGCTTCGCCGATTTCTACGTGACGGCCTGTTGCCAGGTTTCTGCCGTAGCATTTTGCGCAGACGCCGTGTGCGGAATGGCAGGTCAGAACGGAACGGATCTTGATCGTATCGTAGTACTTCTCGATTTCCGCTGCTTCTGCTTCTGTGATTTCTTCATTCTTTGCGGCAATGACCTCACCGGTTTCCGGATTGACCAGTTCTTCCAGGGAGGTACGTCCGATGATGCGGTCTGCCAGGGATTCGATAGGCTGACCGTTTTCATCAATCTTGCTGACTTCCACGCCTTCTGCTTCGTCCATGCGGACAGCAATGGAAACAACATCGGCATTCAGGATCTGTTCTGCCACATCCTGATCAATAACGGTGCCTGCTGCAAAGAGGAGATGTCCCTTGCGGTCCACAGCTGCTTCTTCCAGCTTCTTGCCGGCAAAGCGGACAGTCAGATGATGGCGCATAGCCACATCATATTCGTGAATGGCCTCCTCTGTGCCGAGGTCAAAGGTCTTCGGTTCTTCAGCACCGGGGTTTTCCGGATTCGGAATGACTACGGTAATGCTCTGTACCAGATGATGGTTCAGGAGTGTGATATCATCCGCATTCAGGGTCTTTCCCTTCACGAGAAGGATTTCCCCGCTTCTGCGGTCCATGATATCTTCTTCGAGAACAGAACCGATGAGTGTCTTCTTCAGGCCGAACAGTCTGGATTTGACTTTTCCGTCGGAAGCGATTTCAATCAGTGCCTTGTCGAAGTTCAGAACCTGTACATCGCAGTCTTCTTCGCGAACGATGACATCCTGGGATACATCGACCAGACGGCGGGTAAGGTAACCGGAGTCTGCCGTACGGAGCGCCGTATCGGCCAGACCCTTGCGGGCGCCGTGGGAGGAGGTAAAGTAATCGAGGACGGTCAGACCTTCACGGAAGTTTGCCTTAACCGGCAGTTCTACGGTCTTACCGGAGGTATCGGCGATCAGGCCGCGCATGCCGGCCAGCTGACGGATCTGGTTGTCATTACCGCGGGCACCGGACTGAGCCATCATGGTCAGCGGATTGAACTTCTTCATGGAAGTCTTCATGGCTGCGCCTACTTCTTCGGTCTTGGCGTTCCAGATTTCAACGACTCTTCTGTAGCGTTCATCGTTGGTCATGAGGCCGCGGCGGTAGAACTTCTTGATCTGTTCAACCTTGCGGTCGCCGTCTTCCAGGATGCCGTCCTTTTCCGGCGGAACGGCTACATCGTAGATGCCGATGGAAATACCGGAAACCAGTGCATAGTGGAAGCCCATAGCCTTGACGGAGTCCAGAAGGTCCCCGGTTCTCTTGAAGCCCAGCTTGAGGAAGCAGTTATTGACGAGCTTGCCCATCTGTTTCTTGTCGATGGTGATGCCCAGACCTACATTTTCCACTTCATAGGTGCTGCCGTCTTCACCGACCCGCTTTTCATGACGCTTATAGAAGAAGCGGAGTTCTCTCGGGATATTGTAGTTGAAAATCAGGCGGCCCGGAGTAGTGATGACCAGATCATCGCAATTGTCCTGGAATTCATCCGGACGGTCTTCCTTCGGAATGCGGACCTTGATGAAGTCATGGATGCGAATTTCATGCAGTGTATAGGCAAGCATAACTTCGTCATATCCGGTATAGGCATGGAGACGGGAAGTATCCATTTCGTCTTCCGCTTTCTTCCATTCCTTCATGGGATCGAACTTTGCGCCCGGTTTTGCTTTCTTTTCTTCCTCGGTGAAAGCAACCTTTGCATCATTTGCCGTTTCGGTGATGGTCAGGTAATAGGAGCCGAGGATCATTTCCTGAGACGGAATGGCAATAGCCTTGCCGTCCTTGGTGGAAAGGATATTGTTGATGGAGAGCATCAGGGTTCTTGCTTCTGCCTGTGCTTCCACGGACAGCGGCAGATGGCATGCCATCTGGTCGCCGTCGAAGTCGGCGTTGAAGCCGGGGCATACGAGCGGATGCAGCTTAATGGCGCGGCCTTCCCAAAGAACCGGTTCGAAAGCCTGAATACCCAGTCTGTGCAGCGTAGGCGCACGGTTCAGCAGAACCGGATGTTCCTTGATGACATCGCCCAGAACATCCCAGACTTCCGGAGCCAGCTTATCGACTTTCTTTCTTGCTGCTTTCAGGTTGTTTGCCATTCCGCGGGCAATCAGTTCATGCATGATGAACGGCTTGAACAGCTCGATGGCCATTTCCTTCGGCAGACCGCACTGATACATTTTCAGTTCCGGGCCGACAACGATAACGGAACGGCCGGAATAGTCGACACGCTTGCCGAGCAGGTTCTGACGGAAACGTCCCTGCTTGCCCTTCAGCATATCGGAGAGAGATTTGAGGGGACGGTTGCCCGGGCCGGAAACAGCTCTGCCTCTTCTGCCGTTGTCGATAAGAGCATCGACAGCTTCCTGAAGCATACGCTTTTCGTTTCTGATGATGATTTCCGGAGCACCCAGTTCCATCAGTCTCTTCAGACGGTTATTTCTGTTAATGACGCGGCGGTAAAGATCGTTCAGGTCGGAGGTGGCGAAACGGCCGCCGTCCAGCTGAACCATCGGACGGAGATCCGGCGGAATGACCGGAAGAACGGTAAGGATCATCCATTCCGGTTTATTGCCGGAGTGAAGGAATGCTTCCACTTCTTCCAGACGGCGGATGCAGCGGATCTTACGCTGACCGCTTCCTTCCTCGATTTCCTTTTTCAGTGCTTCTTCCAGCTTGACCAGATCCAGTTCCTTCAGCAGGGCCTGAATGGCTTCTGCCCCCATCTGTGCCTTGAAGGAGCCCGGTCCGTATGTATTGACCGCATCCTGGTATTCCGCTTCGTTCAGGATCTGCTTCTTGGACAGGTTTGTGCTTCCCGGATCCAGTACGATGTAGGATGCGAAATAAAGCACTCTTTCCAGCTGACGGGGAGAAATTTCCAGGATCAGGCCGATCCGGGAAGGCGTCCCCTTAAAGTACCAGATATGGGAAACCGGGCAGGCCAGCTTGATGTGACCCATACGTTCGCGGCGAACCTTGGAGCTGGTTACTTCGACGCCGCACTTGTCGCAGACAGTGCCTCTGTAACGCATCTTCTTGTACTTGCCGCAGCGGCATTCCCAATCCTTGGTCGGTCCGAAAATCTTTTCACAGAAGAGGCCGTCGGTTTCTGCCTTGAGCGTTCTGTAGTTGATGGTTTCCGGTTTCGTCACTTCACCGTGGGACCATTCCAGGATCTTTTCCGGGGAAGCGATGCCGATTTTCATGGAATCAAATTCATTTACATCTAACAATTGTTTAGCGCTCCTTTCCGGAATCAGTCGTTACCGCCGTCATGGAACATGGCGTCGGATAAATCATCTTCATTGAAACCTGCTTCTTCATCAGCGGGAGCATTTGCTTCTGCTTCCAGCGTATCGTTGAAGGAGGCTACATCATCGGCAGCCTGCTGCACCTGGCCGTTCATGGAGGATTCCATGGCACCGCGGGATGCTGCTACAGCAGATTCCCCTTCCATGGCTTCCTTCACATCTTCTCTGGCCCAGCGTTCTCCTCCGCCGTAGCCCTGTTCCAGATCGCTTTCATCCAGTTCCTTCAGGACAACTTCGTCGCCGTTTTCGTTCAGGATGCGTACATCCAGGCCGATGGACTGCAGTTCCTTCATGAGTACCTTGAAGGATTCCGGTACACCCGGGCTCGGAATGTTTTCGCCCTTGACGATCTTTTCGTAAGCCTTGACACGGCCGATGACATCATCGGACTTGACGGTCAGGATTTCCTGGAGGATATAAGCTGCGCCGTATGCTTCCAGCGCCCAGACTTCCATTTCACCGAAACGCTGTCCGCCGAACTGTGCCTTGCCGCCCAGAGGCTGCTGGGTAACCAGGGAGTACGGACCGGTGGAGCGGGCATGGATCTTATCATCAACCAGGTGATGGAGCTTCAGCATGTATTTCCAGCCGATGGTGACGCGGTTGTCCAGCTTTTCGCCGGTACGGCCGTCATACAGATCGGTCTTGGCATCTGCCGGGAGTCCTGCTGCCTTCAGGGTTGCTGCCAGGTCTTCATCGCGGGCACCGTCAAATACCGGAGTTGCGATATGAATGCCGGATTCCGTCGGTTCAGGCATGCCGTATTTATCAAAATCATAGCCGCAGTCGATGAGACGCTGCTTCATTTCTTCATACTTTACCGGATCCTTAAGGGATTCACGGATTTCCTCACCCAGCATATGGCATGCCCAGGAGAGGTGGATTTCCAGGATCTGGCCGATATTCATTCGGGACGGAACGCCCAGAGGATTCAGTACCAGATCGACCGGACGGCCGTCCGGAGTAAAGGGCATATCTTCGATCGGGAGGATGCGGGAGCATACGCACTTATTGCCGTGGCGCCCTGCCATCTTATCCCCTTCACGAATCTTACGTTTCTGTGCAATGTATACACGGACGAGCTTGTTCACACCCGGAGCCAGTTCGTCGCCGTTTTCACGGGTGAAGATCTTCACATCGACAACCTTGCCGAATTCTCCGTGCGGAACGCGGAGGGAAGTATCTCTGACTTCTCTTTCCTTGTCGCCGAAGATGGCACGGAGAAGCCGTTCTTCCGGAGTCAGCTCGGTTTCTCCCTTCGGAGTAACCTTGCCGACGAGGATATCGCCGGGGCGGACATCCGCACCGATCATGATAATGCCGTTTTCATCCAGATACTTCACGGCATCTTCGGAAACGGACGGAAGCTCTCTGGTGATTTCTTCCTCACCGAGCTTGGTATCTCTTGCATCACACTCATATTCTTCAATATGAATGGAGGTGTACAGATCGTCCTTGCAGAGACGTTCGGAAATCAGTACGGCGTCTTCGTGGTTATAGCCTTCCCACGGAACGAAGGCAACCAGTACATTGTGTCCCAGAGCCAGTTCGCCCTGATCGGTTGCCATGCCGTCTGCCAGGGTTTCCCCTGCTTCGACATGCTGTCCCTTGTAAACGATGGGGTGCTGGTTGATGCAGGTGGACTGGTTCGAACGCATGAATTTAATGATGTCATAGGTATCCAGTTCACCGTTGTCTGCCCGGACAATGATCCGGCGGCCGTTGACTCTTTCCACGGTGCCTGCCCGTTTGGCAAGGATGCACACGCCGGAGTCCTGACCGGCTACCCATTCCATACCGGTGCCGACAAGCGGAGCTTCCGGACGGAGGAGCGGTACTGCCTGACGCTGCATGTTCGCACCCATGAGGGCACGGTTCGTATCATCGTGTTCCAGGAACGGAATCAGAGAGGTACCGATGGAAACGACCTGCTTCGGGGATACGTCCATCAGGTCTACTTCTTCCGGATCTGCTTCCAGTACATCCGGACCGCGGCGGCTGGCTACATTCTTATGAATGAAATGGCCTTCCTCATCCAGCGGTTCGCTGGCCTGTGCAATGATCTTGTCTTCTTCGATATCCGCAGTGACATACTTGCATTCGTCCGTAACGGAATGGGTTTCCTTATTGATCTGGCGGTACGGGGTTTCAATCAGGCCGTACTTGTTGATGATCCCGTAGTTGGACAGGGAGGAAATCAAGCCGATGTTCGGACCTTCAGGGGTTTCTACCGGGCACATGCGGCCGTAGTGAGAATAATGAACGTCGCGGACTTCGAACCCTGCTCTTTCACGGGAAAGACCGCCGGGGCCCAGTGCGGAAAGTCTTCTCTTATGGGTCAGTTCTGCCAGCGGGTTTGTCTGGTCCATGAACTGGGACAGCTGGGAGCTTCCGAAGAATTCCTTGATGGCTGCTACAACAGGACGGATATTGACCAGTGCCTGCGGCGTCATCTTGTCCTGATCCTGGGTGGTCATTCTTTCACGGACCACTCTTTCCATACGGGTCAGGCCGATGCGGAACTGATTCTGGAGCAGTTCGCCTACGCAGCGTACGCGGCGGTTGCCCAGATGGTCGATATCGTCGCTCTTTCCGTATCCCTGCATCATATTCAGCAGGTAGTCAATGCAGGCAATGATATCTTCTCTGTCCAGGATGCGGTAGTTGTCTTCCCGGTTGCCGGAGGAGCAGATCACCTTGACCGGTGTTCCGTCATCCTTCTGGGTCATGACTTCTACCTGATCGTAGCCGGAGAATACACCGCTTTCTTCCAGTGTGCGGATTGCATCATCATCAATCAGGCTGTTGCCTTCGATCACCACTTCGCCCGTTTCCATATTGACAATCGGGCCTTCTGTCTTGTGGCCGTAGAGACGGTTCTTCCAGGACAGCTTCTTGTTCAGCTTGTAGCGGCCGACCTTTGCCAGATCATAACGGCGGGAATCATAGAAGAAATTCCGCAGCAGGGTTGCGCCGCTTTCCTCCGTAGCCGGTTCGCCCGGACGAAGCTTTTTGTAAATTTCAATCAGAGCCGACTTTGTATCGGTCGTGTTGTCCTTTTCCAGCGTTCTTTCGATGTGGATATCATGTTCGAACAGATCCAGGATTTCCTCATTGGAAGAATAGCCCAGAGCACGGATCAGTACGGTGACCGGAATCTTTCTGTTTCTGTCGATACGGACGGAAACGGAACCCTTCGGATCGGATTCCAGTTCAATCCATGCACCGCGGTTCGGAATCAGCTGTGCGGTGTAGATTTCCTTATCAAAGGCATCTCTTTCCTTCTTGTAGTACACGCCGGGGGAACGGACCAGCTGAGATACGATAACACGTTCTGCGCCGTTGATGATGAAGGTGCCTGTATCGGTCATGACCGGGAAATCACCCATGAACAGATCGTGTTCCTTCAGCTCGCCGGTTTCCTTGTTTTCCAGGCGGACCTTGACATACAGCGGTGCGGAATAATTGACATCCTTCGCCTTGCACTGTTCGATATTGTATTTTCCCTGGCCGAAATAGTATTCCCCGAAGTGAAGAGCCCACTTGTGTGCGCTGTCTTCGATCGGAGAAATATCAGCAAATACATCCTTCAGCCCTTCCCGGCAGAACCATTCATAGGATTTGGTCTGCAGGTCGAGCAAATGCGGCATTTTCAGTACTTCCTGTGCTCTGGCATAGGTATATCTCTTTTTCCCGCCAACCTGCACCGGCCTGAACATCTTGCTTTTGGGCATTCCTCGCCTCACCCTTTCATCAAAACACGAGACTTCTGAGACAAAGAAAGCAAGGGCATTCGGACAACAACACGGATAACCTTGCTTTTTCAGACGTCTCTTTTCGTTAACATACATATATAATATAAAACAAGAACCATAACAAATTGAAATTTTACCATAATCAGGAACTCATTTCAATTATAAATTCTTATTTCATATACAGAAATTTTAAATAGCACCGTTACAATATTTTCTTTTATAGAAATATTTTTGTCACATATAAAATTTTTCTTCCGTTAAAATTCTTATTGACTTTTTCAGGTGCTGTATTCGCAAGCATTTTAACACCCTTTCCGGGAAATTGCAATCTGCGCAGCATGCGGTCTTTTGCTGCACGGTTTTCCCTCCTGCCTCTTTTTCTGCACGCAAAAACTCCTTCCCCGAAAGGAGAAGGAGCTGTGCGGAATTCCGCAGTCTGCAGAATTCGATTTTTCTTATTCGATAACCAGGAGCAGGTCTCCCGATTCGATCCGCTGTCCCGGCTTTACGCGGATTTCCGATACGATGCCGCTCTGGGAGGCTGTGATGGTGGTTTCCATCTTCATCGCTTCCGTAACGATGACCGGCTGGCCTTTCTTGACGGAAACGCCTTTTTCTACCAGAAGCTTGACTACGGAGCCGGACAGGGTAGCTCCTACCTGTCCGGGAACGTCCGGATCAGCTTTTTCCACAGTGACTGCCGTATCTTCCACATGCTTGTCGTGAACAATGATGGTGCGGGGCATACCGTTCAGTTCGAACCGGACTTCCCGGTTTCCTTCCGGATCGGGTTTTGTTACGGAATCCAGACGGACAAGGAGCATCTTCCCTTCCTCTACGTTGACACGGACTTCTTCGCCGGGCTTCATGCCGAAGAAGAAGGTCGGCGTATCCAGAACGGAGAGGTCGCCGTATTTATGGTAGCGGCCCATGTAGTCACTGTAAACTTTCGGATAGATGCAGTATGAGGAAACAGCTTCTTCCGAGGTGGGCAGGTGCTTTTCCTTCATTTCCATCTTGATCTTGTCAAAGTTTACATCCGCCGGTGTGCTCAGAACATGAGGCTTTTTGCCGCGGAGAATGATCTTCTGCAGCGTTTCCGGGAAACCGCCGTAGGGTGTTCCCAGCTTACCGTCAAAGAAATCCACAACGGACTGCGGGAAGTCCAGGGTATCTCCCTTGGAATAAATATCTGCTTCGGTCAGATTGTTCTGTACCATGAAGAGTGTCATATCGCCGACAACCTTGGAGGACGGTGTAACCTTGATGATATCGCCGAACATCATATTGACCTTGGCATAGGTGCGGCACACTTCCGGCCAGCGGTCGCCCAGACCCACTGCCGTAGCCTGCTGACGCAGGTTGGAATACTGGCCGCCAGGCATTTCATGCTGGTACACGGTGGTATTGGCACCGGTCATCTTGGCATCAACGCCTGCATAGAAGGGACGTACGCCCTGCCAGTAGCGGTCGATGGTTTCCAGCGCGTCGATATCCAGCTTCGGCTGACGGGGATTATCCTGCAGCGCATAATACATGGAGGTCATGGAAGGCTGGCTGGTGCCGCCGGAGAGTGCACTGGTTGCCACATCGATAATGTCCACGCCGGCATCGACTGCCTTTGCATAGCTGTACAGGGTGCAGCCGCCGCCTTCATGGCTGTGGAGATGAATCGGCAGATCCACTGCATCCTTCAGTGCGGAAATCAGGGCATATGCCGCTTCCGGCTTCAGGAGGCCCGCCATATCCTTAATGGCGATGATATTCGCACCGGCATCCTGCATCTGCTTTGCCAGGTCGGTGTAGTATTTCAGGGAATACTTCTGGCGTTTCGGGTCCATGATATCCCCGGTGTAGCAGAAGCATGCTTCTGCCAGTTTCCCCTGCTTCCGCACTTCGTCAATGGAAACTGTCATGTGGGAAAGCTGGTTCAGGCAGTCAAAGATACGGAATACATCCACGCCGTTTTCCGCAGCCTGATCAATGAAATGCCGTACTACATTTTCGGAATAGTTGGTATATCCTACCGTATTGGCCCCGCGGGTCAGCATCTGGAAAAGGATATTCGGAGCTTCCCGGCGGAGCTTGCGGAGTCTTTCCCACGGGCTTTCATCCAGGAAACGATAAGCCACATCAAATGTTGCGCCGCCCCAGTCTTCAATGGAGAAGAGCTGCGGTACATGAACGGCTGTATAATGAATGGCCTTCATCATATCATAGGTGCGGATACGGGTTGCCAGAAGCGACTGGTGAGCATCGCGGTAAGTCGTATCGGTAAAGAAGACTTCCTTCTGGTCCAATACCCACTTGGAGAATTTCTCCGGTCCCATTTCCGCCAGAAGCTGACGGGTTCCCTTCGGTGCTTCCTTATGAGAAGCATCAAGCAGGATCGGCTGATGGAAATCGGGCTTATCCTGATGTCCCGCACCGGCATAGCCGTTGACGGTGATATCCCCGATATAGGTCAGCAGACGGGTGCCGCGGTCGGAAACCAGATCCGGTTCCTGGAGCAGCCACGGATTGCGGTCGATATAGTTTACATCGCAGAGTCCTTCCAGGAAGTCTCTGGTGCGGAGCATATTCTGCAGGAAGTAAATATTTGTCTTGACCCCGGAAATACGGAATTCATCCAGGCAGCGGAGCATCTTACGGATCGTATCCTTCGGATGAAGCGCATGAGCGGTTACCTTAACCAGGAGGGAATCGTAGTACGGGGTGATAACTGCGCCGGTGTACGCTGTCCCTGCATCGAGACGGACGCCCGGGCCGCCGCCGGAACGATAGGCAATGATCTTGCCCGTGTCAGGCATGAAATTATTCTGCGGATCTTCGGTGGTGATGCGGCACTGGATTGCCACCCCTTTGTACCAGATTTCATCCTGATTGCCGATGGCAATTTCCGGTCCGTTCAGCGCATAGCCTTCTGCAATAAGGATCTGCGTCTTTACGATATCCACATCGGTAATCATTTCCGTAACGGTATGTTCTACCTGTACACGGGGGTTGACTTCGATGAAATAGAAATGCTTTTCATCCTGATCGACCAGGAATTCCACCGTGCCGGCATTCAGATAATGAACATTCTTCATCAGCTTGACAGCTGCCTCGCAGATCTGATTGCGCAGTTCCTGCGGAAGAGACCATGCCGGCGCCATTTCGATAACCTTCTGATGACGGCGCTGAATAGAGCAGTCTCTTTCAAAAAGATGAACTACATTGCCCTGTTCATCTCCCAGGACCTGTACTTCGATATGCTTCGGGTTCATGATGCATTTTTCCACATAAACTTCATCATCCCCGAAAGCCATCTTCGCTTCCGATCTTGCCCGGTTGTAAGCTTCTTCCAGATCCTCCATGCGGTCTACATTTCTCATGCCGCGTCCGCCGCCGCCGTTGACAGCCTTGATCATGACCGGCAGTCCGACCCGTTCTGCAAACTCCTTGACTTCCGCAAAGCTCTTAACAGCGCCGTTCGTACCGGGAATCATGGGGATGCCTGCCTTTTCCGCCTGGATGCGGGCATTGACCTTGTCGCCGAACATGATCAGATGTTCCACTCTCGGTCCGATGAAAACGATGCCCTCTTCCTTGCAGCGTTCTGCCAGCTTGGCATTTTCTGCCAGGAAGCCGTAGCCCGGATGGATTGCATCTACATTGTGTTCCTTACAAATCCGGATAATATCTTCTATGTCCAGGTATGCATCGATCGGCTTATCATTTTTTCCGACCAGATATGCCTCATCCGCTCTGTTGCGATGGAGGGAAAGGATATCCTCCTTGGAATAAATCGCTACGGTCCGAATGCCCATTTCACTGCAGGCACGGAAAACACGAATCGCGATTTCTCCTCGGTTTGCTACCAGTACTTTGCGAATATGTTTCATTTTGTCCCCCTTTTCATCATGGGTTTCCGGAGAAGCCCTCATGAACAGTCGCTTATGTGCAACGTATATCATATATTTTACAGAGGGAATTCTTTCTTTTCAATAGGAACTATGAATTAGTATGGATTATGCTTTTCAGATATTCGTATGAATAAAAAACCAATCCATTAAAAAACATAAATTAATACTATTTAATAGAGAATATGAAAATAAATTTATTTTTCATTGCATTATATTTATTATTTTATGCTTATTTACTGATTTAAAAATCAATATTTCTGTAAGTCATCATCTTTCTGCCGCAGCCGGAAAGAATGCACGGCTGCCATCGACGGAGATTGCGGTCTGCCGGGAAAAGTATTCTGTTCCTTTCCGGGAGTTCTCCCCTGTCTCCCGATACCGCAGACCTCAGACAATACAAAAGCCTCCCCGAGGGGAGGCTTTTGAAGAGATGTAAGAAAGAAATGGCAATGAGTGAACCGAACCGGCCGATCCGGTTCCTTCTGTTTACGGTTTCATCATAACCGATAAGAAAATAATTGTCAAGTTTTATTCGTCTCTATAATTAACAATTATTGTTTCCACTGAAAAAGAGGCGCCTGCACTGCGCCTCTTTTCTGCGGTTTCAGTCTTCCACTACTTCGAATTCTTCTTTGCCTACGCCGCACAGCGGGCAGACGAAATCAGCAGGAAGATCTTCAAACTTGGTTCCCGGTGCAATTCCGTTATCCGGATCACCGAGAGCTTCATCATAAATCCAGCCGCAAACTTTGCAAACATATTTCTTCATTTCAGTTCCTCCCTTTTTTAATAAGCGGATGTCTTCATTCCTGCCCCTATTATAGCATAGCCCCGCGGAGAAGGACCATATAAAAAAATCCGCCTTCCGGCGGACTCTCTTTCCTGGTGCGAGCGAAGGGACTCGAACCCTTATGCACAAGGCGCAGGATCCTAAATCCTGTGCGTCTACCAATTCCGCCACGCTCGCATGAACAGACCTTTTCAATTATAAAGGAGAAAATCCCTTCGGTCAACCGGACTGTCCGGAGGAAAACCGTGTTTCCTTTTCATAAAAAGAAATCCCCCGAAAGGAGGAACCATGCTGACTTTTTGTCTGCACAGTTTTTCCTGCGGGGGAACCGAATCCGGAATCAATCTTATTCCATGTCTTCCGGAAGTTCTGCGTTGGTGTACACTTCCTGTACATCATCCAGTTCTTCCAGTTCTGCGGTGAGGTGGCTCATGGTCTGAGCAGCATCGCCTTCGAGCTTGACATAGTTGTCCGGAACCATAGCAACTTCCGAAGCAGTAACCGGAATACCGGCAGCTTCCAGAGC
This sequence comes from uncultured Dialister sp., assembly GCA_938038225.1. Lineage (GTDB taxonomy): Bacteria > Bacillota > Negativicutes > Veillonellales > Dialisteraceae > Dialister. The sequence goes on along the minus strand of CALHRX010000006.1, from coordinate 83,498 downwards.
TTCGGAAACACTGAGGAAGTCTTCCGGTGTGGTGGTAATTTCGTAGGTATCTTCATTGGATGCTACGTCTTCCGCACCTGCATCGAGAGCTGCCATCATGACAGTGTCTTCATCGGCTGCGGTCTTATCCACAACGATGGAGCCCTTCTTCTTGAACATCCAGGATACGCAGCCCGGGGTTCCTACGGAGCCGCCGTGATGGGTAAATGCGTGGCGGATGTCTGCCGCTGCTCTGTTTCTGTTGTCGGTGTTGCATTCTACAATGACTGCAGCGCCGCCGGGGCCGTAGCCTTCGTAAGTGACTTCATCGAAGCCTGCGCCGGATGCCGCACCGACACCCTTGGCAATGGCTCTCTGAATATTTTCCTTCGGTACATTGTTCTGCTTTGCTTTGGTCAGAGCCAGCTTCAGACGCATGTTGCCGACAGGATCTCCGCCGCCCATGCGGGCAGCAATGGTAATTTCCTTGGAAATCTTTGTGGTAATCCGCGCACGGATGGCATCGGTCTTGCCCTTCTTGCGCTTAATGTTTTCCCACTTGGAATGTCCTGACATAGTATTATTCCTCCTTTTTATTCCACCAGGGTTCGCCTAAAAGGCGGTCGAGGATGATGGCTACAGCGCTCCGCACGCACAGATGGTTGTACGTGCCCGCACCGTAGACAGGTTCTACTATATAGTCGAATTGCTTCATCATCTCTTTGGTCATGCCGAAGCCTGTCCCGAAGAGGATGAAAATCGGCTGTTCTTCTTGATGAATCTTATTCCTCAGCCATTGATAGGTCACTGTATTCGGATAAACCCGGGCATCCGTTGTGACCACCGCCGGCTTCATGCCCGTTTCTTTTTCAATCTGCTGCAGAGCTTCTTCCAGGCTGGAAACCAGTTCCGTTTCCTCGAAGGCTTCCTTCCGGTTCGCATTGTAATGGACACCGCCGCCGGTTTTCCAGTGATTCATGATTTTTGCAGCCATTTCCCGCTGTGCTTCCACGGGATGAATGATAAAGTACCGGGCTACATCATAAGTCTTTGCCGTTCTGGCGATGTCGTGCAGATCGTAGTTGGTCAGAGCTGTAGTCACTACTTCCATGTGCTTGTTATAAATAGGGTAATGGATCAGCCCTATATATACTTTTGCCATGTTCAGCCCTCCTTGTCTTCCTTTTTGATTTCCTCCAGCATGGAAAGATCCGCCGGAGAAAGGGTTCCTCTCTCCAGAAGATCCGGCCTGCAGTGAAGGGTGCGGCGCAGTGCTTCCTTCCGCCGCCATTTCGCAATATTGGCATGATGGCCGGAAAGAAGCACCTCCGGCACCTTCCAGCCGTTGTAATCAGCCGGTTTGGTATACTGCGGATATTCCAGGATAGGCTCGTAGAAGGAGTCTGAGGCAGCGCTTCCGGAATCGCCCAGGACTCCCGGCACCATCCTGGCCACAGCATCGCTGATCACCATGGCCCCCAGCTCTCCGCCGGTCAGGACATAGTCTCCTATGGAGATGAGTTCATCTGCCAGATACTGCTCCACGCGATGGTCCACGCCCTCATAATGGCCGCAAATCAGCACCAGATGGTCGTAATCTGCGTAAAGCTCCTTTGCCTTATCCTGCGTAAAAGGTTTTCCCGCAGGGGAAAGAAATATCACCCGATCCCTCGGTCCTTTTTCCGGAAGCACATGTCTGGCTGCATCAAAAAGAGGCTGGCACATCATCAGCATACCCGCACCGCCTCCGTAGATGGTATCATCCACCTGACGATGCTTCTTCAGGGTGAAGTCCCGCGGATTTGTCACAGCCATTTCCATAAGTCCCGCTTCCAGTGCTCTTTTGATCATGCTCTGATGAAAAAAAGCCTCTATGAATTCGGGAAATAGGGATAATATATCAATCTTCATTTCCTGCCTCCTAAACTGAGGAAGCTTTTGAAAATTATTTCCCTTACGGGAAAAGCTTTTATCATTCCCATTCCGGCAGATGAACAGTCATTTCCTTTTTGTTCAGATCCACGGAAAGAATGCAGGAAGGAATGGCGGGAAGGTAAATTTCCTTTCCGTTCTCCTGCCTGACAGCATAAACATTATTGGCCCCTGTCTCCAGGATTTCCGAAAGCGTACCGACCTTTCCCCCTGCATCGGAGACTACCGTCAGTCCGAGCAGCTGGAAATAATAGTAAGTGCCTTTCGGGCAGGGAGGAATTTCCGCAAGAGGAATCTCCGCCGTCCCGGAAACAAGAGTTTCTGCCGTATTTCTGTCCTCCACGCCTTCCACATGAAGAATATATACATTCTTATGGGGACGCGCAGAAAGGATGGGGTATGACTTCCCTCCGATAAAAAGCCTTTTCAGCTTCTTTAAGATCTCCGGCCGTTCGATATCGGGAAGAATACGCAAATCACCCCGCACACCATGCGGGGCAACGATTCGGCCGATGACGATCATTTCATCGGATTTCATATTAATCACGGAAAGCAACGATCTTTCCGTCTTCAACCAGGATTTCCCCGCCTACTGCAGCATTCATATCATCACCGACATGAAGAGTTACGAGACGGTTCATAGGTGCACGGTTGATTTCTGCACCGATAGCCAGCTTTTCCAGATGCGCCTTATCGGCTTCCAGCTTTTCCTTCACCTGCTGCATACGCGCTCTCTGCGCATCATACTGCGCACGGAGAGGAGCTACTGCCTGCAGGTTGATTTTTGCCTGTTCCGCAAGCTTTCCGTTGGCTTCAAATTCCAGCTGTGCCATATCATGTTCGACACGGGAAAGATTCTGGCCGATTTCAGCAAGCAGATTGGCTTTCAGGTTTTCTGTCAGCCTGGATTTTACCGCTACAGGGATCAGGACTTGTATTTCATCCATTGTGACACCTCTTAAATAATATCGACAGCAACCTTGCGGTTTTCCCGCAAAGCGCCCGCCTTGACGACGGTGCGGACCGCATTGGCAATGCGTCCCTTTCTGCCGATAACCTTACCCATATCTTCCGGAGCGACATGCACCCGGTAGATTTCCAGGTTTCCCTTCCGAACGATATCTACCGTTACGGCATCGGGATTCCTGACAAGAGCCTTAACAAGTGTTTCCACCAATTCTTTCATATACGGCCCCCATTATTTCTTTGCTTCTGCAAACTTGGCAAGGATTCCGTTCTTTCTCAGGATGGAACGAACAGTGTCGGTGGGCTGTGCACCCTTGCTCAGCCAGGACAGGGTCTTTTCTTCCTCGATCTTTACCGGAGCATCCTTCTTTGCCGGATCATACCAGCCGAGAGTTTCAACCGGAGCGCCGCTTCTTGCTGCTCTTGCATCAATAACAACAATTCTGTAGAAAGGGCTCTTCTTTGCACCAAGACGGGTCAGACGAATTTTTAACATAATTTCACCTCCTTGAAATAGTCTCGATTATTTGCGGAACATCCCGCTCAGGTTCCCTAGGTTCCCCAGCTTGGATGGATTGATTTTTTTGCCGCGCATCTTTTTCATGGTTTTCTGCATTTCCGTGAACTGCTTCATCATGCGGTTCACATCCTGGATCGGTACGCCGGCGCCGTCGGCGATGCGCTTTCTCCGGCTGCCGTTCAGAATCTTCACATTGGCCCTTTCTGCAGGGGTCATGGAAAGGATAATGGCCTCAATGTGCTTGATGGCCTTTCCGTCCAGGTCTACATCCTTCAGCTGTTCCTTGAATTTGCCCATGCCGGGAATCATCCCGAGGATGGACTGGAAGGAACCGAGCTTGCGGATCTGCTTCAGCTGCTTCAGGAAATCGTCCAGGGTGAATTCGCCCTTTCTGAGCTTTCCTGCCGCATCCTTCATGGACTCCTCGTCCAGGTTGCGCTGGGCTGTCTCAATCAATGTTTCCAGATCGCCCAGGTCCAGGATTCGGCCTGCCATACGGTCGGGATGGAAATCTTCCAGCCCTCCGTCCAGCTTTTCGGAAACGCCGATCATCTTGATGGGTTTCCCGGTAACGGTCTTGATGGAAAGAGCCGCACCGCCGCGGGCATCGCCGTCCAGCTTTGTCAGGATGGTCCCGTCGATGCCCAGGCTTTCGTCAAATGCTTTTGCCGTAGTTACGGCATCCTGGCCGGTCATGGAGTCCAGCACCAGGAGAATCTCATGGGGATGAACGGTATCCTTGATATTCCGCAGCTCTGCCATGAGCTTTTCATCGATGGTCAGACGGCCTGCGGTATCGAGAATCACGATATCCCGGTTGTAGGCCTTTGCCGTATCCACCGCATATTCCGCGATGTGCACCGGATCCACATTGGGAGGCATGCGGTACACCGGAATGTCGGTCTGCTGCCCCAGGACTTCCAGCTGTTTGATAGCAGCAGGGCGGTAAACGTCGCATGCTGCCAGCAGCGGACGATGTCCTTTTTTCTTGAACATCAGCCCCAGCTTGCCCGCAGTCGTAGTCTTGCCGGCCCCCTGCAGCCCTACCAGCATGATCACCGTCATGCCCTTGGAGGAAAGGGTAATCTTGCTCTGCGTACCCCCGAGAAGTGCGGTCAGCTCATCCCGTACAATCTTGATAACGGTCTGATCCGGCTTCAGGCTGCCGAAGACCTCTTCCCCCATAGCTTTTTCCCGCACATGGGCGATAAAATCCTTGGCTACCTTGAAGTTGACATCCGCTTCCAGAAGCGCCCGCCGTACTTCCCGGAGGGCTCCGTCAATATCACTTTCGGACAGCTTGCCCTTGCCCCGGAGATCCTTGAAGGCATTCTGCAGCTTATCTCCTAAATTTTCAAAAGGCATCGGGTCACCTCATTCTGTCAAAATATCTAAAAACGGTCTGGCTTCTTCCTTTTTTGTTTCCGGAAGAAGCGCTTCCAGCGCCGCAGCCGCTTCCCGGCGCTTTCTTTTTTCCGAAGCCAGGGACAGCGCCTTTTCGTAATCGGCCAGCTGCTCTTCCCCGTGGCGCATCGCATCATGTACAGCCTGCCGGGAAATATGAAAATGCTCCGCAATTTCCGCAAGAGTCAGATTTTCATTGTAATACAGATCCAGGCATTCCTTCTGCCGTTTTGTCAGGAGCGCTCCGTAGCAGTCCAGGAGTTCTCCTTTTTGTACAATGTCTTCTATAAACATACGATCACCATAACGCTAACCATTATACAGAAGGATATTTCTTCTGTCAAGCATTTTTCCTTTACATCTTCTTTCCCTGCATCTCTTTCTTTCCCGGCCCGTCCGGGCATATAATAATTCCGGATATTCCTTATAATACAGGCAGATTTTCCGGACATCCCCGGCCGTCTGCATTTTATGATCACAGGAGGCTATGATGAAAAAAACTGCTGTTCTGTTTCTTTTATCCGCTCTTCTTTCCTCCGGCGCCGCTTTCGCCCGGGAGGAACCGCGGGACAATTTCTACTATCTTTCCCAGATCAATAAGGCATCGGACATCCTCAATACACGGGACGGACTGCTTACCCCCGCCGAAGGCCGGGATTTTGCCCGTGCCATCCAGAAGGTGATCGACCAGGGAAATTCCCCGGACGGCAGCCGTCCCCGTCTCGTCATCACCTATGAGCCCTACCTGATCAAAGAAGGCGGACCGGACATTACCAAAATCCATGCAGGCCGTTCCTCACAGGATATGCTGTCCACCACCTCCATCATGGAACAGCGGGACCATCTGCTCGTTCTTTCCGACCGGCTGAATCAGGTCCAGAAGGATCTGATCCGTCTCGCTGAGGAAAATAAGGATACGCTGATTCCGAATTACACCAACGGCGTAGCCGCTCAGCCGAACAGTCTTGCCCATTACCTGATTGCCTACGCCAATGCCTATGCCAGAGACAGCGAACGGCTGCAGCAGTACTATGCACGGCTCAACCGTTCTCCCATGGGCGCCACCGTACTGAACGGCACCGGCTGGCCGCTGGACCGGGACGGCATGGCCTCCTATCTGGGCTTTGATTCCATTGCCTACAACACCTACGATGCGGGCCAGGTCTTCACGCAGGAAGCCCCCATAGAAACAGCCGGCATTGTCAGCGCCATTGCCATCCACACCACAGGCTTCATTGAAGAAATCATGCAGCAGTATGCCCAGCCCCGTCCGTGGATTCTCCTGCGGGAAGGCGCCGACACCACCTACGTTTCCTCTGCCATGCCCCAGAAACGGAATCCCGGTCTTCTGAACAGCACCCGTGCCGATGCAGGCACGCTCCTGGGCGATGCAGCCGGTGCCGTCTTCCGTGCCCATAACATCCCCGCCGGAATGCCCGACGGACGGCTCAGCGGCTCCAATGATACGATGGTCCCCGCCGCAGCCATGCTGGGGAAATTTGATAAAATTCTGAACAGCCTGGTCATTGATAAGAACCGCTCCCTGGAAGAACTGGATCTGGACTGGACCTGCTCCCAGGAAATCGCCGACCGCCTCATGAAGAACCACGGCATCCCCTTCCGGGAAGGCCACCACTTCGCTTCGGAGATTGTCACCTATGCCAGAGCCCATCAGATCACGCCGATGAACTTCACCTACGAGCAGGCGAAATCCGTGTATGATACTCTGACAAAGACCGACCCGAACCTGCCGAAAGTCTTCCCCATGAGTGAACAGGAATGGAATGATTCCAAAGACCCTGCCGCCATCGTCCGCCACCGCGCCGTCAAGGGAGGGCCGCAGCCGGCTGAGCTGGAAAAGATGATTTCCATGGCCAAAAAGACTCTGGCTCAGAACGAGGAATGGACCCGGACCGCCAGAAACAAGCTTGCCTCTGCAGAAAACCGGCTCAATCAGGATTTTGATAAAATGAAAGAATAACTAAAAATAGAAAAGCCGGACAGAAAAAGCTCCGCCGTACGCCCGAACCGCACGGCGGAGCTTTTGTCTGCCTGTTTCTTTATCGGAAGCAGCATTTCCTCCGGAAAATCCGCTGCTGCCATACATGACTCCGGAAAAGCTTCCGGAAAACAAGAAATCCCGAAAATACAGTCATTTTCGGGATTTCTGTCTAAATCAATCAGTCCTGATCTTCTTCGCCGTCACCGGTCAGAACATCAATAGAAGCGATCCGGTCGCCTTCCTCCAGTCTCTGGAGAATAACGCCCTGGCCTGCCTTGGCCTTTTTGCTGGAAATCTGGCTGGCCTTTGTCTTGATGGTAATTCCCTGTTCGGAAACACCGACCAGCTCATCCTGGTCATCGGCCGCTACAAGAGCCACAACCTCATAGCCCTTCTTGAAATTCCGCACGCCCTGACCGTTCCGGCCCTGCAGGTGATAGGCGGAAGATTTATTTCTCTTTGCATTGCCGTCCGCGGAAATGGTGAAGATATCCTTATCTCCTGCAATAACCGCACCGACTACTTCATCGGGAACGCCGTCCGTTTCGGTAAGACGGATGCCGTGAACACCTGCTGCGCCGCGGCCCATATTTCTCACCACATCATCCGATACGGAGAAGCGGATGGCCATGCCGAACCGGGTTCCCAGGATAACATCTTCATCACCCCGGATGGACAGGACCGTAACCAGGCTGTCTCCTTCATTCAGACGAACCGCAATGAGGCCCTTCCGGTTGATATTCTTGTATTCGGAAAGCTCGGTCTTCTTCACATATCCGTTGGCCGTTACCATGAGGAGGTACTTCGTATCTTCCCCGGCTGCATCCACATCAAGAAGCTCCGTCACTCTTTCATCCGGAGCCAGGCTGGGGATGAAGTTAATGAGTGCGCTGCCTCTTGCGGTGCGGCTCGACTTCGGCAGCTCAACGGCGGTCTTCATATAAACCTTGCCCTTATTGGTAAAGAAGAGAATGCGGTTATGGGTGGAGGTATTGAGCAGCTTCCATACATAATCGTCGTCCTTCATCTTCATCCCCGACACGCCGCGGCCGCCCTTTCTCTGTACGCGGATATCGCCGGAATCCATGCGCTTGATATAATTCTGCTTCGTGAGCGTAATCGTCATGGGTTCATCCGGAATCAGATCGGTGATTTCAAAATCATCTGCTGCATCGGTAATTTCCGTGCGGCGGTCATCACCGAAGCTCTTCTTTTCTTCTTCCAGTTCTTCCTTGACAACCTGCATGATCTTTTCTCTGGAAGAAAGCAGATCTTCCAGGTAAGCAATGGTCTCCTTTACATCCTTATAGTCTGCTTCCAGCTTGTCTCTTTCCAGTCCGGTCAAACGGCGGAGGCGCATATCCAGAATGGCAATGGCCTGCTTTTCGGAAAGACCGAATTTTTCAATCAATGCCGCCTTGGCAATTTCATCGGTACGGGATTCCCGGATGGTCCGGATGACTTCGTCGATATGATCCAGGGCAATCAGCAGACCTTCCAGAATATGCGCCTTGGCTCTGGCTTTGTCCAGTTCATACCGGCTCCGCCGGGTGATAACCTCTTCCTGATGCTGCAGGTAGTAGTACAGAATCTGTTTCAGATCCAGGATCCGCGGATGGCCGTCCACCAGAGCCAGCATGATTGCGCCGAAATTAATCTGCATCTGGGTATGCTTGAACAGATTGTTCAGCATGATTTCCGGATTGACATCCGCCCGGAGCTCGATGGCGATCCGCATGCCGCTCCGGTCCGATTCATCCCGCAGCGCCGTAATGCCATCCAGTACCTTCTGACGGGAAAGATCGGCAATGGATTCGATCAGACGCGCTTTGTTGACCTGATAAGGAATTTCCGTCACAACAATGCGGCTCTTTCCTCTTTCCATTTCCTCGATATCCGTCTTTGCCCGGACCGTGATGCTTCCCCGGCCGGTGCGGTACGTATCTTCGATGCCCTTTCTGCCTACGATAATTCCGGCAGTCGGGAAATCCGGCCCTTTGATATACTGCATCAGTTCCGGAATGGTGATGTCCGGACGGTCGATCATGGCACAAAGTCCGTCAATGACCTCTGTCAGGTTGTGCGGCGGAATATTTGTGGCCATGCCGACGGCAATCCCGTAGGAGCCGTTGACCAGAAGGTTCGGAATACGGGAAGGAAGAACCAGCGGTTCCTGAAGAGAACCGTCGTAGTTCGGCATGAAATCCACTGTATTCTTATCAATATCTCTCAGCATTTCCACAGTGATCTTTGCCATACGCATTTCCGTATAACGCATGGCCGCCGCAGAGTCACCGTCCACACTGCCGAAGTTGCCGTGGCCGTCCACCAGCGGATAACGGGTGGAAAAATCCTGTGCCATGCGGACTGCCGATTCATACACGGCAATATCTCCGTGCGGATGATATTTACCCAAGACATCGCCGACGATGCGGGCAGACTTTTTATACGCCTTTCCCGGCAGCATGCCTGCTTCGCTCATTGCATAAAGGATGCGGCGGTGAACCGGCTTCAGACCGTCCCGCACATCGGGAAGTGCACGGGTCACGATAACACTCATGGCATAATCAATATAGGAATTTTTCATCTGCCCTTCCAGAGGGGTATTGATGATTTTTCCTTCTTTCCAGTCCATAAAGACTCCTTTCCCTGTATTACATAATAAAAAGGAGGCGGAAGCCTCCCCCTTCGCTTTTCTTATTTTACCATAAAAACGCTTTCAAAGCCATTTAAAGCGTTTTTTCACCATTTCCTGCAATAATTATACAAAAACAATCATCCCGTTTGATAAATTCCTTCTGTCTTCTGCAATGCCTCCTGCGGGGATTTTATCGGGAAATTCCGCTTTTTTCATTTCTTTCTTTATAGTATAATGAAATATAACTCAGTTTGCATGAAGAAATAAGGAAATCCTATGAAAAAATATATCATTCCGGCCATCATTGTCCTGATTCTCCTTCTGGGAGGCGGGATTTATACCATCTATCACTTCGTCGCAGGGACCCCCTGGCAGGGTACCTGGTGGGGCGTCCAGGAAGCAGGCGTCAACTGGTCCGGCGACCATATCCGCAATCTGGAAACCGTCACCTTTACAAAAAATGAAGACAATACCATTACTGTAGTACACCGCGTCCAGAACGGAAGCAAGGAAATCGAAGGCAGCCTTTCCGGCACAGGAAAGATTGACGGAGGCCGCCTGATTGTCACACCAAAGGACGGCGGGCGGGATAAAGTCTTTTCCTACCATACCGTTTCCAAAACCATTGAAACGCCTCTGACCCACGAAAACGGAGACCCGGTGGTTCTGGAATCCCTGACGGAGGCCAATAATGAACAGATGGAAAATATCCGGAGCGAAATCGTAAAGACCTCGCAGAAGCCGGAAAATAAGATCGATACCACATTGTCAGCCTCCAGGAGCTGACCGGTACGGCTCCATTCCGCTTTCATGCGGTCCTGCCGGAGGATCTTTATCATTTCCCGCACACAAAAGCCCTCCATTGCCGATGCAGTCATCCCATCGGCAAGGGAGGGCTTTTTTATATGCCGCTTTGAAAGCTCCGGAGAATCCGGTCAGACGCTTTCCGGTTTCTTTCCGCTGTGCAGAGTGAAAATCACCAGTTCCCGGGGACAGCCGAACCGGAACGGAAACCAGCCGGCGCTGCCTCTGGACACATACCCGTAATGGGTCCCGTCGCTGTACATTCCCCGGGTATACGGGAACGGCGTCAGAATCGGTTTTCCCAGAAGGCCGATCTGTGTGCCGTGGGTATGCCCCGTCATGGTCAGGATGACGCCCCGTGCAAAGCCGTCATCAATGAAGTCCGTACAGTGAGACAGGAGAAGGGAAGGCGCTCCGTCGGGAACTCCCTCGTACGCCTGATCCATCCATTCTTTTCGTTCCCGTACCTCTGCTTCTCCCCGGGAGAAGGGAAAATCCACCCCGGCCACATAGAGTGTGTCTCCGCCCCGGTGCAGGACCGTATGCTGATTTTCCAGAAGAACCACCGGTGTTTTCTTCAGCTCGCTCCGGATGTATTCTTTTCCCCGGTAAAATTCATGATTTCCCCAGGAATAAATGATGCCGTCCGGAAAAAGAGAAACAGACCGGGCAAGGATTTCCGCCGTTTCCGGCATGAATTTTACATCATCGATCAGATCCCCCGTAAAGAAGAGCGCCTTGGCTCCCGCTTTCCGTGCTCTTTCCATTTCCTCCGGCAGATCCGTATAGCGGAAATAGGGACCGATGTGCGTATCCGTCATCTGCGCGATCCGATATCCTTCAAACCCGGCAGGAATCCGGTCGGACCAGATATCGATATATTCAGTCTGCTCCCGGAGATTGCCGTCAACAGTCCCGTAAATCCCGATCAGAACAGCCAGCACCAGAACTGCCCCGCTCAGCTTCTCCGTTACCGGCCGAAATTTTTTCGGAACGGACAGAACAGCCAGACACAGTGCGGGCAGCAAAAAAATCAGATTGGCAACCATAAGTCCGCACAGGATATATGCCGGCCAGATCGTCCAGTCGGGAAGCAGGCTGTACCCCTTGGCATACCACAGGTAGTACCATGCGGGAATAACGGCACAGAGCCATCCCAGGAAAAGACAGCGGCCGATTCTCCGCCCGCCGTGCAGCAAAGCCCAGAGCAGTCCGTTCAAAAGACCTGCAATCGTAAAAATTCCGTTAATCAGAAATACCCAGCCCATAAAAACCTCCCTTCCGCAGTCCGCCGCAATACCGTTTTTTCCTATACATACTTTTCTGCCAGCGCAGCCAGTTTCGCATGAGGCCCGGCCAGCGGAATCCTTTGATATTCCTCCGGGGAAAACCATCGGTATTCCCCTTCCGGCACCTGCCCCGTCTCAAAAAGATAGGCCTTCATATGCCAGATCCGATGGGTAAAAACATGCGTATAAGACCAGACCAGCTCCTCCGCCTTTCCGTCCAGCCTCTGCTCCAGTTCCTTTCTTCCGGCGGAAATATCGGCTTCCGCCTCAGAAAGAACCATGGGAAATTCCCACATGGAAGCCAGCATGCCTGTTCTTCCCCTTTTATGCAGAAGCACTTTGCCGTCTCTGATCCATACCGCACAGAAAGCATTGTATTCCTTCTGTTTCTTTTTCGGTGCTCTTACGGGAAGCGATTCTGTTTTCCCTTTCCGGAAGGCCTCGCAGAGAGAAGCCAGCGGACATTCTCCGCAGCGGGGACGGCGGGAAATACAGATTTCCGAACCCAGATCCATCAGCGCTTCGTTGAAATCTCCCGCTCTTTCCGGCAGCGTCTTTTCCACCAGAGCCCGGATCTCCTTTTTTCCCTTTGTACGGGTGATATCCTCTTCCACATCATACAGCCGGGCATACACACGAAGTACATTGCCGTCAACGGCAGGCACCTTCTTCCCGTAAGCCAGGGAAAGGATGGCTCCTGCCGTGTAGTCGCCGATGCCGGGCAGGCTCCGGATTTCCTTTTCCTCCCGGGGAAAACGGCCTCCGTATGCAGCAGCAATCTCTCCGGCGGCCCTGTGGATATTCCGCGCTCTGGAATAGTAGCCCAGCCCCTGCCAGGCATGGAGAACCTCTGCCTCACTTGCCTCTGCCAGAGCCTCCACGGTGGGGAAACGGTCCATCCAGGCGGAAAAATATCCCTTCACAGCCTCCGTCCGGGTCTGCTGCAGCATGATTTCGGAAATCCACACATGATAGGGATTCCGCGGTTTATCCTCCCGCCAGGGAAGCTCCCGCCGGTGAGTTTCAAACCAGTCCAGCAGCAGCGATGCCACATCCTGCGCCATCATTCCATCTCCGTAAATTCGTAATTATACACGGTTTCCCCGTCTTCGGCAAAATAAATCGTTCCCCGGATTTTCTTTCCGGAAAGGATCATCGGAAGCCAGATCCGGTCCGCCATCCACATTTCCTCATACGGAAATTCCGCAGGAGAAAACCATCGGGGCTCCATCTCCTCGGAAAGATGCGGCGTGCCTTCCCAGTCCCGGGCAAAATATACCACACCGGCATGAGACCACTGGGGATCGCTGGGCTGATGAAAATACAAATCGCCTGCCGGAATCAGCGCTTCCGGACGGATCCGCAGAGAGGACTCCTCAAAAAGCTCCCGGGCTGCACATTCCCGCATCGTTTCTCCCGCTTCGATCTTTCCGCCGAAGCCGTTCCATTTTCCGAAGCCCATTCCCCTCCGCTTCCGGCCAAGCAGAATCTTTCCGTCTGCTCTTACCGGATATACCAGAGATGTATCACGCATGATAGGTCTCCAGATACAGCGTACGGAAAAGGCGTTTCCCCGTTTCCGTCTTATACAGACGGCGGTAAAGGGCTTCATTCTGCTTTCTTTCCGCTCCGTCCTCATACTGATTGACCAGCATATCCGCTTCGGCCAGGATCTGCGCATCCGGTCCGTCAATGGAACCGTAGGAATGATGATGGGCAATCAGCCAGAGAATGCGTTCCGTATCCGCCGGAGCAAAGGCCAGCTTTTCCAGCATCGGCCGGGCTTCATCCGGCCCCAGTTCCTGCTGGATCTGGCCGTCGTTCCGTCCGAAGCGCCGTTCCCCCTCATGAATCCCGATATCATGGACATAAGCCGCTGCTTCCAGCAGGAAAAGTGTATGTTCCGGAAGCTTTTCTTCTTCCCCGATCAGCCGGGCAAAGGCATGCACCTTCAGAAAATGATGGATCCGCTTCGGATCCCCCTTATCGTATTCAATCATGGCCCCGCAGAGTCTGCGCAACTGTTCCATAGATTTCTCCTCTGAAAAACAAAAAACGATACGGAGTCCCCTCCGCATCGTCCTCTTTCTGATAAATCTTATTTTGCCAGTTTCTGAGCAACTGCAGCGGTTACATCTTCGCCGCCGTCAACTACAGCACCCTGTTCCAGAATGATGTCGAGGCCCTTTTCCTGACGTACCTGCTGAATGGCTTTCATGATGTCATTCAGAATCGGCTGCATGGTGGATTTTTCCTTGGCATCCAAATCCTTCTGGATTTCCATAGCGATTTCCTGCTTTTCCTGGTCGGTCTTGCCTGCGCTGCGGCTCTTGAAGTTATCCTGTGCCTTCTGAGCAGCGGTTCTCATATCGAGCTGTGCCTTCTGCATTTTCGGATGTGCCTGGAGAAGAGCATTGGAATTTACATAACCGATTCCTGCTGCGAATGCCGGAACCATAGCGCCTAAGGAAATCAGACCTGCTGCAACAACAGCTGCCGTTTTTTTCATTTTCATGATATTATCCTCCTGTTAACACTCCCGTCATACGGGAGAATCAATATAAGTTTATAATAATCTGAGAATCAGCCGGTGTCAATCGACATCAGTCAAAATACAATGCGGTTTATAAATTGTTTAAAAGAAAAGAATACTTACTTTTCTTTTCCGCCCTTGGCTTCCAGCGCAGCGGTTTCCGCTTCCTCTGCCATGGCCTGCTTGGCTTCCTTCAGCGCAGCTTCCCGCACCTCATCCCGCTTTTCTTTTTTCTTTCCGAAATGGCTGATGACTTCCGGCACCAGATTGATGATCCGGTCCATTGCCGTATTGGAGGCGGCATTCTTGATGGAAAAGAGCTCTACTCTTTCCCCTTTCATGATCAGCACTGCCGTGGGAGTCATCTTTCCTCCGCCGGCACCGCCCGCCGCAGCAGAGCCGTGTGTTCCCGTACCGAAGCCGAAGGAAACATCCACAAAGGGAACGATGGTCGCATCTCCCAGGTAAATCGGCTTCCCTACGACCGATTCCGTGGTAATCATATTCTTGAAGTCCTCAAAAATCTTCTTTCTCAGTTCTTCGTCCATTTTCCTTTTCTTCCCTTTCTGAAATGATAAAATTCCCGCGCCTGCTTTGACAGGATCAGGCGGAGCACAATATATACCGCATAGAGAGGAAGAATTCTTCCCCCTGCGGAAATCGTCAGATCCGTTTTCGGTTCGACGTAATTCCAGACTATATCCTTCGTTTCCCTGCAGAAAAAAGCCCGTGTGAGTCCGCAGAGGACCCCTGTATGCATCGGGTCGGAGGTGCCGAATTCTCCCCTTGCTTCCCATCTTCCGGGGAAACTGTGCCGGAGAAGCGCGCTTGCCGCAGAGAATGCCTTTTCTGCCAGTCCGCTCCGGACAGCGAACCGGAGCTGCGCCCACAGGGACGGGCGGACGGCTTCTTCTGTTTCCGGCATTTCTGTCTCCCTTCCGGCTTCTCTTTCCTCATCCAGTGCCCGGTCGTATGCATCCAGGATCTGGTCCAGCTCCTGCTGCGCTTCCCGGGAGGAAATTTTCCCGTCATCCTTTTCCGGCGCCCCGTCTTTTCCGGCTTCGGCAGGGATTTCCGGAGGTATCGGTGTTTCCGGAGCAGCCGGCCGTTCCTCCTTTTCCGTTTTTTCTTCCTGCTTTCTCTCTGCCGGAGGAGGTGCGCTGCCGTTTTTCACCGGCCGGTCCGGTTTCTCCTCCTGTTTTTCTTCCTCTCTGTCAGGAAAGGTTTTCTTCTTTCCCAGAAGGCCGAAAAAGAGGGAAATCTCCGCGGTGATTCCCTTCCGGTCCGCCGTGAAGGAATACCGCACCGGCACAAGAAGGAGCAGGAACAGGAAAACAAGAAGTCCGGAAAGCAGGAGCAGTGCCCCGTAAAGGACTGTCATGATCATGTCCGTCATAGGCCGTCATACAGGCGGCTCAGTTCATCGGCCGCCTCCTTGCTTTCCTTGACCAGATATGCCGGGGAAAGGATTTTCACCAGCGGCGCCCGGGCCAGTGCCCACGCCTTCATGGCCGAGCAGGGACACATCACCTCTACCGTCACCCGGTCCTGCTGCGCAGAAACCAGATGCGCCGATTTGCCGAAATCCGTCATAATTTCCGAAAGAAGACGGCTGTCCGCCTCAAAGGAGCAGATTTCCGGAAATCCCGTATAAACCGCACTTTGCCGATACAGATAATCAACGAGCTTTTCCCCTGCCGCCAGAGGAACGTCCTTCTGCTGCACCGCTGCTTCCTCCAGAATTTCCTCTTCGCTGATGCGGTCGATAAAGTATGCCGCCAGAGAAATGCTTCCCTCAGGATTCCCCAGAAGGATGTAGCGGTCATCGGAAGCAACCACGGCAAAGGGAGAAAGGATATACCGCCGGTCCTCCCCCGACGGGGTCCGGTCATGATGGCGTTTCCCGTCGGCCTCATAGTGGTCGTAATAGAAAGCGATTTTCTTCTTTTTGGAAAGAGCCGTCCCGATCACAGAAAGCAGCGCCTCCGGCTTGGCCGCCTTCATCGGAGCAGGAAGATTCCGGATGTTGCCTTTCCCGTCATCAAAGGACCGGCTGTGGAGACGGCGCAGCTTTTCCGAAAGCTGCCGCACCGCAGACTGCGGAAGATGAGAAAAATAAAGAAGGTCGGAAAGGAGCGTCAGCTCCTCTGTATTCATGGCATGATCCCAGTACCAGTCCAGGGAAAGCGGCACCTGCTTTCCGTTCATCATCCGGGTCACCTCCCGGCAATTTACGGGAAGCCCTGCATCCCTCAGCCGGTTCAGATTCCGTCCTACCGACTTCCGGTTCACCGTCATACCGTATTTTTCTTCCAGCTGTGAAACGATTTCCTGCTGCGTCATCGGATGGTCCGCATCCGATTCCCGAAGCAGGATCTGAATAATGCGCACAATGGACAGCTTGCCTGCGCCTTCACCGGCCGCCATCCGTCATTTCCCCCGGCTCCGGAAGAGCCAATCGGACAGACAGGAGCAAAGCGATGCCGCCGGCACCAGCAGTCCTTTCACCGGAGCAGCATTCATCACTGTGTGGACCAGGCCTGCGATGGTGATGCCGCCCAACAAATCCGTCGGATAATGCACGCCTGCAAACACCCGGGAAAAAGCAAGCAGCCCTGCCAGAACCGTCATCAGACGGGAGCCGGGCATGTGCATCCGCAGCAGCTGCATGGCCACTACGGCACCGTTCATGGTGTGGTTGCTCGGAAAGGAAGCATTCGCCTTATGGCCCGTAAAATTCCATACTTTCCAGTCCTTCACAAAGGGACGGGGACGGTTCCAGAGCTTTCCTGCCGCAAAGGAAATCAGGGAGGCCGCACACACCGCCGCAAAGGTAATCACGCAGCAGAAACGGCGTTCCTCTTTCCTGTCTCCCGGTGCAAACCAGAGAATCAATCCGTAAATCAGGAAAGCCCAATGGCCGTACCGGGCCATCAGATCCATCATCAGGTCCAGCGGCCGTACCCTGCCGGCCAACCCGTTGAGCCTTTTCACCGCTTCCAGATCGAGATCCATATCATCACCCCGCAGATCAAAAAGCATATCCTCCGGTCAGGCCGAAGGAACCTCTGTTATATCCATAATTTTAACATAGTCGGAATGCTTTGACAAAAACGGCACAAAAACGGCCCATCACGATTTCATCAAAAAAACGCTGTGGAAGAGATTTCTCTTCACAGCGTTTTTTGACTTTAATTATTTTTCTTTTTCCTTTTCTTCTTCCTGCCGCCTCATAGCTTCTTCTTTTTTCTTACGGGCCTTGTCGAAAACGCCGCAGCGGGAAAAAATCATGGAAAGAAGCGCCACGCAGGCACAAAGAACGATGAACAGGTTAACAGTGGTAGCGCCTTCCTGGTACACCCGGAACAGGGAATAAAAGAAAACCAGTACAAGAAGGGCATCCTGAAAATTTTTTGCCATAACTCCTCCGGACAGGGGAATGCTCCGGGACCGGAGCAAAACAGAATATCAAGATTTTGCCGCAGAATCTCAGCAGGTATGACACCGATCGTAAAGACCGTGTTTCTTCAGCAGCTCAATCATGGTATCGCCGATGTGAGCCACCGTCTTTGCCACGGGGATACCCACCGCATTAAGAGCCGCAATCTTTTCCGCCGCAGTTCCTTTTCCTCCGGAAATGATGGCGCCTGCATGACCCATTCTCTTTCCGGGAGGTGCCTGGCGTCCCGCAATGAAGCCTGCTACGGGCTTCTTCATATTCACGGAAATCCACTTGGCGGCTTCCTCTTCCGCATGACCGCCGATTTCCCCGATCATCAGTACGGCATAGGTATCGGGATCTTCATTATACAGCTTCAGGGCATCAATGAAATCCGTTCCCTTGATGGGATCGCCGCCGATGCCCACCGCACCGGTCTGACCGATGCCTGCCTGGGTCAGCTGGTACGTTGCTTCATACGTCAGCGTTCCCGAGCGGGAAACCACGCCTACATGGCCCTTCCGGAAGATTTCTCCCGGGATGATGCCGATATTGCATTCATCCACACTGATGATGCCCGGGCAGTTCGGCCCGATGAGAACCGTCCGCTTGCCCTCCATATAGCGGTGTACCCGCACCATGTCCTCCACCGGGATATGCTCCGTAATGCATACCACCAGCTCCAGCTTGGCTTCCACCGCTTCCATGATGGCATCCGCCGCAAAAAAAGCGGGAACAAAAATAACGGAAGCCGTTGCACCCGTAGCCGTGACAGCATCCCGGACGGTATTGAAGACCGGCACGCCGCAGCAGAGCTGGCCCGCTTTTCCCGGAGAGGTGCCGCCTACGATCTGCGTACCGTACTGCTGCATCAGTGATGTATGGAAACGAGCCGCACTTCCCGTAATGCCCTGGACAATGACCTTTGTATCCTTATGTATTAAAATGCTCATTTTTCAAGTCCTCCTTCGGTCAGCTTTTTCGCCAGGGAAATAATCAGCTTGGCTCCCTGATCCATATCTTCTGCGGGGTACAGGTTCCTGACCTGCGCCTCCCGAAGGATTTTCCGGCCTTCCTCTACCTTTCTTCCTTCCAGACGGACTACCACCGGAATCGGGAATTCATTCTTCCCGCCGGACAGCATGGCTGCCGATTTCACCACTCCGTCGGCAATGACATCGCACCGGTTGATTCCGCCGAAAATATTGATGAAAATACCGTGCGCCTGATTGTCCTCCGTCATAATCCGGAATGCTGCCACAATCTTTTCCGGTGTGGAATCACCGCCTACATCCAGGAAATTCGCCGGACTGCCGCCGTTTTCCTTGATAATGTCCACGGTGGCCATGGCCAGTCCCGCACCGTTGACCATGCATGCCACATCTCCGCCGAGATTGACATAATTCAGACCTTCCTTGGCCGCTTCCCTTTCCTTGGGATCTTCCTCGGAAATATCGCGGAGCGCCACGATTTCCGGATGACGGGGAAGCGTGCTGTCATCAAAGTTCAGCTTTGCATCCAGGGCAATCACATCATTCTCATCGGTGACCACCATGGGGTTGACCTCCGCCAGCGTGCAGTCCTTCTCAATGAATACCCGGTACAGGTACTTCATGAAGGTGGACGCCTTGCGGATCACGGCCTGTTCCATATGAAGCGCATATGCCATGCGGATGGCCTGGAAATCTGCCAGGCCGATGACCGGATCGATGTATTCCTTGATGATTTTTTCCGGGTGCTCCGCCGCTACATCTTCAATGGACATACCGCCCGATTCCGAACCCATCATGACCACGCATTCCGACTGTCTGTCCACCAGGAACGACAGGTAGTATTCCTTCTTGATCCGGCAGCCCGATTCGATCAGAAGCCGGTTTACCTTTTTCCCCTGCGGCCCGGTCTGGCGGGTCACCAGTGTTTTCCCCAGGAGTTCCTTGGCAAACTCCCCTGCTTCCTTCGGAGAATGAGCCAGCTTGACACCTCCCGCTTCTCCGCGGCCGCCGGAATGAATCTGTGCCTTGACCACGACCACGTCCGTTCCCAGACGGCGTGCACTTTCGATGGCCTCATCCACCGTAAAGACCGGATAGCCCTCCGGCACATGGATTCCGTACTCCTTCATGACCTGCTTGCTCTGGTACTCATGAATGTTCATAAAATTCCCCTTTCAGAAATCAGCCGACAGAACGCCCGTTTCTTTTTCTGTTTCCTCCGCACACCTGCACCCGGAAGCTGCCGGATGCCGTACGTTTGATATCTTTTTTATTATATACCATTTTCTCCGTCTGTATCATGTATTTCCGAAAAGAAAGCCGCACGAAAAAAGCTCTGCCGAAGCAGAGCCCTTTCCGTGTGAATTTGTCTATACCAGGCGCAGTGCGCCGCGGCATCTTATCCAAGGAAGGACATGGTTTCCTTCCATTCTCCGGATATTTTCTTCATCTTTTCGACTGCGTCCTTTCCGTGAGCCTGCTGCCGGGCCACCGATTTCGGACCGGTGCCGCCGTAGCTTTCTCTGTTTTTGACGCAGTTTTCTATTTTCAGTGCATCCAGGATGTCTTCCTCAAAGAGAGGCGAGAAATTCCGGAATTCTTCCATGGTCAGGTCATGCAGCACCTTGCCGTTTCTGATGCAGTAGTATACGGCGGAGCCTACCACTGCATGGGCCTTCCGGAAAGGAAGTCCCTTTTTTGCCAGATAGTCGGCCATATCGGTTGCATTGGAGAAATCATGCTCCAGAACTTCTCTGGCATGATCTCCGTTCACCTTCATGGTGCGGATCATTCCTGCATAGAGGTCCAGAGCCATGGAAAGGTTGTCCAGCGTATCAAATACGCCTTCCTTATCCTCCTGCATATCCTTGTCATACGCCAGGGGAAGTCCCTTCATCACGGTCAGAAGTCCCATGAGGTGACCGTAGATGCGGCCTGTCTTTCCGCGGATCAGCTCGCACATATCCGGATTTTTCTTCTGCGGCATGATCGAGCTTCCCGTGGAATAGCTGTCGTCCAGTTCGATAAAGGAGAATTCACTGGTGCTCCAGTAAACAAATTCCTCCGACAGACGGGACAGATGCATCGCACAGATGGAAGCAAAGGACAGGAACTGCAGCAGGTAATCCCGATCGGATACAGCATCCAGGCTGTTTCCGTACACGGAGGAAAATTGCAGGGCTTCCGCTTCCTGTTCCGGGTTCGTGGGATAGGTCGTCCCTGCCAGGGCACAGGCCCCGATAGGAGACATATCCGACATTTCCCAGCATTCCTCCAGACGCCGGAAATCTCTTTCCAGCATGGCGAAATAGCAAAGCATATGATGGCTGAACAGGACCGGCTGCGCCCGCTGCATGTGGGTATAGCCAGGAATGATCACATCGCTGTACTTCACGGATGCATCCAGAAGTGCTTCCTCGAGTGCAATCAGCTTATCGGCCAGCAGACCGATATTCCGCTTCATGTACATATGAAGATCCAGCGCACACTGGTCGTTTCTGCTCCTTGCCGTATGGAGGCGGGCGCCGGCATCGCCGATATCATCGGTGAGGCGCTTCTCCACATTCATATGAATATCTTCCAGCTCGATTTTGAAATCAAAATTTCCTTCATCGATCTGTTTTTTGATGGCCTTCAGGCCTTCCGTAATTTTTTGGCAGTCCTCTTCGGAGATAATTCCCCGATCGGCCAGCATCTTTGCATGAGCCAGGGAGCCTGCAATGTCTTCTCTGTACATCCGCCAGTCATAGCCGATGGATGCATTGAAGTCCAGTGCAGTCTTTTCCTCAGCCTTGGCAAACCGGCCGCCCCACATCATGTCGCTCATTTTTCGTTTTTCTCCATCATCAGAGCCCGGATGGTGAGCGGAAGTCCGAAGAGATTGATGAATCCTTCTGCATCGGCCTGGTTGTATACATCGTCTTCGCCGAAGGTAACGAATTCTTCATTGTACAGGGAATACGGGCTTTCTGCGCCGTGGGACATAATATTGCCCTTGTAGAGACGGAGGGTTACCTTGCCGGTAACAGTTTCGCTGGTCTTATCGGCAAAAGCCTGGAGCGCTTCTCTCAGCGGAGCAAACCACATGCCGTCGTAAACCAGTTCGCTGTACTTGATGGCAGCAGACTGCTTGAAGTGGAAGGTTGCCCGGTCAAGGCACAGTCTTTCCAGTTCGGTATGCGCATAGAACAGGATGGAGCCGCAGGGGTTTTCATAAACGCCTCTGGACTTCATGCCGACCAGTCTGTTTTCTACCAGGTCGTCAATGCCGATTCCGTTTCTCGCGCCGATGGCATTCAGGGTATTTACCAGTTCCACGCCGTCCATCTTCGTGCCGTTGACAGCAACCGGTACGCCCTTTTCGAAATCAATGGTAATGAATTCCGGCTTGTCGGGAGCATCTTCCGGATCGCAGGTAACCAGGTACATATCCTTGTGCGGTGCATTGGCCGGATCTTCCAGGTCATCCCCTTCGTGGGACAGATGCCACATATTCCAGTCCATGGAATACGGATATTTCTGAGCTGCTTTTTCTTCTTCGGTCTGCTTTTCGTCATACTTGTCGATCGGCACACCGTGTGCTTCTGCATAAGCCATTTCATCTTCTCTGGACTTCATATCCCAGATTCTCCAGGGAGCGATGATTTTCATATGCGGAGCCAGTGCCTTGATGGTCAGTTCGAAACGAACCTGATCGTTGCCCTTGCCGGTCGCACCGTGGCAGATGGCATCAGCGCCGTATTTCTTGGCCATATCGACCAGGCACTTGCCGATCAGCGGACGGGCGAAGGAGGTTCCCAGGAGGTACTTGCCTTCATAAATTCCGTCAGCCTTCAGTACATTGTAAGCATATTCTTCAATGAATTCCTTGCGTACATCCAGCGTTTCCGCATAGGTAGCACCGGAAGCCAGTGCTTTCTTATGGATCGCATCAAAATCTTCCGGCTGTCCCAGGTTGACTGTGCAAGCAATAACTTCACAGCCGTAATTTTCTTTCAGCCACGGAATGATAACAGAAGTATCCAGTCCGCCGGAATAAGCAAGAACTACTTTTTTTACATTTTTTACATCCAACATAATGATGCCGCCTTTCTCTTTTGGTATAGACATTTACGCCCTTCACAGGGGCTTTTTCAATGATGTGATAATTATACAACCATCTGCATAAATCTGCAACATTTTTTTGAGAATTTTTCCGATTTATTTTTATTGTTTCCCTGAGGAATCCTGTTTTGTCCGACAGTACGGGGAAATTTCCGTATTCACAATATGCAGATTATGCAGAGAATTTTCTTCATGTCCGCCAAAAAGCCATTTCCCCACGCAAAAACAGCACCTCCTGATGAAGGTGCTGTCTGTATGCTGGGATTTCTCCGTCTGCAAAATTTCTCAGAAACTCTTCCTGCCCTCGTAAAGCAGCTCTTTGATGAAATTCGGAAGAACAAAGCAGCTCTTCTGAATTCCTTCATTGTAATAGCGCAGAGAGGGCGGGCAGGGATGGCAGATTTCCGCACGGAGCGGATCATATTTTTTCGAGGCCATCATAAAGGAATGGAGGCATTCCGGATAGATCGGCACATGGGAATAGTACATCCGCACGATGGGGAATACATCTCCCATAGCCCGGAATACATCATGTACGGTCTGCTGCTGCACAATGGGGGATTCCGACTGCTGTACAATGAGCCCGTCTTCCCGAAGAGCTTCCCTTGCACTTTTATAGAATTCCCGGGTAAACAGTCCCTCTCCCGGCCCGATCGGGTCCGAGCAGTCTATGATAATCAGATCATAGAAATTTTTGACCGATCCCGCAAAAGCAATGCCGTCTCCCACATGGACATGAAGCTTTTCCGGAGGGTTCAGGAGCGCCGCCGCAATGGTGGGAAAATATTCTTTCGAAAGGTCGATGACCCGGCCGTCGATATCACAGAGATCCACCTGCTTCACGCAGTCATGCCGGCAGACTTCCCGGGCCACACCGCCGTCGCCGCCGCCGATGATCAGGACTCTCTCCGGATGGGGGTGCATCATAATCGGCACATGGGCAATCATTTCATGGTAGGTCCATTCATCTCTGACAGAGGTCTGGAATACCCCGTCAAGAATCAGAAGGCGTCCGTACTGCTCTGTTTCCGCGATCTGGATATGCTGGAAAGGGGTCGTTTCTTCATGAAGCATTTTTGTGATTTTCAGGGAAAGCCCCACATTCGGGTTCGCCCATTCGGTCACATACTGATCCATATCCATCACTCCTTCTGAGAAGCAGCTTTGATATCTGCCGCAGCGGAAGCAAAAAGATCGCCTCCTGCATTTTCTCCCTGTTTTTCTGCCGGTTCTTCCTCTGCTGCAGGAGCAGCTGCGGACGCCGGGGCAGGCTGTTCCGCTCTCTTCACTTCTTCAATCGGAGAAGGAGCTTTGACATTCTTGGCGGCTTCAATCAGGGAATAGGCCGTTTTGAAATTGGACATCAGTTTTTCCAGGTACAGATTCATGCTGCCTTCCGTTTTCAGCAGTTCTTCATTGATTCTGCGCCGTTTTTCCTCTGCCTGAATCATGATTTTCTTGGCTTCTGCATGGGCTTCCTTCATGGAAAGCTCTGCTTCCTTTACCGCATTTCTTTTCACGTTGTCTGCTGTTTCCTGGGCCATGATCAGCGTACCGCTCATGGTCTGCTCCATTTTTTCATAGCCTCTCAGCTTGGTGCGGATCGCATCGATTTCTTCTTCCATTTCTCGATGCTCACGATAAATCTTTTCATAATCGCCGGCCAGTTCTTCCAGGAAGCTGTTCACTTCTTCGGCGGAAAATCCGCGAAGCTGCCGGGAAAATGTTTTATTGTGGATATCCATCGGTGTAATCATAGGTATTTCCTCCTCACGGAAAAGCGGGAATCTCCCAAAGTATTTTCAGGAATCGGTCCCCATCCTCTCAGGGTTTACGGTCTCATTATATTCCTTTTTCATCCTTCGTGCCAATTCCCAAAAGGCACGGCTTTTTTCCTTTTACTTATACCGGTCTATCAGCAGACCGATCCGGCCCTTGCGGCTCGTCCCGGTCTGTTCCTTAATCTCGATACGGCCCTTTCCGCGGACGGAAATGACATCCCCGATCTTCACCGCCTGCGATGCACTCTTTGCGGGCTGCCAGTTGACCTCCGTTCTCTCCCCTTCCACAGCCTGCACCATCTTGCTGCGGGAAATCCCGAAGCCTGCCGCACCGACTGCATCCAGGCGAAGGGAAGCTACCGTCGCCCGGATTTCCTTGGCTGTCTTCTGCGGCGGCACCAGCTCCGACAGAGGAATTTCCTCAACCTCCACACGGACCATGGCCACCTTGGTGAAATTGTCCTTCAGCCAGGAAACCATATTCCGGTCGCAGATCACCTGACAGCCTGCACCCTGCATCAGGATATCTCCCAGGACCGACCGGTCGATGCCGAGTCCCATGAGAGAGCCCAGTACGTCCCGGTGGCCGATCAGCCGGTACCGTCCGTCCCAGGTCACGGAAAGAAGAGCAATTTCCGGGTCTGCCGGTCCCTCATAATCGTTCCGCCGGAAAATAATGCGGATTCGCTCCGCCTCATGATAACCCCCTTCCGCCTGGGCGGTGATTGTCTTCATATGGCCTGCAATCGTGGATGCGATCTGCGCCGCATAAGGGGACATGAAGGGCCCCACCGCAAAGGGCCGGCCCCGATCTACGGACTCCGCCAAATCTGTCAGGCGGACAGCCATCTCCTTTGCTTCCTCTCCGCCTGCCGCAAAGAAGCGGAGAATTTTTTCCTTATCTTTCATAAAAGCCTCCGAGCATAAAAGAAGGACTGCAGCCGGAAAGGGTTCCGGTTTTCCGTGCCGGATTTCCTTTTCCGCTGCAGTCCGATCAGTTCTTATTTCCCTGCCATTTCATCGGACTTTGCCAGACAGGCTTTCACGCCGTCCATAAGAGCCGCCCTGATTCCCTTCTGCTCCATCGCATGAATTCCTGCGATGGTGGTGCCTCCGGGACTGGTCACCTGATCACGGAGCTCTGCAGGATGCTTTCCCGTTTCCAGGACCATCTTGGCCGCTCCGTACAGGGTCTGCGCCGCCGCCTCAATAGCCAGCTTCCGCGGAAGCCCGATCAGGACGCCTGCATCAGCCAGTGCGTCAATGATGACAAAAGCATATCCCGGACCGGCTCCGGAAAGAGCCCCCAGCTCATCGAGCTGTCTCTCCGTCACAACGGCTTCCCTGCCGAGCGCCCGGAAAACGGTTTCTGCTTCTTCCGCAAAATCTGCAGATGCGCAGGAACCGGGAGCAATGGCAGCCATTCCTTCACCCACTGCAGCGGGGGTATTCGGCATGACCCGAATGACCTCCGTTCCGGCCGGAAGACTGCCTTCCAGATCCGCCAGAGTCACCGCCGCCGCAATGGACAGCACCCGCCGCGGCTGCAGCGGACTGATTTCCTTCAGCACGGAAGGAATGATATTCGGCTTTACGGCCAGAATGACCATGGATGCTTCCGCTATATCCTGTTCCGATGCGGTCTGCACACCGTACCGCGCTGCCTTCTCCGCCCCGGCTTCCGGGGAATGTTCCTTCAGGAAGACCTCTTCCTTCTTCCAGACGCCTGCTTTCAGGCAGCCGGAAAGGATAGCGCCTCCCATGGCACCGCAGCCGATCAATACGATTTTCTTCATATTCCCGGTCCTTTCCAAAGAGGGATTCCCGATACGGGAATGAGGCGGTCCTCATCGATTTCCACCGCAGACGGCGCCACGATGAGTACATTATCATTCAGCAGACGGATGCTTCCGTGAGCCAGATACACCGCACCGCTCATGAAGTCCACAAAGCGGCTGGCTGTTTCATCGTCTACATTGTCCCCCAATACTACCAGCACCACGAGCCCCTTGGCCAGGGCATCGATGCCGTTCCGCGCATCGCCGTAAGAGGTAGGTGTCATGATGACAACCTCCAGAGGATGAGCGCTTCTTGCGGGCACCGCGCCAGGCCCGGGAATTGCGCTGTTCTCCTCTGCCTCGGGCTCCTCATAATCGTCTTCCGATTCCTCAAACCGGACTTTCATCCATTTCAGGAAATTCGAAAAGGCAGACATTCCTTACCGACCGATCGGCCCCTGGGGAGCCTGCGCATTCCAGGAGGGAGCTGCCGGAGCCTGCTGGGCATCGCCCTGATAGGCAGCGGCAAAGTTCTCTCTTGATACGCTCATATTATTCGGCGCGCAGAGATAAATGCTTTCGGAAATCGGATCAATCCGTCCGTCCAGTGCATACATGATGCCCTGTACAAAATCAACGATGCGCTGTGCTTCATCCGCATCGGTCTTTTCCATGTTCATAACTACCGGACGCTGTGCCTTCAGATGATCGCCGATCTTTTCCGCATCCTTAAACGTCTTCGGATTCACGACAACCATGGTATACGGCTTTGCCATCTGACGGGGAGCCGCCATATGCCCGATATTCCGGGAGACAGATGCCTTCGGAGGAACGGCAGCTGCAGGATTGACCGCCGGCTGCTGTTCTTCTTCCATTTCCTCGTCTCTTACTTCTTCCTCTTCATCACGATCTACAAACTGTTCCTTGAACTTGTCCAGTAAGCTCATCTTTTTCTCCTCTCAACGATAGATTCGGGGTCCGAATATAGCTGTCCCTACACGGACCATCGTCGCCCCTTCTTCAATAGCCTGCTCAAAATCATGGGTCATCCCCATTGATAAAATATCAATCTGACCCTGCGGATATTTTGATTTCATGATTTCCCACATTTCATGGGCCCTGCGGAAAACAGGTCTGGTCATTTCCGGATCCTCATAGGCCGGGGCCATGCACATGAGCCCCCGCACCCGGACGGAAGAACATTTCTCCGTTTCCCCGATGATGTCTGCCAGGGATTCCGGAGGCAGTCCCGTCTTGGATTCTTCCCCGGAAATATTGAATTCCAGAAGAATATCCTGTACTTTTCCGATTTCTCCCGCCCTTTTGCTGATTTCCCGGAGAATTTCCGGAGAATCCACGGACTGGATCAAATCGGCCATGGCAACCGCTTTCTTGACTTTATTTTTTTGCAAATGGCCCTGCAGGTTCCATACAGCCGGAAGAGTCAGTTCTTTATACTTTTCTTCCATTTCCTGCACGCGGTTCTCGCCCACCTCTTTTACACCGAGACGAAGCACTTCTTCCATGTCCGCCAGGGGATGGAATTTTGTGACCGCCACTAAAGTGACTTTCTGGTGATAAGGAGATTTTTCCGCTGCCTTTCGTATGCGTTCCTGCACCTCTGCCAAACGCTCCTGAATGTCCGACATAGCACGCCTTCCCTGCAAAATATTCGGTCTACCCGTTTCGGGATATTCCTTTAAGTATTATAGCACACCGAAGTCATGAAATAATAGATAAAATCCCCGGAAATTCCCCCTCGCCGAAAATTATCTCTCCGTTCTTTTCTCCGTCCCTGTGCTGTTTTTCCGCGTCTTTCTCCGGCCTGCCGGAGAGGAAAAGAACCCCGCCGCAGAACCGAACGGAAAAGGCCGTTTTCTCCCGGACCGGCGGCGGGAAGGAGCCTGCTTTTTCCCCGAAAAAACAAATCCTCCCCTGCCGAAAAAAATTGACCTGCCCTCTCCTGCTGCACATCCGGACTCTGCGGAAACGCAAAAGAAGCAGAGTGGCGCCCATGCCTCCCTGCTCCCTGCGGAACCGTTTCCTTATACCATTTTTGCCTTCTTTGCAATGTCCTCGGGAATCCTGATGCCCAGGATTTCCGCATCCTGTTTATTGATGACGGTCGTGAACTCCTTCTGGTGCTGAATCGGTGCCGACTCCGGCTTCACTTTTCCGTCCAGGATATCTGCGGCCAGCTCACCGGTCTGAAGACCCAGCGTATAGTAATCCACGGAAAGCGATGCCAAAGCGCCGTCCTTGGCCATAATATCCGCGCCGACAATAACGGGAATCTTATTCGCATCGGTCACCTTCACCAGTGTGGGGACCGCCGATGCTACGGTGTTGTCCGTCGGAACATAGATGAAATCCACCTTTCCGACCAGGGATTCTGCTGCCTGCTGGATGTCATTCACACTGTGAATTGTCCGCTCTTCCACGGCCAGACCGTGCGTGCTGCAGTAATCCTTCATGATATTGGCCTGAATTTCACTGTTTGCTTCGCTGGAGCAGTAAATCAGACCGATCGTCTTTGCCTGCGGCACCAGCGCCAGTCCCAGCTCCATCTGCCGGTCAATGGGCGTCAGATTGGATACACCGGTCACATTGCCGCCCGGCTTTTCATTGCTCTCTGCCAGCTTGGACGAAACATAATCGGTAATGGCTGTTCCTACAATGGGCACATCCTTGATTTCATTGGCTGCCGCCTGTGCCGCCGGTGTTGTAATGGCACAGATCAGATCCAGTTTTCCTCCCTTGAACTGGGAAACGATGGTCTTCAGATTTGCCTGATCGCCCTGGGCATTTTCCTGATCAAACTCAACTTTGCTTTCATCGTAGCCCCGTTTCTTCAGTCCGTCTACAAATCCCCGGTTGGCCTCATCCAGAGAACCATGCTGCATGATCTGCACGACCCCGATTTTCAGCTTTCCTCCCTCACCGCTGCTCTTCCCGCTGTCTCCTCCGCATCCGGCCCCCAGAAAAACAATGCCTGCCAATGCTGCTGCCAAAACTGCTTTCATCCTTCTCTTCATCCCGATTTCCTCCTATCCTGTTATCCTTCTCTTCCGGCTGATGTTTTTCCGATCAGACCATCTGGGCATTCTTTGCGATTTCGTCAGGGATCTTGATGCCCAGAATCTCCGCATCCTGCTTATTGATGACAATCGTGAATTCCTTCTGGTGCTGAATCGGTGCGGATTCCGGCTTCACTTTGCCGTCCAGAATATCTGCTGCGAGCTCGCCTGTCTGGAGACCCAGCTTGTAATAGTCCACGGAAAGGGCTGCCAGAGCGCCGTCCTTCGCCATAAGGTCTGCACCGACGATGACAGGGATCTTATTCGCATCGGTCACCTTCATCAGCGTCGGAATGGAAGAAGCAAGGGTATTGTCGGTGGGAACATAAATGAAATCCACTTTTCCCACCAGCGATTCTGCAACCTGCTGAATGTCATTGACATTATTGACGGTTCTTTCCTCTACTGCCAGACCGTGCTTGCTGCAGTAGTCCTTCATCATGTTCGCCTGGATTTCGCTGTTCACTTCACTGGAGCAGTAAATGAGGCCGATCGTCTTTGCCTGCGGTACCAGTGCCAGGCCCATTTCCATCTGGTTTTCCATGGGCGCCAGATCGGAAACGCCGGTCAGGTTGCCGCCCGGTTTCTCATTGTTCTGCACCAGTTTGGCCGATACATAATCCGTAATGGCCGTTCCCACAATCGGTACATCCCGGATTTCATTGGCTGCTGCCTGTGCCGCCGGTGTGGCAATGGCGCAGATCAGATTCATTTTTTCTCCCTTGAAGCGGGAAATAATGGTTTTCAGGTTCGACTGATCGCCCTGGGCGTTTTCCTGATCGAACTCGACTTTGCTTTCATCGTAGCCCCGCTTTTTCAGTCCGTCCACAAATCCCCGGTTGGCCTCATCCAGAGACCCGTGCTGGACAATCTGTACGACACCGATCTTCAGCTTGCCGTCTGCGCCTCCGCTCTTTCCGCTGTCTCCTCCGCATCCGGCTCCCAGGAAAACAAGACCTGCCATGGCTGCTGCCAAAACTGCTTTCATCTTTCTGTTCATTCTTCTTCCTCCCATACTGTTCTTCTCTCCGATTCCCATAAAAAATGCCCCCTGCCGAAAAGGCAAGGGGCGACGGGACACATCGCGGTACCACCCTATTTATCCGAAAAAAATACAAAAAGGCGGTGCCGCAAGGGACGAATTCCGCGGTACCACCCTCATTGAATCTTTATCAGATTATCTCAAGACCCTGTAACGTCGGTCAGCCCGTCCGGAACTACTTTGTTCACTCCGGCTGCTCGGGAAGGAACTTCCCCCGGCTCTGCATTTCGGCTTACACCGACCGCCGATTCTCTGAACTGCCGATTACTGAGGTACTTTTTCCGTCATTGCTTTTATTGGATTACGTCCATTTTAATCCACAGGGAATTTCTCTGTCAAGTCCTCTTTCCGCAGAAGACCGTACAAAAAGGCCGGAATCCCCGGAATTCTGTTTCCGGACATTCCGGGTATCTCGCCTCTTTTGCCGAAGTCCCGGGCTCTTTTACAGACTCCACGGAATATAAGGCCCATGGATCGTTTCTTCTATACTTTCTTTCGTAACAGGAGAAAAGTATACCTTCAGGAGACAAAGTCCCTCTGCCGGTGCAGTCATGCCGAGCAGTTTTCTGTCTCTGGCTTCCAGGATTTCCTCCAGTCTTTCCCGGCTCATGGCGCCGCTTCCCACATCCGCCAGGGCGCCGGCAATATTCCGCACCATATGATACAGGAAACCTTCCCCGGTGACGAAGATCCGCACCAGACTGCCCTCCTTTTCCACCCGGACTTCATGGATTTTCCGCACCGGGTCGGAAGGGACGGAATTGCTGCCCCGGAAGGAGGTAAAATCGTGTGTTCCTTCCAGAACACGGGCTGCCTCTCTCATCTTCTCCAGATCCAGCTTTTTCCCGAGCCGCCAGATATACCGTTTCAGAAAAGGCGATGCTTCCCGGCTCTCCGTCATCAGATACGCATAGGTCTTCCCGAAATTTCTCCGCCGCACAGAGAAATCTTCTTCGGTCTCGGTGCTCCGCACCACCCGGATATTATAGGGAAGCCTGGCATTCATTGCGTAAATAAACCGGTCTCCGGGAATGGTCGAATCGGTATAGAATGTGCATTCCTGCCCGAAGGCATGCACTCCCGCATCGGTACGGGCCACAAAATACACAGTCGTCCTGCTGCCGGTGAGTTCCTCAATGCAGTTTTCCAGAACCTCCTGAACCGTCAGCCGGTTTTCCTGCTTCTGAAAACCGCCGTAGTCCGTTCCCTCATAGGAAACGGTAAACCAGATATTGCGCATAAAAATTTCCTTACAGATTGAATGATGAAAAAGCTGCGGCCAATGCCGCAGCTTCTTACTTAAACCAAATGTACAGAGCGGTCAGAATCACCGTTACAGACAGGGTAGCGCCGAATGCCGCCGCATCACTCCCTGTGTATGCCAGCTGACGCATCTTCGTCCGGCCTTCTCCGCCCCGGTAGCACCGGGCTTCCATAGCCGTTGCCAGATCGTCTGCCCGGCGGAAAGCAGAGATGAAAAGCGGCACCAGAAGCGGCACCATATTTTTCGCCTTCTGCCAGAAATTTCCGTTTACGAAATCCGCACCTCTTGACGCCTGCGCTTTCATGATCCGGTCCGTTTCCTCCAGCAAAGTAGGAATAAAGCGGAGTGCAATGGTCATCATCATGGCCAGTTCATGAGCAGGTACGCCGAAACGGTGGAAGGGCATGAGAAGGGCCTCAATGCCGTCCGTCAGAACAATCGGACTCGTTGTATAAGTCAGAAGAGAGGAAAAAGCAATGAGAAATACCAGGCGCAGGGTCATCAGCAGCCCCTGCGTGATCCCTTCCCTGCTGATATGAATGAATCCCCACGAAAAAATTTCCGTTCCCGGTGTGGTAAAGATATGGATCAGCATGGTAAAGACCAGAATCACCCAGAGCGGTTTGATGGCCTTGCCGATGAATTTCAGGGGAACCCCGGAATTTCCGATGGCGAGAAGGGTAAAAACAGTCACCGCCCCGTAGGAAACAGGGTTATTGGCCAGAAAGATCGCCACAATGAAAATCATGGTACAGAGAATCTTCGTCCGCGGGTCCAGCCGATGCAGGAAGGAATTCCCCGGGTAGTACTGCCCCAATGTAATATCACTGAGCATGATGATTCCTCCCCTCCTCATACAGCTTTGCCATACGGCGGACTGCTTCTTCCACAGTCCTTGCATCTTCCGGAACGGGGATTCCCTTTTCCCTCAAAGCAAGAAGGGTCTGTGTCAGCGGCGGCACATCCACCCCGCATTCCAGAAGTTCCGCTCTGTGATGAAGGAAAATATCCATGGGATCACCGTCCAGAATGAGATGTCCCTTGTCCATCACGAGCATACGGGTAGCCAGCCGCGCAATATCATCCATGTTGTGAGAAACAAGAATAACGGAAAAAACACCTTTTTTAAACCAGCTGTACACCCGGGAAAAGATTTCCCGCCGCCCGATCGGGTCCAATCCTGCCGAGGGTTCATCCAGTACAAGGAAATCAGGATGCATGGCAATCACTCCTGCAATGGCCACGCGGCGCTGCTGTCCGCCGGACAGACGGAAAGGCGAACGGCCTGCAAATTTTTCATAATCCAGACCGGTAAATTTCATGGCGCTCCTTACCCGCTCTTCCGTTTCCTCCGCACTGTATCCCATATTCGTCGGTCCGAAGGCAATATCCTTTGCTACGGTTTCCTCAAACAGCTGGTGCTCCGGATACTGGAAAACCATGCCTACGGAATGGCGCTTTGCCAGTGCTTCCTTCGACTTGCCTGCCAGATCCACCCCGTCGATGGTTACTTTTCCCTCCGTAGGATGAATCAGCCCGTTCAGATGCTGGATCAGTGTGGATTTCCCGCTTCCCGTATGACCAACCACACCGATAAACTCTCCTTCCGATATCGTAAGATTGATATCGGACAGAGCCTTTTTTTCAAAAGGAGAACCCTTACTGTATACGTAGCTTACATTTTCGACACATATGGCCATAATGCCTTTTCCAGCTCCTCGTCTGTCATACACTCCTCCGGCAGAGAGAAACCGTTTTCTCTCAGACCGTTTGCCAGATCTGCCTGTACCGGCACATCAAGTCCCATTTCCTTCAGCCGTTCCACCTGGGAAAATACCTCCCGGGGTGTTCCTTCCATCTGCAGACGGCTCCGGTCTACCACCAGAACCTGATCGGCGGTGACAGCCTCTTCCATGAAATGGGTAATGAGGACAATCGTGATGCCTTCCTTCCGGTTCAGATCATGAATCGTATCCATGACCTCTTTCCGTCCCTTCGGATCCAGCATGGCCGTCGGTTCATCCAGCACAATGCAGTCCGGCTGCATAGCCAGCACCCCTGCAATGGCGATACGCTGCTTCTGGCCTCCGGACAGCATGGAAGGAGAACGGCTGCGGTACTCCGTCATGCCCACTCTCTCCAGGGCCGAATTCACCCGCTCCCGGATTTCTTCCGGCGGAACGCCGATATTTTCCGGACCGAAAGCCACATCCTCTTCCACAACCGCCGCTACAAGCTGGTTGTCCGGATTCTGGAATACCATTCCCACCTTCTGGCGGATATCCCAGAGATGTTCCATATCGCTCGTCTTCATACCTTCCACATAAATCTCGCCCGATGTAGGAAGCATCAGTGCATTTAAATGACGGGCCAGTGTCGACTTTCCGCTCCCGTTCGTGCCGATGATGGCCGTAAAGGATCCCTTCCGGATCTGCGCACTCACATCGCAAAGAGCATCGAACTTTTTCCCGTCCTCTGTTTCAAAAGTATGTGTCACACGGCGGATATCAAAAAGAATTTCTCCGCCAGTGTTTTTCTCCCTATCCATGATTCCCTCTTTCACAGGTTTTAAATATTATATCGATATATCGATGCTTTATGGTATCAGAAAAAGCAGGTACCGTCAACCTTTCTGTACGCAGAAATTTTCCGGCATACCGACTCTTTTCCTCTGTCAGGCCGATACCTCTGCTGATTTTCTGCTTCCGGGAAAAATCTCCGTGAAAATCCGATATTCAGATCCACCCGAAATGACGGCATGCATTATAAATGCCGTCTTCATCGGCCCGATCCGTGATATACTTTGCCTTCTCCTTCAGAGCAGGCTTTGCATTTCCCATGGCAACCGACAGCCATTCCTTCCGGAACATGGTGAGATCATTCATCCCGTCTCCGAATACCACGACGTCCCGATCGGACACCCCGTAGTGTTTCATAATTTTCAGAATGCCCCGCTCCTTGTGAATCGGCTCAATGAGCATCGTGTCCTGAGAAAACCACACATGAGGCAGCGTGTACAGCGGAATTTCCTCCTTCTCTTCCTTCGTGCATGCAATGAAGATCTTCCGGATGGCGGAGACGGAACGGTAATCAAAGGCATCATCCACCTTCGTTTCATAGTACCGATCCTTCACCTTCTGCAGATACCCCGCAAAGGGAGTAATGCGGAACTTCCGATTGTACGGTGCAGCCGCCCAGGGATGCTTTTCCCCATCGATTTTCCCCAGAGTGCGGAAGCATGCCTCCAGCGGAAGCCCCTCCTCGCAGAGAATCTTTCCGTCCAGTGTCACCGCATTTCCTCCGTCCGACACCGCAGAGGAAATCCCGAAGGCCTGTGCCACCGACCAGGCATCGCACTGCATACGCCCTGTAGCAATGGAAACAAAATGTCCTTTTTCCTGCAAAAGACGCACCGCTTCCCGGGTGCTTTCCGGAAAATCCGCTGTAAGCGGCGTCGTCAGCGTTCCGTCGATATCAAAGAAAAAATATTTCCGTTCCATAGCGCCTCCTTATCTTTGTAACAGTGTACCACAGGCAAAACAGCAGAGGCAATCATTCTCCGGCTGAACCGTGCGCATTCTGTTTTTCCGGAAGAAATTCCTTTTGCATCCGGCAGACATCCCGTTCCGCCTTTTTCCCTATCGGAAGCACGGAGAAAATTCTCATGATGCCGGCCTTGCAAAATTCCCGTTCCTTCCTTACCAGGGAGTTCAATACCGATCGAAAAAAGGGCAAAAAAAAGAAGCGGATGCACCGCTTCAAAGAGAGGGGGGAGCACAGCTCCCATGAGAAACTATAACAACCTCCCGCAGGAAGTCATTACCTTGGTTGCCGGCCGTGCCGGACAGGAAAGCGATTCTCTGAACCGCCTGTATGAAATCCCTTTCGGGTTATTGGAAAAAGGAAGGCGATGGCAAGCTTTCCGCATCGCCTGTGTGGGAGAATGAACCATGACGATTCCATATATGTAAAACTCCAAAGGAGTATTTACCCAATTCAACCGCACCGAAGTGCGGCGGAGAATGGTGTTCCCTGACACCATCCTCAAGAGAAATTCTGTATCAGGCTCCTCAACCTGCTGCAGAAATGATTGAGCAATAAAAAATCTGCCGATCCGGGAAAAAGGCAGAGCTGAAATGTTCATACCTTTCCCATCGCTCGTGGGTCAAGCGGTATCCGAACAGGCAGTTCTCCTGACTCGGCTTCCCTGTTCCTTCGGTCTTCCCGATTTCTCAGTGACATTATCGAATTCACTCAGCCTTACAGTGGCGGGACCGTGCCGGCCTTTCACCGGTCTTCCCTATTAAGCCCTTGCGGGCACCTGCTCTTCCGGTATTCTGTTTTCCACCGAATCCAATAAAAAAGCTCTTTGCCGCAGCGCAAAGAGGATTCTGAAAATATCCCCTTCCCATCGCTCGTGGGTCTGACGGTGATCTGAAACAGGCAGTTCTCCTGACTCGGCTTCTCTGCTCCTTCGGTCTTCCCGATTTCTCAGTGACATCATCGAATTTGCTCAGCCTTACAGTGGCGGGACCGTGCCGGCCTTTCACCGGTCTTCCCTATTAAGCCCTTGCGGGCACCTGCTCTCGTATTCGGTTATAAAAAGCATAGCACCTGGCTTTGCCTCTGTCAATGATCCCCTTCTATTCCTAACCGCAATATAACTTTAAATAAATCTAAATCATATTATTTTCTTTTTATTCTCATTTTTATATGCAGTTTCTTAATTATATTCTCTTTTTGCGTCTTTTCAGTTATCTTCTTTCTGTCTTTTCCTTCCGTTTCATACCTTCTGAAAGAAGAACATCGGTCTCTTTTCCCGACCTGTTTCTCCGATTTCCCCGTCTTTTTTCTTCTCTGCATCCTTCAATATGAGAAAATAATGAGAATTTCTTTCTCTGCCGTAGGTCTGACATTTTTCTGATAATCACCGCTTCCGCTCTGTCCGGCCTTTTTCAGACCGACAGACCCATTTTGTAAGCTGCAGCCGTCCGGAAGCAATGTCCTGTCTCCGGGCTGTATACCGTATCTCCTCACCCGCTATGCAGGATTTCCTTCCGTTCTGTCATCCCTGCCGCAGATGCCCCCAAAATCTGAACCGTGGATCTCTGTTCCCTTTCAGCCCTTCGATGCTGCCCCTCATTGCCTGTTTCTCATGACCTGCCATTGCTGATGGTTTTACACTCACCGCCCGTTCCATAACGTTCCCTTTCCGGGATTTGGTCCGGGAGATATTTCCCTTCCGGGAATGGACTTGCTCTTTCTGCGATTCTATTCCTCTTCAATATCTGTCAGCAGAAAGAGAAGGAGAACTTTCCGGGCCAGGATTTCCGTATCCTCCCCTCTGTACAGTCAATATCAGAGCCGCTTTCCTGCGAATCTCCCTGCACTGCCCTTTCCGCAAAGCGCAGCTTTTTCTCATTGCAGTCTCCTGTCAGCGTGCCGCGGTATTCAAAACAGACTGTGTACCGCTGCAGCGGCTTTGCTCCCTCTGATTTCCGATATCTTTCCCATTGATGGAATCCATTTCCGTACAGCGTACCGTCTCCTTTCCGCTTAAAGAGATTCATCCGGCAGGAATACGAATCATATCCTTTTCCTTTCTGCAGAACAGATGGTACCGGATTCCGATTCCTCTCACAAAATCCGGACAGCACCGTACTGCAGGGCCTCCATCCGCAGGAACTGCATCCTTCACTCAGACAATAAAAAAGCAGTGCCGAAGCACTGCTTTTTATGCGCTTTTCAGCCGGCTATTAGCCAACGGTGAACAGCGGATCGCCGCCCTGTACGGACTGGCCTTCGGAAACTGCCATGGAAGTAACCTTGCCATCGCACGGAGCCATGATCGGGTTGCCCATCTTCATAGCTTCGAGAACCAGTACTTCGTCGCCAGCTGCTACTGCGTCACCAACATGTTTTTCAATGCGGATAACTTTGCCGGGCATCGGAGCTTCTACAGATTCGCCTGCGCCGGTTGCCGGAGCTGCTGCTGCCGGTGCCGGAGCCGGAGCCGGTGCCGGAGCCGGAGCTGCTGCCGGAGCCGGAGCTGCTGCCGGTGCCGGAGCTGCTGCCGGTGCCGGAGCTGCTGCTGCCGGAGCTGCTGCTACTGCGCCAGCGTCTTTAACTACTACATCGTAATCCTGGCCGTTAACTGTTACAGTAAATTTTCTCATTGTATTTCCTCCTAAATGATTGTACTTTCAACTTTCAATTAGAACTGCTGGTTGCCGGAAACGCCTGCAATACGAGCTGCAGCGGTCCAGGAAGTTCTAGCTGCCGGGCGGATGGAGACGATTTCGCCGCCACCCATAGCAACGATAGCAGCAGCGATAGCTGCTACAACTGCACCATTGTCTGCTTTAGCAGGAGCTGCCTTAGCAGGAGCTGCAGCCTTTTTGGGAGCTGCCGGTGCCGGTGCTGCGGACTGATTGAGAGATGAACGTACCTGCCAGATCATGATCAGGGCAATTACTGCAACGATAGCAGCAAAAACCGCAATATACATAACTGTACTGTTATCCATCTGTACCCATCCTTTCAATTAAAGTTTTTACGCGGCAAATATTAGAGCGGAATGTTTCCGTGTTTCTTTGCCGGATGTACTTCGTGCTTGGAAGCAAGCATCTTCAGTGCATTGATAATTGTCGGGCGAGTATTTCTCGGATCGATAACTGCGTCTACATAGCCGCGTTCTGCAGCTTTGTAAGGAGTAGCGAATTCATCAACATATTCCTTTGTACGCTGTTCTTTGTTCGGGTCTTTCTTGAAGATGATGTTAGCTGCGCCTGCAGGTCCCATAACAGCGATTTCAGCGGTCGGCCAAGCAAATACCTGGTCAGCGCCCTGTTCACGGGAGCACATAGCGATGTAGGAGCCGCCGTATGCTTTACGGAGAATCATGGTGATCTTCGGAACGGTAGCTTCGCAGTAAGCGAACAGCATCTTAGCGCCGTGACGAATTACGCCGGCATATTCCTGCTGTTTGCCCGGGAGGAACCCAGGAACATCGACGATGTTAACAACCGGAATGTTGAAGCAGTCGCAGAAACGAATGAAACGAGCTGCTTTATCAGATGCGTTGTAGTCAAGGCAGCCTGCCATGAATGCCGGCTGGTTAGCAATGATACCAACAGACTGTCCGTCGAAACGAGCGAAGCAGGTGATGATATTCTTTGCGAATTCCTTAGCTACATCATAGTATTCGCCGTTATCTACAACAGATTTGATAACATCATACATGTTGTAGGGAGCGTTGGAGTTTTCCGGCATAATGGAATCAAGAGCCGGATCGGTTCTTGTGGGATCATCACCGGTTTCAACAATCGGTGCATCTTCCATGTTGTTGCTCGGCAGGAAGCTGAGGAGGTAACGGATCTGCTTAATGCAGTCTTCGTCGTTTTCAGCTGCGAACTGAGCTACGCCGGATGTACGGTTATGAGTCATTGCGCCGCCGAGAGCTTCAGCGGTAATCTTTTCGCCGGTTACAGATTCAACTACAGCCGGGCCGGTCAGGAACATCTGGGATGTTTTCTTAACCATGTAAATGAAGTCGGTCAGAGCCGGGGAGTAAACAGCGCCGCCTGCGGACGGTCCCATGATTGCGGAAATCTGGGGAATAACGCCGGAAGCGATGGTGTTGCACCAGAAAATCTTGCCGTAACCGGAAAGAGCATCTACTGCTTCCTGAATACGAGCTCCGCCGGAATCGTTCAGACCTACGCAGGGAGCACCGACTTTCAGAGCCAGTTCATTTACGTGAACAATCTTAGCAGCATGCATTTCACCAAGGGAGCCGCCTTCAACGGTGAAGTCCTGAGCGAATGCAAATACCAGTCTTCCGTCAACAGTGCCGTAGCCGGTTACTACACCTTCACCAGGGAGATCTTTCTTTTCCTGGCCGAAGTTGTGGCAGCGGGACTTTACAAGAGCATTGACTTCTACGAAAGTGCCTTCATCAAACAGAAGAGCCAATCTTTCACGAGCAGTCAGCTTGCCCTTTGCATGCTGTTTTTCAACACGTTTTTCGCCACCCATAGCCTCAACATGAGCGAGGTTCTTATGGAGAAGCTCAATTCTTTCTTCAACAGTTGCCATTCTTACACCTCCAAAAATTATAGGGTCCCCCGCAAGGGGGATGCTTCACTCTGCGAAGAGAGCGAAGCACTTATCATTCCTTAAGGAATTATTCCTTGAAGGAAGGGCCGCCAGCGCGTTCTGTCAATTCAATCAGAAGGCCGGTAGCTTTCGGATGCAAGAATGCGATGTGGCATCCGCCAGCACCGACACGCCATTTTTTGTCGATGAGCGGAACTTCTTTAGCCTGGAGATCAGCCAGTGCAGATTCAATGTCATCTACACGGAGAGCTACATGCTGGAAGCCATTCTTGCCGCCGTTTTTAGCGATGTAACGAGCGATCGGGCCGTCCGGAGTGGTGGAACCCAGGAATTCGAGTTCGCAAGCTTCGGTCTGAGCAGACGGTTTGAAGAAGCTTGTGGTTACATGCTGATCTTCTACGGTTTCATCCGGAAGGGACGGATCCATTCCGAGGATGTTCTTCATCTGATCTTTAATCGCCTGAAGATCGCCAACAGCTACGCCTACATGGTCGACACATACTACTTTGAATGCCATAATAACTCCTCCTTTGGATTATTTGAATATATTGCCCACAATGGTATCAACGACTGTGAACGGATCGTTTTTCCGTTCAAAGACCTGATCCACGTAGTCACTGAATTCACCCGTATTGGAGATATGTTCTTCAATATGACGGGAAATGCGGTCGTGAATCATTTCAAGCATTTCGGTCTTAGCCCGTTCTCTTCTGCGTTCTTCCAGGAGACCGGATTCTTCCAAATACTTGCGATGATCGTTCAGGGATGCAACTACATCGTCCACACCCTGATCCTTGTTCGCAATCGTTCTTTCAATCGGCGGACGCCAGTTCTGAGCTTCTCCCAGATCCAGCATCATTTCGATTTCTACATTCAAACGATCTGCGCCGTCACGATCACATTTATTGATGACGAATACGTCACCGATTTCGAGGATACCTGCTTTAATTGCCTGAATATCGTCGCCGAGTCCGGGTACGAGCACAACAAGAGTTGTATCCGCATTCTTGACGATATCGACTTCTGATTGTCCTACGCCTACTGTTTCGATAAAAATAACATCGAGACCGAAAGCATCCATCAATTTTACAGCGTCAGCTGTTTTGCGGGAAAGTCCGCCCAAACTGCCGCGTGTACCCATACTACGGATATAAACACCTTTATCCAGGGTCAAGTCGTTCATTCTGATACGATCGCCGAGGATTGCACCGCCGGAGAACGGACTGGTCGGATCAACTGCAACGATACCGACGGTCTTTCCCTGTGCACGATACTTCTTGATCAGGGCATCTGACAGTGTGCTCTTACCCGCACCAGGCGCACCAGTAATACCGATGACCTGGGCACGACCGGTATGATGATAGATATCTTTCATGATATCTTCAAAACCATCCCGTTCGTCTTCCACGATGGTAATTGCTCTCGCTAAGGCACGTCTGGATCCATTCCAGAAATCTTGCATAGAAAATTCCATGGATACACCGCCTTTTCGAAGAGTTTTTTCAGGATTAAATAATATAGTCGCAACGGGGCTGAGAGTGTACCCAGCCCCGAAGCAGCTAAATTACACTAATAAACTGTCTTGCGAATCAGTCTAAAAGCTAATTATTTTACGTTTTCGTTGATGAAATCAATAACTTTCTTGGTCGGGGTGCCAGGTGTGAAGATTTCCTTTACGCCAGCAGCCTTCAGGCCGGGGATATCGCCAGCAGGAATTACGCCGCCGCCGATTACGAGAACGTCGCCCATTCCCTTAGCTTTCAGTGCTTCTACAACTTCCGGGAAGAGGGTGTTGTGAGCGCCGGAGAGCAGGGACAGAGCTACAACGTTAACGTCTTCTGCATCTGCTGCTTCAACGATCTGAGCAACGGTCTGACGAAGACCGGTGTAAATTACTTCCATGCCTGCATCACGAAGTGCGCGAGCGATAACCTTTGCGCCACGATCATGTCCATCAAGACCCGGTTTTGCAACG
The DNA here is from genome assembly GCA_938038225.1 of uncultured Dialister sp. GTDB lineage: Bacteria > Bacillota > Negativicutes > Veillonellales > Dialisteraceae > Dialister. Next base: position 41,861 of record CALHRX010000006.1, on the reverse strand, counting down.
AGTACTCTGATACGTTTTTCTGCCATTGTTAATTACCTCCAGAAATATTATGGATATCGAATGTCGATAATCTAATTAAAGTGTGTTGTGCGGCTTGTATTCGCCGAATACCTTACGGAGTACTCCGCAGATTTCGCCGAGGGAGCAGTAAGCACGAACGCAGTCCAGGATAACCGGCATCAGGTTGACGGATTCATCAGCAGCTGCAACTTCCAGCTTCTTCAGTTCTTCAGCAACCTTTGCATTGTCGCGGTTTGCCTTAACTTCAGCGAGTTTCTTCTTCTGGAATTCACCAGCGGATGCATCAACCTTCAGCAGGCCTTCAACCGGCGGTTCTTCCATGGTGAACTTGTTGACGCCAACGATGGTCTTTTCGCCGGATTCAACAGCCATCTGCCAAGCATAAGCAGAATCCTGAATTTCTTTCTGGATGTAGCCTTTATCAATAGCTTCTACAGCGCCGCCCATTTCATCAATCTTCCTGATGTATTCCTTAGCTTCAGCTTCGATAGCGTTGGTCAGAGCTTCTACATAGTAGGAGCCGCCGAGCGGATCGACTACATCAGCCAGGCCGGATTCGTATGCAACGATCTGCTGGGTACGCAGAGCGATGGTTACGGATTCAGTGGTCGGCAGAGCCAGAGCTTCATCACGGGAGTTGGTGTGCAGGGACTGGGTTCCGCCCATAACTGCTGCAGCGGTCTGAAGAGCAACACGGATGATGTTGTTGTTCGGCTGCTGAGCGGTCAGCATGGAGCCTGCTGTCTGGGTGTGGAAACGCAGCTTCATGGACTTATCCTTCTGAGCATGGAATCTTTCCTTGAGGATGGTAGCCCACAGACGGCGGGAAGCACGGAACTTAGCTACTTCTTCGAGTACGTTGTTGTGAGCGTTCCAGAAGAAGGACAGACGGCCTGCGAAGTCATCGATGTGCATGCCGGCTTTCAGAGCTGCTTCGATGTATGCGATACCATCAGCGATGGTGAATGCGATTTCCTGAGCAGCGGTGGAACCAGCTTCACGGATGTGGTAGCCGGAAATGGAGATGGTGTTCCACTTCGGTACGTTCTTGGAGCAGTATTCGAAAATGTTGGTAATCAGACGCATGGACGGCTTAACCGGGAAAATGTAGGTGCCGCGTGCTGCGTATTCCTTCAGAATATCGTTCTGAATGGTACCGCGGAGCTGATCAGCCGGTACGCCCTGCTTTTCAGCAACAGCGATGTACATAGCGAGCAGTACAGAAGCCGGTGCGTTGATGGTCATGGAGGTGGAAACTTTGCCGAGATCGATCTGATCGAAGAGGATTTCCATATCTTTCAGTGTATCGATAGCAACGCCTACCTTACCAACTTCGCCTTCAGCCATCTTGTCATCGGAGTCATAGCCGATCTGGGTCGGAAGGTCGAATGCGCAGGAGAGGCCGGATCCGCCGTTAGCGATCAGGTAACGATAACGCTTGTTGGATTCTTCAGCGGTAGCGAAGCCAGCGTACATACGCATGGTCCAGAGTTTGCCGCGGTACATGGTCGGCTGTACGCCGCGGGTGTAAGGATATTCACCCGGGAAACCGAGGTCTCTTTCATAATCAAAGCCTTCCAGGTCGAGAGGGGTGTACAGGTTCTTGTGTGCAAGCCCAATTCTTTCCGGATGTTTAGCAACCTGTTTTGCATATTCTGCATTGTAGGCATCAAGTTTAGCTTTCAGGGATTCGTTAGACATGAGTTCATCTTCCTCCTAAAAAAGTAAGTAACTTTTCGGAAGCTCCCGTAAATTATCGGCGGCGCCTTTCCGGTCTTCTCACCGTTTCCGGTATTTGCTTCCTTATTAAGAACTCTTAATCGATGGCCGGCACTGCAGAAGCCCTGCAGCGCCTTTCATCGGTTGGAGTGCTTTGGTATATGAAACTGCTGAGCAGTTATCACCATAAATTATTATATCTGATTTGGGTTATTTGTAAAGTATTTAAGGTTTCTTTAATCCTTACAAATTATTTCTTGAAGTGCATATCGCCGGTTTCGGCAAGGCTTTCATGGAAAGCAAATGCTTCCTTCAGCATATGCGGTGTCTGGGTCGGGCCGCAGTTAGCGAGTGCTCTTTCATAGTAATCCATGAGCTGATCTCTGAAGGACGGATGAGCAACGTTGTTGATGATAACCTTTGCTCTTTCCTTCGGGGACAGGCCGCGGACATCTGCAACACCCTGTTCGGAGATGAATACATGGGTGTCGTGTTCGGTGTGGTCTACATGAGAGCACATCGGAACTACTGCAGAAATCTTGCCGCCCTTTGTTGTGCTGTGGCAGAAGAAGCAGGACAGGAATGCGTTGCGGGCAAAGTCGCCGGATCCGCCGATACCGTTCATCAGTTTGGTGCCGGTAACGTGGGTGGAGTTTACATGGCCGTAGATATCCATTTCCAGAGCGGTGTTCATGCCGATAACGCCGATACGGCGGACAACTTCACCGTTGTTGGAAATTTCCTGCGGACGGAGAACGATCTTCTTGCTGTATTCGCCGATGTTTGCATAGAAGCGTTTCAGTCCTTCCGGGGACGGGGACAGGGATGTACCGGAAATCATATCGATCTTATCTCTGTCGATCAGGTCGAACATGCCGTCCTGAATAACTTCGGTGTATACGGAAAGGTTCTTGAAGTTGGATTCAACAAGGCCGTGAATAACAGCATTTGCTACGTTGCCTACACCGGACTGCAGCGGGAGCAGGTTTTCCGGAAGTCTGCCGTGCTTTACTTCATTGGTCAGGAATTCTACCAGGTTGTTGCCCATTGCTTCAGCGTCGTCATCGAGCGGAGCCAGTGCACGGGTTACATCCGGGAGATCGCACGGAACTACTGCAACAATCTTTGCGGGATCGCAGGGGATGTACGGGGTGCCTACGCGGTCGCCTGCATGTACGATCGGAATCGGTTCGCAGAAAGGCGGATTCTTACGCATGTAAATATCAGCCATGCCTGCGAGTTCCAGCGGCTGGGTGGTGTTGACTTCGACAATAACTTTCTTTGCAGTGTCAACAAATACCGGAGAGTTGCCGATTGCGGTGGTCGGGTAAAGTTCCCCGTTCGGTCCGATCTTGCAGACTTCTACAACTGCATAGTCCGGGCCGTAAACTCTTTCACCCTTATAGTTGGTGAAGAAGCCTGCGCGGATCTGCTGAGCTACATGAGACAGGTGAAGATCGAAATAGTTAATCTGGCCTGCGTTGATAGCCTTTCTCAGGTTGGAATTTGTCTGATAAGGCATACGGTTTCTGATGCCGTTGACAGCAACCAGTTCAGAGTCGATCTGGGAACCTGTGGAAGCGCCGGACCAGATATCTACCTGGAACGGGGTTTCTTTCATACGTTCAGCCAGTTCATGCATGGTGATTTTCGGATAGCCGCAGGGTGTAAATCCGGAAATACCAATAATGTCGCCCTGCTGGAACATCTGTGCAGCAGTTTTTCCGTCGCAGATTTTGGACAGAAGATCTTTGTCTTCAATTCTGCTCAGAAATTCACTATCATTGGTGTCGATCATTACTATCATCCTCCCAAAAATGAAAAATAATATCAAAAGGCCATGGCTTCAGTTTTCAGGCTGATGCAAGCCGCAGCACTTTTTACCCATAAAAAACGCAGTCCCTTAAATGACGCTTATCAAAATGGAGGTTGTCTTAAGATTATAAAATTCCATCACAATCATAAGAAAACCCTCCTTCTGCGAGATTTAAGCATGACTGCCCCGTAAAGTTTTCCTTTACCTTCATTATTATAACACATTTTAATAAATTTGAACGCTGAAAACAGTCTTTTCGCTTTTCAAATTCCTTTAAAGGGGATATAAATAATTCCTATTGGACAAATTATATTTTCCCCCATTCATAACTTCCCTCTCAAGGAATCCCTCATTTCTCCGGAGGCCGGCATTAAACGGAAAATAGGCACATCCTTTTAAAACATATTGAAATACCTAAATTTTTCTCCCGGCCGTACTCCGACGCCGGAGCTCTGCCTGTTATTCTCTGATCCGGGATACGCACAGCGCGGAAAGGCTCCAGAAAATAAAGGAAATGCACCGGGAAAAGAGAATATGATCCGAAAGGCCGATGACAGCCATGGCCATCACCATCAGTATGCCGGATAATCCGAGCGTCCTGGTGATGCCCCTGCCCTCTCTGTAATTTCTGTAGGAAAGAACGCCCTGCCCCAGGAAGAAGGCCAGATAGCAGATTCCGCCGGGAATCCCCACTTCCGCCGGCATATTCAGATAAAGATTATGGGCATGAAAAATAAGGACATTCTCCTCCTGAATGAAAAAGTTGTAGTCCGGATAGGCCAGGAAATAACTTCCCCAGCCCACGCCGAGCAGAGGATGCTCCTCAATCATCGCCATCGTGCTTTCCCACAGGGCAAACCGCAGCGAAACACTCGTATCCTCTCCCGAAAACAGAGACAGGAACCGTTCCGTAACCTGCCCGTGATAGACAAGAAGGACGGCCGGAGCCAGGAGAAAAAGAAATCCGAACCGTTTGTCATAGAACAGCGTCAGTCCGAGGACAATAGCCCCCAGGGAAAGCCAGGCTCCCCGGGAATAGGTCAGCACAAGACAGATGAAAAAAGCCAGTCCGGGAACAGCATACATTACCTTATCCTTCCATCTGCGGGCAGACAATATAAAAGGAACCAGTACGCTGATGATCATCAGGAGATATCCTCCGAAAAGATTCGGATTTTCCAGAGTGGAATACATCCGTCTTTTCAAAAGGGGAAAACGTTCCGGGTCCACCCAGCTCTGCGCAGTCAGGTCTGCTGTCATTTCCGATATATTCGCATACTGAAAGAATCCGTACAGAGCCACTGCCACCGCCCCGAAAAGGAAGGCATAAAGCGCTCTTTCCTTTTCCTTTTCCGTGGAAACAAGAGAGTAAACCATCACATAGAGAACACCGTACAAAAAGGGCTGAAATGCCCAATTAGCCAGTGAGAATCCTACATCCGGAGAAACAAATCCGGAAAAAAACGCACAGCCCAGAAAGACTGTCCCCAGCTGCCAGAACGGAGGCAGGCGAAAGTACTTCTTTCCCCCTAAACGGCACAGGACCGCCCAGCCCAGAGCAGCCGGCACCAGCACCGCATAAAAAGCAAACGGATGCAGAGGCAGCGCAAAAAGCACCGCATAAAGCAAGTACAGGATATTTTTCTCCCTGCATAAATTCCTTACAGACATGATTCCTCCCTCATAACCGTCAAACTCTTCTTTCACCATCATTATATAAAAGGAAATGTTCCGGAGCAATTGATGAATGTATTTACCGGGGCCTGCCTTTCGCAGTAGAATAAATGCAAATAAATTTTACAAAGTTTAAAAGAAATTTACAAAGTTTATCTTGATGAAGGAGGGCATCATGAATAAAAGAATCATTCTGGAAATCGCCATGCTGGGCGTCATCCTTTCTCTTATCGACTACCGCTATGTGGGAAACTGGGGACACGAATCTCTTGCTGCGGTCTTCTTCTGCCTGTTTCTGATTCACACATGGTTTAACCGGAGATGGTATTCCTCCCTTTTCCGGGGACGCTGGAACAAAATGCGGATACTGACTGCGGCCGTTGACTTTTTCCTGATTGCGTCTTTTATTTCCGTCATCGGAATAGGAATTTTCATTTCCAAGCAGGTCCCTGTTCTGAGCGAGGGTATGCGTTGGCTCCATCCGGTTCATAAAGCAGCCGGATACTCCATGCTGATTGCCCTGGGCCTCCACGTGGGCCTCCACTGGCAGCTTATGCTTCCGAAGATCAAAAAGCTCCTGCCGAAGATCCCCGATTTTCTGATGAAAGCCGCTGCTCTCCTCCTCGTGGCAGGCGGTGCTTATTATTCCGATCTTTTCAGCATAGGAAGCCGTCTTCTCATGCTTTCCGTTCCCAAGAACCCGAACCTTCCGTCCGGCTATTTTCCCTTTGTCTTTGCCCACTTCCTGATTCTTTCCATGTACGGAGTCATCGCCTACTATTTCCAGAAGATGCTGAAAAAGCTCTGATTCAGAAATAAGATATCGGCAAAATCAAAATAAACCCATCCGCAATGAGGCCTGTTCCCTGTAAGCCGGGGCAGGCCTCATTTCATGATCTGTCCGCGGTCCGTCACCTTTGACGTGCCGCTTTCCCCGGTTCTCCGGGGCATCGCCCCATCCGCCTTTCTCTGTCCTTCCGTCCTGCCTGAGCCCGGACGGCAAAAAAAGAAGCCTGCAGGAATGTTCTGCAGGCTTCTTTTTATTGAAGTTGTTATAAGATCAAGAATCAATCGTGAAGACGCATATCATCCGGTCCCAGAGTTCCCTTGGCTCTTCTGTCCGCATATTCCGCAGTAGCGGTGAATACTACGTCGGAGGAGGAGTTCAGTGCGGTTTCGCACGCATCTTCCAGAACGGAAATGATGAAGCCGATCCCTACGACCTGCATGGCAATGTCATTGCCGATGCCGAAAGAAGCACAGGCTACGGGAATCAGAAGCAGGGAACCGCCGGCTACACCGGAAGTGCCGCATGCCCCCAGCGCCGACACAATGCAGAGCAGGAATGCAGTAGGAAGATCCAGCGTAATGCCCAGGGTATGAGCCGCTGCCAAAGCCATGACGGAAATGGTAACCGAAGCACCGGCCATATTGACGGTGCATCCCAGCGGAATGGAAATCGTATACAGATCCGGGTCCAGTCCCAGACGTTTGCAGAGCGCCAGATTTACCGGGATATTGGCTGCGGAGCTTCTGGTAAAGAACGCATAAACCGCACTTTCCCGGATGGCAGCCCAGATCAGCGGATACGGATTCCGGCGGGTCTTGGCAAAAACAATCAGCGGATTCATAACGAAAGCAACCAGCGCATAGGATATCATGAGAACACCGAGCAGATGAGCATAGCCGATCAAGGCGGAAACACCGGCAGAGCCTACGGAGTCAGCTACCAGGCCCATGATGCCCAGCGGTGCGAAATGGATGACCCAGCTGACCACCTTGGTGATAGCCTTTGCAATATCTTCCAGATTCTGGCGGGTAGTGCCGCTCGCAGCGGTACGGAATGCCAGCCCGAGGATAATTGCCCATGCAAGGATGCCGATGTAGTTTGCATTCATCAAAGCGCTGACCGGATTGTCCACGATGGACAGAATCAGATTATGAACGACCTGAATAATACCGGAAGGAGGAGTCAGCTGCATATCCGGAGCAACCTCCAGCATGAGAGTTGTCGGGAAAAGGAAGGACATGGCAACGCCTACGATAGCTGCACAGAAAGTACCGATCATGTACAGAATGACAATCGGACGGATGCCTCCGGAAGCACTTTTCTTATTCTGGCTCATGGCATTCATAACCAGGAAGAAAACCAGAATCGGTGCGACTCCCTTCAGGGCCTTAACGAACAGATCCCCGAAAATCTTGACGGCAGGGATGGCCTGCGGGAAAAACAGCGCAATAATGATGCCGATCACAAGCCCGACAGCAATCTGTTTAATCAGAGCGACATGTGCCACAAAATTCTTAAGTGCGTGTATCAAAATAGAACCTCCTCAATGAAATACCGGACCGCCGTCCGTTTTACATACTTAATACGTGTACATTATACCCCCTGCAGCATATGCTTGCAATTCAATTATGATTGTATGAGTATTTAGCATAACTCAGTCTGTTTCCATTCAGTCTAAGATACAGGAAATGTATCTGTTATTTTTTTGTTCCGCAGCCATCTCCCATAAGCCATACATGGCCACGGCAACGTCACGTCCCCTGTATTGCCGATCCGCCAAGAAAAAAGACCGCACAAAGCGGTCTCTCTTCCAAAAGTTTTTTCTGTTTTGGATTCTGACTTATTCGTCATGCGGCACCATATCCGCAGCGGTAATGGTTTCCCCGTTCTTTCTGCGGGCAGCCAGTTCCGCCGTCGCAGTGAAAAGCACATCCGAGGAAGAATTGAGCGCTGTTTCGCACGCATCTTCCAGAACGGAAATGATGAAGCCGATCCCCACGACCTGCATGGCAATATCATTGCCGATGCCGAAGGAGGCGCACGCCACCGGAATCAGGAGCAGGGAACCGCCGGCCACGCCCGATGCGCCGCAGGCCCCTACCGTGGACACAATGCACAGAAGCAGTGCCGTCGGCAGATCCACGTGAATTCCCAGCGTATTGGCTGCTGCCAATGCCAGTACGGAAATCGTGATGGAAGCACCGGCCATATTGATCGTCGCTCCCAGCGGGATGGAAATCGTGAACAGATCCGGGTTCAGGCGAAGACGCTTGCAAAGAGACAGATTGACCGGAATATTGGCTGCGGAACTTCTGGTAAAGAACGCATATGCCGCACTTTCCCGAAGGGTGGTCAGTACCAGCGGATACGGATTCTTATGCACCTTGAGGTACACAATGATCGGGTTCATGACAAGAGCCACCAGGAAGTAGGAGCCGAGCAGCACGCCCAAAAGCTTTACATAGCCCAGAAGCGCTTCCAGACCGGAGGTTCCCACAGAATCAGCAACCAGGCCCATAATGCCCAGCGGTGCGAAGTGAATGATCCAGGTAACAACACGGGTGATGGCCTTTGCAATATCTTCCAGGCCGGTTCTTGTGGTTCCGCTGGCGCAGCCCCTCAAAGCCAGGCCGAGAATAATTGCCCACGCAAGAATTCCGATATAATTTGCATTCATGAGAGCGGAAACAGGGTTATCCACCACAGAAAGAATCAGGTTGTGCAGGACCTGGATGATGCCCGAAGGCGGAGCCAGCTTCGTATCCGGAGCAACCTGCAGAAGCAGATCGATCGGGAAAAGGAAAGACAGCGTCACACCTACCAGCGAAGCCAGGAAGGTGCCGATCACATACAGCTCAATGATGGGCTTCATGCTTGTGTCCGCATCCTTCTTTCTCTGCGCCATCGCATTCATAACCAGGAAAAATACCAGGATCGGCGCTACACCCTTCAATGCCTTGACGAAAAGATCCCCGAAAATCTTGACGGCGGGAATCGCCGGCGGGAAAAATACCGCAATAAGAATGCCGATCACCAGACCTACCGCGATCTGCTTGATCAGCGCGACTCTTTTCAGAGCCTCTGCAATCGATCTAAACATATTAAGAATCCTCCTCTGGAACAAAAATCCCCATTTTGAAATTCAGTCATGCCCTCCGGGAAGCAGGAACTTCCCCGGTTCCCGCTTTCCGAACCATTTTCTCCGTATCATCCTCTCCTGCACAAAATCCTACCCCGGATACACAAAAAGACGGCCTCCGCCGTCTTCACTTTTGAAGAAAGTGCCTTGGGAAAATCTCCTCCTATAAGCATCAGAGCCGGGAAAATCTTTATGAAAATGGCCTTTTTGCGCCCTGCGGATGAACCGCTCAGTTTCTGCCCGCTCACTGACGATGAAACGCCGGACAGAAAAGCACTGCAGCATCCCGGCACGAGAAAATCTGTAAAAACAATACAAAACCGATCAAGTCACAATGTGCATCCATGCCGACGGAAGAAATCCGGGGTAAAGAAAATTTTCTTTCCTGAGGATATACTCAGCTCCGGTGACCAGAGCCTGCTTTTTATAAGTTATCCTGTCCGGTTACAGTATGCCTGACTTGACAAGTCACTGTAATTATAGCAAATCCCCCCTGAAAAGCAAAGCAGGCTTCCCGAATTTAACATTTCCCCGCAGGCTCATTTATTCCCTTCGGCCATGTCTGTCCGGCGCCGGAAAGCCCGCTCCGAATCACCGGCCGAAAGCCCCTTTCGTGACCATCCGGATATCGCCGTACCTTTCAATGAACTGGTCCAGGTACTGTGCAGCTTCCGAAAAAACCGCCGCAGGAATCCGTTCCGCAAAGGGCTCATTCCACCGGTAGTCCCGGAAGGCCCGGAGAAGTTTCCGTCCTTCTTCCGACAGTGACAATGCTGCTGCCGCTTCCTCCGATGCCGGGTCCAGTCCCGCTGCCGCCAGCAGCTGCACCGAAGCAGCAAAAGCCGTAACCCGCCGGTTCCGGAATCCCGCAGCCGTTCCGGCGGAAAGGAGCGTATACCACACCTGTCCGTCCGGCTGTCCGGGCGGAAGCAGCTTTTCCGCCAGCTCGATCAGGTAGGACCAGTAAAACAGCTCCTCGTAGGAAAGGCCTGTCGCATCAAAAAGAAGCTGCCCCTCATACTGACAAAGGACTCCTGTCTCCTCCAGGCAGGACGCGGTGAACCGAAGCCGCGCAAACGGCACAATCACGCCGGCTCCGCACCGCTGAAGAACCGCTCTCGGCACGGACAGCCGCATCAGCCCTTCCTCCCGTGAAAAAAGGGAGACCCTGCGTCCCCCTTCATTGCCCTTTTTCACCCGGAGAAGAATTCCCTCACTCGTTTTCAGTTTCGGTTTCATGCGGCTCCTCCTCACTGACCCGTTCCGCTTTTACGCGGACGATGCGGAATCCTGCTTTCCGGATTACGGTGAACCGCCAGCCGGAGAATTCCACGGAATCCCCGATTTTCGGCAGTCTCTCCAGATGGGAAAAGACAAAGCCGCCGATGGTGGTTTCCCCGTTTTCCCCGTCCAGATCAATGGAAAGCGTATCGGAAACATCCTGAAGAATGACCGTCCCGTCAAATTCGACGGAGCCGTCTTCCCTTTTCTGGATTTCATACGGGGTCTGGTCCAGGAATTCCGGAATTTCTCCCACCAGTTCCTCCACGAGATCCTTCAGTGCGACCATTCCCACCGTGCCGCCGTATTCATCGGCCACCACAGCCATATAGGTCCGGCGGTTCTTCATGAGCTGCAGCAGATTGGCTGCCATCATTGTTTCCGGCACCACCAGAATTTCCCGCATATTCTTCCGCAGGTTTGCCTTCCCCCGGAGAAGACTTTTCAGGAAATCCTTCACATGGACGAAGCCCACGATTTCATCCTTGTTTTCCACGCACACCGGATAGCAGGTGTGATTGGCCTTGGAAATGGTCCGGCTGATTTCTATCAGATTCTCATTCAGATCCAGAACAATCATCTCATTGCGGGGAATCATGACATCCCGCACCATCAGATCAAAGAAATCAAAGGAATTCTTGATCAGTGTATTTTCCAGCGCATTGAGCCGGCCGCTCCGATGGCTTTCCTCCACAATGCTCCGGATTTCATCCTCCGAGTAGGTAAATTCCACCTCATTCCGCAGAGGGATATTTTTCCGGGCAAAAATCGTTTTAGTCAGGAAGAGCCCGGCCCGGATCAGCGGTGCATACAGCCACCGATTCATCCGGATGACCCAGAGATTGGCTGCCAGAATGGGCAGTGCCGATACCAGCGCATGAGAGCCGGGAATCAGGATCGTAAAGATCCAGTACGCCGCCGCGGACAGAACAGTGAATACTGCCAGCACAGCCCAGAGAATATAAATCCCCGATCCCTCTGCCAGCGGAAGAAACAGCCGGTACAGCACTGCATCCATTCCTGCCAGGGAAATTCCGAAAAGTGCCCCGTTCACCACAAAAGCGATCTGCGTTCCGGCCAGCACCGGGCTGGTCTTTTCATAGTAAGGCAGCACCTTTGCAATCAGCGCCGGGTCCTGATCATCGTTGTTCTCGATATATTCCCGCCGCATTCGGGAAAAGGCAAAATTCACCAGAGTATTCCGATAATTCAGAAAAGCTGCCAAAAGTGCGATCACGAGCAGAAAAACGATACTGCTCAGATCGATTTCCGTAAAAATAGGTCATTCCTCCCATCCGAAAGCAAAAGAGCGTCCGTTATTTCCGCTCCTTATATCCCAGTTCCCGAAGAATATAATCCTTATTCTTCCAGTCCTTGGCTACCTTGACCCAAAGGTCGAGGAAAACCGGAGCGCCGATCAGATTCTGGATTTCCTCCCGGGCCTCCGCGCCTGCCTCCTTGAGGACGGACCCTTTCTTTCCTATAATGATTCGCTTCTGGGATTCCCGTTCCACATAAATGGTGCAGCGGATGTATACCTTTCCGTTTTCTCTTTCGGAAAATTCCTCCGTATACACACCGATGGCATGCGGCACCTCTTCCCGGGTGCGGATCAGCAGTTTTTCCCGGACGATTTCCTGTACGATATTCCGTTCCGGCTGATCCGTTACCATATCATCGGGGAAATACTTCGGTCCTTCCGGAAGGTATTTCACGAGAATCTTCATGAGCTCATCCAGGTTTTCCCCCGTCTTGGCCGACAGAGGAACGATTTCCGCAAAGTCATGAATCTTGCTGTACTGCACGATTTTCTTCAGGATTTCCTCTTTCCGGATCAGGTCCGTCTTGGACAGTCCCAGGATAATCGGCACCTTCCTGTCTTTCAGAAGAGACAGGATATACCGGTCTCCCGCTCCCAGCGGGTCCACGCAGGAGCAGAGGAAAACCACGGCATCCACCTCGTCCAGCGCATCGATCGTGCTCTGCCGGATGGCCTCGCCGAGCTTGCTCTGCGGCTTGTGCATCCCCGGGGTATCGAGGAAAACCACCTGTGCGCCGTCTCCGTTCCATACGCCGGTGATCTTATTTCTCGTCGTCTGCGCATGGGCGGATACAATGGAAATCTTCTCTCCCAGGAGAGCATTCATCAAAGTGGACTTTCCCACATTGGGCCGGCCCACAAGGGCTACAAACCCGGAATGGAACTTTTCTGTTTCTTTCATATTTTTCCTTTATCTTTCAATCCTTCTTCCGCAAAAGCATGGGGAAGAAGCTCTTCCAATCGAAATTCCTGATAATCCGTCTCCGATTTTGCAGAGAGGATAAGCGGAATGCGGAACTCCGCAAGCCACTGCAGACAGATGCCGCAGGGCATCGTATAGTTCTCCTTGCTGCCGCATACTGCCAGCGCCTTAAAATGACGCTTTCCCGCCGCGACGGCACTTCCCAGCGCATTCCGTTCCGCACAGATGCCTGCCGGATAGGAAACATTTTCCACATTGCAGCCGCTGTAAACCGTGCCGTCCGTGCAGAGCACCGCTGCTCCCACGGGATAGCGGGAATACGGGGAATAGCTGTTCCTTCCCGCCGCAAAGGCTGCGGCCAGAAGACATTCCCTTTCGCCGTCAGTCATGGTTTTCTTCCTGCGCCTCCAGAACGCCTTCCGTGGTGAAACGGGTGATGCCGCATGCAGAAAGGATATCCTCCTCGGCTTTCCGCATAGCTTTCTTTTCCTCCGGGTCATAATGGTCATAGCCCAGGATGTGGAGGAAGCCGTGCACGGCCAGGTAAGCGGTCTCTCTTTCCCGGCTGTGGCCGAATTCCTCCGCCTGTGCCACAGCCCGGTCCAGATTGATCACGATATCGCCCAGTTCCTTTTCCTCCTCCGGCAGATCGTCTCCGCCTTCGTTCAGAGCAAAGGAAAGAACGTCGGTGGGCGCATCCACATCGCGGTATTCCTTATTCAGCTTGTGGATTTCCTCTGCATCGCAGATCAGGATGGAAATTTCCGCATCCTCCGGCACCTTCTGGAGCTCTGCTCCTTTTTCCAGCACCGTATGCAGCAGCTTTTCCAGTTCCTCATCATAATATTTCATATCACTGTAATTAATCGTGATTTCCATATTGATTTCCTCCGCTCCTTCGTTTTCCGTCTTTTTCATAAGCGTCGATGATCGCCGCCACCAGATCGTGACGCACTACATCCTCTTTATTGAAATGAACCCAACCGATGCCTTTGATTCCCTTCAGCACCCGCGCCGCATCGACAAGGCCGCTCTTCACATTGGGCGGCAGGTCGATCTGAGTCACATCGCCGTTCACCACCATTTTGGAACCGAAGCCCAGGCGGGTCAGGAACATTTTGATCTGCTCCACCGTGGTATTCTGCGCTTCATCCAGGATGACGAAAGATTTTTCCAGAGTCCGGCCTCTCATGTACGCCAGAGGCGCCACTTCGATCTGATTCTTCTGCTGCAGCCGGAGAAATTCCTCCGGTCCGAACATGGACTGCAGTCCGTCAAAAAGCGGCCGCAGGTAGGGATTGACCTTTTCCTGCAGATCCCCCGGAAGGAACCCCAGCTTTTCCCCCGCTTCCACAGCGGGACGGACCAGAATAATCCGCTGTACATCATGGTTCCGCAGGGCAAAGGCAGCCAGTGCCACCGCCAGGAAAGTTTTCCCCGTTCCTGCAGGACCGATGCCGAAGGTGATGGAATTCCGGCGGATCGCATCAATATAGAATTTCTGTCCCACCGTACGGGCCCGGATCGGCTCGCCGCTCTTGGTGAAATTGATGATATCGTCTTCCATTTCCTGCAGAAGGGATTCCTTCCCTTCCAGAATCAGACGGGATACCAGACGCACCTGCCGTTCGGACAGATTGATCCGGTTCCGCACCATCCGCCGCAGCTCTCCGACCGCCGCCATGGCTCTGCGGACATTGTCCTCTTCTCCGGAAAGGCGGATCAGATTTCCTCTGCCGAAAACGTCGACTTCGAAAACTTCCGCAATGATTTTCAGGTAAGCGCTGTTCCGCTCAAAAATATGGGATGCCTCTTTCGAATCCCCGATGAGTATTTCCTCTTTGTGTTCCGTTTGAGATCTCCTCTCCCGATCGGCTGATCATGACTTATTATAGATACAGAAAAAGTAAACAGGCGTCAGTTCTGTTTTTCCGATTCCCTTCCGGTGAATCTCCGCACCGCCGCACCGTTCCGGTAATCACAGCGGCACCCCTGGGTGATGTTTCTTTCTTCCAGAAGCCGGTCCAGGGCTTCCTTGACTTCCCACCAGGGCTTTCCGCCGTTGATGCTGAGAACATTCCGGTCCGCTCTTCCCACCAGACGCTGCAGGACGATGTCCGGCCGCAGAAGCGACAGGAAAAGACAGACCCTTTCCAGGTATTCCTCCGGAGGAAGGAGCTGCACCTCTCCCCGCTGATACATCCCTGCCAGAGCCGTCCCCTTTACCACATACAGCGAATGGATTTTCACTTCCGTCACAGGCAGAACAGACAGCAGCTTTGCCGTCTCCGCCGTGTCCAGACGGTCATCCCAGGGCAGGTCCAGAATGACATGGGTGCAGAGAGAAAAGCCGTACCGGCCGATGCGGAGCGCCGCATCAATGTACTCTGCCGTCCCGTGGCAGCGGTGAATCTTCTGCAGCGTATGCACATTGGACGACTGAAGCCCCAGCTCGACCGTGACATCCTTGTGATATTTTTCAGACAGCTCCTTCAGGATATCCAGGTACGCATCGCTTATGCAGTCCGGACGGGTCGACACATCGATGCCCACCACAGAAGGATAGGCCATTGCCTCCTCCATCCAGGCGCGGAAATCGGAAAGGGCACAGTACGTATTGGTAAAATTCAGAAAATAGGCAATGAATTTCTCTGCCTTGTACTTCGGTCCCACATGGGCAATGCTTCTCTCCAGCTGGCGGGAAACAGACAGTCCCACTGCCTTCGTCTCATAATCCGCTCCGATGGAGCCGCAGAAAATACAGGGCTCCGCCGACAGCGTGCCGTCCCGGTTCGGACAGGTCACCGGCAGCGAAACCGGGATCTTGTACACCTTTTCCCCGTACTTCCTCTTCAGATAATCGGAATAATTATTGTACCTTTCCATAAAACTCCTAAATAAAGACTACTAAACCATTTTTATTATATACCAAAAGGAAAAGCCCTGCATTTACAGAACGGAAAAGGCTCTGTAAAATAAAGGAAAAGTACGGGCGGGATTCATTTCCCCGCCGTGCCTTCCTGCCTGTGCGGAAGCGTGCGGAGGGAAATCATTCCCGCTCTGTTGCAGAGAAAAGAGAGAACGACCATGATCAAGATCCAGACCTCCCAGCTGGCGGTCCGTCCGGGACAGATCCGGGACAATTTCATCGCCGCGGAAGAGGAAATCAGAAAAGCAAAGGAAAACGGAGCAGATCTGCTTGTCCTTCCCGAAATGTGCCTCACAGGATATCTCATCGGAGATCTGTGGGACCAGCCGGCCTTTCTCCGGGAATGCGAACGGTACAACCGGAAGCTGGCGGAAGCCGCAAAAGGCATTACTGTCATCTGGGGAAGCTGCGCCGCAGACTGGACCCGAACGAACGATGACGGCCGCCCCCGGAAATACAATGCGGCCTTTGCCGCACAGGACGGCCGTTTTCTTTGTCCGGAAGGGCAGAGCCGCCCCTATGCCGTCAAAGCGCTCCTTCCGGAATACCGCTGCTTTGATGACCGGCGGTACTTTACTTCCCTCCGTCAGGAAGCCCAGGAGGGAGGAAAAGAGCCGAAAGAGCTGCTCGCCCCCTTCCGCATTGCCGTCCGCGGAGAGACCCTTTCCGCAGGCATCCTTCTCTGCGAGGATTCCTGGGATGAGAATTACCGCTTCTCTCCCATGGAAATCCTGGCCAACCGGGGAGCAGAGCTTTTCTTCAATCTTTCCGCCTCCCCCTTCACGCTCGGGAAAAATGAAAAGCGGCACCGCATGCTTTCCGCAGCAGGGCGGAAGCTGCATGTTCCCCTGCTCTATGTGAACCAGCGGGGCATCCAGAACAACGGAAAGGACTGCTATGTTTTTGACGGCATGACCGCCGCCTATGACAGAGACGGAAACCTCATCGGCGAAGCCGCTCCCTTTACGGAAGAACGGTCGCTCTTCCTTTTCGATCCCTCCTCGGGAATACTTTCCCCGGAAAAGCCCATGCCCGCTCACAGGGATGACCTCCTTCTTCCCGCTCTGCGGTACGGCGTATCGGAATTTCTCCGGGCCATCGGCGTTTCCAGAGTGGTCATCGGCGTTTCCGGCGGGATTGATTCCGCGGTCAATGCTGCGCTGTACCGTTCCGTCCTGCCTGCAGACCGGCTTCTTCTCGTAAACACCCCGACCCGGTTCAATTCGGAAACAACAAAAAGCCTTGCGAAAAAGCTGGCCGACAATCTGAAAGCGCCCTACCTGACCATCCCGATCGGAAAATTCATCGACGAAACAACAGCTGCTCTGGACGGACTTGCTCCGGGCCGCGGCTGTCCGCCTCTCCGTCTCACCGGATTCATGAAGGAAAATATACAGGCCAGAGACCGAAGCAGCCGCATCCTTTCCGCCCTTTCCTCCGCCTTCGGAGGCATCTTCACCTGCAATGCCAATAAAGCGGAAATGACCGTGGGCTACAGCACCCTCTACGGCGATCTTGCCGGTGCACTGGCTGCCACAGCCGATCTCTGGAAATACCAGGTCTATGAGCTGGGACGGAAGCTGAATGATTTCTTCGGAAAGGAAATGATTCCCGAAGGCATTTTCACCGTAAAGCCCTCCGCCGAGCTGTCGGAAAACCAGGATATCAGCCGCGGACTGGGGGATCCCCTGATTTATGAATATCATGATTTCCTCCTCCGCTCCTTCGTAGAGCCCTGGCAGCGGCTGACGCCGGAGGAAATCCTTTCCGCCTATGCGGAAGGCCGTCTGGAGGAAACCATCGGCTGTACCGTTTCCGTCCGGAATATTTTCCCCGATGCAGCCGCCTTCATTGCCGATCTGGAAAAATGGTGGAACCTTTTCGCCGGTTTTTCCGTCGCCAAGCGCATCCAGTCCCCGCCGCTCCTTGTGGTCTCCCGCCGTCCTTACGGATATGACCTGCGGGAATCCCAGCTCACCCCCTATTACACCGATGCTTACCTGGCTCTCCGGGAACAGCTTCTTGCGGCAGCCTCCCGGTAAAAGCCCGGAAAAGAAATCCGCCGCATCCGACAAGCAAAAATGAAAGGAGCTTCCATGGAAATTCATCATCACAATCATGAGCAGGAACACATGCACAGCCACGATCACGAGGCATCCCCGCACTCCCATACCCATGACCCGGAAAAGATTCACGCCATCGTGGTCCGTCTTTCCCGCTCCATCGGCCATCTGGAATCGGTCAGGAAAATGCTGGAAAACGGCAAAGACTGTGCGGACATCCTCATCCAGCTTGCTGCCGTCCGTTCGGAAATCAACAACGCCGGAAAGCTTCTCCTGAAGGAGCACATGGAGCACTGCATCGTGGAAGCCGTAGAGGAAAATGACCGGGAAGCCATCGAAAGAATGAACCAGGCCATTGACCGGTTCATGAAATAAATATTCATACAAAAATCTCTCTGCAGGAGGCGCTGCATCGGCGCCTCTCCGCAGAGAGATTTTTCTTTTTCCATAAAAAGAACCGGCCGGTCTTTGCCGCCGGTTCCTTTGCCGTTCCGGTATTTTCTTTTCCGGTCAGAATCTTCCGCCCGTACCGCCGCCGGAGCCTCCTCCGCCGCCGATGCTGCCGTGGTGGGAATTTCCCTTGGGCACCACCGATACGCGGGTATGGAGGTAAATATCCCTTCGTTCCTCCAGGGCAAAGCTTTTCCTGTCCAGATATTCTCCTGCTGCCAGGGCCGGCCGGACATTGCTCATGCGCCCCACAAAGTGCTGCCGCACCGCAATCCCCAGAAGAGCCGCAAGAAGAACAGATATGCCCGCCGCAATCGGGCTGAACGGCTTCGGCGGCGCATAGGGCCTGCCTTCCTTTTCATAGTAGGACAAGCTCTGATCCGCCATGGCGCCGTAGGCCATCAGGGCTTCCGCAAAGTTTCTCTGTTTCAGGAGCGGCAGGACACTTCCCCTGACCTGATCGGACAGATTCTTGTCGGGAATAATTTTCCGCATATCCGGGTCCGTGGAAATATACCATTCGCTTGTTCCTGCAGAAATCACAAAAAGCATATTGCCCTTCTGTCCGCTCCGGTAACTGCTCTGCCGCAGCCGGCTTGCGTAATCGCCGATGCGGAGACTGCCGGGAGAACGGATCGTAACGGCATTGACGGTCACACCGTGCTTCTGTCCGATTTCGGAAAGAGTCTGCTCAACCCGGCTCCGGTCCTCCGGTGTCAGGAGCCCCGCCCGGTCCTCCAGAGACGCCGCTTCCGCCGCAGACATCCCGCCTGCCAGGATCAGGAGAAAGGCCAGAAAAGCCAGAATGTACGTCCTGATATTTTTCATAGCCCCTCCTTATCCGAAAATGGACTGCGCCAGGAAATAAAAGGCCGGTGCAAAAACAGCGGTCACCGCGCCGAATATGCAGTAGGATTTCGGACGGTCATAGGGCAGTGTTCCCGCCACTTTTCCGGTCTGTCCGTTCATCAGAAAGGTATAGCTTTTCTCTTTATACCGGGTGGTCAGGATCCATACAGGCGCCATCGCATAGGAAACCGAGCCTTCCTCCTTTTCAAAGACCTCGTCCTCCGGGGTGCACCGCATGTATCCGGTCACGGTATCCTCCAGGACCATCATGGCACTCTTTGCCATCCGCCGGTCTGCCCGGGGCGCTGCATCCTCTGCGGTCACATCATACTTATCCGCCAGGAATCCCGTCAGATAGGCAGACTGAAACGGCACAAGCGCACTGTAGTCAAAGGGCTCGATACTTTCCATAAAGGTGTCGTCCATCTTTTTGCTGCCGTCCACGGGAATCCGGTGGAATTCCATGGTCCCTTTCCGGCTGCACCGGTAAATGCTCGTTTCGGTAATGACTGCATTTTCCGTATTGTATACCATATCATTTTCCGTCCGGAAAAGGCCTTCCGCCTTCACCCTGGAATCAAACAGCCAGAACGGCACATACATGGGCTGAACCGCTTCAATCCGGTTCTGCGCCGTAAACTCCTTCGGCAGCAGAAATTTTCCCTTGTAGAACTCCTTCAGAGCCGCCACAGCTTCTTCCTTTGTCTTTTTGAAGGGAATGATGAAATCCGGCTTCAGCATGCCTTCAAACCGGGACGGAACCAGCGTCGGATTGCCGCAGTACACGCATTCTGTCGCCATGGTATTTTCATCGCACACGATCTGCGCGCCGCAGGTGGGACAGGTGAGCGCCCGCAGCGTTTTTTCCTCTTCCTCTGTCCACTGACTCCCTGCCTGCGCCGTATCCCACCGCGCTTCCTTTGCCCGGTGGGCCGCAGCCGCCATTTCTTCCTTTTTCGCGTAAAGCTCTTCGATGGCTTTTACATCAAATTCGGTGCCGCAGTATTCGCAGACAACTTTTTCCTTTCCCGGGGAAAAGGCAAGGGGCGCCCCGCAGTTGGGGCACTGGATACTGACTGATGTATCCGCCATGGAAATCACCTCATTCCGGCTTCTTTGCGCCGCAGTTCATGCAGAAATTCCCCTGATTGCCCTGCTGCCCGCAGGAAGGACAGTTCCACGATGCCGGCGCCGGACGGGGTGCTCCGCAGTTGGTGCAGAAATTGCCTGTATTTCCCTGCCGGCCGCACTTCCCGCAGGTCCAGCCCTCGGCTGCTCTGGGCTTTCCGCAGTTGCTGCAGAAATTGCCCGTGTTTCCCTGCTGTCCGCAGGCAGGGCACTGCCAGCCGTTCTGTACGGGTGCCGCCTGCTGTACCGCCCCCATGGACTGCATCATGCCCATGCCGGTCTGCCCGGCCATGTTCATACCCATAAATCCCACGGCTGCGCCCAGACCGCTGCTTTCATTGGCTGCTGCGGTCCGCATGGCATCGGTGGTCGCATCCACCATGGCGCCCATGCCGAGATTCGGATTGCCTGCCATGGTTGCCGCCATCTGGATTTTCTGGATTTTTTCCTCATCCTCTTCATTAGCCTTGATGCTGTTGATACCGAAGGAAACGATTTCCAGGCCGCGGAGCTCTCTCCATTTTTTGGAAAGCACCTGATTCAGCGCATCGGAAATTTCCTGGGTATGTCCGGGAAGCTCCGTATAGTCGATCCGCTGCGCAGACAGCCCGGCAAAGGCCGGCTGCAGCGCCATCAGAAGCTCCGATTTGAGCTGGCTGTCCAGCATATCCCGTTTATAGCAGTCTCCTGCATTGCCGGCCACATTGGTATAGAAAAGAAGAGGATCGGCGATATGGTAGCTGTATTCCCCGAAGCAGCGGATACGGATGGTCAGCACCTGGCCGGTCGTATCATCCCGCATCTTGAACGGCACCTCACTGGGCGTGCCGTACTTATTTCCCACCAATTCCTTCAGATTGAAATAGTACACCCGCTGATCCTGTCCGGGAGCCCCGCCGTAGGTGAAGCGCTTTCCGATCTGCCGGAAAACCTCCCTGACCGACTGTCCCAGAGAGCCGGTGAATACAGACGGCGCCAGGTCTGTCCGGTACACATATTCCCCCGGTTCCGCGCAGAGATCCACAACCTTCCCGTTTTCCACAATCAGGATGCACTGCCCGTTGTTGACGGCAATGACGGACCCGTCGGAAATGACATTGTCCTCCGCCGAGGTATTGGAGCTCCGCCCCTCCGAGGAAAGGCGTTTCTGCCCCTTCGTCATCAGCACATCCGGTGCCATGGAATCACAATAAAAGAATTCCTTCCACTGGTCGGCGAGCACTCCGCCGACAGAACCGACGGCTGCTTTCAGTAAACCCATAGGAACCTCCTTATGTATGCTTCAATCATTCAAAATAAAAATTCCCCGGATTCCCGCCGCAGCGGGAATCTTCTTTTATTTTATCATCAAAAGAACCGAAAATACGAAAAAAAGAAAAGACCGGTGCAGTCTTTTCTTTCTTCGTCCTCAGAAAAGGAAATATTCTGCCTTTCCTCAGTCGCTTTCTCTGAAGTAAGGCTTGAAATTGGATTCATGGATATTCCGGCCTTCCCGGTTTCCGCCGGATTTTCTCCGGTCGCCGAAGCGGAAATTCTTCCGTCCGTCAAAACGCTTCCCGTCCGGACGGTTTCCGTCTCCGCGGAAACGGCGGCGGGACCGGCCGTCATCGTCTCTTCTGCGGAAGCCCGTTCTTCTTCTCCGGAAATTCGGCTTTTCTTCCGTAATATTGACCGGCGTCACATCAGGCTGCTTCGTGAGCAGTTTGATTGCTGCCGCCACCAGGGATACGGAATCAATATCATTCAGAAGATCTTCCGCACTTTCCCGGTAATCCTCCAGACCGCCTGCCTGCGCTGCCAGGGAAAGTCCTTCAATGGCTGCCTTCTGGTTGCCGGCAATGACTTCCGAAAGGGTCGGCATGGGGCGGCGGCGGATCCGGCGGCGGATAACCCGTTCGATATCCCGGAGCTGTCCCATTTCACGGGAGATGACAAAGGTTGTTGCCAGACCGGTCTTTCCCGCTCTGCCGGTTCTGCCCACTCTGTGGACATAGATTTCCGGGTCCTGGGGCATGTCGAAATTGTATACATTGGTTACGCCGGAAATATCCAGGCCTCTTGCCGCCACATCGGTTGCCACCAGAATATCGATGGTTCCTTCCTTGAACTGACGGATGACATTGTCTCTCTTCTGCTGGGACAGGTCGCCGTGAAGGCCTTCCGCCATGTAGCCTCTCTTTTTCAATGCTTCCGTGACCTCATCGCATCTTCTCTTGGTACGGACAAATACGATGGCCAGTTCCGGGTCCTGCATATCCAGCAGGCGGCAGAGCGCATCGAATTTCTGACGGTCCGGCAGCTCGATGTATTCCTGCTCGATCAGGTCGATGGTGACGGTGGCTGCCTTGATCTTCACGATTTCCGGATCCTTCAGGAAGGTTTCCGCCAGCTCCCGGATGGGGGCAGGCATGGTAGCCGAGAAGAACAGAGTCTGTCTTTCTTCCGGAATCGCTGCGAGGATGGTGCGGATATCATCAATGAATCCCATATCCACCATTTCGTCCCCTTCATCGAGAACCAGAATCTGTACATGGGACAGATCAATGGTGCCTCTCTTCATGTGATCCATCAGGCGTCCCGGTGTTGCCACGATAACGTTCGGATGCTTCTTCAGCGCCTTGAACTGTCTCTCGATGTCCTGTCCGCCGTAGATGGGCAGCGCATGGAGCGGGAGATACTGCGCCAGATGGTTGATTTCCTCCGCAGACTGGATAGCCAGTTCTCTGGTCGGGGAAAGGACGATGGCCTGCGGTCCCGGCTTCGATGCATCGATCCGTTCCAGAATCGGAATGCCGAAAGCCGCTGTCTTGCCCGTTCCCGTCTGGGCCTGGCCGATCATGTCCCGTCCGGCCAGTGTCAGCGGAATGGAAGCCTTCTGGATCGGAGAGGGTTCCTCAAACCCCATATCCTCTACCGCTTTCAGAATTTCCTGACTGATGCCCAATTCCTTAAAAGTGTCGTTCATATTTCCTCCTGTAAGCGCCATGGGTACGCCGGCTTCTTCGCCTGTTTCACTATTTGTCTCTTCACAATCATTCATCGGCAGCACTCTGTTCCGTTCCGGCCCCGTCCGTTCCGTTCTTTTCCCGGGGCATAAAAAAAGAGCACGCCACAAGCGCCCCTCCCATGATTTACTTTTCCGTTCTCATGCTGCCTTGCTTTTTTATTATACCATAGAAATATTGCAAATTTCGAATTTTATTTACTGCAGGCTATCAATGAACAGCGCCGGACTTCTCTTCGGTAAACCAGCATAATTATGCAGTATTCATTTTACAAACTTCGACAGCTCTTCCGATTTTCCGGCTCTTTTATTTTTACCTATTTTTATAGATTTTACCGGGAAAAAAAATTATTTTCCGCTTTGGAATTTAAATTTCTTTCAGAAAAATTTATAAATATACTTGCATATTTATCCCGATAGTTGTATGATTGTCACATCGGATCAATAAACCGCAGCCCCCGAAGAAGGAGCCGTATCAATAAAAAGAAGGGATATTGCCATGTTATACGAAAAAGAAGTCAAGGAGCTCGTCAGTGAAATTACACCTCAGGTAGTAGAGTGGAGACGCCACCTGCATGAAAATCCGGAACTGTCCGGCAAGGAAGTCGAAACCGCACATTATGTGGAAAAGGTTCTGCAGGATCTGGGCATTGAAACCCAGACAGGATTCTTCCCCAATGCCGTTCTGGGCATCATCAAGGGACCGTATCCGGGAAAGACCATCGCCCTCCGGGCCGATACGGATGCACTTCCCGTTACGGAATGCACCGGTCTCCCCTATGCATCCAAAAACAAAGGCGTCATGCACGCCTGCGGCCATGATACCCATATGTCCTCCCTCCTGGGAGCCGCCGCAGTCATCCAGAAGATGAAAGATCATCTTCACGGGACCGTCAAAATCCTGTTCCAGCCGGCCGAAGAAGAAGCAGCCATCGGCGGCGGACGGAATATCGTAAAATGCGGTGTCCTCGATGATGTATCCGAAATTTACGGTTTCCACAACTGGCCGGAGCTTCCTCTCGGAAAGGTCGGCCTCAAGAAGGGCAACCTCATGGCGGCTTCCGACCGATTCTATGTCCACATCGGCGGGAAATCCACACATGCCGCACAGCCGCACAACGGCACGGACGCACTGGTGGCAGCCGCTCACTTCATTCTGGACGTACAGACCATGATGGCCCGGGAAACGAACCCCATGGACAATGTGGTCTGCACCATCGGCCTCATGAAGGCAGGCACCCGCTACAACGTAGGCGTAGGCGATGCCTATCTGGAAGGAACCGCCCGCACCTATGCGCCGGCTCTCCGGGACCGTATGGAACGGCGGCTCGGTGAAATCCTGAAAGGTCTGGATATGACCTTCGGCACCCACTCGGAGCTGAACTACGTCCGCGGCCACAGCGCCACCATCAATGATGCTCACTGCATCGAATTCCTCACACAGGTGGGAGAAGCTTATCTGGGCAAAGAACACATTGTCCATCCGGAATTCCCCTCCATGTGCGCAGAAGATTTCTCCTATTATCAGGAGAAAATTCCCGGAGCCTTCATGTGGATCGGCACCGGCACCGGCGAAGAAATCATTCCTCTCCACAGCGCCAATTACGCTCCGGATGAATCCATATTACCCATTGCCGTTACGATAGAAGCCGCGGCTGCCCTGGAAGCACTCGCGCAGTAAGGAGTATCTTATGAATGACCTGATCAACAAATCTTTTGTCACCATGCTGGATTACACGCCGAAGCAGTTTGCCTACTACCTGGACCTGGCGGCAAAGCTGAAAAAAGATAAAAAAGAGGGCAAGGAAATCCAGACCCTGAAAGGCAAGAATTTCTGCCTGATTTTCGAAAAGGATTCCACCCGTACACGATGCGCTTTCGAGGTTGCTGCCCGTGACCAGGGAGCCTTCACCACCTATCTCGGACCTACGGGAAGCCAGATCGGTCATAAGGAATCCATTGCTGACACCGCAAGAGTCCTCGGCTCCATGTTTGATGCCATCGAATTCAGAGGCTTCAAGCAGAGCCATGTCATGGAACTGGCCCAGAAAGCAGGCGTGCCCGTATGGAACGGCCTCACCGACTACGATCACCCCACCCAGACGCTGGCCAATTTCCTTACCCTGAAGGAACATTTCAAGAAGCCGCTGAATCAGCTGAAATATGCCTATGTAGGCCACGGCCAGTCCAATATGGCCCATGCCCTCATGGCAGGCGCCGCTCTTGCCGGCATGGATTTCCGCATCATCGGACCGAAGCAGTTCTTCCCGGAACCGGAATTCACCGCCAAATGTGAAGCCATTGCCAAGGAAACCGGCGCAACCTTTACCTTCACGGAAAATGTACAGGAAGGCGTCAAGGATCTGGATGTCATTTACACCGGTGTATGGGTTACCATGGGAGACCCCTATGACCTCTGGGCAGACCGGATCAAGCTCTTCCTCCCCTACCGCATCACCATGGACATGATCAAAGCCACCGGCAATCCGGACACCGTATTCTGCCATTGCCTCCCGGCTTTCCACAATACGGAAACAAAAGTAGGAAAGGATATTTATGAACGTTTCGGCCTGGACGGGATCGAAGTGACGGATGACGTATTCGAAGCTCCCTTCTCTCTGGCCTTCCAGGAAGCAGCAAACCGGCTCCCCACCATCAAAGCCGTAATGGTCGCTTCCTTTGCCGATTACCCCTTAGACTGACACCTGAGCAAGGAGGATATAAAAAAATGGAACACACAGCATTACCCACCGTTTGTATCATCGGAGAATCCGGTACCACAGGCCTCCGCCTTCATGAAAGACTTTCCGGCAGAAAAGATCTGCAGCTTCTTTCTCTTCCCGAGGAAAAGCGAAAGGACATGAAAGCCATCCATGAGGCCGCCGAAAAAGCAGATATCCTTTTCCTGTGCCTTCCCGATGCAGCTGCCAAAGAAATTGCTGCTTCCGTTGCCGATACGAAGGTCAGGATTCTGGACACCTCTACCGCTCACCGAACC
The DNA here is from genome assembly GCA_938038225.1 of uncultured Dialister sp. Classification (GTDB taxonomy): domain Bacteria; phylum Bacillota; class Negativicutes; order Veillonellales; family Dialisteraceae; genus Dialister. The sequence goes on along the minus strand of CALHRX010000006.1, from coordinate 15,757 downwards.
AACGACGACTGGGTATACGGTTTTCCGGAACTCTCCCCGGGCCAGCGCGAAGCCATCGCAAAGGCTGACAGAGTAGCCGTTCCGGGATGCCATGCAAGCGGTGTGATTTCCATCGTCTATCCTCTGGTCAAGGCAGGGATCCTTCCCGTCAATTATCCCCTTCATGCCGTATCCCTTACCGGCTACAGCGGCGGCGGAAAGAAAATGATCCAGCAGTATGAAAATGAACCCACCGTGGACCTGGAAGCGCCCCGCCAGTACGGCCTGACCCAGACCCACAAGCATCTTCCGGAAATCATGAAGGTCTGCCATCTCTGTGAAAAGCCGCTCTTTTCGCCCATCGTGGATGATTACTACGAAGGCATGGAGGTCACTCTCGGATTCCATACCCATTTCCTCCAGCTTCCCTGCGGTCTTCCCGGAGAAGTGGAAAAGGATGATTTCCGCATGATCTACGAAAAGCAGTACAAGGACTCCAAATTCATCCGGGTAAAAGACCTTTCCCCGGAAGAAATGAACGGTGCGTTCCTCAGCGCCAATGAAAATGCCGGCAAGGACAGCATGACTGTCTATATCGCCGGAAATGATGAACGGGTCCTGGTAATTTCCACATTTGACAATCTCGGCAAAGGCGCATCCGGTGCTGCCATCCAGTGCATGAACATCATGCTCGGGCTCCCGGAAGAAACGGGTCTTTCCCTGTAACCGAAAAGGAGAACAACAATGACAGCAAGCAAAACCACCAATGCCGTACGGGCAGAAATCCTGATTCAGGCCCTTCCCTACATCAAGGAATACCGGGGCAAGTGCATCGTCGCCAAGTACGGCGGCAATGCCATGACCGATCCGAATCTGAAAAAATCCGTCATGGAAGACATCCTTCTTCTTCACATGATGGGCGTCAAGGTTGTCCTGGTTCACGGAGGCGGCCCGGATATCAACAGAATGCTTTCCGCCCTCCATATCGAATCCCATTTTGAAAACGGCCTCCGCGTCACCACCCCGGAAACCATGGAAGTCGTCCAGATGGTTCTGGCCGGCAAGGTCAACAAAGGCCTGGTCGCCGACCTCTCCTCTCTGGGAGGCAAAGCAGCCGGTCTCTGCGGCATCGACGGAAATATGATTCAGGTCCATACAGCCAGTGAAAAGCTGGGACTGGTCGGCGAAATCGACCATGTCGATCCTTCCATCATCGAAAATCTCCTTTCCGGAGGCTTCATCCCGGTTATTTCCTCCGTGGGCGTCGATAAGCACGGCCAGCCGCACAATATCAATGCCGATACGGCAGCAGCCAAGGTTGCAGCTGCGCTCCATGCAGAATGCATGATCGTCATGAGCAATATCAACGGCGTCTACATGGACAAGGACGATCCGTCCACCCTGATCAAGGAACTGACCGTAGCAGAAGCGGAACAGCTCGAAGCAGACGGAATCATCGCCGGCGGCATGATCCCCAAGGTAGACTGCTGCACCAATGCCGTCAAGGAAGGCGTCCGCAAGGTCTTCATCATCAACGGAGAAACGCCCCATGCCACCCTGATCGAGCTTCTCACCGATGAAGGGCTGGGCACCATGTTCACCGCATCCCGCGGCTGATTCCGCTCATCCGTAAGGCCTGTCCCGGAGAGGGATTCCCTCCGGGCGGCCCTTTCATTTTCATTTCCTTACATTCTTCCGGAAAGGACATTCCCATGAATACATTTGAAAAAGATAAAAACTATATTACTCATACCTACGCCAGATACCCGGTCTGCTTTGTCAAAGGCAAAGGCTCTCTTCTCTATGATGAAAACGGCAAGGAATACATCGATATGGGCAGCGGCATCGGCGTCGATATCTTCGGCATTTCCGACGACGGATGGATTGCTGCCGTAGAAAAGCAGCTCCATACGCTGAACCATGTTTCCAATCTTTTCTACACCCAGCCCATGGCCGAGCTGGCGGAAATGCTCTGCGAAAAAACAGGCATGAAAAAGGTTTTCTTCGGCAACTCCGGCGCAGAAGCCAATGAATGTGCCATTAAGGGTGCGCGGAAATACTCCATCGACAAATACGGAAAAGACCGCACCACCATCGTCACTCTGATCAACAGCTTCCACGGCCGTACCGTCACGACGCTGGCAGCCACCGGCCAGGATGTATTCCATCAGAACTTCTTCCCTCTTACGGAAGGCTTCAAGTACACCCCGGCCAACGATCTGGACGCTTTCATTCAGCTCTGTGAAAACGATCCCACCATCTGCGCCGTCATGATGGAACCCATTCAGGGAGAAGGGGGCGTACATCCGCTGCAGAAGGATTTCTTTGAAGGCGTTTACCAGTATGCCAAAGCCCATGACATTCTTCTCGTGGTGGATGAAGTCCAGACCGGCAACGGCCGTACCGGCAAGCTCTACGGCTACATGAACTACGATGTACAGCCCGATATCGTTTCCACCGCAAAGGGCCTCGGCGGCGGCCTTCCCATCGGTGCCTGCCTGTTCAATGAAAAGACGCAGGACGTGCTTGATGCGGGCAGCCACGGCTCCACCTTCGGCGGAAACCCCATTGCTGCAGCCGGTGCCTGCTACATCCTGTCCAAGCTGGATGACCAGTTTCTGGCAGAGGTAGTGAAGAAAGGCGAAATTCTTAAGGAAGCCTTCACCGGTGCCAAGGGCGTCAAATCCATTGTCGGCATGGGCCTCATGTGGGGCATCGAACCGGAAGGAAATCTGTCCGACATTGTCAATGAGCTTCTGAAGGAAGGCGTTGTCGTCCTCACGGCAAAGACAAAGATCCGTCTCCTCCCGGCTCTCACGATTCCGGAAGACCAGCTGAAAAAAGCCATTTCCATTATGAAGGACGTACTCGCCAAGGCCTGAATCCGATCAGGGAATCTGTTCCGTCCGTCTTGACGTTTCCTTTCCTGTTTGCTACACTAATATTAATTTCATACAAGCTGTGAAGAGAAGAGTAAGAAAAAAGCAAAGCCAAAGAGAGCTCCGGACGGTGAAAAGGAGTGCAGCGCGATTTTCCGAAGATGGCCTCCGAGCTTGCACCGCCGAACAGTGAAGCGGTCCGGGAATTCCCGTTACAGAAGAAGAGTATCCAGGCTGACAGGCCGTCGTACTCTGTGAGGTCTTTCCGGCAACGGAAGGATGAAATTGGGTGGTACCGCGAATACAAGCTCCTTCGTCCCTTTAAGGATGAAGGAGCTTTTTGTATGAAAATCTCTTCCCTGCGGGGAAGACAGGGCCGTACACCTCGGCCCGGAATCTAAGGAGGAATCATTATGAACTTCAAGAAAACTGTCATCGCTTCTCTCGCCGCTCTGGCTGCTGCCGGCTTCATCGCAGGCTGCGGAGACCAAAAATCCGCACCGGCTCAGTCCTCTTCCGGAAAAGCGGTCACCCTGAAAATCGGCGCCACGGCCGTTCCCCACGGAGAAATCCTCAATCAGGTCAAGGACCAGCTCGCCAAAGAAGGAGTCAACCTTGAAATCGTGGAATTTACCGACTACGTACAGCCGAACCTGGCACTGAACGATAAGAATCTCGATGCCAACTATTTCCAGCATAAGCCCTATCTGGATGAATTCAACAAGCAGAGAGGCACCAAGCTTGTTTCCATCGGATCTGTCCATCTGGAACCGATGAAAGTATACTCTGCCAAACTGAAAGATCTGAAGGATCTCCCCGACAACGCCCATGTCGCTATCCCGAACGATCCCACCAACGGCGGCCGCGCACTTCTCCTCCTCCAGTCCGCAGGCCTGATCAAGCTCCGCGAAGGAGCACCCATCACAGCCACCCCGCAGGATGTAGCGGAAAACCCGAAGAACCTGCAGTTCTCCGAACTGGAAGCCCCGCAGCTTCCCCGTTCCCTGAACGATGCGGATATCGCCATCATTAACTCCAACTTCGCTCTGGAAGCCAAGCTGGACCCGAATACGGCTATTTATACGGAAAGTGCGGACTCCCCCTATGTCAATGTTGTCGTTGTCCGTGAAGGCGATGAAAACCGTCCGGAACTCAAGAAGCTCATGGATGCCCTCCACAGCCAGACCGTCAAAGACTTCATCAACAAGAAATACGGCGGCGCTGTAACCCCTACATTCTGATTCATGTAAAACAAAAAGGAATGAACCGATCGGTTCATTCCTTTTTTGCGTTTATCATCCGTTTTATATGCCTGAGACAGTTTCCTCAGTAACCTTCCGCATCTTCCATGCTGTATGCAAAGGACGCCAGCAGATTGGTTCTATCCACCATATATACGGAAATATGAAAATGCGGCATTTTCCGCTGCCACCAGTACACCGCCAGTGTACCGTCCTCCAGATAACGGACCGGCTTGCAGCCTACCACATAATTTCTGAATACACGGTGATCGGGATTCAGAAAATCGACATGCTGCAGTAAACCATCCTTGATGGCAAAAAGATTGATGGTATAAAAGCCTGATCCTGTATCCTGCTGAACAGACACAAGGATATCCGGTGCGCCCATTTTCCCGGCCACGACATAGACTCCGCTCCGGTGAGGCGCATACGGGCGAATGATTCCCTCCTCGGTTCCCGTATTCTCAAATAAGGTCCGGAATATCCGGACCGGCTGCTGAAAAGCACGGGAAGAGCCCATCGGGGAAATATACACATGATATTTCCCCGAATAAACCGGTTCTCCGGGCTGAGCCCAGCCCGTTCCGCTCCCCATCCTCTCCCCGCTGCCGATCAGGAATACCGTATAGGCTTCTCCGTCCACAGAATGCATGATCAGCGTCTGCCGGGCCGTATCCATGGCTGTCCACCGCGGAATGACATCGGTCTGCGCTGCGGAAACCGGCAGAACGGATACTGTCAGCCATATGAACAGGCTGAAAATTCCTCCGAAAATCTTTTTCAAATCCATTCCTCCCTTCCCATACAGTTTACCCGGGATTCTCCGATAAAAAAGTGCACCGCAGGATTTCCCCTGCCAGAAGAAAAGAGCCTGCCGAAGCAGACTCTTTTTATTCCGTGATTCCGGATTACATATTTCTTTTCAGGGAAGACATCGTAGTCCCTGCATTATAGCGAAGATGAGAGGATACCAGTCCGTAGATGACCAGCCCCATAGCCGTTACAAAGGCGCCTTCCAGGATAACGGTCCAGCCGCATCCGTATACGGCATATACGCTGTAAATTCCGCCGGCTACCGCTGCCATATTTGCCCATTTGGCTTTCGGCCCGGTGATGCCCTCTATTCTCTGCAGATCGGATACAGCCCCCATAGCCAGGAGATAGGGAATCAGATTGATCATGACTGCCAGGTTGATAAGTACGTTGAACTGCTTCAGCAGTGTCGGGCTCATAGTGGACAGCGTCATAACTGCCTGAATGGCAACCAGGGTGCCGATGGCTACATAAGGAGAGGAGAAACGGTTTACCTTGGACAGGAACTGCGGGAAGAGGCCGATGGAGGAAGCTTCTCTTGCCACTTCCGATACGGTAAACTGCCATGCAGTGAGAGATACGAAGCAGGAGCATACGAGCATGCAGGAAACGATGTAGCCTGCGGTTTCGCCGAACATGGTGGCATAAGCAAGGCCGAAAGGAGCATTGGCTGTCATCAGATCCTGATAGGGAACCAGGCCGCCGATGATTGCGGTAGAAGTAGTGTAGCATGCACCGGCCAGAAGTGTACCTGCCAGAACGGCAATCGGCACATTCTTTTCCGGATTTTCAACAGTCTGGGAGTTGGCGCATGCCGTTTCCAGTCCGAGGAATGCCCAGATGATAACCGCAATGGAATTCTTCATGCAGTCCAGGAAAGATGCATTTCCCGGATTCCATGCTTCCCGGTAAACATCAGGCTGGAAGAAGAATCCGCCGAAGAGAAGCAGACCGATGACAGGCGTTACCACGCAGAGCACGCCGAGAGAAGAGAACTTGCCAAAGCGCTTCGGTCCTACCAGAGAAATGGTGGCAGCTACCATGAGGACTCCGATGGTGGCAAGGCATACCTCCACCGGATCCAGCTGGAAGTTAAATACATAAGAACCGTAGCTGACGACACCGCTGGCAATGGCCACGTTGGCAATGATCAGAGAAATCGTGTAGCAGAAATTGGACAGGAAATTGCCTGCTCTGCCGAAACGATATTCCGCATAGCCGCCCATGCCGCCAACCTTCTTCGTATACATGCCGCATTTTGCAAATGCATAAGCCAGAAGAGTCGCTCCGATGGATGCAAGGATCCAGGAGAAAATAGAAATCGTCCCGATTTCAGCCAGTGTCGCAGGGAGGAGGATAATTCCGGAACCCATCATATTGATGGCTGTAACAGTTGTGAGCTGCACCACTCCCATTTTTTTGTTCTTTGTCAAGGTCATTCCCTTCTTTCTTCAACATATGCCGGCGAAGCTCATAGCGCCGGAGGAACTGTCCCGGAATCGCACCGGAAGCCTGAAAATTCAGGCATAACGGCGCCCCATTTGCTTTCATAACCAGGTGAAAGAAACAGGGCAAAAAGAAAACCGGACGCCTCATCGAAGCGTGATTACGCCCGCTGCGCTTGCTCAGGGCGCAATACATTTTTATTTACCGTGAATATATCATAAATGAACCCCGGGTACAAGACCTTTTTTCAAATTTTTTTCAAAAAAATTTTCCCACGAACTCATATGGACTTTTGAGGACTTTGAAGAAAAACGGCGAAAAACGGTGAAATTTAACTGCCATCATGGATTGGCACGGATTGGCATGGTATATCATATTGTATCCTGATCTATCCAAATTAAAATGAGGAAACCCCGGAATGCCCGCAATGTGGGCATTTTCAGGTTTTCCTCACTCTTTCCCCTCCTGAAATACTGTATATTTTTACAGAATTAATTAAATATTATTCATGCGCCGATTTTTTAAGATTTCCTAAATCTCCCCAAACGGGCCGAAATCCCCCCAAACAGCCCCAGATTTCCCTAAATCGCCGAAATTGTGTCCGCAAACGCAAGCGGAGCCCCTTTTTTGCAAAAGGAAATTTTTTTCTGCCTCCGCCCGTCAGAGGATTCTTCAGAGAAAATCTTCCGCCTTTTTCCCCCCGCAGACAGCGGCTTTTCATTCTCCGCTGTTTTTCCTTTTCCGGATTTCTTCCAGATTTCCTGCCAGGATTCCCCCGAAGATACAGAGGATGCCCAGCCACTGGAAAAGCTCCATGGATTCTCCCAGAACAAGGGACGACATAAGCAGCGCCGTGGGAAGCTCTGCCGCCGTGAGAAGGCTCCCCAGCCCCGGCCCGATATGCGGCATCCCCCAGGAAAGCAGGATCGGCGGAAGGACAATGCCGAAGAGGCTCAGGAATGCCGCCCAGGGCAGGAAATCCAGGAAGTATGACGCATCCGTCAGAAACAGCGGCGGAAGGATCAGAAAGGTCACTATCATGTCTGCTGAAGTCATGAAGGCCGACTTCGCGATGGGTGTAATGCCCTCGATGCGGATGGTGCTTACCGTGATAAAGGAAGCATAGGAGCACGCCGCCAGAAATCCCCAGATCATGCCCGAAGAAAAGTGAAAATCCGCCTCCGCCAGCGCCCCGGAAGCAAGAATCGTTCCTCCCAGAGCCATTACAATGGAGAAAAGCCGCCACGGCGAAGGAAATTCCCGTTTCAGAAACGCATCAAGCACGGTACCGATCCAGATGCTCTGAAACAGGAACACCACCGCCAGAGAGGCGGAAAGGGTCGTCAGAGCCTGGTAGTAGAACATGGTCGTCCCTGCCATGAGACATCCCGAAGCAGCCAGGAAAAGAAGCACCTTCCCTCCGGGACGGGAAAATTTCTTCATCAGCGCCAGCACCCACAGGAGAATCGCTCCCAGGAAACAGGGACCGCCCGACACGTCGCTTACCGTGAAGCCATCCCCGTAAGCCAGCTTCACAAAGGTGGACAGGACTCCGTAGGATGCTCCCGCTGCAAAGACAAGAAATGCATAAAACCCGTGACGCATACTTCCTCCCAAATAAAAAGGCCGCACAGGCTGTGCGGCGAAAACAGAAATCTGAAAAAATCCACATCGTATTTTATGCTTTCACTTTATCATAAAAGATGAATCGGCGCAAGAAACGGTCTTTCGGAAGTCCCGGAAACAGCATCAAAAAAATCCGCCCGAAAGCGGATTTTCTTTATCTTTTTCAGAAACGTTCTCTTATTCCTGGGGCTTCATAGCCGGGAAAAGGAGAACATCGCGAATGCTGGCGGAGTCTGTCATCAGCATGAACAAACGGTCCAGGCCGATTCCCAGGCCGCCTGTAGGAGGCATGCCGTATTCCAGAGCTGTCAGGAAATCTTCATCGATCGGATGCGCTTCATCATCGCCGTGCTTTCTTTCTTCCACCTGCATTTCGAAGCGGTGACGCTGATCGATGGGGTCATTCAATTCCGAGAAGCCGTTTGCCAGCTCCCGTCCGTAAATGTAGGATTCGAAACGAATGGTGTAGCGGGGATCCTTCGGGTCCAGCTTGGACAGCGGGGAGACTTCAATCGGATGGCTGGTGATGTGAACCGGCTGAATCAGATGTTCTTCCACATAGGCATCGAAGCAGGCTGCCAGGATCTTGCCGAAGCCGTCAAATTCTCCGTATTCCACATGGATCTTGTCTGCCAGAGCTCTCGCTTCTTCCACGGTTTCGCAGGCATTGAAGTCTACGCCGGCATATTTCTTCACGGCTTCTGCCATGGTCAGTCTCGGCCACGGCGGTGTTACGTCGATTTCCGTATCCTCATAAGTGAACTTGGTGGAGCCGTAAGAAGCCATAGCGCAGGCTGCCACGACCTGTTCCGTCTGATTGATGACATCTTCGATATCCCCGTAAGCCTGGTAGGTTTCGATGGCGGTGAATTCCGGATTGTGACGGGTATCCATGCCTTCGTTGCGGAAGTTGCGGGTGATTTCGAAAATCCGTTCATAGCCGCCGACGAGAAGGCGCTTCAGATAAAGTTCCGGAGCGATGCGCAGGTACATAGTCATGTCCAGTGCATTGAAATGGGTGGTAAAGGGTTTTGCATTGGCTCCGCCGTACAGAGGCTGCAGAACCGGGGTTTCCACTTCCAGGAATCCGTTGTCTGTATACCACTTGCGGATTGCTGCCATCATGGCTGCGCGCTTCCGGAAGGTTTCCCGTACATCCGGATTGACGATCAGGTCCAGATATCTCTGGCGATAGCGCTGTTCCTTATCGGTCAGACCGTGCCATTTTTCAGGAAGCGGACGGAGGGACTTGGACAGCATGGTAAAGTGAGCCACGCGGACGGTCAGTTCTCCTGTATGTGTGGTGAATACGGTGCCTTCAATGCCCAGGATATCGCCGATATCCACCAGCTTGAAAAGCGCCCATTCATTTTCGGGGAGCTCATCTCTTCTGAAATAGAGCTGGATGTCGCCGGTCTCATCGCGGAGCACGCAGAAAGCGGTTTTGCCTTGGCCGCGGCGGATCATGAGACGTCCTGCAATCTTAACGGCTGCTTCGCTCTTTTCCAGTTTTTCTGCCTGTTTCCGGATATCTGCCGCATGATGATCCCAGTCAAAACGCTGGCCGTAGGGTTCGAAGCCCAGTGCGCGGATTTTATCCAGTTTTTCCCGGCGGATCAGCATCTGATCATTCAGCTTCGGTTCCGATGTCTGTACTTTCTTTGTTTTCTTCTCTTCTGCCATAAAATTCATTTCTCCAAAAAACTCAGATCTGTCACTGCGGCTTTGTCCGATACGGCCGCTCTGCAGCTTATCCTTCGATCTTGATAACCTTATATTTCAATACGCTTGTGGGAGCCTCTGCTTCGACCACATCTCCCTCTTTCGCCCCAACCAGTGCTCTGCCTACGGGGGATTCGTTGGAAATCAGTCCTTCAAAAGGATTGGATTCCGTGGAGCCTACGATGGTGACCTTTTCCTGCAGATGGTCTTCCATATCTTCGATGAGGACCGTAGAGCCTACATCCACGCGGTTCTTTTTGCCCTTTTCAATAACCTGGGCCGTCCGGATCTGCTGTTCCAGTTCCAGAATGCGGCCTTCCAGGAATGCCTGGGCATTCTTGGCTTCATCGTATTCGGAGTTTTCCGAAAGGTCGCCCATTGCGATGGCTTCCTTCAAACGCTGGGCAACTTCCGCACGCTTTGTGGAGCGAAGTTCGTCCAGTTCTTTCTGCATCCTTTCAAGACCTTCTTTGGTAACCAGGGTGCGCTGCATTTCTGCCATAACAATTTGCCTCTTTTCTTTACTAGTTTAAGGGCATGATAAAAAGCCCTTAAAGGGGATATATAATTTAGTATATTACAAAAATAAGACGGCGTCTATTATTTTTTCCTGCACCGCCGCAGAACGGGGATTACCGCCCTGCCATTTTCCTTTCAATTTCCTTCATGCTTCTTCTCAGGAAGGAAATATCCTCCGCCGCCGGTGTCTCCGGAAGCGCACAGCCGGGAGAAAGGATGATGCCCCTTCCTCCGGTTTGCCGCAGCGTATTGTAAATGTCCCGCTCGATTTCGTTCCGTTTCCCGAAAGCGGCCGCGCTTCCGTCCAGACCGGTCATGATGCACCGTCCGGTAAGCGCTTTCGCCTCTCCGATTTCCGGCAGGGACTTCCCTGCATTCCAGCTGAAAATCTGCACCGGATACTTCCGCAGAAGGGGAAACAGGATATTTGTCCCGGAAGCATGGAGAATATTGCACCACCCGCCGGATGCGGACAGGACAGCCAGATCGTAAGGCATTCCGTACTCCCGGTACAGTTCCTCTCCGAAGGAATCATACGATGCGGCCGGCACCTCCAGGAAAATGCCGTCAGCGCCCAGCTCAATCACCCGCCGCACCAGCTCACAGGTTGTCTCTGTCACGGCGGTCAGAACCTGCCGGATCTTTTCCTTTTCTCCGTTTCTGATCCGCTCCGGTATGCCGGGGCAAAGCACCTCTGCCGTAGCCAGCGGAGAAAAGACCGTGAAGACCGCCGGCACTTCTCCCTTTGTCTTTTCCAGGAGAAGCTTCAGTCCTTCCTGCTCCCGTGCCAGGGCCCCCGCATTGACCGATACCGGCCGGTCCGGACCTCCCGTTCCGTTTAAGAAATCCTCTGCGGAATACAGCCTGCCGTTCATTGTCTTCACGATATCCGTCCCGCAGGCTTCATAAAAGGACCAGGCCCGCTCCGCACTTTCCTCCGGATCCAGAACGGAGGAAGCCGGCCGGAGCCACAGAGCATACGGCACCCGGTCGGTCACTTCTCCCCGGACCGCCGCCGCAATGCGCTCCCTCCTCTTCATTTTCCGGACTGTTTTCTTTTTCATATGCCGCTCCTACCAGGCTGCCGCCGTTCCGTCTGCCCGGGGCTCGGTAGCACCCATGAGAACTCCTTCCTCATTTCTCCGGATGATTTCGCCCCGGCCGAATCCCTGCAGATCATCCGATACCTCGATTTCATGTCCTTTTTCCCGCAGGCCTTCCACGAGCGAGGGGTCCATGGTATTCTCCACCATGAACTTCTTTCCTCCCACCCACTGCCAGCGCGGTGCGTCCAGTGCTTCCTGGGGATTCATGTCAAAATCAATCATATTCATCATAACCTGTACATGGCCCTGGGGCTGCATGAAGCCGCCCATGACGCCGAAGGGGCCTACCGGCTGTCCGTCCTTCATGAGGAAGCCCGGGATGATGGTATGATATGTCCGTTTCCTCGGAGCCAGGCAGTTTACATGATGCGGGTCCAGGCTGAAATTGGCTCCCCGGTCCTGCAGGGCAATTCCCGTTCCCGGGATGACAATGCCGCTCCCGAAATGGTTGTAATTGCTCTGAATGTAGGAAATCATATTTCCTTCCCCGTCAGCAGCACAGAGATATACCGTACCGCCCGCATAGGGATCTCCGGCATGGGGCTCTTTCGCTGTTTCTCCGATTTCTCCCGCTCTCTTCCGGGCATATTCCTCGGACAGCAGGGCGGAAACTTCCGCTTTCATGTATTCCGGATCCGTGATATAGGTCATGCCGTCCGCATAGGCCAGCTTCATCGCCTCGAACTGACGGTGCAGAGTTTCCAGGGAATCTCTTTCCTCAAAGGAGAACTGCTTCAGAATCTGAAGCGCCATGAGCGGCACCAGACCGTGTCCGTTCGGCGGAAGCTCGTACACATCATAGCCCCGGTAACGGACGGAAATCGGGTCCGCCCACAGATTGTGCCACTGCGCCAGATCTTCCTTCCGGAGGAATCCGCCCGTAGCCCGTGCAAAGCGTTCCATTTCCTCCGCCAGCCGTCCTTCATAAAAGGCTGCTGCTTCTGTTTCGGCGATTTCCTCCAGAGAACGGGCATGATCCGGCAGGTACACCATTTCCCCCGCCTTCGGCGCTCTGCCCCGGGGCAGGAAAGTTTCAAACCATCCGGAGAAGGCATCCTCTTTTTCATAAGCCCGGAGCTCCGCCTCTTCCTTGGCCCATTCCCCTGCCACAAAAGGAGAAACCGGATATCCGTTTCTCGCATAATCAATGGCCGGTTCAAACAAATCCCGGAAAGGCAGTCTGCCGAACTGCCGGGACAGCGTCCGCCATGCCGCCGGTGCTCCCGGTACGGTCACGGGAAGCCAGCCCCGCATGGGCATGTTCTTATACCCCCGGCGCCGCACTTCTTCCGCAGTCAGTCCTGCCGGAGACCAGCCGGAGGAATTCAGCCCGTACAGCCGATCCTTCATCCACACGATGGCAAAGGCATCACTTCCCAGACCGTTCGATACAGGCTCCACCACGGTCAGACAAATCGCACAGGCCAGTGCGGCATCCACCGCATTCCCGCCCTTTTTCAGCATGGAAAGCCCGGCCTGAGCAGCCAGCTGCGATGCCGTGCACACCATGCCGCGGGAACCGAAAACAACGCTTCTTCTTGACGGATATCGATAATGTCCCTGCAGATTCATAGAAATCCCCCTTTGAAATACCAATACGTCCTGCTTTCCTTCCTCCGAACCGTCTGAGAAATTCCCGTCAGAAAGACAGGAAAACAGCGCCTTTCCTATCTGTTTTCTCTATGGATATCTGAAAAGTCCATGACTTCAAATCATCCGGCCGGATGAATCCGGTGAAAACGAAGAGACGCCCGGGCAGAATTTCCTTCGGTCTGCACCGCCGGTCCGCCTTTGGACATTTCTTCTGTTTTATTCATTATATAATACCGGGGAATCCGGGCAAGCAGAAAAATCCCATTCCGATTTCACTGCATAAAAAAAGACAAGCCCGAAGGCTTGCCTTTCCGCATTTATTTCATCTTTGCTGCAGCCCAGTCTGCCTTGAAACGGGCAATCCCGTTGTCTGTAAGCGGGTGCTTGAAGGCATCCATCAAAACCTGGAAGGGAACGGTGGCAATGTCGGCTCCGGCAAGAGCGCATTCCGTGATGTGCTGCGGTTTCCGGATAGAAGCGGCAATGATCTTGGTTTCAATGCCGTGAAGTTCGAAGATTTCTGCAATGGTGCGGATCAGATCCACGCCGTCCCAGCCGATATCATCGATACGGCCTACAAAAGGACTGACATAGGTGGCACCGGCACGGGCAGCCAGAAGAGCCTGGTTGGCAGAGAAGACGAGCGTTACATTGGTGCGGATACCTGCTGCATGAAGCTGCTTGACAGCCTTCATGCCTTCCGGCGTCATGGGGATCTTAACCACTACATGAGGATCCAGTCCGGCCAAAACCTTTCCTTCTGCTACCATGCCTTCTGCATCGTCTGCCAGAACTTCTGCAGAAATCGGGCCGTCCACAATGGAAGCAATTTCCTTAATCGTAGCATGGAAGTCCTTGCCTTCCTTTGCAATCAGAGACGGATTCGTGGTGACTCCGGAAATAAAGCCCATGTCATTGGCTTTGCGGATTGCTTCTACATCGGCGGTATCAATGAAAAATTCCATAATGATTCTCCTTTGTTAATAAGATATTGCGTATACCATTTTTGCACCAATTGGAGAAATTGTCAATTTTCCCCGCAGCTGTCCTGCTCTCCTTTTCCGCCGGAATTCTGCGGTTCCCGGGAAATCAATTTTCCCTAGCATACATTGCTGAAAAAATTCCCGGCCTGTCATGAATTCTGAGAAACCGCTTCCTTTCTTTATATTTTCCTTGTATTTATAATTTCTTTATACTTTTCCGCGATTTATTATATTTATCCGATTCATCCGTTTCTCCGACTTCATAATTGAAAACCGATAGACAATATTGTATAATTTGTGTGAAAAGTACACTTTTTTATTTTCTTTTTCTCTTTTATTCCTATTGATAAGGAGGTATCTATGAAACTCACTCTTCTGGGTCTTAGCTACTTTCAAAAAACCGCAGAACTGCAGCATCTGACCCGTGCCGCGGAGGCGCTTCATATTTCCCAGCCTTCTCTGTCCCATACGATCAAAGTCCTGGAAACAGAGCTCGGTGTTCCCCTCTTTTCCCGCAGCGGACGAAATATTGTCCTGACCCGGTATGGTGAAATCCTTCTCCGTCATACAAACCGCATCATGCAGGAACTCCATGACGCACAGAAGGAACTGGCAGATACGAAAGAAGCACAAAAGCTGACCGTCACTATTTCCCTTTTCGCTGCATCCATGATTATCCCGGCTTTCCTCACCCGTTTTCGTCAGGAACACCCGGATATCCGCTTTGAAATCCTGCAGCAGCACAGCAAGGCGAGCCACTCCTCGCAGAACCATGTAGACCTTTTCCTGTCCTCCTCCATCAACCCCATTGAAAGCGACCATTCCGTAACACTCCTGAAGGAAGACATCATGCTGGCCATGCCGGACACCGATCCGCATGCGAAAAAAGCATCGGTCAACCTGGATGAATTTGAAAAGGCCGGATTCATTTCCCTGGAAGCAGGCTCCAGTCTGCGCACCATTACCGATTTCTACTGCCGCATGGCCGGATTCGTTCCCCATGTGGTACTGGAAAGCGACAGCCCCATGACCGTACGGGAATTCATCCGTGCCGGCCTGGGCGTATCCTTTGCCCCCCGCATTACCTGGCACGGCGTAGGCGGCGACCATGTTGCTCTCGTCCCCATTGCCTCTCCGTCCTGCCAGCGCTACATCAGTCTCTCCTGGAAAAAGGGCGAACAGCTCTCTCCCCCGGCAGAACTTCTGAAAGCCTACATCATCGACAATTTCTCCGACTTTGCCAGAGAATACGCCGGTCTTCCACCGGAAAGATAAGCACTCTGCTTCGGCCGCAAGGAATCCTTCCCTATCGAAGGATTCTTTTTTATTGGAAAATCCGCTTTTTTCCGTATCTCTGAATAAAAATTTCCGGCAGAGAGTCTCCGTCAGAAAAGCTCTTTTCCGGCTCTGCTGCCGTCCCAAAAATTTCCGTAAGCCCCCGTCCGGATTCTTAGCCTGGTATACCTGCATTTTTATCATTCAACGGTCTACAAACAGCAGAATGATATTCCGAAAACATCCTTTGCTGCGGAGCCGGGCGAACCACGAAAATATATCCTGTCAGCAGAAAAAGCAAGAAGTACCAGGCTTTACAGATCCATGCAAACGCTGTCTTTTATGGAAATATGCGGTTATCCTGTATTCCCTTCCAAGCATTTGACTGCATTAGGCATCCCAAATCAGGCAATAAAATTCCTGATTCAAATTCTGTACATATAAGAGACTATCTCTTTCCCTGGCCAATTAAAAAAGCACCCGGGATTTCCGGGTGCGTTCTCATCCATAAATGAAAAGGCACCTGAATTTCTTCAGGTGTCTTTTCTCTTAATCAGCAGCTTCCTATCCTCCCA
>CALHRX010000005.1:0-100038 GCA_938038225.1 uncultured Dialister sp. | reverse complement strand
TGGGAGGATAGGAAGCTGCTGATTAAGAGAAAAGGCACCTGAAGAGATTCAGGTGCCTTTTCATTTGTGGATGAGAACGCACCCGGAAATCCCCCGGGTGCGTTTTGTTGTTTGTATTCTTAAATGGACAGGGGGATTGAATAAGGAATTTTGTGATCTGACAGGAACTCAGGATTTATCCTCTTTGCGGGAGATCAATACGGGGGAATGATGATGCCTGCTGGGAAAGGCGGATATTGATTGAAAGATATGTTAGAAGAGCGAATCGGATAAAAGCGTTCGGCATCATTTGACGGAAGCCAGGCGTTTTTTACTGCTTCCTCGCAACAGGTACTTCTGTTTAAGGCCGGGAGAGTGTTAAATTCGGGGATTATAATGTTGCAGTACCGGGTGAGGGAGTTCCTTATCGTTTTTCCTGTATAAACTTACGATGCAGACGCAGCGGAAGGAGAAATGTCCGGGCTTTGAAGTCTGGTATTTCTGATACAGTACGGTATTTTTGACCGGGGAAAACAGCGGGAAATCTTATGACTTATATAAGCATATAAATTTTTTTTATTGGTACAGTTCTGTCAGCCATGCTACATTAAATGTAATTGCATAGCTATTCAAGGATGAATAGATAAGATGCATAGGATGAAGATATCGGGAGAGCCCGCAAGGCACCGAAGGGGCGAAACTCTCAGGTAAAAGGACCGGTATCGGACTGTCCCTCGGAGAGCCGGTAAGGCACCGAAGAAGCAGGCCGTATGGCCATATCTTTCAGGTCAAAGGACGGGGGCGCACTGTGATTTGCAGTGCGCCTTTTTTGATTGGTTTTTAGAAAATGGGAAAAAGGAGGAGTCATGGACAAGAAAACACCGCTTTATGAAAAGCATATTGCTCTGGGAGGAAAGATGGTTTCCTTCGGAGGCTGGCAGATGCCGGTACAGTATCCGACGGGGATTTTGAAGGAACATATGGCCGTTCGGACGAAGGCAGGAATTTTTGATGTATCTCATATGGGGGAAGTCCTTTTCGAGGGGAAAGGGGCGCTGAATTCTCTGAATCATCTTCTGTCCAATGATTACACCAATCTGGCTGTAGGCAAGGTTCGTTACGGAACGATGCTGAATGAGAAGGGCGGCGTCATTGACGATCTGATCGTATACCGTCTGGGCGAAGAGAAGTACATGGTGGTAGTCAATGCGGCAACGCATGACGGTGATGTAAAGCACATGAAGGAAAATCTTCTGGCAGATACCGATTTCACCGATATTTCCGACCAGATCGGCCTGATCTCCCTGCAGGGACCGGACAGCAAGGAAATCCTGACACCGCTTGTGGAGGAAGGAGAACTGCCGACGGGCTACTACAGCGAGAAGGAAAATATCCGGATTGCCGGCGTTGTTTGCCTGGTTTCCCGGACAGGTTATACCGGGGAATTCGGCTATGAAATTTTCTGTGCTGCAGAGGAAACCGGGAAGGTCTGGGATGCTTTGATGGCAACGGGCAAGGTCGTTCCCTGCGGCCTCGGTGCAAGAGATACGCTCCGTCTGGAAGCAGCTATGCCGCTGTACGGCCATGAAATGGATGAAACGGTATCTCCGCTGGAAACAGGTCTTGATTTCGGTGTAAAGGTGAACAAGCCGGAATTCATCGGACGGGAAGCACTGCTGGCTCATCCTCCGGTTCGGGAAAGAATCGGACTTAAGGTTACAGGCCGCGGCATTGTCCGTGAAGAGGAAGATCTGTATCTGGGGGATGAAAAAATCGGAAGAACTACTTCCGGTACATATTGCCCCTTCCTGGGCGGTTCCTATGCAATGGCGCTTGTACCGAGAGGAAAGGTCAGCACAGGAGACAAGGTCCTGGCAGATGTAAGAGGCCGGAAAGTGGAATGTGAAGTCGTTCCGCTCCCGTTCTACAAGAGAGGTTAAGCAAAGACATCTGCGTGCAATAGATTTTTACAGAAATGGGTATGATTTTTTAAGGAGGAATTATCATGAATTTTCCGAGCGATGTAAAGTATACAAAGACACATGAATGGATCAAGGAAGAAGACGGCCTGATGGTTATCGGTCTTACTGACTATGCACAGCAGGAATTGGGAGATATCGTATTCGTCAATCTGCCTTCCGAAGGGGATGACGTATCCATGGGAGATGCTTTCGGCGATGTGGAATCCGTCAAGGCCGTTTCCGATGTGAACAGCCCTGTTACAGGAACGGTTGCCGCCATTAACGAAGATCTGGCAGATGCACCGGAATCGGTTAATTCCGATCCTTACGGAGCCTGGTTCATCAAGGTACAGGATGTCAGCGAAACAGAAGATCTGATGGATGCAAAGGAGTATGAAGCATTCTGTGCAGCTGAAAAGGAGGGCTGATCATGGCAGACTATGTACCTTCCTCGGAGAAGGAAACGGAAGAGCTGCTGTCAGCAGTCGGTCTTTCCTCGGTAGATGAGCTGTATGCAGCGGTCCCCGCTGAGGTATACAAAAAGGAAGTAAATCTTCCTTCCGGGAAGAGCGAGCTGGAAGTTCTGCGGACTCTGGAACGGATGGGTCAGAAGAATAAGATTTATCCGTCCGTTTTCCGCGGTGCCGGTGCATACCGTCACTTCATTCCGTCCATCGTGAAGCAGGTGGTGGGCAAAGAAGCATTCCGTACAACCTATACACCGTATCAGGCGGAAATCAGTCAGGGTATCCTGCAGTCGATTTTTGAATATCAGACGGAAATCTGCGAACTTACCGGAATGGATGTATCCAATGCATCTGTGTATGACGGTGCTACCGCAGCAGCGGAAGCTATTTTCATGTGCATTGACAGGAAGAGGACGAAGATTCTTGTTTCCGCTGCCGTGCATCCGATGGTGCTGGAAGTCATGGAGACTTACTGCAAGAGCCGCAGCGTAGCCCTGGAAATTATTCCGGAAAAGGACGGCGTGACTGATGCGGAAGCTCTTCGTGAAAAATGCGGAAAGGAAACGGCAGGCGTTTATTTCCAGAGCCCGAACTTCTACGGAAATATTGAAGACGGAGATACACTGACGGGGATTGCCCATGAGGCGGGCGCAAAGGTCATCATGGGGGTAAATCCCATTTCTCTGGGACTCCTTAAGACACCCGGTGAATACGGCGCGGATATTGCAGTCGGTGACGGACAGCCGCTGGGCATGCCGCTGGCTTTCGGCGGTCCCTACATGGGATTTATGACGACTACGGACAAGCTGATGCGGAAGCTGCCGGGCCGTATCGTAGGCGAAACCACGGACGGAGAAGGAAAGCGCTGCTATGTTCTGACTCTGCAGGCCAGAGAACAGCATATCCGCCGGGAAAAGGCATCCTCCAATATTTGCTCCAATGAAGCGCTCTGCGTCATGGCAGCCGGTGCATATCTTGCGGCCGAGGGCCCTGCGGGCATGAAGGAAACAGCTTTGCAGTGCTATGCCAAGGCACATTACCTGGCAGACCGTCTGGGAGAAATCGGATATACAAGAGTGCATTCAGCGCCTTTCTTCCATGAATTCCTGACCGTATCGCCGATTCCGGCAGAAAAGGTGCTGAAGAAGCTGGAAGAAAAGGGAATTCTTGGCGGACTTCCCGTGAACGGAAATATTCTCTGGTGTGCAACGGAAATGAACACGAAGGAAGAAATGGATGCACTTGTAGAAGCATTAAAGGAGGGAATTTGAAATGAAGCTGGTATTTGAACGATCGATTCCCGGGCATCATATGGATTTCCTTCCTCCCTGTGATGTGCCGGTGCCGGAACTGAATGTGCCGCTTCGGGAGAAAAAGCTTCACCTGCCTGAACTGGATGAG
Source organism: uncultured Dialister sp. (assembly GCA_938038225.1). Lineage (GTDB taxonomy): Bacteria > Bacillota > Negativicutes > Veillonellales > Dialisteraceae > Dialister. The sequence goes on along the minus strand of CALHRX010000005.1, from coordinate 96,230 downwards.
GTAGAGCTGGACCGCCATTACGGTGCACTGGAAAAGCAGGTATTCGGCGTAAACCACGGTTTCTATCCGCTGGGCTCCTGCACAATGAAGTACAATCCGGCCGTCAATGAAACAGCGGCAGCCATGAGGGAATTTACGGATATTCATCCGCTGGCGCCGGAAGAAAGCGTACAGGGTGCTCTGGAGGTGATGTATGAACTGCAGGAGCAGTTGAAGGAAATCACCGGCATGGACGGGTTCAGCCTGGAACCGGCAGCAGGGGCACACGGGGAATACACCGGACTTCTTCTAATTCGTGCTTATCATGAATCAAGAGGAGATACAAAGAGGACCAAGATCATTGTTCCCGATACGGCGCACGGAACCAACCCGGCATCTGCCACGATGGCAGGCTATGAGGTTGTCCATGTGGCATCCAATGAAAAAGGCGGCGTAGATCTGGAAGCACTGAAAAAGGCTGTCGGTGAGGATACTGCCGGGCTGATGCTGACAAATCCGAATACGCTGGGAATTTTTGACCCCAATATCTGCGAAATTACAAAGATTGTCCATGAGGCGGGCGGACTCTGCTACTATGACGGAGCCAATCTGAATGCTATCGTAGGGCGGGCACGCCCGGGCGACATGGGCTTTGACTGTGTCCATCTGAATCTGCATAAAACATTTTCCACACCTCACGGCGGCGGCGGCCCCGGAAGCGGTCCTTCCGGCTGCAAGGCGTTCCTGAAGGAATTCCTTCCGAAGCCGGTAGTGGAAAAGTCGGGAGATACCTATTTCCTGGATACACCGGAGCATTCCTTTGGCCGGGTTAAGATGTTCTACGGCAATTTCCTCGTATGTCTCCGGGCATTCAGCTACATCCTGAGTCTCGGAAAAGAAGGACTTTCCAGGACCAGTGCTCACGCTGTACTGAATGCAAACTACCTCATGACAAAGCTGCAGCCGTATATGAAGATTGCTTATCCGGGAATCTGCATGCATGAATTCGTCATGACGCTGGAGGATTACAAGAAGGAAACCGGTGTTTCCGCTCTGGATGCGGCAAAAGGCCTTCTGGAAAAAGGTATGCATCCGCCGACCATGTATTTCCCGCTGAATGTCCATGAAGCACTCATGGCAGAACCGACAGAAACGGAAAGCAAGGCATCCCTGGACGAAGCCGCACAGGGTTTCATTGAAGTTTTCGAAAAGGGCAGAACCGATCCGGAATACCTGAAGACGGCACCGCACGGCCTCCCTGTAGGACGGCCGGATGAAGTCAAGGCGGCCCGTCATCCGATCCTGAAATACAGCTTTGAGGACTGATATGATTTCCAGAATTTCATTTTTCTGTAACTATAAGGAATGCCGGAATCCCTATGAAAATCTGGCCATTGAAGAGTATCTGATGCATCATGCGGCCCGGGGAGAGGTGATTCTCTTTGTCTGGCAAAACCGCAGGACCGTAGTTATCGGCCGGAACCAGGATGCAGAAGGGGAGTGCCGGGTGAAGGAACTCCTTGATGACGGGGGATTCCTGGCCCGCCGGCTGACCGGAGGCGGTGCCGTTTATCATGATACGGGAAATATCAATTTTTCGTTTCTGGTCAATCGGGAGGATTACGATGTGCCGCGGCAGCTTTCCGTGATTCTGGAGGCTGTGAAAAGCTTCGGAATTCCGGCGGAAAAAAGCGGGCGGAACGATCTGAAAATCGAAGGCCGGAAATTTTCCGGAAATGCTTTCCGCAAGACAAAGGATGGGTGCTGCCACCACGGTACTCTCCTGCTTTCCGAAAGTATGGAAGACATGGTCCGCTATCTGAATACGGATCAGTCCAAGATGAATCACAAAGGAGTCCGGTCGGTTCCGTCCCGGGTGGTCAATTTGCAGGAGCTGAATCCGGCCGTGACGGTCGATGCATTGGCAGAGGCGCTGCGGGAAAGTTTTTCCGCTGTGTACGGACTGCCGGTGCATGTCCTGGGGGCGCAGGATATCCGGAAAGAGGCGCTGCAGGAGCGGATGGCTTTTTTCTCGGACCGGGACTGGATTCTGGGACGGCGTATTGCATATACCCATCAGCAGATAGGCCGCTGGGACTGGGGCTTCGTGAAGCTGTATCTGACTGAGGAGAAAGGCATTGTGAAAGATGTGAGCATCGACTCAGACAGTCTGGAAGCCGACTTGATTGCCGGACTGCCGGATTTCCTGAAAGGGAAACCTTTCCGGGGAACGATACTGGCAGAGGCTCTTCGGGAAGTTCCGGCAGAAACGGAGGAGCAGCGGCAGATTCTGGGAGATCTGGAGATCTGGATTGCAGGAATCGGCTGACTGCCCGGAAAAGAATTCTCAGACTGCGGAACCCGGTGAAAGCTCTGCGGCATCCGGCAGCGGGAAAGGAGAAATATTGTGAAATATGATGTAGTAATTATCGGCGGCGGGCCCGGCGGCTATACCTGTGCGCTGGACTGTGCGTCGTACGGTCTGAAGACTGCTATCGTAGAGAAGGATCTTATGGGGGGCACCTGCCTGAACCGGGGCTGCATCCCGACAAAGACACTTCTCTTTGCGGCGGATTTGCTGATTGATATGAAAAAGGCGGAGAAATTCGGTCTGTCCTCCGGTGTTGTCCGGGCAGATTATCCGGCACTGCGCAAGCGCTGTGAAGAAGTAGTGACCGGACTGCGGAACGGTCTGATCACTTCTCTGAAAAAAGCAAAGATTGATATCCTGGAAGGAATAGGGCAGGTACCGGAAGCAGGACATGTGACGGTGAAGAATGCAGACGGAGAAACAGCTCTGGAAGCAGACTCCATTGTTCTTGCCGCAGGCGGCACACCGGCTGTTCCGCCCATTCCCGGTGCGGATCTTCCCGGGGTATATGACAGTGATTCCTTCCTGGGAACGCTGCCCCAGCTGCATCGTCTGATCATTATCGGCGGCGGTGTTGTCGGCTGTGAATTTGCGGAAGCTTACGGTGCTTACGGCGCAGAGGTTACCATTATAGAAATGATGCCGCGCCTTCTGCCTCCCTTTGATGCGGATCCGGCAAAAAGACTGGCAGCGGAATTCAAGAAGAAGGGAATTTCTGTTGTAACCAAAGCGGCTGTCAGGGAAATCCGGAAGACCGATGACGGCCTGACTGTTGTTTATGAGCTGGGCGGCAAGGAGTACACGAAGGAAGCAGACGGAGTTCTCATTGCAACGGGCCGCCGTCCGTCTACGAAGGATCTGGTGACACCGGAAATCAAAATGAATCGGGGCTGCTATGAGGTGAATGACTGCTTTGAAACGTCGATTCCCCATATCTATGCTGTGGGGGATATTGCTTCCGGCTATATTCAGCTGGCACATGCGGCGGAAGCGGAAGGGAAAATTGCTGCAGCAGCCATTGCAGGAAAATCCTGCGGCATCAATCCCCGGCTGATACCGCAGTGCGTCTATACGCTTCCGGAAATTGCCACGGTGGGAATTTCCGAAGACGATGCCAAGGGAAAGGGCATCAAGCTGATCAGCGGAAAGAGCGTTATGGGCAGCAATGCAAAGAGTCTGATTTCCGATACGGGCGGCTCTGTGAAGCTTCTTGCCGGAGAAGACGGAAAACTCCTGGGCGCACAGTTCTACTGCCGCGGAGCGGACAATATGATCGGTGAAGCGGCGCTGGCTATCGAACACGGATTGACCGTACGGGAATTCCTGAAGATTACCAGACCGCATCCGTCCGTAGAAGAGGCACTGGGCGCAGCCAGCGAGGATCTGCTGAAGAAAATCAAATAAACAGGGCAAACAGAGAAGCGGCTGCAAAGCCGCTTTTTTGCTGGACAAAATCCAATTTTTATTTTTCGGAGATTTTCTGTCTCCGGATTTTGCCGTATACTGATAATCGGTGATGTTATGGGATGTTTATGGAAACTGATTCGGTATATTTTTTATCTGCTGCTTGTTTTGCTGCTGGCAGCAGCATGCTATGCAGGCAATGCAGCTTATGAATATGTATGGAAGCTTCCCTGGGATCAGGTGCTTTCTCTGGAGAACCGGCGGGATCAGCTGTCCCGGATTCAGTATCTGGAACGGTACTATGCCTGGCCGGAGGTACAGGTTCTGTCAAAGGACGGAACTTTTCTGACCGGGACCTATGTGGAAGGAAAAGGACATCGGTATGTCATTCTGCTTCACGGGCTTTATCAGAACCGGTCCATGATGATTCCCTATATCCGCATTTACCGGGATCTGGGGTATCATATTCTGCTGGCGGATCTGCGCGGACATGGACAGAGCGGGGGTATTCCCACCGACTGGGGAATTCATGATGAGGAGGATCTGCATGCCTGGATTTCCTGGCTGAAATCGAAGGACCCTGAGGCACAGATCGGAATACACGGTGTTTCTCTGGGAGCAGCCATGGCGCTGATTTATGCAGGCAGTGAAGAAGTCCGGCAGCTTCGGTTCTGTGTGGCAGACAGTTCCTACGGAGATCTTATGGAATTGGGAAGAGAGAAAATCATGGCCTATACGGAAGATCAGTCGTTGATCTGGGGCATGGATCTTCTGAATCCGTTCTTTCAGGGAGCACTGTATTTCCATACAGGCAGGCTGCTCCGGGACATCGATCCGATGGACCGGGTAAAGACAATGACTGCGCCGGTCCTTTTCCTGCACGGCGGAGCGGATACACTTGTTCCGCCGGATGTGGCAGAGAAACTTTGCCGGGAGGCAGGAAGCAGCAATAAGAAGGCCGTTATCTTTGAGGGATCTGCCCATACTATGGAATTCCATGACAGGCCGCAGACCTATACCCGTACCGTACGGGATTTTATAAAAGATATATGAAAAATAAAAAAGAACCGAAGGAAGCTTCGGTTCTTTTTTATTTTTCATATTTCAGGCAGAGGGCCCGCAGTTTTCCGGGGTGGGCAGCATCTGCAGAAAATGCTCGGCCATCAGAGAAAGTTTGCGGCCCTTTACGGTATAGACCGAACGGAAATTGGAAATACAGTTGGAAGGCAGCAGAAAAGCAATGAGGCCTTCCGGAATGGATTTGTCGAGATTGACAGGAGCGATGACAGCAGCTTTATTTTCCTTGGCCCACTGCAGAGCGGCTGTGACGGTGGTGCTGATGCACAGGGGCCTGACAGAAAGTCCGAGCTCTGCACAGAATTTCAGATCCGCATCATGACATCCTTTGGTCAGACAGATGGGAAGAGAGGACAGGATGCGGTAAATCTCCGGCAGGGGAAGATGGAACATCCCTGTATTCTGAAAAGAATCGGGAATCAGAGTGCAGTCTTTTAGGACCGGACTTTTTTGATGAACAAAGACAGCCATCCGGTCTTCCTCGGTCAGATGGATATTAAAAAGCTCGGGCCGGATTACAGGCGCATTGGCAATGCCGATTTCGGCAACCCCGTTCAGAAGATTCTCACTTTGCTCCTCCGTGGAAGTTTCAAAAAGCTCAAAGGAGACGTTGGGATACTTCTCATGATAGTTCGATAAGGTCGCTGCAATCAGGTTGTACGCGACGGAGGGGGAAGTCGTAAAACGCAGGGTGCCTCCGATTCCCTGCGTATCGGACTGAATATCTTCGGCAATCTGATTTTCCAGAGTGATCAGATATTTGGCTTTCTCATAAAGAATTTTGCCGGCAGGAGTCAGTTCAATACTCCTTTGCCCCTGCTTGGTCATTAATAAGGGAGTATTGTATTTTTCCTGCAGGATTTTCATGTGACGCGTCAGAGCAGGCTGTGCAATGTGGAGAATAGAGGCGGCTTTGGATAAAGTGCCCGATTCCACGACAGCGACAAAGCTTTTATAAATGTTTGTGTCCATATGTCCTCCTGAAAATATATTTCTTCTATATCATACTATGCCGGAAGCGGAGAGATATATAGAAGATAAGAAAGAAATATAACACGATGTTATATTTTAAAGGCGAAAAAAGAAGAAAACGCCCGCCAAACAGAAAATCAGGGGATAAAAGGGATGAAATATAAGGAAAGGCAATATTTCGTCAGTGCTTTGTTATTATATGTTTTTTCCTCCGAAAATATAATGTGGGTGAATCAGGAACCAAGTATTCAAAAGGAATGAGGAGGTAGAAATGCTGGATGAGAGCAGACTTCGGAATAAGGCACTTTTTGCAAAAGTAACGGATGCCGATACAGCAGCAAGACTTATTCAGGATCATGATCATGTAGGGTTCAGCGGCTTTACTCCTTCCGGATACCCCAAGAAGACGGCTTTGGCATTGGCGGAGCAGATCAAAGCCGGGAGAAAGTGCAGAATCAGTATCTGGACAGGAGCCTCTGTAGGACCGGAAATCGAAGAGGCACTGGCTGAGGTTCATGGGGTGGAAAGCCGGGCCCCTACTACGCAGCAAGCAACAGAAGCATGAGAGCGGAAATCAATACGGGTGAAATCCGGTATACCGATATTCATCTTTCGGAATTTGCACAGCAGGTAGGAGCGGGATTTTTCGGAAGTGTGGATACGGCAGTGGTGGAAGCGCTGGCCGTTACGGAGGACGGGGATCTGGTTCTGGGAACCGGTGTGGGAAATACCCCGACTTTTGTGAGAATGGCAAAGAAAGTCATTGTAGAGGTCAATACCTGGATTCCTGTTGAACTGGAAGGAATCCATGACATTTATGAAATGCCGCAGCCGCCTCTGCGGCGGGAAATTCCGATTTACCATCCCGGAGACCGGATCGGTACGACGGTCGTCAAATGCGGAATCGACCGGATCAGCGCCATTGTAGAGTCGGATATTCCGGACCATGTCAGAAATCTGGGAGCACCCGATGAAAAAACAACGAAGATTGCGGAAAATTTAATGAATTTTCTGGAAATAGAACAGGAAAAGGGGAGACTTCCCCCGGAACTGCTTCCCTTCCAGTCCGGTGTGGGAAAGATTGCCAATGCAGTTCTGACGGGAATGAAAAATTCCAGATTCCATCATCTGCAGCTGTATTCGGAAATTCTGCAGGATGCAGTATTCGATCTGATTTTCGCGGGAAAGGTAGATATGGCATCGGGATGCGCCTTTACTCCCTCTCCCAGAGTGATGGAAATGTATCGGAAAGATCCTTCTCTTTACAATTCCCACCTGATTCTCCGTCCGCTGGAAATATCCAACAATCCGGGAGTCATCCGGAGACTGGGCGTGATTTCCCTGAATGTCCCCGTGGAATTTGATATTTACGGGCAGGCCAACAGTACCCACATCATGGGAAAAAACATGGTCAACGGCATCGGCGGCAGCGGAGATTATATGAGAAACGGGTATCTTTCGATATTTACGGCGACCTCGTCGACGGGGAAGGATGATTCGATTTCCCGGGTAGTTCCCATGTGCAGCCACGTGGATCATACAGAACATGACACCATGGTATTTATTACGGAACAGGGAGTGGCTGACCTGAGAGGACTGGATCCGCGGCAGAGAGCACGGGAAATCATTACGCACTGCGCACATCCCGATTACCGGGAGGCTTTGTGGGAATATTTCCGCAGAGGGGAAGCGCAGGGAGGCCATATGCCGGTGGATCTGGAATCTGCATTTTCAATGCATGTGGGATTTGCAAAAAAAGGTACGATGAAGTGTGACAAAGGAGAGCATCATGGATAACTTAAACGAAATTCTGGAACAATATGAGGAAAAGGTAAAAAAAGTTTCTGTACGTTTTCCGGAAAGAAAAGGAATCGCGGTAAAACGGCTGTATACGCCGAAGGACGTGGAGGGCCTGGATTATGTGAGCCAGCTGGGGGTTCCGGGAAGTTATCCGTTTACCCGGGGGATACAGCCGACCATGTACAGAGGACGGTACTGGACGATGCGTCAGTATTCCGGTATGGCTACCTCTGATGAAACAAATAAACTTTATAAGTATCTTTTGTCTCAGGGAAACACCGGGCTGTCTGTGGCCATGGATCTGCCGACGCAGATCGGGCTGGATTCGGATGATGAAAGAGCCAGAGGAGAAGTCGGAAAGGTGGGCGTAGCGATTGATTCCCTGGCGGATATGGAAGCCATCTTTGATGGGATTCCGCTGGATCAGATTTCCACGTCCATGACAATCAATGCCCCGGCTGCCGTTCTTCTGGCCATGTATGTGGCTGCTGCGGAAAAGAAAGGAATTCCCCCGGAACAGCTGAAGGGAACCATTCAGAATGATATCTTAAAGGAATACATTGCAAGAGGAACCTATATTTTCCCGCCCCGTCCGTCCATGAGACTGGTCACGGATACATTTGCCTACTGTTCTTCCCATATCCCGAAATGGAACACCATTTCCGTAGGCGCTTATCACATCCGGGAAGCCGGTTCTTCCATGGAACAGGAAATCGCTTTTGCATTCAGCAATGCCATTGCCTACATAGAAGCAGCCATCCGGGCCGGACAGAAGGTCGATGATTTTGCCCCGGGAATTTCCTGGATCTTTACAGCGGGACTGGACTTCTTCCACGAAATTGCAAAGTTCAGAGCGGCAAGAAGACTCTGGGCAAAAATCATGAAAGAACGGTTCCATGCGACGAAGGAAAAAGCAATGATGCTCCGCTTCCATGTTCATACGGCAGGCTCCGTTCTGACGGCGCAGCAGGTAGACAATAATGTGGTGCGCATTACCTGGCAGGCACTGGCAGCGATTCTGGGCGGGACGCAGTCCCTGGCAACCTGTGCGAAGAATGAAGCACTGGCTCTTCCCACGAAGGATGCAGCAACACTGGCTCTCCGTACGCAGCAGCTGCTGGCCTATGAAAGCGGTGTGGCGGATACGGTGGATCCGCTGGCCGGGTCCTACTATGTGGAAGCCCTGACGGATGAAATTGAAAAGAAAGCAGCCGAATACATCCGGAAAATCGATGCCATGGGCGGGGCAGTAGGCGCCATCGAGAAGGGCTACATGCAGGAAGAAATTGCAAGGAATGCCTATAAGGATCAGCTGGCGGTCGATACGGGAGAGCATGTTGTTATCGGTGTCAATAAATTTGTTACCGAGGAGGCAGAGTCCGATCAGGATATTCTGAAGGTGGATCCGTCGGTCGGAGCAAGACAGACGGAAAAGCTGAAAAAGCTGAAGGCATCCAGAGATTCCGAGGCGGTGAAGAAATCGCTGGATCGGCTGAAGGCTGCCTGTGCAACCGATGAAAATGTCATGCCCTACTTGATTGATGCGGTAAAGACCTATGCTACATTGGGAGAAATCTGCAATGTTATGAGAGAAGTATTCGGAGAATACAATACAGGCAGAAGTGTATTGTGAGAAATGAGACCATCAGCGGGGTGAAACTTTATGGAAGAAACAAAAATTTTATCTCACTATCTGTCCCATCTGACTTATGAAGATCTGGACGCAAAAGCGGTGGAGGAAACGAAAAAGGCACTGCTGGATTGGATCGGACTGTCCATTTCCGGAAGCACGGAGGAACCTCCCCGGATACTTCGGGATGTTTTATCGGGCGGAGATACAAGAAAGGAATCCACTCTCTTATTTGCAGAAAAGAAAGGAATACCGGCGGAAAAATGCGGCGCTCTTCATGCGGCATTTCTGAACGGAGCCGCTTCGCATTCCCAGGATTTTGATGATCTGCACAATCCGTCTGTTATCCATCTTGCCTGTGTTGTAATTCCGCCGGCATTGGCGCTGGGGGAAGCAAGAGAAAAAAGCGGAAAGGAACTTATTGCCGCAATTGTTGCCGGGTATGAGCTGGGCGGCCGGGTCGGAGAAGCGGTACAGCCGGATTCCTATTATTTCTGGCATACCACAGGGACTGTAGGATGTCTGGCCGGGGCAGCCAGCAGTGCTTCTATCCTTTCTCTGCCGGAATACGGATGGATTCATGCCCTGGGTTCAGCAGGGACACAGGCGTCAGGACTCTGGGATTTCGTGAGTCAGGGGGCCATGAGCAAGCCTCTGCATGTCGGGAAGGCCTGCTATGCCGGCGTTTTATCTGCTCTTTTGGTCGAAAAGGGATTTACCGGTTCTGCGACGATTCTGGAAGGGCAGAAGGGATTTTTACGGGCCATGATGAGGGAACCGAAATGGGAAAAAATTACGGAACACCTGGGGAAGGATTTCAAGGTGGCTCATAATTCCATCAAGCCGTATCCCTGCTGCAAGCATTCCCATGCGGCGATTTTCGGAACGGAGAAACTGATGAAGGAAATGAATCTTTCTGCCGAAGATATAAAGACGATTTCTCTTTATGTCAATGATATTACAGATTCTCTGATCAATAATCCGGCTCCGCAGACTCCGTACGGATGCAAATTCTCTATTCAGTATTGTGTATCTTCCATGGCGGTCCGGAACCGGGTGGGACTGGAGGATTTCCGGGCGGATTCCATTCATGACCCGGAAGTCGTCCGGTTTATGGAAAAGGTAAAAGTGGTGAAGGATGATGAAATGACTGCTATGCATAACAGTCATCCCGATCAGCTGGGCTCGAAAATTGAATTTGAAACGGCAGACGGACGGAAGAGAAGCCTGCTGGTAAGATATCCCAAGGGAGATTCGGAGGAACCGCTCAGCTTTGAAGAGGTTGCGAAGAAGGGGCATCAGATGACAGACGGTTTGATCGGTGCGGAAAAGTATGAAAAAATTATCCGTTTTGTTGAGCATCTGGAAGATGTGGAAAATATCAGAAAAGCAATGGAAGAAATTTTCTGAAATTCCGATGCGGAAAAAGGAAGAAGGCATGATACAATAAAGAAAACAGTGATTCCACAGGAGGCGGAAATATGAAAGAAGAGATTGTTCGGGAAACGGCAGAAACAGCTAAAACACTGATTGATGCACTGAAAGGAACTGCGGCAGGACTCAAGGTCGCATTGGACCAGGAACGGGACAAAAACGAAGGCCTGGAACTGACCTGTGCCAAGCTGCAGGCAGAGGTGGACCATCTGACGGAAAAGGTTTTTCAGCTGGAAGCGGAAAATGGAGCAAAGCAGGAAGAAAGTGCATCGGAATCCGCTGTTCCGGCGGAACTGGAAGCTTTCCGGGAACTGTCTCAGGAGCTGTCCGATAAGCTTTCTTTCTACTATAAGGATATAAAAGCGCTCAGCCCGAAGGATTTGGGCGCAGAGGATGCAGCGCGGCTGTACCAGATCCTGGATTATACCTACAAAACCTTGAAAAAGGCAGGAATCCGCCTGTAAGGAATCTCCCCTGCATCAAAAAACTTCCCGGAAAGGGCATTTTGTCCGGCGGGAAGTTTTTTGATGGCATGAATGAATTTTGGGCGGTACATATTTACTGCGGCGGTAGGGGTTCCTTCATTTTTGTGGTTTGCGCCCAGTAAAACAGGTATTGCTGCATGATGCCTGCAGCATTGCCGTATCGGGGAAAAGGGTCCGCACCGCCGTACTTTTCCCGGATGACCCGGCCGATCCAGACGTCGACAGGGGATGCCGCTGTCCGTCCGTAGCCGAAAAGAGCGGTGCAGCAGGCGACCTTGATGCCCACTCCCGGGAAAGTGCAGAGTGCATCGATCAGTTCTTTATCAGAGGCCCTGTTCAGTGTTTTCAGGAAAGACGGATTTGCAGCCAGGCGGGCAGCTGTCTTATAGATGTAAGGAGCACGGTAGCCCAGGGCGCAGCTGCGGAGCTCGGTAAGGGACAGAGCGGAAAGGGCCTTTTCCGTGGGGAAGAGGCGGAGCGTCTCATAAGGAGTCGTGATTTCCTCTCCTGCCGCAGCACAGAGCTTCTCCAGGGAAGAACGGATAGCAGGAATGCTCTTTCGCTGGGAAATGATAAAGGTGATCAGTGTTTCCAGCGGGTCCTGGCGGAGGATGCGCAGTCCTTTTCCGTAGGCAGCACATTTCTGCAGGAAAGGATCTTCCGGGGAAACGGATTCCCGGATTTCCCGGTAATTCCGGTACCAATCGAAGTAGGGCTTCCAGATCCGGCGCCAGGCATAGGCGGAACAGGACAGATTCCACCTGACGGGAGAAACCTGTCTCATATACAGGACATGCTTTCCGGTCATGAAACGGAAAAGATCTTTCTCTATTTCTGCGGCGCGGAAGCACTGGCCGCTGGATATGATTTTCCGGGGATCGAAATCATCCCGTATGAGTACATTCATGGGATTTCCTCCTTATCTGGGCTCATTATATCACGAGGGGAAATTTTGATTTTCCGAAAGAAATTATGATATGATAAAAACAATTCACAGAAATGAGGCGGAAGGAAATGGGGGAAAAGGTACTTTTGGTCAGTGATATGCCGGGAGTGGGAAATATCGCATTGGCAGCGATGATTCCGATCCTGTCGCATAGAGGCTTTCATGTATTCCATGTGCCCACGGCACTGGTATCCAATGAACTGGATTACGGGAAATTTGCCATCCAGGAAATCGGGGGCTACATGGAAAAAGCATTCTCGGCCTGGGAGGCCCTGGGATTTTCCTTTGATGCGGTATTTACCGGTTTCCTTGCGTCAATCGATCAGGCGCAGCGGCTGTCGGTCTACTGCCGGAAGCAGAAGGAAAAGGGCATCCGGATTTTTATGGATCCAATCATGGCCGATTCCGGGGCCCTGTACAACGGGCTCACGGAAGAAAATGTCATGGCTCTTCGGGAACTGGCCGCTGTTTCCGATTATATGATGCCCAATTATACAGAAGCATGCTTCCTTACCGGGACAGCCTATAAAGAGGAAGGCCTTTCGGAAGAGGAATTGAAGGAGCTGCTTCTGAGGCTGCACCGTCTGTCCGGCGGCACAGTGATCATTACCAGTGTACTGTCGGAGGGGAAGAATCTGGTCGCGGTTTATGACAGACAGGACGGATCGTTTGCTTTTCTTCCCTATCGGCAGATTCCCGTGCGTATCGTAGGCACCGGAGATATTTTTTCCGCCTTTTTCATGGCGCATATTCTGGAAGGCCGGCCTGTAACGGAAGCGGTGCAGCAGACGATGGATACGATCCGTGATATGATCCTGATGTATAAAGATGAAGAGGATTCGCTGCAGGGGATTCCCGTAGCAGAATATTTAGGGAGGAAATCATGAGCAGAAAACCGAAGATCCGCATCAGCTGTATTGACCGGAAGGGGCCCTGCCCCTGCCATCGGGGACATCGCCCGGGGGATTCCTGGGATTTTGACCGGGAACGGGGAAATCTGTGTCCCATGGCCATGCATGTCGCCTTCCCCTATGTGGATATCCTGCGTTACGGGGGCGAAATTCCGCAGCCGGGACAGAAAAAAGGAACAGCGGTATTCTGCTGTCCCGACGTAGAGACTATCAATGTTTTCAAGGTTGAAAGAGTAGAAGAATAGCAGGTGATACTATGAATCAGATGCAGTTTATCCGGAAACTGCCGGAACCGGCAGAAGTAAAACGGGAGGTGCCGCTGTCTGCAAAGGGACAGGCGGTCAAGGAAGAACGGGACAGAATCATTGCAGATATTATAGAAGGAAGGGATGACCGTTTTCTTCTGATTATCGGGCCCTGCTCGGCGGATAATGAGCCGGCAGTGCTGGATTACTGCACCCGCCTGGCTGCTGCGGCGGAAAAGGTGAAGGATAAGCTTTTCATCATTCCCCGGGTTTATACAAATAAACCCCGTACCATAGGGAAGGGGTATAAGGGCATGCTTCATCAGCCGGACCCGGAGGAAAATGAGAATATGATGGCCGGAATCAAGGCAATCCGCAGGATGCATGTTGATGTGATTGAACAGACCGGCTTCACCTGCGCGGAGGAAATCCTGTATCCGGAAAATCACCGCTACTTGTCGGATCTTCTTTCCTACGGCGCCATCGGTGCCCGCAGCGTGGAGGATCAGCTGCATCGTATGATTGCCAGCGGGGCGGGGATCCCAGTGGGAATGAAAAATCCGACCTCAGGGGATTTATCGGTCATGATGAATTCCGTGGAAGCGGCACAGAATGAGCAGGATTTCCTTTTCCACGGATGGGAAGTTCATACTACGGGAAATCCCCTGGCGCATGTTATCCTTCGGGGATATGTAAACCACTTCGGTACATCCATGCCCAATTATCATTACGAATACCTGGAAAAGGTTCTGCAGATGTACCGGAAAAGAGAAAGCCTGAAGAATCCGGCTATTGTAGTAGACTGCAACCATTCCAATTCCGGAAAGAAATATCTGGAACAAATCCGCATTGCGAAGGATGTGATGAGCAGCCGCCGTTATTCGCAGGATATCAGAGGCATTGTAAAGGGCCTTATGATTGAAAGCTATATCGTGGACGGAAATCAGAAGGTCGGCGGCGGCGTTTACGGACAGTCCATCACCGATCCGTGCCTGGGTTGGGAAAAGACGGAAAAGCTGATCGAAGAGCTGGCAGATATGGTCTGATTTTTCGGCTCATACATAGCGAAGCATCGGAGGAATCCGGTGCTTTTTTGTGCCGTCATACAGGCCGGAGAAGCAGAGGCGGCATCGGGCGGCTAAACTGCTTTCCTTATCAGCCTGCTCAGCCGTTGGAAGGACAGCAAGAAAGCGGAACCGGGATTTTCAGACACAGAAAAAGTCCTTCCCCGAAGGGGAGGACTTTTTGCCGGAAACCGTTTCTTACAGAGTGAGTGCTCTTTCGAAATGTTCTTTCAGGACTCTGATGGATTCCTTGAACTGACGGTCTTCTTCTTCTGTGAGATGAATTTCGATGACATCTTCTACGCCGTCCTTGCCGACCTTGACCGGAACGGAAGCGAAGCTGTCCTGGATTCCGTACTGGCCGTCGAGATAAACGGAGCAGGGAAGAATCTTATGTTCATTGTGGTAAATTGCACGGACCAGTTCTGCCGTAGCGGAGGATACGCCGAATTCGGTGCATCCCTTCATGGTGTTTTCCCAGTAGCCTTCTTCATGGACCTTACGGAGAATTTCTTCCTTGGAATCCATATGATACAGATCCGGCTTTTCTGCCAGAAGTTCATCGATCGGCTTTCCTGCTACCGTGACATGGCTCCAGGGAATCATGGAAGAATCGCCGTGTTCACCCAGGAGATAAGCGGTGAGGGAGCGGCGGCAAACTTTCAGCTGATCGGCCAGCTGGTACTGCAGACGGGCAGAGTCGAGAGCGGTGCCGGAACCGATGACCTTTTCCTTCGGCCAGCCGAGCTTGTACCAGAGATACTGAGCAATGATATCGCACGGATTGGAAATCGAAATGATGATGCCGTCAAAGCCGGACTTGGCAATGAGCGGAATGATTTCCTTGCTGGTCAGGATACCGTCATCCATCATGTCCAGACGGGTCTGTCCGGGCTGGCGGGGTCTGCCGGAGGCGTTGATGAGGATATCCGCATCCTTCATGTCGTCCACGGTGCCTGCATAGGCTTCGAAATGATGCGGCTGGTAGCTGTTGGCATCCATGAGGTCAAAGGCTTCCCCCTTGGCTTTTTCGTTTTTGATGTCATAGAAAACCACTTCGTCGCAGAGGCCCTGGACTGCAAACTGCAGGGCGAGATGAGAGCCTACATTGCCGGCCCCGATAATTCCGATCTTTCTGGTTTTGATTGCCATATTAGCACACTCCTCTACTTTTACAAAGATATCCCTATTATAGGCTATGCCGTATCAATTGTATATCCCGGAGGGAAAAATATTTTAACAGAGTTTCGGAAAAAGATTCCGAAGGGCGTGTCCGGCCTCTGCAGGAAATATTTCCCAGAGCCGTTCGTATAGGGTATAATAAAGAATATGAATTTTTGATTGAGGTGAAACATGACTGATTTGGAAGAAATCAAGCGGCGCAGGACCTTTGCGATTATTTCGCATCCTGATGCCGGTAAAACTACGCTGACGGAAAAACTCCTTCTTTACGGAGGTGCTATCCATCTGGCAGGTTCTGTCAAGGCAAGAAAGACCGCCCGCTATGCGGTATCCGACTGGATGGAAATCGAAAAGCAGAGAGGGATTTCTGTTACCAGTTCGGTACTCCAGTTTGATTATCAGGGGTGCCGCATCAATATCCTGGATACCCCGGGGCATGCGGACTTCTCCGAAGATACCTACCGTACACTGATGGCTGTAGACTCTGCGGTCATGGTGATTGATGTGGCAAAGGGCGTGGAAGCACAGACCAAAAAGCTGTTCAAGGTCTGCTCCGACCGGGGCATCCCGATTTTTACCTTTGTCAATAAAATTGACCATTTCGGCAAGAATCCTTTTGATCTGATGGCGGATATCGAGGATGTGCTGGGCATCCGTTCCTGTCCGATGAACTGGCCGATCGGCATTAACGGAGAGTATACCGGGATTTATGACCGGGAAACAGAACTGTGTCATCTCTTTATCCGGGACAATGCACACGGCATGAAAAAGCTGGAGGTTATTTCCGGGAAAATCGATGATGAAAAAATTACTTCCCATCTGACTCCGGATATCATCCAGTCTCTCAGGGACGATCTGGAACTTCTGGATGAAGCAGGCGATCCCTTTGACGCGGAAAAAGTAAGCCGGGGAGAACTGACACCGATGTTTTTCGGTTCAGCCATGACCAATTTCGGTGTTCAGACTTTCCTGGAAAAATATCTGGAACTGGCGCCGCCGCCGGAAGAACGGCGTGTCCTGGAAGGAACGGTGAAACCGGAGGATCCCAATTTCTCCGCTTTCGTATTTAAAATCCAGGCTAATATGGACCCGAAGCACCATGACCGGGTGGCCTTCATGCGAATCTGCTCCGGGGTATTTGAAAAAGGGGCATCCGTTCTGCACCGCCAGAGCGGGAAGATGATCCGCCTGTCCCAGCCGCAGCAGTTCCTGGCTACGGAAAGACAGACTGTGGAAAAAGCTTATCCGGGAGATATTATCGGCGTCTTCGATACGGGAGAACTCGGTGTGGGGGATACGGTCTGCGAAAAGAAGCATCCGGTCACGTTCATTGATTTCCCGGTATTCCCGCCGGAACTTTTTGCCCGGATTTCTCCGGAAACAAGCATGAAGAGAAAGCAGTTCCTGAACGGGGTCAGCCAGCTTGCCCAGGAAGGGGCCATTCAGGTATACAAGCAGCCCTATATCATGGAATCTTTCATCATCGGCGCGGTAGGTCAGCTGCAGTTTGAAGTCATGAAGTATCGTCTGGAAAATGAATACAATGTATCCATCCAGGTTGAGCCGCTGGAATATACGGTGGCCCGCTGGACCGAAGGGGATATCCCGCCGGAAGAGCTGGTCGGCATCGACAATGCCAAGGTGGTCTATGACCGGAGGGAAAGACCGGTTTACCTTCTGCCCAATGAATGGCAGGCCGGCTGGGTAGCCCAGAGAAATCCGGATGTAAAATTCCTGGAAAGTCCGCCTGTGGGTGTGTCTGTCCTGGAAGGGGAATAAGCATAAGTCAGGAACAGAGGAGTCTGAGAATATCAGGCTCCTTTTTGTATTCCAGGGTCTGTTTGTTTTCGAAGGCTGTCAAAAGGGAAATCCGTCAAAGACTTCGGGAGGCTTTTTGGTTCGGCTGCCCGGTGCGGAGTTTCCGGAAACACAGACGGCGCGGGAAAAATTGCGGCATTGTAATGCAAAAAACGTTTATAAAATGTTATAATAAAGCTTAAAGAAATTTTTACAAGGACGGTGCGGAAATGGCCAGGCGGAAAGGACTGAAAATATGGAACCGGATTACCCGGGAGGGGTGGCTCTCTCTTTTGGGCAATCCCGGGGTGATGACCGGACTGATGATGGCCATTTTTGAACGGCTTTATCATGCGGAAGAATATACGGACAATGCAAAGAACATTGCCAATGCGCTCCATATGGAATATCGGGCACTGAATGCAGGGGTCGGCTGGGCAGGCAATAAGATCCGGAAAATGGCGGAGGCAGGACTTCTTTCCGTATATCCGGAAGAGGAGCAGAAAGACAGCCCGGAGTGCTCTGCAGATACGGAAGCAGCTCCGGCAGAAAAAAAGAAGGAAAAGCGGGCAATGGCTCCCTGGGAATACCTTTTTGACGGCAGTGAAGGAGAGGACGGCGCCTATTTCTGGACATTGAAGCCGGAGGCGGCATCGGCATTCCGGGAATATGTAGAGGCAGACCTGTCTGCCAGAGATGCTTTCTGCCGGATTCTGGAGGAAGACGTGAGTGCTTCCGGTGTAGAAGGAAGTCTGTTTTCCCAGCCGCCGGAGAATACCATTTCCCGGATCCGGACGGTGCTGGAGAAGGAGGCTCTGTTCCGGCGGAAGGCTTTTGAAAAGGACGCGTGCTGCACAGTCTGCGGCGGACATCGGATTTCTCTCCTTCATTCGGTGCCTTACGGCGAGGAAGGAAATGAAAATAAGGGAATTGTTTTTTGCCCGACCCACGGAGCGCTTTTTGCGGCCCATCTGATTACCTTCAGCGATAAGGGAGAGCTCATGATTTCCCACTCCCTGGACGAAGAGGAAAGGAAGGCCTACGGACTTGAGGCGGGAAGCCGGGCCAGAAACCCGTTCAGCCGCCGCCGAATGGCGGTGCACCGCAGAATTTTTAATCAGGAAGAGAGGAAAATCCCATGATATTATCCGGCAGAGAAATTGTCAGACATATGGGCGAGGAAATTGTCATCGATCCCTTTGATCCGAAGAAAGTGAATCCCAACAGCTATAATCTGACTTTAGCGGATGAGCTCATGATTTATGATCACCATGAGCTGGATATGAAGAAGGAAAATACGGGCCACCTGATTCATATCCCGGAGGAAGGATATCTCCTGGAACCGAATAAGCTGTATCTGGGCCGCACCCGGGAATATACAAAAACGAAATGCTTTGTGCCCATGCTGGAAGGACGGTCTTCCATCGGCCGCCTCGGGCTGTTCATTCATGTGACGGCCGGATTCGGAGATGTGGGCTTTTCCGGTTACTGGACGCTGGAAATGTTCTGCGTTCAGCCGATCCGGATCTACGCAGGAGTGGAAATCTGCCAGATTTATTTCCATACAGTTCTGGGTGAAGCGGATTCCTATGATCATGGGAAATATCAAAATAATCAGGGAATTCAGCCGAGTCTGCTTTACAAAGATTTCGAAAAGTAGTATTATGATAACAACTTTATAATATCTGGAGCAAAGAAGCTTGCAGCAGAGGTAACCGATGGTTACTTGTGCTGCTTTTTTGTTACAGTGCTGAAGGCGTGAAAGTATGGTGAAGGGAGACAGACAGCATGCTTTCTGAAGGAGATTAAGGAGGTCAACTGGTATGAAAAAGGTCATGAAAAGATTGGCAATTGCAGGCGCACTCTGCATCGCAGGTGCAGCACTTCTGGCAGGCTGCGGAGATGATAAGGGCGGCAGCGCTTCCGGCGGAAAGCAGTTTCTGAACATCGCTACCGGCGGTACTGCAGGTACATATTATCCGCTGGGCGGGGCTTTGGCAGAATTGCTGAACCAGAACATTCAGGGAATGAATGCTTCCGCACAGTCCACCGGCGCTTCCGTAGCAAATGTCAATATGCTGAAAGACGGATCTGTAGATATCGCATTCATTCAGAACGATATTGCCTACTATGCTGCTGAAGGCAAGGAAATGTTCAAGGACAACAAAGTAGAAAGCCTCCGCGGCCTGGCTGCTCTGTATCCGGAAACCATTCAGTTCGTTACCACCCAGGACAAGGGAATCAAATCCATTGCTGACCTGAAGGGCAAAAAGGTAGCCGTTGGTGCTTCCGGTTCCGGTGCAGAAGCCAATGCCCGTCAGATTCTTAATGCATACGGTATCACCTATGATGATATCGATGTACAGTACCTCTCCTTCGGCGAAGCTGCCAGTGCATTGAAGGACGGAAATGTCGATGCAGGCGTTGTAGTAGCAGGCTTCCCGACCGCAGCTATTCAGGATCTGGCTGCCAATAAATCTGCACAGATCGTCAAGATCGATCCGCAGGTTGTAGAAAAGCTGAAAGCAGAATATCCGTACTACACCGCTATGACCATTCCGGCAGGCACATACCCCGGACAGGATGCAGATGTCAGCACCGTTGCCGTTAAGTGCGTCATCGTTACCACAGACAAGATGAGCGATGATCTCGGCGGACAGGTTGTCAAGGCAATTTATGAACACCTGGATCGCATGAAAGCAGCACATGCAGTCGGCAAATATATCACAAAGGACACAGCGCTGGAAGGTATGTCTATCAAGATGAACGCCGGTGCGGAAAAATACCTGAAGGCATAATAAAGGGTACCGGAAGGTTCCACACCCAGTAAAGGAAGGAGGAAGAACGGACTCTGTATCTTATAGGGTCCGTTCTTGCTTTTATGGAAGAAAAACACAAAAACGGGAAAATAGAAAACATACTGATTATTTTCGGATTTATTGTCTGCATTTTCATCATTATTGTGGGAAATAAGATGAAGCAAACCTATTTCTTCGCTCAGACTTCTGACGGTTTCATTATCCGCCAGAGAGTGGAGCGGGGAACACCGGTTCAGCTGGTATACCGTCATTCCGTACAGAAGACCATGATTTATGAAAATCTGGTGGTCAATGACTGGGAAGACGGGCTGATTCTGAAATCCACAAAATATCAATCCATGGGAGTAGGACTTCCTTTCTCTGCAGAGGAAGGCGATTTCCGTGAAGAAGACGGCTGGTTCATTCTGGACAATATCAACCGGCGCTATCCGGAAATTTCCATCCGGGACGGTGTGACAAATCATGAGAAAATAATTGTGGGGGACACCGAATATAACCTGGACGAGCTTGTTCCGTTAGGGAAAGAAGTACGTCTTTATGTAGCACCGTTCTACAAACAGTGGTACATGAAAAAAACGATTAGGAGTTGATCAATTTGGCTGAGTTAGAAAAAAAGGGGACGGATCCTGCAAATGCACAGAATCCGGCAGAGGATAAGGCTTTGCAGGCCAAGCTGAAGGAATTGGATAAAGAATCAAATACTGCCGAATACATCGGCATCAGCGCCAAAATTATCGCTGTTATTTGTATTTGCTTCTCGCTGTTCCAGATTTACACGGGGATTTTCGGCGCAATGGATGCCATGATTCAGCGCTGCGTTCATCTGGCTTTCGGTATTTCGCTTGTATTCCTCCTTTGCCCGACAAAAAAATCCTGGGTACGGAGCGGACATTTCCATCCGCTGGATGTAGCACTTGCCGTTCTGGCAATTATTCCGCCGATTTATATTCTGGTAAATTATCAGGCACTGATTCTCCGTGCCGGTACGGTGACCTCGACAGATATGGCAGTCGGTGCGCTGGGAATGATCATGGTTATCGAAGCAGCCCGCCGTATCGTGGGGCTTCCGATTGTCATTGTAGTTCTCGGCTTCCTTCTGTACGGGTTCCTCGGACCGTATATGCCCGGGCCGCTGGCACACAGAGGACTGACACTGAATCAGATGGTGGGACACCTCTTCTTTACGACAGAAGGCGTTTTCGGTATCCCCATGGGCGTATCGTCTACCTTTATTTTCCTCTTTATTTTGTTCGGGGCTTATCTGGAAAAGACCGGCCTGGGGAAATTTTTCATTGATATTGCCAATGCCATTGCCGGATGGGCTTCCGGCGGACCGGCTAAGGTAGCCGTTTTGTCCTCTGCACTTCAGGGCACCATTTCCGGTTCTTCTGTAGCCAATGTAGTAGGTTCCGGTTCCTTCACCATTCCGATGATGAAGAAGCTGGGATATCACAAAAACTTTGCCGGCGCTGTAGAAGCTGCAGCATCTACAGGCGGTCAGCTCATGCCTCCGATCATGGGGGCGGCAGCATTCCTGATGGCGGAATTTGTCGGCATTCCGTACATGGAAGTGGTGGAAGCGGCTATCGTTCCGGCTATCCTGTACTTCCTCGGCGTGTTCCTGGGCGTTCACTTCGAAGCAAAGAAGAACAACCTGAAAGGTACACCGAGAAGCCAGCTTCCGTCCTGGGGAAAGATTATGAAGGAAGAAGGCCATCTGGCTATTCCGCTGATTGCCATCATCGGACTTCTTGCTTCCGGATATACTCCGATGAAAGCAGCTCTTGCAGGGATTTTTATTTCCATTATTACGGCAGAGCTCCGCAAGAATACCCGTATGGGAATCGGTGATATCGTAGACGGTCTGATCAAGGGCGCCAGAGGCGCTCTGGGCGTGCTCATTGCCTGTGCTTCTGCGGGCATGATCATCGGTATCGTAACCAAAACCGGTGTCGGTCTGAAACTGGCGTCCGCGCTGGTATCCTTCGCATCGGGCAATTTCATGCTGCTGCTCATCTGCACCATGCTGACTTCCCTGATTCTGGGCATGGGCGTACCGACTACGGCAAACTACGTTATTACCTCCACGATTGCGGCGCCTGCGCTGATTCAGCTGGGTGTGCCGATTCTGGCGGCTCATATGTTTGTATTCTATTTCGGTATTATTGCCGACATCACACCGCCGGTAGCACTGGCTGCTTATGCAGGATCCGCTATTTCCGGCGGGGACCCGCTGAAGACCGGCGTCAATGCATCCAAGCTGGGCATTGCAGCCTTCATCATTCCTTATGTATTTGTTATGTCGCCTGAAATTCTGGGCATCGGGGCAACCTTCAGCTCGGTTGTTTACTGTACCGCTACGGCTATCATCGGCATGACCGCCGTTTCCGGCGCGATGATCGGCCAGTTCTACTGCAGGGCAAATATTCTGGAAAGACTGATTCTCGCAGGAGGCGGTCTCTGCCTGATTGATCCGAACGGTATGACCGATATGATTGGTCTGGCTATTCTGGCAGCGGTTTTTGCAGAACAGTTCTTCCGTTCCAAAAAAGCAAAAGAAAACGAAACTGCTGCATAAGAGAAAAAATTCCCAGGCTATGGGGTGAAATGAATCTCAGGTCCGTATCTTTCGGGCTTGGGATTCATTTTTTATTGCGGGAGAGATTTTTGTGACGGGACAGCGGAACTTCCCGCAGAAGCTATTTACAGGGAGGGGAAATTGGTCCCGGCAGAATGATTTCAGCGGCAGAAAGCACAGTGAAAAAGAAAAGTCCGGCTCCCGTAAGGGGGCCGGACTTACTGCCGAATATTTTGGCAGAAGGAGATGCAGTGTTTTAGTTCTGCTTCGGAGCAGATTCTTTCCCGGATTCCGGGGAAGGAGCGGGGGAAGATTCTGCAGAGTCGTTCTGCGGAGTATTATCCTGCTCCTGCTCATTCCAGGGGAAATGGAGATGAGGTGCCACGGCATTGAAGAAACGGGGAAAATGAACCCGATTGTCATCGACATGATCGGGAACAAAAACAGGAAGCCTGCCGGGAAGGATTTCCAGATCAATCGGGAAAGAAGGTCCTTTGTCGCCGTCCACGTTGGTCGAAATCGATTCATCCTCCTCGATGGAAATATGGGCTTTTTTGAACGTGACGACCGTAACGAAATCGGAACCCATCTGTATGCCGGCCAGCAGCTTCGGGGCCTGCTTCAGGGCATAGAGCCATTCGAAATCATGGAAAAGGCAGAACTTGATGACGCCTTTGTTCCGATCCTCCGGAGGGATGAGATTCCGGAAACTGCCGGCGGAATCGGTCAGCATGGCGGCTACCAGTGGAGAAGAAATTTTGATGACCGTACCGTTTTCTTCTTCAATGGTGAAATGATAGGACTTTTGTTTGTTCAGTACCGTGAAGCCTTTCATGAAGTAGGCCAGAGAGCCAAAAAGTGTTTTCTGCTTAATGGAAACTTCGCTGACTGCTTCGGAAATCAGGCCGGCGGCAACTACATTGATAAAGTACCGGTCATTGACTTTGCCTACGTCGATCCGGGATTTCTTTGCTGTTTCCAGCATGCGGATCGCTCCCTTCGGAGAACGGGGAATATGAAGCGCCCGGGCCAGATCGTTGACCGTTCCGAAGGGGATGAAACCGAAGGTGGATTCACTGTTCACGGGCACCATGCCGTTGATGACCTCATTAATGGTGCCGTCACCGCCCATGCAGATGATATCGTGGTTTTGAAGAGCTGCTTCCCGGGCAAATTCCGTAGCATCTCCTGCTTTTTCCGTGTAGCGTACCGTGACGGTTTCAAAGCGCTTCTTCAGAACCGACTGCAGAAGGGGAACATATCGGGGGGCTCTTTCATGACCGGACGTAGGGTTGACGATGATGATGCAGTTTCCTTGTTTTTCCATGACTCTCTCCGTAAAGTTTTTGTATCATGCAGATTTGCTCTTCATTATATCAAAAAGAAAGGTGTAAAGAAAAATAAAAAGAAGCGCAGGAAAAGAAGTTTTTCAAAAAATTGGCAGACTTCTTTTTCTTTTCCTGCGCTTTATTTTATACAGGAACACTATGATAATCCGGAGCCGGAAGAAATCATAAAATTTTATGGAAACTCTTGACAGAACATGTATCGTGGATTATACTACGGTCATCATCAATAAACAAATGCGCTGAACGGGAAAAAGATAGTACCTGTAGCTTCCAGAGAGCCGGCGGAAGGTGAAAGCCGGCAGCAAGAAACTATCGACACTCACCTGTGAGCAGTTCTTCCGAATCAAGTAAGAGGAAACGTCCATTCACGTTACGAATAGGAACCTGAGTATAATGTAGGGTGGTACCGCGGATTCGCCCCTATTTCCATTTGGAAATAGGGGCTTTTGTGTACACTGCAGAGATTCAGGCTCCCTGAGCGACAAGTCAGGGTGGTACCGCGCAAAGCGCCCCTGCTCATGGGAAACCATGGGCAGGGGATTTTTATTTGCAGGAGACAGACAGATGAAAAATTGGAAGAAAGCAGTTACGGCAGCAATCGCAATAACAGCGGCAGCAGGCCTGATGGCAGGCTGCGGCGGAGAGAAGAAAGCTGCATCGAGCGGAGCCGCCGATGCGGGAAATACCGCAAAGTTCGGCTTCGTGACTGCCTATACCGGACCCGGTGCCGCTTACGGCCAGGCAGAAAAGGAAGGCGCAGAGCTGGCTGTGGAAGAAATCAATCAAGATCCGAAGACGAAAATTAAAATTGATCTGATTACTTATGACACCAAGCTGAACAAGGCAGAAGCCATCAATGCATTCAAACGTCTGATTGAGCAGGATAAAGTTCTGGCCATCCAGGGGCCGATGACCAGCGGTGAAGTATTTGCAGCCGGTCCGATTGCCCAGCAGGCTAAGGTACCGGTTATGGGAACAAGCATCACTGCCCCGAAGGTCACGGATATCGGCGATTACATTTTCCGGAATGCGATCCCCGGGAAACTGGCCATTCCTACCACAGTCCGGAAAGCCCATGACAAACTGGGATTCAAGACTGCCGCAGTCATGTACTCCAACAACAATGACCAGATGGTCGGAGAAAATCAGATTTATCAGGATACCTTCAAGGAAATGGGAATCCCGGTCGTGGCTACGGAAACCTTTGCCGATAAGGATGCAGACTTCTCTGCACAGCTCACCAATATTCAGGCGGCCAATCCGGATGTAATCTGCATTGCCGGATTCTATCAGGAAGGAGCGCTCATTGCGAAGAAGGCCCGTGAAATGGGGATGACCCAGCCCATTATCGGAAATAATGGTTTCAACGGGCCGGCTTATATCGAACAGGCCGGTGCTGCTGCGGAGGGCACCATGGTTGCCACTCCGTGGGATCCGGACAGGAAGAGTGAAAAAGCTCAGGCATTCCGTAAGGCCTTTGTGGCAAAATACGGTCATGAACCGGATCAGTTTGCAGCACAGACCTATGATGCATTCTACATTATGCATCAGGCCGTAGAACAGTCGGGCAGTACCACTGACCGGAAGAAATTCCGTGACGCTCTTGCAGCCGTCAAGAATTTCGAAGGGGCAACAGGGACCTTCTCCTTTGATGAAAACAGAGATCCTGTCATGGATCTGGCGGTTCTCGTTGTCAAAGACGGGAAATGGGTACCCTTTGCCTGATTAGACGGGAAGGAAAATCATTTTCGTTCGAAAGAAAAGACAGGGCCGATCGGCAGGAAGAAAGCGGCGGCCCCTGGAGGAAAGAAGAATAGCAGCATAGCAGGAAAGAAGCGGAGGGCTTCGCAGAACAGGAAGAAGTCCCTCAAAAAACGGGAAACGGCGGAAAAAGGCAAACCGAAGAAATCAGAAGTATGGGAGAAAACATATTTTCCGACAGGCCGTTTTCACGGATGATCAGCAGAAATTACAGAGTTCAGGGAAGGACAGGAGAAAAAGATGAAGAATTGGAAGAAGGCAATCACGGCAGCAATTATCGGAATGACCGTTATGGGAATGACCGCAGGATGCGGCGGGGAGAAATCTTCCGGAAACGGAACAGCTGATGCAAAAAATACGGCAAAGTTCGGTTTTGTTACCGCTTATACCGGTCCGGGTGCTGCTTACGGTCAGTCCCAGAAAGAAGGGGGAGAACTGGCTATTGAGGAAATCAATAAGGACCCCAATACGAAGATTAAAATCGACCTCATTACTTATGACAGCAAGCTCAACAAATCGGAAGCGATTAACGCCTTTAACCGTCTGATCAATCAGGATAAAGTCCTGGCTATTCAGGGAACCATGACCAGCGGGGAAATGTTTGCCGCCGGTCCGCTGGCGCAGAAAGCAGGCGTTGCTGTTATGGGCAGTTCTACCACCGCTCCGAAAATTACGGAAATCGGTGACTGCAGCTTCCGTAATGCCGTTCCGGGAAAGATTGCCATTCCCATTACGCTGAAAAAGGCTCATGAAAAGATAGGCTTCAAAACGGCTGCTGTCATGTATTCCCATAATAATGACCAGCTGGTAGGGGAAAACGAAACCTATCAGAAAACCTTTAAGGAAATGGGAATTCCCGTGGTGGCTACGGAAACCTTTGCCGACAAGGATACCGATTTCTCCGCACAGCTGACGAAAATCCAGGCTGCCAATCCGGACATTATCTGCATTGCCGGACTGTATACGGAAGGTGCGCTGATTGTAAAGAAAGCCCGTGAAATGGGGATGACCCAGCCCATTATCGGCAACAACGGTTTCAACGGCCCGACCTACATCAAGCTCGCGGGAGAAGCGGCGGAAGGAACTCTGGTTTCCACTCCATGGAACCCGAACCGGGACAGTGAAAAGGCAAAGCATTTTGTGAAAGCCTATACGGAAAAATACGGCCATGAACCGGACCAGTTCGCTGCACAGGCTTACGATGCATTCTATATCATGCATCAAGCTCTGGAAAATTCCGGCACGACCACGGACCGGAAAAAGTACCGCGATGCACTGGCACAGATCCGGGATTTCGAAGGTGCTACGGGAAAATTCTCCTTCAATGAAGATCGTGATCCCGTCATGGATATGGATGTGCTCATTGTAAAAGACGGAAAATGGGTACCCTATATCTGATCAGGAACTCTGACAGAAAATCCGCCTCCCGAGAGGGAAAGAACGGGGAATAAAAAGCGGCTCTGCCGGTGAACAGGAATCAAATCCGCATGCGGACAGCATCGGAGAGTCCTCTTTGCAGACAGAGCTGCTTTTTTTCGCAAAAAAGAGCATTCATGATACAATGAATCAGACACTATTATGCAGAGGAGCTGATACAGTGGAAGAAATGAATGAACTTTTTTATAAGGATGCCTATCGGAAAGAATTCGATGCAAAGGTACTGCAGTGCCGGGAAGGGAAAAAAGGATATGAAATTATTCTGTCCGATACGGCCTTTTATCCGGAAGGCGGCGGACAGCCCGCTGATCATGGATTCCTGGATGATATTCCCGTAAAGGATGTAAAAAGACGGGAGGGAGCTGTCGTGCATTATACCGACCGTCCGATGGAAGAAGGGAAAACCGTTCACGGAAAAATTGACTGGGAGCGCCGGTTTGATCTGATGCAGCAGCATTCCGGAGAACATATTTATTCCGGACTGGTACACAAAAAATTCGGCTACGATAATGTAGGATTTCATCTGGATGATATTGTCACCGTGGATTTCAGTGGGCCCATGACCTATGAGGATGCACTGGAAATCGAAAGACAGGCCAACGAACTGATTTATGAAAATCAGGAAACAAAAATTACGTATCCGTCTCAGGAAGAATTGAAGGTTCTGGACTACCGCAGCAAAATTGAGCTGACCGGAAAGGTGCGTATCGTGGAATTCCCCGGCGGAGACATCTGCGCCTGCTGCGGGACCCATGTGGCAAGAGCAGGGGAAATCGGTCTGCTCAAGGTACTGTCGCTGGCAAATCACAAGGGCGGTGTCCGCATTGAGCTGGTCTGCGGAAGAAGAGCATTAAAATATCTGGATCAGATTTATGACCTCAACAAGAACCTGGCAGTACGGTATTCTGTAAAGCCTTTGGAGACAGGAGAAGCTGTTGAAAAAGCGGAGCAGGAAAAAGAGGCACTTAAGCAGAAGCTGAATGAATCCAACCGCCGGTATTTTGAGGCGGAGGCAGCGGTGATTCCGCAGGGCCAGAAGGCAGTTCTTTTCTATGAGGAGGATATGGCCGCCGCAGAAATACGTAAATTCTGTGAATATCTGATTGAAAAGAAAAAAGCGGAAATCATATTCGTACTTTCCAGAAAGGAAGAGGGCGTACTGAACTATGCTGTCGGAAGTCCCTGCCTGGATCTGAAAGAAGCGGCCAAGGACTGGAACCGGCGCCTGAACGGCCGGGGCGGCGGAAAAGATATCATTCAGGGCTCTTTCCGATGCACAGTGGATGAAGCAGTCATGATCTGCCGGGAAGCAGATGAGAAGCTGCAGGGGAAAGAATCATGAATCGTTTCTGTTTCGTCAGACAGAACCGGATATAAGAAAGAGCAAAGCAAGGAGACACTGTTATGGCATTTAAAGAAATTTCTGTGGAAGAACTCAAACTGAATCCTTTTACGGATCTGAAAAAATACTGCATCGTTACTGCCGGCAATGAAAAGAAATGCAACCCCATGCTTGTTACCTGGGGCGGATTCGGCGTTCTCTGGAGAAAACCCGTTGTCACTGTCTATATCCGGCAGAGCCGGTATACGAAGGAAATCCTGGATGCGCAGGATTACTTTACACTGTCCTTTTTGCCGGAGGTCTATAAACCGCAGGAATCCTATCTGGGCTCCCATTCCGGAAGAAATGAAGATAAATTTGCGGGAAGCGGACTTCATCCGTATTTTCCGGATGAATTTTCTGCCGGAGTGGAGGAAGCGCATCTGATCCTGATCTGCAGAAAGATTTACACCCATGAAATGAAGGAAGAATGCTATACCGATCGGGAAGTCTATGAACGGTGGAACAGCGGAAAACAGGCAGGGAACAATCACAGTGCCTATCTCGGAGAAATCGTAAAGGTTCTGGTGAAAGAATAAAAACGGAGTTTTTCAGGCATGGAAAACGGCTGAGAACAAATATTCTCAGCCGTTTTTTGTATGCAGGAAATCATCAGCGGGACATGACTTTTTTCTGCTGCTCCCATTCCGCTGCAGCCGTAAAGACTACATCTGAGGAAGAATTCAGCGCAGTTTCACAGGAATCCTCCAGAACAGAGATGATGAAGCCGACACCGACCACCTGCATGGCAATGTCATTATTGATGCCGAAAGAAGCACAGGCCACAGGGACCAGCAGAAGAGAGCCGCCGGCTACTCCGGAAGAACCGGATGCTCCAACAGCAGCGATGAGACAGAGGAGCAGTGCAGTGGGAAGATCCACGGAAATATGCAGCGTATGAGCCGCTGCCAGTGAAAGGACGGAAATCGTAACGGCTGCTCCTGCCGTATTGACCGCTGCGCCCAGGGGAATGGAAATGGTGTATATATCAGGATTCAGGCCCATCCTTTTGCACAGCGTCAGGTTGACCGGAATATTGGCAGCGCTGCTTCGGGTAAAGAAAGCATAGACCCCGCTTTCCCGAAGGGCCCGGAAAACAAGCGGATACGGATTGCGCCGGGTCCGAAGGAAGACGATGAACGGATTGATGACAAAGGCTACCGTTGCATAGGCGCCGATCAGGACAGTCAGCAGCTGCAGATAGCCCAGAAGGGCGGAGAGCCCTGCATTTCCCACGGAATCTGCAACCAGCCCCATAATGCCGAAGGGCGCAAGCCGGATGATCCAGGTTACTGCCTGCGTGACGGCTTTGGACGTATCATCAAGGAACTGCTTTAAAGATTCATTTTCAACGGTACGAAGGGCCAGTCCGAAAACGACAGCCCAGGTGAGGATGGAAATATAATTGGCACTCAGAACGGCATGGACCGGATTGTCGATGATGCTCATGATCAGATTCAGAATAACTTCCCGGATTCCCGCAGGAGGCGCTGCTGCATGGATGTCTGCGGGAAGATTCAGAACCAGAGTTGTAGGAAACAGAAAAGAATAGGTGACTCCCGTGATGGAGGCAAGGAGGGTGCTGGACAGATAAAATGTCATGATGCGGCTCATGGACTTCCCTTTTCCCTGCGGTTTCTTCGACAGGGCACTCATTACCAGGAAAAAGACGAGGACCGGCGCCACACTTTTCAGTGCCTTTACAAAAAGCTCTCCGAAAATCTTCAGGGCAGGCACGGCAGGCGGGAAGAATACGGCCAGAAGGATACCGGTAAACAGGCCCAGAATAATGCAGTGAATCAGCCTGAGCTGCTGTATTTTTAAAAGAATGGTTTGAAATAAAGACAATGAATATCTCCTTTTGAAAATCAGTGTACAGGTTTCAAGTATAAAGGAAAATCAATGTATATGCAAGAAAGAGAGTGCATAGCCGTTTGATCCGGATATACGGGGAGCTTTATATGGAAAGCAGGGGAGGCACTTCAGATCGGAGATGTATGCATCATGTCAGGATTATATATGTGAATGCTGTCCGCAAAATGATCATCAGACAAAACAAAAAGACGGATTCCTTTTTGGGAGGAATCCGTCTTTTTCATTTGATTAGAGATTGAATCAAGCTTACTGTGTCTGCGAAAAGGTTACAGCATGGTGTGAACAATGAGGTAACCGGCTACACAGGCCGTAAATACGCCAATCAGACCGGGCATCATGAAGCTGTGGTTCAATACGAATTTTCCGATTCTGGTTGTGCCGGAACGGTCAAAGCCGATGCAGGCCAGATCCGACGGATAGGTCGGGAGGAAGAAGTAAGCGTAGCATGCGGGAATGAAGGACAGAATCAGAAGCGGATCCATGCCGACATTCAGGGCAATCGGCATAACAATGGCGATTGCAGCTGCCTGAGAATTGACCAGTTTGGAGGTCAGGAAGAGAACCAGTGCATAAGCGAAGGGGTAGGACTGTACTGCATTGCCGAGGAAAGATTTCAGGATTCCCATATGGTTGGCAAAATAGGTATCAGCCATCCATGCAACGCCGTAAACGGAAATCAGGGCAACAACACCGGAACGGAATACCTGGCTGCCTCCGACGTCTTTGGCCTTTGTTTTGCAAAGAAGAAGAATCAGTGCGCTGACGAGGAGCATAATCATCTGAATGACGACTGTCATGGAAATCGGCTTGGGAGCTGCACCTGCCTTAGCGGCGAATGCCGGAAGGAGGGACGGGAAATTGCCGAGTACGGCAATGACAAGGATGCCGATAAAGAAAATCAGAGTGGCATGATAGTAGGAAGACGGCAAATGCTTATCCAAGAGGCTTTCCGTATTTCCGTATACATATTCTTTCTGTTCCGGATCCTGGATGAGTTTCTGGAATTCCGGATCGTCAGCGAGATCCTTGCCGCGGCGATAGCTCCATGCAGCTGCAAAGAGTACACCGATGAAAGTAGCAGGGATAGAAATTGCCAGAATCTGAAGAATGCTGTACTGATGACCGGTAGCAGCCATGAAGCCGACAACGGAAACAACTGCAACGGAAACGGGGGATGCGCAAATGCCCATCTGAGAAGCGATGGAAGAAACCGCCATCGGTCTTTCCGGACGGATGCCCTGTTTGATGGCAATGTCATAAATGATCGGGAACATGGTGTAAACTACATGGCCGGTACCGCATAATACGGTCAGGAACCAGGTCGTTATGGGAGCGAAGATCGTAACATGCTTCGGGTTATTGCGCAAAAATTTTTCTGCGTATTTGAGCATAACGGTCAGACCGCCGGATGCCTGCAGAAAGCCGGCACAGGTAACGACAGCCATAATGGTGAGCATGACATCGATCGGGGGTTTGCCGGGTTTATAGCCGAAAATAAATGTATAGACAACGAGCCCGATGCCGCTGATAGCAGCCAGACCGATGCCGCCATGCCGTATGCCCATGATCAGGCATACCATGAGAACAAGAAAACCTAATACTATTTCCATAATGACCTCCTGGTAAAAATATAGGTTTATCTCAATACAGGAAATAATGAATATCGAGATAAAGATAAATATATTGTATACAATAATGAGAAAAAGTCAAGCGCAAAAAGAAAAGAAAACGAAATAGTATACCCTGAATCTGACAAAAGAGGCCGCTTATTTCGGCGTGGAAAATGAAAACATCCGATTTTATCGAGAAAGTACGTGATTTATATAAGTATACGCTTTTGAACGCACGGGGTCCGGGATTTCCAGCCGGGGACAGAGGGAAAGATAAAAATGCACTGCAGTTTTGTCGCTGCAGTGCATGGGGATCGGTATTTTCAGGACTTTATTTTTCAAATTCTTTTTTCAATACGCAGGCCAGGGCATGCTTCTTTCCGTCCTGCCCGGTTTGGATATATACTCCCTGGATTTCCGGAGCAAAGCCGGGGAGCTGATTGATGCCTTCCACCAGGTCAAGGAAATATTGTACGGCTGTGGAAGTCCACTTCTCACCGGGATGAATGCAGAGGACTCCGGGCGGATAGGGAAGAGCGCCTTCCAGAGCAATCCGGCCTTCCGTTTCCTGCAGATCCAGAAGTTCTCCCTGACCGCGCATGAAAGCATACTGGGCTTCCTGCGGATTCATGACGTATTCCGGGAAGTAATCTTTTTCGAAAAGATGTTTCTGTAAATCGGAAACCTGGCGGTCTTTATAGAAGTCGTGCATTTCCTGACAAAGACGGCGGATGGTATATCCCCGATATTTTTCTTCGTAAGCATCATATACGGAGGGAAGCACCTCCTGCATGGGAGCGTCTCGGTCGATGAGCTGTTCGAAGCGAATCAGTTTGGCAATCAGATCATCCATCTTCGTGGTGGTTTCTGCAGGGGTCATGAGGAAAAGAATGTCATTGAGGTCACATTTTTCCGGAATGATTCCGTTCTCCCGGAGATAGTTGGCCAGGATTGTTCCGGGAATGCCGAATTCTGCATATTCTCCCGTTTCAATTTGAATACCGGCCGTTACAAACTGGAGCTTCATAGGATCGATAAAATACTGATTCCTGCCGTATCCTTCGAATCCGTGCCATTTTGCATCCGGTTCAAAGGCCCAGTAGGCCAGATCGTCGGCCATAGCGTCGGTATCTCCGTCTTCCCACTTTTTCCCGTAAACCGTAGCGGGGACAAGAGGACGGATATACCGGCAGTTTTTCAGAACTTTTTTCCGGGCCTCGATGACGGTTTTTACCGCCTGGAGCCAGAGCTTTCTGCCGGCTTCTCCTTCGTGCATCTTTGCGTTGACATCGAGAGCGGCGAAGAGCTGGTAGAGGGGAGACGTGGAGGCGTGCATCATGAAGGCATTGTTGAGCTGCTTATGGGAAATATAGCGAGCCTGTCCCCTGATGTGAGCATCTTTCTTGTGAATCTGACTGGTCATGGAGAAGCCGGCCTGCTGCTTATGGACGGACTGTGTGACGAAGATACCGGGATCTTCCGGACCGAGTTCCAGAAGCAGCGGACTGCAGTCCTTCATCATGGGGATGAACTGTTCATAGCCGACCCAGGCGGAGTCAAAGAAGATGTAGTCGCAGAGATGGCCGATGCGGTCCACAACCTGACGGGCGTTGTAGATGGTGCCGTCGTAGGTTCCCAGCTGGATGACAGCAAGACGGACAGGGCGTTTGGCCTTTGCCTTTTCCGGATCCTTTTCTGCGATAAGACGGCGGATATAGTCTTCCCGGAAGCAGTGCTCGGGAATGCCGCCGATAGAACCGTAGGCATTGCGGGCGGTTTCCAGGTATACAGGTGTGGCTCCCGCCAGAACGAGAGCGCCGTGATCGATGGACTTATGGTTGTTCCTGTCGAAAAGGACGATGTCGCCGGGAGTCAGAGCTGCGTTCAGGACGACTTTATTGGCCGTAGAGGTGCCGTTCAGCACGAAATAAGTTTTGTCCGCATGGTAAACCTGTGCGGCATGCTTCTGTGCAGCCAGGGCAGGGCCCTCATGAATGAGAAGATCGCCCATGGCTACATCGGCATTGCACAAATCCGCACGGAACGTATTTTCTCCGAAAAATTCATAAAAAGCACGGCCTGCCGGGGTTTTCCGGAAAAAAGCACCGCCCTGGTGGCCGGGGCAGTCGAACTGGGAGCAGCCGCTTTCCACATACTTTTCCAAATCCCGGAAGAAAGGGGGAAGCACCTGGTTTTCATAGTGAACGGCAGCGCTTTCAATCCGGCGGATATAAAAATTGCGGTCGGATTCTCTCAGATCGATGACCAGATAGACTTTCCGCAGGTTTTCCGCAGATACGGGGTTCCGGGAAGTGCGGATCAGGATGAGGGGAATGCCGAAGGCAGAAATCATTTCCTCGGCAAAGACGTCTTTATCGTTTTCCTCCATGAGCACGGCGGCTACATCGGTAAAGTCTGTATCATTGACGGAAACCGCATCCCGTCCGGGGACGGCGCCGAAAATTTCCAGCGCTTTGTCGGTATAAGCAATTTTCATTTTTCTCAAAAGAATCCCTCCCCTGAAAAATGGATGGAACGGAAAGAGCGCAGCTCTTTTTCTGCCGGAAAAACCGATCATTGAAAGAACCGATACCTTTAAACGGAGCGCGGCCTGGCAGGAACCGGCAATACATCGGTCTTTCCGGAATATTTTTTCTTTATGCCCTCATTTTATATCATAAAAAACAGGGAAAAACAAACGTTTCCGGCTGGAATTTTCAATGGGAAAAAGAGAAGCTCCGGCGCTGAAAAACGGCGAAAAAAGACGAATGAAGGCAAAATTTGCTTTTTTAGTATTATAGAGATATAATATATACAGGTATTGAAAATAACTTTAACAATCTGTAAAAAAAGGTCTTCGGGAAAGGAGGAATTGCCATGACAATGGATGAGCTTTTCGACATCAGCTTCTATGACAATATGTACCTTCTTTTTGCCATGGCTTTTTTCCTGGTAGAAGGAGCCAATCTTCTGGTGCCGTCTGCAGTGAACGCGAATTTCAAGCGTATTCTTTCCCGTTTCACTTCCTTCTTCAAGGGCTTTATCGGCGCAGGAGGATGGGATGGTTCCGGCTTTTTCAAGTTGGAATCTTTCGGGGGACAATTCAACGACGGACTGGACCGTACGGTTCAGCCGGCTTTTCCTGCGGGATAATGCATTTACTGCGCAGGAAAGGTCCTGCGCGGCAGACGAATCTTATATTTTCCAATCACTCTTTCTCTACAGAGCAGGAGTTTTGCTCAGGTGATTGAAAATTTCCGTGACGCCGCCGGCGTCTTTTTTTACGGATATTTTCGGAGAGTGAGATACATGTTGTTCTTGAAACAGGATATCAGAAAGCTATTGGGAGTCATGCTGCCGATTCTGGTGGCACAGATTTCCACCGGCGGAGTGACATTCATTAATACGACAATGGCAGGACATGCAGGAGCAGATGATCTGGCCGGTGTTTCTGTGGGAGCGGGTCTCTTTTATCCGCTGCTGGCATCAATCGTGGGCCTTCTGATGGCAGGGACACCCATCATGGCGCAGCTCCTGGGAGAAAAGAAAAAGGAAGAGCTTCCCTATGTGGCGAGAGCCGGACTGGCTGTCGGCGGAGTGCTGTCACTGCTCTTTGCAGCGGCATATTTCCTGCTGATTGATGACCTGACGGAGTTTATGACTCTGGAGGGAAGTGTGGCGCACATTGCCCGGTACTACCTGCTCTGCATGGTAGGGGTGGTGTTCTTTGTTTCCGCAGTCATCCCGCTGCGGTGCGTAACCGATACGGCAGGATCGACATCGATTTCTATGAAGCTGTTTCTGGCGGCACCAGTTATTAACGGAGTGTTGAATTATCTTTTCATCTACGGGAATTTCGGTATGCCTGCACTGGGCGGCATCGGAGCCGGTGTATCCATGATGGTGACTTACGGAATTATCCTGGGACTCTTCCTCCTGGTGCTGGTGAAATCAAAAACACTGCCCGGGAAAGAAATTTTTTCTTCTCTGCAGCTGCGGGGAAAGGACATCCGGGAATATCTGACCGTAGGCGTACCGTCGGGACTGTCGGTCTTCATGGAGATGTTTCTCTTTTCTCTCATCATTGTATTTCTGGCCCGGTACGGTACGGAGACACTGGCAGCGTATCAGATTGCCGATAATTTTGCTACGATGGTGTTCATGGTTCCCGTATCATGCTCGATGGCTCTGACCATTCTGGTGGCATCTTCTGTCGGTGCGGGAGACCTGGAGCTGGGCAAACGGTATAAGAGAGCGGGATTTGTTGTAGCGCTGATCGGGGCATCCATCACGGCATCTGTAACGGTTATCGGTCGGGATTTTATCGGAAATATCTATACGAATGATGCGGCCGTGGCGGCCATTGCAGCCAATTTCCTGATTTACTGTGCAGGATGGCAGCTTTTTGATGCGGTATCTACGCCGATTCAGGGAATCCTGCGGGGACTCAAGGATACACGGGTGTCCTTTTTCCTGATGGTGGCTGCTTACTGGGGCTGCTCTTTCCCGATGAGTCTTTTCCTGGACTACGGGCTGGATCTCGGTGCAGAGTCATACTGGCTGGGACTGATTTTCGGCGTTGCCTGCTCGGCAGGACTTATGGTGCTTCGCCTGTGCTACGTGGAACGCGTAATGGCAGGACAGCCTGTACTGACGGGACAGAGCATTCTCCGTTTTATCCGGGGAGGAAAACTTTGCCCGGAGATCGTTCCCTTTGCTGTCCTTGAAGCGCAGAACCGGGCTCTTCTTGCCAATACGCAGAAGGCAAGAGCCCTTATTCGTGCTTTTGCGGAAACGGAAGAGAAGCTTTCCGTGCTGATGCAGAACATCAAGCAGGCGGAAGTGGATATATACAGAGAAACACGGACGGTGCTTCCTATCCGGCTGGCACTGCTGACCGATCTGCACCTGAGCATCCTGGGCCATGCGACCCGGGCTTACGTACCATAGGGACGCGGGAAGAAAACAAAGTGGGAGAACGAATGATTCGGCTCCCCTTTTTTTTATATGCGGATTTCTCTGAAAAATTCGGGTTTTCCGAGGCAGGAACGTTGAGGCTGCCTCTTTCCGTGGTATACTAAAAAGAAATTAGAATCTTATATTTCAAACAGGATATTCATAGAACAGGAGTCCGAAATGCATAACGTACAGGAGATTGCAAAGGATATATATTGGATCGGAGGAAATGATTTTGCACTTCCCCGCTTTGAAGGGGTCATTCCTCTGGCTCACGGGGTGGCTTATAACAGCTATTTTATCGATGATGAAAAAACAGCGGTCATTGATTCGGCGGATACGGTGATCCGGGATCTGTTCCTGGATAATATTTCATACCTGCTGCATGGACGGAAACTGGATTACATTGTAATCAATCATATGGAGCCGGATCATTCCAGTTCGCTCCGGGCACTGTCGGAAAAGTATCCGGAAGCACAGATTGTTGCTTCCCCGGCGGCGCAGAAAATGATCGGACAGTATTTTCACGGGAAACTTTCGGATAAGGAATATCTTTCCTCTGATGAGAAAACAGAAATTTCCCTGGGAAAGCATGTTCTTTCCTTCATCAAGGCACCGATGGTGCATTGGCCGGAGGTAACTTTTACCTATGAAAAGACAGAGCGGATTCTTTTTTCTGCGGATGCATTCGGAACCTTCGGCGTACTGAACGGCTCGGTGCTGGCATCCGATACGGATTATAAAGGGGAATACCTCTTTGAATCGAGAAAGTACTATGCCAATATCGTATCCCGTTACGGCATGCAGGTGAATGCAGCACTGAACAAGGTCGAAAAACTGCCGATTCGAATGGTCTGCTCTCTTCACGGGCCGGTGCTGGATACGGAGGAGCTGATTCACTTCATGGTGGGGCAGTATCGGAACTGGGCTTCATGGACTCCCGACTATGAGGACTCCGTGAATATCTTCTTCTCTTCTCCCTATGGCAATACAGCTATGACGGCACAGAAGCTGGCCATGCTCCTCGGGCAGGGCGGCATACGGAACGTCAAGGTGATGGATCTGGCTGCCCACGGCTTTATGGACTGCTTTGCGGAAGTGATGCGAAGAAAGTACATGGTTCTGGCGGCGCCTACAATGAATATGGGAATGAATCCGATGATGCAGGGATTCATGAATCTTTGCTCGGAAATGGAGCTCAAGAACCGAAAGGTAAGCCTGATCGGAAACAGCAGCTGGGCACCGAATGTGAGCGTGAGCGTCATGAAAGAAACCGTTTCCCGGTGGAAAACCTGTGAGCTTCTGGGAGAACCGGTTTCCATCGTATCTTCTCCTTCCGATGAGGATGAGGGGATTTCCCGTCTGGCAGAAGCGATCATTGGGGATATAAGGAAGTCGGAGAAAAATGAATAAAATTTGGCTCGGTGCAGCGGTTTGCGGCATGGCGGCAATTTTTGCTTTTTCCGGGTGCGGGAATCAGCCGTCTGTCCATGTGCTCAAAGCGGAAATGAGCCGGGAACCCTTTGTATATGAAACGAAAGCGCCGGCGGAAGCAGTCCACTCAGCGCCGGTCATTCCTGCCGTTTCCGGCGGAATTTTGACGGAGCTGCCTGATGTGGGGACAGTCGTGAAAGCCGGAGATGTACTCTTTAAAGTGGATTCCTCTCAGTATGAATCTCAGGCTTCTGCACTGCAGCAGCAGCTGGCGGCTTCTGCGGCGCAGAATACGGTTTCCTCCGGATCATACGGGATTGACAACAGTCTGGAGGCGTCTCTCCTGAAGCAGGGGATTATCACCCGGGCGGAATATGAACGGATCAAGGGCCGTCAGGGAGCGGCAGCACCTTCTCGAAGCAGCAGTGCACCCGATCCGGCTCTTGCAGCTTCTTTGCAGGCCGTGGAAAAACTGATTGCATCCTGCACGGTGCGGGCACCCATTGACGGGGTGATTTCCCAGGTTTATGCAGGGGACAAGAAGCTGGCTGTGGCGGGAAAACCGGCGCTGGTGATCCGTCAGGATACACCGGTCAGTGTGACCGTAGAAATCCCGGCCCGTATGGATGAAACGCTGGAGGAGGCTAAGACCGAAAAATCTCTGACGGTTTCCCTGAGCGACGGAACTGAGGTCTGGTACGGCGAGCTGAAGCCGCAGCCCAATCCGGAGGGAGATAAGTACAGAGCCTATAAGATCCAGGTAGATAATCCGGACAATATGATTGTCATCGGCAATGATTACAGCGTCCGTATCGACAGCGGAAAAGCGGTGGACTGCTTCCTCATTCCGAAATCGGCGCTGATCGGCGAGGATCGGGTGGCGGTTATCAATGACAATAATCTGGCAGATATCCGCACCGTCGACGTAGCAGGCGAAAGGGGCGGCTATGCCGTAGTTCTGGACGGAATCCAGGAGGGGGACCGCGTGGTCGTGGATCCGCCGAAGGGACTGGATGTAGGCATGCAGGTCGAAGTACGATGAAATGGAAACGGGAGGATTTCTTCGGAAATGCAGTGGAGACTGCACAAAAGCTTATCGGCGCCGTTCTGGTTTCCCGGACGGAAGAAGGCATTGTCAGAGGAAGAATTACGGAATGTGAAGCATACGGGGGAACCTGGGAAGGCCGGCCTGATGATGCGGCTCATGCCTATAAGGGGCTGACGGACCGGACGAGAATCATCTTTGGCGAAGGCGGCTATGCCTATGTGTACCTGATTTACGGAATGTATTCCTGTTTTAATGTAGTGTGCGGCCGCAAGGGAGACGGTGTGTGTGTCCTGATCCGTTCCCTGGAGCCGCTGGAAGGAATTCCGCTGATGGAGAAACGGCGGGGCCGGAAAAATCACCTGACAGACGGACCGGGAAAGCTGACGATGGCGTTCGGCATTGACCGTGCGCTGTACGGAGAAGACCTGACCGGAGACAGGCTCTGGATTGAGTCGGAGGAAGGCCGGACATTTCCTCTGGAAGTGACAAAAAGAAGAAATATTGACTACGCCGAATACGGAAAGGACTTTCCCTGGCGGTTTACGCTGAAAGGAAGTTCCTTCCTGTCCCGGTAATCCTGTGTGAAAAAGCTGTGCTGTCTGCAGGGACAGCGCGGCTTTTTTGTCTGCGGTCAGGAAAAGAAAGGGAGACGGGAAATCCCGAAGGCATTCCCATTTTCTCCGTCCATTTAGTATAATAAACAGGACAGTAATAAAGGATGGTATGCTGATGAAACTACTGCGCTTGATACTGCAGGGATTCAAGTCTTTTGCAGATAAGACAACCATAGATTTTTCCGAAGGCATGACGGTGATTGTCGGGCCGAACGGCTGCGGAAAGAGCAATATTTCCGATGCGGTCCGCTGGGTGCTGGGCGAACAGAATGTGCGGAATCTCCGCGGGCAGAAGGCGGAGGATATCATTTTCTCCGGCTCGGAGACAAGGCCGAAAAAAAACGGGGCCGAGGTCACGCTGGTTCTGGACAACACGAACCGGGAGCTGCCTTTGGATACGGCAGAGGTTTCCATCACGCGGCGCCTTCTCCGGAACGGGGACAGTGATTTTGAAATCAATAAAAGAAACTGCCGCCTGAAGGATATCCAGGAGCTTCTGGCAAATACAGGCCTGGGCAAAGGCTCACTGGCCATTATCGGACAGAATCGGGTGGATCAGGTCTTAACGGCCCGTCCGGAAGAACGCCGGCTCATTTTTGAAGATGTAGCAGGAATTTCCCTGTACCGCATGAGAAAGAACGAAGGGCTCCGGAAGCTGGAAAAGACGGCGGAGAATATGGAACGGGTCAAGGATATGACTGCGCTTCTGGATGAACAGCTGATTCCTCTGAAGGAGGAGGCTGAAAAGGCAAAGGTTTACAAAATGCTTCTCCGGGAAAAACGATCGGCGGAAGCGACCGCATCTCTTCTGAAGCTTACCAGTGTGCGGCGGATGCTGGCCCGGTATGAAAATGAATACCGGGACCTGGAGGCGCAGGAGCAGGCGGCGGAAACAGAGCTTCTCCGGTTTGCTGCAGTGCGGGAAAAGATGGAAACAGAGGCACTGCATCAGAAAAACGGTCTCCAGGAGGCCGGAGAGAGGACTGCGGAAGCACAGCGGAAGATGGAGGAAATACGGGGCGATTTCCGCGTCAAGGAGGAAGCGCTTCGCCACCGGACAGAAAAGAAAGCGGAGCTGGCGGAAGCAGAGGCGGATCAGCGGGAAGCGGAAAAAGAGCTCAGAGAGGAAAGACAGACGGCGGAAAAGGAACTGGCAGAGGCACTGGAAGCGGCAGATCGGCAGGAAAAGATTCTGGCTGCTGCGGAAGAGGAGAAAAGAAAAATCGAAGAATCCCTTCGCCGTGCTGAGGAAGAGTATGCGGAAGTGCTGGCCGTTTCCCGCCGGGAAATGGCGGAAAAGGAAAAGCTGGAGCAGATGCTTTCTCTTGCCGGAGAGGAAATCAAACGTATTCTTTCCGAGAAGGAAGAGCTGGGAAGAAATCTGCAGGAAGCAGAGGCCTCCCTGAAGGAAACGGAAGCGCAGCTGGCGCAGACAGAAAAAGAGGAAGCTTTGGGGCAGACGCTCCTGAAAAAGGAGGAAGAAAAAGGAAAGAAAGACAGTGCTGCTTTGAAGGAAGCACAGGACCGGC
The DNA here is from genome assembly GCA_938038225.1 of uncultured Dialister sp. Taxonomy (GTDB): domain Bacteria; phylum Bacillota; class Negativicutes; order Veillonellales; family Dialisteraceae; genus Dialister. The sequence continues at coordinate 54,542 of CALHRX010000005.1, read as the reverse complement.
GCTTTGCCCTGATGAATGAATCAAGCCGGCTTCGTTCGGAGCTGGCCGGTTTCCGGTCGAAGCGGGAGTATCTGGAAAAGGCGGAGAAGGAATATGCCGGATTTTCCATGGCTTCCCGGACCATCATGAATCACCGGGAACTTTTCGGAGATTCCGTCCAGGGGGTGCTGGGTGATCTGATCCGGGTGCCCGCATTATATACGGATGCAGCAGAAATCGCGCTGGGAAGCCGTATTTCCCATATTGTCACAGATACAGGTGCAGCGGCGGCACGGATCATCGAATGGCTTAAGCAGAAACACCTGGGAAGAACGACTTTTTATCCCCTGGACAGCATGCGCGCCCCGGCTTATGCGGGAATCGAAACGGAAGCATCAAAGGAGCCGGGGATCTGCGGCATTGCATCGCAGCTTCTTTCCTGTGACAAGGAATATAAGGAGCTTCTGGATGCGCTTCTGGGGAAGACGCTGATTGCGGAAACACTGGAAGATGCCAGAAGAACAGCAAAAAAATATCATTATAAGATTCGCATTGTGACACTGGACGGGCAGCTGGTCAATGCAGGAGGTTCCCTTACGGGGGGCTCCATGAAAAAGAGCGAGAATACTTATTTCGGCAGAAAAAAGGAAATTGAGCTCCTGATACGCAGGGAAGCGGAGGTTCAGAAGAATCTGAAAGCAGGCGGGGAAGCGGAACACCGGCAGAGAGAGCTTTGCGAAACTCTGGCGGAAAGAGTGACAGAAGAGCGGAATGCCTGGCAGGAGATGAAGGAAAAACTGGCAGTACTGCAGGGGAAAAAGGAAGGACTGCTTTCCGCAAAGACCGATCGGGAAAACAGTCTCTCCGCTTCCAGAACGAAATGGGACAGCCTGACGGAGGCGGTTGAAACTGCCCGGAAAAAAGAAGCGAACTGCAGGACCTCTCTGGAAGGATACCGGGATATTCCGGAGCCGGGAGAGGATACGAAGAGCCGGGATATCCGAAAAAACCTGGAAAAGAAACAGGCAGAAATCCTTTCGCTGCACGTAGCGCTGACGAAGGCGCAGGAAAAGGCTGCTTTCGGGAAGCGGATGGAGGAAGAACGGCTGACGGCCGCAAAGGAACAGCAGAAGGAAAGAGAAAAGCTGGAATCGGAGATTGCAGAGAATGAAGCTGCTGCAGCTTCTCTTGCTGCTGAGCTGGAAACGCTGCGGAAGAATTTCACCGAGGCGGAAAAGGAATGGCAGGAAAGCCGGACCCGGCAGGAAAAGCTGCAGGAAGATTCCGATACATCTGCTGTGGAGCGGAAGCAGAATGAAGAGTCCTGGCAGAAGGCACAGGAAAAAGTGTATGCGCTGCGGCGGGATCTGGCAGAAAGAAAGGGGAGGATTGAAAGCTTCCGCGGGCAGGAGCAGGAAGAGCTGCAGAAGCTGGAGGAACGCCGTATGTCCTTATCGGAGGCAGAAGAGCTTCGTATCCCCGGGTCCATGCAGGATATCCAGAAAAAGGAAGCGGATATCCTGGCTCGGATGGAGGCTCTGGGCAGCGTCAATCCCCACGGCGAAGAGGAGTATGAAAAGCAGCTGGCGCGGAGAAAATTCTATGAGGATCAGCTGACCGATCTGGACCAGGCAAGGACGGCGCTGGAAACCGTGGTGAAAGATATCGATCAGACCATGGAAAAGGAATTTTCTCGGGCCTTTGTGAAGATCAATGAAGAATTCGGGCGTATCATGCAGCTGATGTTCCGCGGAGGAAATGCCCGGCTGGAGCTGACCGATACGAATCATCCGCTGGAAGGCGGCGTGGAGATGTATCTGCAGCTTCCCGGAAAGAAACGGCAGCCTCTCACACTGATGAGCGGCGGCGAAAGAGCACTGACGGTCATTGCGCTGCTGATTTCCTTTATGGCCTACCGTCCTGCTCCGTTCTGTTTTGTCGACGAAATCGATGCAGCGCTGGATGATGCCAATGTGGAACGGTACAGCCGGATGATTGCCGATTACAAGAAAAAAACACAGTTCATTGTTATTTCTCACCGGAAAAAGACCATGGAATTTGCAGATACCTTGCAGGGCGTGACCATGGGAGAGAAGGGAGTTTCCTCTCTTGTGACGGTAAAGATGAAAGATTATGTGGAATGATAGTATAATAAAGGAAAGTATCTGAAAGGGAGGAACGAAATGGGATTTTTTGACAGGCTGAAAAAGGGACTGACCCGCACAAAGCAAAGCTTGATTAAAAATATCGAAAGCGTAGTCATCGGCTATGCACAGATTGATGAGGAATTTCTGGAAGATCTGGAAATGGTTCTGATTTCCGGAGATCTGGGGGTGCGCACTACGGATTACCTGATGCGCCAGATCCGCCGGGGCATCACGGAAGGCACCATCCACAATACGAAGGAAGTTATGCCTTTCATGGAAAAGACAGTGAAGGAGCTTCTGGCGGATCACACACAGGACCAGGAAAATACCCATCATCCTGAGGTTATCCTGGTAGTCGGCGTCAACGGAGTAGGCAAAACGACCACGATCGGCAAGCTGTCGGGAAAGTTCCGCAAAGAAGGGAAAAAAGTCCTTCTGGCGGCTTCCGATACATTCCGTGCGGCTGCTTCCGAGCAGCTGACCATCTGGGCGGAACGGACCGGTGCGGATATCGTTAAGCATGCCGAGGGAGCCGATCCGGCAGCGGTTGCTTTTGATGCGGTGACAGCAGCCAAGGCCAGAGGGGCGGATGTGGTTCTGATTGATACGGCAGGACGCCTCCAGACAAAGGTGAATCTGATGGAAGAACTGGCCAAAATCAGCCGGGTGGTAAAGAAGGTCATTCCTGATGCACCTCACCAGACACTGCTCGTACTGGATGCAACGACCGGGCAGAATGCAGTCAGCCAGGCAAAGAATTTCGGAGAAATTGTGCCTCTGACCGGGGTCGTTCTGACGAAGCTGGACGGGACCGCCAAGGGCGGTGTGGTTCTTTCCATCCACGAAGAGCTTCATGTGCCGATCAAGTGGATCGGCGTGGGCGAAAGAGAAGAGGATCTGGACCGTTTCGACTCCCAGGCCTTTGCCAAGGCGCTCTTTGAAACGGAAGATCATATTCTGGAGCAGAGTACGAAAATATAAGCGGGCGGAATCGGCCCGTAAGGAGACCGGGGCATGCTTCTCCGGTCTTTTTTCTGAGCCAATCCCGGAGGAGGATTATGAATTTTCCCTGGAAGGTTCTCATTGTCAGAAAGAGAATCAAAAATATGTATATCCGGATCCGGCGGGACGGAACTGTATCTGTCACGGTGCCGGCAGGGACAGGAGATTCCGAGGCGGAAGCATTTATCCGAAGCAAGGAGGACTGGATTCGCCGGATGCTTGATATACTTCCGGAGCAGAAAAACTATGAATATATTTCCGGAGAGCTCCATTATGTTTTCGGACGGCAGATTCCTTTGAAGATTTTCCGGGCGGCACGGCAGAGTATCGTTTTTACGGAAGAAGAAATCCGGATGGGGCTGCGCACCTCCCGGGCGAATCGGCGGAAGCTGTATGCAGCCGGTGCGGCGGAAGTCCTGGCGGAAGAAATTCGGAAAAAGCTGGTATACTGGGTGCCCCGGATGAGAGTACAGCCCGCAGGTTTTACAGTGAAAGCGGTGAAAAGCCGATGGGGAAGCTGCAATATCCGGACAGGACAGCTGGTTTTTGCTCTGGACCTGGTCACGAAGCCGAAGCCGCTTATCGAAAGTGTAGTCGTGCATGAGCTGAATCATCTGCTGGAGCCGACCCACAATCAAAGGTTTTATGATTTGATTCTGCAATGGATGCCGGATTACCGGGAAAGGAAGAAAGCACTGTCCGCTTTTCCCCGGGAATTCCTGTAGCGGAGAAATATTTTTCGGAGGAGGAACCGATGGAAAAAGAATATCCGGTCATAAAAAAAGGGCGCTTCCTGCGCCGGCCGAATCGGTTTGTGATTGATATGGAAATCGATGGCGAGCCGGTCAGAGCCCATATGCCCAATCCGGGGCGGATGAGGGAACTGCTGTTTCCCGGTGTCGTTCTTTATGCGGTGCCTCATGCAAAGGAAGGAAGCCGGACAAAGTACCGCGTCATCGGAGCGGAAAGAGAGGGAGAAGTAATTCCGCTCGATACTTCCCGGGCCAACGATACGGCGGAATGGCTGATCAACCATAAAAGGATACCCGGCTGGGAGGATTACCGGGTACTGCGGCGGGAAGTGACGATGGGAGACAGCCGGTTTGATCTGGTGATCGGAAATGAGAAAATGCAATTTCCCGTAGAGGTAAAATCATGCACACTTTTCGGCAGAAAGGGTGCCATGTTCCCCGATGCGGTAACAGCCCGGGGAAGAAAGCATGTGCTTCATCTGGGAGAAATCGGGAAAAGCGGCGGAAAGGCAGGGCTGCTGATTCTGGTTCAGTGGGACCGGGCGCAGTGGTTCCTTCCGGATTATCATACCGACCCGGAATTTGCGGAAGCATTCCGTCTTTCCGCTCCCTATATAGACTGGAAGGCGGCGGCTCTCCGATGGACGCCGGATCTGACAGTGCCGGAAAGCGTGCGTCTTCTTCCTGCACCTCTGTATATTCTGGACAAGGAAGCAGGGAACAGAGGAGATTACCTGCTGATTCTCCGAATGAATGAAACTAAGAATGTGGAAATCGGAAAAATGGGTAAGATTCGTTTCCCGAAGGGCTATTATGTCTATACCGGTTCGGCGGCAAAGAACCTGGATCAGAGAATGGCCCGCCACCGCCGGCTTCGGAAAGGCATGCACTGGCATATTGACTGGCTCCGGCAGGAAGCGGACTGGGTGGGATGCATTCCTGTCCGCACGGCGGAGGACATGGAGCATCGGCTGGCGGAAGCGGTTTCCCGTATCGCTGACTGGCAGATCCCGGGCTTCGGCTGTACGGACTGCCGGTGCCCTTCCCATCTTTTCGGATTCCGCGAAGATCCCATGCACATGCCCGCCTTTGTGCAGATTGAAGAGGATTTTGAAATCAATCGTCTCGATGAACGAATCCAAAAATGAACAGAAATAGAAAAGGCCTCTTTGGAAGAGAACGGCATCAAGCCGTATTTCTTCTCAAAGAGGCTGTTTTTTACAGTACACCGCTGCTGTCGGTGGCAGGAAGATATTGTGCGGGAATCGGATGATCCAGCTTGTAAATGATCGTCATAGGCCGGCTCCCGGTATGGTTTACATAGTGTGCCGTGCCGAGAAAGGTATAGCTCATAGTTCGTTTATAATTATCTGTCTTTCTTTCCCGGACAAAGAGGAGAACCGTGCAGTCATTCTCTGCTTCATCCTTTTGCCGGATGTAACGCTGTCCGGTTTTGGATTCCGGTGCCGTGGAATTCTGGGACTGCCAATGAAACAGCGTCTCATTGATGGAATAGTCCTCATAAAGGGTGGTATCCGAAAATTCCCTGGCTGATTTATTCAGAGTCACAAGGAAAACATCGGTTTTCTTTTCCGGCAGATACTTGACGCCTTCCCGGATCTGGGGAGGATTGTTATAGCCCAGTGCAGCAAAAATCTGATCTCTGGTATATCGGCAGTGGACTTCCAGAGCGCAGGGGTAGGGAACGGAAAGAGGCTTCGGGAGGATGGTGATGCGGTCGTACAGATAGGAAAGAATGCCCAGGAGCTCTTCCTTCAGTGCCGGTTGAGTGGAAAAGAGGGAAATCACGTCCAGAGGCGATTCCAGTCCGCACTGATTGAAATCCCGGCCGTACATCGTATACTGCCACATACGCAGGTACTGCTTTTCTGTCTCGGCGACGGGCATATAGGGATGCTCCAGTTCTTTTTGGAGGAACCGGATCCACCGGGGCGAATCGATGGACAGGATGCGGGGGCATGCGGCGGAAAGAACAGACTCTTCTTTTGTGACGGGAAATTTTTCCCGGATTCCTGCATCTGCACAGAGGCGGGTATACAGGCGGTTTTTATTGAAGAAGGATTCTGCAGGAATATCGAGGGCGTTCAGAAAACAGGACAGTGCGGGGATTGTTTGTGTGGCTCCATACAGTGCGCGGATCTGTTCCCGGTAAAATTCATCCCTGCTCATATGACTTCTGATATTTTGCAGAACATATTTCTGTGCAATCGGTTCCAGCTGAATGCAGCAGCCCTTCGGTGCATGGGGAAATCCGGCTTTGATTTCCTCCTGCAGACGAAGGTTTCTGTTGCCGAGCAGGCCGGAAAAGCGGCGGGCAAAATTATAATTTTTGTTGGACTGTGCCACAAAATCGAGCACGGTGAGACAGTCTTTCCCGGGGGAAAGGCGGAGTCCGCGGCCCAGCTGCTGCAGGAAAACGGTGAGGCTGTTGGTGGGGCGGAGGAAAAGGACCGTATTGACACTGGGAATATCAACACCCTCATTGAACAGGTCGACTGTGAAGAGAATCTGTTTTTCGCCGCATTCCAGCTGCTCTTTTGCTTTTCGCCGGATATCAGACGGGGTATCGGCATCCAGGTTCATGGAGGGAATGCCGTGCTCATTCATATAGCCTGCCATATACTCGGCATGCTTTTTTGATACGCAGAAGCCGATGCATTTTACGTCCCGCAGATCGGCAGTATAATGGGTGAGCGCATCGAGAACCGCAGCAGCACGGCGGCCTGCGGAAATTTGATTGTAAGCGTACTTGATTTCCAGCTCTTTTGTATCATAATTTCCGCCTTTCCAGGATACGGAGGAAAGATCGACCGGATCTTCCGTACCGAAGTAGTGGAAGGGACAGAGGAGACGGCGTTCGATGGCATCGGTGAGCGGGATTTCCGCACTGATATGATGATCAAAATAAGAGAGAATGCTTTTTCCGTCCATACGCTCCGGTGTAGCAGTCAGACCGAGAAGAATTTTCGGATGGAAGGCCGTGAAGATTTTCTGGTAGGAATCGGAGGCAGCATGGTGGGTTTCGTCGACAATGATCATGTCGTAGTAGTCCGGAGCCATATGTTCCCAGAATTTTTGCCGGGAAAAGGTCTGGACCGTCATGAACAGATATTCCGGATGGGAAGCATGCTCTTTCCCGTCGGAGAGTTCACCGAAACGGGGGTTCTTCAGGACCTGGCGGAAGCAGGAGAGGCTTTGGTCCAGAATTTCCCGGCGGTGTGCCAGAAACAGAAGGTGTGTGGCCTTCGGCCTGCGGTTTTCGGCAAAACGGCGGTAGTCAAAAGCGGCAATGGCGGTTTTCCCCGTGCCGGTGGCAGCAACAATCAGATTGCGGAAGCAATGCTTCAGTTCCCGTTCTGCCTGCAGTGTATCCAGGACAGTCTGCTGGTAAGGGTAGGGGTGGATATCAAAGAAATAATCGGAAGGCCTGTCGGTATCGGGATGACGGATAGCATCGATGCTGTCTCTCAGCTGCTTTTTCTGATCGTCGGTAAAAGGCGAAAAGTCCGCGGAATTCCAATAGGTTTCAAAGGTGGCGCGCATCTTCTCCAGAATATGGGGCTGATCCTGTGCAGTGATTTTCATATTCCATTCCAGCCCGTCTGCAATGGCTGCATGGGATAGATTGGAAGAGCCGATATAGGCTGTGGAATAGCCGCTGCTGCGGTAAAACATATAAGCTTTTGCGTGAAGACGTGTTTCTTTTGTATTGTAGGAAATGCGGATTTCCGTATTGGGAAGCTTGTACAGCTGCATCACGGCTTTGGGGTCTGTGGCGCCCATGTACGTGGTGGTGATAATGCGCAGCTTGCCGCCCCGGCCGGTAAATTGCTGCAGGTCGGGGAAAATCATCCGCAGGCCGGAATACTTGATGAAAGAGACCAACAGGTCAATGCGGTCCGAGGAAAGAATTTCCCTGCGCAGCTCCGAGGCGATATTCACGTCCTTCCGGCTGTTGGTGAAAAGGAAGCTCCGGCAAAGGGACGTATCGGGACGGGGGCGGGATTTCCGGGCCGCTTCACGGGAAATCTGATTCTTTGTGTGCTGGAGAGACAGCAGAAGAGATTTCCTGAGAGAAACGGTCAGAGCCTGTCCCAGCTCCTGATCGGAACGGAAAAGGTGGCGGATGCAGTCATTGACAAAACGGATTTCTTCTTCCGCATTATCCGTATCATCACTGTCAGCCAGTTCTTTCAGACGGTTTCGGAGCAGAAGCGAAAAATAGGCAGCCAGACCGGGGACGGCCTCCTGCGGGTCCAGATCCTCCTGCTCGGTCCAGATTTCCTGTGCGTCCAGTGAGGCCTGCAGTTTGTCCTGAAATTCCTGTGACATGATCTTTTCATATAATCCGTCCCGGAGGGTAGAAATTTCCGTAGGTTTGATGGATTTTTTGACGGCTTTTTTATCTGTTTTTTTCATAAGTCCTCCTGCTGCTCCTGCAATGGTATGAAAATAGTATAGCAGCCGTCAGAAGGAGAAAAAAGGTCCTTTACGGTGCAGGCGGCGGATTTCCTGAAAGGCGGAAGGCTGTTTCTTTTTTAGCAGTTTCTCTCCATTTTTATTTTTAATATCGAAAAAAATCTTTATCTTCATCATGCAGAGGCGGGGAATTGTATGATATAATGTAATAAAATAATTTTATACTGGATTATTTTATAACCTGCTGTTTTTAATGGGGTTTGAAGCAAGGGGCATCGTTATGAACAATACGGACTGGAAAATTCTCATCTATCTTCGGGAAGAAAGAAGTATCAATAAGGTGGCAAAACGCCTTTTTATGACCCAGCCGTCCCTTACCTATCGTCTGAGTCAGATGGAAAAGGAAATCGGATGTCCCTTATTTATTCGGACCAATAAGGGCGTTCATTTTACCGATGCAGGGAACCGTCTTTTTTCCTTTGCAGAAAAGGAACTGCAGCAATATCAGGATATGAAGAACTATGTCACTCATGAACCGAATTCCATTTCCGGAGTACTTCGTATCGGCGCCAGCCAATCCTTTGCACAGTCCCATATGCCGGGAATTTTAAAAGGATTCGTCGATAAATACAGCGATATTGAGATTTCCCTGACCACCGATACAAGCGACCGTCTGGTGAAGCTGGTCAAGAAGGAGGACATTCATCTGGCGATTGTCCGCGGCAATCAGGAATGGCCTGATGCGGATATCCTGCTGGAGGATGCGCCGCTGTACCTGATTTCGGCAGATAAGATTGATTTTGATACACTGCCGGAGCGGCCGTCCATTCGGTATCGGAGCGATCCTTCCCTGGATGAGCTCCGCACCCGCTGGTGGCGGCAGAATTTTGAAGAATCCCCTCATTTTATGCTGACAGTGTCCGACTGCCTGACCTGCGTGGAAATTGTCAATCAGGGGCTGGGACATTCTCTGATTCCGGCAGATCTTCTTCCGCGGTGTGCGCCTGAGGTGGACCGGCAGATGATTTATGATAAACAGCGGCATCCGATCCTGCGGCCCAGCCATCTGATTTACAAGGAAGCAATGATGCAGTCTACACCGGTCAAAATCTTTGTGGATTACATCCGAAGCTATTTCCATAAGTAACAAAAGGAGCTGCTTTCCGGCAGCTCTTTTTTACAGGAGAGAAAACAGGATAGGAAAAGGAGGTTTTACGGATGAAAAGAATCATGGCTTTTATGACGGTGCTTCTTCTGCTGCTTTTGGCGGGAGTTACTGCATCGGCGGAAAGTGCGGCGGAAACCAATCGTCGGCTCGGCTATTTTGAGAACACAAGAACGGTGCTCCTGATTCCCGCATCATATCGCGGACAGGGAGATTTTGCGGCGGCTTATGTCAATAAGTCCATGAAGGAAATTTTTCGCTATCCCTATTACCGTCTGATTGACGATACGTCCTATGCGGGAAAACCGATTTCTCCGGCTCTGCTTCCGGAAATTCAAAAGCAGAGCGGTGCGGATATCGTCGTCCTTCCGCAGGTGGCACTGTGGCAGCAGTATATCGTCCGCCGGTCTCTGTTTGATTTCGGCGACAATATTATCAGCACCCGGGCCATCGTGGATATTTACACGATAAAGAACGGAGAAAGCGAAGCCCGCCGGGACCGGGGCACCTACTTCGAAATTGAGGATGAAGGATTTGTGAGAAATGAATACATCATGGATGATATCATGAAACAGATCCAAAAGAGTTTCCCCTATAAGAGAGTACCTACGGATATCCCGGATAATCTTTCCGGAAATAATCAGCCGGACAGCACACCGAAAACGGGAATGAATTATTGAAAAGGCCCCTTCGGCAGGGAAAAATATCCGCCGCATGAAAGAGCGGAATTTCAGGGGAAGCAGGCCGGATCATTGGATCGGCAGCAATCAAAAAGCATGCACATGGGAAAAACTGTACTTTGTTTTTCCGCACGGTGCATGCTTTTTTTGTGGGAAATCCGAAAAAACGGGAAGCTTTTTACAGGCCTTTCTGCTCGATGCCGCTTATCAGATAGCCCAGATGGCCGGTGACGTTCAGATTGACGAGCCGCCATGTGCCGCTGTCGTATTCCACGACATTGATGCAGCAGTTGTCCTGCTTGATCTGCCAGAAATGATCCATTCCGAGTCCCATAAGATCGCAGAGGATGACCTTATTGACGGCGTCATGGGCAGCGACGAGAAGGGTTTTCCCGTCGTATGTTTCTGTATACTCATCAAAGGCAGCGCGGGCTCTTCGGCGGACATCCTCCAGGGATTCTCCGTCCGGCATCTGTACCTGCTCCGGATGGGTGTGCCATAATGCAAATTCCCGGGGATACAGCTGAAGGATTTCATCGGCCCGGATTCCTTCCCATTTTCCGTGGGAGATTTCCGTGAGGCGGGGGTCCTTTCTAACGGGGATTCCGTGCTCATCTGCGGCCATTTTGCAGGTCAGATAGGACCGCTGCAGAGGGGAGGAGACCGCAGCATCAATGGAGATGTCTTTCAGGGCCAGAGCCAGTGCATGTCCCTGCGCCAGTCCTCTTTCGGAAAGTGCAGTGTCTTCCTGCCCCTGGAAACGACCTTCGATGTTCCACAGCGTTTCTCCGTGGCGGAGCAAAATGATTCGAAGCATAGCAACTCCTTCTCAGTGTTCACAATGGATGACTTTGATATCCTTGATGCCGTCGATGTTCATCAGAGCAGGGATGACGGCAGTGGGAATGTCTCTGTCTACAGCAACGGCCATAACATTGATGCCTTTATCCAGGGAAGCGCCGACCTGCATGCCGTTGATATTAACGCCTGCCTTGCCCAGAACAGAAGCCACCTGGCCGATCATGCCCGGTTTGTCTTCATGGGGAGCAATGATGAAGCAGCCCTTCGGTTCCAGATCTACACGGAAACGGTCAATGGAAACAATCTTGGCTTCCTTGCGGTCGAAGAGAGCGCCGGTGATGCGGTGAGTTCCTTTGTCGGTATCCACCGTGACGGAAATGGTATTGGTAAAGTAATGGCCTTTTTTTGCTTTGATTTCCCGGATTTCCATATGGCGTTCTTCTGCAATGTTTCTTGCATTGACAAAGTTTACGGTCTGCTGGAGGACAGGGGTAAGGAGACCTTTCAGAACGGCGGTGGTGAGGGGAGCTGTTTCCGTTTCCGTCAGTTCACCTGTATATTCCACATTTATGCCGGAAATACGGCCGCCGGCAAGATCGATGGCAATGTTGCCCATTCTTTCGCAAAGGTCGAAATAAGGCTGGATGACATGGAGCGTAGCCTTTGTAATGGGGGAAGCATTTACGGCAGTGGCAACAGGTTCTCCGTGAAGTGCCTGGGCTACACCGATGGCAACATCGGTAGCAACGCCGGCCTGAGCTTCTTTTGTGGAAGCCCCCAGATGCGGTGTGAGTGCCACATTGGTCATGCCCAGGAAGGGGTTGTTTTCCGCAGTGAGCGGTTCATTGGGCCATACATCGATGCCTGCACCGGCTACCTTGCCGGATTTCAGTGCTTCTGCCAGAGCCTGAATATCGACAACGGCTCCGCGGGAAGCATTGACCAGGCGGACGCCGTCCTTCATTTTCGCGATTTCCGCAGCGCCGATCATGCCCCGTGTTTCATCAGTAAGCGGTGTATGAAGGGTGATATAGTCCGATTCCCTCAGCAAAGTATCCAGATCCACCAGTTCGACGCCGAGCTGCTTGCCTCTTTCTGCCGGGATATAAGGATCGTATCCGATAGTTTTCATATTGAAGGCCTGGAGACGCTTGGCGACATTGGAACCGACACGGCCGACGCCGATGATGCCTACGGTCTTATCCAGAAGCTGGATGCCGGTGAAGCTTTTACGGTCCCAGCGGCCTTCCATAATGGACTGATGTGCCTGAGGAATGTGGCGGGTCATGGCGAGCATCAGAGCGATGGTGTGTTCGCAGGCGGCAATGGTGTTGGATTCCGGCGTATTGACGACGGTAATGCCTCTCTTGGTGGCTTCCTTGATGTCGATTCCGTCGATTCCGACACCGGCGCGGCCGATGACCTTCAGATTTTTTGCGGCCTGAATGACCTTGGCGGTGACCTTTGTCTGGCTTCGGGTGATGATGGCGTCATAATCGGCGATGGCTTTGCACAGTTCATCTTCCGTCATATTGTCCCGGATATCGACAATGAATTCTTTTTCCAGTAATTCACGGGCTTCCTTGGCTACGTCCTTGGTAATGAAAATACGATACATAATAAATTCCTCCCTTGATTTCTATAGATACTGTTAGATTCTGTTTTCTGATTGGAAAAGATCGGGGCAGAAGCCCGGCGGCTTTCCTCCGGAATTATCCGTTCTTCCGGGCATATTCCTTCATGAATTCCGCCAGGGCAGAGGCCGCTTCCGGTGTGACTGCATTGTACAGAGATATCCGGAGACCGCCGATGAGACGGTGGCCTTTTATTCCGACAAAATCATTTTCCCTGGCTTGGGCGATGAAATCCTTTTCCATAGCCGAATCGGTCAGATTGAAGGTGATATTCATGCGGCTTCTGTCCTTTTTCTCTGCATGCCCCTTATAGAAGCCGTCACTGGCATCGATGACGTCGTAAATCATTTGTGCTTTGCGTTTATTTCGTTCTTCCACCGCAGGGAGTCCGCCCTGTCCCTTGATCCAGTGGAGCATTCGATTCAGTGTATAGATGCAGAATACCGGAGGGGTATTATAGGTGGAATCCTTTGCAACAAAGGTGCGGTACTGCAGGTATTCCGGAATATCGGTCCTTGCTTTTTCCAGAAAATCTTCCCGGATGGCTGCAAAGGCGCATCCTGCGGCGCCCAGATTTTTCTGAATGCCTGCCCAGATAAGACTGAACCGGTTGAAGTCAATTTCTCTGGAAAGAATATCGGAGGACATGTCTGCTATGATGGGAATGTCTGTTTTGGGGAAATCCTTGTATTCTGTTCCGTAGATGGTGTTATTGGAGCAGAGATAGAGGTAATCTGTATCCGGCCGGATCTGAACCGTATCGGGAATGTAGGAATAATCTTTGTCTGCGGCGGAGGAGGCATCATAGACCTCTCCGAAGAAGGCGGCGGTTTTCTTTGCCTTTTGGGTCCACACACCTGTGTCGGCATAGGCGCCTTTTGTATGAAGGAAATTGGCTGCCGTCATGAGGAACTGCATGGTGCCGCCGCCCTGGATGAAAACGATTTTATAATTTTCACCGAGATGCATCAGCTCATGAAGGTCCGCTTTCGTTTCATCCAGCATATCCTGGAATTCATTGGAACGGTGGGAAATTTCCGTGATGCCCATACCGGTATTCCGAAAATCGGTCAGATCCTGCTGGAGTTCTTCCAGTACTTCCAGAGGCATAGGGGATGGGCCTGCATTAAAGTTGTATACTCGTTTCATTTTTTTCCTCCCGAAATAGAAAAAGAGAAGACGTCCCATGGGACGAGCTTCTCTTTTCTCGCGGTGCCACCCAATTTAGCAGAAAGGACCTGGGAGATGGGGAAAATAAAAAGCTCTCATCCTCTAAGGGACGAGAGCACCCGCGATACCACCCAAATTGCCTTTCGGCCATCTTTGATTTGCTGTAACGGGCATACCCGATAGATTCCTCACCTATGTCTCCGAAGCGGAAAGATAAAGTTCCTTTATCAGCTTACACCGAAATGCTGACTCTCTGGAAAAAGAATCTGTATCCCTTCTTCGTCCTTGGCTTTTGCTTATGTTTGGATTATAGGCGCATTGCTGTTCCTTGTCAAGGATTTTTTATAAAAAATTACAGGATCACAGAAGAAGATATAGTATAATTAAAATATAAGTATTGCTAATATATAATACAATTTATGGGATATGATTTACATCAGCAGTTTTGCAGAAGGAGGAATCATGGAATTCAGCATTAAATATGGGAAGGATCTGGTTTCATTTCATGTGGATGATTCTCATCATCCGACGGAGCTGTATCCGATGCAGTGTCCTGCCGCGGAATCGGAAACGGAAGAGGTCCGGGAAGCACTGGCGCATCCGATCGGAACGGAAAAGCTTTCGGATATTGTAAAACCCGGCGAAAAGGTGGTTATTATTACCAGTGACGTGACCCGCCCGATGCCTTCCGGAATTGTGATTCCCTGTGTGTGGGAGGAACTGGAAAAGGCAGGATGCCGTAAGGAGGACGTGACGGTTGTTTTTGGTCTGGGGTCGCACAGAAAACAGACGGAAGAGGAAAAAAGACGTTTGGTAGGGGATAAGGTATATGAGAATTTTCGCTGCATAGAAAGCGATCCGGAGGACTGCATTCATCTGGGAACCTGCCCGAACGGCACGTCCGTGGATATTTTTTCCGAGGTGGTCAAAGCAGACCGGCGCATTCTTCTGGGGAATGTGGAATATCATTACTTTGCGGGATACAGCGGCGGTATGAAAGCCCTGATGCCCGGTGTGGCTTCCCGTGCATCAATTCAGTCCAATCATAAAAACATGATCCGGAACGGTGCCTATGCAGGTCACCTGGACGGAAATCCCGTGCGGGAAGATATGGAAAAGGCGTATGATTTCTGCCCAGTCGATTTTATTGTGAATGTGGTTCTGGATGATCATAAAAAAATTGCTTTTGCGGCGGCAGGAGACCGGGTTCAGGCGCATCGGAAAGCCTGTCATTTTCTGGACGGCATTTACAAAATAAAAATCGGGCACCCTGCAGATGTCGTCATCGTTTCTGCCGGAGGTTACCCGAAGGATATCAGTCTGTATCAGGCACAGAAGGCTATCGATAATGCAAAACATGCGGTCCGGGAAGGCGGTGTCATGGTTGTTTCCGCTTCCTGCAAGGAAGGCTACGGCAGTGATGTATTCGAAAAATGGATCCGGAATTATGAAACGCCGGATGATCGGGTGAAAGCCATTCATGAGCATTTTGAACTGGGCGGACATAAATCGGCGGCGCTGGCGCTGGTTCAGAAGAAATGCAGCATTTACCTGGTGACAGACATGGAGGAGGAACAGGTGCGCAGGGCCAATATGACGCCTTTCCGTGATATGCAGACGGCCGTGGATGCTGCTTTGGATAAAATGGGAAAAGACGCAGAAGTATATGTCATTCCTCTGGGCGGATCGACACTTCCCATGCTGGAATGAGGACCCGGTAAATACCTGAGGCACCGATTTTACCAATTCATTCAGAAAAAGAGCCGGATAGACCGACCGGCTCTTTTTTTGAATATCAGCAGGATTCGTGAAGCGGCAGAAAGCACAGATTCTGTTTGCCTTTTTCCCAATCAGGTGTGACGGAATGGAAAAGGAGACCGGGATTTTGCGGGATTTGACGCTGTCCCGGAGGGCGGACAGGAGAGTTCTATGAAGAAAGCCTTTATTTCCTGATTTAAAAGAAACCGGGAAATAAAGGCTTTCCTGTTTTTATGGAATTTTCTTTTGCGGAAAATAAAAAAGACCTCACATCGTGAAGTCTTTTTTGTGGTGGGCGATAACAGGATCGAACTGCTGACATTCTGCTTGTAAGGCAGACGCTCTCCCAGCTGAGCTAATCGCCCACATTGGTGACCTGTGGGGGATTCGAACCCCCGAACCCGCCGTGAAAGGGCGGTGTCTTAACCACTTGACGAACAGGCCACTGGCTCCTGAAGCAGGGTTCGAACCTGCGACATCGTGATTAACAGTCACGCGCTCTACCGGCTGAGCTATTCAGGAATGCGTACGTGAGTACGTTCATTATAATAGCAGATTCGTTCGGACTTTGCAAGTGCTTTTTTTATTTTGTCAATTTTCGGAAAAGGGCCCCTTTCGGGAAGGAATGAGCGGCTGGGGAAAGCCGGAAGTCCCGCTTCCGGAAAAGTAAAAAAGACTTCACATCGTGAAGTCTTTTTTGTGGTGGGCGATAACAGGATCGAACTGCTGACATTCTGCTTGTAAGGCAGACGCTCTCCCAGCTG
Organism: uncultured Dialister sp.; assembly: GCA_938038225.1. Classification (GTDB taxonomy): domain Bacteria; phylum Bacillota; class Negativicutes; order Veillonellales; family Dialisteraceae; genus Dialister. The sequence goes on along the minus strand of CALHRX010000005.1, from coordinate 38,250 downwards.
AGCTAATCGCCCATGGATTTAAGCTGTATTATATTATGCCTTATCCGTACGTTTTTTTCAAGACCTTTTCAGGGAAAAAGAATGTAATGAATTGATAAAGAATTGCTTCTTTTCTTGCGGGCAGGAAATTTTGATGATATCATAAGACCGTTTTTCACAGGAGGTTTATTGTGGCATCTCATGAGTTATATAAAAGCCGCTGGACAGTATTTTCCATGTCCGTTCCTATTTTTGTTGAGACTGTTCTGCAGATGATGGTACCGAATGTGGACCAGTTCATGCTGAGCCGGTATTCTACGGGAAGTGTGGCGGCCGTCGGAAATGATAATGTCATCTTTAATCTGGTGATCCTGACTCTGGCAGTCCTTTCTCAGGCAGCAACCATACTGATTGCTCATTATCGGGGAGCGGGAAATCTTTCCAAGGTCAGCGAGGTCTGCAGTGTGGCTTTGGGAACAAATCTGGTACTGGGACTCATTATCAGTGTCCTTCTTTTTCTGTTTGATGATTTCTTCCTGACTGCATTGGGCATGCCGGAGGAGACCTGGGCGGACGCATCGCTGTATCTGCGGTGGATTGGAATTTTCGTCTTTATACAAAGTATGTATATGGCCTTTATTTCTTTTCTGCGGGGATTTGCGCTGCTGAAGCTGACCATGATCTGTTCACTGGTCATGAATCTGATCAATATCGGCGGAAATATGATTCTTATTCACGGCTGGGGCCCGATTCCCTCTCTGGGGGTGCTGGGGGTCTGCATTTCTACGAATATCTCCAAATTCATAGGCTTTTTCCTGATTGTTTATCTTTTTCACCGATATACGCCGGCAAGGCTTTCGATGAAGTTTTTCCGCCCGTTCCCGTGGGAGACCCTGCGGAAGATCCTGTATCTGGGGATTCCTTCCGGAGGAGAAACTTTCTCCTATCAGCTGTCGCAGACAGTCATCATGAAGTTTGTGAACATTTTCGGCGTTATCGTTATTACTACGAAGGTATACTGCTACATTATCGCCATGATGAGCTATGTATACTCTCAATCCCTGGCAATGGCTACGCAGATTCTTGTGGGATATTTTAAAGGCGCCGGCGATAATGAAGAAGTGGACCGCCGGGTAAAATTTACGATTTCGGTAGCAATGCTTCTGTCCGGCTCGATTGCTCTTTTCCTGTATCTCAATGCAGATGCGGTCCTTTCCATCTTTACCGACGATCCGGAGATTCATGCGCTGGGGAAAACGATTCTCTTTATTGAAATTTTCCTGGAAATCGGAAGAGCTGTTAATATGAGTATGGTTATGGCATTGAATGCGGCCGGCGATGTACGGGCGCCGGTGACGATCGGCATCATTTTCATGTGGGGAGTTGCAACTTTCGGGGCATGGCTTCTTGGTGTTCATCTTTACTGGGGACTGGCCGGGGTTTGGATTGCCATGGCGGCTGATGAATGCATCCGCGGACTGGTATTTTTCTGGCGCTGGCATCAGGGCGTGTGGAGGAAAAGACTGGTATAGGACCGAAGATCCGGTACAGATCAACGGGATTCTTTTTCGGATTTCGGAAGAGAATTCCTTTAGAAAAAGTTTTGAAAAGAGTATTTGACATTTACAAATTCCTATGCTACAGTATGAGCAACAAAGACGAGGAAGAAAGAGAGTAAGTACCTTCAAGAAATTCTAGAGAGTCCGGACGGTGGAAGCGGATATGGAAGGGGTACCGAAGTGCATTTCAGAGTCTGGCGGGCCGATAAAGGTAGGCCTTCCCGGGTGTTCCCGATACAGGACTATGGTTTCAGCTAGCGGAACCTATAGAGGCATATACGGTGACGTATATGTAAATTTGGGTGTGAATCACGAGGCTCTCGTCCCTTTGGGACGGGAGCTTTTTGTTATCGTCCTTTTGGGGACAGAAACCCGGAATTGCAGGCTTGAAGGAGGATTATATGGATAAGAATTCTGAAGTTGAGAGCCAGGTACGGCAGGCTCTTGATAAAAACAAGCAGAAAAAACAGGGGAGGCAGTTTGCTCTCTGGATTGCTGCGCTGATTATCGGGGCAGCGCTGGGATGGTTGGGAATTAAACCGCTCAATGATCTTTTCAACTTTATTGCGACAGTATTTACCCGGCTGTTCCAATTCATCGCGGTGCCGACGATTGCTTTGGCGGTCATTACGACTCTGGCCGCTTTGGGAAATAAGAAGGAAACCGGCAGAATTTTTGCACATGCCGTGACTTATACACTGCTGACGACTGTTTGTGCTGCGGCAGTAGGACTCGGGATGTATCTCTGGATCGCTCCGGGAAATCTTCCGGCAGACATTATCGGCGCGGGGGCTTCGAATGTACCGCAGAAGCTGGGAACACTGACTTATTATGATCATATCCTGAGCGTCATTCCGAATAATATGATTCAGCCGTTTTTGTCGGGGAATGTTCTGGCTGTCATGATTATTGCCGCTTCCTTCGGTCTGGGGATTGCATTCATGCCGAAGACGGAAAACAGAGAGATGCTTTTAAAAGGAATCCTCGGTTTCCAGGAACTTCTTTTCACACTGATCCGGGCCATCCTTTTCGTTCTGCCGGCAGGGATCCTGGCATTTTCCGCACAGCTTTCCGCGCAGATTGAAGCAGGCATTATTGTAGGAGCTCTCGGAAAGTATACTCTGGTCGTTCTCGGAGGGAATGCCATTCAGTTCTTCATTATTCTTCCGCTGATTCTGGTGCTTCGCGGATTAAATCCGATCGATGTTTTCCGGAAGATGTCTCCGGCAATTGCAGTAGCTCTTTTTACCAAAAGCTCTGCAGGAACACTTCCTGTTACGCTGGCTTCTGCAGAACATAATCTGAAGGCCAATCCGGCGGTTTCCCGCTTTGTTCTGCCGATCTGCACGACCATCAATATGAACGGATGCGCAGCATTTATCCTGGTAACCTCTCTTTTCCTGATGCAGAATGCAGGAATGGAGCTGTCCATGAGTGATATGCTTGTCTGGCTGTTCATTGCGGTGCTTGCCGCTGTAGGCAATGCAGGGGTTCCTATGGGATGCTACTTCCTGACACTGTCTCTGATGAGCGGTATGGGGGTACCGATCGGCATTATGGGAGTTATTCTTCCGATTTATACCATCATTGATATGATTGAAACTGCAGAAAATGTTTGGTCTGATTCTGCTGTATGTGCTATGACGGACCATGACCTGAAGGGAAAGCTGGACGAAGTGCCTGCGGAAGCTGCCCGTGTATGATAAGATAAATGGAAAGCAGAAACGAAAGTTTCTGCTTTTTTATTTTGTGAAAATCCGGATGGAAATTTTCAGTACACGGCCGGAAAACGGGAATTTGCAATATTGATGGAGCTTTAGCATGTTCTTCGGAAAAAAGGTATAATAGGGCCATCAATCAAAGGAGTGTCTCATGAAATTTTTTACAGAACGGCGGCTCTACGGAAGCCTGTGTGCTTTGCTGGCTCTTTTTCTGGGATTTTGCGAATTTTATACGTATAAAATCGGATGGCATCCGCCGTCTGTTCCCTGGAATCGGGCACAGCTTCTGCATTTGGCGGATATTCCCTTTATCCTGGGACTGGCGGCTGTGACGTATGCGGTGCTGTCTTTTGCCGTTCCGCGAATCGGAAGAATTCCGGCCATGGAGGAAAATGAAATTCCGGGAAAGCCGACGGATGCCCCCTTTGCCTGGCTGACGGCATTTTTCATGCTGGCATGGTTCCCGTTTTTTCTGGTGTTCTATCCGGGAACGGGGATGAATGATACGACCGATATTATGCGGGCAGGAATCTGGGCAACAGGCCAGCATACTTTTATATACTGCATGTTCATTTACGGACTGACGCAGGCATCCATTGAGCTTTTTCAGACAGCTTCCTACGGACTGGCTGCAGCATCTCTGATCCAGATGCTCTTTTTGGCAATGGCAATTGCTTATACACTTTCCTGGCTCTATCGAAGAACCGGCAAGAAAAAACTGGTCGGCTTTCTTGCACTGTATTATGCCTTTACGCCCATGATCGTGAACATGTCTTTCTCCAATGTGAAGGATGTTCTGTTTTCCGCAGCGATTCTTTTGTGGGTTCCCCTGATGACTTCTTTTGTTTCGGGATATCGGGAGAATGCCTGGGAAGAAAATAAAAGGCTTTTTGTACTGGCCGGCCTGGGCATGATGATGCTCCGGAATAACGGAATCTTCGTTTTTCTGGTGATGCTGATTTGTTTTCTGTTCATGATGAAACAGATCCGAAAGAAGATGATTCTGACAAGCCTGTTTATGATTCTGATTGCAGCTGCGCCGAATATTGCGGTAAAGCAAATTCTGGATCTTCCGCAGCTTTTTCAGGAAAGAGTGGGGATTCCCATTCAGCAGTATTCCCGTGCGGTAGCCGTCGGTGTACCCCTGACAAAGGAAGAACAGGACTATACGGTGCGTATGATGCTGCCCTCCAGCATTGAACAGTGGTATGATCCTTTTACAGCGGACCTGATCAAATGGAACAGTAATTTTGATTTTTATTATTTTAACCATCACCCGGATGAGTTCTGGAAAGCCTGGAAATCTGTAGGCATGAGAAATAAACAGATTTATATAGAGGCGTGGCTGCTGGAGACTTACGGGTACTGGGCGTTTCCGGCACCGGATGAAATGACGCAGTCCCGGTTCGGATGGGCATTCCGGGAATCAGACCTGAAAGACGGCCTTTCTCCGATTCACAATAACGGTTATGCGACGGCGCAGATTAAGACTTTCTTTAAACCGGAAATACAGGAAAAGCTGGGGACCTATCTTTGGAATCATTCCCGCTACCTGGGAGCCGGTACCTGCATGGCACTGACGCTTATTGTGGGACTGATCCTGATTTATCGGAAGCAATATGCCCGTTTTACGGTGCTGCTTCCCGCATGTCTTTTGTGGGGGACGCTTATACTGGCGGCACCGGCTGCTTTTGTGTTCCGCTATGTTTATTATTTTCCGCTTTGTCTTCCCTTTTTCTTCCTTTTGCCTTTTCTGCCGCAGGGGAAATACGGAGAAACGCATTGGAGTGAGACGATTGTTTTTCCGGCAGGCGATGTATATCGGCAAATGCAGGAAACAGAGGAGAAGAGAAAAGGAGATGGATATACCCATTGGAAGGATTGAGGCGGGGTATGATTCCTGAGTGTTTAAAAAGTCCTGCACAGAAGGGAATTCTTTTTTTCTGCATTCCCTTTTCTGCAGCCCTGTGGTATACCATGCACTGGAGTCTGCTCGATGAGCAGGGGAAAATGACCGTTCCCGGGGAAAGTCTTTTTGCCTGGAGTGATATCCCCATGATTATCCTGTGCTATGTGGTATCTGCCGCGGTTTTCCTTTGGGCGGGAAGGTTTTTGCAGGAGCATCAGCGGGAGCGGATGCCTGGAAAGAAGCGGGGATATGCTTTTCCCGCTTTTCTGTTTACCTTTTTGTGGTGGCTTCTTTTTCTTCTTGCTTTTTATCCGGCACCGGGCATGAATGATACAGTATATATGATGGATAATCCTCTTTATGCGGTGATTCAGTTTCCCTGGGCATATTCCCTGCTGTACGGATACGGCGCGGAATGGGGGAAAGCCGTGTGGGGAAGCCGGGAGCCGGTTATCTTTCTTCTGTCTTTGCTTCAGATTCTGGTGATTGCTTTTTCTCTGGCAAAGCTTTGCGGATGGGTGAGAGAAAAATTCGGCAAAGGGCCCGCCGTGTTTCTGTGGGGATATTTTACCTTTGTTCCCATGATTGGAAATTATGCCGCTGCGGCTGTACGGGAAGGGATCTTCTCCCTGACGGTCCTGGCGTGGATGTTTCTGTTCCTTTCCCGGACAGGAGAAAAGGTCTGGACGGCCAGACATACATTGTTCCTGGCTGCAGCCTGTCTGGGGCTGATGCTGCTGCGTAGCAACGGATTGCTCCTGGCCTTTTTCCTTATGACGGCATTCACGGCAGCGATTCGAAAATACCGGATACAGTGGACGGTTTTTCTTCTTTGCGCGGTCATTTCTGTTGTCCCCGGCCGTATGATTTTACACCAGCATGGATGGGAACCGCTTTTTCAGGAGTCCATGGGAATTCCTCTGCAGCAGCTGGGACGTGTGCTGGTCAAGAACGGAGAGAGAGATGAAAAGACGGCTGCGCTGATGGACAGCCTTCTTCCGGAGGAGACCTGGCGCAAACAGTATCATCCCTATACAGTAGACTGGGTCAAATGGGACCGGGATTTTCAGCATGACCGTATGAACGGGGAAAAGGAGAAATTTCTGGCCGCATGGGTAAGAACCGGCCTGAAAAATCCGGGAATTTATCTGGAGGGATGGATGACGGAAACTTTTCAGCTGTGGAATCTGGATCCCGTGGACAGCGGTGTGCAGTCCCGCTTCGGATGGGCGCTTTCTGATGAGAATACAAGAAATATGAAGCCTGCGGACAATGATCGCTTCATGGCAGGTGATTTCCCTATGCCGAGAAAATGCAGGGCCGTATTGGGTTCTCTGCAGTATGACGGGGCCCGGTTCCTGGGAAGCGGGCTCCTGCTTTGGGTGACGATTTTCTTTTGTATTCTTTTTTACTATGAAAAGAAAAGGGAAGCCGTTCTGGCAGCTCTTCCTCTCCTCATGAACACGGTTATCCTTTCTCTATCGACTCCCGCCGGCAGTGTTTATCGATATTCTTTTTCCTATGTACTCGGATTGCCTGTTCTTTTCCTTTGGCTCCTTTATAAAAGGGAAAAAGGCGGGGAACCGGACGGGAATGACAGCGGAAATTGATTCATGAAGAAAATGCGGGAAGTTACATCTGGCTGACAGCAAAAAAGAGTGCAGAAGATTTTATTTCTTCCGCACTCTTTTTCCTTTTTCTTATTGTACAGAATCTGCCGACAGGGAAGCTTTTTCTTCCTTCTTCGCATCACATACTCTCGGACGGTTCCCGAAAACAGTTGCTTTCAGGAAAAGAGCGAGGCAGGCAGCACCGAAGATGATTCCTGCAGGATAGGTAATGGAAGGATCCAGCTGAAGACCTTCCTTAGCCTGGAGAATGTAAGTGAAAGTAACAACGGACATGAATGTGGCCGGAATGCAGGCAACAAGCCATGCTTTTGCATTGGTGCAGTTTCTGTAAAGGTATACAGCGCCGGTCCATAAAACAATCATAGCCAGGGTCTGATTGGTCCAGGAGAAGTATCTCCAGATAATGTTGAAATCGATCTGGGAAAGGATACCGCCGATGCCCAGAAGAGGAATGGCGAAGAAAAGGCGTTTAGCCAGTTGAGACTGATCAAAGTGGAACCAGTCAGCCAGTGTCAGACGAGCTGCACGGAAGGCAGTATCGCCGGATGTAATCGGGCAGGCAATAACGCCGAGCATGGCAAGGACTGCGCCGATGCCTGTACCCATGTAGCCGACACAGATATCATATACTGCACCGCCGGGGCCGCCGGTTTTCAGGGCAGCCATCAATCCGCCGGTTCCGTCAAAGAAGGTTACGCCGGCAGCTGCCCAGATGAGACAGATGACACCTTCTGCAACCATAGCGCCGTAGAATACGGGACGTCCCAGCCGTTCATCCTTCAGGCAGCGTGCCATCAGGGGGGACTGGGTGGAATGGAATCCGGAAATGGCACCGCAGGCTACAGTGATGAACATGAGCGGCCAGATCGGAAGCTGTTCTGCTGCCGGGTAAAGATTTTCCAGAACCATTTCCGGCATGACATGACCGCCGACGCCGAAAAGCATGCCGCCGGCAATACCAAGAGCCATAATAATCAGACAAATGCCGAAGAGAGGATAAAAACGGGCAATAATTTTATCAATCGGCAGCATAGTAGCCAGGAAATAATAGAAAAGGACGATCAGGAGCCAGGGGAGGACTGCCCAGCCGGTCAGCTTAGCCAGGAGCATGGCAGGTCCGGTCATGAAAACAGTTCCTACAAGGACCAGAAGAATGACGGAGAAGACACGCATGATATTCAGCATGGAATGTCCCATGTGGTGGCCGACGATTTCGGAAATACTGCGGCCGTCTTCCCGGAGAGAAATCATGCCGGAAAGATAATCATGGACACCGCCGGCAAAAATAGTACCGAATACGATCCAGAGGTAAACAGAGGGTCCCCAGAGAGCGCCGCCCAGTGCACCGAAAATCGGACCCAGGCCGGCAATATTCAGAAGCTGAATCAGAAAAACTTTCCAGGTCGGAAGAGGAATATAATCGACGCCGTCATTGTGAATCAATGCCGGCGTGGGTCTGTCGGTAGGAGCAAATAGGCGGTCTACGATTTTCCCGTAAATGATGTAGCCTGCTATCAAAGCAGCCAGGGCAAAAAGAAATGTGTTCAAAAGAAAGTCCTCCTTAGAAATAATGAACTTTGTCCGGCAGCGGATCTGCAGATATCCGAAGGGATTCCGGCAGACCGCCAAATCGGGCATTATGATATTTTGAGATGAGAATCCATACAACTCATCTCAACAGCTCATGATTAATGACTAATTATCATAAACTGTTGCAATCAAGTTATAATAAGAATACTCCGGGATCAAGGATTCGTCAATGGCAAAAATGAATTACTTTTTGGTATGAATATTTCTGCTCTGACAGAGAAAAGCAGAGATTTTTTCCTGACTGTAACATATAAAAATGTATTAAATAGAGAAACTGCAGAGAAAGGGGGCGAAACCGGGAACGGAAAGAAAAAATTTTCAGACAGAATGTAAAAAAGGCTTTCTGCAAAGGAAAGAAAAATTTTCCTCGCAAAGACGTTCCGGAATTGGCTGATATTCTGCATTTTCCTCCCTTTTTTCTTGACATGTCTTATTTAAAACGGTATAATACTCCTTGTGAGATTTGTCCGGAAACCACTAGCCCCGGAGGAAGGACGTTGTCTTGCGGTTCGTTTTATATTCAGGAGGAATCATTACCCATGAAAACCACATTTATGGCCAATGCGGGCAACACAACCCGTAAATGGTATATCGTTGATGCTGAAGGACTGACATTGGGCCGTTTGGCTGCCAGTGTTGCAAAGGTTCTGACAGGCAAAAATAAACCTACCTATACACCGCATTTTGACACCGGTGACAATGTCATCGTTATCAATGCAGACAAAGTCGTTCTGACAGGTAAGAAAGAATTAAAGAAAGTTTACTTCCATTACACCGGATACATCGGCGGCGACAGATACCAGAAAGCCGGAGATGCTCTTCGTGAAAAGCCGGTATGGGTTGTTGAACATGCAATCCGCGGTATGCTGCCGAAGAATAAGATCGGTGATCAGATGTATCGTAAGCTTCATGTTTATGCAGGCAGCGAACATCCGCATGCAGCACAGAAACCTGAAGAATTAAAGTTTGATATCCGTTAATACCGGAAGGGAAGGAAATAAGAAATGGCAGAAGCTACATACTACGGCACAGGCCGCAGAAAAACATCCGTTGCCAGAGTCCGTCTGGTACCGGGACAGGGAACTATTACAATCAACGGCCGTGATCTGAAGGATTACTTCGATCTCGCAACCCTTGAACTGATTATTAAGCAGCCGCTTGAACTGACAGGCACCACCACTGCTTACGATGTAATTGCTAATGTTAAGGGCGGCGGACGTACAGGCCAGGCCGGTGCAATCCGTCACGGCATCTCCCGTGCTCTTCTGGAAGTCGATGCAGACTACAGAAAAGTTCTCAAGGGTGCAGGTCTTCTGACCCGTGATCCGAGAATGAAAGAACGTAAGAAATACGGTCTCAAGAAAGCAAGAAAGGCAAGCCAGTTCTCCAAGCGTTAATCGGCTTTGTCAAAAGTCCTGTGGGATTTTCCCATGGGACTTTTTTGATGAAAAGATGGTTCTGCTGCCTGTCCGTGCGGTATCGTTCCTATGATGAAGAAATGGGGCTGTATCCGCTGTGCTCTGCAGGTAGACCCTCTGCAGGAGTGTGCGGTATAATATAAAAATATGAGGCAATGAGGAGGTTACTATGACACAGGTTATCATGACACCCCAGGATATCATAGATGCGACGGAAACCTTTGGAAGATACGGTGTTCCGAAAGACAGGATTTTCAAAGAGGTCATGCGGGCCCGTTATCTGGATTATGTCCTTTTTCAGAACCCGTCCAACCAGGAGTTCGGTGTATCAATCGAAGACCTGTATGAAAGTATGAAGAAGACCGCAGACGAGCTGGGAATGTATGAGGGCGATGCAGACACTTATGCACGGGTCTATACGCTGGCTCTTCGGGTAGATCCAATGGTCTTTGCAGGGAATGTACCGAAAACACCCGGTCACCTGAAGGAAATTCTGCAGGAAGCAGTCCAAAAGGCAAAGCAGGCGGGAAAGACTGTTCTTTTCACCGGAGCAGACCGATATCTGAATGAACTGGCATTGATTTTCGGGGAACTGGGCGGAAAGCGGATTGCTGCGGCACTGGAGGATGCATCCCGCAAGCCGGATGTGCAGCGTCTGTTTCCCCGGGGCAGAATTATGCCTGAATCAGAGCTGACAGGGGATGCAGAGAGATATGATTATATTTTCAATCTGGAAGAAGAGTCTCCGGCGCATGCGGAAAAGCTGAGCCATCTCCTGGCCGAAAAAGGGACGATGGATATCGTGATGCCGTATTCTTTCCTGAAGGACAGCACGGAGGAATCAGCTGCGGCCAGGCAGACTCTCGCAAAGTCCGGACGGCTGGCGCAGTACTATGATGCGGAAATTGACGGAGAAGAATATGCATTCCTTCGATTTGAAAAGGAGGAGATGCAGGAAATCCTTTTCGGCGAGGCGGATTTTAGCGAGGGATGTTTTAAAGGCTATCCCCAGATGAAAATGAGCACGGCGGACTTCCTTCGTGCAGATGATTGGAATTACGATATTTATCTGTATAACAGTATTCCTGCCGTTCAGGCTATCCTTTGCGGGAATATACTGGATATGGATTTTTCCTTGGGATGTGTATGTGAGGCGGTACAGGAAGAGGAACTGCCTGCAGGGATTCGGAGCTTTCTGCCGGCAGAAGCAGTACAGGAATCCGGCTTGAGAAGGGATTTGCTGATTTCCCGCCGTCCGGAAAAAGGAGAAAAGGGGATTTGGACCTGCAAAGGTGACCTGGCAATTGCAGCTTCTCGGGGAAAGGTGATGATTTCCGTTATCACGGAGGATGAACCGATCCGGGCAGGGAAAGGGATATTCCTTTTCCGTCCGAAAGAACAATATACGGCGGAGTATCTGAAGCTGTTTCTGGACGGTCCGGTGGGACATTTATTCCTGGATGCCATGAAGAGCGGGGATACCTATCATTTCACGCACTCCCGCATTCTTCGCATTCCTGTGCCGAAGGCGGAACGGGAAACAATAGAAAAAGCAACGGCTGTTTGCCGGGAGGTAACGGAACAGCTGGCTGCTGCGGAAGCAAATTGGAGACAGGCAAAGAAGGAGTCTGTCGCACTGATGATGGGGCATTGATGAAAGGGGGCCGAAAACGATGAAACTTGTATTGGCTACACATAATAAAGGAAAAATCAGAGAATTTCAGGAAGCCTTCCGGAAAATCGGCTGGGAAGCGGTGCCGGTGTCGGATATTTCCGATGTGCCGGATCCGGAGGAAACCGGAGAGACATTTAAGGAAAATGCACTGCAGAAGGCATTTTACTATGCCAAAGCAACCGGACTTCCCGTTCTTTCCGATGATTCGGGAATTGCCGCGTACGCACTGGACGGCAGACCCGGCGTATATTCGGCCCGATATGCAGGAAAGCATGGGGATGATGAAGCCAATAATCAAAAGCTGATTGCCGATCTGGCTCCCTTCCACGGAGAAGATCGGAAAGGATACTATGCCTGCGTGGTGGCTCTGGTATGGCCGGACGGAAGAAGCATGACCGGAGAAGGGAAATGCGAAGGAATCATTCGTGATTTCTACCAGGGAACCGGCGGATTCGGTTATGATCCTTTATTTTATCTGCCGCAATACGGAAAGACCATGGCGGAGCTGCCTCTGGATGAGAAGAATAAGATTTCTCATCGGGGAAGGGCGCTGGAAGATCTGATCCGGCAGCTGAAAGAAGAAGGAAAGGATCAAGGAAAATAAAAGAGTATGCTTATATAAAATTTGTACACATTTATAAAGAGTTGTGCTATAATTGGGATGTTCCATTCCGATGATAGATACGAATGGAGGTGGCCGTTTACTTTATGAAACGAGGTAAACTCAAGCTGTTTGGATTCAACAACTTGACCAAAACGCTTAGCTTTAATATGTACGACATTTGTTATGCCAGTACGAAACAGGAGAGAGAAAAATACATCGCTTATATCGATGATCGGTACAGTGCGGAAAGGCTGACCCAAATACTGAAAGATGTAGCGGAGACAATCGGTGCCAATATCCTGAATATTGCGCAGCAGGATTATGATCCTCAGGGAGCCAGTGTGACGATGCTGATTGCGGAAGAGGAAGTAGAGAAGCAGGATGTGGTTGCTCATCTGGATAAGAGCCATATTACGGTTCATACTTATCCGGAAATGCATCCCCAGGACGGCATCTGCACTTTCCGTGCCGATATTGATGTTTCCACCTGCGGAAAGATTTCTCCGTTGAAAGCGCTGAACTATTTGTTGAATTCTTTCGAAGCAGATATTGTGATTACCGACTACCGTGTCCGGGGCTTTACTCGGGATGTGAACGGGAAAAAGCTTTTTATTGACCACCGCATTAATTCCATTCAGAATTATATGAGTCCTGAACTTCGCCATAAGTATGACATGGTGGATGTCAATGTTTATCAGGAAAATATCTTCCACACGAAGATGCTGCTTCATGATTTTCGGTTGGATAACTATTTGTTTGATATGACCGAAGCGGATTTGAATCCGAAAGAAGTACGGCAGATCCGCCGTCTGCTGAAGCAGGAAATGTATGAAATCTTTAACGGGAGAAATCTTCCCGCCATTAAGGATTAATTTTAAGGAGGCTATTATGAACACCGAAGAACTGAGAAAGCAGGCCATTGCGCTGCGTAAGGAAAAGCATCAGATGATTAAGACCGCTCTGAATGCAGACATGAAGGACGGCCATGATCTGGCTGTTGTATATACACCTGGCGTTTCCGCTCCCTGCCTGGAAATTAAAAAGGATGAAGACCTTTCTCTGACCCTGACCTGGAGAGGAAATGTAGTTGCCGTTATTTCCGACGGCACCCGTGTACTCGGTCTGGGTGACATCGGTGCAGCAGCTGCTATGCCGGTTATGGAAGGCAAGAGTGCACTGTACAAGAGATTCGGCAACATCGATGCAATTCCGATCGTTCTTGACACGAAAGACAAGGATGAATTCATTCATACCGTAAAGCTTCTCGAAAAGAACTTTGCCGGCATTAACCTGGAAGATATTTCTTCCCCGAAATGCTATGATATCGAAGATGAACTGAAGAAGATCATGAATATTCCGGTATTCCATGATGATCAGCATGGTACTGCTATTGCAGCTCTTGCAGCACTCCTCGGTGCGCTGAAGGTAGCTGACAAGAAGATTGATGAAATCAAGGTTGTTGTAAACGGCGCAGGTGCAGCCGGCACGGCTATTGCCCGCCTCCTCCTGGAAGACGGCGTTAAAGCTGAAAACATGACCATTCTCAACTCCAAGGGCATTCTTTACGATAACGGCAAGGGAGACAGAGTGCAGATGGAACTGATTCAGCAGACCAATCCGGAAAATAAGCAGGGGACCTTTGCTGATGCAGTAAAGGGTGCAGATGTTCTCATCGGATGCTCCGCCCCGGGCGTATTTAACAATGATGCCATCAAGACCATGGCGGAAAAGAGCATTGTCTTTGCTATGGCAAACCCCGTTCCGGAAATCATGTATGAAGAAGCAAAGGAAAAGGGCGTATACATCTACGGCTCCGGCAGAAGCGATATGCCGAACCAGGTCAACAACTCCTCCGTATTCCCGGGCCTGTTCCGCGGTGCACTGGACGTACGTGCCCGTCAGATCAATGAGGAAATGAAGCTGGCTGCTGCTCATGCACTGGCTGATCTGGCTGCAACCTGCAATATGGACCCGGATCATGTTGTAGTTGACGTATTTGATGAAAGAGTACCGAAGGCTGTAGCAAAAGCTGTAGCAAAGGCTGCTATCGCAAGCGGAGTAGCAAGAGCAACAGAACTCCCGGAACAGTACAAGGACTGATTTCCGTCAAATGATTTGAAAACTCAAAATTGAGGCCAAAAGAGAAGCCGACAGAATTTTGTCGGCTTCTTTTTTTCTGCAGAAATCGTATCGGACACCGGGTTTCCGGAGAGGCGGGGAAAATGACCGGACAAAGCGCCGATAACGGAAGGATGTTTCCGTTCCGTAAGGCAGGAGCGGGGCGGTTCTACTTTTCATAAAAGACCGGGGAGGGTATAATAAAAACTGTAAAAAAGCAGTAGCGGCAAAGGAACGATTAAAGGATATGAACAGATTATGGAAAAGGATATCTGTCCTTTTTGAAAGAGAAGATACAGAAGTGCCTGTTGATGAATCTATCATGAGACGGGTAGATCCGGCTGCCTTTGCTGTACTTTCTGCGTTGGAGGACGAAGGGAAAGACGCTTTTCTGGTCGGAGGATGCGTAAGAGATCTTTTGATGGGGAAGGAACCTCATGACTGGGATATTACGACATCTGCGCGGCCGGAGGAAATTCTGCATACAGCAGCGCAGAAGGGCTGGAAGGCTGTGGATGGAGGCGGCCGTCGTTTCGGGACGGTGATTCTGTCCTTTGACGGAAAAGCTTTTGAAGTGACTGCTTATCGAAAGGAATTTTACGGAGCGGATGCGCATCGGCCGGAACGGGTTTCTTTTGCAGATTCTCTGGAAGAGGATCTGCAGCGCCGGGATTTTACGGTCAATGCCATGGCGCTTTCTGCAGGAGGCATTCTGGTTGATCTTTTCGGCGGAAGAAAGGCTATCCGGAAAAAGATGCTTTATACGGTGGGTCCTGCAGCAGAACGGTTTTCAGAAGATGCGCTCCGCCTTTTCCGAGCTTGCCGCTTCCTGGGACAGCTGGATTTCCTGGCAGATGCGTCTCTGGTGGAAGGGATGGCCTCTGCATTTCCCCGGGTGAGAGGTTTGTCTCTGGAACGGGTGCGGGAAGAGTTGGATAAGCTCATTGTTACGCCTCATGCGGGAAGGGGCTTCGACCTTATGGTGCGGAGCGGGCTTGCAGCTCAAAGCTGCCGTGTGAAGGAAAACGGAGTTTATGAAGAAATTCCCATCTTGCCGGAACTGGCACATCTTGTGGGGCTTCCGCAGCAAAAGGAATTCCACAAATTCGATGGGTGGTACCATACGCTGGCTGTACTGGAAGCTGCTTCTCCGGTTGTGCTGAATCGCTGGGCGGCGCTTCTTCATGATGTAGGGAAGGGAATGCCCGGAATCCGTGCTGTTCGAAAAGGAAAACTTACAGATTACGGACATGATCTGAAAGGGGCGGATATGGCGGAGGAAATCCTGAGCCGGCACCGCCGCAGCCCTGCCTTTGTGAGCCGGGTAAAATGGATCGTGGCCAATCATATGAAATATCATTATTATGCGAATGTACAGGAAGCAGTGGCTATCCGCTGGATTCGGAGAATGGCAAGAGAAAAGGTATTTTCTTCACAGGCGGAAATGGCAAAGGCCATGGAGCAGATTACCGATGTGTGCATTGCGGATATTGTCGGCTGCGGGAAACCTTATTCTGCGGCGGAAGGACATGCGGCATTCGGAGAATACATGAAAGAACTGGCTCTGTCCATGCCTGTAACGGCAAAGGAACTTCATTATGACAGGAGAGTGCCGGAAGTTTTGGGCACATGGGTAAAAGACGGTATGAGCAATCTTCTTCTGCGGGTACAGACCGGTTCGCTGGAAAATGAGCCTGATGCGCTGTATGAAGCCGCATGCCGTTTTAAGAAAAGAAAGGAAAAAGAATGAAGCCAAGAAATCCCAGAAATCTGATGCGGAAAAGAAGCATCGGACTTTTCTGCGTTTTTGTCGTGATGGGATTCCTTTTGTTCCTTCGGCTCATCTGGGTACAGGTCGTGGAGGGAAGCCATTATGAAGAAATGGCTATGATGCAGACCAAAGGCATTGAGACGCTGTTTTCACCGCGGGGAACGATTTATGACAGGAACGGAAAGGAACTTGCCTTTTCGATTACGGTTAAATCTTTTTTTGCAGATCCGGGGAGCATGAATGTAAGTCCGGCAGAAGCGGCGAAAGCTCTGGCGCCCATTCTGCGGCAGAGTCCGGCGGTGCTGGAGGAAAAAATGTCCAGAGATACCCGCTTTGTATGGATGGAGCGGCTGATGGAACCGGAGGATTCCGACAAGGTCATTGCTCTTCTGAAGGAAAAGAAGTGGAAAGGCTTCGGCTTTTTTGATGAAAGCAGGCGGTACTATCCGAACGGAAGCATGGCGGCGAATATTCTGGGATTTGTAGGGATAGATGACAAGGGCTTGGACGGAATGGAAATGTCCCTGGACAGTCTGATTCGGGGAGGCAAAAATAAGCAGACTATCCTGACCGATGCCCGGGGGAATCCGATCCTGAAATCGGCGCTGGCGCCTTTCCGGGGAGAAAAGGAAAAATCGGTATACCTGACAATTGATGAGAATATCCAGTTTTATGCGGAACGGGCTCTGAACCGGGCTATGCAGGAAACAAAGGCAAAAGGCGGCATTATTATTGTAATGGATCCCAAAACGGGTGATATTCTGGCTTTGGGAAACAGTCCGACCTACGATCCGAATCATTTTGAAAATGCAACGGAAGCACAGTTCAGGAACCGTGCGGTAACCGATATTTATGAACCGGGCTCTACCTTCAAGCCAATCGTTGCCTCGGCGGCTTTAGCGGCGGGAACGTATGATACGCAGCGGGTCTGGCATGATCCCGGCGTTGTGCAGGCATCCGGCCATGATATCAAGAACTGGGATAATGAATCCTATGGGGACGTACGGCTTGTGGATATTATCAAGTGGTCTATCAATACGGGATTTGCCCACATAGGACTTCTGACCGGCGGGGAAACGCTGACGAAGTATGCGAAGGATTTCGGTTTCGGAAAACCTACCGGGATCGAGTTCCCAGGAGAGGGTTCCGGTCTGCTTTTTGAGCCGAAGGATATGCGGCCCATTGATGTGGCAACCATGTCAATCGGACAGGGGATCGCAGTAACACCGCTGCAGATGGTGCAGGCTTACAGTGCGATTGCCAACGGCGGAAAGATGGTCAAGCCCCATATTATCGACCGCATAGAGAATCCTGACGGAAGCGACTATGAAGTTACACCGATCGAAACCAGCGGGACACCTATTTCGGAATCGGTGGCAACCCAGGTAAAAGATATGATGGAAAAGGAAGTTTCCGAGGGCGGCGGTACGAATGCACGGATTCCCGGCTACCATATGGCAGGCAAAACGGGAACGGCACAGAAGCTGGATGATGTGCACGGCGGTTATCTGGAAGGGCAATACATTGCTTCCTTCTGCGGATTCGGACCTACGGAAGACCCGAAGGCAATTTGTCTGGTCGTACTGGATACGCCGAAAGGGGTTTACTACGGCGGGCAGGTAGCAGCGCCGGTTTTCAAGGAAGCCATGACCCAGATCATGCGGTATCTTAAGGTGCCCACGCTGCAGGATGAGGCCATTCATGCAAAACCGGAAGCAAAGCCTTTGGAAACATATAAGCCGGAAATCCCCGGAGAGCAGGTCAAGGAATTCCGCCTGCCTTCCTTTACGGGATGGTCTATGCGGGATGTAGGTGAATGGCTCACCCGGGCCGGACTGGGGTTTGAACCGGAGGGCAGCGGATATGCCTATAAACAAAGTCCGGGAATCGGAGCAACCGTACGAAAGGGCGACAATATAAAAGTCTGGTTTAAACATTGATACAGGGAGGCTGCAGAAATGCAGCCTTTTCTGATGCGGGAAGGACATTTTGGGAGTACGCGGCGGAGCTTTCGCAAAAGGAACGGGGCAGATCAGGAGAAACAGTCCGGAGGGATTTTCGGGGAGGAAGCCGGTCTTCGTGAAGGAATTATCCCCGTTTCCCTGGTTCCTCATGGTATAATTAAAGTAACCATATTTTTTTCAGGATAGTCAGAAAGGAGCAAGTCATGTTAAGTGATATTGAAATTGCGCAGAAGGCAAAAATGCTTCCGATCAATGAAATCGGAGCAAAGCTGGAGATTCCCGAGGAGGATATCGAAAATTACGGCCGATATAAGGCAAAGATATCTCTGAAGCTTACCAATGAGCTGAAAAATAAACCCATGGGAAAGCTGATTCTGGTAACCGCCATTTCGCCGACTCCTGCAGGAGAAGGGAAGACAACCACCAGTGTCGGATTGGGACAGGCTCTGGCTCAGCTGGGCAAAAAGACGATGATTTGTCTCCGTGAACCGTCTCTGGGTCCGTGTATGGGAATCAAGGGCGGCGCAGCCGGCGGCGGCTATTCCCAGGTTGTTCCTATGGAAGATATCAATCTTCATTTCACCGGTGACCTGCATGCCATCACAGCTGCGCACAATCTTCTGGCAGCCATGGTGGACAATCACATCCAGCAGGGAAATAAGCTGGGCATCGATCCGCGCCGTGTAGTATGGAACCGTGTCATGGACATGAATGACCGCGTTCTTCGTCATATTGTAGTCGGTCTCGGCGGCCACGCAAACGGGGTTCCCAGAGAAAGCAGCTTTGATATTACCGTAGCATCCGAAGTTATGGCTATCCTGTGCCTGGCTACCTCCGTCAGGGATATGAAAGAACGGTTTGCCCGTATCATTGTCGGATATACTTATGATAATCAGCCGGTTACGGCAGGGGACATTCACGCACAGGGAGCTATGGCAGCTCTGATGAAGGATGCTCTGAAGCCGAACCTGGTACAGACGCTGGAACATGTACCGGCCTTTATCCACGGCGGTCCGTTTGCTAATATTGCTCACGGCTGCAACTCTGTTCTGGCAACAAAGACAGCGCTTCATCTGGCCGATTATGTAGTTACGGAAGCCGGATTCGGTGCTGATCTTGGTGCGGAAAAATTCCTGGACATCAAGTGCCGCTTTGCCGGACTGAAGCCTGCTGCAGCTGTCATTGTAGCGACTATCCGTGCTCTGAAAATGAACGGCGGCATGGCAAAGAATGAACTGACAGAACCTAATCCGGAAGCTGTCAGAAAAGGCCTGCCGAATCTGATGCGTCATGTGGCAAACATTAAGAAGTTCGGACTGCCGCTGGTAGTGGCACTCAATATGTTTCCCTCGGATACGCCGGAAGAAAAGAAAGTCATTGAAGAAGCATGCAGCCGGGAAGGCGTTGCTGTAGCAGAATCCACTGTTTTTGCTGACGGCGGCAAGGGCGGACTGGAACTGGGCTGGAAGGTTCTGGAAGCCATTGATCAGGGTTCCCATTACAAACCGATTTATGATCTGAACCTGTCCCTGAAGGAAAAGATCGAAACGATTGCAAAGGAAATCTACGGTGCGGCAGATGTGCAGTATGACAGCACAGCAGAAAAAGAACTGGCGCATATCGAGGCGATGGGATATAAGGATGTCCCGGTCTGCATTGCCAAGACCCAGTCTTCTTTCACGGATGATCCGACGAAACTGGGAGCTCCTACCGGATTTACTCTCCATGTAAGAGAAGTGAAAATTTCCGCCGGTGCGGGATTTGTTGTTGTCCTGACCGGGAAGGTCATGACCATGCCGGGCCTGCCGAAGGTTCCCGCTGCGGAAAAGATCGATGTGGACGATGACGGAAACATTACGGGGCTCTTCTGATGGCGATTCTTCTGGACGGTAAGGAAACTGCAGAGGCTCTGAAAGAAAAGATGGCTCTGCGGCTGGAAAAACTGCGGGAAAAGAATATCTGCCCAAAGCTGGCTATTGTGCTGGCCGGAGAAAGCAAGCCTTCCATGATGTATGCCTCTTTCATGAAGAAAGTGGCTGCAGGCTACGGCATCGAAGCGGGGGTTGAGAAAATGCCGGAATCGGTGACGGAGGCGGAATTGGCGGAGCTGATCGACCGGTTAAACGGTGATGCATCTGTTACGGGAATTCTTATGATGATGCCGCTCCCCAAGGGAATCGATGAAGAGAAAATGATTTCCCGCATAGTGCCGGATAAGGATATCGATGGCCTGACGGTGGCCAATGCAGGCCGTCTTTTTGCCGGAAAGGAAGGCCTTTTCGGCTGTACACCCCGGGCGGTCCTGTCTATCCTGGATCATTACGGCATTGATCCGCAGGGGAAAAAGGCAGTGGTTATCGGACGGAGCAATGTCATCGGAAAACCGGTTTCCCTGATGCTTCTTGAACGGAATGCAACGGTCACGATTTGCCATTCCAAAACGGAAAATCTGGCGGATGTGACGAGAACGGCAGATATCCTGGTAGCGGCAGTAGGCCGGCCGGGGTATGTGACAAAGGATATGGTCAAAGAGGGAGCTGTTGTTATCGATGTAGGCATCAACCGCGTGGAAGGAAAAACCGTGGGAGATGTAGATTTTGAGGCTGTTTCCGAAAAGGCATCTGCTATTACGCCGGTTCCGGGCGGTGTGGGCAGTGTGACTACGACGATGGTCATAGAAAATATCCTGAAAGCTGCAGAGATGAAGGCTGAAAAATAAAAATCGTTTTCGGCGGAGCAGCCGGAAACAATCAAAAAGAGTACAGAATTCTTCGGGAGAAGACGGAAATCTTCTTTCGGGAATCTGTACTCTTTTTTGCGGATTGTATTCGGAAAATCAGGGAAAATGCGGCGGTCAGTTTACCGGAAAAAGACACAATAAAAGCAGCAGGGCGGGATTTCAGCGGCTGGAATTCCGCCCTGCTGCTTTTGCAAATCAGAGGCCGAAGCGGATTCTTCCGTAAATGACAGCGGCGGTTACTGCAAAAATCAGGACAAGGAAGAAATAATCCCGGCCTTTCAAGGATACGCTTTCCAGAAAAGTGCGGTTTTTTCCGCCGAAGCCCCGGAGTTCCAGGGACAGGGCCATTGTTTCACTGCGGCCGAGGGAACGGAGCATCAAAGGTCTGACGATGGACATATATCGTTTAAGCTGTTTGATGAAATTGCCTTTCAGGGAAAGGCCCCGGCAGGCCTGCGCTTCGGAAACAGCCCGGTTTTCTGCAATAAAATCGGGAATGAACCGAAGGCCTGCTGTGAACATGAAAGCGTATTCATAAGGAACTTTCAGCTGGCGGACCATGGAAGCAGTCAGATCCTGGAGCTTTACGGTACCCAGGAGATAAATGAAGAGCAAGGTCATATTCAGCATGCGGAGTGCTGCCACCACTGCTTCTTCAGAGGTACCGCCGCCGACTTTTTGAATCAGCCCGAGGCAGAGGGAAAAGATCAGCAGCATAAAAACGGCTTTGATATTTTTGAACAGTTCCCCGGAAATCAGGAGAATAAAAAGCTCAGCCAGGCAAAGAACGAGAAGACTGACCGGCTGCTGAAGGACAATTGCCCAGACGGCCGTGCCGAAGGTAAGGAGAATTTTTGTAAGCGGTACGAGATTTCTCATTTTGACTCCTCCTTCAATTGTAAAAAGGTCTTCTCAAAGGTATCCATATCTTTGCAGTAAGGCGATCCCGGAAGCTGTCGGCCCAGAAGAACTGACGGGGGATATGCAAGACCCCATTGCTCAGGGCAGCCTTCCTCAGAAAACAGGATTTCCGGTTTTCCGTCAAATACAATTTTCGAATGGGCTACAACAATAACTCTTCCGCAGGCACCGGCTACGATATCCATATCATGGGTGATCAGCAGAATGGAAATGCCCTGTTCCTGCAGGTCTCTGATCAGAGTAACAAGGCGCTTTCTTTCTTTTCCGTCCTGTCCGCTGGTGGGTTCATCCAGCACAAGATATTCTGTATCCATTGCCAATGCAGAGGCGATAGCGACGCGCTGCTGGTCTCCCCGGGAAAGCGTGCGGGGATATTCATTTTCCAGTCTTTTTGTGTCAGTAGCTTCCAGAGCCCGGTCAATGGCATTCTCCAGCTCTGCACCCCGCTTTCCCTGATGATAGGGGCCGAAGGCAACTTCTTCCCGGACTGTAGGCATGAACATCTGTCGGTCCGGCTGCTGGAACACATAACCGATGAAACGGCTGCGGCGGGACGGATCTTCTTCCGTCACATTTTTGCCGTTATAGAGAATGCGTCCTTTGACAGGTTTTTCCAGACCGGTCAGAAGACGGGTGATTGTTGTTTTTCCGCTTCCGTTCCGTCCGGTAACAGCAATGAATTCTCCTTTTCCGACGGAAAGAGATACATCGTCCAGTACAAGAGGAAGTCCGGGGCCGTATTGAAATGTAACGTGATCCAGTTCAAGCATGGCGTTCTTCTCCTTTCCGGAAGGAATCCCTTACAGATTTTTCCGCATCGGCGATTGACAGGAATGGCTGTGCAAAGGAAAATCCTTTCTGCTCCAGATCCAGCTGTACCCGGTACATTTCCGGGATCGCTTCTTCATAAATATGGTTTTCCTTCATATATTTCATGACGCTTTCCGGAGTTCCTTTTTTCATGAGCCGGCCTTTCTGCATGAGGACAAAGTGCTTTGCATAAGGCAGTGTGGCTTCCAGATGATGGTCGGCGATGATCACCGTAAGGCCTTCTTTTTGATTCAGCTCGCCTACCATTTGATAGAATTCCCGGATTCCTTCCGGATCCAGGGCGGAAGTCGGTTCGTCGAATACAATGATTTCCGGTTCTTCTGCAAGGGCTGCAGCGACTGCCAGACGCTGGCACTGACCGCCGGAAAGGGTAGAGATTTTCCGGCTTTCCAGCCCTTCCAGGTGAACCTTGGCTAATGCATCTTTGGAGCGGCGCCGGATTTCCTCCGGCGGGAATCCGTGGTTTTCCAGTGTAAAGGCCATTTCCTCTTCCACGGTAAGGGTTACAATCTGTGCTTTATAGTCGGCAAGGATGACACCGATGGAGGAGGCAAGGTCGGAGATCGAATGCTGTGTGACCGCTTTCCCTCCGGTGAAAACCATCCCGGAAAGGCACCCTCCGAAATAATGGGGGACTGCACCGGCCATGGACATGAGAAGGGTCGTCTTTCCTGCTCCGTTCGGGCCGGTGACAACAAGGAAATCTCCTTTTTCTACAGTCAGGCAGACATCTGTCAGAGCCGGTTTTTCAGAAAAGGGATATGTATAGGTGACGTGCTCGCAGGCTACAATTCCTTCTTCCTGCTGTTTCAGAATCAGCTGAGAGTGATCGCTGTCTGTGACATCGGATTCCGACATATAATGCATGGAACGGAAAAGGCGAAGTGCCGGAAAATAAAGGAAGGGAGTAATAATGGCATTGCCGACAGCAACCATCACGACAGCGGGAAGAATAGCGTACAGGTAAACAGGCATGGGGATATTCAGAACCCACTTCAGGATGGTGACAAATATTCCGCCGGAGACAAGGGTTGTAATAAAGCCGGCAATGGAAGGCCGGAGAGAAAATCTTCCGATCTTAATCGGGGGAACCGAATGTGCAAAGAATCCGGCAAGAAAGGCTCCGGCGAATTCCGAAGCAAAGTCACCGTAGGGGAAAGCAGATTTGCTGGTAAAAACCTCCATCAGAGCAGCTACCATGCAGATGCCGAGGCACTGCTTATAGGTGGGCTTGGTCAGCAGGATTGCGACAACATAGGCGGCAATCATCCAGTTCGGTGTGAAGCCCGCCATGGAGGGAGATACCAGATGAAGGAGCATACCGATGGCAAGCATCAGGGTGGAAACCGTCAGCCAGCGGAAGCGTCCGCCTCTGGCTTTTACAAAGACAAGTGTCGAGACATTCTTCACAGCTTCCATAATGTACCTCCTGCATAAAAAAATCCTTTCGTTCCTCTGCCGTAATAATCGGCAAAGGGACGAAAGGAACAGATTCCGCGGTACCACCCTTATTGGCGCAAAAGCCCAGCTTACTTAGTCCGGTAACGGAGACACCGTCAGCTTCTACATCCGAAGATTCGAAGAAGCACCTCCGGGGCCCATTCATAAAGACTGCCGCACCGGACTTCCACTCGCGCCGGCTCCCTGTAGCACATTTTCTTTATTACTCTTCCCCTTCAAAGGATTTGTATTATTTCTAAATCTATCATTCTTTAAGTGAGCTTGTCAAGATGAAAGTTTGTCCGGAGCAGTATGGATGACCAGCTGAGGGAATGGAATGTCAATGCCTTCCCGGTCAAAGGCGGCCTTGACGGCAATATAAATTTCATTCTGTGCTTCGTAAAATTTGGTCCGGTCAACCGGAGCTCTGGCATAAATATTGATGGAAGATGCAGCCATTTCGGAAATATAGATTGTAATTCCTTCTTTATCCAGTACATACGGGCTTTCGCTGAAAATTTCCCGCAAAAGAGAAAGGCAGGAACGCAGATCGGTGTCATACCCCACGCCGAAAGTGTATTCCAGATTTCTTACATCATTATAGGAATAGTTTTTGATAGGGCTGCTGATCAGAGCAGAATTAGGGATTACGATCATTTGGTTGCCCAGCGTAGAAAGAACGGTATACATGATACGGATATCCTTCACCGTTCCTTCACCTGCAGAAGTTTTGATATAATCTCCCACACGGAAAGGTTTGAAGATCAGAATGAAAATTCCTGAGGCTACATTGCCGATATTATCTTTTAATCCAAGTGCAATGGCAAGACCGATGCCGCCGAAGGCTGCCGCCAAGGTTCCCGCATTGAATCCGGCGGTACCCAGTGCGAAGAGGACAACGATAGCCAGGAAGAAAAAGAATATAATTTCAGAAATGAAGCTTCGTGCAGACGGATCTACATTGCTGCGTTCCAGCAGATGACGGGCACCGCGCCGGATATATCGGCAGATGATATATCCGATGATAAAAATAAGGATTGCGGTAATCCAATCCATTCCGCGGGCTAAAGCGACATCCTTCAGATTGTTCAGAAGGTGTCCGGTCCAGTCCAGTTCGGCATTGACGGCCTGTGATACTGCGTTTTGGTTTTCCAAAAGGCGCCTCCTTAATGATATTGGATATCTGTATACTTATATATTCCAAACGGAGCCGCCCGAATGCCCTGCAAAGGCGAAGAGGAGCTCCTGCGGAATTTTACGCTTGAGGCGGAAAAAAGCAGAGAACTTTTATCGATTATCTACCTTTTCCGGATTCAAGTCATGGTGAAGAAGACGATAGCGGGCAAAATCTTTCCATTCCGTATCAGGCATTCCGTAATTGGCATAAGGATCTATGGAAAGACCGCCGCGGGGGAGAAAGCGGCCCCATACTTCCATGTATCGGGGCTTGAGAAGGTGAACAAGATCTTTCAGAATCATATTCACACAGTCTTCATGGAAGTCTCCGTGATTGCGGAAACTGAAAAGGTACAGCTTCAGCGACTTGCTTTCCACGATGTATTGATCGGGGATGTAGGAAATATAAATGGTAGCAAAGTCCGGCTGTCCCGTTTTGGGGCAAAGGCTTGTAAATTCCGGACAGTTGAATTTTACAAAGTAGTCATTATCCGTATGCTTGTTGGGGATTTTTTCCAAAAGATCCGGATTATAATCAAAGGCATATTTTGTATTTTGGTTTCCCAGAAGAGTCAGATTTTCCAGACCCTCTCTTTTTTCTGTCATAACAGTCTCCTTGTTTTATACGTTCCGGCAGCTGCCGGCAGTTATTCAAATTAGAATCCATAGATTCGAAAAGGGGAAAGCAAGCTGAGCGGCTTATCAGGAATGAACGGATTCGGGAACCGCCGCATCTGCAGCACATAACCGTTTGGCTTTTTCCAGAATTTCATTTTTCCCTTTTGTACCGGGGAACCACTGAATCAGCAGGGGGATTCCGAAGGATTTTTCAAAGTCCTTTAACAGATGATTGACGGCATGAGCGGGAACATCAAAGTTATCTGACGAAGTATAAATACGAAGGTCCATGGCCTTCTTGCGGTCGGCACAGATCAGCCGGGTAATGCAATGTTCTCTGTTTTCATCCAGTGCTTCCGCCAAAGCGAGGAAAAGGGAAAGAATTTTTACCTGACGGACATCTTCTTCTGTCAGAAGACATGTATGCGGGAATGACTTCATCATCTTTCCGGAATAGCCATGGTGGAATGCGCAGACCAGAGCCGCCATGAGCTGTTCTCTGTGAGTCCATCCGAAGATATGCGCGTTGGCTACCATATAGGCACTGTGCCGGGCATGGCTGTAATAATTGATCAGAGTACCTACATCATGGAGATAACCGGCAGCAGCCAGAACGTGCCGAAGCCTTTGCGGGAGCTGATGTCTCTTGGCCCACTGATCAAAAAGTGAAAGAGCCATAAGCGTTACATATTGTGTATGAAGTGTGTCGTGAGGGGCCAGAGTTCGCTGATAGTTCCGGACGGAATCAAGGAGCATATTCTTTTCACCCTTCGGCTCCTGCCTGTACAGCGAATCATAGTAGTGGAAGAAAAGACCTTCCCGCAGACCGCAGCCGGAAATAATAAGGTAGGGAGCCCTGGCTCTTTTTACGATTTCCCGGACGGCCAGAGAACCGGCGATAATGATATCGGCACGCTCAGTGGAAAGACCGGAAATTTTCAGACGTTCGTCCCGTGTTTTTCCGCAAAGCATGTCTACAATGGCGAAAAGATTCTTTGAGGGAAGCTGATAATTATGCAGCTTGTGGAGGGGATAAACGGAAGCCCGCTGATCAATCTTGGCCAGATTACGAATGGTGCCTCCTACACCGATTACGGGGATAGGCTCCGCAGGGAACCAGGAAATCTTATCCAGAAGCCGGGAAATATATTTTCCGATTTCTTCGGACTGTTCTTTGGTGACAGTATCCTCGGAGTGGAATTTTTCTGTCAGAGTTACTGCGCCGACGGGAATGGAAACGGAGTGAAGACGTTTTTTATTTCGAATCAGGGAAATTTCCACGCTGGCTCCGCCCAAATCAAAAAGCAGGAAATCGCTGGCATCGATTGTATGGAGAACCCCGGAAACACCCAGAGATGCTTCTTTCTGGCCGCTGATGATTGTCATGGGAATGCCGGTGGACAGGTGGACTCTTCGAAGGAAAGAGGCTCCGTTCAGAGCATTTCGTACGGCTGCCGTCGCAACAGCCAATACTTTGTCCACCTGCTGAACTTTTATGATGCCTGCATAGACGGCGAGACAGCGGAGTGCTCTCATCTGGGCTTCTTCCGAAAGAAGCCTTGAGGATGGACTCATGCCTTCGGCCAGACGGATGGATTTCTTTTCCTGATAAATTAATTTGTAAGCTCCGTTTGATTCAACTTCAATGATGATAAAACGGATGGAATTGGAACCTAAATCAATGATGGCAATACGTTTCATGATTTCTCCTCTGGAACAGTTCGGAAATTGATTCTTATTGACATTTTTATTGTACACCACAGCGAGGGTGAATTAAAGAACCTGTGTCAAAGGCGTAAATGAGGTATAAACTGAGGAATTCAGTAAGCGAAACGTAAAAAATTTGTAAGGAATGGGAAAAACGGATAAGCGGACAGGGGATTGTGATATAATAAAACTATAGACGGCGGGGAAATATAATTTTTCAGATTTATGCAGAAAATTCGCATAAAAGCGAAGCTTTTTGCTGTTTTCCGCTGTTGTCTTTTGATGAGTCATTTTGAGAAAACAGAATCTTCTGAGAAGGTTTGCTCAGGAAGAAACTGCATGTATGAACAGGGGAAAGCTTCGCGGGAAATGTAGATCCGTGATGTTTTTTTATTTCATCATAAGGGAGGCTTTTATGTCTGAGGTAAAGCCGCTGATTTATGGGATTATCCATATCGGATCAGCCAGTTTATCCATGTCCATTGCAGAGTACAGGGGCATGGGGGACATTCGTGTCATTGAGTCTGTCCAGAAAGATACAACTTTCGGTGCGGAAGTATTTAACCACAGAAGTCTTTCTTTTGCATCGATTCGTAAGCTTTGCCATATGCTGAACGGTTTAAAGCAGCTGCTGAATGACTATCGGGTCAAAGTGTATGCGGTTTATGCTACGGCGGTTCTCCGGGAAGCAGAAAATCAGCGGGCAATTCTGGATTTGATTCGGGTCAATACGGGATTCAATGTTCAGATTGTGGATATGCCGCAGGAAATTTACTTTAAGCATTTCGGCCTGCAGTATCAGGTACGCCGGTACAATCGCGAACATGAAGAGAAATTCGGAAAGAATTTTCTTTTTGTAGACATTACCTCCGGCTGTGTAGGACTTACCGTATGGCAGAACGGAGCGCTCTGCTATCAGCACAATGTACATATCGGAACACTTCGTCTTATAGAAACTTTTACCATGAATCAGAGAGATTCCCGCTCGTTCTCTGCGGCTCTTTCCGAATACATCCATGCTATTATGAAGCCGCTGTGGGCGGGCATCCGTGATTATCATATTGATGCATTGTTTCTTTCAGGCCGGGAAGCCCGGATTGCAGGAATGCTGATGGGGCTTCCGGTGGAGCAGAATACGATTACGGAAGTATCTCCTTCTGTAATTCATGATTTTTACAGAAAAACGGCTTCGCTTTCCGTATCTATCATTCGGCAGAAATATCATGTGAATGAAGGGGAAGCATCGGTTGTTTTGCCCACGATTCATATCTGTGAAGAAATTTTGAGAAATGTACCGGTAGAGAATGTTGCTCTGATGAATATGAAATTTATTCAGGCAGCAGTTATGTTTTACGGTGCCAAAAAGACAAATGATAACGCTCTTCTCTATATGCGGGCACAGAATCTGGAACTTACCCGCTCCATCGCGAAATCTTATTACTATGAACCGGAGCATGCCCGGGTGATGGAATTGTACAGCCATATTATTATGAACGCCTTTGACAAGCGGGGCGGATTTAACGAAAGAGATGAATTCCTCCTTCGGATGGCGATTATTCTGTATCAGATCGGAAAATATGTCAATCTTCTGGGCTCTTCGATCCAGTCCTGGCATATGATCCGGGGAATTGATATATTCGGAATTTCCGACAGGGAAAAAGATATCGTTGCAAGTGTTGTTTATTATGACCATAAAGGAACGCCGAAGGACGATGATATGCCTTTCCGGATTCTTTCCGATGAGTCCAAGATGACTGCTCTGCGTTTGATTGCAATTCTTCGTCTTGTCCGGGCCATGGATATTTCGAGAAAACAGAAAATGAAAGATATCACTGCCCGTATTACAGGCGATACGCTGCTGATTGAGTACGACAGTCAGGAAGACACCGCTTTGGAAACATGGATGTTTGATAAAGAAAAGAAATTTTTTGAAACTATATTCGGCTTGGAAGCTAAGCTGGAACGGAGGTAAGTATGGACGCCGATCTCAGGAATCACCGGTATTATTTGAATCGCGAATTGTCCTGGCTGCAGTTTAACAGGAGAGTCATGCAGGAAGCTGTGGACCCGAACAATCCTCTTTTGGAAAAATTGAAATTTCTGGCAATCACCAGCTCCAATCTGGATGAATTTTTCATGATTCGCGTAGCAGGTCTGAAACATCAAAAAGAAAATAATATCAGCCGCCGGGATATTGCCAATATGACTCCGGCAGAACAGCTGGATGCCATTTCTGATTTCTGTCAGCATCTTGTGACGCAGCAATATCATTATCTGAAAATTATATTGAAGGAACTGGAAAAAGAAGGTCTTTATTTCATTCAACCCAAGGATGCAAAGCCTTTTCAGCAGGATTGGCTGGAAAACTATTTCGAAAGAGAAATATTCCCGGTTGTTACGCCCATGGCTGTCGATTCCTCACATCCTTTTCCCTTCCTGGCAGCGAAAAGCCTGAATATCGCAATGCTCCTGGAGAAAAATGAAAGAGGAACCGATATTGATGAAGAAAATGATATCGATGTAAAGACGGCAATTGTGCCGGTGCCGTCCCTGCTGCCCCGAATCATTCGTCTGCCTGATGATTCGTCGAATCCCGGCCGTCATGATTTTGTTCTTCTGGAACAGGTACTGACCTATTACGCAGCCCGTCTTTTTATGGGGTATGATTTGCTGGAAGCCCGGCCTTTCCGCATTATTCGGGACGCCGATTTGTACATTGATGAAGAAGATGCGCAGGATCTGGTTGTGGAAGTGGAGAAACAGCTGAAAAAGCGGCAGAGAGGACAGGCTGTCCGTATCGAATTCGAACGGGGAACGAGTCGTTTCATGCGCCGTTTCATGACCCAGGAAATGAATCTTGAAAAAGAAGATATGTATGAAATCGACGGACCGCTGGATATGACGATGTATTTTGGCTTTTGCGGTATCAAGGGATATGATCGGCTGCGCTACAAGGAAGCACATCCTCATCGCCCTTGGTCTATGATTGAATTGGAAAAGGGAAAGAAGCGGAATATTTTTGACATGATCCGTGAAAAAGACCTCCTGGTTCACCTTCCCTATGAATCTTTTGATGATTCCGTTGTTAACTTTGTTGCCTCTGCTGCAGTGGATGACAATGTCCTGGCAATCAAACAGACTCTGTATCGTGTCTCCTCTTCCAGCCCGATTATTCAGGCTCTGGAAAAGGCGGCGCAAAACGGGAAACAGGTTACGGTTTTGATGGAAGTAAAGGCGCGTTTTGACGAAGCCAACAATATCTTGATGGCAAGGCGCCTGGAAAAAGCCGGGGCTCACGTAGTTTATGGGATGGTGGGACTGAAGACCCATTCCAAGTGCACCCTTATCATTCGCCGCGAAAAGGACGGAATTCGCCGATATGTCCATGTGGCAACGGGGAACTACAATGCCTCTACGGCAAAGCTCTATACTGATTTGGGAATTTTTACCTGCAATGACCGGTTTGGCGCTGATGCTTCTGCTTTTTTCAATCTTCTGTCCGGGTATTCTGATCCGCCGATCTGGGATTCCTTCATTGTGGCACCTATCAATCTGCGGGAACGGTGTATGGAACTGATTGACAGAGAAATCCAGTTCGCAAAAGAAGGAGAAAATGCACGAATTACAGCAAAGATGAATTCTCTTCTGGATAAGGAAATCATTGCTAAGCTGTATGAAGCATCCTGCGCAGGGGTGAAGATTGATTTAATCGTCCGGGGAATTTGTGTTCTGATTCCCGGTATTCCCGGCGTGAGTGACAATATTACCGTAAGAAGCCTGGTAGGACGTTTCTTGGAACACAGCCGTGTATTCCGCTTTGAAAACGGCGGCAGAGAAGAATTTTATATCAGCAGTGCAGACTGGATGCCGAGAAATCTGAATGACCGCGTAGAGCTTATGGTACCGGTCCGTGATGCCGATCTTTGCAAGCGGCTGAACGATATGCTGGAATGGGAATTAGCAGATAATCAGAAGGCTCATGTTATGCAGTCTGACGGAACGTGGCGCAAGGATATCGCTCCCGAACAAAAGCTTTGTGCACAGAACCGTTTCCAGGCATTGGCGGAAGAAAGAACACAGGAAACAGAGATGTCTCTTGCACAAAAGCTGGAGCCCTATGTACCGGTTTTCAGCAGTCATGAAGAATAATTTCAGGGAATTGAAATATAAAGAATAAGAAAAAGATCGGAGAAATAAAATCTATTTCTCTGATCTTTTTTTCTTATTCTGCGGCCCTGTCGATAGGAATTTGGAGCGGAAATATTTCAGGAAAGCGAAGCATAGTCTGAAAAATAATTTTGAACGGGCAGGAATTGCTGGGGCGGAAAATGAATAAAGTACAGTACCCGGGAAAGGGTGCAAATGAAAGGCATCTGTTCGGAAGCAGACCTTGCCTGAATGGATATTTCCACTTTTGCTGTTTAAATGCATGGATTTTGGGAACGAACCTCTCCGTTGGGCATATTTTTGAACAAAATCTCCCACATTGAGCAAAAATTGAAAATAATGCATGGAAAAAATGGGACAAAAACCGCCAATCCTAAGTAAACCAATCTGTAAAATGAAGTTTACATTTTATGCAGGGACGGCCACGGATCAATGCAGAAAGTACGGTAATATGGGAGATAGAATCACTCATAAATTTTTAATTTTGTACAAATGTCTATCGGTAGAGGACAAATTGACAATTAGGAAGAACAAGGAATACAGATAAATACTGAGTTTTAGTACAAATAAAAGCAAATAATACATGATATAAAATTAAAAGGCGAAAAGTTTTTATAGGATAAAATACAGTAAAAATCGAAGAAAATAAGGAATAAATAAATTGTAAACTTAAAAAATTTTGACAAAAAGTCCACCTATGGTAGAATGTCAGCCATAGGAGAGTGAAGGATGAAGAAACTGACACAAGAAAAAGTCAAAAATGCAGTAACCTGTTTGATTTTGCTCCTGGCAATTGTGAGTCAGAACGATCGAGTCCTGGCTGCCTTCAATTTATCGCTGAAGAGCCATGAAAAGGTGGTTACCGTTTATGACGGACAAGACAAGTATGTGGTTAAGACGACGGCGGACAATTTTAAAACGGTTTTAAACGAACTGGATCTGTCTATGTCGACTTACGATACATTTTGGTCTTCTTCCAAGGAAGTGGAGGATGGTTCTATTCTGGTTCTGGAAAGAGCGGTGCCGGTTACTCTGGTAGCCGGAAATGCTCGTAAGGTTGTTTATACGACGCAGCAAACCGTACAAGGTGTCGTGAATGACGCAGGATTCGACTGGAAAACGATGATGCCGCTGGAGGATGGGATGACCATCGTAAAGCCGGGCATGCAGGTCCACGTAGTTCCCTATACGGCAAAAATTATTCAGCGGGACGAAGTCATGCCGGTTCATTACAGGAAGTGGTACGACAGCAGACTGGCGCCTGGGGAAATGCAGATTGTGCAGCAGGGAACAGCCGGTCAGAGAAAGGTACAGGTAGAAGAATTTATCTCTGACGGAAAAGTGATTAAAACTACGGTTCTTCATGCTGACGTAACGGTTCCGGGAATACCGGGGATTGCCAAGACGGGAAATCCGGAAGAAGCAGTCGGTTATGTAACAACTATGGATGCCAGTGCTTATCATCCGGGTGACGGAAACGGCCTGGGCATCACGGCAACAGGTACGAAAGCCGGGAGAGGCACAGTAGCGGTGGATCCCCGGATCATACCGCTGGGGTCATCCCTGTTCATTCCGGCTTATGGAGAGGCTGTAGCGGAAGATACGGGCGGTGCTATCCAGGGAAATCGGATAGACCTTTGCATGGATACCTATCAGGAATGCTATAATTTCGGAAGACAAAATATAGAGGTTTTCGTGAACTATTAAAAACATGAAATTTGAGATATGGGGCAGTGGAAGCAATGCAGCAAGTGCTTTCACTGCCCCATATTCAGTTGTGCAGATGTAATCATCGCTAAAGCATATTTCATATTCAGAGAGAAGGAAAGAAGCAGAAACCCGGATTTTCCGGTTCTTGGTTTTGAGACCGAACAGGTGGATTTCCGGTGAGGCTGTGGGGAAGACTTCTTTTTTGTTATGATATAATAAGGAAACAGGAGGACTTTATGTTAACTTTATCTATTGCTTTATTCGTGACACTCTTTGATCAGCTGACAAAGTGGATCGTGCAGACTCATATGGAGTACGGAGAATCATTGCCGCTGATTCAAAATATTTTTCATTTGACATATATCATCAATCCGGGAGCGGCTTTTGGCGTGCTGCCGCATCAGGCATGGTTTTTTCTGGCAGTGGTCGTGATTCTTTTCGGAGCTTTTCTGTATTGGAGGAAGCGCATTCCTGCAAAGCCGGTTTATTTTCCTATAGCAATCGGACTCCTTCTGGGCGGGGCATTGGGAAATGCCATCGACCGTGCGAGACTGTCGGGGGTTGTGGATTTTTTTGATTTCCGGATATGGCCGATTTTCAATGTGGCAGATATTGCCATTTGCTGCGGCGTGGCATTGATTCTTTTTTATTTTTGGAGACATGACGCATGAACACAAACATATATATAGTAGAAAGTGCTCAGGAAGGGCAGCGGTTGGATCAGTTTCTTAAAGATGCTTCCGGAATGAATCGTTCTGAGGTACAGAAGTGGATTAAAGAAGGAAAGGCGATTCTTCTGCCGGGGAAAATGGTTCGGCCTAACTATCATGTGAAGGCAGGAGATCAGATTTCCTTCTCCTGGGAAGAAAAGAAGGAAGTGGAACTTATCCCGCAGGATATTCCTCTGGACATTCTTTATGAAGATGATGATATTCTGGTCCTTAATAAAAAACGGGGAATGGTTATCCATCCGGCGCCGGGAAATCCTGACGGGACTTTGGTTAACGCTCTTCTTTATCACTGCGGCTCAAAAATTTTTGAGGCATGTGAAGATCCGATTCGTCCCGGAATCGTTCATCGTTTGGATAAAGATACTTCCGGCGTGATGGTGTGCGCCAAATCTCGAAGAGCATTTCCTGTACTGAAAGAAGAAATTGCTTCCCATGAAGCAAAACGTCATTATGCTGCATTGGTTCACGGGCAGATGGAGGGAAATACAGGAGTCATCCGCCTGCCGCTGGGAAGAAGTACGAGAGATCGGATGAAATGGGATGTTCAGCCCAAGACAGGAAAACCGGCCGTTACGCATTTTCGGGTGATTCAGTTTATGCCTCGTTATTCTCTGGTGGAATGCATTCTGGAAACAGGACGGACTCATCAGATTCGTGTGCATATGTCTCATATCGGGCATCCGGTTGTGAATGATCCGCTGTATGGCTGGAAAAAAGATCATTTTCCGTGTGAGGGACAGGTTCTGCATTCCCGGACGCTGGATCTTCGCCATCCGGTGACGGGGGAAGAGATGCACTTTGAAGCACCGCTTCCGGAAGATTTTCTGGCTTGCCTGAAAGAGGCAGAAAGTGAGAAATAAGAAATGGAAATGAGAAAAATCAATGTTCCGGGTTTTGCGATCGGTACGCAGGAAGACAGAGAAGGTCTGACCGGTGTTACGGTCATTCTGGCGGAGGGAGACGGAGCGGCTGCCGGAGTGGATGTCCGGGGATGCGCGCCCGGGACAAGAGAGACGGATCTCCTGAGTCCGGAAAAAACCGTACAGGCCGTCAATGGGGTTGTTCTGTCAGGCGGTTCGGCCTTTGGACTGGAAGCCTCCTGTGGCGTTATGAATTATCTTTCCGAACAGGGGATCGGTTTTCATGTCGGTTCGGTTACGGTTCCTATTGTTTGCGGTGCGGTCCTCTTTGATTTGCAGATCGGAAAAGAAACCGCGCATCCGGATCTTGCCATGGGATATGCGGCAGCCAAGGCAGCGGGGAAAAGCTTTCCCGTTGGCTGTTACGGCGCAGGGACAGGAGCAACTGTAGGAAAACTTT
Organism: uncultured Dialister sp.; assembly: GCA_938038225.1. Taxonomy (GTDB): domain Bacteria; phylum Bacillota; class Negativicutes; order Veillonellales; family Dialisteraceae; genus Dialister. Next base: position 2,950 of record CALHRX010000005.1, on the reverse strand, counting down.
CCGGTGCTGCTCACTGCATGAAAAGCGGGGCAGGGTACGCGGAATTCAGTCTGCCCAGCGGTTTGTATGTCGGAGCCTACATGGCAGTGAATGCCTGCGGTGAGGTTTATGAAGGAGAAAGAGTCCTGGCGGGAATTCTCGGAGAAGATGATCGAAGCATTCAGTCCTCGAAGGATTTCATGATGAAAGGATATGAAAGAAATCTGGGAGGCAATACATCGATCGGCTGTATTATGACCAATGCGGTTCTGACCAAAGCGGAATGCAAGGCGATCAGCGGAATGGCTCATGACGGGCTGGCCCGGTCTATTCGTCCGGTTCATACGACGATGGATGGGGATACGCTTTTTACTATGGCTTCCGGAAAGGTAAAAGCGGCTATTGATACAGTGGGCTTTTTGGCAGAGGAGGCAGTACGCCTTGCGGTGCTTGATGCCGTTCAAACGGCAGAATCCATGGGCGGACGGCCTGCATACAGAGATATTTGTGCGAAAGGGGAATGTTGACAGTTTATCGATGTTCCTCTATAATATAAATTACATTTAGGGGATGTACCGGTTTCGACAGGAGATTCCGGTTCATAAACAGCGAGTCGGGATTCTGCCTACCCCGTAAAACGGCGGACAAAAATAAACGCAAAATCTGATTTTGCTTTAGCAGCGTAAGCTGGCTAATGTCCCCTGAAGTTTTCCTATGACTTCAGGCTGACATCAACCAATAGGATACCAATGAAGGATTTTTCGGGACTTCCTTGGGAACCTCATTCCGGAATCGGCAAAGGCAGTTTGTTCCTGTACGATACTTTGCTTAAATCATAAAACAGTAACTGCACTCGGAGAGGTTTATGGGACGGGCTTTTTGGACAGGGGTTCGACTCCCCTCATCTCCACCAGAATTTTAAAGCCGAACACTGAAAGGTGCCGGCTTTTTTTATTGTCCGGAAAACATGGCCGATGGCAATAAGGACGTTGAGAATATACCGAATCTTTAGCAAATGAAGAATAGGAAAGGGCTGTGATGCGCAAATGATTCCCTGTTTTATATCCGAAAAACGGCTGAGTCTATAGACTGGAGAATTCATGCGGATAAGGATGCAGACTTTTGTTAAAAATGAATCAAGACAGAAAAGTATGACTGTCAGGGAAAGTTTTTGCTTTAGACATCGGGAATATGCGGCTGCCGGAAGGGGCGTTTTTCTTGATTCCGGCTTTCAGGAAACTTGGCGGTGTGCTGTAATTCTGACAGGACGAAATCCGGGGTTTTGTTGTAGAATTAGAAATACAGATTGGAAAAATTACAAACGGAGAAAGAATATCATGATGCACTTAGGAGAACGGATGGATCAGGTGCGGGAGAAAAGTCCCCTGGTTCATCACATTACAAATTATGTAACGGCTAATGATTGCGCCAACGCATGTCTTGCTGTAGGGGCCTCTCCTGTCATGGCAGATGCAATAGAAGAAGCCGCTGATATGGCAGGGATCAGTTCTGCACTGGTGATTAATATCGGGACGCTCAATGCGGGGAAGATACAATCCATGCTGGCAGCAGGACGCCGGGCCAATGAAAGAGGAATTCCTGTCATACTGGATCCCGTCGGCTGCGGCGCAACACCTTTTCGAAACCGGATGGCAGCCATGCTTTTGCAGAAAATTCGCTTTTCTGTGATTCGCGGCAATGCCTCGGAAATTTTATCTCTTGCCGGGAAAGCAGAAGCCCATACCAAGGGGGTGGATAACGGAGCGGAAGAAACAGGAGAAAAGGAAAATCTGGAAACTGCCCGCTCTTTGTCGCAGAGAAGCGGAGCAGTCGTCGTTATCAGCGGAAAAGTCGATCAGGTAACGAACGGGGAAAGAGATTGTCTTATTCGGAATGGTTCTTCTCTTCTGCCGCGTATTACCGGGAGCGGGTGTATGTGTACTTCTCTGATTGGGGCTTTTTGCGGCGCGAATCCTTCCGCGGTATATGAAAGTACGGTTGCCGCGATGGCATTAATGGGGGTTGCCGGGGAGATTGCGGAAAGGAAAGAAGGCTGTAACATAGGTCATTTCCATATGTCACTTTTTGATGCATTGGGAAATATGAATGGAATGATGCTGGATAAGGAGGCTGAATATGAAGAGCTTTGATGTATCGCTCTATCTGGTCACGGATCCGCATATGTCAAGAAGCGGAGTAGAGGATACGGTGGAAAAGGCACTGAAAGGCGGGGTCACGCTTGTACAGCTTCGGGAAAAAGAGGGAGATACAGGAGAACTGTACCAGAAAGCACTGCGGCTCAAAGCAGTGACAGATGCTCATCGTGTTCCGCTAATCATTGATGACCGCATTGACGTCATGCTGGCCGTGGATGCAGCGGGAGTCCATGTGGGGCAGTCGGATATGCCGGCAGCCGTAGCAAGAAAACTGATAGGACCGGATAAGATTCTGGGAGTATCGGCAGGAACTCTGGAAGAAGCCGTTCAGGCAGAAAAAGACGGAGCGGATTATCTGGGGGTAGGAGCGGTGTTTCCGACGCAGACAAAGAAAGATGCAGACCCTGTATCGGCGGAGACATTGAAAGAAATCGTCAGGACAGTATCTATTCCGGTGGTGGCCATAGGGGGAATCAAAAAAGAGAATATCCCGCTTTTAAAAGATCTGGGGCTTGCAGGAGTGGCTGTAGTCTCGGCCGTTATGGCTGCGGAAGATCCGGAAAAAGAAGCGAGAGAGCTGAGTACTCTTATTTCGGCAAAAAGAATTTAAATAAATTAACAAAAACTGTTGACAGGAAAATCCTTATGTGGTAAATTAGTAAACGTCGTTGAGATACAGCGGCGCCGCAAAACTCGATTCTATCGGATGTTTCCGGAATCCTTCAAAAAGATTTCAAAAAACATTTGACAAAACCGAAGTGATGTGGTAAGATAATCAAGTCGCTTGAAGAGCGATGATTCTTTGAAAACTGAAC
>CALHRX010000004.1:0-151688 GCA_938038225.1 uncultured Dialister sp. | reverse complement strand
CAGCCGATGTGTCAACAGGAAAATCTGAAAACAGTAAAGAAAGAAAAGGCTCCGTCCCGGAGCCCTTCTTTCTTCTCCTGTCCGGAGGCCCCGATCCGGCACACCGCCGCAGAGTTCTTCTCATATCTCTGCAGACCAACCGCAGAACCGCCCGACGGAGTTTCCCTTTCCTCTGCAGGGATATGCCTTATATCCTGTACGGCTGTCTCCGATGCTTCCCGGTCCCGGGGCACGCTTCTTCTGCGCCCTTCTGTACGCCGCCGCATCCGCCTGCGCTTTCTCCGTTCTTTTATTATATTTATACTATATAGCCATATGGGACGGCCCGGATGTATCCGCTTCTGCTCTTCCGTATATGTATATAGATATATATTTCCTCAGCAGACATCTGCCGCGGGCTTTTCTTTTCCGGGAACAAAAAAGCTCCGGATTGCTCCGGAGTTTTTTCTTTTTATTTTCTGTTCTTATTTCATGAAAACAGAGGCTTCCTGTTTGGCCAGCTGATCGCACATTTCATTATATCGGGTGCCTGCATGGCCCTTGACCCACTGGAAGGTCACCTGATGGCGGCTCAGCATCCGGTCCAGGGCTTTCCACAGATCCTGATTCGATACGGCGGTTCCCGATGCGGTTTTCCATCCGTTCCGCTTCCACCGCGCCAGCCATCCTTCCGTAACGGCCCGCTGGAGATACTTGCTGTCCGTGTGAAGTTCTACGGAACGGCTTTCCTCTCCCAGGTACTTCAGTGCCTCATAGGCGGCCCGGAGCTCCATGCGGTTGTTCGTGCTCACCGGTTCGCCGCCCGTGACGGCCAGCAGCACCGTATCCTCATAGGGAAATACCGCCGCAAATCCGCCGGGCCCATTGGGATTGATCAGGCAGGAGCCGTCCGTGTAAATCACTACAGGCTCTTCCCACAGATCGGGGCCGGAGAGAATGCTGTTCTTCCGGATATGGGGGCCGTATTTCTTTTCCGCCTCCTCCAGCGGAAGGATCAGGGATGCATCGCCTGCGGAAGCCGTCTTCTTTTTTCCTGCCGTTCCCGCAGCAGACTTCTTCGGCGCCGGAGATACGGGCTTTCCGTACCACGCCTCGGCTTCCTCCCGGCTTTCAAAGCCCTTGAAAACCGCACCGGCAAAGCCTGCCACCTCTTTCTGGCAGTCCGGCCAGCTGTAGTAAACACCGGGCGTTCTGCCCCGTTTGACGATATAGTATTTTTTCATTCCTCGTCCTCCCAGGGAGCGGCCTTGCGGTAGGCCCCTCCGCTGGGCAGCCTGTCTGCATGGCGGAGCTTCTTGTTCAGCGCCTTTCTGATTTTCTTCTTGGCTCCTCTTTTGGCAGAGAGATTTTCCCCGCCCTTGCGGCGTTCCTCCTCTTCCAGGAGACTCTCTTCCTTTTCCTTGCCGTACATTTTTCTTGCATACTGATTGAGACGGGTTTCACGGGTCACTTTGGCCGGTCTTTTCATAATCTTCCTTTCCCATCGCCATTACGCAATAATACCGATTCATGCATCCGGCCTGTGATAAACCGGAATACATATAGAATTTATTTTAACATAAGAAAAAGGGAAAAGGAAACAGCGGAAGCCAATTTCCCGGCGGTGGAGAAATTTTCACTTCTGTTATTTTCTTACGGACTGTTATATACTTAAGAATGGAATTGAATGCGAAAGGAGGAATGACGATTGGGTCTGTCTATCAAGGATATCCTGCTTCTTGATTATTTCGACGGCAAGCCTGTCCACCACAAGGTGCCGTCCTACCAGCTGAACCGGTACGGCAGCGATGCGAATGAGCGTATTTCCACGCTTCTTTCCGAAGGCTGGATCCGGGTCAGCCGCCCCCAGGAAACACTGAACCTTCTGCCGGATAAGGCCCTTTCGGATTTCCTGAAACGGTACGGACTGTCCGGAGAAGGCACCCATGCGGACCTCACCGGACGGGTGCTCTCCAATATTCCGGAGAAGGACTATGCCCATGCCGTGCCGAAAATCTATGTACTGACCCGGGACGGAAAGGCGGAAATCGGCCATCATATGGCCTACGTCCTGAACAACCGGGAAAACTACGGACTCACCGAAGGGGAAATCGGGGAATCCCAGACTGCACTGATTCAGCGGAAGGAGCCCTACACGGCGCGGGACATCCTGAACCGGGCCTTCCACCAGAAGCTGTCCATTTATACCATGGCGGGCGAATGGTCGAAGCTGCGCAATATGTACTATACAATTGCCAATTTCTACCTCCGCGTGAAGAATCACGAAAAGGCGCTTCCCTACCTCTTTCTGGTTTTTTTCATGGACATGAGCGGCATGGGAAACAAGAATAATCTGGTCCCCTATGAGAACCTTTTCCCCACCCAGAAGGGGATGATTCTCCTCATGAATGAAATCCGGAAGGGCCTGCACATGACCGATGAAGAAGTGAAAAGCTCCTTTCTGTCCTCTGTGGCCCGCATGGCGCCCCGGCTGCCCTTTTCCTATTTTTCTCCCCAGACCATGGCGTCCATGCTGCTGGAACGGCTTGCCGGCATTGATTTCAACGGAACGAAGTACATCGCCCTCCGCAATGTGCCGGACCCCTCGTCGAAATCTTATCACTACATCCCGTACGGACGGAGCGAGGCAAAAACGGTGCCCCATGTGAAAATGGTCAAGCCGAAGATCATGGCGCCGCCGGTGCTCCGCATGCCCACCTTCACGGCACCTCCGCCCTTCCGCCCCAGCGAAGCCAAGCTGCCCCCTTCCCTGGCTCCGAAAAAGGAAGAACCGGCTCCGCCGCCGAAGCCGGAAAAGAAGGAAAAGACCGGTCTTCTGGCCAGACTGAAGGATTTCTTCTGACTTGAAAAAGAAAATTCTTTTCGTTAAAATAAGAATAATGCGTTTGTAGCTCAGCTGGATAGAGCAGCGGTTTCCTAAACCGTGTGTCGGGGGTTCAAATCCCCCCAAGCGCACCAGAAACGACAGCATCCTCCGGGATGCTTTTCTTTTGCTCAAAATCAGGAAATCCCTGTTTATATCGGGAAGGAAGCCCCTTCGCAGCACATTTCTTTTCCATACAAAAAGGCATCCCGCAGGATGCCCTTTTCTTTTTATATTATTTTTTCTCCTCCTCCGGAATCTTTCCGAAGCGGATGCCCGGAAGAAGCAGGAGGAAGGATGTGCCGAGGCCTACGAAGAGGGGATCGACGGGAACATGGATGACCGTGGAGGTCAGAAGGGAGCAGATCGTACTGCCTGCCATGGAGATGACCGCCCAGTTCTTTTTAATCCGTCCCGGACAGAAAATCGCCAGACTGAACGGCAGAAGGATGCCGCCGCCCCGGAGGGACATGGAGAGGTAGTTCCAGAAGAGGACCTGGCTGCCCCGGTTCAGGATGGAAATGATGCACGATGCCGCCATAACGGAAAGAACGGAAATCTTCGTCACCCACAGCAGCTTTTTATCATCTCTGATACGGAAGAGCGGCACCAGCATATCCTTGGAAATCATGGTGCCGATGCCCAGGGAAAGACCGCCGATGGAGCCGATCAGAGAAAGCAGAATGCCTCCCATGCCGAGGCCGCCGATAATGGGGTTCATGCAGTTGACCATGTAATTGGGCAGAACCATGATGGGGTCGGTGCCGGGTGCAAAAACGCTCATATACATGCCAATCACCACCGACGGAAGGCCTACGGGAATCATGATCAGCGCCGCTGTGATGCAGCCCACCATGGCGGTCATGGGCGTTGCCGCAGAGAATACACACTGGACATAGGACTGGGTGCAGAGAACCCCTACGATAACGGAGAAAAGATTGCCCAGCGCCGGTTCCACGCCGATGCCGAAAAGACTGAATGCTTTGTCCGGCAGGAGAGAAAAGGACCCTGTTTCCCGCATGGTTTCAAAGGCAAAAAAGCCGCCGATGAAAATGGAGCACCAGATGATGATCATTTTCAGGATGCCTCCGATGCCGGCGCTCTTCATCCCGCCGAAGAAGGTATAGCCCGCCACCAGCAGGATGAGAATCACCGAAGCCGCAACGGGAGAAACGCCGAAAATCTGCGCCACGATTTCCACGCCGGACAGAGTGGAGGCCACAGCAGAGAAAAGAATGCCCAGAGAGGTAATGACCGAGGACAGTCCCTCCGCCCGCTTTCCGTAATGGAGCGCCAGAAACTGAGGAATCGTTTCCAGCTCGGTGCGGCGCATATTTTTTGCATAGAAAACACCCATCAGAATAAGTCCGAGACCGCTGCCCAGGGTGAAGCACCATGCAGAAAGCCCGGCGGAATAGGCCAGCTGAGAGGTTCCCACTGTCGCCCCGCCGCCCACAACGGTTCCCGCAATGGAACCTGCCACGAGAGGCACACCGGCGCTGCGCCCTCCCACACTGTATGCTTCGGCAGACTGCACTTTCCGGGACTGAAGAATCCCTGCGCCGATTACAAACGACACCGTGACTGCAATCACCGCCAGATGAATAAATGTAAGTTCCATGAGAATCTCCTTTCACACTCGGAACAACAGGAAACCCTGCACGGCATCTGTGCCGGAAGACAGGACGAAATCCTCTCAAAGAACAATATTTCCTATTATACCACCGCCCAAAAGAGGAATTTTCCGTTCGGAAACGGCCGGAAATCCCGGTCATGCGCCTGTCAGGAAACCGTTTCCCGCTGTCTTTCTTCGGAAATCGGACGGCGGAGCAGGGACAAATCGGGTACAATAAAGGAAAAAAGAAAAACGGAGGACAGCATGAAGTACGATCTCGTAATTTTTGATATGGACGGAACGATTCTCGATACCCTGGATGATCTCACTGCCGCCACGAATTATGCGCTGCAGAAGAAAGGACTTCCCCATGATTTTTCCCGGGACCGGGTGAAGCTCTGCTTCGGCTGCGGCATTTACGCCGACATGGTGAAATCCCTGGCCATGGCCGCCGGAGCAGATGATGAGGAAATCGAGGGTGCGGGAGATACCATTCCCCTCTCCCGGTGGGGCTTCACGGAAAAGGATGCGGAGGAGCTCCGGGCCGTCTTTTCGCCCTATTACTCGTCCCACAACCGGCTGAAAACAGCGCCCTATCCGGGCATTCCCGAGCTGATCCGCACTCTCCGCGCCGCCGGTGTACGCACCGCCGTAGCGTCCAATAAGGATGAAGCGGACGTGAAGAAGCTGGCCGGGCAGCTTTTCCCCGGCCTTTTCGATACGGTCATCGGCAACAGCCCTGCCATTTCCCGCAAGCCCGCACCGGATATGATCAATGCCATCCGGACCCGCTGGGACGTTTCCCGGGAAAAGACGCTCTATATCGGAGACAGCGAAGTCGATCTGGAAACGGCAAAAAACGGCGGGGTAGACTGCCTCTGCGTAAACTGGGGATTCCGGACGGAGGACTTCCTGCGGCGTCACGGCGCGGAAAGAATCATCTCCCGGGCAAAGGAAATCGAAGCCTTCTGCCGATAAAAAATCGAAAATCGGACACGGCTCTTTTCTCTCAAAAGCAAAAAATATTTTTCCGAAAATTTTTCAGACGGTCACCATGGCCGTCTTTTTTTGTGCCGGCAGCACCGACTCCCTTTCCGGAAAGATTTCCCGAAACTTTTGCTGCCTTTTTTCAAAATTTTTTCTGCACCGTTTTTTCCGGAGCGGATTCTGCGGAGGCCGAAAAAATCCGGACTACCCTTTTCTTCCTCCCCATCCCAGAAAAATGAACAGAATCTTCTCCGGCAGCAAGATTGTTTTTGACTTCTGTTTTATTGATGACCAAACTTATTCATCGTTTTCACAGCAGATTGTGAATAAGGTTTTCTGATAAAAGTTTTTCACAGCTTTTAAAATCAAAATCCGAATTGCAGATATTTTTCAAAAAATTCTCTGCTGCACAGGATTTTTTACTGCTGCTTTTCTTCCGGAAAATAATCAGCTTTCTTCCAGAAGAATCACCTCTTGTTTTTCAGCTTTTCGTTATTTCTCCGCAGCAGAACGGAAAAAATAAAAATTTTATTTTCCCGGAAATCCGTCTTTCTTTTTTCGGATCTAAAAAAAATATTTTTATGATTTTTTGCAAATTTAATTTTTCATTTGTTTAAAACTTTTTTTATAAAAAAAGGAGATGACCGAAATAAACGGGAGAAATATTTCATGGGAATTCAAGGAAAAATTCTTCTGTATATGGGAAAATCTTTCGAAATTTCCCCGTCTGAAAAATTGACTGTCTGTCATTTTATCCGCTGTATTTTTACATTTTCAGAAAAGGAAATTTCCGGAAAAAAGGAAAAGTCAAAGGGAAAAAATGAATTTTCGGGAAAAGGAGCAGACAGGGCCAGGAAAAAAATCGGAAAAATTTCGGCGGAAAAGGAAAACGCAAAAAACGGCCGGAAAGAAGGAAGAACGGAAGAAACGCAGAAAAAAATGATTTTTGGGATAAATCAGATAATGAAAAAGAAGATTTTTCGGAAAACCGGATTTTTCCGCTTTCGGAATCAAAATTTCAGGAAAGGACTCCCCGATTTTTGAAGAATCGCTGAAGCTTTCCGGAATTTTCAGGAAAGGCCGCAGAAAAAGCAGGATTTCCGATTTTTTCCACAGAAACAGACATCCCGCAGGATGCCTGTTTTTTTATGTTTCCGTCTGAAAAATCCATTTTTCCGATCTTTGGAGAACCGGAAAGAAATCCAATTTTTCAGTCCAGACTTTTCAGAAGCCGTTCTCTTTCCCGGTCGGAAATATTCTGCAGGGCGTATACAGCGCCCTTCATGGTCCGCATGCTGTGCATCCCCATTTCCATATAGGAGGGAATCTGCTCTTCCTTGGATTCCCGGATGAGATGGGCCACCGGCGCAATATTGGTCATGATTTCCCGGATCAGGTAGGTATTCGTCCCGGAGCGGCAGAGTCTCTGAGAAGCACAGCAGCGGAGCACAGAAGCCAGGAGAAGGCGGGCTTCGCTCTGTTTTTCCGCCGGGAAGGCATGAATGATCCGTGCCACCGCATCTTTCGCATGGGGCGTATGGAGGGTGCCCAGGACGAGATGACCTGTTTCCGCAGCAGTCAGAGCAGCGGCCATGGTCTCCCCATCCCGCAGCTCTCCGATGCAGAGCACGTCCGGATCTTCCCGAAGCGCATCCCGCACGCCGTCTGCAAAGGTGGGCGCATCGGCGCCGATTTCCCGCTGGTGGATCAGCGCTTTTTCAGAGGGAATGATATACTCCACCGGGGACTCCAGGGTAATTACATGGCAGGCCCTGCTCCGGCTGATTTTCAGAAGGACCCGGGCCAGGACAGTGCTTTTTCCGCTTCCCGCCGGTCCGGTAAAGAGAACCAGGCCGCTTTTCTGCTCGGCAATACGGCTGAGCCATTCCTCATCGGGGTCTTTTCCGATTTGGGAAAGATCGGGCAGAAGACGGAATGCCGCCGCATACCGTCCGAGGGTGCGGTACAGATGAAAACGGACGCGGAGACTTTCCAGGGAAAAGGCGCCGTCTGCGGAGCCGCAGGATTTGAAATGCTCCCTTTCCGCGTCCCCGAGGCGGAGAAGGATGTTCTCAAAGAAATCCCTGTCTGCCTTTTCGTCCAGTTTTCTCAGCTCCCCCCACTGACGGATTTCCGTACATTCGCCTTCCGTCACATGAATATCCGTAGCGGAAGGGTACTTTTCCGCGATGCGGTTCAGGGAAATCATATTAATCATCTCCTCCTGCATAAATCAGAGAAGCCTCCCGGGGCGAAATTCTCCGGGAAACCATGGCCTGCAGCGCCGCTTCTCCCAGGTCGGGCTGTCCTCTTTCCTTCATACACTGCTTCAGTGCCGATGCCGGTGCTTTGTCATGAATGAGCTTCTTTTCTTCCCGTCCGACCGGCAGAAGCTCGAAAATGCCGATCCGTCCGGCAGTGCCCTGTCCGCGGCATTCCCGGCATCCCGTCTCAAAAGCCGCAGGGCATCCTTCATATTTCTCCGGCAGTCCGTACAGAATCCGGTCCTCCCGGGAAAGAATGCCTTCCCGCCGGCAGTGCGGACAAAGCCCGGCAGCGAGCCGCTGGGAAATCACCAGGGAAAGGGACGCCGCCAGCAGGTACGGAGGCACGCCCATATCGGCCAGACGGAGCGGGGCTTCCCGGGCGCTTCCCGTGTGGAGGGAAGAAAGCACCAGATGGCCTGTCAGCGCCGCATGCACTGCAATTTCCGCCGTTTCCCGGTCGCGGATTTCTCCCACCAGGATGATATCCGGGTCCTGCCGCAGAAAGGAACGGAGCCCCCGGGCAAAGGTCAGGCCGCTCCGCTCATTCACCTGCACCTGGGTAATGCCGGGAATGCGGTACTCCACCGGGTCCTCGATGGAAATGATATTTACGCCTTCCCCGTTCAGGAGCTGCAGCGCTGCATAGAGCGTGGAGGTTTTCCCGCTTCCCGTAGGACCGGTGGTGAGAATCATCCCCGATTTCCGCTGCAGATAGCTTTTGAAAAGGCTCTCCTGTGCAGGAAGCATGCCCAGACGGTTCTTTTCGATGAAATCCACCCGTCCCGAAAGGAGACGGATCACCACGGTCTCCCCGTACATGGAGGGCAGGATGGATACGCGGAAATCATATTTTTCCCCGCCGATTTTCAGGGAAAAGCTGCCGTCCTGGGGCAGACGGCTCTCTCCCATATCCATATTTCCCAGTACCTTGGCCCGGTTCACCGTGCTCCGCCCCATGGCGGGATTCATCCGGCCGAACCGGTGCAGCACCCCGTCCCGGCGGAAGCGGACCTGCACAAATTCCGCGCCGGGCTCGATATGAATATCGCTGGCCTTTTCCTGTACGGCCCTCTGCAGGAGGTGATTCATGATTTCCTCCCCGGTGCCGCTTCGGATGATTTCTTCCATAAAACCTCCCGGAAATTCTATATGCTCTCCAGATGCCCCGCTGCCTGCAGCACCGGAAGCACCACGGAAAAAAGAAGAAGGAGCACGGTGCCGCCTACGGCAAGCAGCATGACCGGCTCGGCCATCAGCCGGAACCGCTCCGATGCCCGCTCCGTATCATACAGCAGGATTTTCGCCGCCTCCTCCAGGAAATGGGGAAGCTCGCCGCTCCGCATCCCGGTCCGCACCAGATGGTACACCACGGGCAGGCAGAACCCGCCGGCCTGCAGCTCTTCTGCAAAATCAGAGCCCCTGCGGATTTCCTCCGAAACACGGCGGATTTCCCGGCAGGCCCTTTCATTCCGCACCACCGGCACGGTATCCTCCAGCGATTCCGACAGCGTCCGTCCGCCCTCCAGCAGCGTGGACAGGGAAAAGCAGAACCGGATCAGCAGAAGCCGCCGCAGAAAGACCGAGCGGAAAAGCAGTCCGTCCCATTTCCTTTTCCCCGCCCCCTTCCGGGTATACAGATAAAAGCCGGAAAAGAAGAGCAGGAGAAACAGCGCAAGCCCGGAGCCCCGCTCCGACAGGACCCGCCCGGCGGCAATCAGCTCCCTTGTCACCGCCGGCAGAGGAAGTCCCAGCGCCTCAAAAAGCGGGGGAAACGACGGGAGAATCACCGTGATCATCAGGAAAAATACAATGCATGAAAAGAAAATCATGAAAACCGGATAGGCCAGCGATTCCCGGAGCTTTGTCAGGAAATCCTGCTCTCTCTTGTAATACCGGCCGATCCGCTCCAGTGATTCCGGCAGTGTTCCCGACAGCTCCCCGACCTCCGCCAGAGACAAAAAAAGAGGGGGAAAGCATCCGCACGATGCCATTCCCGCCCGAAAGGATTCCCCGGAGGAAATCGCTCTGACCGCCTGCTGCAGTGCGGCCTTCTCCTTCCGGCTTTCCTGCTCCGCCAGAAGAGACAGAGACTCTGTCACCGTCAGTCCCGCCGCCAGCAGGGAAGACATTTCCTCTGCAAAAAGAGAAAGCTTTCTCCGGTCGGAAAAAGGACGGGAACGAAAAACAGAGCGGACCTGCCCCGCGAGTGACTCTTTTTCCATCTCCCGCGCTGCCTGTCCGCCTGTCATATGCTCTCCGTTTCCCGAATATTTTCGCCCGCTGACGCTCTGCCGGGGCGTATCCGTCCTATACTCAGAAATCTTATTTTTTTCTATTCTATATATTTTTTATTATTATAGTAAAAAAGAGGGCGAATGTAAAATCAGGCAAAAAACGGAAAGAAACCGCAGAGAATACAGTCTGCGGACAAAAGTTTCTTGCCCCCGTCCGAAAATCGTGCCACAATAAAGAAAATTTTGATTTTCTTCGGCGGAAAATGAAATCCACCGGAAGGAAAATTTCGGAAAACGGGGTATCCTGATTTCCTGACGGAAAAAGGAGATGTTTCTATGGAAAAAAATCTGAAAATCACAATCATGGGAGTGGGCGGAATCGGCGGACTCCTGGGCGGTGCGCTGATCCGCCGTTACGGCGATGCAGTGAGCCTGATTGCCCGCGGCGCCCGGGAAGAGCATATCCGTCAGAAAGGGCTGACCCTTCATTCGGAAGTATACGGCGATTTCACCGTCATGCCCGGCCGGGTCACAGCCGATCCGTCCGGGCTGCCCGTGCAGGACATCATCCTGATCTGCGTGAAAAACGGCGGTCTGAAAAAGGCGGCAGAACAGCTGCGGCCCATCATCGGCCCCGATACGATCGTCCTGCCGGTCATGAACGGCGTAACGGCAGGCCGTGTCCTCCGGGACTGCCTCGGCCCGTGCCATATCCAGGAAAGCGTCATTTATACGGTTTCCTCTGCAGAAGAGGACTTTTCCATCACCCAGAAGGGAAACTATACCTTCCTGTACGTCGGCGCCGTCCGTCCGGAAGACCTTCCCGGCGCGGAGTTCTGCGTCCGCCTTCTGCAGGATGCCGGCATCGACTGCCGCTTTTCCGGGGACATCCGCACCTCCGTATGGACCAAGTACCTCATGAACTGCGCCTACAATGTAGTCACCGCCCGGTGGGACATCCCCTTCGGCAAAATCCGGGCCGATAAAAAGCTGATGGAAGACTACCGCCTTCTCATGGAAGAAGCCCGGAAGGTAGGACTTGCGGAAGGAGCCGATCTGCCGGACGGCCTCATTGAAGAGCAGATCAGGGATCTCCTGAACCGCACCACCGATGATTCCACCAGCTCCCTCAGCCGTGACTTCGATCAGGGAAAGGTCGGGGAAATGGAAGTCTTTTCCGGCGAAGTCATCCGTATGGCTGACCGGCTCGGCCTCGATGTGCCTGTCACCCGGGAATATGACAGAGGGCTCCGGGAAAGAGCGGCTTCCTTCGGAAACTGAAACCTGCCGGAGCAGGAAATCCCGATTTCTTCTGCCGGCCTTTCCTGTACAAACCCCCGGATTTCTCTCAAAAGAAAATAAAAATATATTGACAATCATCAATACAATGGATATAATAAAGTTACAAAGTTCGATATGAGAACGGCAGGAAAAAGGAGGAATTTCTATGATCGAAATGATAACAGGTACGGCTGCATTTGACAAAGCGGTGGAAAAAGGCGAATCCCTGGTCGTTTTTTCCGCTCCCTGGTGCGGTTTCTGCCGCAGACTTCGTCCGATGATGGAAAAGATCAGCGAAGAAGTGAATTTCCCGGTATACGGCATCAACTGCGATACCGATGAAGAACTGGCTAAGCGCTACAATGTGGAAACCATCCCGAATCTGATTTTCATGAAGGACGGCAAACCTGCAGACAGCATGATCGGCGGCGCCGGCGTAGGCTATCCGCAGCTGAAAGCTTTCATTGAAAAAAATCAGTAATTATTTTGGATATCATTGGTTTGGCTCCCTTTTCGGTCCTGTACCGGAAAGGGAGTTTTTTTATGGGAAAATTTTCTCTGCATATTTTTTCCTGATCTTTTCAGCACGTTATTGATTGAATACAAAATTTCCGCTATAATGATTACAGATGAATTGGCCGAAACATTCGTGTCAGGTCACAAACCCCGCTGTCTTTTCGGCAGCGGGGTTTGCTTTTGCTATATTTTAATTTACTTTGAAATGATAAATATATGAAATACGACAAACCTTTTAAAACATTCGATGAATTAGCACATTTTCTGGAAACTGAACATGGCCTGCCGATTATGCATGGAGATGCTGAACGTAAGTATATAGCATCTGCCCTGCAGGCAATTCCTTATTATGATTTAATAAATGGATACAAAGATTTCTTTATGGAAAATGATCATTTTCGGTCAAATGTTTGCTTTCCTGCTCTTCTTCTTTTTTATTCTTTTGACCGCGGATTTCAAAATGTAATTTTCCCGTTCAGTATCATGGCAGAGGATTATTTTAAAAATATTCTTTCCTACATTATGGCCCGTGATTTCGGCGTATCTATAGAGGATTATCTGAATCGTAAAAATTATGTAACTGCTTTCAAAAATATTACTTACTTTCAGACATATGAACATATTCGTTCTATTTATGAAATGAAAGAAAAGGATGAAAATGGGACAATAATTCATCCGGTAAAATATATTCAGAAAAATTCAAAAAATATTGAGGAACCGACACGTCACTATATTGATAACCACAATCATGTTCCGCCGTGGATTCTTTTGAAAAATGTAACTTTCAGTAATGCCATCAACCTTTTTTTATTAATGAAACAGCAACAATGGACAGAAGTTGCTGATTTAATGATTTCTGCTCCTATCCCTGCAGATCAGAAACGACAGATTCTTATTTACGCCTTAACATTGATTCGTCATTTCCGTAATCACATGGCTCATAATTTAAAATTTATTTCTTTTCAGGAGCAAAAAAAATTTTATCATGGACTTAATCGAAAAATGTTATCCGAATGGCTTCCAAAGGAATTAATCAGTGAATCAGAATTAAAACACGGAATCGGTATTTTTGATATTTATGCATATCTTCTATTTTCCATGGCATTAATTCCGGATAATCCATATAAGTTACTCTGTGTTAATCGATTATTGTCATACCTTGGTACTTATTCAAATTCTCCGGAATCTATCCTGTGGACAACACAATATATGCAATATACGCAGGCTACCAACATTCCTCATGATTTCATCAGCCGTTTAACACAGTATCGTAATTCTATTAATCACCATTTGATAAATCAGTTTCCCGTTTCTGAATGTTGAAAAATCATAATTCTGCAACAGTTTCTGACAAGCCCCGATTTTCCCGTAAAACCGGGGCTTTTTTTATGCTCTGCACCTTTTCCAACATAGAAAAAACCGGCTCCTAAGCCGGAACCGGTTTGATTCATCATTCTTTTATTTGTGTTCGAAAATATCGACTCTGCGGTCTGCCGCATTGACGGCTGTGCCGGAAGCTCCTTCACTGCCCTTGATCATGGCTACCATCTGGCTTTCCTTTACGCCCTGATCCATGGCATATTTTTTCACCGCTGCAATCCGCTTTTCGGAAAGCTGACGGTTGTATTCGGAATCCCCGCTGATGTCTGCTCTGCCGACCAGCTTGAAGGTATGGCCTGTTTCCTTGGCCTGCTTGATGAAAGCATCCAGGTTCGGCTTCTGGGAGTCCGGAATGGCCGCAGAATCACTGTCAAAGTGAACGCTCTGGAAGTAATAATCATTTTCCGGAGCCGCTACGGGCGTATCTGCCGGAACACTGACCGTGTCTGCCGTGCCGTCATTGCTGATTACGGTAACGGTGGAAGCATCCTCTTCCGTACCGGCTTCGTAATCATAATCGGGTTCTGCCGTGCTGTCCATATAAGACAGATCTTCCGGGTCCTTGCCGCCGAACCGGTAGGAAACACCGGCCATGAAGCCTTTATAGGAGACATTCCGGCTGGAATCGCCCTTGGTATTCAGATAACGATATCCTGCATTGAGGTCCAGATTCTTATCCAGCGCAAGGTCTACACCGGCTTCCCACATGGAAGTGGATTCCGTGCCGATTCCGCCCTTGGCATAAAGGTCCAGTCCGTCTGTCAGAGGCTGGCGGGCAATGACGCCGGCCTGCAGAACATTATTGGTCTGATCGCTGCTTCCGAAAGCACGGTTCGGGAAATCCGACAAGGAAATATGCTGCAGTCCCACAAATCCCGCTACCTGAGGATGGAAGGAATACAGTCCGTTGATTTCATGAATCGTGCCGTTCGTATGATCCGTGCTGATGCCGGTATACTGATACTGTGCGGCCCATTTATCGGTGATGCCGTAGGTAATGCCGCCGCCGAAGTTCCATTCTCCGTCAGAGCTGTACCGGGAGGTCTCCGTTTCGGAGTCCCACATGGTCAGATTGATTTCCGTTTCCCCGTCCTTCCACTGGGTCAAAGGAGAAGCATAAACCGTGCCGGTCAGGGCAGCTGCCGCTGCCAGTACTGCTAAAATTTTTTTCATCCTGTTCCATCCCCCATTGTTTTATACGATCCGGAATATTTCTTGAAACATATATTTTATTATATCATTTTTTCCAAAGATTCCCAAAAGGAAAATCCGGGGGCCCGCTTCTGAAAGCGCCTTGCTTTCTCCCGGAATGTTTCACGTGAAACATTCCGGAGAAAAACAGCAGACTTCCTGTCTTTTCCCATGCAAAAAGAGCGGTTTCCCGCCCTTTTTGATTTTCGGATAGTTCTTCCGAATGCCCGGAATCAGCACCTGCAGTCCTTTTCCTTTTCTTTTTCGGAGGTCATTTCCCGGTGGATATCATCCAGATTCTTTTCTCCGCTCTGGGAAAGAAGCTCTTTCAGCTTTTTCAGCGCTTCTGCAGTCTTTTCATCCAGCTTCGGGAATTTCGGATTGATCCGTTTCAGCTCCCGCAGGGCAATGAGCGCCACGACATAGCGGGTAAACCACTTGTTGTCCGCCGGAACGATATACCACGGGCTGTATTCCTTCGAGGTAGCCATGATGATTTCCCCGTACAGCTTCTGATATTCCTCCCAGTGCTGTCTTTCGGAAATATCGGACAGCGCAAATTTCCAGTTCTTTTTCTGATTCAGGATTCTCTCCTTCAGTCGTTCCTGCTGTTTTTTCTTCGATACATGAAGGAAAATCTTTACCATGGGGAAGCCGTTCTGATACAGATACTTTTCCCAATTGTTGATCTGCTCATACCGGGTTTCCCATATGTCATCCCCGATCAGTTCCCGCGGCATGGATCCGTTGTCAACCAGATTGTGAATGCGGGTAATCACCACGTCCTCATAGTGGGACCGGTTGAATACGCCGATATTTCCTCTCGGCGGAAGTTCCTTATTGATGCGCCACATATAATCATGGCTCAGATCCACGCTGGTCGGCTCCTTAAAGGAGACAACATTCACGCCGCCCGGGTCCAGATTGGAAAAAACATGATTGATGGTACTGTCTTTTCCTGCCGCATCCATGGCCTGCAGGACGATGATCAGCCCGTAGGTTCCCTGGGCGAAAAGCTTTTCCTGATATTCCTTCAGTCTGTCCAGTGCATTGGGAAAATAGACGGCCTTCACCCATTCCTTTTCCATATCCGCATCACAGACCGTGGACCATTTCGAAAGGTCGACCTTCTGTCCTTCCTTGACCCGATACCGTTCCGCATCCAGTATCCCGTCAAATGTGTTTTCTTCTCCCATTTCCTTCTCCTTTCCCGATTCCTCCCGGAACCGTATCCGAACGGCCGCTCTTTTCCCGGCGGTCCTCTTCACTGCTTTTTCATTTCCCGAATCATTTCTTTTCTATAGTATAATAAAAAATGAACCAAAAAGTAATATCTCACGGAAGGAAAGGCGGCTATGGACAGAGAAGATACAAAACGATCGGGAAAAATGGCCAATACAAAGGATATTTTTTCCCAAAGCGGCCTGACGCGCCGTCTCTTCGGCAGCGAGGATTTCCGTTTCTTCCTCTTCAAAAAGAAATGGGCTGACGCCGTGGGACCGATCCTGGCGGAAGAATCCTATATTTCCGGTTTCCGGAACGATGTCCTCTATGTCACCGTCACCAATTCCCCCCTCATGAACCATCTTTTCATGATGAAGCGGGAAATCCTGCGGAATCTTATCAAAGCGGATGAATTCGGAAAGCGTTTTCAGGATATCCGTTTCTTTACCGGCCGGAAAGAGCATAAGGAAACAGGCTTTGCCCCGCTGGATGAGCTGAACCGGGTCATGAAGGAAACCATGATTGCGCCCACGGCAGAGATTACGGATAAAGAAAGAGACTGGATCCGCCGCTGGACCGAAAGTCATGTGAAAAAAGAAGCCCTCCGTCCGGAATTTGCGGATATGATGGAACAGGTCCTCCGACGGAAAAAAGGAAAGCTCGCCAAAGGCTACCACCCCTGCGCCCGCTGCGGAGACCTCTGCCCGCCGGATCACCGCTTCTGCTCCTCCTGCGAACGGCAGCTGAACAAAACCAGGAAAAACCGGATTGTTCTTCTCCTGAAGGAACAGCCCCACCTGAACTTCCGGCAGGTCCGTGCCCTCCTCCCGTGCAGCTATGAAGACTACGAGGAATCCCGGGACCGCCTGATTCACCGTCTGAAGGAACGGATTTTCCAGAAATACGGCACCGACCTGGAAAAACGCCGTCTCCTTGCGCTCCTTCTCCACCGGCCCCTGCAGGAAATCACCGCACAGGAAGCGGCAGACATCCTGAAAAAGATGCCGGAAAAGAAATGGGACTGAAAATTCTCCCCCGCTCTTGTGCGGGGATTTTCTTTGCCCAAAACAGAAAGCATCCCGCCTAAAGGATGCCTTTTTTATTTCCGATTCCGAATTTTTCCCGGAAAATCAAACCTTTCATTTTTTCCGATCATACCGGTATTTTTTCCCATGAAACATAACCAAATATCTCCGAAATTATAAAAATTAACCCCGAATCAGCACAAAGGCATGAAATCGGGGTTAATTTCAAACATTTACTCTTTATTCCTTACGACAAGGGAGAACGCTTTCCATGAAGTGTTCTAATTTCATTTGCCGAAAGAGAATAAGATGATGATGTTATATCTTTCTGCGGATTCTCACCGGGCGCACCGGAAATTCCTAATAACCCAATGAGCATATCATAGACTAAATCATTCGACCAATAGTTATTTTTATTATTTTGAAGAGCCGTAAATATTTCCGGACGCTGTGTTTGTCCGTAAGGAGATAAATATACAAAAGCAGGAATGCGACTCATAATTGGAGTATATTTTGTTGCTTCATGACCATAACGATTTGCAGGGTCTTCGCCATGATCGGAAAAATATATCATTCCCCAAAAATAGGGATATTCTTTTACCTTTCCATAAACTTCCTTTAGGACATCATCTACATAAGCCACACTTCCATCATAAGCATCTACTATTTCATCATTTCCATGGAAACGATTATATTCCTTTGGATGATGATCGTTATAGGAAGAATGATTTCCCATGAGATGAATAACAATCAGTGTATTCTTCTGATTAATTTTTTCAGGAAGATGATTGATCAATTCTTTATCATAATATTCACTTTTTGAACTTTTTCCAGCATGACCGTTGATCCAAACTTCATGGTCTGCTGTTGATGCAATTTCTGCAACTGATGTATCCCATGCGCCGTATTTCAGCTGATTACTGATCCACCATGTTTCGTACCCGGCGGCTCTTGCTACTTCCAAAATTGAATAAGCTTTTTCTAAAGGAATATTATTATATTGATTTTTCTCGCTGAGTGCATAAGAAAGCACAGGAACTGTATGTGTATGATTAGAAAAACTGTTCTTAAAAAGTATCATTCCCCGATCTTTTTGCATTTCATCAAGCCAAGGTGTCGTTTCCCGCGAATATCCGTATACATGCATATGATCCCGTGTCTCTGATTCTCCAATAACAAGAACATATACTCCTTGGGCTGATTCATGAATTGCTAAATCCGTCAAAGCCGATAAACGTTTTTGCCTTTCTTCTTTTGCCTTTCCATATTCTGTATATTGTTGAAGTGACTGCTTTGTCTCCTGTACTGCATCAATTGGATAATAATTTCGAATACGTTTGACATCTATAACAGCAAATAAACATATAAAAAAGACTAAAAGAAAAATATATGTCTTTGATAAATCGGAAGTGCTCTTTCTTGCTGTAACAGCCATTCGAACTAAAACTGTCAAAAAAGTAAGAATCAATACAAATAAGGAAGCCCATAATAAATGTGACTGCGACTGAACATATTCTATAGCTTCCATAGTGTTTGTCTGGAACAAAGTCAACAGAATATCTGCTGTAATAGGATGTCCGCCGCTGACAATAACATAGCCTGCCGGCAAAAGAAATGTGAGGAATACCAATACTGTACCGAAAAGGAAGATAAATTTACTGATTACAGATAAATATGAACCAATACCTCTTAATTTTTTTGTAGATATACACGCAAAAAAAGACAGAATACTGAAAATAAAAGTAGACAGTGCCAAAGTATCTGTAAATACAATTCCTTTAACCGAACGTCCATAAAAAAACGGCAACACTACCGGTAAAAGGACAGCTCCTAACATAGCTATATAAAAAAATAACCATCTTCTTCCCACTCTTAATGATTCCCGATAACAAGGATACATAACAACAGCAAATAATATAGCAGAAGAATATATCAATTTATGTAATGCAAATGTAAAAGCATCTGATCCTAAAAGCCGAAGCAAATAATTAAGAATGATATAAATCAGCACCGCACAGAAAAAAGACAGAAATCTTTTCTTTGTAAAATGTAATTTAAAGAAAGTCCATAATGACTTCATACCGATATCTCCTGAAAATAAATTTTTCTAAAAAAATAGTTAAATCCCCAAGTCTAAAATGCCATAATAAAAATTATATAAAAAAATATAAGCCTTTACAAATATCCTTGATATCACTTTAAATCTTCTGCCCGGAAAATCCGAACTTTCCGTTTTTTCCGAGTTTACCAGAATTTTCTCTATTGTTTCACGTGAAACATTCTTCTTTCTCCCCTGCCTTCGCATCCATCAGATATAAAGAAATGCCCGGATAAGCTTTGCCGGGACCGGATATCATTTTCCCTCACAGGGAATTTCCCCTGCTCTCCTTTTTCAATCAGACAGTTTTCCCTACGCCAAAAAAATCCGGACATTCTTCCCGCGGCTGTGCACTGCGGTCCTTTTCTCCTGCATTCGCCCCTGCAGAAGCAGGAATCCAAGGCAGTCCCCGTCAGAATTTTTCTGACAAAACACCTTTCCGGAAATCAGGACCGATAATTTTCTTCGAGTTTATCGGAATTTTTTCCATTGTTTCACGTGAAACATTTTGTCCGGCTGTATGGCCGTACCGTTTCTGTTTCCTGCAAAATATGTTTCAGTCATTTCCCAGTAAAAAATCCCCTGCCCGGCAGTCTGCACCCGGCAGGGGATTTCCATTTTCATTTTAAACTTACGATTTTTCCCTCGCAGCTTCCCGGAGTTTCCGTACCGGTAATGACTGCCTGGATTTCCTTTTGATTCAGATAGTTCAGAAGGGCTTCCCGTCTTCCCCGGTCCAGCTCGCTGCCCATATCATCGAGAATCAGCACCGGATTTTCCCCGGTTTCCTCCCGGATATACCCGGCCTCGGACAGCTTCATGGCCAGGATAGCCGTACGCTGCTGGCCCTGCGAACCGTAGCGGGAAATGTCCACACCGTTCATCATGAAAAGCAAATCATCCCGATGAGGGCCTACGGAGGTCCGGCAGTACCGGGCATCCTCTTCCCGTGCCTCGGACAGCTTCCGGAGGAACCATTCCTCATCGATCCGGATTTCCTCACTGCCGTGCTGCACATAGCGGATTTCCAGTTCCTCCCGGTTTCCCGTCAGAACCCCTTCCATGGCAGGAACGGTCTCATTCATTTTCCGGATGGTTTCCAGCCTTTTCTTCACCAGATACACCGCACTTCCGGCAATCTGCATATCCCACAGGTCGATATCGGGCTTTTTCCCGGTCATCAGCGCATTCCGGAAGGCCGCATTGCGCTGCGCCACCGCCCGAGTATAGCGGAGAAAGGTTTCATAGTACCGCGGGGATACCTGAGAAATTTCCATATCCAGGAAACGGCGCCGCAATACCGGAGCACCCTTGATGAGCTGCAGCTCCGACGGCGTAAAAAGGACCGTCCGGAAAAGACCGAGAAGGTCCTTCCGTTTCAGCGGCGTCCCGTTCAGCGTGAGCTTCTTCCCCTTTTCCCGGGAAAGCTTCAGCTTCAGCTCATGGGTGACACCCCGCACGGAAAAGGAAAGGAGAATGGTTCCCTCCTCTTCCCCGAGACGGATCATTTCACTGTCAAAGGCGGTGCGGAAGGAACGGCCGGCAGAAGCATAGTACATCGCCTCTGCCAGATTGGTCTTGCCGCTCCCGTTCGGTCCCTGCAGAAAAGTCAGCCCCTCTGCAGGCTCCAGCGTATAGTCTTCAAAGCTCCGGATGCGGATCAGCCGGAGAGAGACACATTTCATAAATTTTCTCCCGTAAACCGATAGGACTCGCCGTCAATGGAGAGCTCGTCGCCCTTTCTGATTTTCTTTCTTTTTTCCTGTACTTTGACTCCGTTCAGCAGGATTTTGTGGGACGAAAGGAACGCCCCCGTTTCCCCGCCGGATGAAATCAGGTCCAGCTTTTTCAGCAGCTGATCCAGCTGAATATATTCACCGTAAATGCTGATTTCCTTCATCAGTTTCTTCCTCTCATCGGGGTCACCACATACTGATACGTTTTGTCTTCCTCCTGCTCTACCAGCATGGCGCCGGCACTCTGCAGATGGAGCGTAACCGTTTCCCCTTTCGAATGCTTTAATATATCTTCTATATACTTGCAGTTGAATGTAATGCGCAGTTCATTGCCGGACAGCTTCACCGGAATCGACGTATCGGAACGGCCCACCTCAGCGGCTTCCTCATAAATTTCCAGCGTATCCTCATGGAAATAGAAATTGATTGTCTGGTAATTGGCATCCATGGAAATCGGCGATACGAACCGTACCGCTTCCGCAAAATCCCGAAGATTGACCACGGCATCCGTGTCAAAACTCTTCGGAATGACCCGGTGATAATCGGGATATTCCCCGTTAATCAGGGCAGAAACGAAGTAGGTATCTCCAAAGGCAAAGGCCACATGATTCCGGATCCAGGTGATTTCCACCATTTCGTCCTCCTCCTGCGGCAGCAGGCGGCATACATCGGACAGCACATTCGCCGGTACGATGAAGCGGCCCGGATTCGGTGCTTCCTCATCGAGGGAAATATCCTTGCAGGCCAGACGGTGCGTATTGGTGGCTGCCATGGAGAAAACGGCTCCCTTGATTTCAAAAAGAACGCCTGTAAAGAAAGGCTTCATCTTATCTGTCGATGCGGCATAGGAAACAAGATTCGTCATTTCTGCCAGATCCTTGCAGCGGACCTTGCAGTGATTCATCGGATCGACGGTTTCCACATCCGGGAAATCTCCTCCCCGTACAGGGAACTCTGCCTTGTAGGTTCCCTGGCTGAAAGAAACCATGTTGGATTCTCTCTTCTTTTCCATCAGAATCATGCCGGAAGGCATCATACGCAGTGTCGTCAAAAGCTGCGGTGCTGCAATGACAGCATAGCCTTCCTCTTCTACCTCTGCAGCACAGGATGTTTTGATTCCGATGGAGTAATCATTGGCCTGGAAGACGGCTTTTCCGTTTTCTGCAGCAATATAGAAACCGTTATTAACATTGGATGTAACTTTGTTCTGTGCTGCCCGCTGAACGGTTTCCAGCGCTTTGCACAGAGTCTGTTTTTCGAAGGTGACTCTCATGGCTGTCTCCTTTATAAATGCGATGGTTGTTATAAAAGTAGTAGTCGCCGTAGCAGTACGGTGTGAATAAGTGAATAACTTTGTGAAAAGCCCGAATTTATCGGGTTTCCCACATGTTCATAACTTTGTGGATAACTTTTTTTTCTGTTCACGCTTTTCACAGCTTTTCCGAAAAGCGCAGTTCTTCACAGGATTTTCATAGGATTCTGAACGGGAAAGCATCGGTTTATTCACAGTGCTTTCTTACAGATACCGCTGCTGCGGAAGCAATTTTCCGCCTGCAGATCCGCGGAAATTACCTTTCCCGGAGCTTTCTCCGGATGGCTTCTACAGCTGCCTTCGTCCCGGGATTATTTTTCAGATCCTTTTCCACCCTTTCGCAGGCGTACAGGACGGTGGAATGATCCTTCCGGCGGAAGGCATCGCGGAGCGTCGGATAGGACTCGTTCAGCTCCGTCCGGCAGAGATACATGGCAATCTGACGGGGAATGACGATTTTCTGCGGACGGCCGTTTCCGAGGAGCTTGTCCTTGCGGACTCCGAAATAACGGCATACCTCATCAATGATGATATCCACTGTCAGCGTCGGACCGTCATCAATGGGAATCTGATCCTTCAGCGCTTCCTTAGCAACTGCCAGAGTGAGCGGCTTCTGCATGATCTGTGCATAGGACACGACCTTATTGAAGGCCCCTTCCAGTTCACGGACATTGGTATTGATATGAACCGCCATGTATTCGATGACATCCTTCGGAAGGCTGATGTTCCGCTTTTCTGCCTGCTTCTGCAGGATAATCGTACAGATTTCATAATCCGGCGGCAGGATCGGTGCGACAAGACCGGAGGAAAAACGGCTCTGCAGGCGGTCTTCCAGCTTTTCGATATCGGCCGGCGTACGGTCGCTTGTCAGAATGATTTTGCTCTTCTTATCAAAAAGCTCGTTGAAGGTATTGAAAATTTCCATCTTTGTGGATTCCCTGGAACCGAAGAACTGTACATCGTCGATCAGAAGGAAATCCAGTGTGCGGTATTTCTGACGGAAATTCGGCATGGTGTGATTCTGAATTGCATTGATCAGCTCATTGGTGAAGCTTTCCGATGTGACCGAGCGGATTTTCAGATTCGGACGGTTCTTCCGCACATAATTGCAGATGGCCTTCAGAAGATGTGTTTTGCCCAGACCGGACGGGCCGTAGATGAAGAGCGGGTTCATTTTCAGATCGGCCTGTTCCGGATTCGTTGCGGAACGGGCCATGGAAAGCGCCGCCTGGTAAGCCAGCTCGTTGCAGTTCCCGTGGACAAATGTTTCGAATGTGCAGGCCTCATCCACGTCGCCGATTCCGTCATCCTCCCGGGAAGTGCCGGACTGATCGAAAAGAGACGTTGCATGGAGCGGAGCGTCATCCTCATAGGTGCTTGCATCATTGATATCCGGAAGGTCTACATCCGAGGCGGATTTGGCGGTCAGTCCCGAGAAATCCGGCGGTGATACTTCCTCATCCGGGAAAGGCGCATCTTCCTGGGGGAGAATTTCCTCTGCAGGCGTTTCCTCCTCCGGCAAAGGAGCCGCTTCATTGTAAGGCACAGAGTCCTCTCCGGCATTTTCCGGGAAGGGCGCATCTGCTGCGGGAGAAGCCGGAACCGGTGCAGCCTCTGCTGCTTCGGCAGGACCGTTTCCGTCCGATTCCAGGATTTTTACCCGGATCGGCGTTCCGATCAGATGGGAAAGCACCTCCTCCATCTTCTTTTTATATACATTTTCTATCCACCGTGCCAGATACGGCCGGTTTGGGGATACTGCGAGAACATTCTCCGAGAAAGAAATCGGGAACACGTTGTAGGAAAACATGTCGTAATACTGCTTATCCTCCGTGCGAAGATAATTCAGGAAGTGATCCCAGAGTGAAAATAAATCCATGATTCATGACTCCGATTGCTGTGAATGAAAACCTGTGAAAAATTGTGAATTTTTGTGAATAAAAAAACTCGAAGCATCTCAGATTCTTCGATAATATCAAGTAAAACAAAAGGTTCATAAAATTGTGATTATGTGATTAACTTTGTGAACAACTCTATTTTATCATCATTCGGACGGCCTGTATATTCACAAGATATGGAGAGGAAAACGGTTCTTCTCTACAAAAGGCGCTGCTGCGGAGATTTTCCGGAAGAGAGGGTGCGGAAAGAAATTTCCATGCTGCCGGGAGAAACGATGCGGAGCCGCGCGGGAGCTCCTTTCCGGAACCGGACATAGTGTATAATGAAAAAGAACGGCAGATCGGAAGTATTTTCAGAAAAGGAGAATGGAATGACAGATCAGGAAATTCTGGCGCGGGTGGACCATACGCTGCTCCGTGCCGATGCATCATGGGAAGAAATCCGGAAAGTCTGTGAGGAAGCGCTCCGGTACGGGACCGCTTCGGTGTGCATTCCCACTGCTTTTGTGCGGCGTGCCCGGGAAGCGTTTCCGGCGCTTCGGATCTGCACGGTGGTGGGATTTCCTCTGGGAAACAGCTCAAAGGCAGGCAAGGTATGGGAAACTACGGAAGCCGTTGCCGACGGGGCGGATGAAATCGATATGGTCATGGCCGTCTGGGCGCTGAAAGGCGGAGAAGACGGTATCGTGACGGATGAAATCCGGGCGGTGAAAAAGGCCTGCCGGAATCACATTCTGAAGGTCATCGTGGAAACGTGCCTGCTCACGGAGGAAGAAAAGGTCCGGGCCTGCCGCTGTGCGGCGCTCGGCGGAGCGGATTACATCAAAACCTCCACCGGCTTCGGCTCTGCCGGGGCTGTGCTGGCCGATGTGCACCTTTTCCGGACCGTTCTGGGAGATACCTGCAGAATCAAGGCGGCGGGAGGCATTCATACCCGGGAGGAAATGGAAGCCTTTCTGGAAGCCGGAGCAGACCGGATCGGGGCCTCCGGTGCGGTAAAGGCTCTCTGCGGCAAGGAAAAGAAATAAGCAAGCAATCAGGGAGGGCTCTGCGCTCTTCCAATCAGACGGGACAGCCCGTTCAAATTGACAGGAAAAGAGGGATACTATGGACGAATTCGTCAGACAGGCCAACAAAGTAAAAATGGAAAGAATCATCAAAAATCTGAAACGGCGCGGCATGGAGGGCATCCTCTGCGATACCCGGGAGGATGCGCTGAAATATATTCAGTCGGCCGTACAGCCCGGCGATACCGTATCCTGGGGCGACTCCGTGACCCTTCGGGAAATCGGATTCCCCGAGGCGATGAAGGGCCGGAGCGACATCACCTGGCTGAATCCGGTAGAGCTGGAAAGAGGCCCGGAAAAGGAAGAACTGCGGCACCGGGCGCTCGGCGCGGATAAATTTTTCCTCAGCACCAATGCGGTTACTCTGGACGGAGAGCTTGTCAATATCGACCTTATCGGCAACCGCGTGGCGGCGCTCTGCTACGGCCCGAAGGAGGTTTATGTGGTCTGCGGGGCGAATAAGATTGCCTTTGACGAGGAATCGGCGATCCGCCGCATCAAGACGGAAGCCTGCCCGGCGAATTCCATCCGCCACGGGTACCGCACCCCCTGCTCCATGACCGGAAAATGCGGAGACTGCCTGATTCCGGGCAACACGATCTGCGGCATGACGGTAATTACCCGCTTCTGTCCGAACGGCCGCATCCATGTCATTCTGATCAATGACAGTCTGGGCTTTTGAAATAGATAAAAAAAGAATTTCCCGCTTACGGCGGGAAGGCTTTTCGGAAAAGAAAACGCACGGCTTTTTATCGGGCCGTGCGTTTTTTTGCGAAAAATTTTTCCGGGAAATATACTTCTGAAAATTTTTCTGGGAAAACAGTAATTTTGCATCATCCCGGGCGGCTCGGAGAAGGATACGGATTGCATATGGAGAAAAGTTTCTTGCAAAGAAATATAGATAAAAGGCATTTTTACGGATACAAAATGAGTATTGGAGCATGAACTGCGGATTTTTTATAATACAGGCATAAGAAACAGACCCATGATTTTACGGAAAGGAGAACCATTATGAAAAAATATGTACTTTCTGCAGCCGCAGCGGCTGCTCTGGCCCTGTCTCTGACAGCCTGCACATTCGGCGGAAGCGGAACGCAGTCCCCGTCTGCCGCACCGGTTTCCTCGGCTCCGGCGGCATCCCGGCAGGCTGCACCGGGCAGTCACCGGATTCTGACGGCCTATTTCTCCTACGGGGAAAATGCAGAGATTCCGAACGGCGCGGATGCTTCCGCATCGGCCAGCATCCAGCCGGCAGAGGACGGCATGACCGGCAATACGGGACTGGTTGCACGGGAAATTCAGAAAGCAGCGGGAGGCGACCTGTTTTCCATCCGTACGGTGACGCCCTATCCGGCGTCCTATGACGATACGGTCGCCAAAGGCCGGGAGGAACAGCAGCAGAATGCCCGTCCGGCACTGTCTTCACATATCGAAGATCCGGCCTCGTATGATGTTATTTTCCTGGGCTATCCGAACTGGTGGGGCGGCATGCCCATGGCGCTGTACACCTTCCTGGATGAATATGATTTATCCGGAAAGACGATCATCCCCTTCTGCACCTCCGGCGGCAGTGCCCTGTCCGATACGGTGGAAGCCATCCGGGCTGCGGAACCCAATGCGGTCGTTCTGGACGGATTCCATGTGAGCGATTCCTCTGCGGCCCGTTCGGGAAATTCCGTGGATCAGTGGGTGAAATCCCTGAATCTGGGAAAATAAGCCATGAACGGCGCGCGGATGCGCCGGCTCACCGATGCCGGCATGACGGTATGTCTTTTCTTTCTGATGGGATTTCCCTTTTTCGGCATGACAGCGCATATGACGGCAGGGACAGCATTCTTTCTCCTTCTGGGGCTGCATCACTGGCTGAACCGGCGGTGGGTATCCTCCCTGCCCCGGGGCCGGTGGAATGCAGTCCGATACCTGCAGACGGGAGCCAATCTCTGGCTGGCAGCCGTCATGGCGGCGCTTCTCTGGAGCAGTCTCATCCTGGCCCGGCCGGTCCTGGGAAATCTGCCGATTCCCGGCAGCATGACCCTTGGACGGGAAATGCATATGGCAGCGGCCTACTGGGGATTCCTTGCCATGAGCTTTCACATCGGCCTGCACGGAGATAGGGTCATTTCCCGCCTGAAAAAAGCCGGTTCCCGGACACGGGCGCTGGCATCGGCGGCGGGACGGCTGCTTCCCCTGTACGGTCTGTGGACCTTCTGGGACAGAAACTGGATTTCCTATCTTTTTTTGCAGAATGAATTTGTTTTCTTTGATCCGGGAGAGTCCCGGTTCCTGTTTTACCTGGATCATGCCGCCATCATGGCGCTCTTTCTCCGGCTGGGCTGGGAGGCTCTGTGTCTGGCGCGGCGGAGAAGATAAAAATACGGAAAAGGAACGGGAGAAAGGAGGACTTCATGAAACAGTGGTTTGCCATGGTACTGGCCGTATGGCTTCTTGCGGTGATTTCCGGCTGCGGCTCTGCCCCTTCCTCATCCGCACCGTCCCCGGCGGTTCCGGCTGTGCCGGTTTCTGCGGCGGGACAGGAAATTCCGAAGGGAGAACACAAGGTGCTCATTGCCTACTTCACCTGGGCGGAGAATACCCATGTGGAAAATCCGTCGGCGATAGATCCCGATGCATCCACCTCGGCAAGCGTACTCCCTCCGGGCAATACGGCCAAACTGGCAGGATGGATTCAGAAGCGCACCGGCGGTGATTTATTTTCCATCCGTGTAAAGGAGCCCTACTCCTCTCAGTATGAGGAATGTCTGGACCGGGCAGCCCGGGAAAAGCAGAACGGCCTCCGGCCGGAACTGACAGACCGCGTGCCGGATATGGATTCCTATGACGTGGTTTTTCTCGGCTATCCGAACTGGTGGTACACCCTACCCATGCCGGTCATGACCTTCCTGGAAAGCTATGACTTTTCCGGCAAGACCGTGATTCCCTTCTGTGCGCACGGAACGGGCGGCCTGGCAGGAAGCGTGGACGATCTGCGGGCGGCGCTGCCGGAATCGGCCCGGGTAGGAACGCCCATCGGCGTATACCGGCCCGATGTGGACAGCGCGGAGCCCCGCATTGCGGAATGGCTCGCTGAGGCGGGATGGTGACGAAGCTCCTGGCGGGCGTGCTTGCCCTCTGCCTGCTGCTGGCGGGCTGCGGCAGGAAAGCGGATGAACAGCACCGCCGCAGCTTCTTTGCCATGGACACCTATATGACCGTGACCGCTTACGGTCCGGAGGCGGAAAAAGGCATGAAGGACGCAGAGGAGCGCATCCGTCAGATTGAATCGGAACTTTCCGTAACGGACCCGGCCAGTGAAATCTACGGCATCAATCACGGAACCGGTACGGTGATTCCTGTCGGAAAAGATACGGAAGAGGTCCTCCGGGCGGCGCTGGCCCTGTCCGGGGAAACCGGCGGTGCCCTGGACCCGACCCTGTATCCCGTCGCGGAAGCGTGGGGCTTCACCGGAGAAAAGCAGCAGGTACCGGATGAAGAAACCCTGCGGGACGCTCTGGCCCGCACCGGATGGGAACGGATCCGTCTGGCTGACGGGAATCTGTATCGTCCGGAGGGAATGGAAATCGACCTCGGCGCCGTGGGCAAGGGCTTTGCCGGACGGGAAGCAGGCCGGATTCTCCGCGCCCGCGGCGTGACCTCGGCTGTCCTGAGCCTGGGCGGAAATATTGAAGCTGTGGGCGTCCGGCCCGACGGCACACCGTGGCGGATCGGCGTCCGTGCGCCCGATGCGGAGGGCCATGCAGGCATGCTCCTTGTGAAGGATGAAGCGGTGGTCACCTCCGGAAGCTATGAACGGTATTTCACCGATGCAGACGGGCACCGGTGGCACCATATCCTGAACCCGGCGTCCGGCTGGCCTGCGGAAAACGGGCTTCTTTCCGTCACCGTCATCGGACCGGACGGCCTGACCTGCGACGGATTATCCACGGCCCTGTTTGTGATGGGACGGGAAAAGGCAGAGGACTTCTGGCGGACCCGCGGCGGATTTGAAATGATTCTCATAGAGGAAGGACGGCATATCACCGTCACGGAGGGACTGGAAAAGTCCTTCACGGTCCTGCCGGAATACACGGTGGAGGAAGCGGAGGTGCTGCGGCGATGAAGAAATGGCAGACAGCCGGACTGGGACTGGCATTGGGGGCGGTCTGTGCACTCACAGGCTGCGGCGGCACATCCTCTGCGCATACGGCGGAAATCGTGCAGGACGGGCGCGTCCTCCGCACGGTCGATCTGTCTTCCGTAACGCAGGAAGAACGTATGACCGTTTCCGGAAAGGCGGGAACGAATACCATCCTCATTGCACCGGGAGAAATCCGCATGCTTTCTGCGGACTGCCCGGATCAGATCTGTGTAAAAACGGGAAAACTGCAGGAAAACGGCCTGCCCGTTGTCTGTCTGCCCCACCGGCTTGCCATTCAGTGGGCGGAATAAAAGAATAACAAAGAAAGGAGGGAGATTTTCATGACCGTACGGCGGATGAATGCGATGGCGCTGCTCACGGGAATTTCCCTGATCCTTTTTGTCATTGAAATGCAGGTGCCGCCGCCCCTGCCGGTTCCCGGCGTCAAGCTCGGGCTGGCCAATGTGGTTACGGTTTATGCCGTCTGCCGCTTCCGCCCCGGTGAAGCGCTGATGATCCTTCTGGCGCGGATTTTCCTGGCAGCCGTCTTTGCAGGCCAGGCGGCCTCCCTTCTGTACAGTCTCACCGGCGGCCTGTTCTGTCTGGCAGGCATGCTCTGCCTGAAACGAATCCTCTCTCCCTCCCGGCTGTGGCTGTGCAGCCTGATCGGTGCGGTGCTTCACAATACGGGACAGCTCACGGCAGCCTCCCTTCTCATCGGCACCGATTCCGTTTTTGCCTATTTTCCCCTGCTTGCCCTGACCGGCGCAGCAGCAGGCCTGTTCACGGGCCTCCTTGCCCAGCAGATGCTCCGCCGCAGGCTGTATGTGAGCCGGGAAGGCATGGGATAAAAAGGAGACCGCGGAAGCGGTCTTTTTTGATGGGAAAAACAGGATGTATTTACCCCGACAGAACATTTTTTCTTTTCGACGCCTTATTTTTCCTTTTTCTGTGGAAATCGGGGAATATCCGTTCTATAATGGATGTAATATCAATGAAATAAATAGTACACAGTTTCACGGGGTTTTTGACGCAGACGGGAAACGGAGGGAGCGGAATGGTACGGATCGGGATCTGGTGCGGACATCATGCTCTCCTGACGGTATCTGCGGGCTTTGCGGTATATTCCCTCGGACTGTACGGACTGGGCATGCCGTTTTCGGCATGTCTTTTTTTCCTGCTTCTTTTTCCTGCATGGGAAGACTTCCGTACGGGCTTCATTTCCGATACATGGAGTTTCCTTCTCGGCCTCTGCGGGCTGGCCACCTCGTTCCGGGCGGGACGGCTGACGGAGGGATTGGCGTCGGGTGCTCTGGTTTTCCTGATTCTGGGCGGGCTGTATCTCTGCTTCCGGCAGGGCGTGGGAACGGGAGATCTCTTTCTCGCTTCTGCGGCGGCGCTGTGGCTCACGCCTCTCCACGGTCTGCTTTTCCTCTGGTTTTCCTCTCTGGCGGCCCTTCTTTTCCTGGCGGTTCCCCTGCTCCGCGGAAAAAGACAGCTCCGGGAAGGAATTGCGTTCGGTCCCTTTCTGGGAGCGGGCGCTTTTTTATCGTATGCTCTTCTGGAAGCGGGCTTCCTGCCGGAAGGGTTTCCTTTTTATTGAGACCCTGATTGTGCTGGCAGGACTGGCAGGGGGCCTGCTCATCGGAGGGACGGCTTTCCGGGATGCCTGGGAGGAAAGGGAGCTGGATGCGGCGGCTGATGAGGTGGCGTCGGCGATCCGGCTCAGCGAGGATATGGCAAAGAGCGGCTCCGCCCGCCATGACGTGACCGGCGGGTATGTTCATTTCTACTGTACGAAGGGCGCGGACGGCCGGGTGAGCTATTCCACGGCGCGGGGCATCTGGAATGAATCGGTGAAGCGCACCCTCCCCTCGTCGATTACGTGCACCACCAATCTGTCCCTCCTTTTCCGGAATGATGCCTTTTCCGGGCTGAGCGATACCTACAGCACGGTCCTGCAGACGAAGGACGGAAAATACCGCCGGAAAATCACGGTGGCCATGTATACGGGAAGGGTTCGGGTGGAAAAGCTGTGAGGCGCGGGTTTGTTCTGATCTGGGCGGCTGCGGCGGCGCTGATCGTTTCCACGATGGCTCTGGGCATCCTGGCGGCGGTCCGCGTGGGCGTACAGCGTGCGGAGGAAACGGAAATCCGCACGGACATGGTGCTTCTCGCGCAGGATATGACGGAAAAGGAGAAGTCACGGCTCCGGTTCGGCACGGCCGGTGCGGAAACAGGCATCATTGACCGGAACGGCCGCCGGTATGAGCGGACGCTGCGGGAGACGGATACGGCAGTGAACGGAGTTCCCATGAAGGACATCCGGTGCACGGTGCGGGCGGAAAACGGCATGTCCTTTGAAACGGAAACCATGGTGGATCTGTGAGTTTTTTCCGGAGAAAGTCTGCGGAAATGATGCAGGGAGGCTTTTCGGATGCATGAGCAAAAATCCTTTATGGGAAATCGGAAGGCAGGAAAAGCATCCCTCTGCGTGCACCGCCGTTCCGGGTGGCTCCTGGCGGAATCCCTCCTGGCTCTTCTGTTCCTGTCCCTTCTGGCGGCGGCCGTGCTCCCTCTGGCGGGAAATGCCTACCGTGTTCTGCGGGATGCGGCACTGCGCGGCCATATTTCCGAATCGGTCCTGACCTGCACCCAGTACATCACCGAAGCGGTGCGGAGCGGACGGCGGCGGACGACAAAAGCCGGAGCGGACGACCGGTACAAGTTTTATGATATTTCCACCTACGGAGATGACCGGGCCTACACCTTTCAGCTCTCCGGAAGCAGTCTGAAAATCCTTCTGTACACCGGCTCCGTCCAGCCCCTGACCGGCGGCGAAACGGGCATGGATGTACTGCAATTCCGGCGGGAAGGCAGTCATCTTTTCAGCTGGGACGAAACGGGGCTCCTGCGCTTTTCCTTTTCCGTCGAATCGGAGGAAAACGGATTGAAAAAGACCGGCCTGTCATCGGTGCTCCCCTATGCGGACTACTACCGGAAGGGAGATTTCTATGAAAGCTAGGCGCGGTGCGGTGTCTCTCCTGATTCTCCTTTCCCTGGCGGCGGTGACAGCCTTTGCGGCGGCAGCAGTGATGTTCCTCTCCCGGAGCGCCGAGCGGGTCCTGCGGTATGAGAAGGGACTGAATTCTGCCTATGCGGCGGAAAGCGGGGCCAACTGGGCGCTGGGCTCTTTGAAAGCAGGCGTCCGCGGCAGCCGTTCGGCGGGCTTTTCCGTGGGAGACTGCCGGGTCAAGGTGGATGTGACGGACAGTGATGAGGACGGCGGAGAAGGCGTCATCGGGTCCACTGGCTCGGATGCATCGGGCGAATTTCAGCGGTATGTGCGCATCACCTATACCAGAGAAGACGGACGGCTCAGGGTGACGGATGTATACGCCGAGGACCCGCGCCGGTTCTGAGGAAACGGGGCTCTGTATAAAAAATGTTCATTTTCGGGAAGGAGGACGCCATGGAGCAGGACGGAGCGGCACACATTCTCTCCCGGCTGACAGACCGGGCGGAGGAGAAATGGCAGGCACTGCGGGAGCAGTACCGGAAGCAGAAGATTGTCACGGTCATTGCACCCTATCCGGACGGCCTCTGGGCGGCGGATATCCGGGACGGAAAGTTTCTCCGGAAAGTCTTTATTCCCCGGACAGGCAAAGAGGATGAGGACGGTGCGGCGGAAACGCTCCGTTTGCTGAATGCACAGGGCTTTTCCCGGCGGAATCTGATTCTGGCGGTGAACGGCGCCGATCTGCGCATACAGTCCCGCCGTTTTCCCGAGATGACGGAGCAGGAGCTGGCGGAATCCATGGTCTGGGAAGAAGACCGCATGTTCCGTCTGCCCGGGCCGGTATCGATGGCATGGGAGAAGCTTTCCTCCGATTTCTCCGGCTGTGAGGTCCTTATGGCGGGAGCAATGAAAGACCGGATTTCCTTCTGGGAAAAGGCGGCCCGCAGGGCGGGAAAACGAATCATCCGTGCCGTACCGGCTGCGGGATTTGTTTTCGGAGAAAAGCCGGCATTTACGCTCTGTGCGTTCCGGAAAAAGGGCGTTCTGTTCTGCCGGTTCGGTGCCTTTTTTCGGCGGCGCAGTATTTCTCCGAAGCTCCACGGAGAAGGACTGTACTTCATGAAGCGCACCGCCGGAGACCTTGCCGCGGCGGATATGGACTTTTCCCTTCTCTTCATGGGAGACTGCGGCCCGCAGGACCGGGCATTCTGGCGCAGATGGGCGGAAGACGAGCTGGCGGGAAAAACAGGACCGGCGGAAACCTCTGAAGAATCGGGAGAGCCGGAAGACTGCTTTTACCCGGAGCCGGATGAGGATTTCGGAGAGACTTCCCCGGACAGTTCAGCGGATGCCCCGGCCTTTTCCGACAGTCCGGAAGAGCCTGCCCCTTTTTATGAGGCAGACATCTCCCCGGAGGAAACGGAAGCGCATACAGAGACAGACCGGCCGCTCCGTCTGCATTGGGAACAGGCAGAAACGGAATCGGAAGAAGATGGGTTCCGGGCGGGAACGGAGCCGATTCTTCGGACCGCCGCAGAAAGTCCCGTTTCCTTTCCCCTCACCCTGGCCGGTGCGCCTTTCCTTACCCGTCGGAATGCGCCGCTCCGCACGGCGCAGGGTCTGCTGGCCGTTTCCCTCCTTGTCCTGGGCCTTTCCGGGGTCCGCTACGGCCTCGCTGCGGAGGCGCTGCATACTGCCCGGGAGGAAGCGGTTTCTCTGGCGCCGGTCCGGGCGGAGCAGAGCCGGGTCCGGGCAGAGGAAAAGCAGGACCGGGACCTGACAGCACAGCTCCGTCAGCTGGAAGCGGAAAATCCCCACTGGGAAAACCGTCTCCTTTCCCTGTCCGACCGTCTGCCCTCCGGTACGGTGCTTAATTCCCTCACTGT
The DNA here is from genome assembly GCA_938038225.1 of uncultured Dialister sp. Classification (GTDB taxonomy): domain Bacteria; phylum Bacillota; class Negativicutes; order Veillonellales; family Dialisteraceae; genus Dialister. The sequence continues at coordinate 117,954 of CALHRX010000004.1, read as the reverse complement.
CCGGGAAAAGCAGATTACCCTGCGGGGCACTGCCTCCGATTACGGGTCCCTGGAAAAATTCCGGGCCGCTCTGGAAAAGGACTGGCACTGCAGAGCCCGCATTTCCGGGCGGGAACCGAAGGGCAGTTATTTTACGTTCACTCTGATTTGTGAAGAGGAAGGACAGGAAGAGTAAGGAAATCCGGCGCGCCCGGCCCTGTTTGGTTTGCCGGGATTTTGACGGATTTCCGGAAAGGAGGAGCCATGACGGAGAAACGGCAGACGGGAAAGGAAAAGCTGCGGAGCTTTCTGGCCCGGTGCTTTCCCGATGAGGAACCGGCACCCGAGGACCGGGATATTCCTGCGGCTACTCTGCGGGACCGGCTGCTCCGCTTCCTGAACAGTCCGGCGCGGACCCGTTTCTTTGTCCTTCTCGCCCTTCTCTGCATCGGGATTTCCTTTCTTGCGGCAGAAAAGACCGCACAGGCGCAGAGCGAAGCGGCGGCCCTGCAGGCGGAAAATACCCGCCTCCGCCGGTTTGCGGAACATCCGCAGGAGACAGAGGACAGCACGCTCCGCACCCTCTTTTCTCCTTCCGATCGGGACCTGTGGCAGAGCTGCGCCGGGGAAGCCGGCCTGACCGTTCTGTCCGTAAGCGAGGAAAAGGACGGCAGCGGCGATGCGGGAGAAACGAGAAAAATCATCCTCAAAGCCCGGGGAAGCTATGCACAAATAGTGGAAACCTTTGATATAATAAATAGCAAAGAAAGATGGAGTGCGGCATACCCGATGGAAATCAGAAGGGAAGGAGATCATCTCACAGCGGTTATCGGGGTCCGTATATTCCTTGCGAGGTAGTATCATGAAAAAGAGAAACATCGTCCTCATCGGGCCTATGGGGACAGGAAAAAGCCGGGCTGCGAAAATCCTGGCAGACGGACTGGAGTGGCAGCTCGCCGATACGGACCGCATGATCGAACGGGAACAGAATATGAAAATCGCTGAATTTTACCGAACCGCCGGACCGGAAGCCTTTGCCCGGGAGGAAATGTCGATCATCAATAAGGTTCGCTATTACCATGAGGCCGTCATTGCCATGGGCGGGAACTACCCCATGACGGAGGAGAAATTCCACCTTCTCTCCGAGCACGGGCTGGTCATTCTCCTCTATGCCAAGCCCTTCCGCCTGGCAGAGCGGGTGCGCCGCCGCATCGGGAAACGGCCCACCATGGATTACTCCGACGTGGACGGCTATGTGCGGCAGATGCTCCGGAAATGGGCGAAATGGAAGGACCGGGTCAGCCTGGTGGTGAATACCACGAACTGCCACCCGGAACAGACAGCGCTCATGATTGCCCGTTACATCGACCGGCATCAGATCACCTTCACCGAGAGAAGATACTGAGAAATCCCGTAAAACTGCGAAGCGGACTTTTCCGCCCGCAGCTTTTTTATGCCCGGAAAAAGAGATAGACGCCCGGCTCCCGCCTTTTTCCGCACGAAAAAACCGCCGAGAGGTTCTGCTCAGCGGTTCTTTTGATGTATAGGATATTTTCGTCTTATGCCTTGAAATCCTTTTCCTGCTTCTGCATCCGGTCGATATCCTTCTGCGTCACCTCAAAGGAAATCAGATCGCCCTCGCCGTTCACGTATTTCACCGTGTAGGGCACGTCCAGAATCTGCCTGCGGGTGAAGCCGAAGTAGCGCACATAGTCGCTGTGGGGCATGAGCGAATCCAGCACCGGATTCAGGGTATACCGCGGATAGATGCGCTGACCGTTCTTGATGATGGCCAGATGCTCTGCGGGCATGCTCCCCTTCGTTTCGGTCTGGTACGAAACCAGATGATGCACCGGCACATAGGCAGGCGCAATGAAGAGGATATCCTGGCTGGACAGAAGAGTGTCCCTGAAATCGGCGGGGATTTCCAGCAGGCGCAGCTCCTCCGTGGAGGAAATATACAGCCCTGCCGTGTAGGGCGTGACCAGGACCACCTGGTTCGACCCGACGGAGCCCCGTCTCATTTCCAGTCCGTAGTGCATGGGATTCTCGAGACGGCCGTGCTTTTTGACGGTCTTCCCCTTCTGCCACATCGCATCATACGATGCAGGGGTGAGGCGGATGAAATCCGCCGCAGAGACGGAAACGGCAAAAGCGGCGGCGGTGAAGGCGCCGGCCAGAACGGCGGTGAGGAGTTTTTTCAGCATTTGATGTCCTTTCCTGACGGAGCTTCCCTGCGGGAGAGCAGCGGAGCCCGTAAAAAAGAAGCCCTGCACCGGCAGGGCTTTCTGTTTCTTTCTGCCGTGCAGATCAGTCTTCCAGATAAGGAACGATGGATGCGCAGTGCGGCATGATGCTGATGGTGTAGTCGTCGGACTTTCCTTCCTTTGCGAGGATGTCCTGAGCAATCTTCCATGCTTCTTCCACGGTAGCCGCAGGGATCTGGTTCGTCTTTCTGATTTCGTCGAAGTTGTCCGGGCGGGTAACGAGGATGATGTGATAGCGGTGGGTCATGCAGAAGAGGTTGAATGCGACGAAGAACGGAATGGTGAATTCTGCGCGGAGAGCCTTTTCCATTTCTTCTTCCGTATCATACTTGAAGCTTTCCAGATAAGCCGACGGTTCATGGATGTCGCTGGCTTCCATGATGGCAATGATGATGCCGCCGTCCTTGACCGTTACGTCGGAAGGATCATAGCACTTGCTGCCCTGATAGAGGGATACGTCCTTCGGATAGCCGCCTGCGCAGGCAAAGCCTACATCGGCACAGGCCTTGAAGGGAACTCTCTGAATCTTGTAAACCAGCTCGGTGCCCTTCTTCCATGCTTCGTAGGGATCGCCGCCGACCATAGCGCATACCTGGCCTTCGGAATTGTTGATGGAATGAACGATGAAGCACGGCTTCAGCATATCGCATGCTTCCTGCATATCATCGGAAACCGGGTTGTTTTCCAGCAGCGTGGAACGGGTCAGCGGGTTGATGCCGCTGCCGAACTTTTCACCCAGTGCATGGCAGTGGTTGATCTGGATGGTCTTGAAAGAGGAAATGCCCGGGAGAACGAGCTTGCGTCCGCCGCCGTAGCCTGCGAAGAGGTGGGTGGTGATGCCGTTGACCAGGATGACCTTGTCCGCATTGACGGCATGCTTGTTCAGCCATACCGGAGTGCCGCGGGAGGTGTCGCCTACATGGACCATTTCATCATAGTTCTGGCTGTGATGCTGATACAGCTTGATGCGCTTTGCGACTTCTTCTCCGACAACGGCGATATCTTCTTCCGGTGTCTGTTCGCGGTGCGTGCCCTGTGCGAAAAGAATGCAGATATCTTCATCGGGAACGCCGCCGAGGTTCAGCTCATTGACGATATAGATCATGAAATCTTTGGAATGGTTCCAGGAACGGGTTACATCTGCACAGATGATGCAGACCTTGTCGCCCTTCTGTACTGTCTCTGCAAGCGGCTTTGCGCCGATCGGTTCACGCATAGCCTTCAGCGTAGCTTCCTTTACGTCGCAGGCAGGGGTCGGATTTCCTTCAAGGACTCCGATTACATGTTCCTCCGGCAGAAGGACGGACTGCACACCTTTGCCAAACTGGAATGAATACTCTTTCAATGCCATATTAAAGCCCCCTTTTTGAAATCCTCTGGACAATTTATAAATAACTATTTTACATTATATCATTAAAAAAACGTTTATAATATTTAAAAGAGTAAAAATCAGGAAAAATTTTTATACAGCGGGGACGCCTGCTTTTTCCGCGCCGGAGATGCCCGGCCCTTTTTCCGTTTGACACGCCCGCACAAGTTGACTATATTAAAATAGAATTGCTATGAAAAGGAGGCACAGGCACCGTGATTCACGCTTACAAACATGATGAAGACAACCAGCTGCAGGAGATCGCCCTCGACAGTCTGACCAAGGGTTCCTGGATCTCCTGTTCCAACCCCAGCGGAGAAGAGCTGGTGCAGATCAACAGCCTGACCGGGATTCCCATGGACTTCCTCCAGAGCGCCCTCGACCGGGAAGAACGCTCCCACGTCGAACTGGAAGACGACTACATCTTCGTCGTCGTCAATACCCCTGTCGTACTGGAAACGGATGCGTACGATGCACTGCCGCTCGGTATCTTCATTACCCGCCAGTACTTCGTCACCGTCTGCCTGGAAGAAAATACGGTGCTGAAAAAATTTGCCTCCGGCAGCGTCACCGGCTTCCAGACCTACAAGAAAACCCGCTTCCTCTTCCAGATCCTCTCCCAGGCATCGTCGTCCTTCCTGTACTACCTGCAGCAGATCTACAAGAAGACCGATGTCATCGAGAATCAGGTGCGGAAATCCCTCCAGAACAAGGAACTCTTCCGTATGCTGGAACTGCAGAAATCTCTGACGTACTTCAACTTCGCCCTTCACGCCAATGAAAACGTGATGGAACGGCTCATGCGTCTCCGCAACAGCCCCCTTCACTCCCTGCTGAAACTTTACGAAGAAGACGAAGACCTTCTGGAAGACGTTATCATCGAAAATAAGCAGGCACTGGAAATGGTGGGCATTTACACCAACATTCTGATGAGCATGATGGACTCCTTCTCCTCCATCATCTCGAACCGCCTTTCCCAGATTATGAAATTCCTCACCAGCGTGACCATTATTCTGGCACTGCCCACCTTGATATTCAGTCTGTGGGGCATCAATGTGCCCGTTCCCCTTGCGGAAAGTGCGAACGGCTTCGGAGAAGTCATCGGCATCGGCCTTCTGGCCACCCTTGTAGTGACCCTCCTCCTCTGGAAGAAAAATATGCTGTAAAGAAACGAAAGTCCCGGGTATGCGCCCGGGATTTTTTCTGCCCCTTTTCCGGAGGCTCCGCTTTTCCCGCACCGGAAAGCCGGGAACGCCGCCCCGCAGGACCCGCTTTTGTCTCCGCCGCCGTCCGTTTCCCGCACTGCCGGGCATCCTTTCTCACCGATCTTCGGTGAGCTTTTTTATTGGGAGAAAAAAGACGGAAATATGCTTTGTCAACGTTGAAAATCCGGAGGGGTTGCTATATGATTACCTATGTAAACCGAAATAAAGAAACAAAGGAGACAATAAAATGGTACAGGAAAATGTGCTGCACGCAGGCAAGGCAAGAGAAACCGTACTCTTCGGACTCTTCACGGCCCTCATTGCGGCGGGAGCCTTCATCCGCATCCCCGTTCCCGTCTGTCCCTTCACCCTGCAGCTGCTCTTCACCACCCTGGCAGGACTGCTTCTGGGGAGCCGGCAGGGCGCACTGGCCGTGGCCCTCTATGTGGCCCTCGGTCTGGCAGGCGTGCCCGTCTTTACGGAAGGCGGCGGACCCTCCTATATTTTCCAGCCCACCTTCGGCTACCTGATCGGCTTCATTGCCGGCGCATGGCTCACCGGGCGCATCCGGGAAAGCTGGGGCGGCTCCTTTGTGCAGGTCCTTGCGGCGAACCTGGCAGGACTGGCGGCGGTGTACCTCTTCGGCATGATCTACGTCTACCTCATCGGAAACTACTGCCTGGGGACGCCCATCGGAATCTGGACCGTCATCCTCTACTGCTTCCTGCTGGCCGTTCCCGGCGACCTCTGCCTCTGCGTCCTCGCCGCTGTCCTGGAAAAACGGCTCCGCCGGGGACTGGGACTGCCGGACCGGGCACACCGGATATAGCTTTTTCCGGGGTCTGCGCTCTGCGCACTTCCCGTTTCATAAAAAAAGAAATCCCGCCGGACAATGCAGACGGGACATCATCACACCCGGACATACCGGGATAAGGAGGAAATCATGGCAAAAGGATTATTCATTACGGGAACCGATACGGACATCGGAAAAACCTACGTCACCGCCCTGATCGTCAAAACCCTGCGGCAGGCCGGATACGATGCGGGATACTACAAGGCCGCCGTCAGCGGCGCGCCCTCCGTGGCCGAATCCGATGCAGGATTCGTGAACCGCTTCGCCGATATCGGAGAAGATGAGGACATGCTCCTTTCCTACCTGTATCAGCATGCCGTCTCGCCCCATCTGGCCGCCCGCTGGGAAGGACACCCTCTGGAAAAGGACGTCATTCTGGAAGCATGGAAAAAAGTGACCGGACGCTACCCCTACGTCACCATGGAAGGCTCCGGCGGCATCGTCTGCCCCATCCGGCATGATGAAAAAGCCGTGTACTATCTGGAAGACATCATCCGCTGGCTCCGTCTCCCTGTCCTTCTTGTGGCCGACGCGGGACTGGGCACCATCAACCACGTAGTCACCACCGTGGAATACATCAAAAACCGGAACATTCCCGTGAAAGGCATCATCCTGAACAACTGGACCGGGAACCCCATGGAAGAAGACAATGTCAAAATGATCGAAGAAATCACCGGCGTGAAAATCATCGACCGCGTGGCCCGGGGCGACACCCTGCTCCACTGCGACCCGAAGCTGCTCGCCGGACTGTATGAGGAGGCATGAAATGGAAAGAAACTGGGAAGAAGAAGACAGGAAATACATCTGGCACCCCGCCATGCAGATGAAGGACAATGAAGTATTTCCCCCCGTTGTCATCGATCACGGCAAAGGCGTCTACCTCTACGACACCAAAGGAAAAGCCTATCTGGACATCATTTCCTCGTGGTGGTGCAACCTTCTCGGCCATGCCAATCCGGAAATCAACCAGGCTCTGAAAGACCAGGTCGACCGGCTCGAACACGTCATTTTCACCAACTTCTCCCACAAGCCCGCTATAGAGCTTGCCCGGGAACTGGAGGAAATCCTGCCGAAAGGCCTCACCAAATTCACCTTCCATGACAACGGCTCCTCCGCCGTGGAAGCCGCTCTGAAAATGGCCTTCCAGTACCACTACCAGACCGGCCATCCCGAAAGAACCCGCTTCATGTGCCTCCCCGAATCCTACCACGGCGAAACCATCGGCGCTCTCTCCGTAGGCTCCATGGATATGTACGCCAAGATCTTCCACCCCATGATGATGAACAACATCCACTTCAAGGGCCTTGACTGCTACCGCTGTCCCTACGGCAAAACCCGGGAAACCTGCGGCACCGAATGCTTTGAAAGCGCCGAAGAAGCCTTTGAAAAATACGGGAAAGTCACCGCCGCCGTCATCGTCGAACCCATTCTCCAGGGGGCGGCAGGCATGCGCATCTACCCGGCGGAATACCTGCGGAAACTCCGCGCCCTCTGCGACAAATACGGCGTTCTCCTCATCGACGACGAAATCGCCGCCGGATTCGGCCGCACCGGGAAATTTTTTGCCATCGAACACGCCGGCATCTCCCCGGATATCCTCTGCACCTCCAAGGGACTCACCGCAGGCTACATGCCCATGTCCCTCACCGTCACCACCGACAAAATCTACGAAGCCTTCTACGACGACTACGGCACCCATAAAGCCTTCGTTCACAGCCATACCTACGCAGGCAACCCCATGGGCTGTGCCGTTGCCCTCGCTGTCCTGCGCATCATGAAACGGGATCATATCCTTGAAAAAGTGCAGGAAAACGGGAAATACCTCCACGAAGAACTCATGAAAGCCCTGGGCAGTCATAAAAACGTCGGCGAAATCCGCCACATCGGCCTTATCAATGCCATCGAGCTGGTGGAAGACCCGGCGACGAAGAAACCCTTCGCTCCGGAACGCCGCATCGGCTGGCACATCTTCCGCAGAGCCATGGCCCTCGGCCTCGTCCTCCGTCCCATGGGCGACGTGATCTACTTCAATCCGCCCCTGAATATCGAACGGAAAGACCTCGACAAAGCCGTCGCCCTCTGCCGGGAAGCAGTGGAATCCGTTCTGGGAAAATAAAAAGGAAATAAAAATAAAGAAATCAAAAAGAGAGCAGTCCGAAAGCTGCTCTTTTTTATTGGAAATGCTTCGCGAATGTACTGTGGAGAGCTTTTCCGGAATTATTCTTATAGGTACAGACCGTAAGATTACTTTTTGTTATAATTGATATAATAAAATCAATAAATTTACATAGACTTACGGGAAATCATTACGGAAGAAGGGCATTGCTATGATAGCAGGAGCAAACAATATTTTAAGACTGATAGACGGGACAGATAAAAAATTTATCATCCCCGTTTATCAGCGTCCCTACAGCTGGAAAAAGAAAAATTGCGAACAGCTTCTGAGCGATTTAAAGGAAGTGAGTGAGAAAGAATATCCGTCACATTTTTTCGGCTCACTGGTATATGTTTCGGAAAATGTAGGAGGGTGTGAAGAATATCTGGTCATTGACGGACAGCAGAGAATCATTACCGTATCTCTCCTCCTTCTGGCAGTGCGCAATTATATCCTTGAACATCCGGAGCTTTCTTTAAATTCAATCAATACAGATAAAATCAAAAATGCTTATCTGACTGATGCATATGCAAATGATACAAAAAAGTTGAAACTGAAACTGATTCAGGGAGACGATGCGGCTTACGAGGCTTTAATTGAAGGCAGAAAGCTTATTGAAAATACAAATATTACGGCAAACTATAATTATTTTCATGATGAAATCGGAAAAATGTCTACGGAAATGCTGGAAGGAGTATATCAGGCTATCGGGAAGCTGGATATTGTCAGTATCAGCCTGCAACCGCAAAACGGTGATGATCCGCAATTGATTTTTGAAAGCCTGAACTCTACCGGTCTGGCTCTGGAAACAGCAGATAAAATTCGAAACTATGTGCTGATTAATATGAAGCATCAGGAACAGGAAACGTTTTATCGAAACTATTGGGAGCCGCTGGAACAGGCAGTCGGGCATGAAGATCTCGATAAATTTATCCGGTATTATTTAGCAGTCAAAACACGGGAACTTTACAGTGAAAACCGGTTATATTTTGAATTCAAGGATTATCGCAGAGACAGTCATCTTCCGATTGAGTCGATATTTAAAGACATGAATGAATATGCAGGCTATTACAATGCTATCGTTAATCCGGAAAAAGAGAAGACAGAATATTCGGAGATTCTTGAACGAATCAATAAACTAACGGTTAAGACATATATTCCTTTGGCTATGGACCTGTTTAAAGCCAAATCAGACGGCAGAATTTCCCCGGTAAATATGGGGAAAGCACTGGAAGTCATCGAAAATTACATTGTCCGAAGAGAGGTCTGCAATCTGCCGGCAAATGTATTCAATAAACTTTTTGTGCAAATTGGCGCGGAAGTTGATAAGGAAGTCAATGAAGGCAAAGCAGATTATTACGAGGCCTTTTGCCGTAAACTGCTGTCCAGAAAAGGGAGAAGCCGTTTCCCGAATAATCATGAATTTTGCGAATACTTTGTATCCTATGACCTTTATGATGCAAAGCCCGGAATGAAGAAATATATCCTGGAAAGACTGGAAAATTTCGGGAATAAAGAGTTAGTTGCCGTAGAGAAATTGATTGATGAAAAAATCCTGACTATAGAACATATCATGCCGCAGACATTGAACGAAGAATGGAAGAAACAGCTCGGTAAAGATTGGGAGCTGATTCAGACGAAATATCTGAATACCCCGGGAAATTTAACGCTGACGGCTTACAATTCCGACTACAGCAACAATTCTTTCCAGAAGAAGAAAGAAATGCCCGAAAAAGGATTTCGCTTCAGTAAATTATCCCTGAATGATTACATGAAAACGTGCGATGTCTGGGGAAAAAATCAGATTCTGGAACGGGCTGAACTTCTGTATAAAAAAGCTGAAAAAATCTGGTGGGTACCTACCGTAGGAACGGCCGGACAGACGGAAACTGCAGAATGGATTAGCTGGGATGAAGACACAGAACTTACTAACAAAAAAGTTTTGCAGGTAGAAGTGCTGGGCGAGACTATCAAGACAAAGCACATGAGCGATGCATACAGAAAGATACACCAGGATTTATTTGAACTTGATCCTACTGTTTACTATAATTCAGACTTTTCCTGGTTTGGTGAGACAGATGAAAATATGTGGAGGCCTTATCGGATTTCCGAGCATGCTTATATAGAAGAAAACCTGAGTACGCAGAATAAATTCAATACCATCAAGAAAACCGCAGAGGCAATGAAGTTGGATTCCAATGATATTCGCCTATTGGTTGAAGATAAACATAATAAGGATGAATTAAAGGTTGATGATGATGATGAAATTGTGTCCGGTACTCTTTTTGCCGGGGAGTCCGCTGTTGAAATGTCTGCTAATGATTCGTACGAAACGCTTTCTGTTGGAAAACTTGCTTATAAATTTTTTAAGGAATTGATGGAGAAAAAGCTTATTTCAAAGGAAGAGATTCAGCAGTTCAAAACAAAAGAATATACAGCGAATCTTTTCAAACAAACAAGGTATCCTGCGCTTTCTGATTCCAGATTGGCATATAAAGGCAATGGGAAGAAAATACGTTACAGAAAAGAACCTTTGATATTAGACGGAAAAGAAATTTATGTAACCATAGAATTTTTTAATGAAGATCGTGATGCACTGATTCAATGGTATAAGAGTCATTGTAAATGAGGAAAGAGAGCAGTCTTTTGACTGCTCTCTTTTGTTTTTGTTTACTGTGTAGCTTTTACATCATGCTTTTTAATATTTTACCCAAGCATTCATAGCTCGATGCAGTAGAAACTACATCATTACTGCCAGGAGCATTAATATCCATTCCACAACTAATACCGTGTTGATTATAGTAATAAAATAATGTTTTTTCATAAGTTCCGATAGGGGGAAATGTAGGTCCCTTTACCCATCTCCAATCTCCAATCGCTTGATAAACAAAACTATCTATCACGATTCCGGACAAGTGATAACTTGAAAAGTTATTGTCTCGAATGGTGCGAATATGCTTACAGGTATCATAAAGTAAGCCCTTACTGGTTTTGTTTTTTTGTGCCATGGCTTCTTGTTCGGCTTTGGGATTTGTAGATTTCCAACTGCCGCCATCATTTGAATCCGGATATTTATAACGGCCATCATCACCTTTAAAGGCCGGCACAATTTCGAAGTACATCCCATCAGAAAAAGAGATTTTTACGACCTGTCCATCCGCATGTACAGAACTTCTTGGATATGGATTCAGAATGGCACTTCGAACTGCCTGCAGTAGTCTTGATTGACTGTTGCCCAGTAGATTATTATATTGGCAAAAAAAACTGTTTGGAAGTTCAACAAGAATATCAATATCACTTGTATCAATGGCAGTGTTTCTTCCATAGCTGCCTACATAAAGGCTATGTTGTGTGTCACTTTCAGAATTCCAGAATTCTTTGTTAATGGCTTCTGTGACAGTGTGGTAACGGAGGGAAATAAGTTTTCTGGTAGCAAGAGAAATTTTCTCTCCATGTTGTTGAACTCTATTGCTCATTTACTTTTTCTCCTTAATCCTTGTGGCAGAAACGAATCAATTTCTTCATCTGTAAATGTGTTGTCTTTTTTTACTTTTAATGCTTTGCTTGCTTCTTCAACAGCTTTATCAGTCGTAGTAGGGGCTTCAAGATAAATATTATCTGTTTCTTTAACCAGTTCATTATATTTGGAAAGAAGATTTTTAACAGAGTCACTTTGAAGATTGATTTCCGTCAAAAGAATTTTGTATTTATCTCTTATAGAAATTAGTTTACCCGCGGTTGCTTTGTGTGAGGCAATAAGATTCTGCAGATCGAAAGATTTATAATATGCTGTAATATAAATTGTAGCAAACGAGACTATGGCAGAGACTAATTTTAACCACAGAGGATCTGTAAATATTATGGCTACAATTCCAACCGATGTAAGAGAAGCGGCAATAATATTGATGGTTTCCATTCTTTTAAATGTTTTTGTATAAATATCTGCTTGCTTTTCTTGTATTTTATGAGACCATACGACACTAGCATATGAAGTCCGCACAACATCTTTCAACACATCATAGTTGTCGATCATTTGCTTTTATCTCCTTCCGCCCATAAGATGTCGTGTCAGGGCCTTTATGGGTTAATTCACTTCAAAGGAATCAGAATATGGAAGCTGTTCTTATATATTTTTATTTTACACTTTTTTTGTATATTTGCATTGTTATACAAATTTTTCCCTGCCCCGGCGGGACTTGTATGGTAGAATAAATTTCATCAAAAGGGAGGGATGACTGTGGGAAGGAAAAAGGCGGAAGCGGCAGAGGGAGATCTTTTCGTCATGGCCGAGGCGAATGCAGAAACTGAGCAGGAACAGGAAAAGGAAGCATCGCCTCTGCGGGACTGGACGGAGCGGTTCTTTGAGTTTGAGATCACTGTGCCGTCGGGGAAAATCAAGGACACCATGAAGGAGGAGCTGCTCCGGGAAGGCTGGGGCAAGCGGGATGCGAATAAGGTATTCCGCGGGCTTTTCTTCAAGGAGAAGGTGTGCAATACGAAGGAACAGGCGGAGGAGTACCTGGCGCAGGTTCCCACGTCCTATGCGGTGAAGTACAAGATCGGCATTGAGCCTTCCCCGGCCATGGTGTCCCTGAAAAAGCGGCTGGAGGAGAAGCGGAGCCGTCTCCGCACGCTGAAGGCGGAGCAGAAGAAGGTCAAATTCGGCACGGATTTCGTTTCCTGTCCGCACTGCAAGTCCCGGGTGAACCGGAAGTTCATCACGCCGCCGCTGTGTCCGGTATGCGGGGAGGATATGCGGAGCGATTCGGCGGTGAAGCGGATCACCGCGCTGGAAGCGGCTGCGGCGGAGCTGAAAAAGCGCTATGAGGATACGGCAAGAAAGTACAACAGCCGGTTCACCGGCGGGGAGCGGTGGATTATCCGTCTGGTGAATCCTTTCGCCGCAGAGGAAGAAAACTGAAAATCCCGGGAGAAGCTTCGGAGGCATCCGGAGCTTTTTTGATGGAAAGGAAAATCCATACATGGTCAGCCATTGTCCATATTTCCGAACCGGGGATTTCCGGAGAGAGCGGGCGTCCCGTTTTCTTTACGGACCGGGGAGGGATATGGTAGTATAAAACTTATTGCACAAAAAACGGTATCATTGTAAGAAAGGATTTCACTATGTTCAGAAAAATTCCTATTCCTACGGCGGGAGTCATGCTGGGCCTGGCTGCGCTGGGCAATCTGCTTGCGCCGTATTCCATGATGCTGAAGTATCTCTGCGGGATCGGAGCGGCGTTCCTGGGGGTTCTGCTGTTTTCCAAAATCATCCTGCATCCGTGCGTGATGAAGAATGATCTGAACGGAAATTCCATTTTTGCCAGTGTATTTGCGACGTTTTTCATGTCGGTGATGCAGCTCTGCACATATACTTTCCCGTATGCGCCTGCGGTGAGCGAAATCGTATGGTACGGGGCGATTGTCTGCCATTTCCTGCTCATGACCTGGTTCACCTACCGCTATATCCTGAATTTCAAGCTGAATGAGGTTTTCCCGACTTACTTTATCGCCTATGTAGGCGTGGTGGTGGCATCGGTGACGGCGCCGGTATTCAATCATCATCATCTGGGCGAGATGATTTTCTGGTTCGGTTTTGCGGCGTACATGGTGCTCTTTGCGCTGGTAACGGCGCGGTACTGCAGCCGCCATGCCATTGCAGACCCGGCGAAGCCGCTGTTCTGCATTTACACGGCGCCCATGAGCCTGAGCCTGGCAGGTTATCTGGCATGCGTGGAGGAAAAGTCCTTCCTGATGGTGGTCATCATGGAGGTGCTGGCGCAGGGACTGTTCCTGATGGTTCTCACGCAGATGCCGAAGCTGCTGCGGATGTGCTTCTACCCGAGCTATGCGGCGTTCACGTTCCCCTTCGTCATTACGGCGATTGCGCTCCGGCAGACACTGGCGTATCTGGAGGATATGTATTTCTCCGTACCGGAATTCCTGCACGGACTGCTTCTGGCTGAGACGATCCTGGCAACGGTGATTGTGCTCTATGTCTTTGTCCGGTATCTGAATTTCTTCCGGGAACAGATGATGCCCGAGCTGCGTATCAAAATCAGAGGAATGGCTGTGCATAACGACTGACCGGCCGGCGGAAAGGCCCGGAGGATTCCGGGTCTTTTTTGCTGCCCGGAAAAGGGACTTTTTCCGGCGGGGAGGGCGGACCGTGCGGGCGGTTTGGCGGCGGTTTCTCTCCCGGTTATAATGGAGAAAAGAACGAAGGGAGGAGCAGCCATGCAGTACATTTCTCATTACGAATCGCCTTTCGGACCGATGCTGGCGGCGGCCGATGAAGAGGCGCTCACCGGGCTGTGGTTTGAGGGACAGAAATATTTCGGCGCCGGGCTGGCGGAGGAGCGGATCGAACGGGAGACGCCCGTGCTGGCCGCGGCGAGGCGGTGGCTGGATGTATATTTCTCCGGAAAGGAGCCGGATTTCACGGTGCCGCTCCGTCCGGCAGGGACGCCTTTCCGGCGGGAGGTCTGGGACTGTCTGCAGGCCGTTTCCTACGGGGCTGTCGTTACCTATGGGGATCTGGCGGACTGGATGGCACGGAAAACCGGGTACTTCGGATACATTTCTCCCCGGGCGGTGGGCGGCGCCGTGGGGCACAATCCGATTGCTCTTTTCATTCCCTGCCACCGGGTGATCGGTGCGGACGGAAGCCTTACAGGCTATGCGGCGGGAACGGCGGTGAAGGAGAAGCTGCTCCGGCTGGAAGGAGCCATTGATGAGAAAACGGGAATGATGCGGATGTGTATCATCGACTGATCCGGATTTCCTGCGCGGAGGAAAGGGGCGGGGCGTTTCCTTTCCGGCAGGCGGTTTTGCTATAATAAGGATATTGCAGACGAAAAGGAGACAATATGAATCTCATAGACGGAATTGAAGCTTATCTGGCATGCCGCATCCGGGATGCGGCGGCCTGTTTCAGGGAGGCCCTGGCCAACCGTGAGGACGGCGCAGGGTATTTCCTGGCGCTCATCGAGGAGGATTATCCCGCTCTGGCAGAGGGCGGAGCGGCTGAGGCGGTGCGGGAGGCCCGGGAGGGAAATACGCTTTCTTCTCTGTGGGCTCTGCGCCATGAGGGAAAGCTCACCGAGGAGGAGCGGGCGCAGATCCTGGCCCGGAAGCAGGCGGAAATCTCTGCGGCGGAAAGCTCGCAGGACCCGTTTTCTCTGGAGGAGGCAGGGCTCCGGGCGCTCACCGGCGCACCGTCTCTGCGGGAAAAGGGTCTGGCTCTTCTGGAAAAGGCGGCGGAAAAGGGCTACTGGAAGGCTGATTACGATCTGGGGCTTGCCCACGACAGCCGGGAAAGAAGAAATCCCTACGGCACGGATGCGCCGGATTACGAAAAGGCAAGGGGCTTTTACGAGAAGGCGCTGTCTCTGGGGGCGCCCCAGGCGGCATTCCGTCTGGCTTTCCTTCTGTATGAGGGAAAGGGCGGCGCGCCCCGGAAGAGTGAGGCGGAGAAGCTCTGGAGGAAATCTCTCGGACGGGGCTACGGCCCGTCGGGAACGGCGCTGGGCTTTGTGCTGCTCTTTTCGGACAGTCCCGCCGACCGGAAGGAGGGCTTCCGCCTGACGAAGAAGGCGGCGGAGCTGGCCGATCCCACCGGCATGGGCAATCTGGCGAACTGCTATCTTTACGGCAAGGGGACGAAGAAGGACCGCCGGCAGGCGAAGCTCTGGTATGAAAAGGCGGCGCAGCTGGGCATGGCGTCCTCGGCGATGCAGCTGGGCGTCCTCTTCCATGAGGAGGGCAATGACCGGAAGGCTCTGCCCCTGTTCCGGGAGGCTGCTTCCAAAGGCTTCACGCCTGCCATGGGCTGGCTCGCTGCGTGCTACCGGAACGGATACGGCACGGAGCCTGATGATAAGGCGGCCCGTTTCTGGCTGGAAAATGCGGCGCAGCGGGGGGACCGGGAGGCTCTGCAGGCCCTTGCCCTGATGGACCGCGCCGGAACGTAATCTCTGTATTTGCCATGACTGATATGTATTCCCTGCCCGGCAGGGAATCTTTGCTCATATAAGGAATATTTCATGAAAAATCATTTGATTCCGCTTTTCCTGTCTCTGACCCTGCTGGCGTCTCTGCCCGCTGCGGCGAAGGACGGGGGAGACGACAAAGCGGACTATACTCTGCAGACGCTTCTCGAGGAAAGGGAAACCGCTTCGGAAAATGCGCTCTCCGGTGCGGCGGCCGCAGACCCGTCGTCGCTCATCCTGCTTACCTGGCCGGGCGATCCCGAGTCGGTCCGCTACGAGGTGGAAATCCTGAACGGGCTTCCCGCAGATCTGGACCGGAACAGTCCCTGTGAGAGCCGGATTTTCGTCAAGAAAAATATTTATACGAATAAGGTGCTCATCGACCTTTCTGCCCTGCCCGCGTCGGATCATCTGTACTGGCGGGTCCGTCCCATTGATGCGGACTGGGAGGGCATGGGACCCTTTTCCGCGCCCATGGAGGTGCGGAGTACACAAAAGACAGTGGCCCGGAATGCGCCTCTCCCCGATGTGCCTCCGCAGGGAAGCGGCGTTTCCCTGCTGTACCCGGTCTATACCTACGCAGGCAATCCCGGGGCGGTGAAGTACGAGGTGGAGGTCACGAAGAAATACCCGGAGAATCCCGGCGGCACGGAGCCCTCGAAGTACCGGGTCTTTTCCGCGGTGACGTCCCTGTCCGATGTGTATGACAGCGAGCCCCGGCTGGGCACCTTCTACTGGCGTGTCCGCGGCATGGACGGAGACGGAAATCCCGTGGGCATCTGGAGCTTTCCCGTCAGGACCGGCGTGGAGCCGGACAAAAAGGTGGACATTGCCGTATTCGGCGATTCCATTACCCAGGGCGGGGGACGGCTGTACCATACGCCCTCCGACGGGGCCTACAGCTATATTTCCTACCTGGATTTCCCGGCGGTGAATCTGGGCCGCAGCGGCGATACCGTGGAAATGATGGTGCGCCGCTTCGACCGGGATGTCCTGCCCTTCCGTGTGCAGTACCTGCTCATCATGGGCGGCATCAATGATCTGCGCATGGGCGCCGATCCGGACAAGGTCATTGCAGGCCTGCAGCGCATCCGGGAAAAGTGTCTCCGGAAGCACATCATGCCCATCCTGATGACCCTTCCGCCGATCAATCCGGACAACATCGCCCGGTACTACCGGGAGTCCACCTACGAGGGGTGGCGGGAGTCCGTGGACCGGGTGAATGCGTACATCCGCAGCCAGCCCCATATCGACACGGCGGCGCCGTTTGCCCATTTTCCGGTCATGCCCTCCGAATTTGCCCTGGACGGTCTGCACGAGGACTGGAATGCGAAGCAGATGATCGCCGGAGAAATCAACCGCCGCATCGGGGATTTCCGGAAAGCGGATGAGGAAAAGACTGCCGGGGATTCGGATAAAGCGGAAAACCGGAAGGAGCAGCACAGGAAAAAGTAAAGAAGCCGAAATGGCCGGTGCGGACGGAGGGGAGATTCTTTCCGGCGTATTTCTGCCGGAAAGGCCGCAGAGGAACGCATTTGAAAGCGGAAAGAGCCGGATTTCCTTCCGGAAGGGCCGCAGACCCGGAAATGAACACTGCATTTTCCTTCCTGCTGCCTCTTTCAGCCAGCAGGGCCTGTTTTGCCCGCAGCCTATCTTGTGCCTCTGCCTTTCCTCCGCCACAAGAAAAATTCCTCACAACTTTGGGCACAGTCTGTGAATAACTGTGAACAACTTTCTCACAGGTTTTGAAATATCCCGTAATACCGGCCTTTTCCGGGCCTGAAACGTTGAAAAAGTTATTCACAATACTTTGAATAACTTTGGGAATAACTCAGAAAAAAACCTTTTCCCGCAGGGATGACCCTGTCAAAAACGGGAAAAGGCTGTGCAAAATTTCCTCTGCTGGCGGAAAAGCCGCAGGTTAGGAGGTTTCCGTGAATTTTCAATCCATTCATTACTTCCTCGGGCTGGCCGGGGAGAAAAATTTCACCCGTGCGGCGGAAAAGCTTCACATCACCCAGCAGACGCTCTCCGCCAGTCTGGCTTCTCTGGAAAAGGAGCTCGGTGTGAAGCTCATGGTCCGCCAGCCCCGGCTGGAGCTGACCTATGCGGGGAAGGCCTTCTACCGGTATGCCCTGGAATGGGAAAAGGGACAGGAGGATTGCCGCCGCACCCTGGCGGATATTTCCGGGAACCGCACGGGAGAGCTCCGCATCGGCGCGGCGTCCACCCGTTCCCGGCTTCTCCTGCCGCCGGTGATTGAAAAATTCGGAAAGGAATATCCCGGTGTGGATTTCCTTCTCCGCGGAGACAGCAACCGGGGACTGATCAAGGGTCTGCGGGAGCGGGAGCTCGATCTGGCCATCGCCCACTTTCAGGACTGCCCTGCCGGCATCCGCCTGATTCCTCTCTATGAGGAGGAAATCCATTTCCTGATCCGGAAGGACCTGCTGGCCGGTCTGACCGGTCTTCCGGAAGAGGAGGCGGAAGCGCTGCTCCGGTCCTGCCCGGAGCATTTCATCGACCGTCTGGAGGGCTGTCCCTTCCTGAGCAACAGTCTGAACAATGTGGCCGGCGCCGTGGAAAACCATTACCTGTCTGCCGCGCCCTTTACACCCCGCATCCGCGCCGTATCGAACCACATGACGACGCTCCTGTCGTTCTGCTGCCGCGGTCTGGGCGGTCTCTTTGCGCCGGATTTCATCATTGAACGGTGCCTGTCCGAAGACGACCTGTCCCGCCTTTTCCGCCTGCCTCTGCCGGAGACGCGGTACACCATCTCCGCCGGCTGTCCCGCCGGGGATGCGCCGTGGAAAATCCGGGATGATTTCATCGGGTGTCTCCTGGAGGAGGTGCACCGTCCCGGCAAAGACGGCCGACCGAAGGTGCGGATTCCCTGAGCGGCTGCGGAACGTCTGCTATGCCGGTATTTTTTTATCCCTGCCCCGCATCGGCGGGGATTTTTGCTGTCTGCCCGGAGAAGGGCGGATTTCCGGCGTACAGGGATTGCCCTTTCTTTCGGGCTGTGCCATGATAGCGGTAGACTGCGGAAAAAAGGAGTGAAGGGGAAACATGAAACGGTTGCTGGGGATGATTCTCTGTCTGACAGGGGTTCTGGGAGGAGGCTCTGTGCAGGCCGCAGAGGATCTGCCGCCGGTCTTTGTCTATGCGGACAGCGTGAAGCCGGAAGCAGCTCCGGCAGAGAAAAAGGAAGAAAGGGAAGCGCCCCGTGCGGAGATCCTGTCCGGGTCTTCCGTGTCTGCGGGAGTGCTGGGACAGAAGGAGGAAAAGGAACTGCCCTTTTCCGTGTCCTCGCTGCCGGTGGGACAGAGTGCGGTGAAGGCCGGGAACGGTTTTTCCGATGTGCTGGAACGGAATCCGGAAATCCTGTCCCGGGGCGGCAATTCCATGAATGAAATCACCATCCGGGGCTTTGCGGTGTCCCTGCATGATGTGGCCATCGACGGGATTCCCGGCCTTTTGAATCCTTCCTCTCTCGATCTGCACGGGATCGCTTCCGTAGAGGTTCTTTCCGTGCCGGCGTCTCTTCTTTCCGGCTCGTCCTCCTTCGGCCGGTCTCCCGTGGGAGCGGTGAATCTGGTACCGCTGAAAGCGGAAAGCACGCCGGTCCGGACTGTGACAACGACCTTCTCCGGACGGGGAAACCGCACGGCGGCTTTCGACTGGGGCGAACGCTTCGGTGAAGAACAGGAGTGGGGTCTCCGGGTGAACGGGGATATTTCCGACGGAGAAACGGCCCGGAAAGGGGAGGATTTTGAAAGACAGCATGTCTTCCTCGATGCGGATTACGAGAAGGGGAGAAATAAGGGAAATTTCTTCCTCTCCTGCAACCATACAAAGGACAATGCGCCCGATCTGGCGCTCCGTCCGGGGCAATTCGGGCTGCCCGGGGGATTTTCCGGGCGGAACAGCCTGACCTCCTCCGATACGGCGCAGCACTATACCGATACGGCGGCGGGGCTGTCCTTTGAGCATGATTTCACCGACGATTTTTCCGCTTTTTTCAAGGCGGGCATGCTCGATGACGAATGGACGGACGGCATGATTCAGCCTTCGCCCACGCTGGCCGGTGACAAGGGAGACTATATGTACATGGTGCAGCGTCTGCCCATCCATTACCGGCGGTATTCCCTCCTGGGCGGTCTCCGGGGAAATTTCCGGACCGGTGCGCTCCGTCATGAGGCGGTCCTTTCCTGGGATTATCAGAAGCTTTCCTGGCAGAATCATACCGTCACGCCCTATACGGAGGTCTATACAGGGAATCTGTATACGGGGATCATAGCGCAGAATCCATTCATGGAGGGGGAGGTCAACCGGAATCCGGCGGCCCTGTCTCTCACCGATCAGGATTCGGAGGGCGTTTCCCTCACGGATACGGTGTCCTGGGGGAAGTGGAAATTCCTGCTGTCCTGGCGGCATCAGGAGGATTCCTCGTCGGACGGATATAAGGGAAGCGGAGATGCGCCGGGCTTCGGCATTTCCTATGATCTGACGGAAAATCTCACCGCCTATGCGGACTGGGTGCAGGGCATCCTGGGCGGCTCCACGGTGGCGCCGGGCCATCCCAATACGGGGGAATATCTGGAGCCGGTGAAAACCGTTTCCCGGGAAGCGGGGCTGAAATGGGAGAAGAACGGCCTGCGCGGCTCGGTTTCGTACTTCTCCGTTTCCGAGGAAATCCCCCTGGAGGATACACTCACGGGCCGTCTGGACTATGACGGGCATCAGAAGAGCGAAGGGGTCACGGTGAAGATTTCCGGCCGTCCCGGGGACCGGTGGGAGATCGCCGGGGGCCTGTCGCTGCTCCGGACGGAGAACTGCGGCGGAACGGCGGACGGGAAGGATGTATACGGCGTGCCGGGCACGGTCTTTTCCCTTTCCGCCGATTACAGGGCGGGAGAAAAGCTGACGGTGGGCACCCGGGTGCTCTGGCACGGCTCATCCTGGGCGGATGAGGCAAATACGAAAAGGCTGCCGCCCTTTGCGCGGTTCGATCTCCTTGCGTCGTGGAAATTCTCGGAGGATACGGTCCTTTCTGCGGAAATCGACAATCTCTTTGACCGGCAATACTGGTATTCCGGCGGAAACAATGCGGTGTACCGCAGCTATCCCCGCACGGCGGTGATTTCCCTGTCCCGGAAATTCTGAGGGAAAGATAAAAAAAAGAAACAGCTCTTCGGGGCTGTTTTTTTATGCAGAGGCGTGTCCGGTTTTCTCTTTTTCGACCCGTCTCCGGCTTTTTCTTTCCGGTCGGCCGGAAAAAATCGGGGAACACGGAAAAGTTTTCATTCCGCCGGGAATGACGGTCAAAAGTGCGGTATTTACGGGAAAAAACGGAACAGAGAATCGGATTTCGTCAAGGTTTGGCAGATTAAAAATTGATTAATTGTGAAAGTTTCTCTTGCATTCCCTGTCCGACAGCCGTATAATGCAATCATCAAATTTATACAGGTGGATGAAGCAAGTGGGAGAAAGCCGTACGGCTTACCGAAGGAGTAAAACTCTCAGGTGTCCCGAAAGGGATGGTACCGTTTGTGGACACACTCTGGAGAGTCTCTATTTTAAGGAGCGCCGAAGGTGTAAGGAAGGAAACTTCCCATTCTCTCAGGCAAAAGGACAGAGCGGAACGTCACATTTTAGTGTTCGTTTAGGATAGACAAAGCCGGCTTTCCAGAGAAATTCTTTGGAATGACCGGCTTTTAGTTTTCTGTGAGAGGGGCATTAGAATGGATGTTATGAGTGTTTTGAATACTGTGGACAGCTTCATCTGGGGGCCGCCGCTGTTGGTGCTTCTGGTGGGGACGGGCATACTGCTCACGGTTCGTCTTCAGTTTCTGCAGGTTTTCCGTCTTCCGAAAGCATTGAGACTGATTTTTAGGGCACAGAACTCAGGCAGCGGGGACATTGATTCCTTCAAAGCACTCTGCACAGCGCTTTCCGCCACGGTCGGCACGGGCAACATCGTCGGTGTCGCCACAGCCATAGCAGCAGGCGGACCGGGCGCAATCTTCTGGATGTGGATGGCTGCATTCTTCGGAATGGCCACCAAGTATGCGGAAGGTCTTCTGGCCGTAAAGTACCGCGAAGTGGATTCCAAGGGCGAAATCGCCGGCGGGCCGATGTTCTATATTAAGAACGGCATGGGCCCGCAGTACAAATGGCTGGGTTCGCTCTTTGCCGTATTCGGCGTACTGGTTGCCTTCTTCGGCATCGGTACCTTTGCCCAGGTGAATTCCATCGTGGATATCACCCGCATGACCATCGGGCTGGACCCGATGTGGACAGCGGTGATCCTCACCGTTCTGGTGGCGGCCATCACCCTGGGCGGACTGAAATCCATCGCAGCAGCGGCTTCCAAAATTGTTCCGCTTATGGCTGTGATCTATTTCGTCTCCACAGTGGGCGTACTGATTTACTTCGCAGACCGTATCCCCGCAGCCGTGGAAACCATCATCTCCAGTGCTTTCACCGGGACAGCGGCAGCAGGCGGATTCCTCGGCGCCACCGTTCTTCTCGCTATGAGAAACGGGATCGCGAGAGGGGTATTCTCCAATGAATCCGGCCTCGGCTCCGCACCGATCGTAGCAGCCGCTGCCAAGACAAAATGGCCGGCAGAACAGGGTCTGATCTCCATGACCGGTACCTTCATTGATACCATCATCATCTGCACCCTCACCGGTCTTACCATCGTCGTTTCCGGCGAATGGCTGAACGGCCTGAACGGAGCGGCACTGACCAATGCAGCCTTCACCGATGCATTCCCCGTATTCGGCGGCTACATGCTGATGATCGGTCTGGTGCTCTTCGCATTCACCACCATCCTCGGATGGAACTATTACGGGGAAAGATGTGTGATTTACCTGGCAGGCACCAGAGGGGTCCTGCCGTACCGCATCATCTTCATCTGCCTGGTAGCCAGCGGGGCATTCCTCAAGCTGGAAGCCATCTGGGTACTGGCAGATATCGTAAACGGATTAATGGCTATCCCGAACCTGATTGCACTGCTGGCGCTGTCCGGCGTAGTGGTCCGGGAAACAGCAAAATATTTCGATCACCTGGAAACCGGGAAGGACTACGAGGAATATGAAGACCTCGATCCCTCCAAGGACATCAAGGCGGAAACCTCTCCGGAGGGCAATTGATCCGCCGCCGGGTCATACAGCTGCATATTAACCGGGGAGGAGGTTTTCCCATTTTCCTGCTTCCCGTTAATATGAATATCCCATCCGGCAAAGGGCACTCTTTTGAGAAGTCCTCCTAAACTTCCCGAAAGGGGTGCCGGGCATCGGGGAAATTGAAATATATTCCCCCGGTGCGGAAGCCCTAAATTTATCCGCATTCTATATTACCTTATATAGTAATTGTTTTCCAGCAGGCCGGAAGCTCAGGCGGACGGCCGATCATATAGGTGGAGGAAGTACACTGAAAAAGACCCGCCGGGTCTGCCGAAGGAGTAATACTATCAGGCGCTGCAAGGCACGAAACTGTGTACGGACACAACTCTGGAGAGTCCCGTTGGATCGGGCGCCGAAGGGGAAAAGGATTTCTTCCGCAGAAATCCCCAATCTCTCAGGCAAAAGGACAGGGCCGGAATGGAGGGAAACCTCTGTTGATCGTTCTTTTGAATCCATCAAACGCCGGCCCGGAATCTGAATATCCGAGCCGGCGTTTGTTTTGCGGATAAGAAGGAGGAGAAGAAGAGGGCGGCCGTCACAGAGAAACAGGCAGACGGAGCCCGGGGCAGAATGGATTACAGAACTTTTATTTGGAAGGAAGCAGCGGGTAAGCCGCTGAAACGGCAAAAGGTGGAGGAAGTACACGGAAGTGCCGGCGGAATCACACAGCCGGACAGGACAGGCGCATAGGACCGGTGTACGGACACGCTCCGGAGAGTCCCGTGAAATCGGGGCCGAAGGGGAAGGGACTTCAACCGTAGGAGTCCCGAACTCTCAGGCAAAAAGAGAGGCCGGACGGGGGGAAACCTGTATTTCGTTTTCCGGAAGGGAAACGTGAGACCGGCCTTTTTCCCAGAAGCCGGGAAGGCTGTTTTTATGGAATTACGGGATAGGAGGAGCGTAAAAATGGATATGGCTCAGATCAGTGCAGCCGTAGGTGCTGTAGACAGTTTCGTATGGGGACCCCTCATGCTGTTGCTTTTGGTGGGGACCGGTATTTACATGACAGTATATCTCCGTTTCATGACATGGCGGCATCTGCCCTATGCTCTGAAAATGGTATTTTCCAAGGAAGCGCGGAGTACAAAGAACGGCAGCGGCGACGTTTCGCCTTTCTCCGCTCTGATGACCGCACTCGCTGCGACCATCGGCACAGGCAATATCGTAGGTGTTGCGACAGCTATGGTTGCCGGCGGCCCGGGCGCCCTGGTATGGATGTGGATTTCCGCAGCATTCGGGATGAGCACCAAGTTCTCCGAATGTATGCTCGGCTTTAAGTACCGCGAAGTGAACGCAAAGGGCGAAATCAAAGGCGGCCCGATGTTCACCATGAAGAACGGCTTCAAAAATAAGACCGTCGGTTCGGTACTGGGATTCTGCTTCGCTCTCTTTGCCGTCATTGCATCCTTCGGGATCGGCAACATGACCCAGGCAAATTCCATTTCCACCGCTATCCATACTTCCTTCGGCGGAGACATGACCGTGATCGGCGTTGCACTCACCGTCATCTCCCTGATCGTTATCGTAGGCGGCATTTCCACGATTTCCAAGGTTTCTTCCGTTATCGTTCCGGTGATGGCAGGCTTCTATATCATTGCCGGCCTGTCGGTTATTCTTCTGAATCTGGAAAATGTACCGCACGGACTTTACCTGATTTTCATGATGGCTTTCAATCCGGAAGCAGTCGGCGGCGGCGTCCTCGGCTCCATTACCGCTTCTGTCATGAATGCTATGCGTTTCGGCGTTGCAAGAGGCTGCTTCTCCAATGAAGCCGGCCTGGGCTCCGCAGCCATCACCGCTGCAGCTGCAACGAACGACAGCTGCGCTAAGCAGGGCTACATCAACATGACCGGTACCTTCATCGATACCATGATTGTCTGCTCCATCACCGGCCTCACCATTGCCGCTTCCGGTGTTCTCGGAACTGCCGGCGCTGACGGACAGCCTCTGAACGGCGTAGGTCTTACCATGGCAGCCTTCTCTGCCAGCCTCGGCAGCATCGGCGGCTACATCGTAGCCATCGGCATCATCCTCTTCGCTTATTCCACCATCCTCGGCTGGGAATACAACGGGGAAAAGGCCTGGGAATATCTCTTCGGCACCCATAAGTACAATATGGTATACCGCATTGTTTTCTCCCTTGTCATTTATGTAGGCGCTACCCAGACTCTGGAACTCGTATGGAGCCTTTCCGATATTGCCAATGCTCTCATGGCCATCCCGAACCTGATTTCCATTCTCGTTCTGGCTCCGGTCATTAAGGAAGAAGTCATGAGCTTCGAAGCAGAAATGAAGGCAAAGAAAGCGGCTGCGGAAAAGGCAGAAGCGGAAACCGCAGAAGAAGTGAAGATCTGATTTCCCCTGCAGGGACGGCAGATGCACTCCGGAGCGTATTGCAAAGAGCTCCGGCAGAAAACAAAATACAGGATTTCTGAGTCCTGATAAAACGAACCGGCTGATTTTCCTGACGGAAAGCGGCCGGTTTGTTTTATGCAGGGATAAACATTCATAAAAATATAATATACTGCCTATAGAAAACGGGAATCATGGCGAAATCTTGCAGGTGTGAGCGTTGTTGTATATATTCAAATGTATTTAATGTTTTATACATATAAAAGTATGGTCATTTTGTTAAAACTATTTGTCATTCTGTATGGATATTCCTATAATTGTGATATGAAATTTATACAATCCAAACAGGAGGCGGTAGTTTGAATTTATCCTATCAGATCTTTGCATCTCTCGTCCTGTCCGTAGTGGTCGGACTGGCACTGGGAGACAGC
Source organism: uncultured Dialister sp. (assembly GCA_938038225.1). Classification (GTDB taxonomy): domain Bacteria; phylum Bacillota; class Negativicutes; order Veillonellales; family Dialisteraceae; genus Dialister. The sequence continues at coordinate 92,156 of CALHRX010000004.1, read as the reverse complement.
GCAGCAGGCTGGGTCAATGCCTGGATTGCGCCGATCGGCAATATGTTCATCAACCTGATCAAGATGGTTATCGTGCCGGTCGTATTCTGTTCCCTCGTCGTAGGGATGACTTCCATGGGGGACATGAAAAAGCTGGGCCGCATCGGCATCAAGACCCTGGCGATCTACATGGTGACCACGGCAGTGGCGATTGTCATCGGCTTTGCCGTTGCAGGCGTTATCCAGCCGGGCGTCGGCATGGCGCTCCCGACGGAAGCCGCACCGAAGATCAAGGAAGCACCGAGCTTCATGCAGGTTCTGGTGAACATGATCCCGTCCAACCCGATCGCCTCCATGGCGAAGGCGGACATTCTGCCGATCATCATCTTCGCTCTTTTTGTCGGCGCAGGCATCATTTCCGTAGGCGGGAAACGGGCGGAAACGCTCACTTCCTTCTTCGATGCTTCTGCTGAAGTATGCTATCGGATCATCGGTATGGTTATGCGCACGGCTCCGGTCGGCGTATTCTGCCTCCTTCTTCCGGTCGTCGTCAAGAACGGCCCGAAGGTGCTCCTGCCGCTGCTGACGGTCATCGCGTGCAGTGCGATCGGCTCCATTCTTCATGCAGTCATTGTATATTCCGGCATGACCGTGCTTTCCGCACATATGAGCCCGCTGAAATTCTTCAAGGGCATGTCCGAAGCCATGGCCATTGCCTTCACGACCTGTTCTTCTGCAGGCTCCCTGCCGATCAACATGAAGAACATCCAGGAAAAACTGGGCGTCCGCAAGGACATTGCATCCTTTGTACTTCCTCTGGGAGCCACCATCAATATGGACGGCACCGCTCTTTATATGGGTGTCTGCTCCCTTTTCATCGCCAATGTATTCGGCATCACCCTGACCTTTGATCAGATGATTACCATCATTCTGACCGGTACCCTCGCTTCGATCGGTACTGCAGGCGTGCCCGGCGCCGGACTGATCATGCTTGCCATGGTTCTCCAGTCCGTAGGCCTTCCCATCGAAGGTCTGGCACTGGTAGCCGGCATCGACAGAGTTCTCGATATGTTCCGCACCACGCTGAACATCACCGGCGATGCAGCAGTAGCGATTACTGTTAATGCGACGGAGAAGGACAACCCGCCGGCCAGCGAATAACAGGCATTTCAGTATGGAAGTATGGAAGTATAGGTAAGATCATAATTTTATAGAGATGGATGAAGCATGTGGAAAAAGGCGAAAGCCTGCCGAAGGAGTAACACTATCAGGCGCCGCAGGGCATGAAACTGTATGCTGACATATCTCCGGAGAGTGCTGTACGGTACAGCCGCCGAAGGGGCTAAAAGGAAACTTGAAATCTCTCAGGCAAAAGGACGGGGCCGCGTAGAAATCCGAAAGGATGACTGCCGGTCCCGTTTTCTGTTATCGGTACAGTACGGGGACCGGCTTTTTTTACAGGAAAACAGGAAAAAGGGAGGATTTTATTATGCTTGATCTGTTGAACCAAATTGACGCAATTGTATGGGGGCCGTGGCTGCTGGTGCTCCTCGTAGGCACCGGTGTATGGCTGACGGTCCGTCTGGGTCTGCTCCAGGTTGTACGCCTTCCCCGGGCGCTGAAGCTCATTTTCTTCGCCAGAAATAAAGGCGAAGGGGACATTGATTCTTTCAAGGCACTCTGCACCGCACTGGCTGCAACGGTCGGCACCGGCAATATCGTAGGCGTTGCGACCGCTATCAAGCTCGGCGGTCCGGGCGCGCTCTTCTGGATGTGGATGGCTGCCTTCTTCGGTATGGCCACCAAGTATGCGGAAGGCTGCCTTGCCGTGAAGTACCGCCAGGTCGATGACCAGGGCAACATTGCCGGCGGCCCGATGTACTACATCGAAATGGGTCTCGGAAAACAGTGGAGACCGCTTGCGGTAATCTTCGCCGTATTCGGCGTCATGGTTGCCATGCTCGGCAGCGGTACCTATACCCAGGCCAACGCCATCAGTGCTTCCATTGCAGAAGGCTTCGGCGTATCCACCTACATCACCTGCACCGTTCTGGCTGTCCTCGTGGGCATCATCATCTTCGGCGGCCTCCAGTCCATCGCAAAGACGGCGGAAAAGATCGTACCGGCTATGGCTGTTCTCTACTTCCTCGTCACTGTCGGCTTTCTCATCATGAATGCAGATAAGCTCCCCGGTGCTATCGGCGCTGTATTCTCCGGCGCCTTCAACGGAACGGCTGCCGCAGGCGGCTTTGCCGGAGCGGGCATCATGCTGGCTATGCGAAGCGGTATCGCAAGAGGCTTGTTCTCCAATGAATCCGGCCTCGGCTCCGCACCGATTGTAGCAGCCGCAGCCAAGACCAAATGGCCGGCCGAACAGGGCCTGATTTCCATGACCGGCACCTTCATTGATACCATCATCATTTGTACCCTCACCGGCCTCACCATCGTCGTATCCGGTCTCTGGACCAGCGATGCCAACGGCGCTGTTCTGACCCAGCATGCCTTTGCCATCACCTACGGCGACCTGGCTCCGATCCTGCTCACCGTTTCCCTCACCCTCTTCGCCTTCACCACCATCCTCGGCTGGAGCTACTACGGCGAACGCTGCTGGGAATACCTCTTCGGCACCAAGACCATCAAGCTGTACCGCATCATGTATGTCCTCATCATCGCTTCCGCTGCTTTCATGAAGCTGGAAGCCATCTGGGCACTGGCAGATATCGTAAACGGCCTTATGGCGGTTCCGAACCTGATCGCTCTTCTGGGGCTGACCGGCGTCATCGTAGCGGAAACGAAGAAATACTTCGCCCATCTGGAAATCCGCGATGCCAAGCTGCAGGCCTACAAGGCAAGACGGATCGGCAAAAAAGCATAATCCACCCCCGGAAAGCTCCGCTTCGGCGGGGCTTTTTCTTTGGCGGAAAAGGGCGGGAGGACCGGCTTCCCGGACGGCGGCACGGCCCTGTGCAGCAGGAGAAAACCGCGCCCGGGTGCGGGATTGACTGCCGGTCTTTTTTCCGGGATTCCGTTGTTTCCCCCGGGAAAGGATAATATAATAAAGAGGCAGCGGCGGAGACAGCGGTTTCCGCTGCGGAGGAGGAATATTGAATTGATGAGAATGGCTGTAATCGGCGCGGGAAGCACGGCTCTGGCCTGCGCCGCTTATTTTCAGGTCAGGGGAATTTCCTGCCGGCTCTATGCAAGAGATTCCGGGAAGGCCGGGCTGTGGAAGCATATGCCGCTGACCGTATCGGGAGAGCTGGAAACGTCCTTTTACGTTCCTGTTTCTTCTTCTCCGGAGGATGTCATGCGCACCTCCGACTGCATCCTGATCTTTACCGGTGCAGAGGATTATGAAAAGGTCATCCGGGAAATCCGGCCGTATCTGCGGGACTCCCACCATATCCTTTTCATGAACGGCCGGTGGGGGCTGGTGAGGGCGCTGCGCCTTCTCCTGCAGGACAAGAATACACCGGAAATATCGGTAGGCGAGGTGTCGGATATGCCCTTTTCGGCGGAGCTGTCCGCCGACCGGACGCACCTGGCCTTCGGACGGAAAAAGGAATCTCTCGGCTATGTTTCCCTCGGCGGCGAGGAAGGCTTTGCGGAAGTCCTCCATGCCATCGTCTCCCGGGTGAGCCGCGTTTCCTCTCCGGCAGCCACCTCCATGGCATCGGCCATGCCCATCATCCGTACGGCGGGATGCCTTTTCAATATGACCCGCATCGAGAACGATCGGAATTTTGAGCTGTTCCGGGACGGACTGACCGGGCGGGCGGCGGATTTCCTGGAAGCCTGCGACAGGGAAAGACTGGAAATCGCAAAGGCGCTGGGCATCGGAGCGGCGCCCCTTTCGGCGGAGCTCCATGCTCTGCTGGGGGATAAGACCGACTCCCTGTCCGATGCGCTCCGGCGGATTTCCGAGGGGGAGGGGAAGGACGGACCGCGCCTGCTGACCGCCTCGTTCCTGTCGGAGGACCTGCACTGCGCCATGACCGCCCTCTGCGATCTGGCGGATATGATGCATACGGAGGCGCCCCGGCTCCGTACCCTGACCGATATGATGTACCTGTACCGGGGCGAAAAGAGAGAGCCGTGGCTGACGGCCAAGGATCTCTGGATTCTGAAGCAATGGAAGCGTTAACGGAGGAAAGGCCCTATGAAGAAATTACCGGCCCTGGCGGCCCTGTTTCTGCTCAGCTGCTTCGGCAGTCTTTCTGCAGGGGCGGAGAACTGGATTCCCTTCCCGTCGGAGCAGAATGTTTTCGTGGACACCGATTCCTATGTGAACGGCGGACTGCGCACCGATATTTCCCTGAAAATCGAGGAAAGCGGCGGGTATGCCGTGACCGCCCTGGAATTCGACCGGGAGGAAAAGACCTACCGCATCGCCCGGACAGCCCTGTACGGCCCGGACGGCACAGTGAAGGAGGACCATACCTACAGCGATGATCAGGAAAACTGGAATCCCGTCATTGCCCATTCCTTCGGAGGAAATGTATACACCCACTACGTGGAGAATCCTCTGCCGCACCTGCTGAATCCGTCGTGGAAAATCATCTACACGGAAAAATCGTCGAAGTACAGGGGCAGCTCCTATGCGATTGAGACGAATACCATTTCCTACAAGGACGGGTACGCCTATTTCTGGCTCCGCATCGCCTATATGTCCAAAGAGGACGACTTCTCTCAGGCCATTTACCGGGTGAAGATGGACGTGCCGAATAAAAAGGTGCAGACCCTGTCCATGACCCAGTATGACTATACGGGGAAAATCAAGGCCCACGGCGCAGGGGCGCGGAAGAGAGACAGCATCGAAGCGGATACGCCCATGGCAGAGGTGCACCGCTATATCGAGAGCGAGCTTCTGGCAGGCCGTCTCCATATCGGAAAAGGGGCGCACGGCGTATGAGAATTTACAGCAGAACCGAACAGGGAAAAGCGGAAAAGCTCTATGAAGCCTTTCTGGAAGGACGCCTTCCCGGGGAAGGATGCATCGTCACCGAGGGACCCCGGCTGTACCTGCTGGACAGCCCGCCCCCGCTGCAGGGAGGACTGCCGCAGCCCGCAGAGGGAGGAGATGTGCCTCTCTTTGCCTTTCCCGGCACGGAGGAAAGAGCGGCCGCAGCATACCGGAGCTATCGGGACGGGCGGCGTCTCCCCGCGGGATGTGTCCTGGCAGCAGTCCCGGCGGGCATTCTCGTCTTTCCCGAATCGGCATGGACGCCCGATCTGGGAAGCATGACCATGTTCCGCCTCTCCTTCGATCCCCTGGAGGAGGTCCTCACCCCGAAGGAGGCATCGGAGCTTTTCGGTGTGGATGTGAAGCGGATTCAGTCCGACTGCGAGGCGGCAGGGACGGGCATTCTGTCCCGCCGGGCGGTGCGGAAATCCGACAAAACCTGGCTTCTGTCCAGAAGGGAAGCGGCCGCAGCCTACGGGAATCCCCCGGAGGAGCGCCTTTTCCCCGATCCGCTTCTTCTCGTCTTTTCCTCTACAGAAGCGGCGAAAATCTGGAACCGGGACAGCGGCGCCGTACGGAATGCCGCCGGCGGGGCCGGCCATATGTCCGCCCGCATGAGCGGCGGCGAACGGAGAAAATCGGGCCGCACCTGGCTGGTCACGAGAGATGCCATGAACCGCCTTTTCGGACAGTTCGTTCCGGAGCGGATGCAGGAAGCCATGAAGGACCGGTAGCCGGACAGAAAAAGAACATCCGCAGAGATGCGGCGGAACTCCGCCGTGTCTTTTTTGTTGGGAATTTTTCGGAAGACCGCAGAGCCTTTCCCGGACAGCCGCGCCGGTTCCGACCCCTGCGCCGCCGGGGGAAAAGAGGCCGCGCCGCGGAGATTTCCTGCTCCTGTTTTCCATTCCCGGATTCTTTTTTTCTCCGCCCCGTGGTATAATGAGAAGTCTTAATAAAGAGGGGAACCTCTTCGGGAAAGGACCGCTCCCTGTGTTATAATAAAAGTGTATGTACAGGAGCGTCAGGAGGAGAAATTCATGGAGAAAAATGTGATCATCAGCGTCACCTCCGTACAGCGGGATGAGAACGGCAGAGACGAGAAAATTTCTCTGGAAACTCCCGGCGTGTACGGTGAAAAAGACGGGATGCAGTACCTGTCCTATGAGGAAACGAAGCTGGCCGGGCTGGAAGGCACCACCACCACCCTGCAGATCTATGACGATCATGTAAGCCTCCTCCGGGAAGGCACCTTTCTCCAGGAACAGGAATACTGCCTCGGGAAGCCCACGGTCTCTCAGTACAGGACCCCTATGGGCGTCCTGGAAGTCCGGGTGCTGACAAGAGAAATCGAAAACACCATCCGGGACGGCCGGGGCCAGATGCGTCTTGCCTATGACGTGGAGCTGAAAGGATTATTTAACCATTTCAATGAAATTATTGTAAAAGTTCGGGAGGAACCACACCATTCATGGAAGTCAGAGACCAATTAAAGGAAATCATTGAGAAAGCCAAGGATGCGGCTGTTGCGGCAGGCGAGCTGCCCGCAGGGGACTATGCCCCCGTACAGCGGCTGGAAATCCCCAAGGCCAAGGAATTCGGGGACTATTCGACAAACTGCGCCATGCAGTGGGCCAGAACCGCACACAAGGCGCCCCGCATGATTGCGGAAGCCGTCGTTTCCCATATCGACACCCCCCTGGTTTCCAAAGCGGAAATCGCCGGCGCGGGATTCATCAATTTCTTCCTTACCGCCGATACGGTATATTCGGAACTCCGGAACATCCTCGCAGCAGGCCCGTCCTACGGCGACCTGCCGAAGACCCGGAAGGACCGCTTCCTCGTGGAATACGTCTCCGCGAACCCCACCGGACCCCTTCACATCGGCCATGCCAGAGGCGCCGCATACGGCAGCGCCCTCATCAACCTGCTCCGTGCGGCGGGCTATGATGTATACTCCGAATACTATGTAAACGATGCAGGCAACCAGATCGACCACCTGGCGGAATCCATCAATGCCCGGTACCTCCAGCTCTGCGGCATGGATGCGGAAATCCCCGAAGACGGCTATCACGGCCAGGACATCGTGGAAACCGCAAAGCATATCCTCGACCGGGACGGAAAGATTTACCTGGATATGCCCGAAGAAAAGCGGCTCGAAACCTTCAAGGACATCGGCCTGAAAGAAAAGCTCGCCGCTCTCCGGAAGGACCTGCACGACTTCAATGTAGACTTTGACAACTGGTTCTCCGAAAAATCCCTGTATCCGGAACAGGCGGAAGCTGCGCTCAAGACGCTGAAAGACGAAGACAACCTGTACGAACAGGACGGCGCCCTCTGGCTCCGCACCACGAAGAACGGCGATGACAAGGACCGCGTCGTCATCCGCACCAACGGCGTGCCCACCTACTTCTGCTCCGATATTGCCTATGTGGGAAACAAGATCCGCAGAGGCTACAATAAACTCATCGATATCTGGGGAGCCGACCACCACGGATATATCATCCGCCTCAAGACGGCCATGAAATTCCTCGGCTACAACCCCGATGACTTTGAAATCATGCTGCTTCAGATGGTCACCCTTCTCCGCGACGGAGAACCGGTGAAAATGTCCAAGCGCACCGGCCAGGCCGTCACCCTTCGGGAACTGATGGACGAAGTCGGCACCGATGCAGCGCGGTACTTCTTCTGCGCCCGCACCCTGGACTCCCAGATGGACTTCGATATCGACCTGGCAAAGAAACAGTCCAGCGACAACCCGGTATACTACATCCAGTATGCCAATGCACGCATCCACAGCCTCTTCCAGCAGGCGAAGGAAGCCGGCGTGACATGGGATGCACAGTTTAAAGACACCGACTTCACCGCTCTTCAGGAAGAATGCGAACTCGACCTGATCAAGAAAATGGAAAACTACCGGCAGCTCCTCGCAGGAGCCGCTGCGGAAAGAGCGCCCCAGCGTGTGGCCAGGTATGCCTATGAGCTGGCTGCTCTCTTCCACCACTTCTACAGAGAATGCCGCATCCTCGGCGTAGACGAAAAGACCACCCAGGCAAGACTGGGACTCATTACGGCAGTTCAGTATGTTCTCGTTCATGCCCTGAACATCCTCGGCATTTCCGCACCGGAACATATGTAATTTTATTTCCTGTCCGATTCCGATTCTTTTACAAGGAGGTTCCATGACTAAATATATTTTCGTAACAGGCGGCGTCGTTTCCTCTCTGGGCAAAGGCATCACAGCTGCATCCCTGGGCAGACTGCTGAAAAACAGAGGCTATAAGGTCACCATCCAGAAATTCGACCCCTACATCAATATCGACCCGGGCACCATGAGCCCGTACCAGCACGGCGAAGTCTTCGTCACCGACGACGGTGCGGAAACCGACCTCGACCTGGGCCACTATGAACGCTTCATTGATGAAAACCTTTCCAAAGCCTCCAACGTGACCACCGGCAAGATCTACCAGTCCGTCATCAACAAGGAAAGAAAAGGCGAATACCTGGGCTCCACCATTCAGGTCATTCCCCACATCACCAATGAAATCAAGGACCGCGTTCTCCGCGTGGGCAAGAACGACAATGCAGACATCGTCATCACCGAAATCGGCGGCACCGTCGGCGATATCGAATCCCTGCCCTTCCTGGAAGCCATCCGCCAGGTCCGGAAAGACGTACCGAACCGGAATGACGTCCTCTACATCCATGTCACCCTCGTTCCCTACATCGAAGCAGCGGACGAACTGAAAACGAAGCCGACCCAGCACTCCGTCAAGGAACTCCGCTCCATCGGCATCCAGCCCGACATCATCGTATGCCGCACCGTGAAGGAACTGTCCCCGGACATGAAGCGCAAGATCGCCCTCTTCTGCGACGTGGAACCGGAAGCGGTCATCAATAACCTCACCGCCCGGAGCATCTACGAAGTGCCGCTCCTTCTCCAGGAAGAAGGTCTCGACCGCATCGCCCTTGCCAAGCTCGGCATGGAAGACACCCCGTGCGACATGGAAGACTGGAAAGCCATGGTGGGCCGCATCCTCTCCGCCGACAAGGAAGTCAACATTGCCCTCGTCGGAAAATACGTGGAACTCCACGACGCTTACCTGTCCGTCGTAGAATCCCTGTCCCACGCAGGCTATGCCTTCGGCACCAAGGTCAATATCCACTGGATCAATTCCGAAGTCCTCGAAGAAGAACAGCCCGACCTGAGCGAAATCTATAAAGACATCGACGGCATCGTCATCCCCGGCGGCTTCGGCTACCGCGGCATCGAAGGCAAAATTGCCACCATCCGCTATGCCCGGATGAACAATATCCCCTTCCTCGGACTCTGCCTCGGCATGCAGTGTGCCGTCATTGAATTCGCCAGAGACGTATGCGGCATGAAAGACGCAAACTCCTCCGAATTCATCCCCGACACCCCCTATCCGGTCATCGACCTCATGCCCGACCAGGAAGATGTCACCGAAAAGGGCGGCACCATGCGCCTCGGCATCTATCCGTGCAAGCTCAAGGAAGGCAGCAAGGCCCGTGAACTCTACGGCGGCAAGGAAATCGTTTACGAAAGACACCGCCACAGATACGAAGTATCCAACGTATACCGTCCGGCCCTCGAAAAGGCAGGCCTCTCCGTGTGCGGCACCAGCCCCGACGGACGTCTGGTGGAAACCATCGAGCTGCCCGACCACAACTACTTCGTCGCAACCCAGGCCCATCCGGAATTCAAGAGCCGCCCGAACAGACCGCATCCCCTCTTCGTCGGCCTCATCGAAGCAGCCATCAAACAGCACGAAAAATAAGATTCATAAAATCATCAGAGCTCTCCTCCGGGAGGGCTCTTTTTTGCGTGCAGAACATATACAAATAGTTAAATTAGTAAATATCGGGGAGGGTAGTACAATGAAAATGGAAGAGCAGAAATCGATCTGCCTGTCCGGCAGGCCGATGGGATTTCTGTTTTTTATATCCCGGGAAGAATGGATATCCGTCCCTTCCCCGCATCTCGCTGTACCGTTCGGAAATCAGCCTGCCTGCGGGAAAAGACAGAGCATTCTCCCGCGGAAATAACGGAATCATGGGTTCAGGGGAGAAATTCCTGTGCGGCGGAAGGTCGGAAGGGAAAATATTGGCTGACCTGCCGGAGCGCAGAGACCTCTCAGACAAGGGGGGATGCGGTTCAGATTTTTTATACGGCTCAGGGAAAAGCAAGGAAATAAGGGGATGAAAGATTCCCGTTATCCCCCGCCGGATGCGGCGGGAAAAGGAGAAAGCATATGAAAAAAGATTTGAAACGGCAGATCATCACCGCCCTGGCAGTCACTGCTGTACTCGGCGCTGCAGGCGGCATGACGGCTCACGCCACGGATACGGACCATATCCTGGCTAAACAGGAAACCATAAATGACAATAACGGTGTACTCAACGGCGAGAGCTACTGGTACGGCGTTGTCGGCGGCAAGGCTTATATGGATTCCCAAACCTATACCAGTGCAGGACTGGCAATAATGGCCAGCAGTGGGAAAAACCCGCTGATTACTGCAGAACAGGGTGCAGCTTTATTAGGGAAATTTAAAGATAACAAACTGGATACTGGAACTGGTTCTGCAAGTGCCGAAAATGGTGACAAAGGTGGATTGAATCTTCATGGTTATGACGGTAATCCCTATATCCGGTATTATGGCACCATAGGCGGAGATTTAGTTGTAAATGCTAATGTGAGTATACCGTCCGGAAAACCGACAGTCCTTGATGTGACTACGGGAAGTCGTGAAAATGTAATTGACGGAGGTTCTGTTATCGGCGGCGTCGGCGGCAGTGCAGCCATTGGTGCAGGAAATATTTCCGGTTCTTTCTCGGGGGTGACGATTACAACAGGTGGAACAGCTAATGCGACTGTCGAAGGTGATGTGTCGACTGCTGTATCCGGAAATGCCAATGTCCTCGGCTGGATGAACGGCGGCCTTGCAGCCGGCATCGGCGGTACTGCATCCTCCACCGTGACGGGAAATACGGAGATTACCATTGACGGTACGAAGCGGACCGGAGAAGGCCAGTCTGAGGGGGATCCCGTAGGGGATATTTTGAATATGATGAAAGATGCCGGGGTCAGCGCTGTCGGTGTTCTCGGCGGCGGTGCAGCAGTGACCACCCTCGGCGGAAAAGCAGAGGCGACTGTAGGCGGCTCTGCTACCGTTAATGTAAATAATGCGACTGTTATCGGCGTCATCGGCGGCGGCGCAGCAGCTTCCGTGGATGCAACCGGAGTGGGATCTGCTTTAATGAAGAAACCGGTTGGCAATGATGACGGCACCAGCGGATTTGGTATTACTGCGGAGGGCAATCTTGCGACCGGTAATGGCGATGCAGAACAGAATGCTCCCATTCATGTTGATTTGACAAATGTTAATCAGGGCGGCACAGCAACGAGCAAAACCGGCGATACGTATATCAGTCTCAAAGGCCAGACTACGGCTGCCGGTGTATTCGGCGGCGGTGCTGCAGCTGCTTACCACACCTATCAGTTAAAAGCGAATCAGACGGGCGTAGGAGATAAGGGCAACGAATATGGTTCGTCCACGGCTGCCGCAGAGACCGGCAAGTCCCATATTAATATTGCGCTGACTGATGGCGGAACGGCCATCGGTGTATTCGGCGGCGGTGCAGCCTTTGCATACAGCGAAACCGGCAACGGTGTAGCAGCAGATTCCGGCGCTTCTGCTGCGGCAACCACAAACGGCTCGGAGATCACTGTGATCGGAAATGGTGATATGAAGGACCATGTAGGCGGCCTCTTCGGCGGCGGTGCAGCTGTTGCTTTCAACTGGGCAAAGGCTACGGCAGAAATGACTGATACAGTCGATATCACGATTGCAAACGCTGACGTTTCCGGCGTAGTCGGCGGCGGTCTGGCATACTTCACAGGTACATCCCCTGCTGGTGGGAATAAGCTGAGAGGAATGGCTACAGCTGCAGCTAAAGATACGACCATCAATGTGATGGATGAGAAGAGCACTGTAGCAGGCATCCTCGGCGGCGGCATCGCCATCGATGACAGCCAGGCTGATTGGACCAATGCGAAAGCAGAAACGACCGGCACAGCCACCATCAATGTGAACGGCGGTACCGTGAAGAATGTCGATGTATCCGGCCTGCAGACCGTACTGGGAAGTTTGAATGAAGATGCAGCAGAATATATCGGCGGCATCACCAACGCAGCAGGCAATGCAGCGATTGCAGCCGGCGGCGCAGCTCTCGGCGGCGGTGCAGTAGCTGATGTAGCCAATGCAGTAGTCAACATCAACGGCGGCAAAGTTGAAGGCAACATCTACGGCGGCGGCATCGCAGCCTACGGCTATTCTGTTACAGAGGAGGGCGAGAATGGACAGCAGGTTACAAAACCCGTAGGCGGCTCTCATGTAGGTACCTCTACCATTAACCTGAACGGCGGCACCGTAACCGGCAACGTCTATGCCGGCGGCGCAGTTTCCTCGCAGAATAAAGCGGGTAAACCGGACAATAATACCGAGTATATGCATGCAACGGCTACGGTAGACAAGGCTGTCATCAACCTGGCCGGCGGTACAGTAGACGGCATCCTCTACGGCACCGGTACGGTAGATGGTAAGGCAAATGGTACATCCGCAACCGCAAGTTCTACGGTTAAGGAAAGCACGCTGAATCTGATCGGCGCCAACACACTGGCACTTGCAAGTGGTGATAGCAAGATCCAGGACTTCACCAATGTAGTAGCTAAGGCCGGCAGCGAAACCGTTGTAACCGATGCTGATGCTGACACAGCTATCATTGACGGCGGTAAGGTCACTGTAGAAGACGGTGCTTCTCTGAATATCAAAGACCTGGCAACAGGTTTTGAAGAAGAAGGAACAACCGGAAAGACCTACAAGATTGCTGCCGATACCGCCGATACCAGCACATTCTGGGATGACAGCGACCTCATCTATGACCGCATGAACGGCGTTTATGCAAAGACAGAAGTAACGGATGGTGAGGGTGGAGACTCCGATACCTCCTTCAGCGTAACCTATGATAAGATTGATACCACCGAGGAAGCTAATGCTGCAGCAGACAGCATGACCGATGCACTCGGCGTGAAGGACCTCCGCGGCATGTTCCGGGAAGGCATGAATGACGGCTGGAAGAAACTGAATAAGGATTCCGGTGCAGGAAAATACCTGGACGACTGGCAGAAGGCAGACAACAAGACTCCTTACCAGAAGGGCATGCTCTTCGGTGAAGATGCAGCCGTAACCGGCAACACTGTTTCCATTGCCCGTGCAATGGCAGACAATGTCACCCAGCGTCTCTCCTTCACAGACGACTATGTACAGGAACAGGGCTGGGCAAACCAGGACGGCGGCGTCTGGGCGAAGTACATGCACCGCAAGTATGAAACCAACGGCATGAGCTCCTCCGTAGGCGGCATCCGCTCCGGCACCGACTATGACGGCATACTGGTCGGCATGGACCTGGCAAAGAACGGCAAATTCCAGAGCGGCGTAGCCATCCACTACGGAAGCGGTGAAGGCGACGGCCTCATCAGCCACAACGACTATGACGCATGGGGCATCACCCTGTACGGCGGCCTGAAAGACGAAGAAGCAGGCACGAACCTCATGGCCGACATCGGCTGGATGACCAGCGACAATGATATTGACGGCACCGTAGCCGGCAAGCGCATGAGTGCAAACCGCGACGTAGATGCATGGACCATCGGCATCCGCGGCGAAAAGGAATTCGTATCCGGCAGGAACCAGATCGTTCCGTACGCAGGCCTCCGCTACATGAGCGTCAACCCGGGCAGCTACACCACCTACTATAACGGACAGGCAGCATTCCATAACGATGCAGAAAACCAGGATCTGTGGCTCCTGCCGATCGGTGTATCCTTCCGGAATGAAACCGTAACGAACAGCGGCTGGAGAATCACCCCGAAACTGGACCTCTCCTACATCTGGGCATTCGGCGACACGGATACCGACATGACCGTCAATGCAAGCGGCTACACCGGAAACCTGTACTATGATGTCATGGACGACAGCAGCTGGCTGGCAACCCTGGGAGTAGAAGCTGAAAAAGACGCATGGACCTTCGGCATCAACTACGGTTACCAGAAGGGCGACGATACCAAGAACAAGACCTGGTACGTCACCGCAGGCTATTCCTTCTAAGGAGTACCGAACCGAGACGGGAACCCGTCACAAAAAAAGAACAGGCCTCTCTTTACAGGGAGACCTGTTTTTTTCATGCCCTTTTTTGCTGTTTGAATAAGCATCCTGCACGCAAAGCATCAAAATCTGCGCAGCTATATAAAAATAGCATAGAACAATCAGTTTCACGAAAAACAGGAGATATGATAAACTAAAAGAAAGAGAAAAATAATAAATATCCGGCTGAATCGGGAAGAACAGCCGGATCATGTGAAATCTGACGGAACCCGGATATGTGAGGCAGAAAAAGGAGGGGTGAAAATGAAATCTGTTTATATTCAGCAAAGAAAAATGAACCCCGCGGGAAAATTAAGTATGCCTCAAAATAATATTTTCGGGGGGGTACAGCGTAAGATATTTCAATTCGTCAGGAATTGTTTATCCTGCCTTTTTTTCTGCTGCTGTAACACAACAAAAGGACAGTACATTTTTGTACTGTCCTTTTATTGTGTTTTTTAGTTGAAATGGGAAGAAGTAAGGGAATGATTAAGAAAGGAAGGGTATGAATGAAAAAGAAGATTTTGATGAAGCATATTCTCGCAGCGCTCACCATGGCCGCCATGGTGCCGATCGGCCAGGCATGGGCGTGGGAGGTTAGCGGAGACGAAAGTACTCTGACATCTTCAAAGAATGAAACGCTTAATTTAATTAAGGAATCTCCGGTGGAAGGTACTGATCTTAGCCAATTTACAACGATAGAAATAGACCATACAGCAACTCAGGCACAAAGAGGCTTTGCAGCAGTAATTGACGGCACATATAAAGATACTGTTGATTTGTCCGGGACAAACTTTAAGGTGACTGTTAATGAGGGTGGAGAAAATGCAGATGGACTGCATATTACCGGATCGGCGGGAGAAAATGCTGCTGTTGCCATCGGTGATTTTTCCGGGCATATTCAGGCGGCCAATTCCGACGGCATCAGTATTGCTAATGAAGCAGGCGGATCCAATAGATTAAATGTCGGAAGCATCGGACAGAATGATATTGATGGTGACGGCATAGCGGATGGTCTTATAGTAGATCATGGCAACGGAATCCGTGCCGGTGTATTTGTGGGGAAATATGTTACGGTTAATCCCGATGAAAACTATGAATCTGTTATTAATGTAGCGGGAGCCACCAATATTACCATTAATGGAGAGACGATAAAGAAGTCAATACAAACCAATATATCTTTTTTCCCCGTGACGGTAAGCGGCGAATATGCACCGGCAGCGGTATATGCCGGGGATGATATGTATTACTTTACTGTTCTCGGCAGCTCGTTTGGGAATCAATCGATTGGTCAAGGAGAAATTACTCTTGGAGATACCACTCTGACGATACGGAAAACTGAAAGTGGAAAACAAGGGGGATACGGGCTGTATGCAGGGAAGAATGGCACTGTCCAGGTTAATGGAAATTTAAATATCAATTCTGATGCGGATAATTCTTACGGGATTGCAGCAAAGAATTCAAATCTGGTTTATGGTAATACGTTTATGGTTACAGTGATGGGTATATCTACAGAAATATCTGATTTGGATAAATCTAAAAATAATGGCACCTCGGTGGTGCTGGAAAACGGCAGCGTTAATATTGACATGAAGGGAGACAACAGCTACGCCATTTATGCAGAAGGCGTAGATGCCACGGGAAACAGCAATACTGTCAAGTCCGGGGAAAATGGAATCAGCTCCTTTACCATTACCGGCAATGTAGCAGCCGAGAACAGCGGCAGGATTTATCTGTATGCAACAGATACAAATAAAACGAATAGCCTGACCGGGGATCTTACGGCCGACGGAGCAGACTCTTCCGCTTCTCTTGACGGCTATAATGTTGAAATGAAGGGGAAGGCATCTGCGACAAATAGCGGTACGGTCTCACTGACCGCAGATAATTACGGCAGCCTGACCGGGGATCTTACGGCCGACGGAACCGGATCTTCTGCATCCTTTATTACGGATAAAGTTCTGTTCATGGAAGGAAATGCAGCTGCGACAAATGGCGGTAACGTTGCATTGTCCTCCGGAAGATCCGGCAGTCTGTACGGCGCTCTGACAGCTTCCGGCAAAGGCAGTGAAGATTCTGTGAGTGAAGCTTCTATGCGCAGTGGCGGAGTAAATTATATCATTTCTCAGTCTGTGATTGATCAGGCAGGCGGTTTAGGCTCGGATGCACCGGAAATCAATTCTGCGCTGTATGCTGAGGGTGGCGGACAAATCAATCTGACAGGTTCGTTTAACTATATTAATGCTGACTATTTCGGCGAAAGCGATAAAAATTACTCCCGGCGTGCCGTATGGGCTTATAATGGAGCGGATATCAATATCACCGGCGGCGTTCAGATTAAGGCGGATTATTCTGCACAGGATGATCCGACCGGTAAAAACAGTACGAATATGGCCATTGTGGCAGGAACAGCGACCGATGTTACTTCGGAAAATGTAAATGCTGAAATTTCCGATCGTGCTGTTGTAACTGTAAATTATGATTCAGAAAGTGCAATTACGGGAGATATCGTTTCTGCCTATGCAGGCCAGGTAGATATCCAAAAGAAAGATGATGCGGCGGGAAATGCCAAAATCAATATTACAGGCAACCTGCTGGCCGGCAATAAGGGCATCCTGAATGTGGATCTGGGGAACGGCGGCACACTTACAGGCCGTGCAGATGACTACGGTGATGCAGGCGTCATTACGGACAGCGGGCATACGACATTCTTTGATCCGGCATTCAGCAGTACCATTTACAAAGGCGGTGCAGTCAATCTGACAATGGGCGCAGGCTCTGTGTGGAATGTAACCGGGCAGAGCTGGATTACCTCCATTGATACGAACGATGCAGCAAAGACGGAAGATATACTCCAGGCAGAAGATCCCATCAAAGCGATGGAGAATATGGCGACGATCGATCTGGTTTCTGCCAATACGGATCGAAATACCTATGCCCATGCCTTGACCATTTACGAAATGGATGGCGATGCCGTATTCAATATGAGCCTCGACGGAGACCGCAATGTGAGCGATATGCTGTACATGAAAAAGGCAGACGGAAATTATATCATCAATGTAGTCGATCCGGTGACGCTGGATGATATGTATGCCAGGAGAGAGAACGGAGAACTCTTTAACGGCCTGCGGTTTGCCACGGTCGGGGCCGGTTCCGATGTAACTTTCCGTGCCGTTACGGTTGATCAGGGCGTACTGAATGTAGTATATAACGTCGGTACGGATTCCTATGACGAAAGCATGGAAAACGAAGAATATAACAGCACGGCGACAGACGGCTCTGCTTCCGGGAACTCTGAAAAGCCGGGGGATGCCATGGTGGATAATTTCTTCGGAAGTGACGGTACACCGGTTGGCTCTTCTGATAATACGACATCTTCTGCCGATGGTATGGTTTTGTCGGAAGCAGGTACGGAGGGAGACAGTGAGACGGATACACAGACCAATGCAGTCAACTATAAGCTGATTGGCCGTACAGATGAACAGATTTCCAGCGCCGGCAAAGCGATAGTGGCTATGTCGAAGGTGAACTACTCCAATGCAGTATACATGGACCGCCTGAATAAGCGTATGGGCGAAGCGAGGTATCTCGACGGAGATGACGGCCTGTGGGTGCGCCTGCGCCATGACCGTATCGGTAAGGAAGATGCCTTCCGCAGCCTGAATACCATGATGGAACTGGGCTATGAATGGAAAGCGAAAGGCCGGAAAGACGGCGAACACCGTCAGGGCGTAGTATTTGACTACATGCGCGGCACAGCAGACTACACGAATGTCATGGGAGACGGCGATGTACGCAGAGCAGGGGTATGGCTCTATGATACCTGGCTCGGAAACAAAGGCCACTACACCGATTACGTAGTGAAGTACGGCCGCCTTTCCAATGAATTTAATATTTTTAACGAGCTGGGGACTGAGGTCAGCGGGGACTATGACAATGACGTATGGAGCGTGAGTGCAGAATACGGCCGGAAGAAGGACATCGGCAGCGACTGGTATATCGAACCGCAGGCCCAGATGCAGTATGCGTATGTAACGAGCGCAGACTACACGACAAGCCAGGGAACGAAAGTAGAACTGGACGGAATCGACAGCCTGATCGGCCGTGCCGGCTTCCGTCTGGGCCGGGATACCAGTGAAGGAAACACGGTATACTTCAAGGCAGACATCCTGCATGAATTCCTGGGCGACCAGAGCATCCGCGCCATGGATAAGACCGGCGTGCTTTCCACGACCTATGAAAACGAAGGCACCTGGTACGATGTGGGCTTCGGCTTCTCGCACCGGATGGGCAAAGACAGCTATATGTTCCTTGACCTGGAACGTTCTTTCGGAAATGACAATGATGAAACGTATCAGATCAATATCGGACTGAGCAAGGCATTCTGATTGGAATGAACAATGAAAAAGACCGGAATTTTCCGGTCTTTTTTGCTGGAATCAAAGAGCTCTTTTTTCTTCTGCGGGAATGCCTGTTTCCCTTTTCGTGCTCTTTTATACAAAAGTTTGCAGACTTAATTTCTGTCGATAAAACTTGTAGAATTTACACAAGATGTGTAAATAGATAATAAAATTTGATGGCACTATCATATTATTTTTTCTTCGGCAGCTTTTTTTGTTCGTTTTCTAATTGGCGGATGCTTTTTGAGGGCGTAGGCAAATTTTCCGGCATTGTTCCGCCGAGTTCGGCAATAGTTTGTCTCACTTTGCGGCCAACATCGAAATGGGTCTTGTTTGCCAGTCCTTTTTCCTGCACATGGTCGCGCCGTAATTTTTCATCTGTTTGTGTAGCACGAAAGAGATTGGCGGCGAGTTCGGTACTTCCCATATGGTCAAGAATCTGTTCATTCTTCTTCAGGCCTTTTCGCTGGGCAATCTTCTGTGCGGTAAGGCCGCCGTACAGTCCCTTATACCCGCATTCTGAAATGCAGCATATTCAATGGGGGTTTTCACGCCGGCTCCTGCTGCAGCATCAGCCAGGGAACGATTATGATGACGGAGTTCCGATCGGATGGATATGCGTTTTTGATCTTCTGTAAGCTGATTGTAGTTTTCAATAAGTTCCTGCTGCCGGGTTTTTACTGCAAAGTATGTTTGCGCTATGGCAACAGCCCTTTTTCGAGGGTCACCGTTCATAGCAATAAGGTAACAGGCATATCGGGAAAGATGGTAATCCGGCAGTTTGCGCTGTGCGCCGCTTCCAATGTTAACCATTTTGCCGGCTTCGGCAAAATGGTTATGAATATTATTTCCGCTGCTTAAACATGCATCCTGAGCGCGGTAAATGATATTTTCAAATCGACGCCACTGTTTATATTCCAGCGCAGTCATCAATTCACGGGCGGTCCAATATTCCTGACCATATTCATTTATATGTTTGATAGAATCGAAAAGGGATGCTTCCATAGAGCCTCCTGCAAAAAAATCATTTATGAGAAAAATGAACAATGGGATTTAATCTGATGGGAAACATGAATACCTGCATTGGATTTTTTATTTGTTTTCTATGGTACTGGAAATTTTTCTTGTTCAATGGAATTTCTCAAACTGTCATTAAAGGCATAATTGAAGCAGATGAATTTTCTTTGCTGTTCAGCGAATTCGACTGTAATGCAGATGATTCAGGTATTGATGAACAAAGCGGCCCTTAGACGGAGCATTAAGAAATTGACGAAATAGTTCTTCGTTTGCTGAATATTGGTAAACGGAACCGTTGTGAAATTGAACATAGATGCAGCCATTCTGATATCCGATAGAGGATACATTGGAAGACTGGACAGGAATCATTTCCATGCGAAATCACCTCTTTTCCTCTTTTCAGCCTTGAGTATATCGCGGAACAGTGGAAAAGCAACAAGATAAAATTTTATATAGCCTTATTAAAAATAACATAAAACGGTGTATTTTATAAAAATATGAATTCAGCGGAGACAGTCATATGCGGGCGGCACAGTGGGATGCACCGGAGCAGAGCCTCGGAGGAAGCACAGGAATTGCGGAAATCGGGACCGTCTGGAAGCCTGATGACAGCCCGTGGCAGGCAGATATCAATATCAAAGGCTACATCGGAGAACGGGAAGGCTTCTCCGGAAGAGTACAGCTGTCGTATACATTCTGAGCCGCTGACAGCGATACAGAAAAGCATCAGGCATTCTGATTCGGAATGAACAATGAAAAAGACCGGAATTTTCCGGTCTTTTTTGATGGAATCAAGGAGATTCTTTTCTTCTGCGGGAATGCCTGTTTCCTCTTTCTGAAAAATCCCACGAAAAAAAGCAGCGCAGGGCTGCTTTCTTCCGGTCAATCACGATGTCTGATTACAGTATAGCACAGAGATTTCCTCCGGGAAATCATTTGTCGTTGGAAAGATGAACCTTGTCGAACAGGAGGAAGCACAGGGAGATGATCATGGCTACGACGGTAGCCAGTCCCATGCCTTTCAGCTGAACCGGGCCGAGGGTGACGGCTGCGCCGGAGAGGCCGGAGATCATGGTCACGGCGGTGAGGATCAGGTTTCTCGACTTGGTGTAGTCCACGTGCTTTTCAATGAGCATCCGGATGCCGCTGGAGGCGATGAAGCCGAAGAGGAGGATGCACACGCCGCCCATGACGGGAACGGGGATGGCGTGGATCAGAGCGGCAATCTTTCCGATGAAGGAGAAGATGATGGCAAAGACCGCAGCGCCGCCGATGACCCAGGTGCTGTATACGCCGGTCATGGCCATGACGCCCATGTTTTCGCCGTAGGTGGTGTTCGGTGTGGAGCCGGCAAAGCCGGAAAGAACATTGGACAGGCCGTCCGCCATGAGGGAGCGGTGCAGGCCGGGGTCCTTGATGAGGTCTCTTCCGACGATGTCGCCGGTGACGAAGAGGTGGCCCAGGTGTTCTGCGAAGACGACGAAGAGGGCGGGGAGAATCATCAGAATGGCAGAAAGGTTAAACTGCGGGGCATAGAAGGTGGGCAGGGAGAACCACGGCACTTCTTCCACTTTGGAGAAGTCGACCACGCCGAGGGCGGCGGAGAGGAGGTATCCTGCGATGACGCCGATCAGGATGGGGATGATGGAAAGGAAGCCTCTTCCCAGAATGGTGGCGAGAATGGTGACAATCAGGGTAAACATGGAAATGGCAATGGCGGTGCCGCTGCTCATGCCCTGCGGTTCGCCGATGAAGCCCGACATGGTCATCGCCAGAGGAGCCAGCTCCAGCCCGATGATGGCTACAATGGAGCCCATGGCAGCCGGCGGGAAGAGGACGTCAATCCAGCCGATGCCGATCTTTTTGATAAGGAGCCCCAGGATGATGAAGCAGAGGCCGAAGGCAATGAATCCGCCCTGGGCATCCGCATAGGTCATGCCCGCCGTGGAGGTGACGGCCAGAACGGGGGAGATGAAGGCAAAGGAAGAACCCAGATAGGCAGGAAGCTTCCATTTGCAGAGGGTCAGGTATACCAGTGTGCCGATGCCGTTCATGAAAAGGCAGGTCGCCGGGTCTACATGGAGCAGGAACGGCACCAGTACGGTGGAGCCGAACATGGCAAAGAGATGCTGCAGACTGAGTGGAATGGTGGGAAGAATGGGAAGCCTTTCCTCCACCCCGATGATTCGATGGGTCATTTTGTCCTCCTTGAAAAACGGATTTTTCCAAAAAAAGAAGCCTTCCCCGACGAAGACCTCCCTCCCTGGATTTTCCTGTGAAATTACCTGTATCATTATATGAAAAATGAGGAAGCGCCGCAAGGGGAAATGCCGCTCTGCGGCGGTTTCTCTCCGGGAATTTCCCGTGAAAAAGCCCCTCCGAACGGAAGGGCCTTTTTTATTTTTATAAAGACGGTTTTACCATCCGCTCCGCTTCCAGAAGGAGGGGAAGAAGAGGACGGCGAGAGGAATGATTTCCAGACGGCCCATGAGCATGGACAGGCAGACCACGCCTTTGCTGAGAGGCGGGAGGGAGGCATAGGTGCAGGTGGCGCCGAACTGGCCGAATGCAGGGCCGATATTTCCCATGGTGGAAAAGGAGAGGCCCAGCGCATCATTGAAGGCGATCCCGTCAAAGGCGAAAAGGAGCGCCCAGAGCAGGACCAGTCCCAGATAGAGGGCAAAGAAGGCGAGGATGCGGAAAAGGACCGCTTCGGAATACGGTTCGTCGCCCAGGCGGACATGGATGACCTGCCGGGGATGGAGAACGAGCCGCAGGGAGGAGGCGAGAATTTTTCCCAGCAGGAGAAGGCGGATCACCTTGAAGCCGCCCGTTGTGGAGCCGGCGCAGCCTCCGACGAAAAAGAGGAAGAGCAGGAGGAGCCGGCAGAAGGGAGGCCACTTGTCGAAGTCGGCCGTGACGTATCCTGTGGTAGACGAAACGGAGGATACCGTGAAAAGAGAGTCCCGGAGCGCCCGGAGGATATCGGTTCCGCTCTGGAGAACCAGGGAAATCGTGATAAGCAGGGTGCTGCCGAGGACGATGGACAGGAAAAGGCGGAATTCCTTATCTTTCCATACGACAGACAGTCCTTTTTTCCGGGCCGCTACATACAGGCCGAAATTGGCGCTGGAAAGGAGCATGAAAAACACAATGACCATCTCAAGGAGAGGGTTGTTGTAGTAGGCGATGCTTTCATTCTTTGTGGCAAAGCCGCCGGTGGGAATGACGGAAAAGGCATTTTCCAGGGCATCCAGGGGCGTCATGCCGCAGAGGGCAAAGGAAACCGCAGCGGCTGCGGTGAAGACCAGGTA
The DNA here is from genome assembly GCA_938038225.1 of uncultured Dialister sp. Lineage (GTDB taxonomy): Bacteria > Bacillota > Negativicutes > Veillonellales > Dialisteraceae > Dialister. The sequence continues at coordinate 69,259 of CALHRX010000004.1, read as the reverse complement.
GGTCACAAAGATGGCCGCAGTTGTTTCCTTGATGCGGGGGAGCGCCTTGGACGAGGTGGGGCCTGTGGATTCCGCACTGACCATCTTCGCCTGCACCCGTCCCGCCTGGGGAAAGAGGGCCACGAAGAAGACGATAATGCCCAGGCCGCCTACCCAGTGGGTGAGGGAGCGGAAGAGGAGAAGTCCCTCCGACAGGGCGGGAATGTCATTGATCATGGTGGCGCCCGTACCGGTCAGGCCGGAAATGCTTTCCACCAGACTGTCCGGCAGGGACAGGGTTTCGGAAAAGAAGTACGGCAGGGAATACAGGAGGGAAACGGAAATCCACGCAAGGGCCGTAACAGCCATGCCTTCTCTCGGGGTCAGGCTGCTTTTCGGAATTTTCCCTTTCTTCTGCAGCACAAAGGAAATGATAAGGGCAGCCGCCAGAGAAAGAAGAAAGCCTGTCACCGGACCGCCGGTGAAAAGATTCAGCCCCAGCGGGGGGAGGAGCAGCAGCCCTGCGCCGAGAATGATCCGGGAGAGCAGGGCAAAAACGACAGCAAGATTCATATTATTCCTTCCCCTTGAAATAGGAAATGACCTTCCGCGCAGCGTCGGTTTCCGTAATGATGATGATCCGGTCTCCGGCGGAAAGGACGGACCGGCCGGAGGGGACAGTGAAGGCGCCGTCATGGACAATGGCGCCGACGAGGCATTCCTTCGGCAGGCGGGCCTGCATCAGGGAAAGTCCTGCGGCGGGGGAAGAGGGACCCACCAGGATTTCCAGGGCCTGCACCCGGCTTCCCTCCAGAAGGGAAACGGAAAGGACAGCGCCGCTGCGGACAAAGGCCATGACTTCGCCTGCGGCAAGCATGCGGGTGGACAGTACGATATCGACGCCGACCTGCTGGAAAAGCTCTACATATTCGGGACGCTGCACCTGTGCGATGGCCTGCCCTGCGCCGAGATGCTTTGTCAGGAGGGCAATCATCAGGTTCAGCTTGTCATCCTTTGTGGTGCAGATGACCGTATCCGCATCGGCGGCTCCTTCCAGAGAAAGCAGCTCCGGGTCTGTGCCGTCTCCGCAGAGCACCACGCCCTTTTTCAGCCGTTCCGCCATGGCCTCGCACCGCGCCCGGTCCTTATCGATGACCTTGACGGAAATGCCGTCCTTTTCCAGAAGAGGCGCCAGGGCATTGCCTGTGCGGCCTGCGCCGATGATCAGCGCCCGGCGGGTGCTTTTCCGGTAATGACTGGCTCCGGAGGCAAAGCCGGACAGCTGTTCCAGAGACTGAGGGGTTCCGAGGAAATAAACCGTATCCAGCGGGCGGAGGACATCTTCGCCGTGAGGAATGATGCGGCGGTGGTCCCGGATGATCAGCGCCGCCAGTACATTCTCCGGCAGGCGGAGCTCCTTCAGGGGCTTTCCGGGAAGCGGAGAGCGGTGGCCGATTTTCATCCCTACCAGACGGACCTTTCCCTCGGCGAAATCCTCCACGTTCAGGGCGGAAGGGGTCATGAGAATCCGGCTGATTTCATGAGCGGTGATCTGCTCCGGCGAAAGGACCAGGTCCAGGTCAAAATTTTCCCGGAGATACCCCTCCGGCTCGGACAGATACTTCGGGTCCCGGATGCGGGCAATCGTGTGGGGAATCCCGTTCTTTTTGGCGAGCATGCAGGCGATGATATTCACTTCATCCTGAGCGGTGACCGCAACCACGATATCGCATTCCCGGACTTCTTTCCGGCGCATGAAAGAAGGATTCGTCCCGTCTGCGCAGAATGTGAGCACATCCAGCGAATCCCGGATGGCCGACAGCTTCTCTTCATCCGTATCGGCCACAATAACATCGTATCCTTCATCGGAAAGGAGCTCGGCAATGATCCATCCCAGGTGACCGGCTCCGATGACTGTAATACCCATAGTGTTCTCCTTCTGTGAAAGATAATTTACCTTCATTATAGGGCATAAAAGGAAAAGGGAAAAGAACAGCGGCAGGAAAAATAAAAAGCAGGCCGGGGGCCTTCCGGGCAGAGGAGTGGGATCGGGCATCCTGCGCAGCACGGCCGGATGCGGGGAGAAAGCAGGATTTTCTGCCGATAAAAAAGCACGCCGGAGCGTGCGCAGGCCCGATTTCCGGGCAAGAAAAAATCCCCCGGGGGAGAGGGATTCTTTCTTTGTCAGAGCCAGTGCGAAAGGGGCTCTGATGTAAAGGAATTGCCGGGGATACGGAGGGGATTTCAGCTTATCTCGTTCAGGACTTCATTCACGTTGCGACCAAAATCATAAGGAAAGTAAGGAAAGAAGGACTAAACAAAATCTACAAATGGGGTTATATGCAGACGAAAATAAGCAATCCCCGGCAAGCATAGGGTGGCGAAACTCAGACCGTTTCGCCTCTGTCTGTATTATACTATCTTTCGGAACAGAGTTAAAATTCCGAAAAATCATGATATAATAAGAGATCATTCGAAAAACTCATGATTCTATTTCATACAGACATGAATGCCGGAGCGGTCAGACTGCGGCAGGGAAAGCCGGATTTTCCGCAGCCGTTCTGCAGGACTTCGGCGGAAAGGAGGAGACATGACGGTGACAGACCGGCAGAAGGGGATGCTCTTTGCGGCAGCAGGCGCCGTATTCTGGGGAACCAGCGGCAATGCGGGCCAGTTCATCCTGCAGGTACAGCAGATTCCTCCGGAGTGGCTTACTTTTTTCCGGCTGCTCCTGAGCGGTGCTGTTCTGCTTCTGGCCGCTTTCTTCCGGCAGGGGAAGGACATCTTTCTCCCCTGGAAGGACCGGGCGCTGCGGAAGGCCCTGCTGGCTTTCGGCCTTTTCGGCATGACCGGTACGCAGTATTTCTATTTCATGGCCATCCGGTACAGCGATGCTCCCACGGCGACGGTCATCCAGTATACAATGCTGATTCTCATTATGCTCTGGGTCTGTCTGTCTGAGCGGCGCTTTCCGGGGAAGAAGGAAATCTTCTGTACAGCAGCGGCCTTTCTCGGGGTGGTGCTTGTTTCCTCCAAAGGCGATCCGGGCAGTCTGGCCGTTTCCGGAGAAGCCCTTTTCTGGGGGCTTGCTTCTGCGGCGGGAGCGGCATTCTATACCATCGTCCCGGCAAAGCTCATCCGGAAATACGGCGCACCGGCCATTGTCGGCTGGGGGATGCTTACCGCCTCTGCGGTGATGCTGCCGCTGTCCCTGTCTGTTCCCTTTACGGGAACGGCGGACGGAGAAACCCTGCTGGCCTTTCTCTATGTGGTTTTCTTCGGCACCGTGCTGGCCTTTCTTCTTTACCTGAGCAGCACTGCCTATATCGGCCCGGCGGAAACGGGTGTCCTGGGCGCATTGGAGCCTCTGGCGTCCGTTGTATTTGCCTTTCTCCTTTTCGGCACCGTCTTTACTGCGGCGGAGCTGCTGGGCATGGCCTGCATCATTGCGGCCGGCTCTGCAGTCAGCCGCGGCTGAAAATCCTTTCCCGCTTTCCGGTTTCTTTTTGAGGTCCGGCGTCCTCCTTCTGTGACGGAAGGGGGATTTTTCTTTTCCGGGACAACCAAAAACGGCCCGGGCGGAAAATCTGCCGCCGGAGCCGTTTCTGTTTTCTCTGTATTTTTTTAAATCAGGATGCCCTCGAAATGATCCATTTCATGCTGGATGACCTCTGCGGAAAAACCGGAAAAGCGTTTTTCCCGGGGACGGAACTTTTCATCCCGGTAGCGGACCGTGACGGTGCGGTACCGCCTGCAGGGACGCCGTCCCGGAAGAGACAGGCAGCCCTCCTCGGTTTCGTAGGGCTTTTCCGCCTTTACGATTTCCGGATTGTACATCGTGACCGGCTTTCCGCCGTCAAAGAAGACCAGGATCGTCTTAGCGGCGCCGATCATATTGGCCGCCATGCCGGCGCATTCCTCTCTGTGCGCCAGAAGCGTATCCCGCAGATCCTCTGCGATGGACCGATCCTCCCGCACGGCAGGCACTGATTTCCGGGACAGGACGATCACGTCCCGGACAATGGGCCGCTCCATTACATATTGTACCCGTCCACCTGATCGCCGGTCTTGTCGAGACGGCGGGCGATGTCGTCGTAGCATTCATTCAGGTGGAATACGAGGAGATCCAGGCAGGTGCGCACCACATAGGGATCGAATTTTTCGCTCCGGGAGGTGATGCAGATGTCGAGGAATACATTGTCCTCTTCATTGATGGAATACTTCCCGATGGCATGACGGGCGTTCAGTCCGTTCAGGAAATCTGTGAAGGTTTTGCGGGCCGGGCCCTTGGGCGCCGTTCCCAGATGGACGCGGATGACCACATACATGGAATTGTCCGTGATGACCGTGCAGGCCACCTTGTGCAATTTTCCTGCAGGCAGCGCCGTCATGAACACCACTGTGTCGAACGGGTCCTCCCGGGTATCCCGTGCATTGATGCGGCGGAAGAAATTCAGTCCCTCCCGCTTGAAATATTCGTCAAGGATGTCCGCTTTCAGATTTTTGCGGAACGTCTGCTTTCCCGGAAATTGTTTGATATCAGCCATAATAGAACCTTTCTGCGCCGAGCGCGTTTTTTCTTTCTATTATACAGGAAATCCGGGAAAATGGAAAAACGGGCGGAGAAGGCTCCCCGGCAAACAAAGCAGGACAGGAAAGACGCTGTTCCCGGATGCCTGCGAAACGAGAAGAGACAGAAAGTAATTTATAAAAAGAACAAGAAAGTAACAGGAGACGGACAGCAGATGACCGGATTTACCGTCTGATTATAAACAAAGAGAAAAGAATATAAACCGATTCAAAAAGCGGGATTGTAAATACTGATAAAAAAACGTAATAATGTTAAAACATAAGACAGAGTAGTGCCTGCTCATCCGGCAGGCGGTGTTTTTTATAAGAAGGGGAGATACTATGAAGTGGAAGAAACGCAGAGAAGCAGCTGTCCTGGCTGCAGCGGTTCTGCTCTGCGGCGGCATGTATTCCGTACAGGCAGAAGAAACGTATTTTGGGGATAGAACAACTCATGATCTCGGAAAAGTTCACTATACAGACCTTGCAGTAGACAATGAAGGAACCGTTGTGAATATTGGCGAAGGCAGCACGATCAAAGGAGCTTCCGGTGATCTCAGCACAGAGGGCGGCACCATCAATATGACCGGTACTGCCGTCACCGGCACCGGACTCTGGGCCAATGAAAAATCCGGAGAGCTTGGGGATGTCGGTACGATTACGATGACCGGCGGCTCCGTTAACGGCGGTGATGTGTATGCACAGGGAAACAGCACCATTACCCTGAACGGAACAACGGTGACCAATGTCGGCACCGTGGGAATGACGCAGACCGTTACGGTAAATACTAACGGTGAGGAAGTAACAACGGCGGGTACTTCTGCAGGAAAGATCAGCTTTGAGAATGGCGCCCAGGCAACGGTCGGTAAGATTGAAGCCACCGGAGCAAACGGAAAACTGACCGTATCCGGAGGTGCAAGCGTAACGGCAGGCAGTCTGACCATGAAGCCGATGGAAGAAAATGGAGCCGGCAGCAGTGTGGAAGTTTCCGGCGGTAAACTGACTGTAAAGAATGAGGCAAGCATGACCGGCGGTGCGCTGACGGTAAGCGGCGGTACCGTTGATCTGGGATCTGCCATTCTGGATAACAATAATGTAGCAGTTTCCGGCGGCGCTCTGACCGTAAACGGCGCAGCAAATATGACCGGAAGCACCATGACTGTGACCGGCGGTTCTGTTCATTTTGCAAAGGACTGGACGGCAGCAGGCGGTTCCACTACAGTAGGAACAGCAGGCGATGCGGCTGCAACTGCTGAAGGGGATACGCTGACCGTCGACGGCACGGCAAAGCTCAGTGGCCATGACCTGACCGTTGAGAGCGGAAAAACCGTTTCTCAGGGCGCATTGGAAGCTGCCAACAAAACTGCAGTTACGGTCAACGGCACGCTGAACGTAACCGGAAATGCTTCTCTGGACGGCAGTACACTCACTTCCAACGGTACAACCAATCTGGGAAGCCTGACCGCAGGAAACAAGAGTACGGTAACCGTTGATGTAGGTAAGACACTGAACGTAACCGGTGATGTATCTCTGACGAACAGTGAAGCAGGTGTCAATGCAAACGGGACCATGGATGTCAAAGGCAATGTATCTCTGACGGACAGCAAGCTGTATTCTACCGGAACAACTACACTGAAAAACCTGACCTCCACAGGAGACAGTCTTGTAACTGTTAATGGCGGCACCTTTACGGCAGAGACAGTAAATACCAATCGGTTTGAGGTTTATAACGGAACTGTTACACTCAATGGCGGCACCATGACCGGGGATGCTAATGGTGGAAAGTCCGCACTGTATATCAACGGCTCCGGCACGGTCAAAGCGACTAACGTAACCTTTACCGGCGGCGAAGTTGCTGTGGATAACGGCGGAACACTGAATCTCACAGGCGGCACAGTGGATGTGCCGACGGATTATTTCACCACCGAAGGCGGCACCATCACCACTGACGGCACAACCATCAAGTCCGGCATCTGGGCCCATGATTCCAATGGGAAGGATGGCATAGTTACTCTGAACAACAGCACTCTGAGCGGCGGAACCATCGGTGCGCAGGACGGCAGTGAAATTACCATGAACGGCGGTACCGCTGATGTGGACAACGTGGTGCTTGAAACGGGGACGATCACCTTTGATCAGAAAGCTCAGGTAACAGCCGATGCCATTACAGCAAATGGCACTGACAATACTTTGGCAATCCTGAACGGTTCTGCTGTGGTAGCAGGCTCTCTCACTGTGGCTGACGGCAATCTTTCCATCAAAGGAAATCTGACGGTTGAAGGAACAGATCTTTTGGATGATGCCGCAGCAGCAACCCCGGGTTCTCTGACGATTACCGGAACCACCACGCTGTCCAATGGAAAGACACTGACCGTTGAACAGGGCGCCAGCACCAACTTTGCCGGAACTGTCAATGTCAATGATACTGCTTCCGTTGCTGTTAACGGATCGGCAACCTTTGCTTCCGGCTCGAAGCTGTATGCCAATTCCACAAAACCGGCCGTTACGGTTTCCGGTGGAGCAAAGCTGACCTTTGATGCAGGCTCCTCTGTATACACCACCGCAAGTACAACAGCAGAGGAAGGCAAATATACGGTCAATACCGTTGCCAAGGTTGCAGATGACAGCACCGGAACCATTACGGTTGAGGACAATGCTTCCCTCTTCATCCAGAATCTGGACAAGAATGGAACCTATTCTCTGGATAATGTCATTCAGGATAGTTCAGCAACCGGTCAGGGATGGAATGGCAAGGCATACGGGAAGAACAAGCTCCAGACGATTGATAAGATTACCGGTGAGGTAAAGAACCAGAGCGTCAGCGAAGCTTACAAGGGTGCAGGAATCCTCGCAGCCGGCGTATACGATGCAGCCATTCTGGCTTCGACAGATAAAGCTACGGCAGCTTCTGACTTCATTGAAAACGTAACGACGAACCGCGGAGAAGAAAAAGCTGATGATGTCCGCATTGCCAATGCACTCAATTCCCACACCGGCATGACCGGTCTGGCAGGCGCAGGCTACGGCACATACCGCTTCACCACGGCATTTACCGATGCAGCAGCCAACCATGAAGAGGGAGACCTCTGGGCATCCTACCTCCATGACAAGAGCAGCGTAGACGGACTCTCCGTAGGCAGCCTCAGCGCAGATTATGATCTGACCTTCGACGGTGCGATCGTCGGCTCCGATTTCTATCACAAAGGAAATACCACGATCGGTGCAGCCTTCGCCTATGCAGACGGAGATATCTCCACGAAGAGCGGCGTTTCCACGGAAAATGATGTGGATTACTACGGCGGCATGATCTACGGCTCCGTAAAGGGCGCAGCAGGCATGACCTACCGGGCAGAAATCGGCTACAACCGCAGCAGCAATGATATCACCCAGACCAATACGGGAACCGTCATTACAGGCTCTGTAGATGCAGACGCTTTCCATGTAGGCGTATCGGCTGAAAAGGAAATCCTGAGCAGCGCAGGCACCTGGACACCGTTTGTCGGCCTGCAGTACATCGACCTGTCCATGGATGACTACAGCGACAGCCTCGGCTTCCGTCATGAAGGAGACAGCGCAGGCATCTGGAATATGCCGCTGGGCGTAAACTACAAGTATGAAATGGAAAGAGGCGGCTGGACCTATGCACCGGCTGTTACGGTAGGCTACCGCTTCACCTTCGGCGATGACAGCCTGAATGAAACCCTCCGTTATAACGGCACAGGCAGCACCTTCGGTACGGAAATTGCAGAAGACAGCTTCTTCACCCGGATCGGTCTGACTGCGAAGAAGGATAACCTGGGCTTCGGCGTACATTACGGTTATGAACGCGGAAGCAATACAGAAGCAAATCAGTGGGGCATCGACTGCAGCTTCTACTTCTGATCGGTGATCTGATCGGCACAGTGAATCTGTCTGACAGAAAACGGAAAGACACAGGGAATTTCCCTGTGTCTTTTTTCTGTGCAGAAAGGGAGAAGAGAAGGCTTCCCCGGAGAGAAAAAAGGGCCGTTTCGGGGATATAGAGGGACGTGGAAAGGCAATTCGGAAACTTCTATAACAGAGGCGGATCGGCTGTCCGGAGGCGAGGAGAGAATGAAAAAACGGGAAGCGGTCAATTTTTATGGATGAGCGGAAGTGAAGGGAAAACGGGGAAAAGCACGGCAGTATCGGCCATGCATCAAATTCATGTTATAGCTGATTTATGACTTTGATGCATAAGTAAAAACGGGGTTCAATCATTACACAAAGGAATTGATGAGTCTGTAACCTATGACTTTATGAGATTGGTTTATACCGATTCGGAAAGGGCTCTGTACAGGGAAAATCAAATCACTATAATGGAAATATGCAAAAACGAAGAAGTTTTCCAGGAATTTTCCTGCATATTGTGTATAAAAACACAACCTGTATAAGGAGAAAGGAATAGGGTGATGTTGGATGGATTTGATGCTGCTCCCTGAATTTGTGAAGTTCGGCCTGTTTATGCTGGCCATTTTTGTTTCCAATATTGTCCAGGCGCTGACCGGCTTTGCCGGGGTGATGATTTCCATTCCGCCGGCGATTCTGCTCTACGGACCGGACATGGCTAAGGCAGTGGTCAATTGTATTGCCTGGATGGTCTGCGTGTATCTGGCTGTAAAGAACCGGGAGTTTATCCGGAAGAAAGAGCTGATCCGCATTATCGTTTTCATGCTGATCGGCATGGCGGCCGGTATTCATCTGTACAATGTGTTCAATCCGGCTGTGCTGGTGCCGCTGTACGGGGCGCTCATCGTCGGGGTGGCGCTGAAGAGTCTGCTCATGAAGCAGTCCTCCGGGGAGATGCCGTCCTGGCTGGCTGTACCGATCCTGCTGGGCGCAGGGGTCATTCACGGGATGTTTGCCTCCGGCGGTGCGCTGCTCGTGGTGTACCTGGTGGCGGCTTTCCGGGATAAGCAGACCTTCCGGGCCAATGTGGCCGCTGTCTGGGCGGTGCTGAATATGGTGCTCATGATGAATGATTTCCAGAAGGGGCTGTACAATACGGAATTTTTCGAGCTGCTCGGTTCGGGCATCCTTCCTCTGATTGTGGCGGTCTATCTGGGGAACAAGCTCCATGACGCAATCAACCAGAAGATGTTCAACCGGCTGACCTACTGCCTCCTCCTGGCAGCAGGGACGATCATCCTGGTGTAAAGGAATATGTACAGGAGTATAAGCGGGAGAAGGCGGGGCACGGCCCCGCTTTTTAATGGGCGTTTCTCCGGAAAGGATGAAGAAATAAGATAAATCCATGAAAAAACGGCATGGAAGGCCCTCTTGACGGAGAAGGCGCAGCGCGCTACACTATCTGGCATAAGGTTCAATCAATTTCATAGGGTTGACAAAGACGTCCGGAATGAGCAATCATTGTCGGGCTTTTTCTTTGGGGCAAAGGAGTCCGGGGTTTCCCGGACTTTTTCTCGTTTCCGGGAGAAAGCAGACTGCTCTGCCGGACGCAATTTATTTTCGGGAGGGAATTTCAATGAAAAATGGCAAAAAGCTTTTCCGAGAGTGGCCGCTTCTGCTGGCGGCAGCTTTCAGTCCCGCACTGGCGTTTGCGGAGGGAACGGAAGGAGGAAGTTATTCTTCCGTAGATACGATCTGGGTCCTGCTGGGAGCCATCCTGGTATTCTTCATGCAGCCCGGGTTCGCCATGGTGGAAACAGGGCTGACCCGTGCAAAGAATGCAGGGAATATCGTCATGAAGAATGTGATGGACTTTGCCATCGGGACGGTGGTTTTCTGGATTCTCGGCTTCGGCATCATGTTCGGTACGGATGTGAACGGAATCATCGGCATTCCGGATCTCTTCACCATGGGTGAGCATGGGGATGCATCCTATCCGGATCTGGCATATCTGTTCTTCCAGACTGTATTCTGTGCAACCTCTGCAACGATTGTTTCCGGGGCCATGGCAGAACGGACAAAGTTCTCCGCCTACTGCATTTATTCCGCAGTCATTTCCCTTCTGATTTATCCGATTTCCGGCCACTGGATCTGGGGCGGCGGCTGGCTGGCTGAGATGGGCTTCCATGATTTCGCCGGCTCCACCTGCGTACATCTGGTAGGCGGTGTATGTGCTTTCGTCGGTGCATGGATCCTCGGACCGCGTATCGGAAAGTACAATTCCGACGGAAGTGCCAATGCAATCCCCGGCCACTCCATTGTTCTTGCCTGCCTGGGCGTATTCATCCTGTGGATGGGCTGGTTCGGATTCAACGGCGGCTCCACCGTATCCATGACCGGCGATGACATCATGGAATCGGTTGCCCACATCATGGTCACCACGAATATGGCCGCAGCTGCTGCAGCGTGCACCGCGATGATTGTAACCTGGATCCGCTACGGCAAGCCCGATGTTTCCATGACACTGAACGGCGTACTGGCCGGACTGGTTGCCATTACGGCAGGCTGCGATGTCATTACCGTACCGGGTTCTCTGGCAGTCGGCATCATTTCCGGGGCATTCATTGTATTTGCTGTTGAATTCATTGATCAGGTTCTGAAAGTGGATGATCCGGTCGGCGCTATCGCTGTTCACGGCGGATGCGGCGCACTGGGCACTCTGCTGACCGGTCTTCTGGCCGAAAAAGACGGCTGGCTCTACTGCGGAGATCCGCATTTCTTCCTCGTTCAGCTCCTCGGCGTAGCTACCGTTATCGTATATGTGTTCATTGCCATCAATATCGTATTCCGGCTGATTCGCGCGACTATGGGCCTGCGGGTTACCAGGGAAGAAGAAATGAACGGCCTCGACTTCGAGGAACACGGTCTGGTTTCCGCTTATGCAGACTTCATGATTCTTCCGGAAACAAGCGCTTCCGCACCGGCACCGGCGGCAGAAGCACCGAAAGCACCGGCCGCTGCACCTGCTCCGGTACCGGCAGATGTTCCGGCAGAAGCAGAGCCGGCAAAGGGCAGCAAGAAACCGATGTACTGTGTCACCATCATTACTTCGGATCAGCGCTTCGAGGTCCTCAAGTCTGCAATGGAAGAAATCGGCATTACCGGCATGACCGTGACCAAGGCTCTCGGCTTCGGTCTGGAAAAAGGCCAGACACAGATGTACCGCGGTACGAAAATTGCAGCCCGGCTGCTGCCTAAGGTACGGGTGGATATCGTAGTATCCAAGATTTCGCCGAGAACCATCATTGAAACGGCGAAGAAGGTTCTCTATACCGGCAAGTACGGCGACGGCAAGGTCTTTGTAACACCGGTGTCCAAGTCGGTGAAGATCCGTACCGGTGAAGAAGATTACGATGCTCTCCAGGATTATCCCGTCGGAGAAGAAGCACCGAAGGACGACAAATAATCCGGGAGCAGATCTGAATTATATAAAGTAAATATATAGAGAAGGTATGAGAAAACGGGAAATCCGGAGCAGTCGGCACGGGTTTCCCGTTTCTTTCCTGCTGCTGAGGACAGATTTCGACGGAATAAAGGTACACTTATAGACAGTAAACAGGATTATTCACAGATTTGTTCACAGTTGTTCACAAGCAGATTTTTCAAAGTCTTTACAATCGGGGAAAAACGGCGGAAATCGGGGAATTTCTCCTGCTGTCCGCCGGAGATATACACAGGAAAATGTGAATAACTGTGAATAAATCGGAAGGACAGAAAAAGACAGGCCGGAAAAGCAGGAAAATACGGGGTTTTTCCGGGGATGCTCCGGGGACGGGGGCTGTGGATATTGTGAAAAAGTAGTTCACAGGCCGGGGGAATTCCTTCCGGGAGAGAACAGCGTACAGGGAAAAGGAAACAGGCCTTCCGGATAGGGGCGAAAGAAGGAGAAAGAAAAAGGAAAAAGGAGAAATAAGCATCTGTGAATGTCCTCTCCGGGCGGACAGTGCTCTTCTCCGGGAAAATGCGGAGAGCGCCGGAAGGGGAGAAAAAGAGGGATTCCGAATAAGTGTACACTTTTGAAATCGAAAAAAGTGGGGCTTTATCGGAGAAAAGCAGGAGAGAAAAGTGCCTCCGGTGGGGAAAGGACAGGGAAAAACGGGGAAAAAGGGAGATTTCCCCTGTTTTCCCGGGAAAAGGAGGGTTCCGGACGGCTTTTCCGGAAAAGGGCAGCAGGGGAAAGAATGCGCAGATTCCCGTACGGGAGAATCCGGCTGTTCACAGGGGCGGCTTTTCTGTTTTCCTGCCGTTTCCGTTTGGAAAATTTCCCGGATGTGGTAGAATAAGATAGGGTATTCAAAAAAATCAATATTTTCCTCCGGAAGGGGGAATTGACTGCGGCAGAACCGCAGATAAGGAGATGGACATCATAGAATTCCGAAGATTTTCTCTGGAAGACAAAGAAAAAATAGAAAGCTATTTCAAGGTTCACCATTACGAGCAGGCAGACTGCACCTTCAATACGCTTTTCCTCTGGCAGGACGGGTACGGCACGAAGTGGGCGGAGCAGGACGGCATCCTCTTCATCCGCGCCGGGGAAGGAAAGGATCAGTTTTTCCTTCCTCCCTTCTGCAGAAAGGAAGAGGACTTCCGCAGGGGGCTGGAGCTGATCCACGGCGAATACGACCGGCAGGGGCTCCCCTTCCGGCTGAAATCCGCTTCCCGGTGGGTGACGGAGCGGATCGAGGAAGCGGCTCCCGGGAAATACGATTTCATCGAGGACCGGGACAATGAGGAATACGTTTACCGCACGCAGGACCTCATTTCCCTGCCGGGGAAGAAATTCCGCATGAAAAAGAATCACCTGAACAGCTTCCTCCGCCAGTACGGCGATTATGAGTATGTTTCCCTGAAAAAGGAAAATCTGGAAGAGGCGCAGGCGGAAATCCGGGAATGGTTCGAGCGGCACGGGGAAATCCCCGAGGAAGAGGAAGCGATGAAGCTCTGCTTCCGCTACTGGGACGAGCTGGGCATGCGCGGCGCGGTGATCCGCATTTACGGCAAGGCCGAGGCCTTCACCTGCGGCGACCTGATCAATGAAAATATGGCGCACTGCATTTTCGAAAAGGCCAATTCGAATATCCGCGGCCTGTATCAGGCAATCAACCGGGATTTCCTCATTCATGAATTCCCGGAAACGGAATTTGTAAACCGGGAGGAGGATCTGGGCATCCCCGGTCTGCGGGAAGCCAAGCTGGGATACAATCCGGATCATCTGACGGAAAAGTTTGACGTGGTATTGAAGAAATAAAGGAATTTCGGAGGGGAGAAAGGAGCGCTATGCAAGTCCGTAAAGCAAAAGAAACCGATGAAAGGGATTTGAAGGCCCTCTGGGCATACTGCTTCGAAAAGCCGGGAGATCCCTTCTTCGACTGGTATTTCCGGCGTCTCTATGAACCGGAAAAGGCCCTGGTGGGAGAGACCGGCGGGCAGATCGCCTGTGCCCTTCACCGCCGCCCCTATGAGGTCTATGTGCGGGGAGAGGATTTCTCCACCGATTACATCGTAGGCGTCGCGACCCACCCGGCAGCCCGGGGAAGAGGCCATGCGGCGGAGCTCCTCCGGGGAGAATTCCACATCGCCGCAGGAGAGGACAAGCCCTTCGTGCTGCTCATGCCTTCGGCGGCGTCCTATTATCTTCCCCTGGGGTTCAGCTTTGCCGTGCACCAGTGGGAGCGGAAGGCTTCGCCGGAAACGCTGGGGCTCCTGGGAAAGAAGCCGGAACAGGCCAGGACGGTGAACGATCCTCTCGACTGGCAGGATCTGGCCGCTGTCTATGATGCGTACACAAAGGACCGAAATCTTTATGCCTTCCGGGACGGGCCGTCCTGGGAACGGCATATCGAGGGGCAGCTGCAGGAAGGATACGCTGCTGTGGTTTACGATGACGAGGGTCCCTCGGGCTACCTGTTCTACTCCATAGAGGACCGGTGCCTCACGGTGTCCGAGATGGCCTTTGCCCGCGAATCGGGACGGAAGGGGATCTATGCCTACATGGCAGGCCACCGGGGCAGCGTTTCTCAGTGTGTATGGTACGAGCCGCTGGACGATGATTCCTACCGCACCTGGAACGACGGCGCGGAGCATACCTATATTCAGAACCGGACCTTCCCGTATATGATGGTCCGCCTTACCGATCCGGTCGCCGCCTTTGACGGGCTTCCCTGCGATGAGAACCTGAAAGGGGAAATTGCCTTCCGGCTGGCGGATTCCTTCCTGCCGGAAAACAGCGGGATGTATGTCCTGCGGGCGGAGGAAGGAAAAATCCATGCGCTGAAGGAGGATGTATTCTATTCTCTGAAATGCCACATCGAGGACATCTCCGGCGTGTCCATGGGCAATGTGCCCGAACCGGCCTTCTGTCTCAATGCAGGCGCTCTGGCTGAGCTTTTTACCGGCGCATCCGATCTGGCCGGGCTTCTTCGGAACAGCCGGGCGGTGTGGCTGATTCCCGACGAAAGAAAACGAAAGGAAATTCTCCGCTTTGCCGGCTGCATTCTTCCGAAGCAGGCAAACTGGATCAATGAATGGTATTAAAACGGAAAAATACAGACGGGATGCAGAGCGGCTTCCCGTCCGCTGCAGGGGACCGGCAGGGACAGCTTACGGGCTGTCCTTTTGCCGTGAAAGGGCCTTTTCCGGCACCGGAGCGGGGCTGTTTCCGCCGGCCGGCACGGGGAATCCCGTTTCTTCCAGGATTTAAAAAGCGGGGAAACTGTGATACACTGATAAAGATATGATGCATTCTGCTTCCGATGGGGTTTCAGCTATGGAACGAGCCTATTTTACTTATATTCTCCGCTGCGCCGACGGGACGTACTACACGGGATATACCGTGGATGACGTGAACCGGCGGGTGGCGGCGCACAATGCGGGAAAGGGCGCGAAATACACCCGGAGCCGCACGCCGGTGACGCTCGTCTGGGCCCGGGAATGGGACAGCGGCCATGATGCGCGGAGTGCGGAGGCGAGGATCAAGACCCTCACGAGGAAGCAGAAGGAAGAATTGATTCAGGGAAAGAGACAGATATGAATTCATCGGTCAAGAAAACGAAGTATCTTACGGAAGCGGCGGCAGCGGCATCCATCACGGCCATTCTGGTGCTGCTGAAGCTCCTGGCGCCCTTTCTGGTATTCATCACCATGATTGCGTCGGCCGTGCCCGTGGCGGTGATCTGCAAATTCCACGGCATGAAATGGGGTCTGGGGACGTGTGCGGCGGAAATCTTTCTGGTCAACATTCTGGGCGGACCCGAAATCGGGCTGACCACCGCCTTCTATGCGGCGGCGCTGGGGCTGGCCATGGGGTACGGCTTCCGACACGACTGGTCTTATCGGAATACCCTCCATCTGACCGCTCTGGCCTATGTGGTGGAAATGTCCTACAAGATTGCTTTTTCCATCTATGTTCTGGGGCTGACGGATGCGCTGTCCTCCGTCATCGATCGGCTCATTACCTTCGTCCGCTGGATCTGGCCCTTCCTTTCGCAGGTTTTCGGCTTCGACCCGGACCCGGAAAAAGTGACCCTCACGGCAGGGGGCATGATCATGGTAGCGCTCCTCTTCATTATGAACGGCTACTGCTATGCCTATCTGAACCAGGAAATCGGCCGGGACATCGTGAAGCGCCTCAAGGCGGCGGGACGGTAAAACGGAAAAAGAAATATACAGGGGAATATCCCCTGTTTTTTTATGCGGAAATTCCGGCAGGACCTCCGATTCTCTGCAGAATTTTTCCCGGAATTTTACGGGCGGCAGGAAGCAGGACATGAAAAAAGACCGCCGTAAAGGCGGTCCGTTCTTTCCTGTGCCTATACAGCGGCAGAGATTCCGGCTTGATGGTTTTCCGGTCTTATTCTGCAATTTCCGCCGTGACATGCACCGTGCCGCGGCCGGCGGCCTGTGCAAGGCCGGCCGGATTTTCGAGGCGGCCGAGGAGCGTGTAGCGGAAGGGCGTGGAGAAGTCTTTGTAAAAGAGAACGATGCAGTCCGTACCGTACAGCATGAGATCGCCTGCATGGATGCGGACCGGGCGCTTCGGTGCGGCGGGGAAATCTTCGGAAAGATTGACGTATTTTTCATTGCCGTTCAGCTCTTTCATCGTCCACGAGGCGGGGAGCCGGGAGAGGAGAGTCCGGGCGGCATCGGTATCGGCAGGCACGGCGGTGAAGACCGTGCCGTTCACGGTGAGGCGGATGCGCACGGCTCAGAGAGCGCGGCCCATGTTATAGGCCTGTGCCAGGGCGGGATGGTTTTCTGCCGCACCGGGTTCGGTGCATCCGCCGGCAAAGACGGTCCCCGCCAGACGCGCCTTTTCAAAGCAGTCCGTCCAGCCCCGGATGGCTTTCTGCGGACCTTCCGCCGTTTCCGGCGCATCCTCGGCGGCGGAAGCAAGGAAATAGATTTCCCGGAACCGGTATTCCGAGGAAAAGAGAGAATTCATCCGGTCAAGGAGCGTTTTCAGCTGGCCGGCAATGCTGTAGTAATAAACCGGGGAGGCAAAGACGATGACGTCCGCGGCTCTTACTTTTTCAGTGATGGCCCGGGCATCGTCTGCGATGACACAGCGGCCCGTTTTCTGACAGGTGAGACAGCCAGTGCAGAAGGCAATGTGTTTGCCTTTCAGGGAAATTTCCTCTGCGGTGTGGCCGGCTTCGCGCGCACCGGCAGCAAAGGCAGCGGCAAGCCCTTCGGAATTGCTCCGCGGACGGAGACTGGCAGAGAGAATGAGTACGTTTTTCATAGATTCCTCCTTGGATTTCAGGAACGGGCGGAAGCGCTGCAGAGCGTGCCGCCGGTAATGACGGTGCCGCAGGCGAGCGGATCGTCCCGGATGAAGGCACCGACAGACGGTGCGGTGATCAGGCCCGAGCGGGGATTTTTCACACTGACAATGGGGGTGGTGACCGTGGCTTCCACCTCGGATTTTTCAAAGGCAAGGTCGGTCTCCTCCATGGCGCACCGGATGAGCTTCAGACGGCGGCAGCAGCAGAGCGGCTGTGTGCCGATGATGCGGCAGTCGATGAGCGTGAGGCCGTCGGAGTACCAGCCGAGGTACTCCCCGCGGAGGGTGCTGTTCCGGACGGTGACATTTTCCGCATGCCAGAAGGCATCCTTCGTATCGAAGGTACAGCCGTCAAAGACGGCATTCCGCACATACTGGAAGCTGTACTTCCCGATACAGTCTGTATGGGTGAAGTGCAGGTCCGTGCTGCGCATGAGCATGTACTGGCTTTCCAGGCGGCAGCGGTCCATGGAGACATTCCGGAGGGACCAGCCGAATTCCGGGGACTGAATATCGCAGCGGGAAAGGGAAACATCCCGGCATTCCCGGAGTGCCTTGATGCCGTGCAGGCGGGTATCCTCGATGCGGATGCCCTCGGAGTACCACAGGGCGGCGCGGCAGAGCTCAGTCATTTCGGAGCCGCGGATGGTGAGATCCCGGCCGTGCCAGAAGGGATAGCGCAGATTGAAAAAGGTGTCCTCCGCGGTAATGCCGGTGCATTCCTTGAAGGCGCTTTCGCCGTCGGCGGGGCCGTCGATGCGGCAGCGGCGGACGGTGAGATTTTCTGCGCCGTAAAAGGCGCGTTCTTTGTCAAAGGTCTGATTGGTAATTTCCTGCATGAATGGGTCCTTTCTCCGGAAAACAGTCTTCCGGTATCGTTTCAGCGGGCAATGCGGGAATGCTTCCCTAAGGGGTCTGTTTCATACGGTACAGAAGATAATCGAGGCAGTCGATGCGGGACTGTGCCTCGTGAAGCGCAGCGAGAAGCACATCCCGCTGGCGGGAAAGGAAGCGGAGCTGCTCCTGCGGCGGCAGAGCCGGAAAGCGGAGAATATCCGCCTCGGTACAGCCGGCGTCCCGAAGGTTTCGGGCGAGGAGAATATCCGCCGTCATGTTTTTTTCCATAGGATACCTTCTTTCTCCGGCCGGCTGCTGCCCTCCGGGTATTTCATGTATACAGCGTACTCCAAAACATACACTATAGCTAATACTTTGTAATCATATAATGAAATGCTTGACGGGCATTTCATAGCTTTTCTATAATGGGGAAAAGGACGGTGATGTTTATGGAACTGCGGGTACTTCGGTATTTTCTGGCGGTCGCCCGGGAGGGGTCCGTTACCGGCGCGGCAAACTATCTGCATCTCAGTCAGCCCACGCTGTCCCGGCAGATCCGGGATCTGGAGGAAGAGCTGGGGCAGAAGCTGCTTGTGCGGGGGAGCCACAGGGTCACGCTCACTGCGGAAGGAATGCTGCTCCGGAAGCGGGCGGAGGAAATCGTTGCCATGGCGGACAAGACGGACGAGGAATTCCAGGCCATGCAGGGCCGTCTGTCCGGCGATGTGTACATCGGCAGCGGCGAGACCGTGGCCATGAACCTGGTGGCAGCGGTATGCCGGGAAATCCGGGAGAGCTATCCCGGTGTGCGGTGGCATCTGTACAGCGGCAATGCAGAGGACGTGACGGAGCGGCTCGACAAGGGACTGCTGGATTTCGGCATCCTCATCCAGCCCACGGATATCACGAAGTACAATTATCTCAGCATCCCCGCCAGGGACCGGTGGGGCGTCATTGTCCGCAGGGACCATCCCCTGGCGGCGAAGAAGGCCGTTGCGGCAGAGGACCTTGCGCCCTATCCGCTGCTGCTTTCCCGGCAGGTGCTGGAAAGCCGTGCCGAGGGCAATGCGCTCATGGACTGGTTCGGCTCGCTGCGGAGCGGGCTGCAGATTGCCGGCACGTACAATCTCTGCTACAATGCGGCGGTCATGGCCCGGCAGGGAGTGGGCTGCGTGGTCTCTCTGGACGGTCTGGCGGATACATCGGAGGAAAGCCCTCTCTGCTTCCGCCCGCTCAGCCCGGCCATTGAGTCGGGACTGGATCTGGTGTGGAAGAAATACCAGGTCTTTTCCCGGGCGGCAGAGCTCTTTCTGGAACGGCTCCGGGAACGGTTTGAAGAAAAGGCATGAAGGAAAATGAAAAGAGACTGTCCGGAAGGACAGTCCTTTTTCTGTGAGGCGTATATAAAAATCAGAGCAGAATCCGTCAAACGATTTCGGCATAGAAAAAACCGGCGGACGGACCGCCGGCTGTTTTGTTTCGGAAATCTGTATGTGATTTTACGGGATATCTTCCTCTGCAGGAGGATTTCCGGGAAGCGGGGAGAACTTTTCCAGAATCAGGCCGAGAGCAAAGCCTGCGGCAAAGAAGGAAATCCAGCCCATGCTGTACTGAGACAGCGGAAGCGCATCCATGAAAGGCGCCAACGCAGACGGTGCAATTTTCAGGAATTTCAGTGCATCGTACAGAGAGGGAAGAACCGTGAATCCCACGGCCAGGGCATAGACCCGGCGCGAGCCGTGGGTGACCGGATCGGTCAGAGCAAGGATAATCAGAGCTACTGCCAGCGGGTACAGGAAAAGCAGCACCGGGATGGCGCCCTTAATGATGGAGGACAGGCCGAAGAGGGCAATGCCGAAGGAAAGGAGGGCAAAGCCGGTGGACCAGGTCTTATGTCCGATGGAAGGCATGAGCTGATGGAAGAAAGCAGCGCAGGAAGCAATCAGGCCGATGCTTGTGGTCAGGCAGGCCAGAATGACGATGGCCCCCAGGATGGAGCCGCCGAAGGCACCGAAGTAGAAGCGGGAAGAGCCGACCAGAACGGGAGCGCCGTTTTCCACATGGCCCAGAACGGATACGGAGGTCGCGCCCAGATAGACGAGAGCGGCGTAGATGATGAACAGGAAGAACGTGGAAATGAGGCCGCACTTGAAGGCAGTCCGCACCTTTTCCTCCGGATCGGTGACGCCGTACAGATCGATGGCTTCCAGAACGATAACGCCGAAAACAAGACCGGCGAGAACATCCATGGTATTGTACCCTTCCAGAAGCGCATTGGCAAAGGCCTTTACCGGTGTATCATAAGCTGCTCCAGGTTCGGTGTAAGCGCCCATGGGGGAAAGAACCGATGCGCTGATCAGGATGAAAAGGAAAAGAAGAAGCGCCGGCGTGATGACCTTTCCGATGCGGGGCACCAGCTTGGACGGAGAAATCGCGAGCCACCACGACAGAAGGAAGAAAACAGCCGCAAAGGCATAGAGCGCGAAATCCTTATCGCCTTCCGCAAGAAGCGGAGCGACTGCGATTTCAAAGGAAGTCGTCGCCGTACGGGGAATGGCAAAGAACGGTCCGATGGTCAGGTACAGGGCGCAGCTGAAAAGAAGGCCGTAAAGGGGGGAAACCCGGCTGGCCAGGTCCATCAGGCTTTTGCCGGAGCGGCACACCGCCAGAACGGAAGCGAGGGGAAGTCCTACGCCGGTAATGACGAAGCCGATGACGGCATACAGCGTATTGTATCCTGCATTCTGCCCGAGAAAGGCGGGGAAAATCAGATTGCCCGCCCCGAAGAACAGAGCAAAGAGAAGAAGACCGATGGCAATATATTCATGAGAGCCTTTTTTCATAAACGGATGATTCCTTTCCTGATGATAAAAAACACAGACGTTAGTTGATATTTTATCATAATAAAGCAGGGATTGCATCACTTTATGTCATAAAATACAAAATATTCTATATTTTTCCTGCCGAAAAAAGATTCCCGGGGTATCCTTTCCGGAGAAACAGGCCGGAGAAAACGGGACATGGTCAAAAACAGGTCAGTTTTCTGTCTGCTCTATGTACGGATTTTTAGGATTCTGTTAAAATAAGGGGAGATATTGCCGAAAAGGATTCGGAAAGGATATTATAAGAATGCAGGAACGGCAGGACACGGAAAAATTGCAGGAGCTGCAGGATGCGGCGGAAAAGGCAATCCGGGAGCACGAAGGCGAACGGGTGATATCCTTTGTGTGGAACCGGCAGAAATACTGGATCAAGAGGAAGCTGGGAAACGGGCGCAATCAGCTGGTGAAATATTCTGTGGAAAAGGAATTTTATTATGAAATTGCCCGCAGAACCATTGCAAAGAACGCCTGCCCGGATCTGGTTCCGGATATGCCTGTCCTGACACCGGACTATATGGTGACCGAGGACGGCGGGATGACTGTCAAGAGCTGGCTGGACCGGGATATTCCCGGGGAAGAAAAAAGGGAAATCCTCCGCCGGGCGGGAACGGCTCTCTGCCGCCTTCACCGGGCGGGCGTTGTCCACGGACGGCCTGCCCTGCGGGACATTACCTGCCGGGACGGCAGGATTTCTTTCCTGGACTGGGAAAACCGGCTCTACAGCCGGAACCCGGAGGAACAGAAAGCCATCGATTTTCTCCTTTTTCTGCAGGCCATCTATCGGGAGAACTATCCTGAGGAAAAAGGACGGATCGAAGCCGCAGAAAGCGGATATGTGGAAGCCGGCGGCAGTGAAGTGCGGAAGAATGCCGGAGCATATCTGAAAAAACACAGAATCGTGGAAAAACTGGTTCACGGCGTTTCCGTTTTTCACTGGAAAGATGTGGAGCCGGTGCGGAAGCTTTATGATCATTTATTATAAAGACGGACTGCCGCCTTTTTGAGAGAATCATTTCGGGAAATTGCCGGACGCAGAGGAGACGGAAGGACAGGGGAATCCTTCCTCCCTTTTTATCGGACGGAAAAGAAGAATTGAAGGAGATTGTATGTTATTCTGGGCGCAGGAAAAGGAGAACCTTTCCAATTGGTGGGGCAGCATCTCCAAAAGAGAGCTCCTGACTTACCTGGGAGGGACAGTCCTGCTTCTTTTCATTATTTTTGCTTATTACTATATGCTGGGAATTACCGGTCTGTCTGACTGGTACCGCTTCCAGCGGAATATGGGAGAGTGCTTTGTACTGCTCCTTCTGACGCAGATCGTGACGCGGAAAAATCTGCTGCATCCTTTCTGGTGCATCGGCTATATTCCTTTTTTTCTGTGGCTCTTTATCTTTCCCTATGCGCTGATCCATGCGGTAAACGGCCTCGATTCGGCGTCCTTCAATGATCTGTCGCCGTACTTCCTCACCTCGGTGGCGCAGCTGCTCCTGATCTTTTTCATCATGAACGTCATCTGCCGGGTTTATGTGGGGCGCAAGCTGGCGGCTCTCATCTGTCTTTCTGTCGTGCTGTTCTTTTCGTTTTCCGCCTTTATCTTTCTGGCGCACTATGAATCCCTGGGCATTATTATGACGCCGCGGGAAATGTTTTTCGCCATGACCAATACGGGAACGTGGTTTACAAGAGTCGTCATGCGGCATGTGGAGACCTGGCAGATCGGGCTTTTCCCCCTGTTCAGTATTGCCTATGCGGCGGCCTACGGGAAATGGATTTACCGCAGCGCCTACCGCCTGGATGATAAATGGGTCCGGAAGGACAGGAAATCCTATTCCTCCATCCACCGTCTCCTTCAGTTTATTGTCTTTTTCCTCTGCGCATGGCTTCTGATCCGCTGGGCCTCGGAATGCTTCCCTCTCCACGATTATGAGCTGGCCAGACAATATAAGGAATATTTTGATTTCATACGGAACACCGCACTGTAAATACAGCTTCATCGGACTGTCCGGGCTTTCCCGGGCAGTTTTTTGATGCCTTTTTCCGGAATGCGGCAAGGACGGGGGAGAGATGCGTTTCTCTTAAATCGGCTGCGGCCGGCACCGTTTCGCACCGCGTTTATTTCCTTTGTCAGAATTTTATTTTCTTCATTTCTTCGAAAAAGTTGCATTTTTTAGAATTGAGTCTATAATTTACTGTAAAATAATAAAACATTATTTATGATAAGTGCTGGTCCGGATGAGAGGAATTTTCATGGAAGACAAAGAAAAAGAAAAAAATAAGGAAAGAGAGAAAGAAAAGGAAAGCGGCAGGGAGGAAAAGGAACCGCTGTCCACCCGGGAAAAAATGAAGCTGATTCTGGATATCGGACAGCTGATGATGGAGAACGGAGCAGACAGCAAGCAGATTGTCCGGGATATGCTGCGCTGCGCCGCCTATCTGGGCATCTACTGGGAACAGATACAGATCCATATCACCTACTTCACCATTATGATTTCCGTGGACGAGGAAGAAAAGACCATCACCGTGTTCCGGAAATGCTACCGCCACGGAGTCAATATGAATACCATTCTGCAGGTATCCCGCCTGTCCTGGCGGGCGCTCCAGAACAATGAGCCTTACGGCATGCTTCGGGAGCATCTGCAGGAAATCCGGCAGAATGCGGAAAAACGGCTGTACTCACCGGCTATGACCTTCTGCGCCATCGGCCTGGCATCGGCGGCCTTCTGCCTTCTTTTCGGCGGCGCCTGGTACGAAGCCGTTTATACCTTTTTTGCTGCCGTCATCGGTGCCGTCATGCGCTCCCTGTGCGAGAAAAACAAAATCAACGGCTACCTGGGCATTGCTGCCTCGGCATTTGCGTCCACCTTTACGGCCTACTTCTCCATGTACCTGCCGGGGAATGCTTCGCCCTGGCTGCCGGTCGTGGCCTGTGCGCTTACCCTGATTCCGGGGATTCCCCTGATCAATTCCGTGGATGACTTCCTGAATAACTATATTTCCTCGGGAATGACAAGGGTCACCCACACCATTCTGATCATGTTTGCCATGACCTTCGGCATCGCTGCTTCCGTGAGCATTACGCAGGTTCCGAGCTTTACTCAGGTGAACATTCTGCCGGAAAGCCTTTTCATTTCCCAGGCCGTTGCGGCGGCTCTTGCTGCGGCAGGCTTTGTCGTGATGTTCAATATTCCGAGACGGTTTATTGCGGCAGCCTGCATGGGAGCCATCATCACGGTGGATGTCCGGAACATCCTTATGGTGGACTTCGGCATGGGCATTGCCTTTGCGTCCTTCCTGGGAGCGGCCACTCTGTCCGTCCTCCTGTTCTCCCTGGCCTATAAATTCCATGAACCGGTCTTTGTCGTCATCATTCCCTCCGTAATTGCCCTCCTTCCCGGGGTGCTTCTGTACCGCTTCCTCTTCGGCATTATCGTCATTTCCAATCAGACTGCGGAAACCTTCATGATGACCGTCCGCGACGGCGTCACCGCCATGCTGGTCCTTCTGGGACTGGCCATCGGGGCGGCCCTTCCGGAAGTACTGGGGCACCGCTACATTGAGCGCTCCAAGGAAAAACGCCTCCGCAGGCTTCTTGTCCGCAAGGACAGCGCCGTAGCCCGCTACAAGGATGCCGCCGACCTGGATCAGGCGTCCAACCGTACATAAAAACCATTCTTTCCGGAGCTTCGTCATACGGCTCCGGATTTTCTGTCCGGTTTTTCCGCCGGAATTTCTCTTTTGGGAGATTGTTCGGATTTATTTTTTCCTTGTGGAAATATACAATAAGGAATATAATAAAAACGAATGAGGAAAAAATGATACGACATTTTAGGCTTACTTTATTTTGGCGGAGCAGAAGAAAAGAGGGTTAATATGACATCCGGCAAGGAAGACTATTTGAAAGCAATCTACCGCATCAGCGAGTTCCATGAACTGGTAACGAATAAGGAACTGGCAGAAATGCTCAGGGTTTCCCCGCCTTCCGTTTCCGAAATGGTGACGAAACTGGAAAAAGAAGGATATGTGGACTATACGGCCTACAAGGGCAGCAAAATTACCCGGAAGGGCAGAAAGGAAGCAGGACGGCTTCTTCGCTACCATGCCCTGTGGGAGGTTTTCCTGGCAGAACATCTCCATTTCTCCTGGAGCGAAGCCCATATGCTGGCAGAAGGACTGGAGCATCAGACCACCGATGAGCTTTCCGACCGGCTGGAAGCCTACCTGGACTATCCGAAACACTGCCCCCACGGCGCTCCCATCCCCACCAAGGACGGCAGCCACAAGGGCGTCACCCACCGCAGCCTGTCCTCTCTGGAAATCGGTGAAAAAACACACATCCGCCGCGTGATGGAAGACCACAAGCTGATGGACTACATCCAGGACAAGCAGATCGAAATCGATATGGAAGTCACCATCAAGGACAAGGAACCCTACGAAGGCCCGATCCTCCTGGATACCCCGAAGGGCGACATCTCCGTGAGCTACAAGGCCGCTCAGCAGATTTTCGTGGATGATAAATAAGAAAAAAGAAATAAAAGAGACAAAGCAAAGAGCTGCAGGACAGTAAGCATTCCGCAGCTCTTTTTGCGTGACGGAAAAATAAAAAGAGAGCAATACTTTTTGAAGGTATTGCTCTCTGGGATGGATTTATTGTAAGCAAGCGATGATACTTACTGGTTGAAATCTTCCAGTGCCTCCTGGGCCTTTTCATATCCCTGCTCAGCGGCTTTTCGGAACCAATCGTTAGCTTTCTTTTTGGATTGCTTTACACCCCACCCGAAATCATACATCTTGCCGAGATGGTATTGTGCTTCTGCGTATCCCTGCTCCGCAGCTTTGCTGAACCAAGCGACAGCTTTTTTCAAATTTGGGTCATTGGGAACCGGTAATGAGAATATTGTCCGCGAAGTGTTTTCCCTATAAATCAAACCAAGCTGACATTGAGCCGGTGCATATCCTTGTTCAGCGGCTTTCTGAATCCATTTTAAATCTGCTTCATCGATTTGGGAAAAATAGGGTTCGTGTATCATGCCGAGATGGTATTGAGCTGGTGCATAGTCCAGTTCCGCAGCCTTGCTGAACCATTCGGCAGCCTTTGTATCGGACTGTTTTACGCCTTTGCCGTTTTTATACATAAGGCCGAGGCAATCCTGTGCTTCTGCATATCCCTGCTCCGCAGCCTTGCTGAACCATTCGGCAGCCTTTATATCAGATCGTTCTACGCCTTTTCCATTTTCATACATTTCACCAAGACGGGTCTGAGCTGGTGCATAGCCCAGTTCCGCAGCCTTGCTGAACCATTCGGCAGCCTTTGTATCGGACTGTTTTACGCCTTTTCCATTTTTGTACATTTCACCAAGGCGGACCTGAGCGTCAATATTTCCCTGTTTAGCAGCCTTGCTGAACCATTTTGCGGACTCGGTATCAGATTGTTCTATACCCGTGCCGTTTTCATACATTTCACCGAGACGGACTTGGGCTTCAACAATTCCCTGCCCAGCAGCCTTGCTGAACCATTCGGCAGCCTTGGTATCAGACTGTTCGGTGCCCCATCCGTTTTCATACATTTTACCGAGACGGGCCTGAGCTTCGGCATCCTCCTGCTCGGCAGCCTTAAGAAGCCATTCCATGGCTTTTTCAAAAGGCTGATCGGGGTCGTCGCGGTTCGAATATAATTTTCCGAGATTTGTTTCAGCAGGAATAAATTTCTGTTCAGCGGCTTTGCGGTACCATGCAGCGGCTTCTTCATCAGAACGATTTACATTCCAACCGTTTTCATACATCATGCCTAAGGCATTTTCCGCAGCGGGATCCCCGCTTTCTGCCAAGGTGCGGACATTATTTGCAACGGAAAGGATAAGGTCCGTCTGTTCTTCAGAACCGGCCGGCAAAGCTGCCGCGGCTTCACAGCCGGCGGGGGCGAAGCCTGCCTTGCAGGAATCGGAAAAGTATTGAGCAGCTTTTGTAATGTTAATTGAAACAATTCCATAGCCCCTGCGGTAATATTCGCCCAATCGATACAGGGATGGGCCGTCTCCGCTTTTTGCGGACTCTTCGGCAGTAAGAAAATCATCTTTGCTGCGACTCTGCAAAGGCAGCGCTGGTAATTCCTTTGGCGGATCGGCTAACAGATGTTCTCCATTTGCCTGGTCCAGATTGTAAAGAAGATCCAGAATTAAATCAAAGGCGTCCACCTCATTGTCCAGGCTTACATCAGCCTTTTGCTCCATATAACTCTGTACAAGATCATTGCGGATAGCGGAATCTGTCTCGGAAATACCGTGCTTTGCCAGCAGACGGCTGATACTGTTTACACTGTATTTTTCTTCGCCGGATAAATCTTCCATTTTTCTCAGAGTTCCCATGGGGATGAGATAGGATGGATCTTCGATAGGACAGATTTCTTTTCCGCCGAGAAGCTTTTCCGTCAGCTCCGGTGTATCGGCGATTTGCTCCATGGTGGAAAAATAATTGACCTTCTGACGGGGAGAGAGATCAATCTGTGCCATGGCTGCCTTCAGGAGAAGCAGGTCGGGGGTACTCCATTTTCCCTCTGTCATATCATAGAAATCCCGGACGAGGCAGACAATTTTGGCCGTATCATTCAGAGAAGCATATTCGGTGCCGTTGAAATCCAGGTATTCAATGGAATTCTGCCAGGTCAGCAAATTAATATTTCGCTCTGCATTGGCCATGCGCATCTCCAGGTTGACGATAGCATTGCGGCTGCGGAGAAAGAATTTCCCCATGACCAGGTACTGATTTTTAAATTGGTCATTAATAGCTTCCAGAGAAGAATTCAGTTTGTTGTTGACTGCAGAAATAAGTTCAAAGGTCATCAGATTCTGTTCGGCCAGTTTCTGCAGAGTAACCTGGGATGCATACTGAGCGGCACGGAGATTGCTGTTGATTTTATTCTGCAGGCGGCTGTTGCTGCCGGTAATGCCGCCGATCAGACGGCGGAAGAATCCTTTGGAAGCAAGCTTTTGAGAGTCATCTTCAGCTTCGGTTAATGCGGCGGTACATTCGAAAACCATGCGGTTGATGGTCTGCCGATTGTTTTTGTGGGCAGTGATGATTCGGTCAATTTCTGTTTCCAGCTGAGTTCGTTCATCTTCTGTTAAAACGTTCTGATCAATGATAGCCAATTGATTTTCACTCATATTCATATTCCTTTCCTGATTTATTTTCCTAAATTATCCAATTCATCCAGAAGAAGATTCAGCTCTTTCTGCTGTGATTTTATTTGCAGGTGATGTGCATGTTCGCTGTTCTTCATATTCGTAAGGACGACTTCTTTTTGCCGATTGGCAAGATTCATTTGCTTTGTCACATACCAGGCTTTATCGGCAGCATGTTGGGACACGGTTCTGTGCAGTAATTCCTGGCCGATAGCTACTGTATCGACCTTTTTCGAAGCTGTGTGGGAGCAAACTGCCGGGCGGTAGTTGCATTTCAGCACCCGTTCCATTCCGGCAAGGAACTGTTCATCTCCGGGAAGAATGATTCGGACGCGGAATGCAGTGATTTTTTCAATGATTCCCCGGAGAAAATCATCGGCAAATGCATCGCGGTTTGTACTGGCAAACATTTCCAGCAGCTTGCTCTGGATAAGCTGGGTCTTCAAATCTTCCAGAACAAGATGCAGTTCTTCCTCGTTGAGAAGGTATTCCTGGGCGAGAGGAACTATATGGTGATTCAGGATACGCACCATAGCAATCGCATCATCCTCGATGAAGCTGTCCAGGATGGCCTTGGCTCCTGCGCCGCCGGCTATTCCGCCGATTATTCCGCCGATAACCATGCCGGCAGGGCCGAAAACACTGCCGGCAGCGGAACCCACAACGGTTGCGCTGCTTAGTCCGCCTGCCAGGGTAGTTATATTTTTAAAAAGCTGTGCCCCGGAAATCTGACCGCTGAAGAAGCGGCTGATGTCTTCTGCAGACAGGACAAGAGTAAAGATGGCACCGGTTATGATATTGCTGGTCCAGAGCTTGGCCAGGTTTTTGGAAGCAGTTCCCCCATAGGCAAGAGCATTTGTCTGCATACTTGCCAAAAGGCAATTCCGTACGCCCGGAGGAAGCGCTTTAATGACGCCGATGACCGGCTGCTGAATGGCCTTATGGAGTCCCGTATAGATTCCTGTACGGGCAAACTGGGAGGAAATAACATAGCTGACAAAGCCGGCACCGCCTGTAGTTACCCCAGAATACATGGCATCATCAACGGCTTCCTCCAGGCTTTTTCCTGACCAGAGAGCGTGAGCAAAGGTGATGGTTGCGGCAATGCCGAAAGCATTGCGGGCAATGACTGCGCCGTTTCGGGCATCGAAAATCAGGGAATCGATATTTCCTGCTTTTGCGATATTGCAGGCAGTTTCATAGGAAACGTTTCCCTTCCGGACCAGTGCACGTGCCATTTCAGGGTCATTCACGCCAGGAACTTTTCCGTCGCGGATCTTTTGTTTCATGATTTCTACCGCCTGCTCATACTGTTCGGGCGGGACTTCCAGCTGCATAGGTTGTCCGTTATTGTTTTTATCCAGATAGCGGTATTCACCTGTTTTTAAATCGAAAGCTGCATTTACCGATGCTTTCGCATTTTGGCAATACTTGGTCTGGATAGCCTGACCGTCCACACTGCGGTCTGCTCCGTTTGCTGCGTTATCATCACCGAGGATTTTGGCATCGCGCCCCATGGCTTTATCAATCTGTGTATTGGCCCGTTCTGCAGCGAATCCGTGGCCCTGTCTTCCATGGAAACGAATCTGGCTGTCGGTCAGGGCTCCGCTGTCTGTCGAGCTGAAGTAGGTACTGCTGACCTTGGCTCCGTCCACGGGATTATCCCGCTCTTCATTTTCTTTCTTTTTCCGCTGTAGTTGGTTGCGGATATTTGATTGGAATTGTTTTTTGCCGTTTATATTTTCCAAAATTTCCCCCCTTTTTTCTTCAAAAACATTTCGATTGCGCAGGATGCGTTCTTCCTTTTCATCCTGAGAAAGAACAGCAGACAGCCGAAGTGTTTTGCTTGTGATATCATGCGGCAGAACCTTTTGCTGATGCTTTTGTGGAAAAATATCAGCTTTTTGCCATACAGTTGATGTTCTTGAAAAGAAAATCAATAGATGATATCAAATCCATTATAATTCTAAAATTCAGGGGAGAACAGAGATTTCAGCAATTTTTCGAAGAATAAGGCATATTTTTCGATACGATGGCAGTGCAGAGAGCCTTCCTTTCCGTATTTCCTGCTCGGCGGGATTTCATACGGCCTTTTATGATAAAATAAAGAATAAATATATTTTCGGCGGGAGGCACTATGCACATTCAATATTATGATATCGGACTGAACCTTTTTACCCGGTCTTTTCCGGACCCGGAGAAGATCATTGCAGACGCGGAGGCGGCGGGAATCCGGTGTATCCTGACCGGCTCGGAGGCCCGGGACAATGAGCAGGTGAATGCATTCACAAAGACCCATAACCTGTACGGCACGGCAGGCATTCATCCGCACTGCACGGACACTGCGAAGGAAGAAGATATCGCCCGCATCCGGGAAATTATCCGGTCCAATCCGCGGATTGTGGCTGTGGGGGAAACCGGTCTGGACTACGACCACATGTATGCGAAAAAGGAAAACCAGCTCCGGTTCTTCAAAAAGCTCATCGATTTGGCGGAAGAGCTGAAAAAGCCCATGTTCCTTCATGAAAGAGATGCCGCGGAAGACTTCATCCGCTGCTTCGAAGGCCATGACGAGCTGTGCCGCCGGTCCGTGGTGCACTGCTATACCGGCGACCGGGCGACGCTGGAAAAGCTGCTCGATATGGGATTCTACATCGGCATCACCGGCTGGATCTGCGACGAAAGAAGAGGGGATGACCTGCGGGATGCAGTGAAAATCCTTCCCCTCGACCGGGTCATGGTGGAAACCGATGCGCCCTACCTCACACCGCGGGGATTCCGTCTGCCCCGGACCAATGTGCCGCAGAATATTGTATATGTAGCGGAAACCCTTGCCCGGTACATGGGTGTTTCTCAGGAAAAGCTGGAAAAAGCGGCCCGGGAAAATACGGAAAAGCTCTTTCGGATTTCCGGACAGGAGGAAAAATGAACGATAAAATCATTCCCGTGAAAGCGGGAGAAATCCATACTCTGACCATCCGGGATCTGGGCATCCACGGAGAAGGCATCGGCAGTGCCGACGGATTTACCGTATTTGTCCCCGGCGCCCTCCCCGGAGAAACCGTGAAGGCACGGATTCTGCAGGTCAAGAAATCCTACGCCTCTGCGCAGCTTCTGGAAGTGGAAGAAGCTTCCGCCGACCGGGTGACGCCGGAATGCCCGGCTTATAAAAGCTGCGGCGGCTGCCAGATTTCCCATATGAACTATGAAGCCCAGGCTGCGTGGAAAGAAAACCGCGTGCGGGAAGTCGTTTCCCGTCTGGGCGGATTCAGCGGAGACCTCGTTCTCCCCGTGAAAAAAGCGGCCCATCCCTTCGGCTACCGGAACAAAATGGCCGTTCCCGTGTCGCAGGCATCGGGCGGTGCGAAAATCGGCTACTACCGCCAGGGAACCCATCAGGTCGTGCCCGTCAGCGGCTGTCTCATTCAGGAAGAGGAAAACAACCGCCTCCTCCGCTTCACCGCAGGCTTTCTCACCCGGCACAATATTTCCGGCTATAACGAAAAGAGCAGAAAAGGCACGGTCCGCCATATCATGGGCCGCGTCGGCGATCACGGCGAAGTAATGGCCGTCATCGTCACCGCTACGAAGAACCTGCCGCAGGAAGAGCTCTGGGTGAAGGAAATCCGGGAACTGCTGCCCGAGGTTGTTTCTATTTATCACAACGTACAGGACCGCCCGGGCAATGTCATCCTGGGGAAGACCATGCGCCTCCTCTGGGGCAAACCGGCTCTCACCGCCACCCTCTGCGGACTGACCTTCGAGGAAAGCCCGTACTCCTTCTTCCAGGTCAATCAGGAACAGGCGGAAGTCCTCTATAATACAGCCCTGGAATATGCAGAGCTGCACGGCGGGGAAACGGTCATTGATGCATACTGCGGCACCGGCACCATTTCCCTCTGTCTGGCGAAAAAAGCAAAAAAGGTCATCGGCATAGAAATTGTCGCGCCCGCCATCGAGGATGCGAAGAAAAATGCAGAACGGAACGGCCTGGACAATGTGGAATTCCATGCGGCCGATGCAGGAAAGCTGATGCCGAAGCTGTATGAAGAAGGGCTCCGTCCGGATGTGATCGTCATGGATCCGGTCCGCGCCGGATGCAGCGAGGAAGTCCTGCAGGCTGCGGCGGGCATGGCTCCCGGAAAAATCGTCTATGTCTCCTGCAACCCCGCCACCTTCGCCCGCGACGCGAAAGTCCTCTCCTCCCTGGGCTATCGCCTCATCAAGGTGCAGCCGGTGGACATGTTCCCCCAGACCACCCACATTGAAACGGTATCTTTGTTGGTAAAGGAGTAAGGAAACAGGGACTAGCCAGAAATTTAGAAAGTTTGATGAGGGGAATTTTTGATAAAAATATACGAAAATTGCAGTAAATTAGAATAAGAAAGTTTATTGTATTATTGATTGACATATTCAGATAACATTTATCTATGCAATCAGATATTAGTATGGGAAGGAGCGAAGAGGGAGAAAATGAATCAACAATGTATGGTGCTTGATTTAAGTATAAATGAAGAGAAATCTAATTTTTCTACATCTATAGCTGATGCTATGGCACAAGCTGAATCGGAGCTTGCTAATCTGAATGAAACGGTTGATTCAGTCAGGAAGTTAAAACCAGATTGTGATAAAACCGATTATATTTTAGCAGCATGTTCTGGAGCGTTATGCGGGATTGTGGACGTCTTTTTGGTGGGCAAGCCCGGGGAGTCATCGCTTGGGAAGCTTACTGACAAATGGTTTGCTGACAGAGTAATGGATTTTGCAAAGCGATGCGATCCGGAGCATAGAACTTTTGATAGTCTTTCCTCGGCAATAGCTTTTCTGGAAAAGAAATTTAAAGTTCCTTATGATCAGAGGGGATGCGGAGATGCGGGAAAGGCTGTTTTTGGTTTAAGTCCTAAGAATCATCATTTCAAATCTCTTGCACATAACCCGACGCTGATGGGTTTGTTTTTCTCTATACTTGATCAATTCACCAACGGATCTCACTTTGTCAGCGATGGTAAGGTAATTTGTCTGGAAAAAGCAGAAGAGGGATGGGAACTTCAAGGCGACACCATTCCGAAGAAAATATTCTATGGATTTGTCAATTGGATTGTACATCTGATTTCAGATGTGTCCGGATCGGCATCCAGTGCACGTAAAGGTAATCGGGGAATGGGCATTCCATCTCCGTTTTTGGCATGGACAAATGATCTTATTGTCATAATAACGGAATTGGGGTTTAGTGTACCGGAAACAGTAAAATCACTGAACGAACTGGCCCTGAAAGTATATGAAAAAGGCTACGATTTTCGTTTCCAGACAACTCAAATGATACCGGTCATTGTGAATGGTTTGATTGTCAGATTTATTTATGCTGTTCGGCGCTTATTTAAGTATTGGTCTGAAAATCCGACATCAGAACGATCTGTTGAGCTTATGTGGAAAAGATGCAGTCCGTTCTCAAATGTTACGACCGAGCGGATGCTAACTGTTGCACATGGTACTTTTTGTCTGATTGATATCGTTGACGCAACAGGCAGAGCATTTGTACGTGGGGGAGGAAGCTTTAATGCCGTAGAATTTGTTTTGCGGCTTAACATTATTGGGATAGGGACATTCGCAATATCTCTTTACGGTGAAACAAAGAGAGTAATTTCTTATAATCGTGCTGAGAAAGACTCTGATTTTGCGGAGAAAGAAATTGTTATTGTCAAAGAGTATATAGAAGGATTGAGAATTCTGGCAAAACAATATAATGATGCTTACTTGCTGAAGTTTGTATCTGACTTGGAGACAAGTGATGCATATATGGAGGCATTTAAGAAATCAGCAGAATTGGCAAAATTGCGTAATGTTCCGGAAAATAGAATTTTGAAGAGTAAGTCAGATATCGATAAATATTTTGGAGGGAAATGATATGGGAAAGGAATCATCAAGGTTGCAAACAGTGCAGCAGGAAGAGAAAAGCGTTAGAGAGGAAACACGCAAAAAAATTAGTGAACTTGGAAATCATACTAACTCATTGTATACGTCCTTAATTGCTATACAGGCATTATTTGATTGTATTTACAATATGCCCACAGAATATATGCGTAGATATGAAAGGCTGAAAGCTATTAGCACAAATTGGAAACAACAGTCTAGAAAAATCGAATTAGAATATAAAAATGGAGAAAACCAGACTGTTGGGCAAGGGTCGGATGCTATGGGAGCTGCAACTGCACTTGGCGTAGCTTCCACCGGAATGTTTGCTTTAATCCGTGCAACAACAAGTGCAACATGGACAGGACTGGGCGGAGGAGCTTTGGCTACTGGAGTTGGAGAAATGACTGTAGGACGTATACTTTCCTCACTTGCAGGTCCTATCGGATGGACAATTATGGGGGTTGAAATTGTTTCATGCGGAATTAAGTTTTATAAAGGTCTGAAGGATAAGGATAGACTGGATAAAATAGGTGTACTTATAAGTGAGAGAAATGTGAAATTATGTAAGCTTGCTATTATAGAAATAGATGAGCGGATTAGAAGAATTGATAATGAAGCAGAAAATTTGGCAAATGCCATCTCAAAAATCAGAAACCTGATTAAAATTTTTGGGGCGAATTATAGTAATATGCCAGAAAATAAACAATATGAGTTGGGAGCGTATGTTAATTTAATGGAAGCATCTACTATGCTGCTTGTTAATCCGATTTTGGGGCTCCAACCGAAATATTCGGAGCAGAATTTTAAAAAACTGTGTGAATCTGAACAAGATATATCTTCTAGAAACTACTTTTTGAATCATGAGAGTATGATTCTTTCTCTGGCAAATTCGCTTTATAAAATTACGCTTGATGAGGAGGATAAAGAGGTGATTGCCAAAGTATTAAAAAAAGACAAGGTATTTTTAGAGGCAGTGCAAATGTCTGAAGATGAATTCGATAAGCATGCTATTGATATGGTTGAGAGATTTTTGAGCTATGAATTATAATTTTATCATATAGAAAAGTATTCTTCAGTCAATGAAACAGACATATCAAAAGGCGCAGTGCGGTTTTTATTACCGTGCTGCGCCTTTTGAATTTTACAGGATATTTTCCTGTAAACCAAAATAAAGAGCAGTCCGGAGACTGCTCTTTATTTTTACCATATATATATTAGGAGAGAGAATAATGGTCTTGGCAATGATTTGAAACTTAAGAGGATTTCTTTTCGTTATATTCCATGGCGGATTTCAGATCGAACCGATCGGAAACGAAACCGTAGAGGGTCCAGCCGAGGAAGGTAACGATAGCTCCGTAGGTCATGGCTTCGAAGCCGGATGCGTAGCAGGCATACAGGCTGTAGATAGAAGCAATGAGAGCAATGAAAGTAGTGGATTTCAGTTCGCTTCCGTAGCGCTGGGCTGCCTTCATGATGACAATGACTGCGGCCATGGAGAGCAGGTACGGCATGATGTTGGTGATAACTGCCAGGTTAACCAGCGTTTCGAACTGTTCGTTCAGCGACGGGTTGATGGTCATAAGGCTCATGCAGGATTGTACGGCGGTGATGATAACCATGCCGACAATCGGAGCGGCCTTGGAGGTCACCTTGCTGAATGCCTTGGGGAAGTAGCCGTCATCGGCACCGGCCTTGAATACATTGGCGATGGTGAACTGCCAGCCCAGGAGAGAGCCGAAGCAGGACATAACCATGAGGCCCATGATGATCCGGCCGATGGTGGGTCCGAACATGGAAGCAAATACATAACCGAAGGGTGCAACGCTTGTTACGATTTCTTCTGCGGGAACGATGCCGAAGATGATGTTGGTGGAGAGAATGCAGCAGGCTGCTGCAAGGAGGGTGCCTCCGAGTACGGCTCTCGGTACATTCTTTTCCGGATTATCGACAGCATCCGCATTGGCACAGGCAGATTCCATACCGAGGAATGCCCAGAGTGTCATGGTGATGGCGTTGTTGGCGGCATCGGCGAAGGGAAGATCGTGAATGTTCCAGTTGGCCATGTACATGTCGCCGGAGAACCAGAACCAGCCGAAGATGGACAGGCCGATGCAGGGAACGATGACGCCCCATACCGTGATGGAAGAAACCTTGCCGGTGTACTTCGGTCCGCCGAAGTTCAGCACGGTTGCCAGCCACAGGGTGAAAATGGTCCACACGCAGGTCATTACAGGTGTCAGGGAAACGTCAAGGAACTGGGAGCCGTATCCCACTGCGGAGATGGCAATCGCGATATTGGCGAAAAGAAGAGAAACACCGTAGGTGTAGTTGGCCATGAAGTTGCCGGCTTTGCCGAAGGAATATTCAGCGTAGCCGCCCATGCCGCCGCCTCTTCTGCTGTACATGCCGCACTTTGCGAAGGCATAGGCGAGGCACATGGAACCGACGGCGGTGACGAGCCAGGAAACGATAGAGAGCGCACCTACCTGGGCCAGCTTGGAGGGGAGCATGATGATGCCCGATCCCATCATGTTGACGGCAGTAAGGATGGTCAGCTGCAGGACGCTCATTTTATTTGCAGATTGACTCATAATTTACTCCTTTGGAAACTTATGACAGCGGAGCCGGAGAGATCCGCTGGGCGGATGATCATTTATTTTTCGTAGGTCTTATCCAGTACATAGCCGTAAGCGCGTTTGCGTCCGTCCGGTTCGGTCTGGATATAGACGCCCTGGATTTCCGGTGCGAAGCCCGGCAGCTGGTTGATGCCTTCCACGAGGATCAGGAAGTACTGCTGTGCGGTCCTGGACCATCTTTCACCGGGCTGTACGCAGAGTACTCCCGGAGGATAGGGAAGAGCGCCTTCAAGGGCAATGCGTCCTTCTGCTTCTTCCAGCGGAACCAGTTCGCCGTGGCCGCGGACGAATTCGAAATTGGCTTCCTGCGGGTTCATGGCGTATTTCGGGAAATAGTCTTTCAGGAAGAGTTCCTTCTGCAGGGTGGAAACATTTCTGACCTTGTAGAAGTCATGCATTTCCTGGCAAAGCTGACGGATGGTGTAGCCTCTGTATTTTTCTTCATACGCATGATAGATGGTCGGCAGTACGTCCTTCATCGGAGCGTCCTCGTCGATGAGCTGTTCAAAGCGGACGAATTTGGCGATCAGATCATCCATCTTGGTCTTGGTTTCCGCAGGCGTCATGAGGAAGAGGATATCATTCAGATCGTTCTTTTCCGGGATGATGCCGTTTTCACGGAGATAGTTGCAGAGGATGTTGCCGGGGATGCCGAAGTCCTCATAGCCGCCGGTTTCGACATTGATGCCGGAGGTTACGAACTGGAGCTTCATCGGATCGATGAAGTACTGACCTTCGCCGTAGCCTTCGAAGGAGTGCCATTTTGCACCCGGTTCGAGAGCCCAGTACTTGAGGTCGCAGGCCATATCCTCGGTATCGCAGTCTTCCCACTTTTTGCCGTCAATGGTCGGCGGTACGAGCGGGCGGATGTAATGGCAGCGGCGGAGAACTTCCTTGCGGGTGTCGATAACAAGTTTCAGTGTATCGTCCCAGAGCTTGCGACCTGCAGCGCCTTCATGGATCTTGGCATTGACATCCAGTGCAGCGAAGAGCTGATACAGCGGAGAGGTGGAAGCATGCATCATGAATGCATTGTTTACACGCTTATGCGGTACATAGCGGTCCTGCCCCTTGATATGGGAGTCCTTTTTGTGAATCTGGGAGGTCATGGAGAAGCCGGCCTGCTGTTTGTGAACAGACTGGGAAACAAAGATGCCGGGATCTTCCGGTCCGAGATCCAGAAGCAGCGGGCTGCAGTCCTTCATCATGGGGATGAACTGTTCATAGCCGACCCATGCGGAGTCGAAGAAGATGTAGTCGCAGAGATGGCCGATGCGGTCAACGACCTGGCGGGCATTGTAGATGCAGCCGTCATAGGTGCCGAGCTGGATGACAGCCAGGCGGATCGGGCGTTTTGCCTTTGCCTTTTCCGGGTCCTTTTCTGCAATCAGGCTGCGCAGATAGTCCTCATCGAAGCAGTGGTCGAGGATTCCGCCGATGGAGCCGTAGGGGTTGCGCGCTGTTTCCAGGTAAATCGGGACAGCGCCGGCCTGCACCAGTGCGCCGTGGGAAACGGATTTATGGTTGTTTCTGTCATACAGGACGATATCGCCGGGAGCGAGTACGGCATTCAGTATGACTTTATTGGAAGTGGAGGTGCCGTTCAGTACGAAGTAGGTCTTATCCGCATTGTATACGCGGGCAGCATGCTTCTGTGCAGTCAGCGCCGGACCTTCGTGAATGAGCAAATCGCCCATGGCCACATCGGCATTGCAGAGATCGGCTCTGAATACGTTTTCGCCGAAGAAATCGTACATTGCCCGGCCGGCAGGATGCTTGCAGAAGAACTGGCCGCCCTGATGACCGGGGCAGTCGAACTGGGAATAGCCGTTTTCCACGTATTTCTTGAGATCCTTGAAGAAAGGCGGGAGAATCGTGTCTTCATACTTGGAAGCAGCGCTTTCGATCTGACGCTGGTAGAGAGCGCGGTTGTTCGGGCTCAGATCCATTACACGATACACGCTGTCAAGAGCTGTGCCGGCCTCTGCCGTGCCTGTATTGATCAGGAAAACCGGAATGCCGAAATCCTTGATCTTCGGGCACTGAAGTACGGAAGTGTCCTCGTCCGTAATAACGACGGCGGCTACGTCGGTATAGTCTGTATCAGCTGTATTGGTGATTTCCCTGCCTTCCACCGGGCCGAATGCAGCCAGTGCTTTTTCTGTGTAGGCGATTTTGAATTGACTCAAGATAGAACCTCCTGTCTCATGGACAACAGATATGAATTTGTGAGCATCCGGATACATGGAGGAAGTAAGGCTGATCCCTTATCTTCCCGTCTGTGGGATATCATAGTGGATATGCCGGAATGTATCCAATAGGACTTCCTGATTGGATTGACTGGAAGCGGGGAAATGATACCGAAAAGGAAAGGATTCCGTAAAAAAGCAGATTGAATGATACGGAAAACGTATGGGTATTTATGAGGGAATCCGACGGGGCTTTGCCGATGCAAAAAAGCTGTCCCGGCGGCATCCGGAGCCGAAAGGGAGAAAAAGGAATAAAGATCAGCCGAAAAAAGCACGGATGGCCCGGAAAGGGGACAGGGCCGGATTTTTTATATTTATACGGAAAATGTATAAAACGGATAAAAAGGACGGCGGATTTATAGGAATTGGACATGAATGAAAAAACAGGAAAAAAAGGGGGATTTTTGGGAAAAATAAAAAAGACATGGGGGAAAACCCATGTCTCTGTCTTTGTCTCAGTGCTTTTTCAGGAGGCCTGCCTGTTCGTAAATGAAATCGCTGAAATGCTGGATAAAATAATTCCGCAGGATATGAACATAAATATTGGATTCATCCGCAGGCGATGCGGCAGTGCTTTTGAGAGTGATGTACCGGTAGAGTCCGTTCTCCGAAATGGGAAGAAAGGAAACATCTTTCGACTGGAGCATATGCCAGCAGTACTGCGGCACCACGGTGACACCCAGTCCGGAAAGAATGAATTCGGAAATGGTCTCCGGATTTTCACTGTAGGCAATGGAATGGAGATTGATGCCCTGCTCCTTACAGTAGGAGGAAATGATATCACGTACGGCAAATCCGTCGGGAAGAGAAATAAAATTGGTGTGGAGAAAATCCTTCAGCTCGGCAAAGGGGCGGCCTGCATAGGGATTGTCGCTTCGTATAGCCAGTACCAGCGGTTCCCGGAAAAGGGTCAGCGTGGATTCATCTTCTATGGGAGCCGCGCTGGTGGCCAGTATGAGCTGCGGCGCCGGCGTATCCGGCCGGTCCTGCACCGGAGCCCCGTTGGCGTAGTGCTGCATGACATTGATATGGATGTCGGGGCGGTCCTTCTGGAATCGACGCAGAAAGGGGATAACGATCAGAGAAGCCGTATTGTAGGCAAAAGAGACAGTATGCTGCTGAATGGTCTGTGCATTCTGGAGGGCCTTTTTCATTTCTTCCAGATCATGGAGAAAAATGGTGGAGTAATTGAAAACAATCTGTCCGTAAGGAGTGAGGCGGATATTCCGGCCGTCCCGCTGAAAAAGCGGAACGCCCAGCTCCTCCTCCATGCTGCGGATGGT
This sequence comes from uncultured Dialister sp., assembly GCA_938038225.1. GTDB lineage: Bacteria > Bacillota > Negativicutes > Veillonellales > Dialisteraceae > Dialister. The sequence continues at coordinate 29,024 of CALHRX010000004.1, read as the reverse complement.
CCGGGAAAGGGAGGGCTGTGCGATGTGAAGCTCCTTTGCCGCATGGGTCAGATGCTGCAGCTCTGCGGCCTTTTTGAAATACAGTAAAGATGAGAAACCCAGATTCATAATGAAACTCCTATATATGGCGATATATAATTAAAGTTTTGAAAAAGTCCTTCTTTAAATTATTTATTATATATATATATTATAAAACAAAATAGGGTGGTAAAACAAAATAAAACAGGCGATTCTATGAAAATTTTAGAAAATATTAAACCAAAATTAACGATTTTTGTGGAATATATTTGCAAATTATTTCCTTTTGCAGCCGGTCCGGGCAGCAGAAAATGAAGAATGCATCCTTTTACGGAATATTTTCATTCATTCATCCGGAAAATGTTTGACATGGGACGAAAAGCTGTGATATGATGCTTCCAACTTCATAGAACAAACCGTTGAAGCGGAGATAACGGCAATCATGCCTTCACAGAGAACCTGCGGTGATGAGAGTCAGGTAAGAAACAAGTTGTCAAATGGACCGCTGAGGGCGCAGTCAAACGGGAGGAGACTTCCGGAGTATTCTGCGACGTGGGGCTTACGTCAGTAGCCGGGGATATGTTGGTATCCCGCTGAGTGCACGGGTCATGCCGTGAATCAAGGTGGCACCGCGAATAGTGTCGGAATTATTCGTCCTTGACAGAGGATTTTTTCTGTCGGGACGTTTTTTTATGGCTTTCCTGCCGGAGAAATCCGGTCGGGGAAGCCTTTTTCTTTTTCAGGAGGATGCAGTGATGGTATTTTTCAGACGATGGCGCGCTTTCTGCGCCGGAAAGAAGTAGGAAATCAGAATCATGTAAAAAGTTTATGAATGAATGGATTGGGAGGTGCTGTCCATGAAAATTCTGCCGGCTCTGGAGGAAGTCAGGCGGATAGCGGGGGACGGCCGGTATAATACGATTCCGGTCAGCTGTGAAATCCTTTCCGATTTCACGACACCCATCGAAACGCTGAAAGTCCTGAAAAATGTATCGGATCACTGTTATATGCTCGAATCGGCCCGGGCGGATGAGACCTGGGGGCGGTATACGTTCCTCGGCTTCGACCCGAAGCTGGAAATTGTCTGCAAGGACGGGGAGGTGAAAATCGGCGGCCGTACGGTTCGGACGGATCATCCGTCGGACTGCATCCGGGAGGTCCTGGAGGAATACCGGAGTCCCCGGCTGGAGGGGCTTCCGCCTTTCACGGGCGGACTGGCGGGATATTTCTCCTACGACTATTTCAGGTACAGCGAGCCTGCCGCGGTGTGCGGCGGGGAGGACAGCGAGGGCTTCCGGGATGCGGACCTCATGCTTTTTGATAAGGTCATCGCCTTCGACCATGTCCGTCAGAAAATCATCCTGATTGTTCATGTGCCGCTGCGGGATGCGGAGGCGGGATACAGAAAAGCAGAGGCGGAGCTGAAAAAGCTGGCGGCGCTGCTCCGGAACGGAAAGAAAAAGGAAGAGCCGGGCGGACGGCTGACGGGAGAAATCACACCCCTGTTCCGCCGGGAGGAATTCTGCCGCATGGTGGAAAAGGCGAAGCGGTATATCCGGGAGGGCGATATTTTCCAGATTGTCCTGTCGAACCGGCTGAGCGCTCCCTTTGAGGGAAGTTTGCTGAATGCGTACCGCATGCTCCGCACAGTGAATCCTTCCCCGTACATGTTTTACTTCTCGGGGACGGACCTGGAGGCGGCAGGGGCATCGCCGGAAACGCTGGTGAAGCTGGAAAACGGCGTGCTTCATACATTCCCGCTGGCAGGGACCCGGCGGAGAGGCCGGACGGAAGAAGAGGACCGGGCGCTGGAGGCGGAGCTGCTTTCCGATGAAAAGGAGCTGGCAGAGCACAATATGCTGGTGGACCTGGGCCGCAATGATCTGGGAAAGATCAGCCGGTTCGGCACGGTGCAGGTGGAGAAATTTCACTCCGTGGAGCGGTTCTCCCATGTGATGCATATCGGCTCGGCGGTGCGGGGCGAAATCCGGGAGGACCGGGACGCACTGGATGCAGTGGAGGCCCTGCTTCCCGCGGGGACCCTCTCCGGGGCGCCGAAAATCCGGGCGTGTCAGCTGATCGGAGAGCTGGAAAACAATAAAAGAGGAATCTACGGAGGCGCTGTGGGGTACATCGGCTTCACGGGAAATATGGATGCCTGCATTGCTATCCGCATTCTGTATAAGAAAAACGGAAAGGTATTTGTGAGATCGGGCGCGGGCATCGTGGCCGATTCGGTCCCGGAGAAGGAATATGAGGAATGCCTGAATAAAGCGCGGGCTTCTCTCCGGGCATTGGAGCTGGCACAGGAGGCGGACCATGAATTTGCTGATTGACAGTTACGACAGTTTTTCCTGGAACCTTTTCCAGCTGGCAGGGACAATCGAGCCGGATATCCGGGTGATCCGGAATGATGAGATGACCGCAGAGGAAATCCGGGCGCTGCGCCCCAGTCACATCATCCTTTCTCCGGGGCCGGGACGGCCGGAGGAGGCAGGCGTTCTCATCGACGCGGTGAGAAAAATTCATGACATTCCCATTCTGGGGGTCTGCCTCGGCCACCAGGCCGTCTGCCGGGCCTTCGGTGCTTCCGTGACCTATGCGGGGCGGCTGATGCACGGCCGGCAGTCGGAGGTGCGGCTCGATACGGACTGTCCGCTCTTTGCGGGATGTCCGGAAAGCGTGTCTGCCGCACGGTACCATTCGCTGGCGGCGGATGCGGCGACTCTGCCGCCGGAGCTGAAAGTGACCGCCCTGGCCGATGACGGAGAAATCATGGCGGTGCAGCACAGAGAATACCCGATTTACGGAGTGCAGTTTCATCCGGAGTCCGTCATGACGCCGGACGGAGAACGGATGCTCCGGAACTTCCTGAAGGAGATGTGAAAAATGATCAGAGAAGCCATTGCAAGAATTGTCAGCAAGGAAGACCTCACCTATGAGGAAGCCTATGCCGTGATGAATGAAATCATGAGCGGGAAAACGACGGTCACACAGAATGCAGCCTTCCTGGCGGCGCTTTCCACGAAGAGCACCCGGGCGGAAACCATTGAGGAAATCGCAGGCTGTGCGGCCGCCATGAGAGAGCATGCGGTCAAGGCAGAGACAGGCATGGACGTGATTGACATCGTCGGAACCGGCGGAGACGGCGCGCACACCTTCAATATTTCCACCACGGCGGCAGTCGTTGCGGCGGCAGGGGGCATGAAGGTGGCCAAGCACGGAAACCGGGCGGCCTCCTCCCTGTGCGGGACGGCGGACTGCCTGGAAGCGCTGGGTGTGAACATCGACCAGAGCCCGGAGAAATGCCGGGAGCTGCTGAAAAAGACCGGCCTTTGCTTCTTCTTTTCCCAGAAATACCATACGTCCATGAAGTATGTCAGCGCCGTCCGAAAGGAGCTCGGCTTCCGGACCGTGTTCAATATCCTCGGGCCCCTCACGAATCCGGCCTCGCCGTCCATGCAGCTTCTCGGTGTGTACGACGGCTACCTGGCGGAGCCGCTGGCGCAGGTCCTGGCCGGGCTGGGCGTCCGCCGGGGCATGGTGGTGTACGGGCAGGATAAGATGGATGAGATTTCCCTGAGTGCCCCGACCACGGTCTGCGAAATCCGGGACGGGTGGTTCCGGTCCTCGGTCATTGCTCCCGAAGATTTCGGCTTTGACCGGTGCAGGAAGGAAGATCTGCGGGGCGGCACACCGGAGGAAAATGCGAAGATCACCCTGTCAATTCTGCAGGGCGAAAAAGGCCCCCGGAGAAATGCAGTGCTGATGAATGCAGGAGCGGCGCTGTATATCGGGGACAAAGCGCCGTCCGTGAAGGAAGGCATTGCTCTGGCGGCGGAGCTGATTGATTCCGGCAAGGCGCTGGAAACGCTTCACCGGTTTGCCGAGGAAAGCCGGAAGCCGGAGGAGGAGCCATGACGATCCTGGAAGAAATTGCCGCTTATGCCCGGGAAAGAACGGCCGCAGCGGAACGGAAAATGCCGCTTGCGGACATCCGGCGGCGGGCGGAGGAAATGCCCCGGGGAGACTTTTCCTTTGAAAAGGCGCTGAGAAAGCCCGGCCTTTCTCTGATCTGCGAATGCAAGAAGGCCTCGCCCTCCCGGGGGCTGATCGCCCCGGACTTTCCCTATGTGCAGATTGCCCGGGAGTATGAGGCGGCCGGGGCGGACTGTATTTCCGTCCTGACCGAGCCGAAATGGTTCCTCGGCAGGAATGAATACCTGAAGGAAATCGCTTCCGCCGTATCCGTCCCCTGCCTGCGGAAGGATTTCACGGTGAGTGAATACATGATTTACGAAGCCCGTCTCCTGGGCGCTTCGGCGGTGCTTCTGATCGTGTCTTTACTGTCGGAGGCGCAGCTGCAGGAATACCTCGGCCTCTGCCGGGAGCTGGGGCTTTCCGCACTCACGGAAGCGCACAGTGCGGAGGAAGTCGGCACCGCTGTCCGGGCAGGCGCTTCGGTGATCGGCGTGAACAACCGGAATCTCCGGGACTTCTCCGTTGATACGGGAAACAGCGCGGCGCTCCGGGAGCTGGTTCCGCCGGGGGTGCTGTTCGTTTCCGAGAGCGGCGTGACCGGTGCGGCGGATACGGAAAAGCTCCGGGAAATCGGGGCGGATGCGGTGCTTGTGGGAGAAGCGCTGATGAGAGCATCGGATAAGAAGGCAAAAATCCGGGAACTGCGGGGTGAATTATGACGAAGATCAAATTCTGCGGGCTGTCCCGGCCCTGCGACATAGAAGCGGCCAATCGGATCAGGCCGGATTATATCGGATTCGTGTTTGCGGAGAAAAGCCGGCGGTATGTCACCCCGGAAAGGGCGGGAGAGCTGAAAAAGCTGCTTGCACCGGGCATCCTGGCCGTGGGTGTACTGGCCGATGCGGATCTCCGGGATGCGGCGGCGCTGCTGAGAAGCGGTCTGATTGACATGGCGCAGCTTCACGGCAGCGAAAGTGAAAGCTATGCGGAGCAGCTGCGGCGGCTCTCCGGCCGTCCCGTCATCCGGGCCTTTCCGGTACGGACGGAAGAGGATGTGCGGAGGGCGGAGGGCAGCAGAGCCGATTATATCCTGCTCGATTCCGGCGCCGGCACGGGGAGGACCTTCGAATGGGAGCTTCTGAAAGGGCTCCGGCGGCCCTATTTCCTGGCCGGAGGGCTCAGCCCGGACAATGCGGAAGAAGCAGTCCGGCGGCTGCACCCCTATGCCGTGGATGTGAGCTCGGGCATTGAGACCGGAGGGAAAAAAGACGGAAGGAAAATGGCGGCCTTTGCGGCCGCAGTCAGAAAGGGAGGAACATGATGAGCAATCCAAAAGGGCGGTTCGGGATTCACGGCGGACAGTACATTCCGGAAACACTGATGCATGCCGTGACAGAGCTGGAAAAGGCCTATGATTTCTATAAAAACGATCCGGAATTTCAGAAAGAGCTCACGGAGCTTCTGAATGAATACGCAGGGAGGCCGTCCAGGCTGTATTTTGCGAAAAAGATGACGGAGGACCTCGGCGGGGCGAAGATTTACCTCAAACGGGAAGACCTGAACCATACGGGGGCGCACAAGATCAATAATGTGCTCGGCCAGGCCCTTCTGGCGAAGAAAATGGGGAAGACCCGGCTCATTGCGGAGACGGGCGCGGGACAGCACGGAGTTGCCACCGCTACGGCTGCCGCTCTGATGGGCATGGAATGCGTGGTATTCATGGGAAAGGAAGATACGATTCGCCAGGCCCTCAATGTATACCGCATGAAACTTCTCGGCGCTTCGGTCATCCCGGTCAGCACGGGAACGGGGACGCTCAAGGATGCCGTATCGGAGGCTTTCCGGGAATGGACCTCCCGCATTGACGATACCCACTACTGCCTCGGCTCCGTCATGGGGCCCCATCCCTTCCCGACCATCGTCCGCGACTTCCAGGCGGTGATTTCCCGGGAAATCCGGGAGCAGATCCTGGAAAAGGAAGGTCGGCTGCCCGATGCGGTCATTGCCTGCGTGGGCGGCGGCTCGAATGCCATCGGCAGCTTTTACCATTTCATCCCCGATCGGGACGTCCGCCTGATCGGCTGCGAGGCTGCCGGACGGGGAGCGGATACGCCGGAAACGGCCGCCACCATCGCCACGGGGCGCCTCGGGATTTTTCACGGCATGAAATCCTATTTCTGCCAGGATGACCACGGGCAGATTGCACCGGTCTATTCCATTTCCGCCGGACTTGACTATCCGGGCATCGGGCCGGAGCATGCGTACCTTCACGACATCGGCAGAGCGGAGTATGTGCCGGTCACCGATGAAGAGGCGGTCGAAGCCTTTGAATACCTGGCGCGGACCGAGGGCATCATTCCCGCCATTGAGTCGGCCCATGCCGTGGCCCATGCGATGAAAATTGCCCCGGAAATGGGCCGGGACCGGATTCTTGTCATTACGATTTCAGGCAGAGGCGACAAGGACTGCGCCGCCATTGCCCGCTACAGAGGGGAGGATATCCATGAGTAATATCGGGAAAGCATTTGCAGACGGAAAAGCCTTTATCGCCTTTATCACCTGCGGAGATCCGGACACGGAAACCACGGTGAAATCCGTCCTGGCTGCGGCGGAAAACGGAGCGGACCTGATCGAGCTGGGCATTCCCTTTTCCGACCCCACCGCAGAGGGGCCGGTCATCCGGGAAGCCAGTGAAAGAGCGCTCCGCGGCGGCATTACAGCCGACAAAATTTTTGACCTTGTCCGGGAAATCCGGAAAAGCACGGACATTCCCCTCGTATTCATGACCTATGCCAATGTGGTCTTTTCCTACGGGACGGAGCGGTTCCTGGAAATCTGCCGGGATATCGGCATAGACGGGCTCATTCTGCCCGATGTGCCCTTTGAGGAAAGAGAGGAATTCCTGCCTGCGTGCCGGAAGTACGGCGTGGACTGGATTTCCTTCATCGCGCCGACCTCGGGGGAACGGATCGCCGGAATTGCCCGGGAGGCGGAGGGCTTCCTCTACGTCGTTTCCAGCCTGGGCGTGACGGGGGAACGAAAAAAGATCGGGACGGACCTGGCTTCCGTTATCGGCGAAGCCCGGAAATATACCTCCCTGCCCTGTGCGGTGGGCTTCGGGATTTCCACGCCGGAGCAGGCCGGGGAAATGGGAAAGCTCGCCGACGGGGTCATCGTAGGCTCCGCCATCGTGAGGCTTCTGGCGGAGTACGGCAGAGAAGCACCGGCGCAGATCGGCCGGTATGTAAGGTCCATGAAGGAAGCCCTGCGGTAAGGAGCCGGGCATGCGAAAAGCGGAGACATTTCCGGAAAGGAGCGTCTCCGCTTTTGCTGTTTCCTATACGATTGCCGGGAAAAGGCCCCTTCCGGCGGATATCATTTCAGATACTTATGGAAGAAATCGAAGAGTGTCTGCCAGGGAATGACATCCACGCGGTCGTACAGATCGACATGGCCGGCATTCGGGACGAGCACGAGCTCCTTCGGCTCGGCGGCGAGACGGTATGCATCCTCGCTGAATTCACGGGAATGGGCATCCGTGCCGGCGATGAAGAGCAGCGGCCGGGGAGAAATGGTGTCGATATCATTGAAGGGGTAGAAATTCATGAGCTTCACATTGCTCGTGAGGAGCGGATGGGTGTTCGTGCGGTCGGAAGCGCCGCGGCTGGTGCGGTAGTAATCGTAGAATTCGCGGGCCACAGCAGGGGAATTTTCATCCACATGCTCCGGCGTGCCGCTTGTATAGGCGGCGGGAGCGCCTGCATATTCCCGGTCGCGCTGAGCGGCGGCTTCTTCAAGGATGGCCTTCCGCTGAGCGAGAGTCTGGCTTTCCCGCAGGCCGGAACGGGTGGCCTTGCCCATGTCGTACATGCTCACCGTGGCGATGGCTTTGAGGCGCGGGTCGATCTTCGCCTCCGCTACGGCGTAGCTGCCGCTGCCGCAGATGCCGATGACGCCGATATGGTCCCTGTCCACAAAGGGAAGCGTATCCAGATAGTCCGCAGCGGCGCTGAAGGTCTCCGCATACATTGTGGGGTCCACCGCATTCCGCGGCATGCCCTCGGAGCCGCCCCAGAAGGACAGATCCGCCGTGAGGGTCACGAAGCCCTGCTCGGCCATTTTCTGGGCGTAAAGATTGGCGCTCTGCTCGCGCACGGCTCCCATGGGATGGCCTACGATGACGGCAGGATAGTGCTTGCTGCGGTCCATGTCCTTCGGCGTGAAGAGCGTCCCTTCCATTTTCATCTGATAAATATTATGGAAGGTGACGGTTTCGGAATCGAGACGGCCGCTCACATAGAAATTGTCGGCTCCGCGGGAGAGATCGCCTGTCTCGGCCAGGGGAAGCGGACGGGGAACGGCAGTATTGGCCGCATCTGCGGGAGAGGAGAAGCTGCAGAGAACGCCGCAGGCGAGAGCGGCGAAGAGAAGGCTGGAAAGTTTCATGGGAGACTCCTTTCTGAAATTCATAATCCATAAAGGATCGGTATGATTTCATTGTAGGAATTGATCCGGGAAATAGCCAATACCTGTTTTTACTGTGCGCCTATGCTCCGCAGGCATAGGGCGGAATATAAAAAATGTCCGCTGCGGCGGACGGTCTGTATACCGGAGCATACGAAAAGCGGAGACCTTTCCGGGAAGAAGGCCTCCGCTTTTTGGACTGTTTTTGGGGCAGAAAGACAGGAAATGGATTCGCCGTTACCGGATTTCCCTGCACCGGGCGGAGCCCAGATAGAACGGGACGGCGGCGAGCTGAGCCATCACCGATACGGCAATCATGGCAGGGATACTGATGTCATAGAGGACACCGAGCAGCCAGCTTCCGAGGAACCAGAAAATCCCGAAGGAGCATTCGAAGATGCCGTACCCCGTGGCGCGGCTGTTCTTGGGAACCAGAGCCGTCACGGCCGCCTTGAGGATGGACTCCTGCGCGCCCATGCCGATGCCCCAGAGAGCGATTCCCAGCAGGACGGAGGAAACCGTTTCCCCGCAGAAGATGAAGTACGCAAAGGGCGCCGACAGGACCGCCGACAGGATCAGGACCTGCACGCCCTTCCGGTCATAGAGATACCCGAAAACCAGCGCTGCGGCGGCATCGGCCAGCATGGCTCCCGCATAGAGCAGAGGAAGCGTACTTTCCGTGATGACGCCCCACGGCTGCGGCAGATCCGGCACAAGAGAGGTGAAGGTGCGGGAAATGTGCATCAGCACCAGAGAATAATCAATGAATCCGAAAGCGAAAAGGCTGATTCCTGCGATATACAGGATGAATTCCTTTTTCATCCGGAAAGGAATGTACTCCTTCGGCTCCGGCTCGAACTGCTCCGGATGAGGAAATCTGCGCTTCGTCGCAAAAAGGAGGAAGAGCGTAATCGCCCCCGGGACGGCCAGGACGGCGAAACAGAGCACATACGTATGGAAAAGATCCTCCTCCGCCCGGTTCAGCATGACCAGGTACAGCAGCACCGGACCGAGGAAAGCGCCGATCTGATCAAGCAGCTCCTGAATGCCGAAGCTCTTTCCCGTGCCGGTCTGCGAAGCCGCAAAGGACATCAGCGTATCCTTGGCAGGCTTCTTGATGGCCTTTCCGAGACGCTGGAAAAGGAGAAGCCCGCAGGCGGCAATCCACCCGTTTTCTCCCACAAGCGCCAGTGCGGGGACAGCGATGACATCCAGGACATAGCCGCCGATGGTCATGGTCCAGTACTGCTTCGTCCTGTCCGCCCACCGGCCGAAAAGATACCGCAGCGAGTAGCCCGTCAGCTCGCCCAGACCGGAAACGAAGCCGATGACGCCGGCGGAAGCGCCCAGAAGAGACAGATAGGCCCCGCGGATGCTGGCGGCCCCCTCGTGGGTCATATCCGAAAACAGGCTGACCATGCCGAAAAGGAGAATAAACACCATGGCCTGCGGCAGATGTCCTCCCGATGAAATATGTTTCATAACCAATCCCTCCTGTCTGTCCGTACTCCGGGAAATGCTTTGCTTCGGAAATCTCCGGAAAAGTGTAGTCTTTTCCCGGAGGAGAGTCAAGGCGGAGGGGCGGAAAAAAGAAAAAGTTTATACTCTGTTTAACTTCAGAAAGACTTTTGTTTTATTGGCGGGGATACAATGGATAAAGAAATGAGGGATCCGGGACGGACCGGCTCCGCTGTCCGGAAAGACAGCACGGGAAATCCCGGCGGAACGCTTCTGCATCCGGGAAAAGGAAGGAATGGATATGTTCATACAAATGCTTCAAGGCTTCTGCATGGCCCTGGCCGACAGCGTCCCCGGCGTATCCGGCGGCACGGTGGCATTCATCATGGGATTTTACGAGCGGTTCCTCGGCGCTCTTCACGGACTGGGCATCCGGGAAGAAAGGGAGGACGCCCTCCGATACCTGCGGAAATGGGGCGCAGGATGGCTGATCGGATTCTGCACCTCCGTGCTATTCCTCGCGCAGATGCTGGAAACCCATATTTACCTGATGAGCTCCCTGTTCATCGGCCTCACGGCGGCATCCTTTCCCGTGCTCATCCGGGAAGAAAAGGAATCGCTCCGGAATTTTTCCGGCGGTCTTCCCTTCCTGATTGCGGGAACTGCTCTCGTCTGGGGGATGGCCGTCCTGCAGGAAGAGGGCGGCATGACCGGTCATTTCGATTACGGGAACCTCACCGCCGGACAGTACGGACTGCTCTTTTTCTCCGGCATCCTGGCCGTCTCCGCCATGCTCCTTCCCGGCATTTCCGGCTCCACCCTGCTTCTGATCACCGGCGTATACCTGCCCACCGTGCAGGCATTCAGTGCGCTGCTGCACGGGGATGCTTCCGTGATTCCTGGCCTGCTGTCCCTGATCCTGGGGATTGCTGCCGGAGCGGCCCTGGCCGTCCGTGCTATTCAGCAGGCCTTTCGGAATTACCGCAGCCCCGTGATGTACCTCGTGCTGGGACTGATGCTCGGCTCCCTGGCGGCGATTGCACAGGGACCGTCCATGCTCCGCCGTCCTCTGCCGCCGCTGAGCCTGCCGACCTTTTCCGCAGAAGGCTTTCTGGCAGGGGTCATCCTTCTTTTCTTTCTGGAATATCTCCGGAAAAAGACAGAGGAAAAGAACCGCGCACACTGAGCCCTGCGGGGGGAAATGCCCGCAGAAGAGACAAAAGAAAAGACCGTTCCGAAAGGAGCGGTCTTTTTGCATGCCTGCGGTCAGCGGGCGCTGCGGTTCTTCTGGCGGTGAACGAAATAGTAGAAGGGCAGAGCCACTACGGCAGCACCGAGGCCCATGATGAGCTGCTGCGCCGAAGCCTGCGCCAGAAGCCAGATGCTGACAGCCGTCGCAATGATCGGGATCACCGGACCGAAGGGGATGCGGAACGCCCGGGGCGCATCGGGCATCTTCTTCCGGAAGACCGGGATCGAGAGACACGTAGGAATATACTGCGAGAAACGGGACACCACGCTGATCGATGCGAGGAATGTGAAGCTTCCCGTATAGGCGATGAGCATGGCAATCACCGTCGATACGATGATGGACCAGTACGGTGCGCCGAAACGGTTGCGCTTCGCCATGAAAGCGGGGAGCATGTGCTGCTCCGCCAGAGCCAGGCAGCTGTGGGGCGTTACGAAGGACGAACCGATGCACAGACTGCCGATGGAAATCAGCGTTCCTGCAGCGACTACAGCCGTGCCGAAAGGTCCGGCGATGCGGCTGAATGCTTCCTGCACCGGAGCCGTCGTATCAGCCAGCTCCATGCCCATGATGCCGATGGCGCAGCCCAGGAGCAGGATATAAATGGCGGAAACCGTGAAAATCGTGATCAGCGTCGCCCGGGGCAGATTCTTCTGCGGATTTTCCATTTCCGCTGCCGCTACAGCCAGACTTTCAAAGCCCGTGAAGGCAAAGAACAGCATGACTGCTGCCGCGCCGAAGCTGCCCGGCGTGTATACATCATTCGGGAAGAGCGGCGTGAAATTGGCCGGCTCGATGAAGAAAATCCCCATGCCGATGAAAAGAATGAACGGGACGATCTTGGCAATGGTCGCCGCATTCTGCACCACCTTGTACAGCGGGACGCCGAAAAGATTGACCCCGGCGAGGATGCAGAAAATGACCGTGACGATGACATTTTTCATGAAATCATCGGACAGCTGCGGCATGATGCCTGCCAGCGCCGTGGCGAAGCCCACGCCCATCGTGGAAAAGGCGATAATGCGCGTCATCCATGTGAGGAAGCCCACCTCATAGCCGATGAAATCGCCGAAGGCTTCCTTCGCGTAAATATAGGCGCCGCCGTTGTCCTTGAAAAGACCGCTTGCCTCGGCAAAGCAGAACGTGATCGCCAGCACGAGGAGCATATCAAAAATCATGACCAGAAGGCTCGCCGGACCGATGAGGCCCACCGCCTTATTGGGCAGCAGGAAAATCCCCGAACCGATGATGCCGTTGATGCCCAGGAGCACGATGCTCCAGAAACCCAGTTTGTTTGTTCCCATACGAATAACTCTCCTTTCCCGGAGCCTGCGCCGTAAGGAACAGGGAAAGCGTCAGGCTCTCTGCTGTCGGATTACTTCTGACGGAAGGCTTCCGCCCGGGCGATGAAATCCGCAAAAAGCGCCCGCATTTCCGGATGGGCCTGCCACATATTCTCCGGATGCCACTGTACGGCTACGATCTGATCGCTGTCCGAAGACTCCACGCATTCTATTACGCCGTCCGGAGCCTTGGCCGTCGCCCGCAGACCCGGAGCTACATCGCGGATCGCCTGATGATGGCGGGAATTGACGAAAGCCCTCTCCCCGAGCGCATGCGCGATGACGCTGTCCTTTTCCACCGTGATATGGTGCGTCGGATAGCCGCCCGGCGCCGCCTGGGAATGACGGATGTACGCATCGGGATTCTGAGAAGGCAGATCCTGATACACCGTGCCGCCCATGAGCACATTGATAAGCTGACAGCCGCGGCAGATGCCGAAGATCGGCTTGCCGGAAGCACGGAATGCCCGGAAGATTTCCGTTTCAAAAACATCCCGCAGATAATTTGTCGTGCCGATTTTCCATGTCGGCTCCTCTCCGAAAAACGTCGGGTCCATATCCGGGCCGCCGGGCAGAACCAGCGCATCGAAAAGTTCCGCATAGTCGCTGCCGTCTGCATCCGGCACATCGGGCAGCACGAGCGGAAGTGCTCCCAGCTCATGAATCACATCCACCAGCCCGCGGGCGGTGAACGGCGCACGGACCAGATTCGTCACGTCCGAAGCATACGGATAGGTGTCCGCCGTGATGGCGATACGAAGTTTTGACATATTGTTTTCCCCCTTGTCAAAAATACGAATTTCTTTTCCGCATCATCTTATCAGAGGACCGGCGAAAAAGCACAAACCAATTATAGGAATTCCATGAGAGCCTTTCAAGTGCCCTTCCGGTGTTCCATGCAGGGAAGGCACAGGAAACGGGGAGAATTATCTAAAAATATATAAAAGAAAAATATATAACAGAGAAATAAAATTCGTCAGTAGATAAGTACCGGGGATTTTCGTAAAATAAAGATATAAGAATAGGTCATTATTTCATAACAAAAAGTAATAACAGCGGCCGCAGCGGAAACGCGCCGCCGGGAGGAAAGGAGGAAAGAAAATGAAGATGAACAAAAAATTGCTCGGCAGTTTGATTCTGGGGGTTATGCTGTGTACCCCTCTGATGGGTGCGCGTGCCGCTGATCTGACAGAGGGCGCTATTTTTGGAAACGGTGATAAGTATGGGGCTTATAGAGAGCTGTCGGAAGATGAAAAGACTCTTACTTATGACTTTGACGGGGAGGAGTCAACTTTAAAGTTTATAGGTCAGAGTTATCCGGCAGAGCAGCAAGGTGCAATTTTTATTGACGATAAAGATAATACTGATGATTTTAATACAATTAAGATGAATGATAAATTGAACATAGAATTTGATTTAGAGAATAACAGTGGTGCAGTGAGTGGTATTGCTATTACTGGAGGAAACGGTAAAACTATAGACCGCGGAAATGGCGGGGATATTACGATTAACAGCCCTAATGATAGTGGTGATCAATTTACGTCAATTAGAGGGGCATGGATAGCCGCAGACAACAGTAAAATATACTTAGGTGATGGAGATATTACCATAGAAGCTCAAGATGCAAAAAATGGATTGGGCATAGGAGCATTAGATATAAGTGGTTGTGAAGGTAGTACCATTTATATGGGCGATGGTGAAATAAAGATAACGAGCAATGTCCAATCAAATAATATCAATAATCAGGTATTAGGTTTCTTGGTTACGGGAATCGAAAATAAAGTCGATAGCGGAAACGTATCAATGGATATTGAAGTTATAGGGGGAATTGATACCGCTACGACAAATAAGGTATATGGGGTGTATGCAGTAGATGGCGGTACAGTTATTACCGGTGATGGTGATATAAAAGTAGCTGCAATTAACCCGGCAGGCGGTACAGCAAATGGTGCTGGGATTTTTGTATATTATGGAGGAACTGTAACTAAAGGTGACGGTGATATAACTGTAAAAGCTAAGGGAGAGGATTCTGTACAGGCAAGAGGTGTAGTCGTTAATAATGATAGTAAAGTAAAGTTGGGACTGGCGAATATTAGTGTACAGGCAATTGGAAATGGGGATACGGTTGTTTCGAAAGGACTATATACTTTTGGAACGGGTAACATAATATATGCTGGCGGCCAAATAGATGTCGTTGCTTATAATAGTGATGGTGTCACTTATAATGACCAGGCTGATGTGGCCGCTATTCATGCAGACGATTCTGCTACGGTTAAAGTAAATGAAAACAGCCAAAATAAGGTCGTGATTAATGGCGATGTTAAGAATTCGGGAACCGGGGCAATCTATTTAAACCTCAATACGGAAGATTCTGTCCTCAATGGCGGAGTTTCTGACCAGTACGGTACCTTCAATTTGGAGGATGGGGCGCAGTGGAATGTGCTCGGTACGAGTACGGTAAATGAGTTTCATATGAAAGACGGCATCATCAAT
This sequence comes from uncultured Dialister sp., assembly GCA_938038225.1. Lineage (GTDB taxonomy): Bacteria > Bacillota > Negativicutes > Veillonellales > Dialisteraceae > Dialister. Next base: position 14,018 of record CALHRX010000004.1, on the reverse strand, counting down.
ATGGCTACGGATGATGTAGATATTAAGAAGTATTCCGGCAGCGGTACGATTTCTTTCCTGGCGGGAGATGAGGCTGCTGACGGCGTCGCAAATTTTGAGAATATCGGGGATGTAAAGATCGAAAATGCGGAAGCGGGTGCCTCTGTCACCCTGGAAATAGCCAATGACAAGATCGATACGCTGGACATTGAAAAAACAAAAGAAAATTTGAATGCTCTGGCGAAAAAGATTTCTTATACAGGCGATGAAGGAACCCTTATCGGGAAAGCGGTTATCAAAGAAGGCCTCATCACACCCGAAGCCAGCGGCGATTTGCTGTTTGCTTCCGATAATCAAGGCTATGTTGGAAATATATTCGGGGGAAATAGTACAACAAAAACCATGTATGCCATGAAGAATCTGGCGGCCACCGCAATCGTTGCATGGAGACAGGAAGACAGCACCCTCAGCCAGCGCCTCGGCGAGCTGCGGGAAAGCACCGGCGGACAGGGTATCTGGGTACGGATGAGCCGCGGCGAATTTGAATACAGCGGCGAGTACAAGAACCAGTACAATTTCTTCCAGCTGGGATATGACTGGGCGTCGGACAACTGGCACTACGGCGTAGCAGTCAGCCATAATGACGGAGAAACCGCCTACACCTACGGAAGCGGCGAAAACCGCAGCACCTCCCTCTCCCTGTACGGCACCTGGCTGGGCGATGCAGGCCATTATGCCGATATCGTTTTGAAACAGGGTCGCCTGAGCAATGATTTCGATGTGTATACCAGCGCCGGACACACCAGCGGCGATTATGACGCCTGGGGCACCAGCCTGAGCGGCGAATACGGCAGAAAGTTTGTCCTTGAGGATGACTGGTATATTACCCCGCAGGCACAGCTCACCCTGATGCGCATCGGCGGAGAAAACTATGGCACAAATAACGGCATCAGCGTCCACCAGGATACCCTGTACAGCGCAGTAGGCCGCCTCGGTTTTGAAGTCGGCAAAAAGGTCGATGACAAAGGCAGCGTTTATGCAAAGGCAAGCGTGCTCCATGACTTTGCAGGCAATGCAGATACCTACCTGTCCTATAACGGCTTTACGAACAGCTACAGCCAGGATCTCAGCGATACCTGGTTTGAGGCGGGAATCGGGTTTAACTATAAGATCAGTGACAGCAGCTATGTATATGCCGATGTAGTGAGAACCTTTGGCGGAGATGTGGAAACTCCGTGGCAGTGGAATATCGGCATGCGCTGGAGCTGCTGAACTCCTTCATCTGCAGGAAGTGAGAAAAAAAGAGACCGGGGAAACCCGGTCTTTTTGTATGGGAAAACAGGTATAGGAATATAATAAAAGGGACGGAGATTTTCCTTGAAAGTCTATGGCAATGCAGATTGTCAGGAAATAAAGATTTTTGCTAAAATGATAAAATCTTTTTCTACGGAAATTTCCATGAGGAAAACGGACGGTTATAAAAAAGGAACAAACAGGAGGAGCAATGAGAAGAAACGGATATAAACGCAGATGGCTGTGCGGGGTACTGGCCCTTATAAGCGGCTTCGTACTGCCCGGAGCCGTACAGGCCAACAGCGGGCTAAGTGATACAATGCAGGCCATTGACGGACCGAACTATAACTATTATGTAGGAGCCAACGGTGCATCCAATAATGCGGTGAAAGTTGATGAAAGTGTGGAAGATGCCGGTATCATAGGCGGTTATACTTCCCCTGCAGAAGGAAATGTGAAAGCGGAATATAATCAGGTTACAATAAGCGGAAGTGTCAATATAGGGGGCGAAGTTGCCGGCGGTTATGCCGATTCTGCGTCCGGCAGTGCTGAGGCCAATGACAATACAGTAACAGTAGACGGGAATGCCTTTATTGACGGCGAAATCTACGGCGGCTGGGCCTATTCGGAGGGAAGCAGTGCCCGGGCAGACAATAATGAGGTCAACGTTCATGGAAATATTGAGGGACTTTATTATATCGCAGGCGGATATGCGTATGCTGCGGACGATGCTGCGGCGGAGAATAACCGTGTGACCATGAATGGCGGTACGGTTTACGCGGATGCTTACGGCGGCTGGGCTTCTTCTGAGAACGGGGTGGCGAAGTCGGACAATAATACGGTATGGCTTTCAAAAGATGCTGTGGTCAACGGAAATGCTGTCGGCGGGCTGGCCTATGGGGGAGCGGACGGTGCCGAAGCGAATTATAATAATGTGATACTGGATGGCGGTATCGTCGGTGAAGATATCTACGGCGGTTATGCGGCATCCGGCTCCGGCAGCAGCAAGGCAAATGATAATCAGGTAACGATGAGTGCCGGAGAGGTGAATGGTTTCATCTATGGCGGTTATGCGAAATCTGATTCCGGAAGTGCAGAGGCAAGCAATAACGATGTGACAATCATTGGAGGTATGGTAACCGAGAATATTTATGGCGGCCGTGCATATTCCGGAAGCAGCAGTACGAATACGGTCGCAACTGCAGAGGGCAATAGTATATTCATCAGTGGCAGAACGGTAAAAAGAAATATCTATGGCGGTTATGCAGATTCTGCTTTCGGCAGTGCCAACGCAAGCAGTAATCGTGTGACCGTGAGCGACAGCAGTGTTGGCGGCAATATCTACGGAGGCTATGCAGATGACGGAAAAAGCAATGTAGTTAGTAATAACCATGTGATAATGAGAGACAGCATTGTTACCGGAGAGATCTATGGAGGCCATGCAACTGGAGGGAGCAGTACGGCAAATAATAACAATGTGATGGTGAGTGGAAGTACTATTAATGGAAAGATCTATGGTGGCTACGCAGACATTGGGAGCACTGTAGCGAGTGATAATACTGTGACAGTGAGCGACAGTATGGTTGAAGGAAGCATCTACGGCGGCTATGCGGGTTTTCGTTACGGAAAAGCTGAAGCAAAGAATAATACGGTTATCATGTCCGGTACGGCGGATGTAAGTAATGCTGATCTGTACGGCAGTAATCTGAGTGCCTCCGGAACAAATAACAATCTGGTCATCAATAACTGGAGCGGAACGGTCAACAGCCTGAACAACTTTGATCAGCTGGAAGTCCGTGCCGTTGCCGGCGGGCAGAATCTGACGGACGGAAGCAATCTCCGGCTGATTAAAGCGAATTCAATTACCGGCTGTGAATTTGATGGACAAACTGTAAATGGAATACAGGCCGGTGTGGCGCTTACTGTTGACGGGAGGGTTTCTGTTTCAGACGACAATACAGTATCCGTTATTGCTTCTGATGTCCGCGCGAGCGACCAGACAGTCATTGCCACCGAAAGCTGGGCGGCTTCTGTGGCTGCGGTCGGACGCGGGGCGGAAGCTGTCACCGACAGCCTGGACACCCTCCGCGGAAGCCGTGAAGGACTGAGCACCTTTGCCTCCATCATAGGAAGCCGGAGCCGGTACAATACGGGAAGCCATGCAGACGTGAACGGCTGGAACGGCATCGTCGGCACAGCCTGGACCCGGGAACTCGCCTCGGGCACCCTGAGCTATGGAGCCTTCTATGAAAACGGCGGAGGAAGCTACGACACCCATAATACGATCAACGGGAGAACCTACCGGGGAGACGGAGACACCGTCTACAACGGCGGCGGGCTCCTCCTGCGCTGGGAAACCAATGGAGGGACCTACACCGAAGCCTCCCTCCGTGCAGGCATGGTAAAGAACGAAGTAGGACCGTCGCTGGAATTTGCAGGGAACCGGTACGGCTTCAAGACAGAGAACAACTACTACGGAGGCCATGTAGGAATCGGACGGATCATGGAAAGAGACGACGGAGACGCATGGGACATCTACGGGAAATACTTCCATATGCACCATGAAGGAGACATCGTGACCATAGCGGGCGACGAATTCGCCTTTGACTCCGTGAACAGCGACCGCCTGCGCGTGGGAGCACGCTACCTGGACCGGAAGAACGATCGGTTCACGGGCTACTACGGACTGGCCTATGAATACGAATTCAGCGGAGACACGGGAGGAACAGCGAACCACCACGCGATGTACACACCGTCCCTGCAGGGAAGCACCGTGATAGGAGAGATCGGATTCCGGGGTACACCGGGAGAAGATTCTCCGTGGAGCTTTGAAGTGAGCCTGAGAGGCTATGCAGGGAAACAGGAAGGCATCAGCGGAGCCGTAACGGCAGCATACTCTTTCTGAACAGGAAGAAAAAGGAAGAAAAAAGAGACCGGGGAAACCCGGTCTCTTTGTGTGGGAATAAAAATAGAAGCTCCCGCGGGGGAGCTTCCGGAAATATAGTTTTTTATTTGCCGTGGTTGCGGTAATAGTCTCTGACTTTTTGACGGGCTTCTTCGACGGCATCATTGCGGGCCTCGAGGATGCGGCGGATATCGTTGTCGCAGTTTTCCACGTATTCGTCGATTTTGGCAAGGTACTGCCGCAGCTCTTCCTCATCGGGATCGAAGCTGATATACGCCCGGGGGCGGGGATAGCCCATGAAGTCCAGATTGGTGCCGCCGTGGGCGATGGCCATGGACGGGAATGCAGCTGTCAGGGAAAGGGCGGCAGCGAGCGCCGCGATTTTCAGTTTCATGATAGACCTCCGTTGTGATTTCTCAATAAGGGAAATGGACAGGCGGAGCCGTCCGCTGATGGTGCCGGGCCCTGTGGGAAAGGCTCATATCCGGAGCCCGGCACCGCTTTCATTATATCCGAACCGGGACTTTTCGCCCAGCTTTTTTCCGGGCTGTCCGAAGGATTTTTCCTGATTTCCCTTTTCCCTGCGGTACGGTATGATAAAGACAAAGAAGCTGATGAAGGAGGCGCAATCATGGAAATTCAAAAAGTAACGGCAGTGTATTTCAGTCCCACCGGAGGAACGAAGGCCTATGCGGAGGGGCTGGCTTCCGCATGGGGACCGGACTTCGGGAAAATCAATCTTACCGTACCTGCGGAGCGGGCAAAGGAACGGGATTTCGGGCCGGACGAGCTGGTGATCCTCGGCGCTCCGGTGTATGCCGGACGGCTTCCCTCGGTGGAGGGCGGCCTTTTCCGCGCGCTCCGGGGCCAGGGAACCCCGGCAGTATGTCTGGTAAGCTACGGAAACCGGGCCTATGACGATGCACTGCTGGAACTGATGGATCTGTGCACCGCGCAGGGGTTCCGGTGCATTGCCGCCTCCGCCTGGATTGCGCCCCATACCTTCTCCGGAAAAATCGGCGCCGGGAGACCCGATGCATCCGACCGGGAGAAGCTGGGAATCTTTGCGGGAGAGGTACAGGCTCTTCTCCGGAAAGGCATACCGGAAGGAGCGGTGCCGCCTGTGCCGGGACACCGTCCCTACTGTCCGGAAAAGAAAATGCCCTTTCATCCCGAAGCAGACAGCCGGTGCATCCGCTGCGGCCGCTGTGTGAGCGCCTGTCCCGTAGGCGCCATCGACCCCGCCTCGCCGGATCAGACCGACGCCGCCCGCTGTATCGACTGCCTCGCCTGCGTTCATGCCTGCCCCGTACACGCCCGGAGCATTTATCACCCGCCTCTGGCAGACATCGGTGCCGGCTGCGAATCCGCCTTCCTGACCCCGCGCCGGGAACCGGAATGGTTCCTCGCCGGACAGTGAGAAAAATGAAAAAAGGAAAAAGACCGTTCCGAAAGGAGCGGTCTCTTTTTGGTACTGCGGGGACAGAGAAGTTATCTGAACAAATGTAAATCTAATTTATAATAGATGGTTTTGTTTACTTTGGTAATAATAAGGAACTCTTTCGGAGTAGCATCCAGCCGCTTCTGCACAGTTCCCCTTGATTTTTTGAGAGCTTCCGACAATTCGGTAATATTGATTCCCTTACCGTAGAATAATGCAGCCTGCAAAAGGATAAAATACATATTCTTGGACAGTTCATCACCGACCGGTAAAGAATAAATCCGCTCCTTATATTTTTCCAGCTGGTCCGCTTTTCGGCGGAGTAAAGCAATGGTATCATCAATTGTTCCCAAAATAATTTTAAGGAATCCGATAATAAACGGGGTCAGGTCACCGCGATTGATTTCACTGTCGGCTTCCGCAAAAAGTTTATAGTATTTAGAGCGATTCTTTTTTATGAAGATGGAGAGACGAAGCGCTAAAAGGACATGGAAATCTTTCCGTAGATAATAGGAAGTGATAAAACGATCGGTACGGCCGTTTCCGTCATAGAAGGGATGAATATAGGCGAAAAGGTAATGAAATAATCCGAGCCGTATCAGCAACGGCATGGAAGATGAATGAAGAACCTCCAGGGCCTGTTTCATAGTTTCGATGATATAGGCTTCCGGACATACGCCCTGATGAATCACTTTACCTGTAGCAGATTCGATAGAGACCTTATCTTTCCTGAAAATTTGTCCATCCAATTGATGATTTGGTTTTTCCCTGACGATTTCCTTATGGGCAAATTCATCAAAAAAATGCCTGATATCCTCACAGCTGTCAAAAGATATATTTCTGTCTGTGATAAGATCGTGGTATTTATGAACAATACCGGTAAACCGTTTGGATTTAGGAGTGGTACCGTCAAGAATATCCCGAAGCTCCTTCCTCGTACTGTGAACGCCTTCGATATCATTGGTGGATTTTACTTCATCCAGAATGCTGAGCAGGACGAATTGATGACGAACAACAGAAGGAACGGAATTAACAGCACATAAAAATTTGTCATAATTTTTATATACCTGTTCCATCAAAAGAAGGATATCATTTGTATAGTAAAAAAATGCGGAATAAGATGATTTTCTTTTGTACTGATGAATCATAATCGGAATATGTTGAGTGAAAGGAGATTGGAATCTCTTTTTATACTCATCTTTATAGGTTTTTGGTGATGAATAATATATTTTGCTTAAAGATTGATAGGCCATGATTCAGACATCCTTTGGTGTTTATAAAAAGTGTTATCACAGCAAAAAAGAAAATGATTTTTATAAAAACCGGGGATTTTGTAAATAAGGTAAAACCATATTTACAAAAAGCGGCATTTTTGCAAATATTAAATTTTAAACCTGTAAAAGTAAGCAAGATGGACTACAGGGGTCAGTCTAATCAGAAGCAGACCTATATCGATTTTTTTGCCTGCTTACCTGCAGCGTTTGTTCTTTTCGGATAGCATACAATTCATTGTCTTATATTTACGCTTTATTATATTTAATGTATCACGTAGCGGGAATGACAACAATTCATAATTTCACAATTTGAGATAAATCATCCGGCTCGGCTGATACCGTTCCGGCTGATACGGATTTAACTTCTCAGACTGCAAAAGATATTTGCAAAAACAGGGGATTTTGTAAATGAGACGGAGCCATATTTACAAAAAACGGCATTTTTGCAAATATGAAATCCGGTGACTGGGAAAAAGAAAAGACCGTTCCGAAAGGAGCGGTCTCTTTTTTGTCTCTGGTGCCAAGGGGAGATATTTCCCGGAAGTGCAGGCATAAAAAAATAAGACTCCGAAGAGTCTTATTTCCTCCACACACTGTGGTGTCACCGAAGTGACGGTTTGAATAAATTTTTATTTGAACTTGTGATGTGTTCGATAGTGATATCTGAACAACTTCATGATACATCGGAGAGAAATTTTCGTCAAGGGATATCAAAAAATAAGAAAAATTTTATTTTTTTTCAGGAAAAGAGAAAAGGTTTTGCAGAAATGACAAAGTATGACCCCTGCGGATGGTATACTGGAAGCAGAACCGGCGGTTCCGGCCGGGCTTCGGTGGATGCCGGCAGGACGGCATCGGGAAGGAAACCGGAACGGGAGAAAAAAGCCGCAGAGGAAGGATATCTTCGGGAAAGGGATTCCGGAAGGGCGGCACGGGTTCGGTAAGAACGGATATGAGATGACGGGCGGAAATTTCCCGGAGGCGGCCGTTATCGGAGTAAGGGAGATGCAGAAAATGGAAAATACGAAGCAGAATGAAACATGGTATCTTGGTCTGGATATGGGGACGAATTCCCTGGGATGGGCAGTGACCGATCCGGAGTACAATGTCATCCGGAAGAGCGGAAAGGCCCTGTGGGGCGTGCGCCTTTTCGAGGAAGGCGAGACGGCGGCGGAAAGAAGAGGCTTCCGCACCGCCAGGAGAAGGACGCAGCGCCGGTCCCGGCGAATCGATCTCCTGCAGGAGCTTTTTGCCCAGGCTGTGGCAGAAAAGGACCCGGGCTTCTTCCAGCGGCTCAATGACAGCCGGTACCTGCCGGAGGACAAGCATGTCCAGCAGAGGAATGCGCTCTTCTGCGATCCCGGCTATACCGATAAGGACTACTATAAGGCGTACCCCACGATCTATCACCTGAGAAAAGCCCTCATGGAAGAGGACGGCCCCTTTGATGTGCGTCTGGCCTACCTGGCGGTACACCACATCATCAAGCACAGAGGCCATTTCCTTTTTGATTCCTTCACGGTCGGGAAGGACGGACTGCCGGACAGCACTGAAGCCTTCCATGCTTTTCAGAGTGCGGCGGAGGATGTGCTGGGACTTTCCCTGCCGGAGGAAATGGGAAAGGAAATCGCAGAGATCCTGTCTGACCGCCGTCTGGGGGTTACGCGGAAGAGTGCGGCCCTGCAGGGAAAATTCCCCCGGGCAAAGGAAAAACCGGTGAAAAATCTGATCAAGCTCCTCGCAGGGGGCACGGTGAAGCTGGATGAACTCTTTGCGGATGAAACACTGAAGGACTATGAAAAGAACAAGCTCAGCCTCGGCGACGGGGACTATGACGACAAGATCGATGACATCGCCGAAACCGTGGGAGAGGACCGGTTCAGTCTCATCGAAGCGGCAAAGCAGCTCTATGACTGGGCCCTCCTGGCAGAGCTCATGGGAGGATGCCATACCCTGTCCGAGGCGAAGGTGAGACTTTACGAAAAGCACAGAGCCGACCTGAAACGGCTGAAAGCCCTTCTCCGGGACGACCCGAAGCATTATAAGGAAATTTTCCGGGAAGCAGGCAAGGAAAGCTACGGCGCCTATGTGGGACTGTGCATCCGGAACCGGAAGAAAATGGTCATCGAAAAGAAAGCTTCCGCAGAGGTATTCTTTGACCATCTGAAAAAGGTGCTGAAAACCAATCCGTCTCCGGAGGCAAAGGACATCCTGGAGGAAATCGATGCGGGACAGTTCCTGCCGAAGGCGGTTTCCAAGATCAATGGGGTTATTCCGCACCAGCTGCAGGAACAGGAGCTGCGGAAAATCCTGGAACGGGCGGAAGAATACCTGCCCTTCCTGCAGGAGGCCGATCAGTACGGCACGGTAAGCGATAAAATCATCAGCCTGCTCACCTTCCGCATCCCCTACTATGTGGGCCCGCTGAATACGGCGCACAGCTCGAAGGACGGCCGGGAAGGCTTCTCCTGGGCGGTCCGTCGGGAGGAAGGGCGCATCCTTCCGTGGAATTTCGCGGAAAAGATCGATACGGAAAAGAGTGCGGAACGGTTCATCCGCCGGATGACGAATAAATGCACCTACCTTCTCGGGGAAGATGTACTGCCGAAAAATTCCCTCCTCTATACAGAATTCGTACTCCTGAATGAGCTGAATAATGTGCGCATCGGCGAAAAAGGACAGCGCCTGACGGAGGAACAGCGGAATATCCTGTGGGAGGAGCTTTTCCTGAAGCATAAGAAGGTCACAGGGAAACGCTTTGCGTCTTTCCTTGTCCAGGAAGGATGGCTGGAAAAAGAGGATATCGATACGATCCGCGGGATTGACGGCGATTTCAAGTCCTCCCTCGGTCCGTGGATAGATATGGATATCGTATTCCGGGGAGGAGAAAAACCGTCCCGGCAGGTACAGGAACAGCTGATCCGGGATATTACCCTTTTCGGGGATGACCGGAAAATGCTGGAAAAGGTTCTCCGGGAGGATGTGCCGTCGCTCACGGCTCAGCAGCTGAAAGCGCTGATGAAGCTGCGGTACAGGGACTGGGGACGCCTCTCCGAAAAGCTCCTGACCGGCATTTCCGCCGTGGATAAGGAAACCGGTGCGGTGCAGACCCTTATCGAGGCCATGCGCACCACGGGACTGAATCTCATGGAGCTGCTCACGGACCGCTTCGGCTATATGGAAGCCATCAGCCGGGAAAATGAAAAGGACCTGCAGGGAAGCGCGCTGACCTATGAAACGGTGGAACAGATGCGCATTCCCCCGGCGGTGCGCCGTTCCCTCTGGCAGACCCTGTCTGTGGTGAAGGAGCTTCGGCACATCATGGGCTGCGATCCGAAGCGGATCTTTGTGGAAATGGCCCGCGGCGGCGATGCAGTGAAGCAGCGGACAAAGAGCAGAAAGGAACAGCTCCTGGAGCTGTACAAGGCATGCGGAAAGGATGCCCGGGAATGGAGCGAAAAGCTGGAAAAGACGCCGGAGGATGCCCTGCGCCGGGATAAGCTCTACCTGTACTACACCCAGATGGGGCGGTGCATGTACACCGGGGAAGTGATCCGCCTGGAAGATCTGGAAAACCGCGATATCTATGATATCGACCATATTTATCCCCAGTCTCTGACCGCCGATGACAGCCTGGACAACCGGGTGCTGGTCAGGAAAAATGTGAATGCTGCCAAATCCGACCGCTATCCTCTGGCAGAGGAGGTGCGGCAGAGCCGGCATGCTTTCTGGAAAATGCTTCTGGATAAAGGACTCATCAGCCGGACCAAGTATGCCCGCCTTGTCCGGAATACCCCGCTCAGCGCCGATGAGCTGGCCTCCTTCATCGGCCGGCAGCTCGTGGAAACACGGCAGAGCACGAAGGCTGCGGCGGAAATCCTGAAAAAGGTCTTTGAAAATGCGGACATCGTCTATGCAAAGGCAGGCAATGCATCCCGGTTCCGCCAGACCTTCGGCTTCCTCAAGGTGCGTGATGTGAATGACTTCCACCATGCAAAGGATGCGTATATCAATATCGTTGTGGGAAATATATATTTCACGAAATTTACTGCCGACCCGAAACATTTCTTTGCGGAAAAGAACCATACCTATACCCTGAATGATGCCATGTACAAGCGCCCGGTCGTGCGCGGCGGCGTCACTGCATGGGTTCCCGGCGAGGATGGCACCATTGCTGCGGTAAGGCGGTGGATGCGGAAAAACAACATCCTGTTCACGCGGTATTCTTTCTGCCAGCAGGGCGGCCTTTTCGATCAGCTTCCGGTCAAAAAGGGAAAGGGACAGGTTCCGCTGAAATCGGACGGCTCCCCCATCGGAAATATCGAAAAATACGGCGGCTACAATAAGGCAGGCGTATCGTACTTTATGTATGTACGGGCCAAGGAGAAGAAAGGGAAGAAGGAAAAGACGGTTTACCGTTTTGTCCCTGTCCTGCTGTATCGGGCAGGGGCGCTCCGGACCGATGCGGACCGGGAAGCATACTGCCTCGAGGAATGGAAGCGGGAAGAAAAGGCATACACGGAGCCGGAGATCCTGCTGCGGAAGATCAAGTACAATGCCCTCCTGGAGCAGGACGGATTCCGCATGCACATTTCCGGGCGTAGCAATGAACGAGTGATTCTGAAAAATGCAGCAGAGCTCTGTCTTTCTGAGGAGGAAGCAGCGCTGATCAAGCGGATGGGCAAATTCCTGGAACGGAAAAATAAAAATAAGGAGGAAACCGTCACTGCCTATGACAAAATCGACGCGGTACAGACGCTGGCGCTGTATGAAACCTTTGCAGACAAGCTGGAACGGGGCATCTATCGGATTGTACTGGGAACACAGGCGGAATCGCTGCGAAAGGGAAAGGAAACATTTGCCGCTCTTTCCCTGGAGGAGCAGTGCCAGGTGCTGCTGGAAATCCTTCATTTCTTCCAGTGCAATCCTGTCCTGTCCGATCTGCACCTGATCGGAGGAGCCGGGCATGCAGGATATCTTTCAATTTCCTTTGATGTGACAAAGCAGAAGGGACTGGCGCTGATCCATCAGTCCGTGACGGGATTCTTTGAAAAGCGCATCTCCCTGGTGCCCTTCGGACAGCCATGACGTGGCGGACCGTAGTGGCGGCACACCGCGCCAAGATCGACTACTCCATGGGGTACATGGTCGTGCGCGGCAGGGAAACGCACCGGATATTCCTGGATGAGGTGGGGACGGTCATCATCGAGTCTACAGCGGTCTCCCTCACAGCGGCATGGGTGAGCGAATGCATTCGGCGGAAAATCAAGATCATTTTCTGTGACGGAAAGCATGATCCGGCGGGGGAGGTCCTGCCGTACCGGGGAAGCGGCGGCACGAGCCGGCAGGTGCGGAGCCAGGCCCGGTGGACACAGGAGCGGAAGGATGCAGTCTGGGCGTGCATTGCAGCGGAAAAAATCCGCCAGCAGGCAGCGGTGCTGGCGGAATACGGCTGCGGGGCGGAAGCGGAAAAGCTTCTGGCCTATGCGGCGGCGGTGCAGCCGGGAGATAAGGACAACCGGGAGGGCCATGCGGCGAAGGTCTACTTTCACACCCTCTGGGGGAAGGGCTTTTCCCGCCGCCATGAGGATGCAAGGAACGGAGCGCTGAATTACGGCTATGCCGTGCTTCTTTCCGCCTGCAACCGGGAAATCGCCGCCGCGGGATACCTGACCCAGCTGGGAATCTTTCATGACAATGTGTTCAACCCGTTCAATCTGGGAAGCGACCTGATGGAGCCCTTCCGGCCGCTGATCGACCGGTATGTGCTGCAGCTCCGGTCTGATGATTTCGGGCCGGAGGAAAAGCGGGGTACTGCGGCGGTCCTGCACCGGACCGTCCGGGCAGGGGGAAAGCGGGTGCTGGCGGGACAGGCGGTGAGCATGGGCTGCCGCCGGGTCCTGGAAGCGATGGAGACAGGAGAACTGGATGAGCTGCGAAAACCATGGTATGAGGTCCCGATTTATGAGAGTGATGATTCTTTTTGATCTGCCGGCCGGGACAGCGGCCGAACGGAAGGAGTACAGCCGGTTCCGGAAATTCCTCATCCGGAACGGCTTCCTCATGATGCAGGAATCGGTCTATACGAAAATCGTGCTGACGCCGGCAGCGGCTGCGGCGGTTATCCGGAAGGTCCGCTTTGCCGCACCGGAGGAGGGACTGGTACAGGCGCTCACCGTGACGGAAAAGCAGTATGCCGGGATGGAGCTGATCGTGGGGGATACGGAAAAGGAAACGATAGACAGTACGGAAAGGCTGGTGGTTCTGTGAAGCTGGTATACCCTGACTGGGAGAAGCAGCTGGTCTGGAAGGACGGCCGGTTTCCTCTGGTCATCCTGGAAAATCCGGAATATTATTTCCGGACTGCCGAGGCGCTGTACCTTGCCTCAAAAGGGGCAGACAGCCGGTTTGTCCTGTCCGACGGGGATCATCTGCTGGAGCCGGCCCGGTTCCTTGTGACCGTGCCTTCTCCGTGGAGCATGGAATGGGACAGCCGGAGGCTGATGACTGCCTTTTACGGAAAAATCCGGAAGGCCTGGAACCGGCCGGAGCTGCTCGAGGCTTCCCGGGAGGCACAGGCCGCTGCGGCGCGGTGTGCGGAAGCCGCGGCGGAGCTGTTTTCCTTCCCTCTGACCTATGAAGCGGAAAGCGATCCTCTGGTACCGCTGAAGGCAGTCCGCCTTCGGCCGGAGCCGGAGGAGGGGCCCCTGGCGGAACGGATGCTTTCCTATATGGACCTGTGCACGGAGCTTCTCGGTACGGCCTGCTTCTGCTTCTGCGGCTTCCGCCATTTCCTGGCCAGGGAGGCGCTGGAGGAGCTGTACCGGACTGCTTTCCTGAAACAGTTCCGGTTTTTCTTGCTGGAGTCCTCTGCCGGTTATATACTGAAAGAAGAGGACGGCCTGATCGTGGATCAGGATTTGTGCCAGATCTTCTGATGGGTTTCTGTCAGGAACTGCGGCGCCGGTGAGGGCGTACCGCTCGGAGAGAACCGGATCAGGCATCACGGATGCCGGATTTTGAGGTTTGAGAGTGATGTAGTTCCTGATAGTGATAAACCTCCCTTTAAATATAAAAGCGATGAACACTTGTTTGAGAGTGATGTAGTTCCTGATAGTGATAAACC
>CALHRX010000003.1:0-222806 GCA_938038225.1 uncultured Dialister sp. | reverse complement strand
CATACCGCCTTTTCTTGTTATCCAGCCCTCCGGCTGTATCGGTTGAGCAAAAGTCCGCGTGGGATTGATGTGGTATCTTTAACTTTGGGAAACTCCCCTTTCCCTGCCTGATACAGCCCCACGGTGTGGAGTGTCATATTCATCTGCACCAGCGTCATCGCCGCCGCAGCACCGGCTTCCGCCAGATACGGCGCCTTTCCGTCCACGATATACGGCGCATGGGTAAAGACAAGCGCAATCAGCGCAATTCCGATATTTCCGTTATTGGAAAACATGGTGCCGTTCTTGAAGGCCTCAATCTTTTCCGGAGAAAACCCCCGGGCCTTTCCCACTGCCCAGGCCACGACGCCGATCAGGGCCATCTGCATGCATGACAGGAGGAACACAAAGAACATATCCATGTCCAGCTCGGCCACGTAAATGCTGTAGAAAATAAAGCAGGGAAGCACAACGAAAACGGTAAGCTTTGACAGCGCCGCTACGTTCACCCTGTATTTCACATCCAGAATATACCCGATGAGCATGAACGTCAGAAGGGGAAAGATATTGTCAACAATAATCTGTAAAAATTCCATTTCTTCACCCTCCTGTCACGGGAAACAACAGATGCGCTGCATAGACAGCGGCAGGAATCGTGAAGATGCCCAGGAAGGTATTCCAGAGTACGGCCCGCACTGTCCAGGCAGGATGATCCCCGTTTTCCTCCTGCCGCAGGAATGGCGTCATCGAGGCCGGCACGGCGGAGCAGAGGAAGAAAACCTGCGCCAATACGGGATGAACCGGCGGCATCACCCAAAGAATGCCCAGTGCAAGCAGAGGGGAAAGAAGGAGCCGCACCGCAGCCGTACTCCATACGGGGCGGAAAATGTCCCGGGAAGCATGGCGGCGCAGCTGCACGCCCGTACAAGCGGCAATGAGAATGATAAAAGCCCCGTTAAAATGGACCAGCACCGGCCAGAGGAAGGTCTGCTCCATGGAAAATCCGGCCGAACGGACCGCCCACGCCAGAAAAACCGCATAGAGCGAGGGCATGCGCAGTGCATAAAGAATCGATTTCTTCAGGAATCCTTCCTCTCCCCCCGACAGGGCCACCCCTGCGGTCTGCGTCAGAAATTCCGTGAAAACCAGCAGAATCAGCATGGCTCCCACCGCCTCCTGCTCAAAAGGCAGATCCGGGCTGCCCATGAACGGAGGCTGGGTATAAACCAGCAGAATCACCGCCGCTCCGATATGACCGACATCGGGAAAAAGAGAAGCGGCACAGAAAGCCTTTCTCTCTGCGCCTGCCAGAGAAGAAATCCCCAAAGAAATCACGCCGAGCAGAAGAAACAGCACTGCTGCGGCCGGAAGGAGACAGAGGTATTCCGCCTCCATGTACCGGTACAGATTGTAGAAAATGAAACAGGGCAGCACAGCCCGGGATATGAGGATTCCGTAGGTTTCTCCCCCTACCCGGAATCTGCTTTCCAGAAACCATCCTGCCCCGATCAGAACCAGCAGGGGCAGCAGATCAAACCAGATGATATCCAGCAGAATCATAGAAATACCTCAGAAGAAATTTTTCTTTCTGTAAAGCTTACTGACTGTTTTTTACAGTATACAACGATTCCGAAGGGGAGAAAAGACAAGCCATTTGCATCTCCGGCACGCCCCAAGCCGGGGATTCCGGATTTTCCTTTCCGGAAAAGTCTGTCCGTTTTCCCTCCGTACCGCCGGCCGATTTCCCCGAAGCCTCCCTTCCGGCCATCAAAAAAGTGCTGTCCCGACAGACAGCACTTTTCGATTTTCTCAAACGACATCCTCAGAGGGGGAAAAGGATTCTTGCCATATAGATTGTCCCTGTCATGGTGATGCACGACAGAACGGTACTCATCATGATCAGCTCCGTGGCAAAGTCCTCATGATTGTGAAATTCCACAGCGAAGAGAACGGAATTCACCGCCGAAGGAACGCTGCTCATGATGAGAATGGTCTGACAGATGACCGGATCCAGCCGGATTCCCGCCATTTCCGCCGCCAGAATCATCCCGTAGCCCACAGCCGGTCCGCCGATGAGGCGGAGCACACAGCCGATCCAGCCGTCCAAATCGGAAAAGGACACCTTGCTCTTGTGAATCTGCATGCCCAGAGCCGTCATGACGATGGCCGCCAGCGCATTGGCGCTGTTCTGGAATACGGGCCAGAGGAAGGTTTCCGTCATATCGAATCCGATCCACTTGACGAAGAATACCGCACCGATGACATACGGCACTGGCATATGAAAGACCACGGACAGCGCATCCCGGGCCGTCAGTTTTCCCTTTCCGGCCTGATACAGTCCCAGTGTATTAAGACTCATGTTCATCTGCACCAGCGACATGGTCGCCGCCGCACTGGCCATTGCCAGATAGGGCGTATCCCCGTCCACCACATAGGGCGCATTGGAAAATACGAGGGCAATCAGGGCGACGCCGATATTTCCGTTGTTGCAGAACATGACTCCGTTCTTGAAGGCTTCGATCTTCCCCGGGGAAAATCCGCGCAGCTTCCCTACCGCCGCAGAAATCCAGCCGAGAATGAACATCTGCACCATGGCCAGGCCGAACACGTAAAACATGGACATGTCCAGTCTGACCACATAAATGCTGTAAAAGATAAAACTGGGCAGAACGATGAAAAATGTAAGCTTGGACAGCGCCGCCACCTGAAGCTTGCACTTCATATCCAGCGCATAGCCGATGGCCATAAAGGTCAGGAGGGGCAGGATATTATTGGAAATGATTTGCAGAAATTCCATTTCTTACCCTCCTGTCACGGGAAATAAAAGGCGGGACAGCCAGATGACGGCAGGCACCGTAAAGATTCCCAGAACCGCCGCCAGAGAAACGGTCTGCTCTGCCTGCAGGGCGCAGGCCTCCTCCTGCCGGGCATACATGATCAGGGCCAGAGAAGAAGGAAGCGCCGCATAAATCAGAAAGACCTGCGCTGCCACAGGGTCCTCCGGCCGGATGGCCAGAAGAAAGCCTGCGGCAATCGCCGGAGAAAGGAAAAGCTTGCAGAAGGCAGCGCCCAGCGCAGAACCGGTCACGCGGAAAGCATGATGGCGGCGGAGCCACACACCGATGGTCACGGTAATCAGGATGATGAAGGCTCCGTTGAAATGCTCCAGTACGGGCCACAGGAAGGTATGCTCCACGGAAATTCCGAAGAAACGGGCCGCTTCCGCCAGAACCGCCGCATAGAGAACCGGCATCTTTACCGGCACCAGAAGCGCTTCCTTCCACGAAGGAATCCGGTCCTTGGCCAGGGAGGCCCCGACGGTATGGACAAGAAGCTCCATCAGGAGCATCAGGACAATCATGGCTCCCATTGCTTCCGGCAGGAAAGGCGTATCGCTCCCTTTCCCGAAGGGAGGCTGTGTATAGACCAGAAAGACCAGCGCCGCGCCGATATGGCCCGAGCTGGGAAATACAGCAGCCGCCCGGAAGACTTTCCGCCCGGCACTTCCCGCAGGCAGGAAATACGACGCTGCCAGAGAAACCCCGTACAGAATCAGAAGGAGTCCCGCCGCTGCAGGAAGAATCCATGTCCAGGACGACTCTCCCTTGTACTGATCCAGATTATAAAAAACAAAACAGGGAAGCACCACATAGGAGGTCAGCTTCCGATAGGTGTTCTCATCCAGACGGAACTTTCCGTCCAGGAACCATCCTGCCGCGATAAAAACAATCAGCGGCAGAATATCATACCATACAATCTGCAGTCCGTTCATCATTGTTCCTAAAAAGAAATACGCCCCGAAGGGCTGAAAAAAGACATATGTTTCAGTATACAACGATTTTCCGATTTGGAAAAGAAAAATCATTTGTATTTCCGGGAAAGCGCTTCGCATGCCCCCGTCATCCGCACCGGCTCTCCGTACAGTTCCGAATCATTCCGCATGCCCCTTCCGGCCCTGCTTTCCCGGATAAAAAAAGACCGGCTGATGCCGGTCCCTCTGCTCCGCGTTTTATTTACGGCTTGAATTTATATCCCACACCCCAGATGGTCATAATATGCGCCGGTTTTGCCGGGTCCTTTTCCAGCGTTTCCCGGAGCCGGTTGATATGGACCGGGACGGTCGCCGTATTTCCCAGGGAATCCATGCCCCAGATCCGGGTGTAGAGCGCTTCCCGGCTGTACACCTTATCCGGATACGTCATGAAGAACTCCAGCAGCTGGAATTCCTTGTTGGGCAGTTCCTTTTCCTGTCCCCGTACAAAGACCCGGTGCGTATCCGGCTCAAGGGAAATATCTCCCATGGTAATTTTCCGCTTTTCCTCTTTCTTTCCCTTCAGCCGTTCATACTGATTCAGCTGCGCCTTTACCCGCGCCACGAGGACCCCCGGAGAAAAGGGCTTTTCCACATATTCGTCGGCGCCGAAGCCCAGGCCGCGGATTTTGTCGATATCCTCCCGTCTGGCGGTCACCATGAAAATCGGCTTGTCCGTCTTGTCCCGAAGCTTCCTGCACAGAGCAAAGCCGTCCATCCCGGGGAGCATCACGTCCAGGAGAAACAGATCATAGTTCCCGGTGAGAGCCTCCGTGAGCCCCCTCACGCCGTCCCGCTCCGTATGCGTTTCATACCCGGCCACCTCCAGATAATCCTTCTCAATGGCTGCAATATCTTTATCATCTTCCACTATCAGTATCTTTTTCTTCATATCTTTCCTCCAGGGGGAATTCGATCCGCACAGTCAGCCCGTGAGGACTGCAGTTGGCAAAGGAAATGTGTCCCTTCATAAGGTCTGTACTCCGGCTCACGATGGTCAGTCCCAGTCCGCTTCCGCTGTCTGTCCGGCTCCGCGCCCGGTCTGTCCGGTAAAAGATATCCTGCAGCCGCTGCAGTGCCTTTTCCGGCACACCCGGACCGTCATCCGTCACGGTCAGAACGGCCCGTCCTCTTTCCTGCACAGCCCGGATTCGAATATTTACTTTTTCCGCTGTTTTATACCGGATGCTGTTGGAAACCAGATTTTCCAGAATCCGCATGAAAAGGAGACGATTTCCGTGAACCGGCAGTTCTCCTCCGATTTCTGCGGAAATTTCGGCGCCGTCTTTTTTCCAGGACAGCCGGTTCTCCTCCAGGGTCTCCTGCAGAACCGACCCCAGAGAAGTCCTTTGCAGCGGAATGGCCTTTTCTCCCAGATCCAGCCGGGTCAGAAGGAAAAGCTGCCCCACCATAATATCCAGCACATCGGTCTTTCTTCGGATAACCTGCAGATACCGGGCCTGTTTGTCCGGTGTGTCTGCTATATGATCCATCAGTCCTTCCACATAGGCCTTGATGGCCGTAAGCGGCGTCCGGATGTCGTGGGAAATGGATGCAATGAGTTCCTTCCGGCTTTCCTCATCCGCTTCCCGCTCCGCCAGCGACTGAGCCAGCTTTTTCGTCATTACATTGAAAGCCCGTATGGCCGGTGTGAATTCATCCTCTTCCTGTTCCTTCAGAGATACGGAAAGATTGCCCTGCCGGATTTCCTCAGCCCCCCGCCGCAGCTCTTCCAGCGGCCGGGTAATACTGCCGATGATGCGCCGGGACAGGAAACGGGAAATCAGGATTGTAAAGAGCGCCACGGAAATCACAATAAACCATACGGTATGGCGGACCGCACGCTCAATGGAGGCATCACTCCGCTGCACCGGCTGACGGGCAGCCACAGAGATGGTATACGGTACATCCCGCACGGTCTGGCGGTAAATGTACAGATATTTTCCCGAGCCGGTCATGCTGTATATCCCGTCCGATCTGCGCTCTGTCCCCTGAAGAAAAACCTTCCCCCGGACAGGCTCCAGATCCTTCCGGAAACTTTCGTTTCCGTACCGGTACAGCGTCTTTCCTTCACTTTCCACCTGGATAAAGGTCTGCACCGGATCGGTGATCTGGATAATCCAGTCATAATCGCTCCAGTCTCTCTGATTCCGCACATTGTCCATCAGGATGCCCCGGACAGCGTTGGAAATGATATTGAACTGGAACCCGCTCTCCGCCATGACATGGTTCCCGCTGCGGGCATAAATAATCAGCCCGCAGATCGAGGAAAGAATCACAAAGACGGTCAGGATCACCGGCAGAATAAACATGGCAAGGTGTGAAAAAATCAGCCGTTTTCGAATAGTCATGAATGCCTCATCGGATTTCCCTGTTTGTCCCCTCCGCCGCGGAGGCGCAGAAACCCCGGCGGTCAGCCTTTCGGAATTCCCGGCGGAAAAGGCTGCCGTCTTCTCTTTCTGTATTTCTGTTTCTTTGTTTTATCATACCCGGGAAAAAATCATCCCGCAAGAGAATCCCCGCTCTTCCTCCGCATTGTTTAATTCTTGTTTAACAATCCTTGCAGTGCAGTTTATTCCCGGAATTTAAAGTAGAAGAAGAAAGCAGAGAATTCATTGCAAGGAGGCTTTTTATGATAAAATTCGTTCGCAGTCACCCTTTTCTTTTTCTCGGTCTTTTCTTTTTCCTGCTCTATCTGGCAGGGAATCAGTTCCTGCCCATAACCGATACGGCGGAATCCAATTATGCGGAAACCGCCAGGGAAATGGTTCTCGCCGGCGACTGGATTTCTCCGCAGATTTACGGAAATTACTGGTATGACAAGCCCATCCTGTACTATTGGGAGCTCTGTGCCTCCTATACGCTCTTCGGCTTTACCGAATTTGCTTCCCGTCTGCCCAGCGCCGTCTTCGGCACCATGAATGTGCTCTTTATCTTCTGGTTCTCCCGGCGGGTCTACGGAGAAAAGATCGGCTGGATTTCCGCACTGATCTTCGGTTCTTCCGTGGAGACCTGGCTTCTTTCCAAGGCCGTCATCACCGATGCAACTCTTATTTTCTTCATGAGTGCTGCCGTTGCCTTCTTCTACCTGGGCTATACGGAAAACAGGAAATATTATTTCCTCTGCTATGCCGCAGCTGCCATGGCCGTCCTCACAAAAGGACCGGTGGGCCTCGTCCTCCCCGGACTGGCAGCACTCCTCTTTCTCCTGTACCGGAGAGATCTGGCAGAGCTGCGCCGGGTGCATCTTTTCTCCGGTCTTCTCCTCTTCCTGCTCATTGCCGGTCCCTGGTACGGAATCATGTGCCTGCTCCACGGGAGCGACTTCCTTCTGAATTTCATCGGCGTTCACAATATACTCCGTGCCACTGTAGCGGAGCATCCTGCCCACAACCGGTGGTATTTCAATCTGATCTGTTTCCTCATAGGCTTTGCTCCCTGGAGCTTCCTCCTTCCTTACGCGCTCTTCAGGCGCTGGAAGCGAAAAGAGCTCGGGTTCCGGTCCGCCCGGGAATCCACCCAGCTCCTGGTCATCTATACAGCCGTCGTCTTTGTCTTCTTCCAGCTCATCGCTACCAAGTACACCACCTATACCTACCCCGCTCTCTTTGCCGTTTCCATCCTGACAGCGCTCCTCTATGAGCACACGGCGCCCCGCATGGAAAAGGCCGCTCTGGGCAGTCTTGCGGTCCTGACCGTGGTGTCCTTTTCCCTGGCTCCGTCCATCATGCTGCAGCGTTCCGGAAAGGAAGCCGGATGCGCTCTGGCCGCCATGGACACCGCTGACCGCACCATCGCCTTCACGGACAGATTCCGCACCAGTACGTTTTTTTACAGCGGGAAAACCATCTACCGCGCCGAACCGGCCAACCGCATTGATTCCCTGAAGCCCGGCGGCCTTTCCTGGAATGCCAAAAATGTCATGCCTTTTATCTCCCTGGAAGAAGTAACTTCCGATCCGGATGCCATTCTCATCGCGGATAAGAATAATCATTCCTCCTGGCTCGACTTTTTCCGCAGGACCTCCGGTGCCGGGCCTCTCCTGATTCCCGGCAAATATACCATCTGGCTCCGGGATTCCTCTTCCCCGTCCGGGTCCTGAGCCGCTGCCCGTCCCAGGGCATTCTCCGCATCCCGCTGAAGACCTGCCGGATATCCCGGAAGTGACAGTATCAATCAAATTTCCCCCAAAAACAGCATAAGAAAAGCTCCCTTCCGTCGGAAAGGAGCTGTTTTTTTGGAGGCGGTGCCCGGAGTTGAACACGGGGATCAGGGCCTTGCGGGGCCCACGCCTTGGCGCTTGGCTACACCGCCGCAGTGATTTATATAGTATAGACTGCGCATCTCCAAAAGTAAAGGCATCTTATATTTTTATTATAATCTTATGAATTCCTTATCGTTTCGGCACCGGACCGTACTTATTCTTCTTCGGATCTCCCGGAATAAACGACAGAACCGCACAGGCCGCCAGGAAGATGACCGTAATGATCCGCACGATAAGCAGCTTGTCCATGTACTTCGGTCCCATTTCATAAAAGGCAAAGAGAATGCCGAAGAACACCCAGTACCACAGATGGGACAGTCCGATATCGCTCATTCTCCGCATGCCCAGGCTGAGCAGAGAAACAAAGCAGAGCGTGCCGATAAGCATGAAGGCTACCGCATCCATATTGGCTTCCCCTTCAAAGATTTCCGGCATTTCCACGGAGAAATAAAAGAGAACCAGAGTGGGAATCACCATCGTGAGGAATTTCGGAATGTAGGAACGCTGGCTGATCCGTCCCACCGGATAAAAATAGCTGTTCCAGAGGTAAGAGAGGAATCCTCTTTTCCGCAGCGCCGCCTCTTCCTCCACGGCTGCATTGTCGGACAGAGCCTTTGCTTCTCCGCTGTCCGCCAGGGCAACGGTAAATACGCTGTCCCCCTTTTCCGGCCTGGTTACGATGATCGTGGTCACCGTATCGGCAAAAAGGTCAAGCCGGTCGGTCGCTACGGGCTTTCCTTCCTTTTCGGTCAGCGCCTTTATCAGATTGTCCCGCTCTTCCCGCTTCACTTCCATATAGATGATGGCGGTCTTCTTTTTCCGCATGCATACGCCGATAAGCTCCGCCTGCAGTCCGTAGAAGAGGATTTCGCTCTTCCCTTCGGAGAGAGAATAGAATTCCGTTTCCTTTTCCTCATCAAAGCCTTCCCGGGTAGCGGTGAAATGCCTGGAAATATCCCGCATGGTTCCCATGAGCCGGAGTTCTCCCGCTCTTCTCGGTTTCCTCTGCTTATGTCCGACAGCGGCCTTCCGCGCTTCCTCGGAGACATCCGGTATATCAAAATCAAGCTTGTTTGCCATGAAATACTCCTTACTGTAAACAGCCGCTGACAGAGGCGGCGCAAAATACAACGGTGCTGCGTTTTTTCCGCACTTGTTTTATTGTACCATCATTCCTGCGGAGATGCAGGAATTTTGCTTTCCCGGAAAATAAAAAAGACCGCTTATGCGGTCTTTTCTTTTTTGTCTCAGTCAACGAGAGCAATGATCACCTGAGGAGCATTATCGCCCAGACGGCCTTCCAGCTTGAGGATGCGGGTATATCCGCCGTTGCGTTCGGTGTATTTCTTTGCAATTTCGTCAAACAGTTTCTTTGTAACAGCCTTATCCATGATGAAGCCTTCAGCCTGACGGCGTGCATGGAGATCGCCTCTCTTTGCAAGGGAGATCATTTTATCCGCTACATGGCGAAGTTCTTTCGCCTTGGATTCGGTAGTGGTGATTTTTCCATACTGGAAAAGAGCGGTTACGAGACTGCGCAGCAGAGCCTTGCGGGCACCGCTGACTCTTCTCAATCTACTACGAGCCATTATTTCCTCCTATTAATTATCAATCCTTGGAATCCTTCAAATGGAGTCCGTATCCCTTGAAGGTCAGCAGTTTTTCTTTGATTTCATCTACTGATTTTTTGCCAAGGTTGCGTACACGGGTCAATTCATCCTCTGTCTTGTCTGTGAGTTCGCCGATCGTGTTGATCTCTGCTCTCTTCAGGCAATTGAATGCACGAACGGAAAGTTCCAGTTCATCAATGGAAAGATCGCGGACTGCGTCTTCCGTGACTCCCTCGGCATTTTCCGGAGCATCCCCGTTTTCCTCTTCCGATTCCGCCACTTCAGCTCCCTGCTGGGCGCTGCCGATGCGGGCGAAATTTTCAAAGCAGGAAATCAGGATGCTGGCAGCGGTCGCTACAGCATCATCGGCATCCACGGAGCCGTCTGTATCGACTTCCAGGGTAAGCTTGTCGAAATCCATTTCGTTGCCGACCCGGGTATCACTGACATTATAATTGCATTTTACGACAGGAGAATAAATGGAGTCGATCGGGATCACGCCGATAGCGTCATCATCCCTTTTGTTCTTGGTAAAAGGAACATAGCCATGACCGCGGTTGATGGTCATTTCCATGCCCAGATGCGCATCGGAATCCAATGTGCAGATGGGGAGATCCTTATTCAGAACTTCTATTTCAGTCGGTAAATTCATATCACCGGCATAGAAAATACCTTCTTTAGTGATATCGATCCGAACCGTAATGGGGAAAACTGCTTCTTCATGCGCGAGGAAACGGATTTTCTTCAGATTCAGGATCATATCTGTTACATCTTCTCTGACGCCGTCAATAACAGAAAATTCATGAAGCACGCCGTCGATTTTGATAGACGTAATAGCCACACCGTCTAAAGATGAAAGCAACACGCGTCTGAGGCTGTTTCCCAAGGTGATACCGTAGCCTCTTTCGAGCGGTTCGCATTCAAACTTGCCGTGACG
Source organism: uncultured Dialister sp. (assembly GCA_938038225.1). Lineage (GTDB taxonomy): Bacteria > Bacillota > Negativicutes > Veillonellales > Dialisteraceae > Dialister. The sequence continues at coordinate 212,205 of CALHRX010000003.1, read as the reverse complement.
CTTATCACCGGAAAGATCAACAGTCTTTATTGTGAAGCTTGTATTTTCGATCATCCGAAAGTCCTCCTTCTGCGCTTATTCAGCGCCAAACTATAACGCACTGAGAGATTATACTCTTCTGCGCTTCGGAGGACGGCAGCCGTTGTGAGGAATCGGGGTGACGTCCTTAATGCTGCTGACTTCGATACCTGCTGCCTGCAGTGCACGAATAGCTGCTTCACGGCCTGCGCCCGGTCCCTTGACGAATACGTCTGCGGAACGCATGCCCTGATCGATAGCTACTCTTGCAGCCTGTTCAGCTGCCATCTGTGCTGCAAACGGGGTGCTCTTACGAGATCCTTTGAATCCGAGTCCGCCGGCAGATGCCCAGGCAATGGTGTTGCCGTTGGAATCAGTAATCGTTACAATCGTGTTGTTGAAAGTAGAACGAATATGAGCTGCACCGGATTCTACATGTTTTCTTTCTTTTCTCTTAGCTTTGCTTTTTACCGTAGCCATTTTATCCCTCCTTCAACATTACTTCTTGGTCGCAGTCTTCTTGCCTGCGATTGTCTTCTTCGGACCTTTACGGGTACGAGCATTGGTCTTTGTGCGCTGTCCGCGAACCGGAAGTCCTGCACGATGACGTCTGCCTCTGTAGGAACCGATTTCTACCAGACGTTTAATGTTGAGGGATTCTTCTCTGCGAAGATCGCCTTCGACTTTGTAATCAGCAAGAGCTGTACGGATCTTTGCAACTTCGTCTTCCGTCAGGTCTCTCACACGGGTATCAGGATTGATTCCTGTTTCAGCTAAAATGTTCTTGGAAAGAGTGGGGCCAATTCCATAAATATAAGTTAAGCCGATCTCAACGCGCTTATCTCTTGGTAAGTCTACACCAGCTATACGTGCCATCTACTCTTTAACCTCCTTTTAATTAACCTTGTCTCTGCTTATGTTTCGGATTTTCACAAATAACCATTACACGGCCTTTGCGTTTGATGATCTTGCATTTGTCACACATCTTTTTTACGGACGGTCTGACTTTCATCTTGTTTCCTCCTTACTTACTTGTAACGATAGGTAATCCTGCCGTGCTCTAAATCGTAGGGCGTCAATTCTACTGTTACCTTATCACCGGGCAGTATACGAATGAAATTCAAACGCATCTTGCCGGAAATCGTAGCCAGCACAATATGGCCGCCGTTCTCCAGTTTAACACGGAACATGGCGTTGGGAAGCTTTTCTACTACTTTGCCTTCCCCTTCAATAACGTCTGCCTTGCTCATGAGAGCCTCCTTTGGCTTACATATGCTGCCCTGTAACAATAGAGTCAATCGCGCAGCGTCAGAATCTTCGGACCGTCTTTGGTAATGGTGATCGTGTGCTCTACGTGAGCTGCCGGAAGTCCGTCAGCAGTGACTACTCCCCAGCCGTCCTTCATAGTAATGATATCCGGCGAACCCATGGTAATCATCGGTTCGATACAGATGCACATTCCCTCTTCCAGACGCGGTCCATGACCCGGCGTTCCATAATTCGGCACTTCCGGATCCTCATGCATTCCGGTTCCGATGCCGTGACCTACATATTCACGGAGTACACCGTACCCGTAAGGTTTTACATAACTTTCCACCGCATGACCGATATCACCTACGGTATTGCCCGGGACTGCCTGCCTGATGCCGGCAAAAAGAGCCTCCGTGGTGACCTGGATCAGCTGCATGTTCTTCTTACTCGTATGCCCTACCGGAACAGTTATACAGGAATCACCCATGTAACCATTTAATTCTACCACAAGATCAATGGAAATGATATCTCCTTTTTTTAAAATCTTTCTGGCAGAAGGAATCCCGTGGACTACAGTATCATTCACGGAGGTGCACAGCGTACCGGGATATCCTTCATATCCCTTGCACGCCGGAATTCCGCCGTGATCCCGGATGAACTTTTCAGCCATTTTATCCAGGTCCAGAGTACTCATACCCGGTCTTACATTTTTTTCAAGCATAGAAAGAGTATCAGCAGTGAGCCTGCTCGCTGCTGAAATCTTTTCTATTTCTTCCGGTGCATAAATCGTGATCATTCGGAAGCCTTCTTCAGAGCGGCTGTGATATCTTCGTAAACCTTGTCCATGGACTGGTCTCCGTCGATTTCATAATATTTTCCGCCGGCCTGATAGTAATCGATGAGAGGCTTTGTGGATTTTTCATAAACCGCAAGTCTTTCAGCAACGGTATCGGCATTGTCATCCGCTCTCTGATAAAGTTCGCCGCCGCAGTTATCGCAGACGCCTTCCGTCTTGGGCGGACGGAATTCCTTATGGAAGGAAGCGCCGCAGGAACGGCATACCAGACGTCCGCTGATTCTCTTGACGAGAGCCTTCGGATCGGCCTTGATGCCGATGACTGCAGTCAGCTGAATTCCGAGATCATGAAGAATGGCATCCAGAGAAGAAGCCTGAGCTGTGGTGCGGGGGAATCCGTCCAGGATCCAGCCGTCCTTGACATCGTCCTGGGACAGTCTTTCCTTTACGATGCCTACCGTTACGCTGTCCGGAACAAGAGCTCCCTTGTCCATATAGCTTTTGGCTTCCTTGCCGAGAGCAGTTCCTGATTTCACAGCAGCACGGAACATGTCGCCGGTGGAAATCTGGGGGATCCCGTAATCACGAATGAGCTTTTCCGCCTGGGTGCCTTTGCCTGCACCGGGAGGTCCCATTAATAAGATATACATATCCCTACTCCTTTGTAAAAGACTTTACTTGATAAAGCCCTTGTAATTTCTGGTAACCATGTAAGACTCAGCCTGTCTCATTGTATCGAGCGCCACGCCGACAATAATCAGAAGAGACGTACCGCCGAAGTACACGCCTTCGATGCCGGTAACGTTTCCGATGAAATTCGGGAGAATCGCAATGAATGCAAGGAAAACAGCGCCGGTCAGTGTGATTCTGGACAAAACCTTATCTACATAGATCATGGTCGGTTCGCCCGGACGGATGCCGGGGATAAAGCCGCCGTATTTCTTCATGTTGTCTGCCAGTTCCTTAATGTTGACCGCAATGGCCGTATAGAAATAGGTGAAGACAAAAATCAGGAAACCGTAGCAGATGGTGTTTGGCCAGGTGCCCCATGCGAAGAAGTTTCCGATGCTCTGTACCCAGGATACGTGAACGAACTGAGCCAGTGTCACGGGAAGCATCAGTATGGAGGAAGCGAAGATGATCGGGATAACACCGGCCTGATTTACCTTCAGGGGCAGGTAGGTGCTGTGACCGCCGTACATGCGGCGTCCGATGACGCGCTTGGCATACTGGATGGGGATTCTTCTCTGTCCTTCATTGATCTCTACAACCAGTCCGATCATGACAAGAGCAATGATGAGGAACAGGAGAAGCTGGAACGGAGAAATGGTGCCGATTTCCAGATAATCAACGACGGTCGTCGCTGCTTCAGGGAAGCGGGCTACGATACCGCAGAAGATGATCAGGGAAATGCCGTTTCCGATTCCGTGTTCCGTGATCTTTTCGCCGATCCACATGAGCAGGCAGGTGCCGGCTGTGAGGACTACTACGACGAAAAAGAAGTACAGCCAGCTGTTGTCGACCAGGGCATTGTTGATGCGCAGGGCATAGGTCATGCCGAAGGCCTGAACAGCTGCCAGGAAAATCGTGAAGTATCTGGTCACTTTCTGGATTTTCTTATAGCCCTCCTGGCCTTCTTTTCTCCATTCTTCCAGAGTGGGGATAACGGCCGTGAGGAGCTGCATAATAATGGATGAGTTGATGTACGGGGTAATACTCATGGCAAATATGGAGAATTTGCTGAGTGCGCCGCCGGAAAATAAGTCCAGGAATCCGAAGAGGTTGCCCTGGGTAAACAGGCTTTCAATGACGGAAGCGTCAACCCCCGGTACCGGGATATGAACCCCGAGCCGGAAGATGACGAACATCATGAAGGTGAAAAGTATGCGATCTTTGAGTTCTTTATTGGCAAAAAGATTTGCGATCACAGATCCCATCTCAGATCACCTCTACTTTTCCACCTGCTGCTTCGATTTTCTGCTGAGCGCTCTTTGTGAATCCCTGTGCTCTTACAGTCAGAGCCTTGGAGATTTCACCGTTGCCCAGAACACGTACACCGTCGAGAACGTTCTTCAGGACGCCTGCTTCTACGAGTGCAGCCGGATCTACAACAGCGTTTGCGTCGAAACGGTTCAGCTGTTCTACGTTCACTTCGGCATATTCCTTAGCAAATACATTCTTGAATCCGCGTTTCGGCAGACGGCGGTACAGAGGCATCTGGCCGCCTTCGAATCCCGGTCTTGTGCCGCCGCCGGTTCTTGCGTTCTGACCTTTGGCGCCGCGGGTGGACTGTTTGCCCATGCCGCTTCCCAGACCTCTGCCGACACGACGGCGATTTCTTGTAGAGCCTTCAGCGGGTTTCAGTTCATGCAGTTTCATCAGTGCACCTCCTTCTCTATTATTCTGCAATTTCTTTGCATTCAACCAGATGACGGACAGAGTGGATCATGCCCTTAATCTGCGGTGTAAGTTCTTTTTCCACGGAGGAATGGGTCTTCTTGAGGCCCAGAGCCTTTACAGTCGCGATATGTTCCGGTCTGGAACCGATCACGCTTTTCTTCAGTGTAATAATGACTTTCATCAGGGGCCCCCTTAGTTATAAATTTCGTCCAGGGTCTTTCCGCGGAGTGCTGCTACTGTTTCAGCATTTTCAAGCTTGGAGAGACCGTCCAGAGTTGCTCTTACCATGTTGATCGGGTTAGAGGAACCAAGGGACTTGGTCAGTACGTTGCGTACGCCTGCGGTAGCAAGGACTGCACGTACAGGACCGCCGGCCTTAAGACCGGTACCTTCAGCAGCCGGCTTCATGACAACCTTGCCTGCACCGTATACGCCGAGCATCGGATGCGGAATGGTGCCGTTCTTGAGGGCTACTGTAATCATGTTCTTCTTAGCGTCTTCAACGCCTTTGCGGATGGCTTCCGGAACCTCGGCAGCCTTGCCCAGGCCTGCGCCGACTTTGCCCTTGCCGTCACCGACTACGACAACTGCAGCAAAGGAAAAACGACGGCCGCCTTTTACGACTTTAGCAACGCGGTTGATGAAAACGACGTTTTCCTGTAAGTCGGATTCTTTCTTTTCAAATCTTGGCATGTGTGTACTCCTTTACCTTAAAATTGTAAGCCGGCTTCGCGGGCACCTTCAGCCAGAGCCTTTACTCTGCCGTGGTAAATGTTGCCGCCGCGGTCAAATACGACCGTTTCAATTCCCTTTTCCAGGCATCTCTTTGCTACGAGAGCACCTACTGCCTTGGCAGCTTCGACATTGCCGCCGTAAGGAAGCTGGGCTTTGATTTCTTTGTCTAAGGTATTGGCCGATACCAAGGTTACGCCCTTTTCATCATCGATAACCTGTGCATAGATGTTTGCCAGGGAGCGGTAAACACTGAGACGCGGGCAGTCGGCAGTACCGGAGATTTTCTTACGAAGACGCAGATGACGGCGGATAACCGCATTTCTGCTTGCATTTTTACGCATATTCTATTGCCTCCTGTCTTACTTCGCGCCGGTCTTGCCAGCCTTACGGCGGACATATTCACCGGAATAACGAATACCCTTGCCCTTGTAAGGTTCCGGTTCACGCCAGCTGCGGATTTCTGCTGCAATCTGGCCGACCTTTTCCTTATCGGCACCGGATACTTCGATCACTACGGAAGACGGAGTCTTGATGGTGATTCCTTCCGGCGGTGTAATGATGACCGGATGGGAGAACCCGAGAGCCAGCTTCAGATTCTGACCCTGCATCTGTGCATTATAGCCGACGCCCTGGATTTCCAGCTTCTTGGTGAAGCCTTCCGTTACGCCTACTACCATGTTGTGGATGAGAGTACGGGTTAAACCGTGCAGGGAGCGGGATTTGATTTCATCATTCGGACGGGTGCAGATAATCTGGCCGTCTTCCATGCTCAGATCGATAACATCGCTCAGTGTACGGGTAAGTGTACCTTTCGGACCTTTTACGGTGACAGTATGTCCGTCAATCTTGACTTCCACACCTGCCGGGACCGCAATAGGTTTCTTGCCGATTCTTGACATTGTTATACCTCCAACGGATTACCAGACAAACGCGAGGACTTCGCCGCCCAGGCCTTCTTTACGAGCAGCCTTGTCGGTCATAACGCCCTTGGATGTGGAAATAATTGCGATACCGAGTCCGCCGAGTACCTTCGGCAGTTCTTCCTTGCCTGCGTATACGCGGAGGCCCGGTTTGGAAATTCTCTTCAGTCCTTTGATGACCTTTTCACGGTTTGCGCCGTACTTCAGTGTGACGCGAAGAACCTGATGGCCTTCTTCTGTGACTGCTTCTACGCTTTTGATAAAGCCTTCATCTTTTAAAATTGTAAGCACAGCTGCTTTCATTTTAGAAGCGGGCATATCTACAGTAGCGTGATATGCATCGTTCGCATTACGAATACGGGTAAGCATATCCGCAATCGGATCGGTTGTTACCATTATTTAATCCTCCTCCCGAAATATTACCAGCTGGCTTTTTTAATACCCGGAATTTCTCCGCGGTAAGCCAGGTCACGGAACTGGTTGCGGCAAATTCCGAATTTACGCATAAAGCCGTGCGGACGGCCGGTCAGTTTGCAACGATTATGCAGGCGTGTCGGAGAAGCGTTTCTCGGAAGCTTGCTCAGGCCTTCCCAATCCTTCGCTTCAATCAGCTGCTGACGCTTGGCTGCATATTTCTGAACAGTGAGTTCTCTCTTCTTCTCACGTTCCAACATAGACTTCTTTGCCATATTGCCCTCCGGATTACTTCTTGAACGGCATACCGAACTGCTTCAGGAGCTCACGGGCTTCTTCATCGGTCTTAGCCGTTGTAACTACAATGATATCCATGCCGCGGATACGGTCGATCTTTTCATAATCGATTTCCGGGAAAATCAGCTGTTCCTGTACGCCGAAAGCGTAGTTTCCGCGGCCGTCGAAGCTCTGATCGCTGATACCGCGGAAATCGCGTACGCGCGGGAGAGCAATGTTGATCAGGCGGTCAAGGAATTCATACATCTTGTCGCCGCGAAGGGTAACCTTGCAGCCGAGCGGCATTCCTTCACGGATGTGCCATGCAGCAAGGGACTTCTTTGCTTTGCAGATCATCGGCTGCTGACCGGTGATGGCTGCAAGATCGGAAGCAGCTGCGTCTACTGCCTTTGTGTTTTCAGTAGCTTCGCCTACACCGATGTTAACGACAATCTTTTCCAGCTTCGGGATTTCCATGTCGTTCTTGTAGGAGAACTTTTCGCGCATAACGTCTTTGATCTGCGCTTTGTATAAATCGTTTAATCTGGACACTTGTTATCCTCCTTCCCGCTTATGCCTTGTCTAAAACAGCACCGCTCTTTACGGATGCTCTGACGTAGGTTCCGTCATTCTGCTGAATTTTCTTAATGCGGGTCGGTTTCTTGGTTTCCGGATCTACGATCATAACCTTTGCGGCATAGATCGGAGCTTCCTTCTCAATGATGCCGCCCTTCGGATTGCTCTGGGTCGGCTTGGTGTGTCTCTTTACCACGTTGACGCCTTCAACGACAACACGGCCTTCTTTCGGCATAGCAGCTTTGATCTTGCCCTGCTTGCCCTTATCCTTGCCGGAAATAACGATTACAGTATCTCCGGTTTTTACGTGCAGTTTCTGACTCATTCGTTTGCCTCCCTATTAGAGCACTTCCGGAGCCAGAGAAATAATCTTCATGAAATCTCTTTCACGGAGTTCTCTTGCTACAGGTCCAAAAATACGTGTTCCGACCGGGCTCTTGTCGTCTTTAATGATGACGACGGCATTTTCATCAAAGCGGATGTGAGAGCCGTCTTTACGGGCAATGCCGTTTACGGAACGGACAACTACAGCCTTGACTACCTGGCCTTTCTTAACAACGCCGCCGGGGGTTGCATCTTTGACCGTAGCTACGACTACATCTCCGATGTTGCCGCTTTTACGGAAGGAACCGCCCAGAACTTTGATAACCAGGACGTTCTTAGCACCGGTATTATCTGCAACGTTGAGTCTGCTTTCCTGCTGAATCATCGTGCCAATCCTCCTATAAATCTATATTCATTAATTCTGACGGGCAACGATTTTCTCAACTCTCCAACGCTTGTCGCGGGACAGCGGGCGGGTTTCGACGATGCGTACGGTATCTCCGACACGGCATTCGTTGTTTTCGTCATGGGCTTTGAACTTTGTGGTGGTATAAACTGACTTTTTGTATAACTTATGGGGAACCTTGCGTTCTACAGCAACAACAACGGTTTTATCCATCTTATCGCTGACAACAATTCCCTGGCGCACTTTGCGCAACTTTCTTTCTTCTGCCACGTTGAGATCCTCCTTTTGGATAAACCGTTATGCCTTCTTGGCAGCCTTCAATTCTTCTTCACGCTGTACAGTCTTGATCCGCGCGATGGTCTTCTTTACTTCACGGATGCGCATCGGATTTTCAAGCTGTCCTGTAGCGAGCTGAAAACGGAGGTTAAACAGTTCTTCCTTTAAGCCGGCAACTTTTTCATTCATTTCGGCAGTGCTCAGGTTACGAATTTCATTGACCTTCATTTTATTCACCTGCCACTTCTTGACCTTTAACTACAAATTTTGTCTTGATGGGGAGCTTGTGACCTGCAAGTCTCATAGCTTCCTTAGCCGCTTCAGCAGAGATGCCGCCCATTTCGAACATGACGCGGCCCGGTCTTACAACGGCTACCCAATATTCTACTGCGCCCTTACCGGAGCCCTGACGGGTGCCGATCGGCTTAGCTGTTACCGGCTTATCCGGGAAAATCTTGATCCAAACCTTGCCGCCGCGCTTGGTGTAGCGGGTCATGGCAATACGTGCTGCTTCGATCTGACGGCTGGTGATCCATGCCGGTTCGGTAGCTACCAGGCCGAAATCGCCGTAGGTAACGGTGGTTCCGCGATGTTCCTTGCCTTTCATACGGCCGCGGAACTGCTTACGATACTTTGTACGCTTCGGAATTAACATCAGGAATCACTCCTTTCAGCATTTCTCGGTCTGCGGTCTCTGCGTTCACCGCGACGGCCGCCTCTTCTGTTGCCGCCTTCGTGACGGTTGCCCTTGCCGCCCTTGTTGGTGCGGATGTTTTCATTTTCATCCACTACTTCGCCGGGAGCGAGTTCGCCTTTATAGATCCAAACCTTAATGCCGATAACGCCATAGGTGGTATGAGCTTCCGCAACAGCATAATCAATGTTTGCGCGGAGAGTCTGCAGCGGGATGGAACCTTCACGGTAAGATTCGCTGCGGGCGATTTCTGCACCGCCGAGACGGCCGGAAACCGTAACCTTAATTCCCAGTGCGCCTGCACGCATGGTTCTGCCTACAGCCTGTTTTACAGCACGGCGGAAGCCGATACGTCTTTCCAGCTGGGAAGCAATGCTTTCGCCTACCAGGATGGCGCTCATATCAACGGATTTGATTTCAAGGATATCAATATCTACTTCTTTATCGGTGACAGCCTTGAGTGCCTTCTTAATGTCCTCAATACCTGTGCCGCCGCGGCCGATAACCATGCCCGGCTTAGCAGTGTAGATAGCGAGCTTTACGCGGTTGCCTACACGTTTAATGCCAATCTTGGAAATTCCTGCTTCGAACAGGTGCTTCTTTAAAAACTGGCGGATTTTGGCATCTTCCACAAGCAGTGCAGCATAATCTTTTTCTGCAAACCATTTGGAATCCCAGTCATCGATCACGCCTACACGCATTCCATGCGGATTAACTTTCTGACCCAAAACGTTTCCCTCCTTCGATTATTCTTTCTCAGAAACTTTTACCGTCAGTGTGCTGGTACGTTTCATAATCCCGAAAGCCTGTCCACGAGAACGCGGATGTACACGCTTCATAATCGGGCCTGCATCTACATAAATGGTAGAGATGTAGAGTTTATCAACATTCATGTTGTTGTTATTTTCTGCATTTGCCATGGCGCTTTTCAGTGTCTTTTCGACAACGATGGATGCTGCCTTATGGGTATTGTGCAGGATAGAAATTGCTTCTCCCGCCTTTTTGCCGCGGATAAGATTTGCCACAATGCGAACCTTACGGGGAGAAATGCGGACATTTCTTGAGATTGCCTGAACTTCCATTTTATTCCTCCCTATTATTTTTTATCGGTCTTGTTATGACCTTTGAACGTACGGGTCGGAGCGAATTCACCAAGCTTATGGCCAACCATATCTTCAGTGATGTAAACCGGTACATGCTTTCTTCCGTCATGGATCGCAATGGTGTGACCCACAAAGCTCGGAAGGATGGTAGAAGCACGGGACCAGGTTTTTACAATTTTCTTATCGTTAGCCGCGTTGAGCGCATCGATCTTCTTTACCAGAGAGAATGCGACGAACGGGCCTTTCTTTACGGATCTGGACACTTTTACTCCTCCTTATCTTACTTGCGTCTCTTAACGATCAGTTTAGTAGACGCTTTTCTGTTATCCCTGGTCTTCACGCCGTAAGCAGGTTTGCCCCAAGGTGTAACAGGACGCTTACGTCCGACAGGAGACTTACCTTCACCGCCGCCGTGCGGATGATCGTTCGGGTTCATAACTACGCCGCGGTTAGCAGGACGTACGCCGAGCCAACGATTTCTGCCGGCCTTGCCGAGGGTAATATTTTCATGGTCTTCGTTGCCGATAGCACCTACGGTAGCGCGGCAGCGAATGTGTACTTTTCTCAGTTCGCCGGAGGGCAGACGAAGCAGAGCATAGTCGCCTTCCTTAGCCATCAGCTGAGCGGAAGCGCCGGCGGAACGAACCATCTGGCCGCCCTTGCCGATCTTCAGTTCAACATTGTGAACGATGGTACCGAGAGGAATATTGGTGAAGGGCAGGCAGTTGCCGACCTTGATATCGGATTCCGGACCGCTGGTTACTACGTCGCCGACCTTCAGTCCCTTCGGAGCGAGGATGTAGCGCTTTTCGCCGTCTGCATAGTGCAGCAGAGCAATGCGGCAGGTACGGTTCGGATCGTATTCGATTGTTGCAACCGTTGCCGGGATTCCGTCTTTATTTCTCTTGAAATCGATGATTCTGTACTGACGCTTATGACCGCCGCCCTGGTGGCGAACTGTCATCTTACCGGAGCCATTGCGACCGCCATGATTATGAACAGGAGCCAGCAGAGATTTTTCCGGCTTGTCTGTCGTAATTTCATCAAAGGTGGAAACGGTCATCTGACGGCGTCCGGGAGTGTACGGTTTAAATGATTTGTAAGCCATTTATATTACTCCTCCTTTTACGCTTCGAAGAGCTCAATTGTTTCGCCCGGTTTGAGGGTAACAATTGCTTTCTTCCAATCACTGCGACGACCCTGGGTGCGGCCCAGACGTTTCATCTTGCCTTCATAACGCATGGTGTTCACAGCCTGAACCTTTACTTTGAAGATCTGTTCCACAGCCTGGCGAACTTCAACCTTGGTTGCTGCAAGCGGTACACGGAATGTATACTTGCGTTCTTCCATAAGAGCTGTGCTCTTTTCCGTGATAATCGGTCTAATGAGGATGTCACGTGCTTCCATTATGCGAGTACCTCCTCGATCTTCTTAACAGCTTCCTGGGTCAGGAAGAGCTTATCATAATTTACAATATCATAGATATTGATTCCGCTCGGAGCATAAGCCTTTACTCCCGGAATGTTTCTTGCAGACAGAACGGTATTTGCAGAAGCTTCGCCGCCGTCAACGATGAGTGCTTTATGTGCATCGAAAGCGGTGAGCATCTTAACGATTTCCTTTGTCTTCGGTGCTTCCAGCTGGATGCTGTCGAGAACAACCAGTTCGTTAGCGCGAAGCTTTTCGCTCAGTGCGGATTTAACAGCCAGCTGGCGTGCCTTTCTCGGCATAGCCTTTGCATAGCTTCTCGGGGTCGGTCCGAATACTGTGCCGCCGCCAACCCAAAGCGGGGAGCGGATGGATCCGACTCTGGCACGGCCTGTGCCCTTCTGTTTCCAAGGCTTCTTGCCGCCGCCGCGAACAAGGCCTCTTGTCTTTGTAGCGTGGGTGCCAAGGCGTTCATTAGCCATCTGGCGAACCACTGCCTGATGAATAACAGCTTCGTTGTAGTCTACGCCAAAGACGCTGTCATTCAGCTCTATTTCACCGGTTTCCTGGCCGGCTACATTATACAGCTTTACTTTCGGCATTGAGATGTTCCTCCCTTAATCAGGACAATTTTCTGTTGTCCCGGACAATATTATTTTACAGGCTTTACAGTTTCCTGTACCATGACGAGGCTTCCCTTAGCTCCGGGGATCCCGCCTTTGACAAGCATCAGATTACGGGCAGTATCAACTCTTACTACCTGAAGATGCTGAACAGTTACGCGTTCGCCGCCGAGCTGTCCTGCCATCTTCTTGCCTTTGAATACTTTTCCGCCGCCGCCGGACATACGAGCACCGAGGGATGCTGTCTGACGATGGTTCTTGGAGCCGTGGCTTTCCGGTCCACGCTGGTGATTGTGGCGTTTAATCGTGCCGGCAAAGCCCTTGCCGCGGCTGGTTCCGATAACGTCTACAATTTCGCCTTCTGCGAAGATATCAGCAGCCAGAGTTTGGCCTACTGTGTAAGACGGCTCTTCAGCGAGTCTGTATTCACGCAGATATTTAACCGGTTCAATGCCGGCCTTTTCAAACTGACCCTTTACAGGTTTTGTCAGATGCTTTTCCTTCACAGCGCCGTAGCCGAGCTGAACAGCATTGTAGCCGTCGCTTTCTACAGTCTTGACTGCTGCTACTACGTTAGGCATCACTTCAATGACACTTACCGGAATCAGGTCGCCGTTTTCGGCAAAAACCTGAGACATTCCTAATTTTGTTCCCAAAATAGCCTTAGACATCTTTGCACCTCCTTATAATTTGATTTCAATGCTGACGCCGGCCGGGAGTTCCAGTCTCATCAGCGCATCCGCGGTCTTCTTGGACGGATCGAGGATGTCAATGAGTCTCTTGTGGATACGCATTTCAAACTGTTCACGGCTGTCCTTGTTGACATGCGGGGAACGAAGAATAGTGTACACGTTCCGTTCCGTCGGAAGCGGAATCGGACCGGAGACTCTGGAGCCCGTTCTCTTAGCGGTCTCCGCGATTTTCGCCGCGCTCTGATCTACAGCTTTGTGATCATAGCCCTTGAGGCGAATTCTGATTTTTTCCTGTTTCGACATTACTTAAACCTCCTACGTTCATTTCACGAATGAACTGCTCCGTGGAAATTTCCCTGCTGTGCAGGCCACCTTCCACTTCATAGTTTTTTCCGGTTTTCAGTACCCGGAAGCCCTCGTACTTCCTTCGTCTTAAACCAGCCTTTAAATCATACTATCTTTTCGGAGCTAATGCAAGTAATTTAGAAAAAATTTATAATTTTCTTGAAAGTGCTGAAACATCCGATAAACACTGGCTTTTCAGGTTTAGGCTTTCCTAACTGCAACATGAACACGTCCCCTGGCGTGTACTAATTATCTAAATTTTTTCTAAATTTCAGACAGAATAGCCGCTCCGATGCTCTTTTTGCCTCCTCCGGCCCTGTTTCAGCTCCCCGGAAGCCCTTTTCCTCTTCTGAAAAGCCAGATATCCCCGCTTTTTGTCTCCGCAGCACTGCACGGAATGCTTCCTGCATCCGGCCCCGGAAGAAAATTTCCTCCCACCTCGCCGTCTCCGGCAAATACACGGACCTCTCTGTCCTTTTTCCCGATCCTCCGGCTGTTCCGTCCGTCTTTATTCCTTATACTCTCTTTCTTTTATATATCTATGTACAGGCAGCCGAAGCAGAACAGCCAAACGGCTGCCCCGCGGAGCAGCCCGGGCAGGAAGGAAATCCCCTGCCGTTCCGATATTTTCCTGATAAACAAAAAGATGACGGATTTTCCTGGTTCGCCCGAAAGAGGAAAGCGCCCGCCGGAAGGTCCCGCATCAGAGAATGTATCCGGCAATCCGTCCGCATAAAGCCTCCTTTCCCGACCGGCCAGTGCATGGCGGATCGGGACGGTTCGGAAAGCTGTGCCTTTTCCCGGAAGCAGGGCCGCTGCCCCATCGGCCTCGGAAAGTTTTCCCGCGGAGAGAAGTTCTCTGCAAAAGCGGGGGATTTTGCCGTGCGGGAATCCGGGCATGAAAAAAAGAGCCTCCCGTAAGGGAAGCTCTTTCTTTTTCATTTCCGTTCAAACGTCTTCGCTCGGATTATTTAGCGATCTTTGCTACAACGCCTGCGCCTACGGTACGGCCGCCTTCACGGATTGCGAAACGCTGGCCTTCTTCCATAGCGATCGGGGTGATGAGCTTTACGCTCATTTCTACGTTATCGCCAGGCATGCACATTTCTACGCCTTCCGGAAGGTTGATGTCGCCGGTTACGTCGGTCGTTCTGAAGAAGAACTGCGGACGATAGCCGTTGAAGAACGGGGTATGACGGCCGCCTTCATCCTTGGTCAGTACGTATACCTGTGCGGTGAATTCGGTGTGCGGATGTACGCTGCCCGGCTTAGCCAGTACCTGGCCTCTTTCGATGTCCTTACGGTCGATGCCGCGGAGCAGGGTTCCGATGTTGTCCCCTGCCATTGCCTGGTCAAGGGTCTTTCTGAACATTTCTACACCGGTTACGACGGTTTCGGTCGGCTTATCCTGCAGGCCTACGATTTCTGCTGCGTCGCCTACCTTAACGGTACCGCGTTCTACACGGCCGGTTGCTACGGTGCCGCGGCCGGTAATGGTGAATACGTCTTCGACAGGCATCAGGAACGGCTTGTCGGTATCACGTTCCGGAGTCGGGATGTATTCGTCTACAGCCTTCATCAGGTCACGGATCTTCTGTTCATCTTCTGCATTGCCGTTGAGAGCGCCGAGAGCGGAGCCAACGATAATCGGCACATCATCGCCCGGATAGTCGTAGGAGGAGAGGAGATCTCTGATTTCCATTTCTACGAGGTCGATCAGTTCCGGATCGTCTACCTGGTCAGCTTTGTTCAGGAATACAACGATTGCCGGTACGCCTACCTGCTTAGCGAGGAGGATGTGTTCACGGGTCTGGGGCATCGGGCCGTCAGCTGCGGATACTACGAGGATAGCGCCGTCCATCTGTGCAGCACCGGTGATCATGTTCTTTACATAGTCAGCGTGCCCGGGGCAGTCAACGTGTGCATAGTGACGGTTTTCGGTTTCATATTCAACGGTTGCGGTGTTGATGGTGATACCGCGGGCTCTTTCTTCCGGAGCCTTATCGATGGAAGCATAGTCGAGGAAGTTTGCTTTGCCTTCTTCGGACAGAACCTTGGTGATAGCAGCGGTCAGGGTAGTTTTACCATGATCGACGTGGCCGATGGTACCAATGTTAACATGCGGCTTTGTTCTTTCATAATGAGCTTTTGCCATTTTGATTTCTCCTTATTGAATTGATGCGGATGATATCCGATTATTTTCCGAGTCTTTCTTCCGTAATCTGCTGAGAGATTGCCTTCGGTACTTCTTCATAATGATCGAAGGTCATGGTGAAGGTACCGCGGCCCTGGGTGGAAGAACGCAGAGCGGTTGCATAGCCAAACATTTCGGAAAGCGGAACGTAGCCCTTAATGCGGGATTCGCCGTTTTCGGTTTCCATGCCTTCAATGCGTCCGCGGCGGGAGTTCAGGCCGCCGATAACGTCGCCCATGTAGTCTTCCGGAACGTCAACTTCGACAGACATGTACGGTTCGAGAAGAACAGCATCTGCCTTCTTTGCGCCGTCCTTGAATGCCATGGAGCCAGCTACCTTGAAGGCCATTTCCGAGGAGTCGACATCATGATAGGAACCATCATATACGGTAACCTTGATATCTACCATCGGGTAGCCTGCAACAACGCCGTCCTGCATAGCAGCTTCTACGCCGGCCTGGATCGGGTTGATGAATTCCTTCGGAATAACGCCGCCGACAACTTCGTTGGCGAATTCGAAGCCTGTGCCGGCTTCCTTCGGTTCCAGACGCAGCCAGCAGTGGCCGTACTGACCGTGGCCGCCGGTCTGACGAATGAATTTGCCTTCGGATTCAACGGACTTGCGGATGGTTTCGCGGTAAGCAACCTGCGGCTTGCCGACAGTGCAGTCTACATTGAATTCACGGCGCATACGGTCAACGATGATGTCCAGGTGGAGTTCGCCCATGCCGGAGATGATTGTCTGGTTGGTTTCGGGATCGGTGTGAACCTTGAATGTCGGATCTTCTTCAGCCAGTCTCTGGAGAGCGTTGCCCATCTTTTCCTGGTCTGCTTTGGTCTTCGGTTCAACGGCTACGGAAATAACCGGATCCGGGAATTCCATCTTTTCAAGGACGATCGGATGATCTACATCGCAGAGAGTATCACCGGTCGTAACATCCTTGAAGCCTACAGCAGCGGCAATGTCGCCGGTGTAAGCGGTATCGATTTCCTTACGGTGGTTAGCATGCATCTGAAGAATACGGCCTACGCGTTCCTTCTTGCCCTTTGTGGAGTTGAGGACGTAGGTGCCCTGATGCATTTCGCCGGAATATACGCGGAAGTAAGCCAGTTTGCCTACGAAAGGATCGGCCATGATCTTGAATGCAAGAGCAGCCAGAGGAGCCTTATCGTCAACCGGTCTTTCTTCTTCTTCTCCGTCGCGGCTTGTACCTTTGACAGGCGGAACATCCAGCGGGGACGGCAGGTAATCCAGAACGGCGTCCAGCAGCAGCTGAATACCCTTGTTCTTGTATGCGGAGCCGCAGAATACGGGGAACAGCTTGCAGTCAAGAACCTGCTGACGGATGGAAGCTTTGATTTCTTCGAGGGTGAGTTCTTCGCCTTCGAGGTATTTTTCCATCAGATCGTCGTTGCCTTCAGCAGCAACTTCGCAGATCTTGTCGCGGTATTCCTGGCATTCATCGAGCATATCAGCCGGAATATCTTCAATATGGATATCCTTGCCAAGGTCATCTTCATAGATTTCAGCCTTCATGGTCAGCAGGTCAACGATACCTTTGAAATTATCCTGCTTGCCGATCGGAAGCTGCATCGGAATAGCTCTTGCATGCAGACGGGTGTCCATGGTCTTTACAGCATGGAGGAAGTCTGCGCCGATGGTATCCATTTTGTTAATGAAAGCGATACGCGGAACATGGTAGTGATCGGCCTGTCTCCAAACGGTTTCAGACTGGGTCTGTACGCCGTCCTTTGCACTGAATACAGCTACAGAGCCGTCCAGTACGCGGAGAGAACGTTCAACTTCTACGGTGAAGTCTACGTGCCCTGGGGTATCGATGATGTTTACACGATAGCCTTTCCAGTGGCAGGTAGTTGCCGCAGAGGTAATGGTGATACCGCGTTCCTGTTCCTGCGCCATCCAGTCCATGGTAGCTGCGCCGTCATGAACTTCGCCGATCTTGTGGTTTACACCGGTATAAAACAGGATACGTTCCGTGGTGGTTGTTTTGCCGGCATCGATATGAGCCATGATGCCGATGTTTCTTGTTTTTTCAAGCGGAAATTCTCTGCCCACGATTTTTTCTCCTTATTATAATTACCAGCGATAATGAGCGAAAGCCTTGTTGGCTTCTGCCATCTTATGAGTGTCTTCTTTCTTCTTAACGGCAGCGCCGGTATTGTTGTATGCATCCATCAATTCGCCTGCGAGACGTTCTTCCATTGTACGTTCGCTGCGCTGACGGGCATAGTTAACCATCCAGCGGATACCAAGGGTCAGACGGCGGTCTGCCCGTACTTCAACCGGCACCTGGTAGTTAGCGCCGCCTACACGGCGTGCACGTACTTCCAGAACCGGCATAACATTGTTCAGAGCCTGTTCGAAAATTTCGATCGGTTCTTTGTTCAGCTTGCTGCGGCAGATATCAAATGCACCGTAAACGATGGATTCTGCGACACCCTTCTTGCCGTCCAGCATGACTTTATTGATGAAACGGGTAACTGTCTTGTTTCCATACACGGGATCCGGCAGCACGTCACGTTTCGGAACAGCACCTTTTCTCGGCATTGTTAATTTCCTCCTTATAAATGGTTTGTTATCACATAGCTATTACTGATTATTTTCCTTCGCGCTTAGCACCGTACTTGGAACGGGACTGCTGACGTCCGGATACGCCTACGGTATCGAGAGCGCCGCGGATGATGTGGTAACGAACACCAGGAAGATCCTTAACACGGCCGCCTCTGATGAGGACTACGCTGTGTTCCTGCAGGTTATGGCCTTCGCCCGGAATGTAAGCAGATACTTCGATTCCGTTGGTCAGGCGTACACGGGCAACTTTACGAAGAGCAGAGTTCGGCTTCTTCGGGGTTGCGGTGTAAACTCTGGTGCAAACACCGCGTTTCTGCGGGGACTGCTTCAGAGCCGGGGTCTTCGCTTTGACTGCCAGAGTCTGGCGGCCTTTACGAACCAGCTGATTGATTGTCGGCAAAATGGGCACCTCCTTTCCATAAGGGTAAATTTATAATTGATCCTCTCCGGCATAGCCGGAAAAGATATTACCGGGATATCAGTATTGCGCATGCAGCGGCTTTTACCTTGATGCCGCAGGCCCGGCCGATTTCCTTTTTCGTAAAATCGGTCACCATGGGAATATTATGCTCGGCACAGAGTGCCTTCAGCGGATCTGCAATCCGGTCATCGCAGTCCGACGCCAGGAATACTGCCCGGGCTTCGTTCCGCTCGATTGCTCTTTCCGTCTCTTTCATTCCCACTGCAAAGGGAGAAGTTTTCAATTCTTCCAATGTCATTCTTATCACCTGCTTTAAAGCGCACTCATTCCACGCAACACGAGAATTATATCATCCGCCCGGAGGAATGTCAATAAAAATACCCCTCAAAAAGCCCGATTTTATGCGGTGACTTTTTACAACGTATCCTGGCGTGTCATTCGTGCTTTTTTGCCCGCTGAAACGGGCTTTTCTCTCTTCTCCGGCCGTTTCTTTCTCCTCCATCCTCAATCGGTTCCGGCCGGTCTTATAAAATTTTTATATAAGAAAATTTCCTTCATTTCCTTCATTTCCTTCATTTCCTTTCGCAGCAGGAAGAAAAACGCCCTTCCCTCCGGGCACGTTTTTTGAAAAAGCGCCGCGGAGCCCCGGCTGCTCCGGATAGAATCGGAAAAAGAACCCCTTCTTCTGCCGTACTGCATTTTCTTCTTCCCAGGCAGACTTTTAGCAGCACACCGGCAGAACCGGCCTGCGGCATTTGCCCTGCTTCTCCCGCAGCGCCTGCTTTCTTTCCGCCGGCACAAAAATATTTTTTCTCCGGCGGATTCTCAAAACTATATATAGGATATATAATAAAAAGCATTGTAAACGTCATTCAGGCTTTCTGCGCAGACGCAGAGGCCGCAGACCCAAGGAGGCAATATGCAAACTCTACAGAATGTGACCGTATACTGCGGTTCCCGCTTCGGAAACGACCCGGCCTTTGCCGCCCTGGCAGGCGAGCTCGGAGAAGCCCTGGGCAAAAAGGGATTCACCCTTTACTACGGAGGAGGAACCGTGGGGCTCATGGGCATCCTGGCCGATGCTGCCATGGCCGCCGGCGGAAAAGTCATCGGTGTGATTCCCCGCGTCTTCGTGGTGAAGGAGCAGGCCCACCGGGGCATTACCCGTCTTCTGGAAGTGGAGGATATGTCGGAAAGGAAACGCATCCTCATCGAAAGAGGAGATGCTTTCGTCGTCCTTCCCGGCGGTGCAGGCACACTGGAAGAATTTGCCGATACCCTTTCCCACTGCCGCATTTACGGAGGGGAAAAGAAACCGCCGATCATCCTCTGCAATGCGGAGCACATTTACGATCCGCTGAAAGAACAGCTCCGCCAATGGGTGGAACGGGGCTTCCTGGATGAAGCAGATCTGGAAAATGTTTATTTTGCCGGGGATGTGCAGGACATTCTTCATATCCTCTGCTCTGAGCCAAATCCCGCCGAATAGGGAAATTCTTCATACCGGCTTCGGAATTGTTTGAAATTCAGAGAAAAAAGTTAAACACATAGAAAGCTATTGAATTTTTTCTCTTCCCGATTCCGCTATGCTCCGTGCCGTATGCCCGGCAGGGGTCCGCAAGGCAGAGAAAAAGCGGAAAAGTCCCGTCCTGCGGGAAATTTCCGAGTATCTTCTCTGCGGAAACATTGTGACAAGCCGTGTTTGGTGTTACAATGATATCGAATAGATTCATTTTCAAATCATAAACAGTTTATCTTATTCTTATACAAAATACTCCCGGAAGTATCAGTTTCCGGGCAAGGAGGTTATTTCATGAAACCGGTCATCCATGTAGGGATTGATGTAGGATCCACCACAGTAAAGGTGGCTGCGCTTTCGCCGTACATGAAGCTTCTCTTCGGGCGATACGAACGGCACATGTCCAATATCAAAGCTGCAACGATGTCTCTTCTCAAGGAGCTGCAGTCGCAGTTCTCCGGCTGCCGGATCACCGCATCCATTTCCGGAAGCGGCGGCATGGGGCTGGCCAAGATGATGGGGCTCCCTTTCTGCCAGGAGATTCTTGCCGAAACAAAAGCCGTACAGACATTCCATCCCGAAACCGATGTCATCATTGAGCTGGGCGGGGAGGATGAAAAGATCACGTACCTCCGCAACGGCGTGGACCAGCGCATGAACGGCGCCTGCGCCGGCGGAACCGGTGCTTTCATCGACCGCATGGCTTCCCTGCTTTCCACGGATGCTCCCGGTATGGGAAAGCTCGCTGCCAGGGCCAAACAGATTCATCCCATCGCCTCCCGGTGCGGCGTTTTTGCCAAGACGGACATCCAGGCGCTGCTCAATGAAGATACCTCCCATGAGGATATCGCTCTTTCCGTATTCCAGGCTGTGGTGAACCAGACCATTTCCGGCCTGACCTGCGGCCGTCCGATCAGCGGGAAGGTATGCTTCCTCGGCGGTCCGCTGACCTTCCAGCCGGTTCTGCGCGAGCGTTTCCAGAAGACTCTGGACATCGCCGATGAAGATATGATTGTCCCCGATCACGGGGAACTCTATGTCGCCATGGGGGCGGCCGTTTCCGCCTGCCATGACAGGCCCTTCGATCTGGACAGCTGGCTCGAACGGGTGGAAAAGGCCGGCGACGGCTATCAGGAAAACGTCCCCAGCCTGGAACCTCTCTTTGCTTCTCCCGAGGAATATGAGGAATTTAAGGAACGGCACAGCCGTTTCCATGCGCCGAGAGGCGACATTTCCCAGGCAAAGGGTCCGGTCTGGCTCGGCATCGATGCCGGCTCCACCACCATCAAGGCAGTGCTCCTGGATAAGGACGGAAAAATCCTGTATGAATTTTATAACAGCAATAAGGGCACTCCGCTTGCCGGAGCCAAAAAGATTCTTGCCGATCTGTACAGCCGTCTCCCCAGGGAAGCCGTTATCTGCGGCGCCGGCGTCACCGGCTACGGGGAAGATCTCATCAAGCGTGCCCTCTCCTGCGATGTAGGCGAAGTGGAAACCATGGCCCACTACAGAGGCGCCCGTCATTTCCTTCCCGATGTAACCACCATTCTGGACATCGGCGGACAGGACATGAAATGCTGCCGCATCAAGGACGGTGCCGTGGATGATATCCTGCTGAACGAATCCTGCTCCTCCGGCTGCGGCTCCTTCCTCGATACCTTTGCCCATTCCCTGGGCATGGACATCCGGGAATTCTCCCGCATCGCCCTTTCTGCCAAACATCCTGCCGATCTCGGCTCCCGCTGCACGGTATTTATGAATTCCCGTGTCCGCGAGGCCCAGAAAAACGGGGTTTCCGTAGCAGATATCTCCGCAGGCCTTTCCTATTCCGTCATCAAGAATGCCCTCTACAAGGTCATCCGTCTCCGCGACGCCTCCGAGCTGGGTACGAAAGTCGTCGTTCAGGGCGGCACCTTCTACAATGATGCCGTGCTCCGCGCGCTGGAAAAGCTGCTGAACTGCCATGTCATCCGTCCCGATGTAGCCGGTCTGATGGGCGCTTACGGAATTGCCCTCATCACCCGGGACACCTGCGACGAGAACCACAGATCCACTCTGATTTCTCTGGAGGATTTGCAGAAGCTCACCCTCAAAAACGAAATGAAGCGCTGCCCCGGCTGCGGCAACCACTGCCTCATCACCATTTCCCGCTTCAACGACGGCCGTTCCTTCGTATCGGGAAACCGCTGCGAAAGAGGGGCGGCGATCATGCTCACCGGCAAGACCGCTCCCCACTCTTCCCTGCCCAATATTTACCGGTGGAAATACGATGCCATCTGGCGCAGGAAACCGCTTTCCCCGAAGGAAGCCCGGAGAGGCACGGTAGGCATTCCGCGGACGCTGAACATGTATGAAGACTACCCCTTCTGGCATGCCTTCTTCACCCGTCTGGGCTACCGGGTCATGACCTCCTCGGAGCAGCTCCGGGATATCCCCACCGAAGCGATGGAAACGATTCCCTCCTACTCGGAATGCTTCCCGGCCAAGCTGGCCCATGCCCATGTGTGGGATCTGGCGCGGCGCCATGTGGATTTCATCTGGTACCCCTGCATCGACAAGGGCCCGGACGAAGGCTCCGCAAACAGCTACAACTGCCCCATGGTGGCATCCTATCCGGAAAACATCCAGGCCAATATGGATGAAATCCTGACGAAGTACAAAACCGCTTTCTACCATCCTTTCCTGCCCCTCCATTCGCCGAAGGACCTGGCCAGAGAGCTGAAAAAGGTCCTCAAGCCGCTGGGCATTTCCGGCGATGAAATCAAGTCCGCCATCCGCGCCGGACAGGATGCAGAAAAGGAATACAAGGAGAAGCTTCTGGAAGAAACGAAGCGCATCCTGAAGGAAATCGATGAAAAGCATCTCATCGGCATTGTCCTGGCGGGACGTCCCTACCATGTGGACCCCACGGTGAACCACTCCATTCCGGACCTGATCAATCAGCTCGGCATGGCCGTTCTGTCCGAAGACGGCGTCTCCATGGTGGGCGGGGAATTCCCGGAACTCCGCGTCATGAACCAGTGGACCTGGCACAGCCGCCTTTATAAGGCTGCCGACTACGTCACCCGCCGCAGCAACCTGGAGCTTGTCGAGCTGAATTCCTTCGGCTGCGGACTGGATGCGGTTGTTACCGATCAGGTTCAGGAAATCATGACCAAGCGGAACCGCCTCTACTCCTGCCTGAAAATCGACCAGAGCCTGAATCTGGGTGCGGTCCGCATCCGTCTCCGCTCTCTCAAGGCAGCCATCAAAGAACGTGTCCGGACGGAAGCTGCTCCGCCGGAAATCCATTATGAACGGGCTCCTTTCACGGAGGAAATGAAGAAGGACTATACCATCCTTGTACCGGAAATGTCCCCCATTCACTTCCCGATCATCGAAGCAGCCGCCCGGAGCGAAGGCTACCGCGTAAAGGTCCTGCCTCCCGTACAGGCCGATATCGAGGAAGGGCTTTCCTTCGTCAACAATGATGCATGCTATCCGGCCATCATCACCATCGGCTCCCTGATGCGGGCTCTCCGGTCCGGCGAATATGATCCGGACAAGACGGCCGTCATGCTTTCCCAGACCGGCGGCATGTGCCGTGCCTCCAACTACATCGGCTTCCTCCGCCGGGCTCTGGCGGAAGCGGGACTGTCGAAGATCCCGGTGATTTCCCTCAATACCCAGGGCTTTGAACCGCAGCCCGGCTTCAAATTCACCATGTCCATGGGCATCCGTATGCTCCAGGCCGTCATTTACGGCGACGCCCTCCAGCAGTGCCTGTACCGGACCCGTCCTTATGAAAAGAATCCGGGCAGTGCGGAAACCCTCTGCAGGGAATGGCAGAAGAAATGCAGCGAATCCCTCCTCCGGAATGACGGATACCGGGTCTACAAGAAAAACATCGCTGCCATGGTGAAGGACTTCGACCGCCTTCCCCTGACGGATATGGAAAGACGTCCCCGGATCGGCATTGTCGGCGAAATTTACGTAAAATTCTCCCCCATTGCCTCCAACGACATCGTCCGTGCCATCGAAGAAAACGGCGGCGAAGCGGAAACCAGCGGCATGCTCGACTTCTTCCTCTACGGTGCGCTGGATGCCCGTTTCCAGAGACAGCACCTGGACGGCAGCTTCAAGGACGACCTGGAAAATACCTTTTTCCGCTATATCATGGAATGGTACCGGAAGCCCCTGGAAAAGGCAGTGAAAAACTCCAAGCGCTTTCATGAAATCACCTCCATCACCAAGCTCGCCAAGCGGGCCTCCCAGTACCTCTCTCTGGGCAACCGTGCCGGGGAAGGCTGGTTCCTCACGGCAGACATGATCGACCTTCTTTATCATGAATGCCGGGGCGTCATCTGTCTCCAGCCCTTCGCCTGCCTGCCGAACCACATCACAGGAGAGGGTATGGTGCACAAGCTCCATACCGCCTATCCGGAAGCGGTCTTCCTGGCTCTTGACTG
Organism: uncultured Dialister sp.; assembly: GCA_938038225.1. GTDB lineage: Bacteria > Bacillota > Negativicutes > Veillonellales > Dialisteraceae > Dialister. The sequence goes on along the minus strand of CALHRX010000003.1, from coordinate 187,753 downwards.
CGATGCCAGCGCCTCTGCGGTCAACCAGATGAACCGCCTCAAGCTCATGATGAGCTCCCTCACGGAAAAGAAGGAAAATCCGGATACCTTTCCCTTTGTCAATCAGCCCCTCAGCGTGCGGAAAGGGAGAATCCTATGAGTACAAAAAAACTGACCGAAAAAGGAGAACGAATCCGCCGCCGCATGATTGACGCCACCGTGCGCATCCTGCAGCAGCAGGGATTCCGGCAGGCCACCGTGCGGGCCATTGCCCGGGAAGCAGATGTCAACATTGCCTCCGTCCGGTACTACTTCGGCTCCAAGGAAGCCCTCATCAGCGCTGCCCTGGAGTACATGGTAGGAAATCTGGAAACCGTACTGGCCTATCTGGATGATCCCGATCTGCCCGCCAAGGAACGGATGAAAAAGTACATGATTGCCTACTTCAAGCTTGCCAGGCAGCATCCCTCCCTCTTCCGTTCCGTCACCCATCCCTCCGCACCGGAGACCAAGGACACCTATTTCATCTACCTTTCTCTCCTGCACAACCAGTGCTGGGACAAGGTCATCCGGAACGTGGCGGAAATGACCGGATACACCGACCAGAAAGACCTGAACCTGAAAGCAATGCAGCTCTTCTCCGCCCTGGAATTTCCCATCCTGCTCGATATCAACCAGCCGGACTCCTTCATCTCCGCCTATACGGATGAAGATACCCTGAACCGCTACATTGATATCCTGCTGGACAGTGCGGACGATTCCCGGGAGAGAAGCGAATACCTGCGGAAAATCCTTCAGAAAGCCAAATAAAGAACGGATTCCGCATCAAAATTCCAATAAAAAAGTGAAGCAGTTTCTTTTCCGAACTGCTTCACTTTTTTATTGTTCCGTTCAGTTTCCGTACCGGTCCAGCAGGTACCGGCCCGCTTTCTCCATGGATTTCCTTCCGCTGTCCTCACCGGCCAGGAAAAGGAACCGGTATGCGCCGTCCTTTTTGTACGCATAGCCCCGCAGTGCCAGCGGCACCAGCCACTGATCCACCGCAAAGACCGGACGGATGAAAAAGGTATATACCCCCTTCCGATCTCCCATCAGGTGGAGCTGCTCCGGCTCGCCCGTATCCACGGAAATCAGATTGTAGGGATAACGGTCCCCGTAAGGCCGGCCCTCATTCACCGTTATAATTGTTTTCAGAAAAACCTCATTGAGCATATTTCCCGATTTCACCAGGAGCATATTAAAGCGGAGAAGGCGGGAAACAGTTTCCTGACTGAGGTTTCCCTCCGTATACATCCCGCCGAAAAGCTTATCCGCCTCCGGCCCTTTCAGCTCCACACCGCACGCCAGAAAAACGGAATCCGTATCTCCTGTATGCGTACGGAGAAAACCGGCCCATTCCTCCCGATCCGCCGTCTTTACTGCCGCATCATGGAAAGGCATGAATGACCATCCCTCCGGCAGATCCATTTCCTTCAGGAAAGGCATCGGCGAATCCTTCTGAATGAGCTCCATATACTCACCGACAAGCTCTTCCTCTTCTGCGTCATTCCCGGCGTCCTTCTTCTTTTCCCCTTTCGGAGCCGTCTCTGCTGCCGCACTTTCCTCCAGCAGGACAGGAATCGAAGCAAGCGCCTCCGTTTCCGGCAGCGCCGCCTCCGGTGCCGCCCATGAAACAGAGCCCGTCAGAAGAAACGCCAGCACAAGAGCACCGATTTTTCTCATTTTGCCGCTCCCTGCAGGGCTTTTTCCAGAACGGGGGCAAAATATTTTCCGCTGGCCTGATCCGCCGCAAAAATCGTGAAGGTCGTCCTGTCCTTTTCCTTCATAATAATGCCCTCTACATACAGAGGAATGGCAAAGCCGTTCCGCACCGCATCAATCCGGGCAGAAGCATACCGATAAGAAATGCCCTTCCGGGAGGTTCCTTCTTTCCAGGAGGTATTTGATACCACCTGCACCGCACCGCCGAACAATCCCTTCTCAGCCTTTCCGCTTTCTCCGGATTCTTTGGCTGCCTCACCGGCCTCCTTCTTCTTTTCGGCACCGGATGCTTCCTGCTGCACCTGTCCGGAGGTCAGATAAACCGAGGTCGGACCGTCGGCTCCGCCGATGGCTGCTTTCCGTCCGTCTGCTGCCAGGTCCTTATACTGCTTCCACTGCAGCAGCTCTTCATCCGACAGAGACAGGGAGGCCATCATCCCCTGATAATATGTCCCGTCTGCCACCGAACGGACCTGATACACTTTTGCCGTACGGAGAAGGGAAACCGCTGCGCGGGACAGCTCCTTATACTCCGGTGCATCTTCCCCGAAAACCTGCTTTTCCCGCAGAAGCTTCTCCACCGAAGCCTCCGCAGACGGACGCTGCAGCCAATCCTTCAGCTGCGCGCCGAAAAAGGTCTTATCTCCGTCCAGTACATTCACCTTCTGGCCCAGATTGACGGTTTCTCCGCCTGCCAGGGTCAGAGAGTCCGCCCGAGCTACGGAAACGCCTGCTGCCAGTGCCAAAGCGGTCATGCCTGCCGCCGCCCATTTCTTTATTGTCATATTGCCTCCCGATCGGAATTCGTATGGAAAACCCATGAAAATCATGAAAGAAAAAATCATGAAATATATGTTTTATTATATCATTATTTCCCGGCAGAACCAACGAAAGACACCCGCCGGCATGCCTCATTTCCGCGGCGTCTGCGCCTGATTTTCCGTCCGGAAACATCTTCCTTTTCCTGCAAAAAATCTGCAAAGAAAAAAGCAGTGCAGGGAAATAAGGAGTATAATAAAGGAGAAGAAAAGCAAAAAATCAATCCTATAAAAAGGGGGCCATCCTGGTGGATACGACCGGTCAGGTAGTGGAATATCTTTGGCAATGCGGTGTTTTCTTTCTGGCGACTGCGCGGGGCATGCGGCCCCGGGTACGCCCGATGGACGGAGTCTGCGAATATAAGGGAAATCTCTGCTTCTCCGTTCTGAAAGATTCCGAATTATACCAGGATCTCCTGATGAACCGCCATGCGGAAATCTCCGCCATGCACCCCGATAAGACCTGGATTTCCATCCGGGGAGAGCTGGAGGAAACCTCCGACCCGGATGCGCTTTCCGCCATGGTGCAGACCTGCCGGAACAATATCGACAATATGCACCGCTTCTGCGATGCCGCACCGGCGATTTTCCTGCTGAAAAACGGTACCGTCCGCCATTTCGGCAATACCGGTCTCCGCCGCGAATCTTCTCTGTAAACCGGAGCTTCTGTGCATCCTCCCGGAGCGGGAAAAGGATTGATTCCTTTCCCGCTCTTTTTTATGCCCGGATTTTGAAAAAAGGCACGCAAAAAGCCGCCCGTCCTTTACGGCAGGCGGCCTTCTGAAAAATCTTCCTATTCGATTTCCTGCAGCTCCTTGCGGATAATTTCACTCTTCAGAACCTGCAGCTTATCCGACAGATTGATTTCCATCACATTCGGCTTCAGAAGACGTTTGTATTCCGGCCAGAGCGTCTGCATCTGCTGATCGGCATACCGGATAACCTCCGGAAGTGAAGGAAGCTCCTGCGCCTTTCCGTCCACAAAGACCGGCTGCAGCATATCCACACAGGTATATGTTCCTGCTTTCAGCTCCTTCTTCCGCCACTTGGCCGATTCCGTTACGAGCGTAAAATTGCCGCCGTCCGGCATGGGTTCATCAGCCAGACAAACCAGATCGGTAATCAGCTTGCCCGTACTCTTCTTGTAGAAACGGCGCACTGTCTTGATTCCCGGGTTTGTCATCTTCGATATATCATTGGAAATTTTCATCACCGGCTGGAAATCTCCGTTTTCTTCCTTGGCGCTCATCTTGAATACGCCGCCCAGAGCCGATGTCCCGTCAGCAGTAATGGTCTTCGTTCCGACGCCCCAGCTGGTTACCGTGCAGCCCTGGATTTTCAGGGAAGCGATCAGGTACTCATCCAGGTCATTGGAACCCGAAATGATGGCATCCGGGAATCCCGCCTCGGCAAACATACGGGATGCTTCCTTCGACAGGTATACCAGATCCCCGGAATCGATGCGGATTCCGTACTTCTTCGGCAGCAGCCCCTTGGCGCGGAGCTCCGTAAATACCTCGATCGCATGGGGCACGCCCATTTCCAGTACATTGTATGTATCTGCCAGGAGAATCAGATTGTCATGATACTGACGGACATATTCCTCAAAGGCTTCCTTTTCGGAATCAAAGCTCATAACCCAGCTGTGCGCCATGGTTCCCATGACAGGAATATGGAATTTCTTCCCCGCTTCCACATTGGACGTCCCGTTGAAACCGCCGATCATGGCAGCCCGGGCGCCCCAGAGCCCTGCGGAATGGCCCTGTGCCCGGCGCAGACCGAATTCCATCAGCGCATCATCGGGAGCCACCTCCCGCACACGGCGGCACTTCGTGGCAATCAGACTTTCATGATTCATGATCATGGACAGCCCTGTTTCCAGCAGCATTGCCTCAATGGTCCGGCCTTCAAACCGGAGAAGGATTTCTCCCGGAAAGGCTACCGATCCTTCCGGCATGGCATAAATGCTTCCGGTAAAATGGAAATTTCTCAGATAATCCAGGAACTCCGGATAAAAAATGTGCAGACTTTCCAGATAGCTGATATCTTCCTCGGAATAGGTAAAATTCCGGATAAAGTCCACCAGATGGGACAGCCCGGCTACCACCGTATATCCTCCCTCGAAGGGATTCTTCCGGAAGAAGCGGTCAAATACCACTTTTCTTTCATGCATGCCTTTTTTGAACAGAGCATTCGCCATTGTCAGCTGATATAAATCGGTAATCAAACCATTGGAAGCCATCTTTTTCCTCCTCTTTTTCTCTATGCAAAAAGCGGACCGGAAAACGGGATATGTTTTCTTTGTCTTCCCTGCGCCTCCCGTATTTTCCCGGGAAGCCTTTTTCCGATTCCGCTCATAAAAAACGACTGCATAAATTGGTTGCAACAATTATAGCACATCCGCCGCCTTTTTTCTTTCCTTTCCCGGAAATCCGCAGAACAGACCGGCGGGAGCCCCGTCCTTCCCGCCGGTCAGGAAATAACAATACTGAAGTTTTTCCTGCCGGTTCAAATGCCCTTTTCCCCTTCACCGCATACCGTATACTTTTATTCATACGATTTCTCTGACTTTTCCTGCTGCATTTCCTTCCCTCCATTTAAATCTTAAGTATTTGGTAGTATTCTATACATAATAAATTTATTCATTTTATTTGTACCTGATAAAATGAATCGGCATCCATAAAAAGAGTGAAAATGATATGAAAAAATCCAGGATTGCTGCAGGCAAAGAAAAGCAAAACCAAAATGCGGAGGAAAATGAAGGCTTCATAATTTCCTCTGCCGTGACAAGCGAACGAATCCATACATACGGAAGAGCACTCAAAGAAGATCTTGTAGCCTATACCGGCATTGATCATGAGACCGGTCAAACTTTGAAGAGAAGTCTGAAGGATATCTCCGGCTATAAAGTCAACCCGGATTATGCAGAACAGAACATCACGCAGCAAGCCGGTTTTTCCGCCGAAATAAAACAGGTGGCCAATGAAAACAAAAAAGCCATTCTGAACGGAGAAAAGACCCGTACCGTCCGCACCGATGACATCGGGAGAGTCAATGATCCTCTGTATGACTATGTCAAAATCGATGAAAACGGAAACCCTGTTGCCGGTTCCGGTGTACAGATGAAGTTTGTAAAAAGCAGTCCGACGGAACTTCTCGAGGAACTTACCCGTAAAAAATATGAAAAATACCTGAATGCAGATGCCAAAATAGAGGTCCCGAAGGATTTCTACCCCGGCATGCAGGAAGCCGCTGCCAGGAACCTGGAAAAGCTGGAGAAACAGCTTCAATATGCCCGGCAGAAAGGGGATCTGCAGAGACAAACGGCTTTACAGAATAAAATTCAAAAAATAAAGAAGCTGCAGAAAAATCTGAAGCCCTCCTCCTTGACCAAGGCCGAAGCCGTAGAAGCCCGGCTGAATCCGAAGCGGGCCACCTTCAAATCCATGAATGCCACTGCCATGGAAGCGGGCAAAGAAAGTGCCTGCTGCGCCGGAGTTATCGGCGGCAGCATCACCCTCATTCAAAAGGGAATCCTGGTCTTTGAGGGAAAATGCTCTGTTGAAGAGGCGATGAAGGATACAGCGGTTTCCGTCGTAAAAAACAGTACCATGGGCTATGCATCCGGCTACCTCGGTTCCATGGTATCCGGATTCATGCAAAATTCCTCAAAAGCCATCCTTCGTTCCCTGGCAAAAACCCCTCTTCCTCAGGCCGTCATTGTTCCTTCCTTTTTAGGACTGATCAATGCCGCCTCTGAATATCTGCAGGGAAATATTTCCGGAGCGGAATGCTTAAAACGAATCGGAAAAACAGGGATCACTTCCGTCAGCAGCGCCGCATATGCTGCAGCAGGACAGTTTCTGATCCCCATTCCCATTGTCGGCGGTCTTGTCGGCAGTATGGCCGGCATCGCCCTGGGCAGCTTCTGTTACAATCAGCTGCTCCGGGCAAAGGAAGAGGCGGGACTTGCCCGGGAGGAACGCATCCGCATAGAGGCAGAATGCGAGGCAGCCATTCGTTCAATCCGGGCCTATCGGGAACAGTTCCATGCGATTGTCAGGGAATATCTTCATGATTATCAATCCGCATTCGACGAAGCATTCCGAACCATTGACCGGGCTCTGCAGGAAGGCAATGCCGACGGCGTCATTCAGGGCGCCAATCAGATTTCCCGAAAGCTCGGCGGGAATCCCGAATTTGATACTGCGGATGAGTTTGAAGCTCTTATGAAGAGCGACAAGCCTTTGACCTTATAAAATGAAATTTTTGTCATGAAAGGAGAACCATCTATGCCGTTACCATTTATCCTCGGAGGAATTGCTGTCGCTGCCGGTATTGCCGGTGTGAAGAAAGCGCATGATGCTTCGGAAAAAAATAAGCAGGCAGAGAGAATCAACAGAAAGGCGGAAATCACCTGCGACAACGCCAAACGCCTCATCAATGACGCACGGGAAGAAACGCATGAAGCACTCCAAACCCTTGGCCAGAAAAAACTGAATATTATGAGCCGTGACATCCATCATTTTGTCGAATCATTCAGCCGGATCCACCATGTAGACCTGACCGATTCCCAGGGAATCCGGGAGCTGGAGCATCTGAACCTCAGCAAAGAAACCCTGACTGAAATGAAAGAACAAAGTTCCCTCGCTGTCGACATGGCTTCCGGAATTGCAGGAGGCGCCGTAGCAGGAGGGCTGACTGCATTGGGCGCTTACGGTGCCGTTATGACATTCGGTGCTGCCTCCACCGGTACAGCCATCGCTGCATTGAGCGGCGCTGCTGCCACAAATGCTACCCTTGCATTCCTCGGAGGCGGGTCCCTGGCCGCAGGCGGACTGGGTATTGCCGGCGGCACGGCGGTTCTGGGCGGCCTTGTAGCCGGACCGGCTCTTGCCATCCTCGGCTTTACCCTGGATTCCAAAGCAGATAAGAACCTGGAGAATGCCCGCAGCAATCGGACAAAGGCACGTAAATTCGAAGAAGAGATGAACGCTGCAGCCGATCTGTGCGATGCCATCACCAAGCGGTCTGTCATGTTTACCCAGCTTCTGACCCGCCTGTCCGGTCTTTTCCGCCCCATGCTCCGGGAAATGGACTGCATCATCGATATCTCCGGTACGGATTTCCGGAACTATTCCAAAGCAGACAAAAAAACAATTGCCATGAGCGCTTCCCTGGCACTGGCGATTAAAAAGGTCCTGGATACGCCGATTCTCCATAAAGACGGTTCTCTCACCGATACCTCCTATACCGTGCAGCAGGAAACGGCAGATTTCCTCAATGAAATGGAAGAACAATGAAATTTCCCTGTATTGAATGCGGCCTGTGCTGCCGGCTGAGCGGCAAGGTTCCCCAGCTGGCGCGATGGAAAGATTCCTCCGGCCGCTGCCGTTATTTTGATGAAACGACCAATCATTGCCGTATTTACAGCCATCGCCCCGATATATGCAATGTATCGGCCATGTATAAGCGGTATTTTCAAAATACCATGACAGAGAAAGAATTCTATCGAAAAAACCTGGAGGTCTGCCTTCGTCTGAACCAGGAAGCCGGCCAGCAGGAAAACTGCCGTCTTCTCCGGCAGCTGATTGAACAAATCAAGTAAAAAAGATTCCCGGAAAAAACTCCGGGAATCCTTTTCTGAATGACTTACAATAAATAGGTGAATTATGCTGAAAATCATTCTTTTTTCCTTATTTTACCTGGCTGCCATCCCCGCAGTCTTTATTTCCCCTTTGATGATCCGAATCCTGATTTTCGGAGTAAACTGCATTGTCCCGGATCCGATTCCCTATGTGGATGAAATCCTTATGGGGGCCGGAGTCATTTCCAAAATAAGAACCGCTGAGTCTGTCTGCAGTCATCCCAAACGATATCTGTTTTTGGCCGCTGCCGCCCTGCTCCTGATCATTTTATTATTTGCCCTCTATTGATTCCCCGTTCTTCCGACTTTGCTGAATAACCGTTTCCTTTTCTGTGCTATGATAAGAGAAAATACACCGAAAGAAGGTCTTTTTATGAACCGGGAAAATTGGAACCATCTCATTGACAGGGCAAAGGAACTGGGCGCTTCCGCAGCCGTTCCCGTTGCCGTTTCCTCCATAAAAACCGGAGTATGGCCCCGGGTGAAATGCCAGTACGGCTGCCCCAATTACGGGCAGACCCTTTGCTGTCCGCCCCATGCCCCCTCCGTGGAATTCATGCAGAAATTTCTCCGGGACTACACCGATTCCCTCCTCGTGCAGATCACCTTCCCTTTCCGGGAAGAGGATGCGGCCGACTGGGACAGCTTTGAGCGGAAAATCAACAACGCCCTCTCCGACCTGGTCGTTTCCGTGGAAAAGGAAGCCTTCCGCATGAATTACTACAAGGCCTTCGGCCTGAAAGCGGGAAAATGCTGTCTCTGCGAAACCTGCAATCTGAAAAAATGCATCCATCCCGACCGTGCCCGTCCCTCCGCCACAACCTGCGGCATCGATCTGATAGCCCTTGCAAAGGACAACGGCTTCTCCGCCCGCATTTCCGGCGGTCCGGTCCGGGAAATCTCTCTTTACGGCCTCATCCTGCTGGAATAATCTGTACGCTCTCTGATGTCGGGACCCTCATGGAGGGTCTTTTTTGTTTTCCCCTCTTTCCCGGATGTATAATACAGAGGAAGACATACTTTTTTGTATTCGGAAAGAAGGTGCTTTCTATGGAAAAGAAACATTACACCCCGGAAGAACGGGCGGAACTGGCTGAAAAAGCCGCTGCCAACGCAGGGGAACACTTCCGCCACGGCCTGAACTGCGGCGAATGCGTACTGAAGGGATTCCTGGATCTGGGCCTGACAGACTTCCCGCCGGAAACGGTCGCCTTTGCCTCCGGAATGGGCGGCGGCATGGGCGGTACCGGCCGGATGTGCGGCGCCGTCAATGCAGGCATGCTCGTCATTTCCTCCATGTACGGCCGGCGCAATCCCTATGCCAAAGAAACCATGGATGAACGGATTGAAGAGCTGCACCATCCGGAAACCGGCGTTTATCCCCGCCATGCAGCCTATCTCCGGGCCGTCATCCGGGAAATCGGAGCTCTCGACTGCCGCGACCTCTGCCTTCCCTATGAAGACTTCGAATCCAGAGACAGAAAGCGCAACTGCAAGAAAATCATCATGACCTGCGCCCGCATCGCCGCGGAAATGGCGCTCCGGGACTGAGGCGCCTATGGCACGGAAAATCCTCATCATCGGCGGCGTGGCAGGCGGCGCCTCCGCAGCAGCAAGGCTCCGCCGTCTGGATGAAACGGCAGAAATCATCCTCCTTGAAAAAGGTCCCCATATTTCCTACTCCGGCTGTGCTCTTCCGTACAGCCTCCCCGGCACGGTCAGTCCGGACTCCCTCTTCCTCATGACGCCGGAACGCTTCCGGGCGCAGCACCGCATCGACGTCCGCACCGGCTCCGAAGCCACGGATATTCTTCGGGAAGAGAAGAAAGTCCGCATCCGCAGGACAGACGGCACCGTCTATGAGGAATCCTATGATTTCCTTATCCTTTCTCCCGGTGCCGCTCCCATCCTGCCGCCCATTCCCGGCATTGACAGCCCCCGCATCTTCACCCTGAAAGACCCGGAAGACGCTGCTGCCATCCGGGAAGCAGTCAGGGGCGGAAATATCCGCACTGCCGCCGTCATCGGAGGCGGATTCATCGGTGCGGAAGCCGCCGCCAACCTGGCTTCCCTTCTGGACGTTACCCTCATAGAAGCGGCAGATCAGATTCTCACCCCCTTCGACCATGACATGGTACAGATTCTCCAGAAGGAAATGCTCGATCATCACGTCCGGCTCATCCTCCATGACGGCATTGCTGCCGTGGAAAAGGACTCCGTCCGTCTTGCCTCGGGGCGCATCGTCCCTGCGGATATCGTCATCATGGCCATCGGCGTCCGCCCCCGGACTGAGCTTGCCCGTACAGCGGGACTGACGATCGGAAAAAGCGGTGCCATTGCCGTTGATACGGACGGCCGCACCTCCGATCCCTTTATCTTTGCCGTGGGAGATGCTGCAGAAGTCGCCCTTCCCCTGAAACGGACCACGGGCCGCCTCTCCCTTGCCTTCCCGGCACAGCTGGAGGCCCGCCGGGCTGCCGATGCCGTCTGCGGACGCCCTTCGCCGAGCCGGGGATACCTGGGCAGCTTCGGCATTGAACTCTTCGGCCTCCGGGGCGCTGCGACAGGGCTCAATGAAAAGGAAATCGAAGCCCTCGGCATTCCCCATGACTTTGCCTATGTCATCCCCTTTGACCGGGTCAGCCTCATGCCCGGTGCTTCTCCCCTTCACCTGAAGGTTCACTTCGAAAAGCCCACCGGCCGCATACTGGGCGCACAGGCTGTCGGTCAGGACGCGCCGGACCGCCGCATTGACGTCATTGCCGCGGTCATCGCCAAAGGCGGAACCCTGGAAGACCTGGCTTCCATCGACCTCTGCTATGCACCGCCCTTTGCCACCGCCAAGGATGCCGTCCACCTTGCCGGCCTTGTGGGGCTGAATCTTCTCCACGGTGAATTCCGGCAGGTTCCCGTCTCCGCCGTGCGCGGCCTTGCGGAAAACGGTGCCGCCATCATCGACGTCCGCGAGCCCGGCGAATACGCAGCGGGGCATATCAGAAATGCAGTCAATATCCCCCTCTCGCAAATCCGTGACCGCTTGGACGAAATTCCGAAGGACCGTCCGGTTTACCTCCACTGCCGCTCCGGCCAGCGCAGCTACTACGCCTGCCGCATCCTCACCGCCTGCGGCTTCCGGGACGTATACAACATCGCCGGCTCCTATCTGGCCCTCTGCCTCTACGAATACACAGAAGACCGGCTTACCGGCAGAGAACCGATCGTGACAAAGTACAATTTCCAATAACTCCGGAAATATCCGGATACAAAGCAAGCCTTCCCTCTGAGGAGAAGGCTTGTTATTTTTCCCAATGAAAAACCGGATGCGCTGAAAATACAGACATCCGGTTCTTTACCCATTTTTTGGAAAAAGGATTTTCCTGTTTACGACAAATACTTCAGCTTAATCAGTACAATCCTCTTTACCTTCTCATCCACTGCTGTTTTGTCCAGCCGTCCGTCACGATAAGCCTTCAGCAGTCCGTTGTACACCTGCTGCTCATGCCCGTAATCATGACAGACCAGAATCATATCCGCACCGGCCGCGATGGCACGGACGCCCATTTCGCCGAAATCATAATGCTTCGCCATGGCACCCATTTCCATATCATCCGATAAGATCAGTCCCTTATATCCGTATTCCTTTCTCAGGATATCCGTCATGATGATCCGGGACAGGCAGGCCGGATTCTCCGCATCAATCTGCGGGAAAGTCACATTGGAAACCATAATGAACGTACGGTCCGGATCCATCGTCTGAATCAGATCCCGGAACGGTTTCCCGTCTGCCGCATTCAATTCCTCATGTGTAATCGAAACCACATCTCCGTCAATATGCGGATCTGTTTTCACCTTGCCGATTCCCGGGAAATGCTTCAGCGATGTAAAAAGCCCTGTTTCCGTATATCCCTGAATTACAGCTTCCGCATAAGGAACTACCGTCTCCGGTGTCTTTCCGTAAGAGCGGTGATAAGCTCCGTTCAAATCCACAACCGGAGCAAAATTGGTATTGATACCCAGATCATGAAGTGCTGTCCCGGTCTTTACCGCCCAGCTGCGGGCCGCATCCGGATTCTCCTGTCCCAGTGCTTCTGCGGAAGGCATATTCGGCAGATACTGCCGCATGCGCATGACCTCCCCGCCTTCCTGGTCGATCCCGATCAATGCGGGCACGCCGGTTGTTTCCCTGACAGTCTTCTGCACATTCCCGGTCAGCCTTTTCACCTGCTCGGGCGTTTCCATATTCCGGTCAAAAAGAATCAGATTTCCGCAGGGAAATTCCGTCATCATATACCGGCCGTCAGCATCCAGATCCGTCCCCTGGATTCCGATCATCATCAGCTGCCCGATTTTCTGCGAATCGGACATCTTTGCCACAATTCTGTCCGCCCGCTCTTCCACAGTTAAATTGCTGTCTTCCGGACTTGGTTCACTGGCCCGGCTCGGTGAAAAAAAGCTGCATCCGGCCGCAATAACCGCCAGTCCGAGCATGGCAGCCGTCAATAATTTTTTTGCAATCATATATTACCCCAACTGTGCTGAAATCTCTGCAATCTTCCACTGTCCGTCAATCTTCGTCAGTCTGCACTGCCCCTTGAAATACTGCACCTGATTTCGTCCGTTAATCAAATCCGTAGCTTTTAAATAGAAAGACAGTACTGCATCCGTTCCGTCGTTGGAAATCACGCTCACCTGTTCCGGAATGCTGGATACCGTTGTTGCATACCCCTGTGCCCAGGTCTCATAATCACCCATGCTTTCCTGCATACTCGGCGTAAAGCACTGATAAGCCTCCTGATACTTGTGATCCGTAATAAGCTGATGATAATGCACGAATGTATCGCTGGGTTGATTTGCCGGCTTCGGTTCCCGTCTTTCCGTATTTTGTTTTTCTTCTCTTGCCTGGCTGTTTGTCCTTTCACCGACGTTGCGGGGCTTTTCTTTCGCCGTTGTCTTTGCCGGACGCTCCCTGTGCGTAAAATCATCAATGTACTGCTCAAGGCCAAGATCTTCCCGCAAAAAAGATCGTATGCTTGATTTAATAGCCACTTTCCCCGCTGCCCAGCCGAAAATCAATGCAACAACTATGATTCCTCCTACTATCATTCCCAAAAGGCTTTGCTTTTTGGGAGTTTCTGCATCATGACTGGAATCCTGCCCGGCAGGCTGCTGTACATTATCAAGCACCGGCAAATTCTCCGTTTTTTCATTTCCCGGTACGGAAGTCTGCTCTGCCTGTGTTACAGGACACCCGCAATGTGAACAAAATTTAGCACCATCCTTTATTAAGGCACCGCATTTTTTACAATACATTTTATTTCCCCCTTCATATCAGAAACGACCGCAATGATTTTCTCAAATAATTTCGAATATCACGCTGCTCCCGCGTTGTTTATGCCTTTACCGTTGCCTTCTTTCCAAGGGATCCGGCCCGTATTGATTGGGTCCCTTATCCCCTCCTTTTAATAGGATGTACAGTCCCATAAAAGCTCCGATGAACGGAATAAACTGTGTTAACCAGAAATATCCGGACTTTCCAAAATCATGACATCTTCTGATGCTAAGCATAATTCCCGATGCAGCCGTCAATCCAAAAATAGCAAACCCTAATAACCCCAGAAAAAGATTTTCTTTATTAACAGCTGCCGCTATCATAATGAGGGCAACCATACTTACCCCAAAGACGACCAGTCCTCTCAGGAAATATCTCAGCCGATTCAGTCGCCCCGTTGACACAAAAAACATCTCTTTGATTCCATCATCAAATCTACTCGGTAAGTCTTTGCAATCTCCTTGCGGCTCCTGCATCCCGGCTGCCGGAAATGTTCCCTGATTTTGCAGATTCGGATAAGTGTATCCTCTTGCCGGAGTACCGCGCCGAGGACAAAATCTTACATTATCTTCAAGTTCTGCTCCGCAATATGAACAAAATCTACTCATACTTCCGTCTCCCTTCCTGCAGATAAGGCCACCATAGAAAAATGCGAACAATATCAAGCGCTGTTTCCCCGCTCATATCGCTCGCATTTTCCTCCTATTCCTCCATCAAAGGATCCGGACCATACTGATTGGGTCCCTCGTCCCCTTTTTTGAATAATATATACAGCTGTGCAAAAAAGCCGATAATCGGAATAATCTGCAGCAGAATAAAATATCCGGTTTTTCCAAAATCGTGGCATCTTCTGATACCAAGCATGATTCCTGACACAATTCCCATACCGAAAATAATCAATCCGATCAGGAGCAGAAGTACTTCATCCTCCTCGTTTCCAAAATCCATAATATTTAAACCCAGCAATACTATAATGGAAACAAGCAGCCCTCTTAGAAAATATCTCTTCCGATTCAGCCGTCCTGCTGATACAAAAAACATTTCCTTAATCCCGTCTACGGAAGATTTTTGTACTTGCGGATTTTGTACATAGGCTATCTGATTTTGCGGAGCAGGAGATCCAGCTCCTTCTGACGGAGTGCCGCATTTCGGGCAGAATCTTGCATTATCCTCAAGCGGTGTACCGCAGTTCGAACAAAACTTACTCATACTCTCAACTCTCCTTCCTTTTTATGCTCCCTTTATGCACCTGCCAATTCACCGGCATGCTGCCGGACAGCTTCCGAAATCGGCAGCGTCCCTGCATATCGCTGAACAATAATCATAGTCGTAACAACACCGGCCGCTAGTGCTACAGCAACCAGTACAATAGCATCAAAGGAATCATCATCACTGTCATCTGAAGTTATTCCATTGAAAAACTCCTTCACATTGTCAAATGCGGGACCAAAGGCATTGATAACATGATACATATTGTAAGCCGTAGCAAATGTATTCCAGCCTGCTACACCCAGATTCAAAAGAGAACGTTCCCTTGCCGCATTGATCCAGGACTCAACCGTCATGATTATCCCCGTCCCGACAATCGGCAATATAATAAAGAAATATTCGAGAGAATAAACAAACCCCATCGTCCTGTACGAAATAAGATCAAACTCAAATCCGATAGACATCAGGATATACAGATAAACATAAGAAAATCCCAGAGCTGCCTGAATTGCCGCACACCAAACAACGATCTGAATCCAGCCTCCGACAGCTTTTGCTTCTGCCCAGACTTTTCCCGCCGCTTTTGCATTACTGAAGCAAATGATCGCATTCACGACCATCAGCAATGCGATAAATATATCAGACATAATGCGCCTCCTTATTGATGCGAAATAATCGGTAAAGGACTGTCATCCGCCGTAGAAATTCCCCCTGCACTTGATACAGAACCTGCAGCTTGTCCGTTTACCTCTTTATGACCTGCCTCCTGTACATAGGTACCTTGTTCGGGCACTTTTTCCTTCTGCTTGTTGACTGCATTTCCCTGTTCCGTTTTTACTTTTAATTCCCACTCTGCATGCATACGCAGCAGCTTCAAAGCTTTTGTGAGCTGTGCCACTGTCATCCACTCCAGCGCCGCCATATTTCCTCTTTCGTAAGCCTGCTGGAATTTTTGAATAGCCAAATCTGCATTAACCCCCTGATCGGCATGATCAAGATATTTCATTCCCGCCGCAAATAGGGCATCTGTTCCGGAATAACTGACCGATGAACTCATGGCTGTTCCTGTATTTTGAACAATCCCTTCCCCGCTCCTCTGCATCTGCGACGCGGCAGATGCCATTTTAGTTGCTACTGCTGACATTCCCTTCGCCATGCCGGCCTTTGCATCCATTACCCCCTGCCTGGCCATGCCCTTTATATCCGTGGCCAGCTCCGAAGTATGATTGATAATCGCCTGTCCCCTGGTTTGTCCGGACAAATTGACCGGCTGCCCGCAGTGGGTACAGAACCGATCCCCTTCCTGCAGCTGTGCTCCGCATTGCGTACAAAATCGATCCATACTGATTCCCCCTTACGTGTTTTCTTCTATCTCCTTTTGTATCTTATACATTCCCACCGGTACTCTCGCTATCATCGTATCCAACCCAAGCAGACTCATATCCACCCCATCTACTTTTACCGTCCCAACTTTGAAACTTTCGTCACCGGTAATAATAAATTGAACACTTACCTTACTTCCTGCCTGTTCATCATCCCATTTTTCAGTTCCTGTAAATTGGACAATCTTTTTACCATTTTTAGTCTCTATGAATTCCCATTTCGGATGATCATAATATTTGTCATAAGCTTCTCCGATTTCAACATTCGGTTCACTGGTAAAATGGCCGCTCTTTACAAGTTCTATGTACATACTGTCTTTGCCGCATCCATTAAGCAAAAACATTATCGCCAAAAGCATTACCATTCCCAATGCTTTTACAAATGATGTCTGCTGCTTCGCCCATGCCATAATAACATCACCCTCTTATCCTTCCTGAATTCCTAATGATCATGCTGTTTTTGATACGCCATTCCCAGGTCTCCGCGCATACAGCGGGAATATTTACTACATTCTTTCCCTGTAGATCTCATCTCCATTTGCGGAATAACAAACTATTTCCTTCGTATCATAATCGATAAAAACTTTATGTATTGTTTTGTTAACTTCGAATTCTGCAAAATATATTCCATTTGGAGCATCATTTGCATCAAAATAGGATTCAGACGTCGTACGTCCATGTTTATCATAAGTAAATTGAATTTCTGCAACGGCTCTGCAATATGCTCCATTCCACTTATGAATTGCTGTCTTATTGTCTCCCTGATAGAAAATCTCCCTGGAAATCTGCCCCCAATCATCATACTCAAGACCAAGGCTCGTAATGTTTTCACCCTTCATAAATTTGCGGGGCAATCCATCAGCGCCATACACAGAATATCGGGTTACATTCCCAAAAGGATCATATTCAAGCTGAATTTCACTTTGATCTCCGAATGATTGGCCCCCTATGCCGAAACAGGAAATCTTTGACGGATACCAGTTGTCTCCCTCATAGGTGTATTTTGTAACAGCGCCTCCACTCACCAGGCATCCTTCGATCTTGGTCAATGTATTTACAAGTAATCTCGTCGAAAAAACATCACTTGTATCTACCGTTCCGGAAATGCCCGTCTCTATTGGCCGTCCGTCCTCCCGAAAATAAGATTTCGCAATCACTCTGCCTTTATCATCATAGGAAAATTCTTCTTTGGCCCAGTTACTGCCCATAACTAAATTCCCGCCGACATTTACCCAACTAATACTCTGGATTCTATCCTTTTTCTTCTCATCATAGCCTATCTGAACCGATGACAGGCCTTTTCCGCCTATTGGTTCAGCACGCACCTGATTCCCTGATTCATCAGCCGGTGTAATCTTTATCAGACGATTTTCCTTATCATATCCAAACTGCATTTGTGCAGCGCGCAAGTAATTCCCCATGGAAATCACCTTATTATTCCCACTCTTATCATATAAATAAGCCACCGTTGCCCGCTTGCTTTCCGGATCTATTCTGTAACGAATGGTATAAGCTCCCCAGAAGCCCTCCTTCCCTTGACCTACTGCATCCAGGAACTCATATTTCATGAATCCATTATCCTGCGGTGTAATCACGAGCGAAGCAAATTGACTGTCCCAAAGCTCCCCCTCAATATTCCATGTCCGGTTGCTGGTAATGTCACAATTGTATACGGAAGTAACCTTTTTCACCTGATCTTTATTGGTCTCATCCATAGTGACGTAATACGTTAATCCAGCCTTTTTCGCTTCCTTTTCGGAGAGTTTATGTTTTCCAATCAATTCACCGTTTGCCTTGACAACAATTTCCTTATAGTATCCCTGTTCCAGTTTTGTATCGCTGCCGCATCCGGATAAAAACAATGCTATAAATAATGCCAATAGAATCCCACAGCTGTAAAGCCATTTTCTCGACAATACCATAATGCCCTCCCATAATAATCGACTGTGTATATGCCCTTACATGAAATAAATAGTTCTTTTTCGAGTACACCCCCTAACAGCACAAGACCATCATCTGCTGCTGAATATTCCTATGACTTTCGGAGTCTTTTCATCTTCGTTTTTATTAAAATCCATCAGTCATATTTTCAGATGAAAACTACGTTGACAATACAGTTCTTATAAATTAACTCCCAGAATTCGAACAAATTTCCGAAAATTATTAAGCCAATGAAATGTTTATAAATATTATATCTTACAATATGGACATTTATTGTCCATATGAAAAATTATTTTCTCTTAGTATGTATTCTGGAAAAATATCTGCTGAAAAAAATTTTTTCAAGACTGCCCCGTTCTGCCTTTTCCCATTCCAGACAAAAAAGAGCCTGTCCCTGTACATTACAGGCAACAAGCTCTTTTTTCTGGCCTATTACTATATCTTTACCGATCCTTCAACACCAGAACAGACTAAATGAATCCTAAGGACTCATAGACCTCCCCCATAACGACCATATACTAAGCCGGGAAAGCCGCTATATGCAGCAACCTTAACACCTGTTTAACGAAATCTCATAGCCGGACCGGTTTAGGCACATAAAAAAGCCCGCAGATTCTGCGGGCTTTTCCTCCTTTTCCTCAGTCAATACGTTTCCATGTATTGCCAAATTCAGATAAGGTTCCTGCACTGATATCAACATCCATAGTGGTATACTTGTCAAATTTCAGTGTTCCCTTGCCGCTTATCTCATCAATATTTGCCGTATAAACAACTCGTTCCGTCTGGCTGGCAGGTTTCTGATGATATTTTGCTTCCATCTCTGCCACATATTGCGGATCCGGGGAAAGTACAATTTCATTTTCCTTCAATTCCAGTATCATTAACTTCTGATACATCGTCACAGGATTTACTACTTTGTATTTCCCATAAATAGCCTTCAAAGGATCTGTACTGATTTCCGTTCCGTCCTGAGCATACATAGCTTCCTTCTTCCGAAGGCCCTTATCATCATAGCTGTACGTGGTCTTCTGATATTTGATCTTTCCATAGATCTGGAGATCCGCAGGCGAACCGTTTGCATCATAATAGGACTCGGATATCATCCGTCCATGATCATCATAGGTATACCGGATTTCCGCTACATTATGATTGCGGAATTTCCAATAATCAAGAGGCGCTGCATTATCTCCATGATAATAAATAACCTTGGAAATATTGCCGCGTTCATCATAGGTCAGCCCGATGGTATCAATTTTCCCGACCAATCCTCTGGCCGTTCCGTCACTGCCATATGCCGAATATTTGATCACATTTCCTTTGTCATCATACACTGCCTTAATGGTAGAAATATGACTTCCGCCTCCCAAGCCGTAGCTTTGTCCGGATTTTCCCAGGAAATCGACCTGAGACGGGAATATGCTGTCTCCATCATACGTATATTTTGTAACAGCTCCGGCTTCCAGACATTCAGCCTTAAATTCCCGGCAGATTCTCCGAAGCTCAGAGGGCGATTCAACACCGCCGTCAAGACTGAGCATGCCGCGGGTATACTGGACATCGATCGGATTTCCATCCGCACCGAAATAGGATTTTTCTGTAATTCTTCCCTTTTCATCATAGGTAAACCGTTCACTGGCCCAATAGCTACCTTTCGCCGCATTGCCGCCGGCATTTACCCACATCAGTTCATTGATCTGATTTTCCTTTTTCTGGTCATACTTAATGAGCAGCGCTCTTGCATTGCCTCCGCCAAGACTTGCAGCCTCCTGCGGATTTCCATTCTCATCTGCTGCGGTTATTTTGTTCAAACGGCCATTCTTATCATATTCAAATAACAGCTGTGAAATCGAATCCATCCCTTCAATTTTATTTTCTCCGTTTGCATTATAGAGATATGCTGCCGTTGTCTGCTTGCTCTTTTCATCCTGCTTGAAACGAATGGAATTTGCCCAGAAGAATCCGGTACAGGGATTTCCTCCTGCATCAAAGAATTCATACTTTACATATCCATTTTCCTGAGGTGTCACGGAAACCGTTGCAAAATCACCTGTCCATAATCCGCCCTCCGTTTTCCACAGGGTTGTCCGGATACTTTTATCGCCATATACAGATGTAATTTTGGCAACCTGATCCTTGTTATCCTTGTTCATCTCAACCTTATAGGCAATTCCTGCTTTGGCTGCATCACTTTCGGATAATTTTCCTTTCCCGATAAATTGTCCGTTTGCCTGCATGACCACTTCCCGGTAATACCCGTCATGCAGTTTTCCGTCATCACTGCCGCACCCGGAAAATGCCAATGTCATTACACATAGTATGGACATCAGAAATATAACGATTGGATTCCTTTTCATTGTGTTAACATCCTCCCTTTCCGCAATCAAAATACATCACAGCCGGCCTGTTTTTCCGTTTCTCATATACCGTCAAATTCATGCCTCTGTCTTTCAAAAAATATAAAATCTAAATCCTGTAATCCCCCTCCCCATTTATAATATGTACCCCGCAAATTTATAAACTATATAAACCTGCGAAAAATTTTATCCATATTATATCTCATGACATGGACAGTTATTGTCCATATAAAATCTGTTTCTCCGTCCTTTGCAAAATGTCTGCCGAAGCAAGCTTTTCCGACGGATGCATTCTCCTTTCCCGCAGACATCCTGTTTCTTCCGGGAAATCCCCGGATACAAAGCAAGCCTTCCCGCAAAGGGAAGGCTTTTTCATTTACCCGGAATCTTTTCCCAATCAAAAAACCGGACACCCCTGGAGGTTCGGGTATCCGATCTTCTGCGTTTTATATTCTGTTTTCAGGAAAAATTATTTTTCATCCTTGCTCAGTGCTTCCAGTTCCAGCATGGCCTTTTCCAGCATATCTGCCGTTACCTTGTACGGTGTTACGTCCAGATCATACTGCTTCGAAGCGCTTTCAGCGAGGCGGCCGACGGTTTCCGGGGATTCGCCTACATCAGCCAGGCGGTGCGGCAGAGCCAGGTCGCGGCAGAAGGCGAGCATTTCGTCCCGTGCTTCAGTCTGGCCGTCCAGTGTCAGGAGAACCAGCGTGCCGTAGCACACAACCGCGCCGTGGAGATAAACCTTGTCATGATCAAGCTTTGTATGGCCGTTGTAGATTGCATGGCCTACGCTGGAGTTGTAGTCTCCGGTGAGGCAGTTCGAAACAAGGCCGGTGGTGATGATGACCAGCTGAACCACCCGTTCAAAGTCCTCCGTGAGTTTCTTTTCATCAAAGGATTTCATGGCAGCCCGGCCGTAGCGGAGGAGCTCATCGGAGCAGTTTGCGGAAATCTGCGCGCCGAGGCTCCGTACATACGGCACTACCTCGTCACTGCGGACAGAGAAAAGAACCTCATACTGCTTCGACAGCGCATCCCCGATGCCTGCCCAGAAATAATCTCTCGGAGAATGGAGAATGACTTCCGTATTGATGAATGTATGATAAGCCGGTCTCTTCCGATACCATACCTTATTGAACGTTCCGTCCGGATTGTAGACCACGCATACGGCCGTAACCGGTGCGCAGTTCGAACACAGCGTCGGGAAAGTGAAAATCGGCTTATTCATGAATTCTGCCGCCATCTTGGCCGTATCGACTGCACGTCCGCCGCCGATGGCAAAAATCATATCCGCCTGCTGTACTTCGGGAATCTGTGTCAGTGCTTCTGCCGCTTCCCACGTCGAATCCGGACCGTACTGGAAGGAGCCCAGGATGGAGATCTTGCCTTCGCAGGATTTGCGAAGAGCCGGTTCCGCCGCAGCGCGGGACTTCTGACCGCCGATGATGACTGCTGTCTTACCGAATACGCCGCAAATGCCGGGTACAGAATCATAAGCATCCGCGCCGATAGTATAGCTGGGGAAAAATTGATCAATCATAAACAACAGGCTCCTTTCTGAAAACAATACACTTTATATTTTTGTTATGTTATTTATTATAGCTTAATCAGCCACAAAAATACATCTGCAGGGTACCGTTCAACAAATATTTTTTATAGAAATACGTCCCGGAATGTCTTTTCACCGTCCAAACCGTTCCGATCGGCCGACTGCTGTCTATGAATTCTTTGGCCTCAGGCAATCTTTGACGGAGACTCCCGGCAGTGAAAGCTTCTGTGACATAAACGATCAATCAGTATACTATTCAAAAAGTTTTTGCTGACACCGAATACCTACCCGTCCATTCCCCCCGATACCTTGGCAATAGACCCACTCAGTCTTGAGTCATCAGAAATTTCTTAGAAAAGTGCAGTATAAAGGGGAAAGAAAATTTTCAGCTTTTCCGCAAAAATGAATACATACATAGACATTTTCGTTCAAATTATATTTATCCTCTCCGACATTGAAAAAATTGTTTCCGGCATTTCCGGGATAATAGATTCCCTTTTCCACAATTCATAATGAAATGAAAGGAAAGACTGATCATGCATATGATTTGAAAATCCGGTCTCATTCCATTCCGGCTATACCAAAGGAAACATCTGCTGTCCGCCCCATCGCCTCTGCACATGATTTCTATTGACGCCGAAGACATTCCCTTATTTTTACAGACTGTAAAATCCATAAAAAACTGCTTCAGCATCGACAACTGAAGCAGTTTTTATCTTACTTTATGCTTTTTACGGTAACTTTTTCTTACTTTTATTTGCCTGTTTCATTCCTATTTCCCGTACGGGTCCGGTTTCTCGGCTGCGAGGGGAACGGACGGAGCGGCGGGGCGGGTGATGCGGCCGCTGAGGATGAAATTGCGGAGCTGTTTATCTGCCTGTATGCGGAGCTGGAAAGGAGAAAGGGTCTTTCCCGTGAGCGATTCAAGGTAGTTTTTGGCCCGGCTCATATCCATATTGGCTTTGAGCTTTTCCAGATCATCGTAAGCGTTGATGGTCTTGGCATTGGGATGGCGGGCAATGAGGCGGCGCAGGCGGTCTTCTTCCACGCCGATATTGACGGCAAAGCGGTGAATCTCGTCATTCTGCTTGTCTTCCATGTATTTTGCCAGATACCACCGGAAGCTCTTCTCGCCGGATACATGGACGGTATTGTCCCGGATATCATTGAGGAAGCTCTCTGCATAGCGCTGTTCCTCCCGGGAAAGCATGGCAAAAGAACGGTGCAGTTCTGCCAGCACGCCCTCCGTCTCCGATGCATCCTGGAGCGCTTTCAGATATTTGCGGAAACGGGATGTCATGTAAGCCGTGTCGATGCGGTCCGTATTGATTTCCATCAGATGCGGGTCGATCTCGTAGGCGGTGTCCTCATCATTGCCCGCGTCGTCCTCATCCTCTTTCCGGAAAAGTTCCTTGTAGCGCTGAGCCAGTATGAGATACGTCTTTTCATCCATGGGCGCAGGCACGATTTCTGCGGGTTTGCCGTCCTCTTCCCGGAACTCGTATTCTTCTTTGTCCCAGCTGAATCCCTGAATTTCTGCCGATTCCAGATATTCATTGAATTCCCGGAATGCCCGGGCAAAAGCACCGCATTCCGTTTTGTCCTGAGGATTGCGGGCCATGTCCTCCTCACCGGCATCCCTGAAAATTTCCCGGATGTGCTCGGCAGCTTCGGTCATGCGTTTCAGATGCGTGCGGAGCTTCTCCACGAAAAGGCCGTACGGCCGGTCGCCCGAATACAGCCGGAACGCATCTTCCACATTCTGCTTCATGGTGTGAGGCTTCCGGTAATAGCGGATAATGCCGAAAGGCTTCTCCGGCCCGAAAACGCGGTTTGTCCGGGAAAAAGCCTGAATGAGCATTTCATAGCGGAGCACTTTGTCCAGATAGAGCGTATTCACCCACTTGGAATCAAAGCCGGTCAGCATCTGATCCACTACGATAAGGATATCCAGACGCTCCTCCGGCACCCGGTCCGCATTGCGGTAAGGTTCCCGGTGAGACAGACGCGCCGCCGCATCTTTTTTGAAAGAGCCGTAAGTGGCCATCCGGAAGTGCATCCCGTACCGTTCATTGTAATCTTCCACAATTTCCCGGATGCTTTCTTCTTTCTCCACTGCATCCTCCCGGCCGTCCGTGGACGGGTCGAAAAGAGCCGTCACCCTCAGCTGCGGCGCCATTTCCCGGAAAAGGCGGTAATACCGCACCGCTTCGGGAATGCTCGACGTAGCAAAAAGAGCGTGGAATTTTCCCGAATGGGAAAGCATCTTCCAGTTTTCCATTACATCCTGCACCACTGCGCGTTCGTACTCTTCCGTCTCGTACTGCTCACGGGGAATCTCGTCCTCGATGCCTTTCACGCGGGTGCCGTCTTCTTTCGTAAAGCCTGCCATGGGCACGTCATTACTCATGTACCGCCGGTAGATTTCCGCCTTCTTCGGGTCGGCCAGTGCTTCGTCCTCCGTGGATGCCCGGGCCTTTGCCAGCGCCACGATCCGGCGCAGGTCCTTATCCCGGTACACCAGTACCTGATAGGGGTCGAACCCCAGGACATTCTTATCCCGGATGCCGTCGGCAATGCTGTACCGGTGCAGCTCGTCGCCGAATACGTCCGTGGTGGTGCTCCCTTTCTTCCGGTTTTCCTCATGAATCGGCGTCCCCGTGAAGCCGAAGAACATGGCATACGGGAAAGTGTCTTTGATCGTCCGGAGCATTTCGCCGAACGTATCGCGGTGCGCCTCGTCGATAATGAAAACAATGCGCTTCCGCCGCATCTTTTCAATATCCGCCTCCCGGTATACATCTCCCTCGCGGATGCGGCTCATCTTCTGAATGGACGTCACAATGAGCGTATCTGCCGGATTGTCGCTTTTCAGCTTCACCGCCAGAGCGTCCGTGTCTTCCGTCTCCG
The DNA here is from genome assembly GCA_938038225.1 of uncultured Dialister sp. Lineage (GTDB taxonomy): Bacteria > Bacillota > Negativicutes > Veillonellales > Dialisteraceae > Dialister. The sequence goes on along the minus strand of CALHRX010000003.1, from coordinate 162,871 downwards.
CCACTGCCCGGTCATCCCGGGAAAATCCGCGGTACTCCCGGAGGGACTGCGTTCCCAGCTCGATGCGGTCCATGAGAAAGACCACTTTGTCCGCATCGCGGGATGCCGCAATCAGCTGGGCCGACTTGAAACTGGTCATCGTCTTTCCGCTTCCCGTGGTGTGCCAGATATAACCCCCGCGGGAACGCTTCTCTGACCAGTCCCGCTCATGCACCGCATCGGCGATCTTGCTGGCCGCATAGTACTGGTAGCTCCGCATGACTTTCAGTATCCCGTCCTGCCGGTCTGCCACCGTATAGAAACCGATCATCCAATGCGCCATGGGAATGGACAGCAAATGCTCCGCCACGCGCTGCCAGTCCTCGATATACTCGTTGTTGACATCCGCCCAATGGAAATAGAACGCCGGATTGAACGTTCCCTCCGGACCGGGATTGGCGAAATAAAGGGCCTTCTCCGGGGTCATCGCCACGAAAATCTGCACCAGCGAGAAAAGCCCGGTGAATACCCCTTCATGCGCATACAGCCGGATCTGACTGCACGCCCGGGAAACATCCACACCGCTCCGTTTCAGCTCCACATGGATGAGGGGCATCCCGTTGATGAGAAGCGTGAAATCCCCGCGGCGCTTCGGGTAGAAATCCCCTTTCGGCCGGAATACGGGCTGCTCCGCAATCTGGTAGCGATTCTTGCCACCGGCGACTTCCATCCGGTTATAAAGATAAAGCGATACCTCCCGGCCATAATGGAGCGTATCGGCCGGATTGTCCCGGACAATGGCCACTTCCCCGCCGTTTACAAAATCATTGAGAGCCACCGGCGTGCGCAGTTTCTGTATCTGCTCAAGAATCTGCGCCATTTCCCCCTCGGTGAGGGGCACGTCATTCAGACAATCAATGCTGCAGTTGTTCTCGAAAAGAATCTTCGCCCAGTTCCGGATCAGGTCCTCCTCGGTGGGGTAGCGCAGAATTTCCTTCTCCCAGCCGTACTTCTCCGTGAGCTGATGAATCAGCGCCGCCTCAAAATCCGCTTCTTTCTCGAATGCCATAATCTCACCTCACACAAACATTTTTTCCAGCAGGGCCGCTTTCAGCCGCTGCATCCGTTCCAGCTTCTTCTGCTGAAGAGAAATATACGTATCTAACCGATAAAAGAAATTACCAATTGCTTTTTGTTCTTCAAAAGACGGTACAGGAATCTCTATTTCCATAACTTTATTTTTAGAAATATTATATCTGGAAATTCCCTGTGCTAAAAAAATGAACTTTTTTCTGATTGAGGATGACCTTAACAAAAATGCCATAAAAAATGGATACAAAATCGATGTCGGTCTATAGCCAAAACAAAAACTATTCAAATATACATTTCTTTCATTTCCCAACCAAACAGACGACATCCCTACTTCTTCTGGTGTTTCTGAAGAAGTGGTAAAAAAGATATCTCCATATTTTACTTCATTTTGCTTATCGTCTATCTCTATAGCTTCTGTTTCCTGCAAATCTGCTATAGGATGATTAAATACATTGAGATATGGTACAAATCTTGCCTTACCATGCCCAAAATCTGCCTTTGTTTTACCGGATAATCCAGAAAACGTTACTCCTAACATTCCTAAGTAATGAGATTCCCATTTACCGGAAAAGCCGCGGAAGCGCAGCTCCGGTTCCGCCGCCCCCTCCCGGGGAAAGAGCTTTGTCAGCATGGCCTGCCGAAACTGCTGCAATTTTTGGATTTTACGACGCTGAAATGTCAACTTATTTTCCAAGTATTTTAGAATTTGACCTATCTTACTTTGTTCCTCATGTGTTGGTACAGTCGTAAAAATTTCTGAAAACTCCGTTTTGTTTACAATCTGCATTGTACCTGCTGCAGCTTCCCGTTTCATTTTTTCTGACCATGAAAAACTCTCATACAATAAAAAGGAAGAATCATAGTCCTTGCTTGGTGTCAAACTATTTATCTGTTGATTAAAACCACCATTTACTGTTAATAATGCATTCTTGCCGATACTTGCAATACAAGTCACTAAAATAGAACCTGCCGCTGCAATACGACCAACTTTTTCTCCCTTCAAGCTTAATTTTCTTGAAGTATTTGTCACAATAACATCCATAATATCGGATGGAGTCACCCAAAAAATTCCATTGTCAGAATAATATTCTGAATGAGATGGTGAAGGTGTATTTCCCGTCATAATTGTGCCAATTTCTTTTAACTGTCTTCTTTCCCACTCACCGGAAAAACCCGGAAAGCGGAGTGCCGGCACGTTTTGTTTTTTCTCCATGGTCAGTCCTCCGTGAAAAGGGATTTCCAGCCGGCCAGTCCCTTCTCGTCATATTCACTGCCGGTGAGCTCCGTCATCATCGAAGCCAGCGCCTGACCGGCTTCCTGAGACTGCTCCTCGATATCAAGGGCAGTCTCACTGTATTTCTCCGTTACGGCAGTGATGCCGCGGAGGATGGCTTCGGGGATTTCCTCTGCCATGGAAGTGAGCGCTTCATGAAGCGGAACTACCCACTTCTCCCGGAGAAGCATCCGCACTTCCTCATCAGTCAGGCGGGGAATGCGTTCCATGACGGCATTCAGCAGAGCCGCTTCCTGCGTTTTCAGTGCAGACTTCGTTTCCTTTTCTTCCGTCAGAATCGCCCGGGCACGGAGGAGCTGTCCTTCTGCGGAATCTTCGGGGAAAGTGACCGCCGCCCGCAGGGCATCCAGACGGGTCTGGACTTTCCCTTTCGCATAGGGGGCTTTCCCCTCCACAGCGTCCCATCCGGCCTCCGGGTGCGCCCCGATGTAGCCGAGCTTCTCCTCTTTTCCTGCTTTCCGGGCGAGCAGTGCCAGGTAGCCTGCAAGCGCTTTGGCGGCCGGTGTATCGGAATCTGCATAGATTTCCTGAATCTTCCTGTCCAGTCCTTTCTCGTTGAAGGCGGTCCCGTCCTCACTGACCCAGGGACCGTCCTTTTCCTCTTCGGGGAGACTTTCCAGAATCTCCGCTTTTTCCGCATCCAGACTGTCCAGCTTCTGCCGCAGAGCATCCAGAGCGTCCAGTTCGGGACGGAAGAGGACTTTGGCTACAAGAGCAAAGGGCAGGATGCGCCCTTCCCAGCCGTCCTGTACTTCCTCGGTCCGGCCGCCGGACTGTCTGACTGTCATCCGGGGCTCGATGCTGCGCACGGTGTCCCATCCCTCATCCTGCAGGGTTTCCAGATCAAGAGAAATGCCGTTCCAGGCGTCGTCCAGACGCTGATAGGCGCCGTAAGGGTCCACCAGCGGGAAATTTTCCAGACGGCGGCGGATGTCCTGCCAGAGTGTTTCTTCCTCACCGGCGATGGACAAAGTCATGGCATGATCCAGCAGTTCTCCCGCCATGAAGGAGGAAAAGCCGTCAAAAGCGGTACGGTAATCTCCGAGGAATCCCGTGACGGCGCTGTCATTCCGCACGGCGGCGGCCATATCTTCCTGTGCCGGGCGGGCATAGGGCGTACCGTCCCGGAGGAAGAGGCGGTCCCGCAGTCCGGGGAACGCATTCCAGTACGGAGCGAGGGCGTCCAGTTCCTTTTCCGGCAGGCCGCCGTAAAGGGAAGCATAGATATCCCAGGTCTCCGCAGGGCTTCCGCTCTCAATGTAGCGGGGAATATTCAGGTTGTATCCGTTGGCGCGGATTTCTTCTTTCGATACCAACCGGGAGAAGTGCGGGATATCCGCACGGTGAATGACTGCATCGGCAATGCGGCGGATATTCGAGGCACGGAGGCGGTTCTGTTTGCCGTCCTTGATGTATTCCCCGGAGGCGTCCACAAAGAGCACGTCCGAGGTCTCCCGTTTCTGCCGGAGAATCATGATAATGGTCGGTATGCCCGTACCGAAGAAGATATTGGCAGGAAGTCCGATGATGGCTTCGATATGGTTGTTTTCTATAAGATTCCGCCGGATTTTCCCCTCTCCGTCCCCGTCGGCATCGCCGCGGAAAAGCACGCCGTGGGGCAGGACAATGGCCATGATGCCGTCCGGTTTCAGGTGGTACAGGTCGTGCAGAAGGAAAGCGTAGTCCGCTTTGCTGGCCGGTGCCAGGCCGTAGCGGTAGCGGGGTTCGTTCTCTTTGCCGGAGGGATTCCAGTGCTGGGAGTAGGGCGGATTCGATACGACGGCGTCCACATAGAGCGGGTCGTACGTGCCTGCCGGGTCGGCGTCGTCAAACCACGGCCAGTCCGCTTCAAGGGTGTCCCCGTTGCGGGCAGTGATATTGTCGGGCCGGATGCCCCGCATGATGAGGTTCATCCGGGTGAGGTTGTATGTATTCTGTTTCAGTTCCTGCGCAAAATAGAGGATATTGTCCTTATTTCCCATATTCCGGGCAACGCTTTTGCCGATGGTGATGAGGAGGGAGCCGGAGCCGCTGGTGGGGTCGTAAATCTTGATATGTTCCCGGCCGCGCAGATGGTGGGCGATGATTTCCGACATGAGTTCGGACACTTCGTGGGGCGTGTAGAATTCCCCTGCTTTCTTGCCTGCATTGGCGGCAAAGTTGCTGATGAGGTATTCATAAATGTAGCCCAGCACGTCGTAGTCCTGCCGTCCGTCCATGGGGATATCTTCGATGAGGTGGATCAGGTCGCTCACGGCGCGGGTCTGGGCGCTGGCGGTATCGCCGAGGTGGCTCAGGCCGGTTTCAAGGGTCTCGAAAATGCCCTGAAAGATTTTCCGGTGATGATCGCTGAGAAGGCGGCTGAATGCGGAAAGGGCGGTGCGCACCTGTCCCACAGAAAAATCCGAACCGGCATGGAGCCAGGTGGAGAAGAGATTTTCATAAGCGATGAAGTAGCCCAGATTTTTCTGGCAGAATGTCACGACTTCCTTTTCTTCTTCCCGGAGGACTTCCGGAAATTCTTCCGCAGTCAGTCCGTTTTCTTTCAGATATTTTTCTTCCTGCCCGGACAGGAATTTGTAAAAGATGAATCCGAGAATATAGTCTTTGTATTCGTTGGCTTCAATCTTGGAACGCATTTTATTGGCGGCATTCCAGATCTTCGCTGCAAGCTGCTGTTTGTTCATGTCATGTCTCCTGCACTGCAAAGTCGATTTCTTTATTTTGAAATATTTCTTTTATTATAAAGCATCCGTCAGGCCCGGAGGGACGAGCTGAAAGAAAAAATGCATATGAAAAGCGGCACCCTCTCGCGGGGATGCCGTTTCTTTTTTATTTCTTCGGTAAGCGGTGTTTGGAGCCCCATTCGCACATGCCGTCCAGGATGGGAATGAGGGAGCGGCCTCTTTCGGTGAGGCTGTACTCCACCTTCGGCGGAATCTGGGGATATTCTTCCCGGTGAATGAGCTGATCCGCCTCAAGCTCTTTCAGGGTGGCGCTCAGTGTCTTGTAGGAAATGCCCCCGATATAGCGCTTCATTTCATTGAACCGCACCACACCGAACTCCATCAGGGTATACAGGATGGTCATTTTGTATTTCCCGTTGATCAGGGAAAGGGTGTAGCTGAATCCGGTCGTTCCCAGGCATTCATCGTCGATACAGCGTTTGTTCATTGTGCTATCCTCCGGGTAAGTATATTACTCCTGTTTCAGTATCGCACTTTTATGTGCGTACTTGTATTCATTTCCACTTTAGCTATAATTCTAATAAAGCCGGAAAGTGAAGTCAATCCCGGCCGGGAAATCCCGTTTCCGACCGCCGCATTCCGGCCGTATCGGGGATCAAAAAGGAGGAAATCATTATGAGTCAGGCTACTGTAAAAGATTACCAGGAAATTCTGCAGGCGGTAGAGCTTTATGTGAAGGGCTGCGCCGCAGGAGACGGCGAAGGGATGAAACCCGCTTTCCATCCGAATGCCACCATCAACGGTGCTCCCATCCAGACGCTTTTCGACGGAGCTACGGAAGCAGGCCCTGCCGATTCCGCTGCACAGGTGGATATCCTCGATGTGGTCAATGATATCGCAGTCGTCCGCGTCACTCTGGAAAATTATTTCGGCCACGATTATGTGGACTTCCATTCTCTGAAAAAGGATGAAACCGGCTGGAAGATCATGGCAAAGGTTTTCACCGAAGTCTGATTTTTCTGTCCCGCCGCAGCAGCTCCGTTCATGAGAGCTGCTTTTTGTTTTCCCTTTTTCCGGCTTTTCCCTTTTCACAAATTCAGGTCCTTTATTTTGCAAATTTCTTCCTTCATTTCACAAATTTCTTCCCTTTTTTCAAAAAATTACCGCGAAATTTGAAATTTTATTTTCTGAATTTCACAAATATTTCACTGATTTTCATTTATTTTTGAAATTTCATGGATTTTTTGCAAAATTTTCAGTTTATTTTGCAAAATCCCCCGAAATTTTGAAAACAGGAAGTCCATTTTTGAAATTTCCTCTTTTATCAAATCCGCTCTGCTTTGGGCAAACAAAAACGCCGTCCCCGGATATTCCGGAAACGGCGTTTTATGCAGGCAGAACAAATAACCGGCCTTTTTCAGTTTTTCTCTGCAGTCACATACCGCTGATTCCGGCTCTGAGGACGTTCCGGGCAGGTCATCTGCAGTTTCCCTGCCTCCAGCAGAGGTATGACATACCGGCTGATAGCGTAGCTCACGGTCTTCATCTGCAGGAAATCAGCAATTTCCTTTCTGGTCCGCGGAGTACGGCAGAAATCAAGAAGGGATTCTCTTCCGGTCTGTTTCTCCGGCGTCTGAGGCTCCACTTCCGTTCGATTATAGAAAGTAACTACGAACTCATCGCGCCGATTTTCAAACTTCGGTTCAGGCAAGCCGTACTTTTTCATTTCCCGGCGCATGGTAGGAATGCCGGAATAACGGTTTTCCGCTTCGGTCATACTTTCTGCCATGACAGCCAGTGTAGGGTTCCGAAGGCTAAACCGGGTGTTTCCCAGCTGTTCCACCGTCATTCTTCCGTAGAGGCTCCCGGGGCTATGAATTTCCATGCGATCGGTAAACAGGGAAATCTGAATGGATCTACTTTCCGTATGGAAGCTGTAATCCCGATGGATGACCGCATTCAGCACGGCTTCACGAATAGCCGCCACAGGATATTCCGGCCGATCTTTCCGCTCTCCTGTTTTCCGATCGATAACCGTTCGTACCTTCATATTGCGGACGCAGAAAGCAATGGCTTCCCGAACCATAGTCATCAGGTTTCCTTCTATTCGTTTATTGTCAAGGAAACGAACGTCGCTTTCCGTAGTGTCTCCGATTTCCGTGCCCGGCACAACAATTGCAGTAATCCCCAGCTGCGGGAAGTAAGCCTGCGGATAGATGCCGAAGTTCATCAGTGCCGCCAGTGTAGGATGTCCGTCCCGGAGAATACTCAGCATTTCATATATTTTTTCCCTGGGCATCTGTGTAAATTGCGGCCGGTCTATTTCCTTCTGATGAATATAAGAGGAAACCTGCTCCTCATCCAGCGCCTCCAGTTCGGCCCGCTCCACAATCCGTTCATCATCATGCAGCTGCCTTCGGAATGCTTCCAGACTGTACAGTTCATAGTCTGTCATGTGAAGATCTGCATCCCCTACACGAACAAAGGACCCTTTAACCCGCCCTGCGCCTTTGTAATAACAGGGCCTTTCCGATATATCGAGCCCGGGAATTTCCGCAGAGCAGATGCAGACATCTTCATATTCAGCCACAGTAAAAACGGCGCGCACTTCCGGCGCCATCTGCAAACACTGCTCCGTCACTTTCTTTTGCAGCTCCTGCAAATCGTATACCCCGACAGGTTTGAAATCCTGATTTTCATCAATGCCGAAAATCAAAATACCGCCGCCATCCTGATTGGAAAAACTCGACAGAGTATCATACAGATGGCTCGGGCATCCTTTTTCCGCCGCTTTCAGTTCAATATTTTGCTTTTCCGTCTTCTGACGAACAATTTCGTCGACCAGTCTCACTAAATCTTCCGGCAGCATTTTGCAAAACACTTCCTTCTTAAAAAAGCGCACAGCTTTTATATCCGTTTACGAAATTTCCTTCGTTTTATATATAGTCCCATAAATTTTGATATTTTGTCAAATTATTTTGCAAATTTCTTCCTCTTTTTTCAAAAGCATCCCCAAATTTGAAATTTTATTTTCTGAATTTCACAAATATTTCACCGATTTTCATTTATTTTTGAAATTTCATGGATTTTTTGCAAAATTTTCAGTTTATTTCGCAAATTTCCCTGAAATTTTGAAAAACAGGAATTCCATTTTTTTGAATTTCATTTTTATTAAATTCACTCTTTCCCCTGTCCTACTCCGAACAAAAACGCCGCCCCGGAAATTCCGGAAACGGCGTTTTAAAGCAAGCGAGACTTAATAAACAGTGCCTGAATAAAGATCGGCAACTTTAATTTCTTTCAGAAGTTTATTAATTGCCCGGCTGTAGGCTCTGTCATAACTACCGGAAGTTGTTCCGATATCAGTAAAACTCTGATCTGCCAAATAATCCTGTTCCTGTGCATCATAGAGAACAACATTGGTCAAAATAGTAAGATTCTTTCTGGAACCGGTCCAAAAGTTCATTTTTTCTTCAGCAGAAGATACTCTGGTAGCAACAACCAGTACATAACGAACATTTGCCTGCTTTGCCAATTCCATAAAATCTTTTGATTTCAGAACGACACCTAAATCCTGTTCACGCTGGGTATCCGGTGCAGCTTCTTCCCGAAGATAAATCCGGAATGTTTTCTGTGCTTTGTTAAACGGAATCGGCATATGATTTGCCTTTTTTATTCCTTCGGCAAATGAGTCATATATTCTTTGTTCAATTTCCCCTGGTTTTCCCACATGATTAGGATCAAGCTGAACAATGAATAAAGTATCTCCTTCTACAGTAGTCTCTTTCACAGCATCTTTGACCGGAGTAACAGCTTCTGCATTGGCAACAACAGCAGGAAGAAACAGCGTTGCTAAAACAAAGGCTATCAGAAGTAATAATTTCTTCATACTGACACATCCTTTTAAAAATAAATTATATATAACGCTTGTATCAACTTTATCAAAAAGCTTCCTTGCTGACAAGGTCCTTATTCCATTTACTCATCTATTATATGCGAGACCATCCCCACAGCCAGTGGCTATTCATATTTTTCTCTTCCGCCCCGCTCCGCTTCGGCCAAATAAAAATGCCGTTCCCGGATATCACGGGAATGGCGTTTTATGCATTCGGAACAAATAACCGCCTTTCTGCCGGTCAGGTACGGAAGGGATTTCTGCCGTGAGGGCGGACTGTTCAGGGGATCAGGCTCCGATCATTTTCAGAAAATATTCGTGAACGGCGGTGCTGTCTGTCAGTTCCGGATGGAAAGCGGTGACCAGCATCCGATCCTGCCTTGCTGCAACGATTTTCCCGTCTGCTTCTGCCAGGGCCCGGGCGCGGGGACCTACTGACCGTATATACGGAGCACGGATAAAGGTCATCGGCACCCTGCCAAGGCTCTGAAATTCCGACTCGGTATGAAAGCTTCCCAGCTGACGGCCATATGCGTTGCGTTTGACGGAAATATCCATGCAGCCGAAGCAGGGGTTTCCGCCTTCCACTTCCCGCGCCAGCAGAATCAGTCCGGCACAGGTCCCGAAAACGGGCAGTCCGTTTTTTATTTTTTCCGCCAGCGGTTCAAGGAGTTCCAGATCCCGCAGCAGCTTGCTGATGACGGTGCTTTCTCCCCCGGGAAGAATCAGCCCGTCAAAGGGTCTCCCGATATCTTTCTTCTGCCGGATTTCAAAATGCCCGGCGCCCAGGCGGTCCAGTACGGCCCCATGCTCTGCAAAGGCGCCCTGGAGTGCCAGTATGCCGATATTCATTATTTGCCCCTCTCTGCCATGAGTACGGCGATTTCATTTTCATTGATTCCTACCATGGCTTCTCCCAGCCCGGCAGACAGTCGGGCGATCAGCTTCGCATCCCGGTAATTGGTTACGGCCTGGACAATGGCGGCAGCCCGTTTGGCCGGGTTGCCGGATTTGAATATGCCGGAGCCTACAAATACGCCTTCTGCACCAAGCTGCATCATCAGGGCTGCATCTGCCGGTGTGGCTATGCCTCCGGCTGCAAAATTGACCACCGGCAGACGGCCGTTTTCATGAACATAACGAAGCAGGTCAACCGGAACACGGAGCTGTTTGGCCGCTTCAAAAAGTTCATCCTCCCGGAGGTTCTGCACCCGGCGGATTTCCGCATTCATGGCCCGCATATGCCGCACAGCCTGAACAATATCTCCGGTGCCCGGTTCCCCTTTTGTGCGGATCATAGAGGCGCCTTCGGAAATACGGCGAAGGGCTTCTCCCAGGTCGCGGGCTCCGCATACGAAGGGAACCCTGAACTGTGTCTTGTCGATGTGGTATACATCGTCTGCAGGCGTCAGGACTTCGCTTTCGTCAATATAGTCAATTTCAATCGCTTCCAGAATCTGTGCTTCCACGAAATGACCGATGCGGCATTTGGCCATAACCGGAATGGATACGGCTTCCTGAATGCCCCGGATCATCTGGGGGTCGCTCATCCGGGATACCCCGCCGGCAGCCCGAATGTCCGCCGGAATGCGTTCCAGCGCCATAACGGCACAGGCCCCTGCATCCTGTGCAATTTTTGCCTGCTCCGGCGTGGTCACGTCCATAATGACTCCGCCTTTCAGCATCTGCGCCAGTTCCTTATTCAGTTCATATCTTGTTTTTTCCATAGGGCGTTCTCCTTTTCATTTGATAGGCACAGTATATAGGAAATCTGGATATCCTAAAATGTTCAAAATTGAGATTTTTTATATAACCAATTTAGCAATTCAGCAATATCGGCAGTGCCTGAACAGCACAGCGGGATGCGCGAAAGGAGAGCATCGCCCCGGCACACAGGGCCGCTCCGTCCGCATGATCGGTGCCGGTCTTTTCCTCTTCTCCGGGACTGGCGGGGCATCCTCCGTCCGGGCTGTCTCCGGAGATGTCTGTCCGGCACCGGCATGCTCTGCAGAAATAAAAAAGCATCCCCGGAAAATCCGGGAATGCCTGTCTGCAGGTGAATGCGGAAACCGGCTCCGTTCAGCCGGAAGGGCTGCTCCGCCGGGGAACCGCCGCTTCATGTCCTGCGGTTTTCCCTCAGATTTCCCGCATGCTTTTTACCGGGCGAATGTGTCTGACCCGCTGCAGGAAACGGGCCATGGGGCGGGAGGCAATAGCGGTGAAGATCATGCCCGGCACGGCGGCCATGGCAAGGGCAATAAAGCCTCCGCCGGTGACAAGGGAAAGAACGGCACGGGCGGCAAGAGTTCCTGCGGGACCGGCGAGGAAGAAGAACCACGCGGAGGGGCCGAGGATTCCGAAGGCGGCGCCCACGGTGAGGCGGTAGACCATGGCAATGAGGATGTGAAAGACAGTGCCGCCCCCGGTGAGCAGGGTCAGCGCAGACGCCAGTATACCTGCGGCCAGGTAGATCCGGAAGCCGAATACGCCGCAGATGGCGGCGGCCAGCGGGGCAGACAGCTGGAATTCACTCCCCGGCAGGGGCGACGGAAGCCGGAACAGTCCCGATACAAAAATGAGAACGCCGAGAAGCGCGGTTTCGGTGAGAGTGCGGATTTTCAGGGAAGTCATAAGCTTTTTCTCCAGGTACGGATCAGAATGTCCGCAGCCCGGTCAATTTCCTCTTCGGTGTGGGCGGCGGTGACAGTCAGGCGGATGCGGCTGGTGCCGGCGGGAACGGACGGCGGCCGGATGGCGGAGAGAAGCAGTCCCTCATCCCGGCAGGCTTCCGCAAAGGCAGCGGTCTTTTCCGGTTCTCCCATGACGATGGGCAGAATGGGCGTATCTCCCGGCAGGAGCGGCAGTCCCGCTTCTTCCAGAGCACTGCGGAGACGGGCTGTATTTCTGCGGAGACGTCCCAGACAGGCAGAGGGATTTTCTTCAAGAAGGCGGAGAGCAGCCAGCGCGGCAGCAGCAGTGGCGGGGCCGACGGCGGTGGAAAAAATAAAGGGACGGGAGCGGTTCCGAAGCCATTCCACAATGGAGCGGGAGGCGCAGAGGAAGCCGCCCTCTGCACCGAGGGCTTTGCTGAGGGTGCCCACCTGAAGATCGATGACGCCGGGCATATGCCAGTATTCGGCGGTGCCCCGTCCGGTGTCCCCGATGACGCCGGTCGCATGGGCATCATCCACCAGCAGGCGTGCATGATAGGTCCGGGCCAGCTCGGCCAGTGCCGGCAGATTGGCGATATCGCCGTCCATGCTGAATACGCCGTCGGTGACAATGAACCGTTCGCCTGCACAGGGGGTATCCTGCAGGAGCCGGCGGAGAGCATCCATATCACTGTGGGGATAGACGACAGTGCGAGCCCGGGAAATGCGGCATCCGTCTATGATGCTGGCATGGTTCAGGCTGTCGCTGAAAATGACATCCTCCCTGCCGGCCAGTCCGTAGAGAACACCCAGATTGGTCATGTAGCCTGTATTGAATACGAGAGCCGCCTCATATCCCTTGAAGCGGGCCAGCTCCTTTTCCAGGTCGGAGAGCTCGAAGCACGCCCCGGAGGTCAGCCGGGCCCCGCCGGACCCTGTACCCCACCGGAGAGCCTCCCGGGCGGCCTCAATGACGGCCGGCTCGTGAGTCATGCCGAGATAATCATTGGAATGAAAGACCAGGTATTCTTTTCCGTCTCTCCGGATGCCGCAGGAAGCACTTTTCATGCGGAGATCGGATACGGTGCGGTATTCTCCGCGGGCACGGACCGCATCCAGAGCGGCCGGGATTTCTGACAGTTTCATGATTTCGCCTCCACCAGTACAGTCTGTTCCTGCATGTAATCCACATAGGCATCAATGTCCGTACCGGGCCGGACGAAGAAAATCCGCCCGCCTACGGGATCGCCCTTTTCTTTCAGTACGGGAATGCGGCGGTAGCCTCTTGCCGCAGAGCCCACATAGCCGGTGACATACTGCGGATCATCGGACCAGCAGAGCTCTGCTGCGGTTCCCGGCGCATAGGCGACCTTGGAGGCCAGCACCAGCGCTTCCCGGGGATGATCGCCGCCGAGGCCCCGTGCTGCCATAAGCCGGTCATAGCCGGCACTGTCTGCGGCATCCATATTGGTGCAGCGCACGCCCCGCTCTCCCATGCCGTCCAGACGGCGTCCGGTTTCACTGTCCAGCACCATGGCGCCGCGCATGCTGTCCGTAAGGGATTCCAGTGCGGCAAAGCCTGCTTCGGCGGCCTGCGGAGAAACACCGGCGAGAAGCAGCTCTTCCCGGGCAGCGGCTCTCCCCTCTTCCACCGTCCGGACATCCCGGCTGCTCACCGGAAGAAGCGGACAGGTACGGATGGATTCGGGCTTCACCAGCTCCACCCGGATCTGAATGAAATCCGCCTTTCCCCTTTCATGGGTCAGAGCGCGCCGCATCATGGCCGCTGCAGTCTCCTCCGCCGCTTCCTCAGGCACGATGCGTTCTGCGCCGGAGATGTGTTTTCCCCCTACTCCGCGCCGTCCGCCCTTGCTGGATCTCATTTTTACACTGCAAAGCATTATGAAGCCCCTTTCTTTATTGTGAACTTATTTTATGGTAAAAAGTTTACTATATGCTTTCAAAAATACCTCCCGCAGAGTCCTTCCGCAGGAGGCTGTATGCAGTATAGTAAACTGTATTTTATGTGTCAAGTTTACAAATATATTTTCTTTTCAGAGCTTCAGTACATTCTGGATTTTGTCATTCCGCCCGATGACCAAAATGGTTTCATCCTTTTCCAGCCGGGTGGAGGGCAGTACGCCGGCATCAATGACGCCGTTTTTCTTCACCGCCATAATATTGATATGCCAGGTGCAGCGTATTTTCAGCTCCCCTACCGTCTTTCCCGCCCAGCTGTCCGGCACGGCGATTTCGTAGACTGCATGCTGGCTGTCCAGATCAAAGTAGTCGAATACATGGTCCGAGCTGTACCGGATAGCCGTCCAGACGGCGAGCTGCTTTTCCGGATAGACCACATGGTCGGCGCCGTTCCGGAGAAGAAATTTCGCATGGCGGTCCCGGGCAGCGCGGGAAACTACCATTTTCGCCCCCATCTCTTTCAGAAGGGAGGTCGTTTCCAGAGAGCTCTGGAAATTATCCCCGATAGCGACAATGCAGAGGTCAAAGCTCGGGATGCCCAGAGATAAAAGGAAAGCAGGATTGGTGCTGTCGCCGATCAGTCCCCGTGTGAGGTAGGGCAGCGCCATATTGACCCTTTCCTCCCTGCTGTCCACGGCCAGCACTTCATCATGAAGCTCCCAGAGCTTCTTCGCAACATGACGGCCGAAACGGCCCAGTCCGATAAGCAGTACCGATTTCATATTTCCTCCTCTGAATATCAGCCGACAGCGACTTTTTCCTCCGGCAGCCGGCCGGCAAAGATCCGGCTGTCATGATGCGCCGCATAGATGAGCGTCAGCCCGCCCACGCGGCCGAAGAACATGAGGGCCATGAGCACGCACCGGGACAGAGTGTCCGCCTGTGCGGTCACACCGATCGTAAGGCCCACGGTGCCGATGGCAGAAGCTCCTTCAAAGAGACAGTCCAGAAAGGCCAGTCCTTCCCGATAGCTGATGAAGAGGCTTCCCGCCAGAAGCAGTACAAGATACATGAGAAAAACGGTGAGCGCCTGCCGGATGGATTCCGGGGAAAGACGCCGTCCGAAGCATTCCACATCCCGCCGCAGGAAGAAGGTCGCCGCAGCGGATGCCAGCAGCACGAAAAAGGTGGTGGTCTTGATGCCGCCTGCGGTGGAGCCCGGCCCGCCGCCGATGAGCATGAGGATAATCAGCACCATCCGTCCCGCCTCGGTGAGGGTCATAAGGTCCACGGAATTGAATCCGGCGGTGCGGGCGGTGACGGACTGGAAAAGCGAAGCCAGGAACCGTCCGCTTCCCGTCATGCCCGCAAAATCAAAAAAGTAGAAAAGAAGCGCCGGCCCGGCAATCAGGCAGACCGCAGACACGAGAATCATCTTTGTCTGGAGGCTGTACCGGGAAATGCGGCTGCCGTTGGAAATCAGGTCCGCCCAGGTGATGAAGCCCAGCCCGCCGCCGATGATAAGTCCCATGACGGTGAAATTGATAACCGGATTGTCCGCATAGTGCACCAGCGAGCTTCCAGGCTCGATGATGCCCAGCAGATCAAAGCCGGCATTGCAGAAGGCGGATATGGAATGAAAAACCGCAAACCATATCCCCCGGACGAGCCCGAAATCGGCAATGAATACGGGAGCCATCAGGCAGGCGCCGAGAAGCTCAAAGCACAGGGTTCCCCGGAAAATCAGCCGCAGAATCTGCACAAGTCCTCCGATCTGCGGAGCTGCCACGGCTTCCTGCAGAGTGCTTCTCTGCATCAGGCTGATATGCCGGCCGGAAAAAACAGCGAGCATCATAGCCAGTGTCACCACTCCCATGCCGCCGATCTGTATGAGAATCAGAATGACAAGCTGTCCGAAGAAGGTCCAGTAGGTGCCGGTATCCACGGTCACAAGACCGGTAACGCATACGGCCGATACGGCGGTGAAAAGGGCATCCGTCAGCCCCGCCCCGTCATGGGAAGCAAAGGGCAGCATCAGCAGCAGGGTTCCTGCGGCAATGGCCGCCGCAAAGCTGATAGTAATGATCTGAAAGGCTGACAGCTGTCTGATCCTGTCCATAGCATACTCCTTTTCCGGGATTCCGCAGAATCTCCGTTTTCCGCATCACACCGGCAGTGCTTTCCGCCGCCGGGCCGGCATTTCCGGCTTTTTCCGGATGTCTGCCCCGGACTCTTTCTTATTCCCCGAGCGCTTCGAGCGTTTCTTCCCGGCTCAGAATTTTCACGGGGATATCCAGATGGGTCAGGACGTCGATCACATCCTGCCGGGTGTCTGCGGTGGAATGGATGCAGCAGACAGCACGGCGCGGGTCGATGGTGGTCAGGATTCCCAGATATTCATACCCCTCCAGGATACGGTTGACATAATTCACTTCGTGAGGATTGATTTCAATATAAACAGCATCATTTTCCATGAGCGCGCCTCCTGAGAATGGTATACGGCATAAGCGGCCGGTCGGCATGCATGGAGAGAACCTGCAGCGGATGCGGTGCGGCGGGAACGTTCACGCCGTTTTCATCGGTCAGCTCTCCGATGGTGAGGGGGAATACCTCGCCCTTCGGGGAAAGGCATTCCACGGTTTCTCCGGCCTTGAAATGGTTGCGCTGCTGCACCTTTGCGGTATGGGACGCTTCGTCCCATCCGAGAACCAGTCCGATAAAGTCATAGGGCTGCTCCGGCTGGGATTTTTCGTATTCCTGCGCCGTTCCGTCCGGATTCTGGAAGGCAAAGGCCGTGGTATACGGACGGTGGGACACCTTTTCCAGCTCTTCCCGCCATTCCGGGCGGACCCGGTAGTTCTCCCCTTCCTCATAGTACGCATCAATGGCTCTGCGGTATGCTGCGGTGACAGCCGCCGCATAGTAGACGCTCTTCATACGCCCTTCGATCTTCAGGGAGGAAGCGCCGCCTTCAATGAGCTCCTTCACATGATCGATCATGCACAGGTCCTTGCTGTTGAAGATGTAGGTGCCGTGCGCATCCTCTTCCACCGGCCAGTACTGCCCCGGTCTGGATTCCTCCATGACGGAATAATGAAAGCGGCAGGCCTGGATGCATTCGCCCCGGTTGGACTGACGCCGTCCTCCGGTAAAGAAATTGGACAGGAGGCAGCGGCCGGACCAGGAAATGCACATCGCGCCGTGGCCGAATACTTCCAGCTCGATATCGACCTTCCGGCGGATATCGGCCATTTCCTTCACGGAAACCTCTCTTGCCAGGACAACCCGGGAAGCGCCCAGCTTCTTCCACATGGCCACAGTTCTCCAGTTTGCACTGCTGGCCTGCGTGGAAACATGGATGGGCAGATTCGGTGCGACCTCTTTGGCCAGGGAGAATACGCCCAGATCGGAAATCAGCGCCGCATCGGCATGGATTTCCTCCAGATATTTCAGGTAATCATCCAGCCCGGTCAGATCCTCGTTCCGGGGGATGATATTCACCGTAACATAGACTTTCTTTCCCATGCTGTGGGCATATTCCACGGCTTCCTTCAGTTCCTCCCGGGAGAAATTGCCGCCGTATGCCCTGAGGCCGAAGCCCTTTCCCGCAAGGTACACCGCATCGGCTCCGTAAAGCAGAGCCATTTTCATTTTTTCCATCGTTCCCGCCGGAGCGAGAAGTTCTATTTTATTCATGACATTCCTTTCTGTACAGAAGCCCTTCCGAGAAGGCTTCCTTTTCTGTCTTTTTATCTGACCGATACAGCCAGACCGTCTCCTTCTTCATAGATGACGGTCTCGTAGTGTTTTTCCGTATAAGCAATATATTCCCGGAGGCGCATGACCAGCGTGCGGTACCGATGGGGAACCGGGCCTTCCTGCCGGACCAGTCCCCGGAAGAGGACATTATCCGCGGCAATGACGGCTTTTTCCGCCAGCTTAGGCTCGATTTCCAGAAGCTCCCGGAGGTACTGTCCCTTGGGGCCGTCCAGATAGACAAAGTCATACGGCCCGGATAAGGCGGGCAGAATCTGCGCCGCATCGCCCAGATGGCAGTGTATCCGCCGGGAAACACCGGCTTCCTCATGGGCCTTCTTCGCTGTTTCCCACCGCTTCTCATCGATTTCCAGCGTGTCGATTTCCGCCTCGGGGAAAGCCTCCGCCAGAAGCAGGGAGGAATAGCCGATGGCCGTCCCGATTTCCAGGATGCGCCGGGGCCGGATTTTTTCCGCCGCCCGGATGAGAAGCTGCCGCTCGTTTTCCCGGATCACCGGCACGCCGTCCTTTTCCGCCAGCGCCAGGAGCTTTGCCTTTACCGCTTCCGTCTTACTCGCTGCTTCCATAGATATTCTCCGTTTCCGCCTGATGCTCCTCATAGGTTTTCGTGAACACATGGTGTCCGTCCGCCTGGGCCACATAGTACAGGTATTCCCCGGGGTCCGCATTCAGCACCGCCATGATGGCATCCGCACCGGGCGCCCCGATCGGTCCGGGAGGAAGACCCGGATGGAGGTATGTATTGTAAGGCGATTCAATCCGTGTATCGCTGATGGACAGCTCCGCCTTGGGGCTCCCGAGAATGTACTGAATCGTGGCATCGATCTGGAGAGGCATTCCCTCCCGGAGGCGCCGCAGCATGACCGAGGCAATCGGCACCTGGTCTTCCCGGAAGCGCGCTTCCCTTTCAACCATAGAGGCCAGCGTCATCAGATCATGGAGGGAAATATTTTTCTTCTTCGCCTCTTCCCGGACCTGCGGGCTCAGGACCTCATCGGTTCTTTTATACATCACGTCGCAGATCTGCTTCGCCGTATACGACCGGGGAATCTGATAGGTATCGGGGAAAAGGAATCCCTCCG
Organism: uncultured Dialister sp.; assembly: GCA_938038225.1. Classification (GTDB taxonomy): domain Bacteria; phylum Bacillota; class Negativicutes; order Veillonellales; family Dialisteraceae; genus Dialister. The sequence continues at coordinate 144,494 of CALHRX010000003.1, read as the reverse complement.
CCTTGATAGGCACAGCTGCCGGGCCGTACTGGTATTTCAGCGGGCCGTAGGAAGCGGCGGTTTCCTCGAACTGGTCCGCTCCTTCCACCCCGGCCTCCTTCAGCACGCCTGCAATCTGCCGGACGGTATAACCCTCGGGCACTGTAACGGTCACCGTATCCGCTTTCCCGCTCTGCAGCTCTTCCAGCGCCTCCCGGACCGACAGTCCCTGCCGGATCGTATAGATGCCGCTCTGCAGCTCATTTCCCGTACCGAAAAGCCGCGTATAGAAACGAAGCATCGTGCCGCTCCGGATGACGCCCTTGCTTTCCAGCAGATCGCCGATATCCCGGCCGGTTGCATTCCGGGGAATCTCCACACGGGCTTTCCCGTGCAGGTCCGGCCGGTCAAAGGCATAAAAATAAATGCCCGCAGCCAGAACGAGCAGAAGGAGAATCACCCCTGCCGCAGCGGCTTTCCTCTGCTTCAGCACCATTCTGATTTTTTCTTTTGCCTCTTCCGGGCTGTGATGATTTTGCTCTTCCAAAAGGCACCTCAAAATGAAACACTGTCCCTGAAATCAGGGGAAATATACCTTTATATTATAGCATACCTATATATACATCACGAAAACGGGGGACAAAGTGGGGGAAAGCCCCTGTTTCCCCGGGATTTTTCATTGTACAATGGATACAAAAGCTCCCGCAGAGGAGAAAGGAGAATATCATGATTACAATCGGTATGACCGGGACAGCATCCCGGAAAGTAGAGGAAAAGGACCTGGCCTGTCATGTACGGAGCGGCTCGCTCCCCGTCCTGGCCACTCCCGTTCTGAGCGCCGTCATGGAGGAGGCCTCCTGCGCCGCTGTCCGGGAAGGGCTGGAAGAAGGAGAAACCACGGTGGGCGGTTCCATCACCGTCATCCACAAGGCTCCCACACTGGAAGGGCGCACCGTTACCGCCGAGGCAAAGGTCACTGCAGCGGAAGGGAAAAAGATCACCTTCACAATCACCGTCCGGGACCCCTTCGGCGAAATCGGAACAGCCGACCATGTCCGCTTCCTCGTGAATGAGAAGACATTCATGGAAAGAGCGCACGGAAGAGAAACAAAGGAATAAAAAAACGGCCGAAAGAAATCCCTGCGGGAAAGCAGGCTCATGCTCCCGCAGGGATTTTACTCTGCACGAAAAGAACTCCTTTTCGTATTAATACTTGGAAGACAGATTAACAAAAAATCTGCCTTCCAAGTATTTTTATACTATTAAAGAATTTCTCTGTAAACCATTTCAGTCAATATCAAAGGCGGTTACCAACAGAAGCAATGCATAACTGATCAAAGAAATAATAATAGCTGGTTTTATAGTAAATGACAAAAAATCGTAAAAGAATGTAAAAACTAAAAACGCACCAGCAAAAGAGGAAATACACCACAGAAACAGCAAGACAGTTTTTCTCACATTCCCCATGAAATATTCTGTATCAATTTTATTGTATGCCCAAACCGCAGCAATTAAAAGAATCAGTGAACCCCACCCATAATGTTTCATTGGCAGGATGACCGGAAAAGCTCGAATAAACAAAAGCATAAAAGCAATCCCAACAACCAATCGGTAAATAAATTTTATAACTCCAATAATCTTTGAATATTTCTGTCCTTTTACAAGGAGAAGCGGCGGAAGAGCAAAAGCAAGCAATCCTGCTACTTCCGGCATTACCGGAGCTGTTTTCAGCACCGCTGCTCCCCCCGCGATTCCGATCCCGATTGCTATTGTATTCCTTACAAGATTTGCTGCTGTACTTGCTGCATGCCTTACCGACTCATTTTGAACTGCTTGTTTCAGCATTCCCTCCTTTCGCTTCTGATCCGGATCTCGTGGTACAATAGCCTTTACATGATAATCAATCGATTTAATTTTCTCTGATGTTTCCCTGAAGGCCGGTAACTTTAAGGTCACATTATTATATACGGTTTCAGACTCTTCTGTCATCACTCCTTCTTTTGTCAGAATCGGTGTATCTATGACTGCCTTTACTGCACCAGCCAACGAACGAGTCACAGCGACCAGCTTCAATTCCTCTTCTGTCAGTTGACTTGCGTCTACAGTTTCTGCTTTTACCAATCCCCACCATTTTCGAGTTTTTTTCTGAGTAACTCCTTCCAGCATCCCCGTGCAATAAAGAAACATTTCATTTAATTCGCCCAATAAATTATTAAACATATCCGCTTTGTCAGCAATTCCTTTACACAAAATTTCCGATGTTCTCATTTTTTCTGCGGCTGCTTTGGCTTTTTCCTCTATGGTCTTTGCTTCTTCTAAATTTTCATCAGCCTTCATACTGGCACTGATCCCGGTAAAAAGTACAACTGGTGCTGCGATAGCAGCTAACGGCGTTGCCGCCGCACCAAAGGAAAGCGCCGACCCTGCTAGATCTGCCGCTAAGCTGAATTCCCCAATTGCAGCTGCACTCCCAGCGACAGATAAGGCTCCCGTAACAATCGGAAGTGAACCGCTTACGGCCAATGCCATAACCGTTCCAGCAACCGCGCCGGCAGCTCCGCTGGAAAAGCCAGATTCATAAATATCTGTCATCTTTTTTAGCTGCAGTGCTTCCTCCTGCTTTACGGAAAAATTCTGTATCTCATCGATTCCCACAGAATCACTAAGCTCTATATTTTTGATCCGATTATAGGAAACCAAGAATTGTGCAATAGATGTTTCCAGCACTTTCTTCTTGGCTGTTCCCAACCGAATTAAAGATTCTTCCGTATTTTTCTTAGCCTTATCCAGCGACTGTTCTGCCTCTTCATAAACAGCTTGTGCTCTTTGAACTATTTGCTCTGCTTCTTCATTTTTATTTTTCGCATCGGAATGAGCTTTAGCTCCAAGTGCAGTCGCACCCGCTGCGGCCAGTCCAAGTACAATCGGTATTGGCATGATTTTCCTCCTTAAAGTACATCTGTAGAATCTTCCGCAAGATATTTTTTGAATTCTTCCATATTTCGGTAACGGACTTTACCTCCCAATTTTTCCGTAATCTGATTAGATCCAGCTATGATGCCATCTGCATCTCCAATCTGAAATGAGCTCCGGATTGTATACAATGCCTCATCGAAGCAATGCCTGTACTCCCCGAAATAGTCATCCAGATACTTCTGTAACTCTGCCTGAAAGGCCCGGCTTTGCTCCGCAGAGCGTTTATATTCCTCCATAATCTGCAGCCGTTCTTGATGCCGCATTTCTTTCCCCTGCAGATCCCCAAACAAAGCACTGCAGTACCTGCTCATCAAAGCAGAACCCACCAAAGCTCCTACCGCCGCTCCTACAATCGGAATTGGTATTAAGGCCTGTCCTGCCATCATAGCATATCCCGTACCGACATAATTAATACTGCTTTCCCCCAACTCATACAGACATTCTTCTGTCGTTATTTCCCCATTTGCATAGCGCTTCAATGTATGTCCAGTCACCATAATCCCGGTAACAACTTTCCCCGGAACATTGCTCTTTATCAAGGCCTGTATGAAAGGAGAAGAAGAACCAGAAAGACTTTGATAAACCGTTGTCAGCGCTCCGCTGCACAGATATCCGCCAACCGCCCCTTTTCCGCCATCTTTAACAATATTTGCAACCGCTTCTTTGGGAGACTTTTTCCCTTCAATAACCTCTTTTATATTTATGATAGAGGACATTGTAAGAGCAGTGCCTCCTGCAGATACCGCCCCCTGTACTCCCGCCTTATGGAATATTTTAGTAGCATTCCCTACGCTTTTTTTCAGAGCGAGCTGATCATTTTTGACTTCTGCCTCTCGACCTCGTTTTGCGATTTTCCGTCGAACCTTCGTGATAGTTTCTCCCGATTGGATATTCTTTTCGACTCCTTTCATTCTCCTAGAGTCTCTAGCCCATTCCTCCTGGGTACTCCCACCTTTTCCCACATCTTTACTTGATTGATTCATCTTTCGAGATATAACCTGAATATTTTCTTTTCTATTTCCAATATCCCGAATATCTTCCTTAGTCAGAAAAGGATTATCCTTGTTTCTTTTCACAACCTGACTCAGCGGATCAATATGATCAGCCTCTGCTGCATGATTCTGCCAATCTTTTCCATAGTGAATCTTTGCATCCCGCTGTTTTTTCAGTAATTTAGCCCCGGTATACAGATCCCTGACAGTTTTCCCGCCGGAAAATGCATTATCTATAGCAGCCTTATGAGCCATTGGTTTATCGTAATAGGCCCTGCGATTCTGTGGATTGTACTCCGGTTTTATATACTTTGCTTTAGTCTGCACCGTGGAAACCTGCACCGCAGAATCAAGCGCATTGCCCGTTCCTGTACAAATTATTGTCTCTTTTTCCTGCTCCTCTTTTTCCTTTTCCTTATCAGATTGATGAACTTTCTTCTTCCTTAAAAACTTAAAAAAGCTAAACATTTTCTCCCCCCAGCAATACCGCCTATCACTTTTCTATTCTTTAATTCCTTTTGCTTCAATATCCGACATACTTCCTGATTCAGCCCATAAAATTTCTGTCTGCGCATTTTCTGTAAAAAATACAGTTCATATACACGATCTACATTACACAACAATGTCTGTCTATCATAAATCGAACACCAAAAGGTCTTTTCATTAAAAAATCGACAGATTCCGTCACCTCTATCCAATTTCGAATATATTTTACTCAGAGAAATATTTCAGCAATACGCCCCACATTGATCACACTTAAACATTCTTATTCCCTACAAGGCCAATAATCTTTTTATAATAATAATACTTTTTTCTCTTTTTTTAATACTTTCTTTCAGTAAAAAAAACTCCCCATCTCTGCGATGAGGAGTTCTTTTTATTTTTTCAGCACCCCCGTGCCGTCGAAGGCGGGGATGAAAATCTTGTCGGAGCTGTCCTTCTGCTGAACGTAGCCGTCGGTGATGCCCATTTCTTCCATATAGCTTTCGCATTCCTCGTATTCTTCGTCGGTGATGCGGCGGTTGATTTCGGGGAATTCCGCTGCACGGCCGCAGGGGACGTACTGCCGCATGAGGGAAAAGAGCACATCTCCCGGCGCAAAGGTTTCCGCCACATAGCGGATGACTTCCTTCGTATTCTTCACCTGGCCGGGGAGAATCAGGTGGCGGATCAGGACGCCCTTCCGGAGAAGTCCGTCGCTGTCCAGCTCATACGGGCCGGTCTGGCGGAACATCTGCTCAATGGCGGCGGACGCCTTTTCGAAATAGTCGGGGCAGCGGCTGTATCTCTCTGCGATATCGCTCTCCGCATATTTCAAATCCGGAAGCCAGCAGGAAATCTTCTTCCGCAGGAATGCCACGGTGTGGACGCTTTCATAGCCGCCGCAGTTCCATACGACCGGCACGGGCAGGGGTTCCCGCAGACTCTGGAAAATCGCATGGGCGAAGTGCGTGGGCGTCACCAGATCGATATTGTGCGCTCCCTGCGCAATCAGCTCGAAATAGATTTCCCGGAGCCGCTCCGGCGTCACCTCGATGCCCTTCCGCAGCTCGGAAATTTCATAGTTCTGGCAGTATACGCAGGACAGATTGCACCCTGCAAAGAATACGGTCCCGGCACCTCTCGTTCCGGAAATGCACGGTTCCTCCCAATAGTGAAGGGCCGCCCGGGAAATGACGGGCTTCACGCCGCACCGGCAGTATCCCAGACTGCCTTCTCCCGAGAGAGACTCCTTCCGGTTCACCCGGCATGCCCGGGGACAAAGATTGCAAAAGCTCATAACGTCACCTGATTTTCTTCCATATTCATGGTTCTATTGTATCACAGCGGAATTTTCCCGCCGGGTCTCATTCCAGGCTTTTCCGGATTTTTTCCAGATTGGCGGCGATCCGCTCCTCATAGGAGCTGTCTGCCTTTCCCTCCAGCGTATCAATGGTTTCCACCCGGGCTCCCGCCTCGGAGGCAAGCGTTTCCGATACGCGGGGGCTGGCCAGCTCTTCCGCAAAGACGGTGGTCACCCCGTTTTCCCGGCAGAAATCGGCAAGACGGGCCAGATCGCCTGCCCCGGGCTCTCCCTCGGCATACACATCCTGCACGCTTTCCTGACGGAGGCCGTAATCCCGGCAGAGATACCCGAACGCATCGTGGCCGGCCACAATGGTCTTTTTCGGTGCCTGCTCAAATTTTTCCCGGTATTCCGCATCGAGCGCACGGAGGCGGCGGATGAAATTTTCCTTTCTCGCTTCATAGTAGTCCCGGCCGTCCGGATCGGCTTCTGTATAAGCGGCGGCAATATTTTCCGCCATTTGTATGCCCCCCGACGGGGTCAGCCACACATGGGGATCGACAGCCTCTCCTCCATGGTCATGGCCGTGTTCATGTCCCGGCTCATGGTCATGGCCGTGCTCTTCCTCCAGATAAATCGGTTCAATGCCGGCAGAGGTTTTCACAGCAATCAGGCTGCTGTTTTCCGCACTCTGCAGAGCCTGGTCCTTCCAGGGCTCCATGCCGAGGCCATTGTAAAGAAAGACCCGGCTTCCGGCAAGGGTTTTTACGCTGCTCGGCTTCAGCTCGAAATCATGAGGCTCCGCGCCCTCGGGAATCAGCGTGGCCACCTGCACCCGGTCTCCGCCGATTTCCCTTCCGATTTCCGCCACGGCGGCAAAGCTGGCCGTCACGGGAAGCTTCCCGTCCGCCGGCTTTTCCTGCCCGCAGCCTCCGAAAAGCAGCGCTCCCAGAAGAAGCGCGCCCACCATGGTATATTTCATAGAATCTCCTTCATAAAACTCTGTACTTGCGACTCAGTTTCAAGTATAATGGATATGCTGCTTTTTGGCAATCGGCAGAAAACTGTCTTTTCCCGCCTCTGCGGCGGATTTTTCTTTTTTGCGAGGAGTCTCATGCTCACAATCGATCATCTTTATTTTTCCTATACCGGGCGCCCTCCGTGGGTGCTGGATGATATCTGTCTTTCCGTGCGGAAGGGCGACTATATTTCCATTGTCGGGGAAAACGGATGCGGCAAAAGCACGCTGCTGAAGCTCATCCTGGGTTTCCTTTCCCCTGTTTCCGGCTCGATTCAGAAATCGCCGGGCGCTGTCCGCTATGTATCGCAGACCAATGCGTCCATTCACAAGGGCTTCCCCATCACGGTGAAAGAAAGCCTTGATTCCTACCGCCGTCTCCTGTCCATCCGGGACCGTTCGGAAACGGACCGGGTCCTGGCGCTGGTGGGCATGGAGGATTTCCGAGACCGTCTCGTCGGCGACCTGTCCGGGGGACAGCAGCAGCGCATTGCCCTGGCCCGTTCCTTTCTGGGCCGTCCTTCCCTGATTCTGCTCGACGAACCCTCCACCGGCGTGGACCGGCCGAATCAGGCCGTTATTTACGGTCTCCTGAAGGAAATGAACCGTACCGAGCAGGTCACAATCCTTTCGGTGGAGCACAATCTGGACGCAGCGCTGGAAAATTCCACCCGAATCTACCATCTGAAGGAAGGCCGGGGCCATCTGTGCAGTCCGGAGAAATATGCCCGGGAAATCATGGCCTTCCCGGAAAGTCTCGACAAGGAAGTAAAGGCGGTGACCCATTCTGTTTGAGTATGATTTCATGAACCGTGCCCTTTTTGTAGGGCTCTGCATTTCCCTCCTCTGCCCCTGCATCGGAATTTTCATGGTGCTCCGGAAATCCTCCATGATAGGCGATACGATGAGCCATGCCTCTCTGGCGGGCATTTCCCTGGGCATGCTTTCCGGGATGAATCCCATCGCCGGGTCCTTCCTCTTCACCGCCCTCTGCGGTGCTCTCATTGAAGGGCTGCGGAAATATTTTCCCCATTATCTGGACCTGATCCTCACCATCACCCTGTCCCTGTCGGCAGGGACGGCCATCACCATTCTTTCCTCCGGCCTGATCCGGGGAAATGCCAGCGCCTTCTTTTTCGGCAGCATTCTCACGGTGACGCCTGCCGATATGATCGGCATTGCGGTCCTGACGCTCTTTTCCCTGCTCCTTCTGGCGTTTTTCTATGATTCTCTGGTCTGCATGACCTATGATGAGGAAGCCGCCCGGGTGGCAGGCATCCGCGTCGACCTTTTCAATTATGTCTTTGCCATCATCATGGCCGCAGCGGTATCCATTTCCATCAAGATTGTCGGCGTACTGGTGCTGTCCTCCATGATTGCCCTTCCCGTAGCAGGCGCTCTCCAGCTGGAAAAGGGCTTCCGGGCAACGCTCCTCTGGTCCATGGTGCTGTCTCTCCTGTCCATGATGGCCGGTCTGATGGGGTCCTTCTTCTTTGATGCCGCCCCGGGCGGTCTGGTGTCGCTCGCATCGGTGGCGCTGCTCCTGGTCATCATTGCGGGAAAGCAGTGGAAAAAGGTGCTTTCCGGACGGAGAAGTCTCCGGGGAGGCCGGGCATGATTCCTTTCCCGAAAGATATCCGGAAAACAAAGCAGCGACTCGCTGTATGGGAAATCCTTGCCTCTGCGTCCCGTCCCCTTTCCGCAGGAAAAATCGGGCAGGCCCTCGGCAGGGATGAAAAGCTCTGGAAATCCACCGTGTACAGAAGCCTCGACATTTTTCTGAAAAAGGGACTGGTGGAAAAGACGGTTCTTACCGATGAAAACACGGCGCTCTACGAGCTGCGCCGCCAGGGGCACCGGCACTATGCACTCTGCACCGTATGCCACAATCTCTTTCCCCTTTCCTCCTGCCCTCTTCCCGATGCGGAACGCTATGCAGGCCCCTCCTTCCATGTGACGGGCCATAAGGTGGAAATCTACGGCATCTGCGAATCCTGCTGGAAAAAACAGGAAGCTGCCGAAAAGGAAAAGCCGGACGCCCAGGACTGCTGAACCCTGCGGCATACCGGAAAGCTCCCGTAATAAACGATAAAAAGAACCGGAAAATGATTCATTCTCATTTTCCGGTTCTTTTTTGCTGCCGAAAGCTCTTTATTTCTGCAGAGCCGGATCATCGGCAATCCGTTTTCTGCCCTCAAAGGTCACCGCATTGTCCATTGTAATGGAGTAATCCGGGGAAGAAAGGTCATAGCGGGAATCATAGTAATTCGTCTTCGCATTCCAGATGCCCGTAACGGTTTCAAAGGCCAGGTCGTTGGTGAAGGGCCTGTTTTCATTCGCCTTCAGTGCTTCCATCATGCCCGGATTCTCTGCCTGATAGTCCGGCGACAGATAGACAAAGAAGGGAATGTGCACCATATCATAGTAGAAGGGGCTTGTGGTATGGAAATGCTTCATGTTTTCCCCGTGGTCGGAGAAATAAACCATGGATTTCAGATTCAGGTTTGCTTTGGCATACTCGAAGATTTCCTTCATGACCAGGTCGCTGTAGGCCACGGTCAGATCGTAGTCATGGTACGGATCGTTTTCCGAAATTCCGAGCTGATCCCGCAGATCGACGGGAACGCGGGCCAGATAGGTATAGTGGCTGCCGTCAATGTTGATGAAGATGACCCGCTTCTTCGCCGGAGGCAGCTTTTTCAGCACCTCCAGCGTGTAGCCGTCGTAATTCTTTTCCCAGTAGGAATCATCGCACCGCTCGGCAATCATGGTGACGCCGGCGGAGGAAAGGGACGACCGGTTATGGAAGGAAATCCAGTCCGTGCGGTACCCTGCCTTCTTTGCCACATCCACCATGGACACCACCTTTTCCAGATTCATGCCGTTATACTGATTGGCACTGGTCATGGCATAGGACAGGGACATGAGCGTATTCGGGAAATTGGAATAAGCCAGCCGGCTCAGAGAGAAGTCCGGCGTCTCCGCCATGGCAGACAGCCAGGGCGTGGTATTTTCCGGATAATCCGGCGTGAAGGCCTTCATATGATCCCGGTTTTCACTTTCCCCGATGATGACGATATGGGTTCCCTCGTCAATGCCCGCTCCCGGAGTCAGGAAGGTCATCTCTGCCGTATTTTTGTCCAGATTGTCATTCAGCTTCTGCAGAAGCTGGAATTCACTGCCGCTGCTGTTCAGGGCCCGCACAATGGACAGCGGGAATACATGGGTAATCATCCGGTAGTATCCGCCGGCAAAGAGAAGGCTGAAGAAAATCAGCGCAGCGATATAGCCTTTTCCGCTGCCGCGGAAGGGATTCTCCATGGTGCGGATCTTCGTCATGAGCTTTTTCGTGAAAAGGTACGAAACAGAGAACAGCACCGCCAGCGCAGCGGCCAGTCCCGCAATATTCGCCGGAGTGGCCATGATGCGGACGAAATCCTTGATTTCCTTCAGATGGGTGGAGCGTACGGCCATCATGCCGAACATATCCATTTCCCCGCCGAAGAGGAAATAATATCCGATATAGACCAGCGGCAGGAGAATCATGAAAAAGGCATATACAAAGGCCAGCGCCGCGAAAAGGGCCTTCATGCGGCGGATCTTCCAGACGACGGCCGCATAGAAGTACGGAAGGGCAAAAAGGATGCCGCCCAGCGTGTAATAATCCCCGAGATGCTTCTTTTCCGGCAGGGACGCAAACCCGTACGCCCAGGTAAAGGTCCCCATCCAGAGAAGGGCAAGCACCGCCGCCAGGGGGAAGAAATCCCGGAGGAAATCCTTCCGGAAAGTGCCGAACAGAGAAAATCCCGCAATCAGGAATACAAGCAGTCCGGCTCCCAGACGCGGCTGCACATAGCTTCCCAGGTCCGGGAAATCTCCGCCCAGGTGAAGGACGGCGCAGATGATCAGCGCCGTTCCCAGCGCCCACGACAGGGCCGGGAGTACAATTTTCTTCATCATAGGATATCCTCACTTATCCGATACAAATTCAAAATACAGAGCCGCCGCTTCCGAAAAAGAGGCGGCGGCAGCCCTGCCGGACCGGGTCCGGTTTTTATTTTACCGCCGGCATCACAGAACCCGGCAGAAAATCAGTTTTCCCGGAAATCCGACGGTCTTTCCAGATTCAGCCCCGATGTATCCCGGGCTTCCGGTACTCCGGCGGATGTTTCCTTCTTTTCCTCTCCGTTTTCCAGGATTTCCATGAACTGTTCCCCGGTAATGGTTTCCTTTTCATAGAGATACTTGGCGAGAGCATCCAGACGGGAACGGTTTTCCGTCAGAATCTTCACTGCTCTGGCGTGCTGCTTCTTCACCAGATCGGATACGGCTTTATCGATCCGGGTCTGCGTCTCCGGCGAGCAGGCCAGGCTCGCATCGCCGCCCAGATACTGATTGGTCACATTTTCCAGCGCCACCATTCCGAATTCCTCACTCATGCCGAAGCGGGCAATCATCGCCCGGGCCAGACGGGTGGCTTTTTCGATATCATTGGAGGCTCCGCTGGTGGCCGTATGGAAAACGATTTCCTCTGCGGCCCGTCCGCCGGTCAGGGTGGCAATCTGATTTTCCATTTCCTCCCGGCTCATCAGGTAGTGGTTTCCTTCCTCCACCTGCATGGTATAGCCCAGAGCCCCGCTCGTACGGGGAATGATGGTGATCTTCTGCACCGGTGCGGAATGGTTCTGCAAAGCAGCAACCAGCGCATGGCCGATTTCGTGATAAGCTACGATGCATTTTTCCTTGTCGGTCAGAATGGCATTCTTCCGCTGATAGCCGGCGATAACCACCTCGATGGACTCCTCCATGTCTGCCTGTGTGGCATACTTCCGGTGGTCCCGGACAGCGCGGAGCGCCGCCTCATTCACAATATTCGCCAGCTCTGCGCCGGATGCGCCGGACGCCATGCGGGCGATCTTGTTGTAATCGATGCCCGGAGCCGTCTTGATCTTGGATGCATGCACCCGGAGAATGGCCTCTCTGCCCTGCAGATCCGGAAGACCTACAGGCACCTGCCGGTCAAAGCGTCCCGGACGGGTCAGCGCCGGGTCCAGCGATTCCGGACGGTTCGTTGCCGCCAGGATGATGACGCCCGTATTGTCCTCGAAGCCGTCCATTTCCGTCAGAAGCTGGTTCAGCGTCTGCTCCCGTTCATCATTGCCGCCCAGCGCCGATGCGCCTCTCTTTTTGCCGATCGCATCGATTTCATCAATGAATACGATGCAGGGCGCCTTTTCCTTGGCCTGCTTGAACAGATCGCGGACCTTGGCCGCCCCCATACCGACAAACATCTCTACGAATTCCGAGCCGGAAATGGAGAAAAACGGAACCTCCGACTCCCCGGCTACGGCCTTGGCGAGCATGGTTTTCCCTGTCCCCGGAGGCCCTACGAGAAGGATGCCCTTCGGCATTTTCGCCCCGATTTCCCGGTATTTGTCCGGATCATGCAGATAGGAAACGACTTCCTTCAGATTGTCCTTCGCTTCATCCTCTCCGGCCACATCGGCAAACTTGATGCCGTTCGTCGGCTTTACAAAAACCTTGGCGTTCGACTTGCCCATGCCGAACTGCATGGCTCCGCTGCCGCCCATATTTTTCATCATTCTTTTATTCAGATAATGGCCGATGCCGAAGAAAACGAGGATCGGAAGCACCCAGGACAGAATGACCGAAAGGATCGGATTCATGGTCTTGATGATCTGGCCGGTAAAGTCCACGCCCTGGTCATGGAGCCGCGTAATCAGCGCCGGGTCATCCATGCGGGCTGTTTTATAGGTGGTCTGGTCATCTCCCTTTTTCTTGAAGAGAATCTGATTCTCCTCAATTTCCACCTTGCTGATGCTGTTTTCCTCCGTCATGGTCATGAAAGCGGAATAATCCACCTCCTTGACCTCGCTCTCCCGGAACATGGGCATGAGCAGGCCGTTGAACAGGAAGATGCACGCCAGGATAATGATATAGTACGTCAGAATAGGCCTTTTCGGCATTTTCACTTCATTCACGGGCACTTCGTCTCCTTTCTCTGAAAATGGAAAAAGAGCCCCGGACGCTCCGGGACTCCGCTGTCTCTTACCGCAGGTTCTGCGGTAAGAATCCGCAGCAGATGCACCGCCTGCCGCTTTTATCGGATAATATACGGACTCAGCAGATTATCGATATTCAGCCTGGTATATTTGAGACCGCCCGGGTCTGACAGACTGAAGGCGCCGTTCATGATGCACCAGAGCGTCATAACCCCGGTGATATGGCTCATGAAAAGCTTTGCCAGCGTCTCTATGGGAGCATCCTTCCGCAGATCCCCCGGCCGCTCTCCGATAGCCGCCGTCAGGATTTTCTTAATCGTCTGATACATATTGATGACGGCTTCCTGCGATTCCCGGCTTCCGTCCGGGTCCATGGAATCCCGCAGCCACTGCCGGACAAGACGCAGGCCGGACCATTCTCCGTCCTTGAAAACATGGGTCACGTAGAAAAATACCCGTTCCTGGACGGTGCCCTCATATTCCGTAGCCTTCCGGATGATTTCCTGTGCGGAAATAAAGGAAATCTCCGCCACTACATCTTCCTTGCATTTGAAATAATGATAAAAGGTACCCTTGGCCACCCCGCTGTCCCGGGTAATGTCCTCCACCGATACGTGATCGAAGCCTCTTTCGCTGATCAGTTTTCTCGCCGAAGCCAGAAGCTTCGCCTTTGTCCGTTCCGCCTTTGCCGTTAACGTCATGTCATTCCTTCCCTGCTTTTTCCTCATAATAGACTCGCGGTCAATAGCAGTATACTAAAATCTTCTTTATATAGCAAGTTATATCATGAAACCGGGCTGTCTATTCACCCAGAATCGGTTTTTTCTCTGCGACGCCCACCTTGCGCGGGTACGTCTTGGGGCAAAGGCCTGTTTTGCGGATATACAGGATGCACCGTCTGTCTCCGCCGGGAAGGACCAGCTCCTTCTGCTTTTCCGGCGTGCCGCCCAGCTCCCGGAGAATCCGTCCTGCATCCCGCAGCTCCTCCGCCGCACCGGGTCCCTTCATGGCCGCAAAAATGCCGTCCTTCTTCACCAGAGGCAGCGCCCATTCCGAAATCACCGGCATGGACTTTACCGCCCGGGCCGTGACCACATCGAAGGACTCCCGCGTCTTTTTCCGCCGTCCCGCTTCCTCGGCCCGTACATGGACGCACTTCACATTTTTGACGGAAAGCTTCTCGCACGCCTTTTCCACACAGAGAAGCTTTTTCTGGATTGAATCCATCAGGACAAAGTGCATATCCGGACGAAGGATCGCCAGGATCGCCCCGGGGAAGCCCGCTCCCGTTCCCAGATCCAGGACCGTGCCGCCCTGCGGAAAATACTGTTCCTCATAAACCGTGAGCGAATCATACACATTCTTCACGAGACTTTCCTCTCTGTCCCGGATTCCCGTCAGATTCACCTTTTCATTCATCTGCATAATCAGATCATTGTATCGAAAAAGCTTTGCGGCAGTCTCCTCATCGAAAGGAAGGCCTGCAGCCTCCATCATTTCTTTCCCTGTCATTTTCCCTTTTCCTTTATCCAATTCTTTTTCATCCGCCCGGCCCGAAGGCATCGGATGCGCTTATTTTCCGCCGTGCCGCTTGAGATAAACCATAAGCACGCTCATATCCGCCGGAGATACACCGGAAATACGGGACGCCTGTCCCAGAGAAACCGGACGCACCTGCTCCAGCTTCTGCCGGGCCTCCATGGAAAGCTCTTCAATGTCCATGTAGTTGATGTCCTCGGGCATCTTCTCGTTTTCCATTTTCTCCGCCTTCTTCACGGCAGCCTCCTGCCGCGCAATGTATCCCTCATACTTGACGGTGATTTCCATTTCCTCGGCAGCATCCGAATCAAACTCCGGACAGCCCAGGAACTGAATCATTTTTTCATAGGTCATTTCCGGACGCTTCAGAATCTTATCCGCACCGATTCCTGTCGTAAGAGGCGCAGAACCCGCTCTTTCCAGCGCTTCATTGGTTTCCTTCTTCGGCGTGAACCGGGCTGTCCGGATGTAATGCATTGCTTCCTCGAAACGGCGCTTCCGTTCCAGGAACCGGCTGTACCGCGTTTCATCGACCAGTCCGATCTGATGTCCCTTCTCGGTCAAGCGGAGATCCGCATTGTCCTGGCGGAGAATGAGCCGGTATTCACTGCGGCTGGTCATCATCCGGTACGGCTCATTCGTTCCCTTCGTCACCAGATCATCGATCAGCGCTCCGATATAGGCCTCGTGGCGGCCCAGGATGAAAGGCTTCTCACCCCGGATTTTCAGCGCCGCATTGATGCCCGCCATGAGCCCCTGCGCCGCAGCCTCCTCATAGCCGCTCGTCCCGTTCGACTGACCTGCCGAATACAGCCCGGGCAGCTTCTTCACCTCCAGCGTGGGATACAGCTGGAGCGGGTCCAGCAGATCGTACTCAATCGCATAGGCCGGACGCATGACCTTCACATCCTCCAGGCCGGGGATGGTCCGCAGGAAAGCATACTGCACATCCATCGGCATGGACGTGGACATTCCCTGGACATACATTTCATTCGTATCCAGTCCCTCCGGCTCGATGAACAGCTGATGCCTGTCCTTATCGGGGAAACGCATGACCTTATCCTCAATGGACGGGCAGTAGCGCGGCCCCTCGCCGTGAATCTTTCCGGCATACTTCGGCGCCTTCATGATATTGTCCCGGAGAATCTTATGGGTCGTCTCATTCGTATAGGTCAGCCAGCAGAACCGCTGATTCCGGTTCACCCGGTCATCCATGAAGGAAAAAGCGTGGTTTTCCGGATCGCCCTTCTCCAGCGCCATCTTCTCGAAATGGAGAGAACGCATATCCACGCGGCTCGGCGTACCGGTCTTGAACCGGAGCGTTTTCAGGCCGTGCTTCCGAAGATTATCTGCCAGTCCCACAGAGGAACGCATCCCGTTCGGTCCGCCGGAGTACATCGTATCCCCGATGATGATTTCACTGTCCAGGTACGTCCCCGTACAGAGAATGACCGCTTTGGCCCGGTATTCCTCTCCCAGCTCCGTCACCACGCCCGTGCAGCGTCCGTCCTCCAGGAGAATATCCATGATCTGCGCCTGCTTCAGGTCCAGATTTTCCGTATTCTCAATGACCTGCTTCATGAAGCGGTGATAGGCCTGCTTATCCGACTGGGCCCGCAGAGAATACACCGCCGGTCCCTTTCCGCGGTTCAGCATGCGCATCTGCACCGCCGTCCGGTCCGCAGCGATTCCCATTTCTCCGCCCAGAGCATCGATTTCCTTCACCAGATGGCTCTTTCCCGGTCCTCCGATGGCCGGATTGCAGGGCATCATGGCTACATTTTCCAGAGAAATCGTAAAAAGACAGGTCTTTTCCCCCAGCCGGGCGGAAGCCAGAGCCGCTTCGCATCCCGCATGGCCCGCTCCCACTACAATCACATCATATGTATCTGCAAGAAACATAGTTCCTTCCTTTTTCATCCAATTCCATTCAACACAGCTACAGCAGAAAATCCCTGATTTTTTGTTTTCAGGTCATACATATTTATTATAATGAATTTTTCCGCCCTTTTCAAAAAAAATTGACCGGAAGTCCTTATTTTTTGACCGGAATCCTGAAATTCTCCGTTTTTCCCCGTGCCGGCGGGAAAATCCGGCTGTATGTATAGTCCCGGGGCATCTATTGACAATATATTTCCAAGATGATAATTTACAGCGAAGAGTGATCCGGGAATGACATTGTCACACCCCCGGGCAAACGATCCCCCCTGTGTCATTTCGACATAGGGGGGATTCGTATATGAGAGTGCTTTCCTGAAATTTCTTCCCCGTTTCGGCGGAATTTCCCGGCAGGAGGCGCCCCGGTTTGACAAAAATTTACAGCCGTATTATTCTGGATTTATTATATATTTTTATTCCTTATTATTTCCCGGACAGGGAGGCCCCATCATGAAAAGAAAAATATTTCTCACACTCGCAGCCGCTGCCCTTTCCCTCTGCTGCACCGCTCAGGCGGAAACACCGATTCACGTCGACTCCGCCACGGAAGGACTGACCGGGAAAGCAGAAAGTACCCTTCTGAACGTTCCTGTAAAGACGCCGGTCATCAACCAGATTTCCGATGTCGTCTACAAGCAGGCTCCGGCCAGAGGCTATCCGAATACCGCTCTGAAAATGGACATCCTGCGCCCCATGAGCAAGGAAAAGCTTCCTGCGGTGGTCTTCATCCCCGGCGGCGGTTTCCTCAGCGCCAATAAGGACAACAATGTCCAGCTCCGGATGTATCTGGCAGAACACAGCTATGTCATCGCCTCCGTGGAATACCGCGTCGCTCCCACCGCCACCTTCCCCGCTCCCCTTGAGGATGTGAAGGCTGCTGTCCGCTACCTGAAAGCCCATGCGGACCAGTTCGGAATCGATCCCGACCGGATCGGCGTCATCGGCGGAAGCGCCGGCGGCTACCTGTCCGCCTTCGTCGGCGTCACCTCCGGCAGCAGCACCTTTGACAAGGGCGACAACCTGAACGTCACCGGCGATGTGAAAGCAGCCGTCGACCTGTACGGTCTTTCCGACCTTACCCGCATCGGCGAAGACTACAGCGAGGACGTGCAGGAAAAACACAGAAGCCCCGGCGCCACGGAAGCCCTCTGGGTCAACGGCTCCCCCGTTTTCGGCGGCACTGACGGCGGCATCAATGCCAACCCCGAAAAGGCCGATGCAGCCAACCCCATTTCCTATATCAGCCCGTCCAGCGCCCCCATGCTCCTCATGCACGGCACGGCGGACACCGTCGTCTCCCCCTCCCAGACCGACCTGCTCTTCCAGGCCCTCCGGCAGAAAAATATCCCTGCGGAAAGATACCTGGTCAAGGATGCAGCCCACGGCGGCATCTACTGGAACCAGGAGGAAGTCCTCCGCATCATCACCGATTTCTTCGACCGCTGCCTGAAGAAATAAAAACCGCACACGCCGGATTTCCCTTCCGGTCCGAAGCAAAAGAAAAGACTATGGAACTCCTCCATAGTCTTTTTTCTGATTTCCGATGCCTTCTCAGTATGCCGCCCGGCTGAGCCAGTCGCACAGATCCTCGGGATGATGGAAATCAAAGCCGGTACCGCCCTGCCAGCATCCGCCGTCCGCGTGATTCCGCAGATCCAGATCGCTTTCTCCCACATCTCCCGAAGCGGAAACCGCAAAGGGAATCACCGTCTTGCCCTTGAAATCATAGGATTCCACAAAGGTATAGAGGATATTCGGCGCCCGGTCCCACCAGAGAGGATACCCCAGATAAACAACGTCATAATCGTCCCAGTTCTCAATCGTTCCGGAAATCGCGGGACGGATGGACGGATCGTCATGCTCCCGGGATATCCGGCTGTCCAGAAAACGGCTGTTCAGATCGGCCAGCGTATACGGCTCCTCCGGACGAATCTCCCAGATATCGGCCTGACGGTTTGCCGCAATGATTTCCGCTGCTTCCCTCGTATTTCCGAAAGCAGAGAAATAAACGACCAATTCCCGGCTCTCCGAAACCTTTTCCGTATCTGCCGTATAAGCTGCACAGCAGGGAGCACAGCCGTATGCCCCTCCGTTATCCTGCGCATAAACACCCATACTCAGGACAGCCGCTATTCCTGCAGCGGCCAAAGCTGCTTTTTTCCACATATCCGCACTTCCTTTCTTTCTGTCATTCCGCCGGAAGAGTCCGCCGATCGGGCGGAAATTCCTTCCGTGCTGTTTCATCGTATTCTATTTCATTGTACCCTATTTTCCGTTTCTCATCCACTCTGCCGCGCCGGAATGCACCCTTTCCCCTTTTCTGCCTTTTTGCTATAATGGATAAATTATTTCAGTCAAACCTGTCATTCCCCATCCGGAGGCATCATGGACAAAATACTTCTGATCGCTCTCGGCGGCGCCGCAGGCTCCGTCCTCCGCTACGGAGTCACCCTTCTCGCCAACGAACACGGCGGCACCTCCTACCCTTACGGCACCGTTCTGGTCAACCTGATCGGCTCCTTCTTCTTCGGCCTTCTCTTTGTGTACTTCGGAAACCACGCCGAAATCGAGCCGCGGTACAAGCTCCTCCTGACCACCGGCCTTCTCGGCGGATTCACCACCTTCTCCACCTACACCATGGAGCTCTTCTCCTTCCTGATTCTCCACGAAGAAATCGGGGCAGGCCTCTCCTACCTTCTCCTGAACGTCCTGGGCGGCTTCCTCCTCTGCTGGCTCGGATTTGCCGCAGGAAACGCCTTTTTCTGAGTCATAGAACCGAAAATCATACCAAAATAAACACCGCTCTGACGGCGCAGTTTGCGTCCGGCAGAGCGGTGTTTTGCATTGTTTCAAGAACAGGAAACATTCTGAACAAATCTAAAAAAATTTATCAGAAACCCTCCTGCCCTGTCAAAAAGGACATAACGGACAAATCTGTCATTTTGCTATAGTTACTGTACTTTCTACAGGGAGATGAAAAAACAGAATGGTCAAAGGATTGTTTTCACAAAAAACAGAACAATTTCTTCGCGGTCTGTATGAAACATTCATGCCTTTATCTGAGCTCCTGTCCGGCATTGACCTTCGGGAATTCAGCTGGATCGGTACAGGGAAAGGAACCTTTTTCGACTCGCAGGACGACCTGAAGCGCTGGTGGAAAAAACAGCATCTGGACCGGGAACGCCCCGAAAGAAGCATGAAAGATCTTCAGCTGACGGAACAGCCGCTGTCCGAAACCGTCACCGTAGTGCTGGCCCGATGGAAACTGACCGGAGAAGGAGAAGCTATGAACCAGTACCGTGCGACCTTTGTATATTTTCACCGCGGCAGCCGGGCCGCACTGGAGCATATCCATTTATCCCGTCCGTGGACATTGCTCTGGGGGCATGAAACCTTTCCGATCACGGCATGCCGCATCAATTATGAATATATCGACTCCCTTCGCCGGGCAGAAAATATTCGGGGAATTCCCCGTGTACCGGCCCGGCAGCGCCGCGTGCTGTACTACCTCCGAACCGGCATGACCTACCGGGAAATCGGAGAAATCATGGAAATCAGCCCCCGGACAGTCCGGTACTACGTGAGCGAGCTGATCCGCCGGTTCCGTGTAGAAAACAGAGCCCAGCTTCTGGAGGCCGGTCTGGCTCTGTCCGAAGAAGAAAACGAAATCGAAAGAAGCAAGAAATCATGAAGATTCTTCTGTTTTCCAGAAAGGCAAAGATTCTGGCCCGGGAAATCATCCGCGGGTGGTATATGAAAACACTCAGCGCAGACCAGATTATCCGCTGTGCAGGAGGTTCTTTCACGTGGATCGGTGCAAATCCGGAAGAATACTGCCTTTTCCCCGCACAAAAGGAAAATGCAGCCGATTTGCAGCGCCGGCAGGACAGTCTTCCTGCACTCACCGTAGAGGATGATACCTGGCACTTCACTCCGCTCGGACAGAATGACGCACTGATCTGCGGCTGCTGCCGTCTCCGCACCGCCCCGGGCAGCGGCCTCGTCCTCAGTGAACAGCCCCGCATCACTCTTCTTTTCCATGCAGAAGGAGACTGCATCCGCCTCCGCCACCTGCACATCTCCTTTGCAGCAGAACCACGGAAATCCCCGACCCGTGCGTCTCCGGAAAAAGGAAGCAGCTATGAATACATGGGCGAGCTTGCAGTACAGGAACAGGGAAAAGCATTCCCGGAGCTGACCCGAAGGCAGAAAAAGGTTCTGTACTATCTGACACGGGGACTGACCTACCGCAAAATCGCGGACATTCTCCAGATCACGCCGAGAACCGTCCGGTACCACATTATAGAAGCAGAAAGACGGCTGCATGCGGAAAACCGGATACAGCTCATCGACCTGGCCTTTCGAAGAATCAGAGCTTTTCGGAATAACGCCCGCAGCCCCGTCCATAAACACGGAGCGCCGGATATACCGGAAAAATAATATCCTGTCACTTCCGGCAAATATGACAGTAAAGCAATAATCTATATTCCTCATCCCCGCTACAATGGCCTTAAGTTAACCATCAGAAAGATGGAAGAGGGAGGAATAAATATGAAACTCATGTACAAAAGTGCGGCTCTTGCCGCAGCGTTGATCCTGACCGCAGGGATTTCCGTACAGGCCCAAAGTTTTGATCAGATTACAACTACTGGGCATGACGTAAACTATGTAGGAGGAGTTTCTCTGGTCGGCGGCCATATCGATGCAACGATGGGCATTATTGATACAGTCCAGTCGGATACAGTAACCGCAGACTCCGTTATCAGCAAAGATATAACTGCACAAAATCAGCTGAATGCCAATAAAGCAGTTGTTGTTGATTTGAATGCAGAAAACGTGAATGCCGGCTCGCTTACCGTAAACGGAAAAGATGTAGGCGAAACCCTCGGTGCACATACCAATGCCATTCAGGGGTTGCAGCAACAGACTCAGTCCAATCTGCAGAATATCACTCAGGCAAACCAGGCTCGAATCGAAGCAGATAATAAGCTGCAGTCACAGATCGAAGTAAACGGATATAAAGCTGACACTGCACTGAAATTAGAAGGCAATGGCGTACTCTACAACCACGGCACTGACCTGACCACCGGAATTAACCTCAATACTTCCGCTATTGAACAGGAAGAAAAGGACCGTGTTGCAGCAGATCTTCAGCTCCAGCAGGGAATTCAGAACAATTCCAATGCGATCAGCTCTTTAAACAGCCGTGTATCCGATCTCGGCGGTGAAATCGACAATGTAGGTGCTATCTCCGCAGCTCTGGCCGGCCTGCATCCGCTCAATTATGACGGAACCGGTTCCAAATTCCAGCTGGCAGCAGCAATGGGTGATTATGACGGCTCCCAGGCAGCGGCTATCGGCGGTTTCTATCATTTCAATGAAGATGTCATGATGTCCGTAGGCGGCGCAACAGCTTTCGACGGAGACAAGAAAGCTGCCTTCAATGTAGGCGTTTCCTTCCGTGTTGGCAGCGGCAGCTCTGCAAAACGTCTGAACTCCGATGATGTAATCGCTCAGCTCGCAGCAATGAATGACAAGATCGCTGCTCTGGAAGCAGAGAATCAGAAGCTGACAGAAAAGGTTGCTGCACTGCAGGACAGCGAAGCCGCTCCGAAAGCCTGAACGCAGAATCAATCCAAAACAGAATAGAGAAAAAGAGTTTCTCCCGTACCGGCCCGAGGTTGATCTGAAAATTCATCCTCCGGGCCTGCGGAGAAACCGGCTCTTCTCTTCAGAGAAAAGCCGTCCGCAGCATTTATCTTCTCCTGAATGCTGCGGGCGGCTTTTCCCTATTCGGGAGCCCCTTCATAAAAAACATCTTCTCCCCAAAGGGAATCAACTATAAAAGCACGGCCCGGAGGAAACCTCCGTAAGTTATTCTCTGCACGGGAAAATGACAAAGATATTGCTCTCTGCTTGCTTCGTCAATAAATTTCCTCACAGCGCAGCTTACACCGGTATTCATAGCTGTATTCCTGCAGGTACGACGTACATTGTCCCGGTTCCCGCAACGGCAATTTGCCGTCCCCAACTCTGCCGTTAAGTCCCGCAGTTTTCTGCATTTGTCCTTCAGCCGGAATTTTCTTCTTCCATAAAAATTACAAAAATTTCCCATTTCTCTTTGCGAAAAGTGCTTTTATCTGTTATACTGAATCAGTACCTATATGCGGGTGTAATTCAATGGTAGAATACGAGCTTCCCAAGCTTGGTACGAGGGTTCGATTCCCTTCATCCGCTCCAAATCGGAAAGACGGCTGTGCGCCGTCTTTTTTCTTTTGCGCCGGGCCGGTTCTCTTTCTTCCGCGGGCAAAAGGCTATATAATAGAGAATATCTTTCACACAGGGGATTGCGATGAAATTACTGGATAACAACCGAGTGCTGCTCCTTGCCTCGGATATAGAAAAGAGTCTTCATTTTTACCGGGATATCCTGGGCATGAAGGAGGTCCGGACGGACGGGGAAATCCTTCTCTCCCGGGGTTCTCTTTCGATTGTTCTGCGGCAGCGTCCCGCCGGTTACCGTCTTTCTGCAGGATATGCCCGCATCGGCAGCTTCAATCTGTCTCTGCTCTCGGAGCTTCCCGCAGAGGTGCTGCTGTCCCGTATGTCCGCAGAGGGCATCTCTCCCGTTTCGGGCATTCTGTCTTCCCGGGATGCGCGGGGCCCGATGCACTGCTTTTATCTTGCCGATCCGGACGGAAATCTGATCTGCATTGAATCCCGTCCGCCGCAGGAAACCGTTTCTTTCCCCGAAATCGGCTCGGAAAATTCCGATAAGGAATAGAAAGGATAGATCTTGACTCCTACGCAAAGCATTTTATTTTATTTTGCGGAATATATCCTGACCGCGCTTTTCGTCTTTCTTCTTACCTTGAAAAGAACGAAGCTGGATCTCCGGAAATCCATTTCCTTCCGGGCCTGCTTTTTCCGCCTTGCAGCGGCAGCCGGTCTGGGTCTTCTCTGTGTGGCGCTCATGGCGGGTGCCTACATGGCTTTCTTTCATTTTGCCCCGGAGAGTCCCCGCACGAATCTGATCCTTGTGCTGGGGATCATCCAGTTCCTGACGGTGCCTTTCGCCTATACGCTGCTTTTCACGGCCTGGTATCAGCGGATTTCTCTGGCGCCCCGGGGAAACTGGCTGTCCGCCGTGCTGATTCTGCTGTATGTCATTTCCGATCTGTCTGCCGTTTACACGGCGCCTACGGGCATCAAGTTTGCCCTGCTTGCCGTGGGGTCCGCCGCCGCGCTTTTTCTTCCCCAGGCCTGGAAAACCTGAGATGTCCTCCCTTCGGGGAGGTTTTCTATTTTCCGGAATCCGCCCTGCCGTTTCCGGATTTCTGATTTTCCCGCAAAAAAGGAACCTGCCGAAACAGGTTCCTTTTCTTTTTCCCGAAATTTTCTTTTACAGAATATACATGCCGTCCTTCAGCTCGCCTTTGCGTCCGAAGAGTGCTTCCGCATCCTTTGACCGGATATAGATGATGCCGTTCCGCACATCCCCTCTTGCCTTTCCCAGAGGTGTGCGGAGCTCCTGCCAGTTGGGGGACCATTCCGCACGAACGGAAAGCGCCCTTGCCGTATCCAGAGCCGGCAGATAGATGGTTCCGTTCTTTTCCACGGCGCTCTTGCTGAGCTTCTTTCCACCGACAACCAGGTCATATACCCGGGCTGCCTCGCGGGGCGTCCCGTCGGAGGCACGGACAGCAGCTTCCAGTTCTTCATCGGAGACAAAGTTTCCCGCACCGTCGGCGTAAGCATTGATTTTCTTCCGTACCTTCTTTGCGGTGAGGGGTTCTCTGCTGTAGCCGTCCGGATAGATGTAGTAGGAAACGGTGCCGTCTGTCCCCTTTGTCAGGACAACTCTTTCATAGAGGATGTCCACGGGAATCCCCATCACGATGTGCTGGAAAAGATCTTCCACGTCCTTTTCCCACATCCGGACGCAGCCGTGGGAGGCATAGCTTCCGATGGAGCGGGGATTGTTCGTCCCGTGAATGCCGTAGTTGCCTCCGATGCCGATCCACCGGTATCCCAGCGGGCAGTCCGGTCCGGAGGGAATCGGATTTTTCGGATCATCCGGGTCAATCCATTCGGGATTGACAATCATTTCCACGACCTTCCGGCGCCCCAGCGGCGTCGGGGAATCGGGCCTGCCCGGAGCGACAGGGTACATCCGTATGCCCACGTCGCCCTGATAGAGGGTCAGGAGGCGGCTGGCCAGGTTGATTTCTATGCGCTTGTCATTGAAATCCGGTTTCTTAACCTTTTCCTCCTCCGCTGCGGGAGATTCTGCTTTCGTCTGAACGGAAACAGCCGGTTCCTCCGCTTTTCCCGGCTTTGCCTGTACGGCTTTCCCTTCTTTTTCTGCTTTCTGAATCTGCGCCTTTCTGACTGCCTGTGTCCAGTCTGCAACGGGTGCCTTATTTTCTACTGCCGGAGCGGATTTCTCCGGTTCCGCTGTCCTGGCTGATGCTGCAGACGTTCCTGCGAGAAGCAGAGCCGCCAGGAGCCATGCTATTCCTCTTTTATTCATTTGATTCCCCTCTTTGTTTTTTTCTCTTAAAAAACCCCGTGTCTTTTCTTTCTTGTTTCTTCCAGTCCGCCCAGAAGATCCGGCATGTTTTCACTTTTCCATACCCAGTCCGGTGCAAGAGCGGATGCTTTTTCCTTCGCCGCTTTCAGGTCATAATAGACCTGCCATTTCGACTGCACCAGATCTCTCCCCTGCTGCCGCAGCAGGAAGGCAGGATGGTAGGTGGGCATGACGGCAATCCCCTGATAGGAAAGCCAGTGTCCCCGACTTCTGATGATGCCTGCTTCTCTCCCCAGAAAGAAGCGGAGGGCCACCTTGCCGAGGGCGACAATCACTTTCGGCCGAATCAGTCCGATTTCCTTTGCCAGCCAGATATTCCCGCAGAAAGCGCCTTCCTCCAGAGAGGGCGTGCGGTTTCCCCGGGGACGGCATTTGACGATATTCGTCACATATACATGGTCCCGGGTAATCCCTACGGACCAGAGCGCCTTGTCCAGAAGCTGTCCCGACGGGCCGATCAGCGGCGCGCCGTAGTCATCCTCGACCGCTCCCGGTCCTTCTCCCACGATCATGAGCGGACTGTCCTCGGGCCCGCTGGAAAGAACCGGCCCCAGACCGCCTTCCTTTCTCAGCGGACACTGACTGCAGTCCCGGATGGTCCGTTCCAGCTCCTCATGAGTCGGAAATATGGACCCTCCGGTGTCTCCCATAATTTCTCTTTTCCGGCGGAGTGCATATTCCTCCGGATCTTCATGTCCAAATAAATCCATCTTTCATCCTCATCCCTGCATATCCGGCGGCGGTTCCCGGTTGGTCAGTTCATAGAAGAGCGTGAACTGTCCTGCGAAGTGGAGCTTCACCGTATCGACCGGACCGTTTCTGTTTTTCGCCAGAATAACTTCCGTTTCATTTTTCCGGGGATCATCATCCTCGATTTCCCGGTTGTAGTAGGCTTCCCGGTAAAGGAAGCTGACCATGTCCGCATCCTGTTCCAGAGAGCCCGATTCACGCAGGTCCGACAGGAAGGGCCGGTGGTCCTGGCGCGCTTCCACGCTTCGGGACAGCTGGGAAAGGGCAATGACCGGCACATTCAGCTCACGGGCCAGACTTTTCAGGGAGCGGGAAATATCGGAAATTTCCTGCTGCCGGTTGTCGCCGTTCCGGGATGCGTTCTTGGACTGCATGAGCTGGAGGTAGTCGATCATCACCACATCCAGTCCGTGCTCCGCTTTAAGGCGGCGGCATTTGGAGCGGATATCGCCTACGGAAATTCCCGGAGTGTCATCAATCCAGAGCGGCGCATCCATGAGGACACTCGCCGCATTGGCCAGACGGTCCCATTCCTTCTGGGTGGAAATGCGGCCCGTACGGATTTTGGAGGAGTCTACCAGTGCGGTGGAGCAGAGGAGACGCTGTACAAGCTGTTCCCTCGACATTTCCAGAGAAAAGAAGGCAACGCTCTTATGGGCAGAGGAAATACTCATGTTCTTTGCCATATTGAGCACGAAAGCGGTCTTCCCCATGGACGGACGGGCCGCAACAATGATGAAGTCCCCCTTCTGGAATCCGTTCGTCAGGGCATCCAGAGAGGGAAAACCTGTGGCCAGACCGGTGATATTTTCCTTATTCTTGAATTTTCTCGTGATTTCCTGGAGCTCGTTCTGCACAGCTTCCCCGATGGGGGTGAAGTCGCTCCGTCTTTCGTCCCGGGTCACCTCCAGGATGGACCGTTCCGCCTCATCGGTGATATCCGCCACCTCGGCCTGCTGGTTGTACGCTTCGTCGGCAATGGTGGCCGCCGCATTGATCAGCCGGCGGAGCTTGGCCTTGTCCGCCACAATCTGCGCATGGCGCCCCACCGATTTCGTGGTGCCCACGCTGGCGGGAAGCTCATTGACATAAATCAGCCCGCCCACATCGTCCAGACGGCCCAGCTTCCGGAGCTCTTCCGTGACGGTCAGTATATCCGCCGGTTCTCCCCGATGGGACAGGTTCAGAATGGCCTTGAAGATGATTGCATGGGCTTCCCGGTAGAAGTCGTCCGTATTGAGCATATCCTCCGCGGTCAGGATGGCATCCTTGTCGAGAAGCATGGAGCCCAGCACGGATTTTTCCGCCTCGATGTTCTGCGGCGGAATCCGGGTGACCAGCATGGAATCGGTGTCCTTCGGCCTGTTCTTCCGGCTCCTGTAGCCGTTTTCGCCCTTCCAGTCGTTGTCAGCCAAAATATTCCTCCTGTTCCGTTATTCTTCCGGGCTGTCTCCCGCAGTCATCCGCCGCAGGATTTCCCCGATGTGCTTCACCGGCACAACGGTCAGTCCCGGAAAGTCTTCTATATCCTCCCTGTTTTCCCAGGGAATAATCATTTCCTTCATCTGCGCCTGCCGTGCGCCGAATGCCTTTTCCCGGACGCCGCCTACAGGCTTCACTTCTCCGGAGAGGGAAATTTCCCCCGTCACGGCTACATCCTGCCGGAGCGGCTTCTTTTCCAGAGCGGAAACGATGGCGCACACGATGGCGCAGCCCGCAGAGGGTCCGTCAATATTTCCGCCGCCGACGACATTCACATGCAGGTCATAGTCGGACAGGCTTTTTCCCGTGAGGGAACGGACCACCGCCGCAGCGGTTGCCGCGGAGTCCTTCGCCATGGAGCCGGCAGTATCGTTGAAGCGCAGGGTGCCCCGGCCTTCGCTCCGGGCCGGGAAGGCCGCCGCCTCGATCTCGATGGTGCTTCCCCAGTAGCCCGCCACGCCCAGGCCGTACACTCGGCCGATCCGGGGCTCTTCCGTTTTCTTCGGACGAATCCACGGGGTCAGACGGCTCGCCCGGCAGGTGTCCTCTGCCAGTTTCCGGGAAATCCGGATATCCTCCGTGCTGCCCTTTTCATTCACTGCCAGCCCGTATGCATCGGCAAGGAGGCTGACCGCCTTCCGTCCCTCTGCGGTATACCGGCTGATGGTTTCTGCGGCGCCCTCTTCCAGAGTGATGTCCAGCTTCCGCGCTGCATTTTCGATGATTTCCGTAATTTCCTCCGGCTGCAGCGGGTCAAAGAAGACCTCTGCGCAGCGGGATCGGATGGCCGGATTGATTTCCCAGGGCTGCCGGGTGGTCGCTCCGATGAGGATGAAGTCCGCCGGCGCGCCGTCCCGGAAAAGCTTCCGGATATACTCGGGAACGGCCGGGTCTTCCTCGTCGTAATAGGCCGATTCGAAGCGGACCTTCTTGTCTTCCAGAACCTTGAGGAGCTTATTCAGCAGAATCGGGTCCAGTTCCCCGATTTCATCCATAAAGAGGATGCCGCCGTGCGCTTCGGTGACGAGCCCCGGCTTCGGTTCGGGAATGCCTGCATCGGCCAGCTCCTTTGAGGCGCCCTGGTAAATCGGGTCATGAACGGAGCCGATCAGAGGATTTGTCATATCCCGGCTGTCCCACCGGAGGGTCGTCCCGTCGCATTCCACGAAGGGGGCATCCGGAGCAAAAGCAGTATAGGGCTTCTTCTTCGCTTCCTCCAGCACAAGCCGGGCAGCGGTGGTTTTCCCCACGCCCGGCGGTCCGTAAAGAATCAGGTGCTGCGGGAAAGGAGAGGCAATGCGGGACTGCAGGGCCTTCACGGCCTGTTCCTGCCCGACGATGTCGGAAAGGTGCTGCGGACGTACTGCTTCCATGACGGTGGCGGTGAGATGCACCCCATCCAGCTTTTTCAGCTTTTCCAGATGACGGCGGCTCTGCGCCGTTTCCGCATCTCCCGTTTCCTCTTCAATGATTTCCCGGCGGATCTCGTCGATATATTCCTGATGGCGTTCCTCCAGCCGGTCGGCAATCTTGTCCTCCAGCTGCCGCTCCACAGCCTGCCGGGCCAGCATGGAGGCCAGCTTGTCCTCCAGTTTATCGATGATGGCAGGCACTTCCTCATCCGTGGGCTGGCGGCTGTAATCCCGGCTTTCCAGAATCATCCGCTCCATCCCGATCAGACGGATTCTCGGATTTTCGTCATGAATATATTTCACCGCGTTGTAGCGGCTCGCCTGCACGATGATCTGCTCCGGCCCCATGACCCCGGCATAAATGCTGTAAATGGCATCGATCTGCCTTTTCAGATCCTCATCGGAGACTCCGCTTCCGGCAACTCTCGTCATCAGGCGTCCCAAAAGATCCTTTACATCTTCCATATCCGCGCCCCTTTCTTTTTCCCTCTTTTAATCCTTGTACTATTGTATCAGCTTTTATTACAAAATTCCTGATTATCTGTATTTTCCGCAAACAAGATTTTTTCGCAAAATGCAGATAAATCCCGGCGCCGGCCGGGATCTGAGATGATCTATTTTCTTTTTATTTCTTGAAGGTCCAGCAGCGGGGAACAAAGATGTCTTCAAAAAGGTTGATGGCGAAATTATCGGTCAGACCGGAAATATAATCGGCCGCCGCTCTCGGCACATCGCCGCCCGCCGCAGCGAGCTGCTTCTCCGGCAGCCTGTCCTCGTAGTAGGAGCCGTCCGCTTTCTTTTCCGTGTAGTAGAGGAAAAGCTGCTTCACCACGCTGCTTCCTCTTTTCCTGTCCGGAATCAGCGCCGGAGACATGTAGACTTCCCGGAACATGAACTGCCGGAAATCGAGAAGGATGCGGTCGCCCTCCTCCGACATGTGAATGCCGTCCGTTTCATCCTGCATGGAATGCTCCACCACATCGGTGACCATGGCAGTGATCATGGAGGAATGGGTCACGCCGATCACCCGGCGGATGTATCCGGGAATGTCGTCCGGCCCGATGAGGCCCATATTTTCCGCATCGTCGTAATCGTGGCAAAGATAGGCAATCCGGTCGGCATACTTGATGAGCGCCCCCTCCAGGGTGTGCGCCCGGAGACTGCCGCAGTGATTCACAATCCCGTCCCGCACCTGATCGGTCAGATTCAGGCCCTTTCCGTCCTTTTCCAGCACATCCACAATGCGGAGGCTCTGCTCATTGTGCTCGAAGTGGCCGTATACCTCTGCCAGCGCCTGCTCTCCCACATGACCGAAGGGCGTATGTCCCAGGTCATGGCCGAGGCCGACGGCTTCCACCAGGTCCTCATTGAGGCAGAGCGCCCGGGCCATGGTCCGCCCGATCTGGGCAACCTCCAGGGTGTGGGTCATGCGCGTCCGGTAATGGTCGCCCATGGGCGCGATATAGACCTGCGTCTTGTGCTTCAGCCTCCGGAAGGCATTGCAGTGCAGAATCCGGTCCCGGTCCCGCTGAAAATCCATGCGGAGCGGGTCCTTCTCCTCCTTTCTCTGCCGCGTTGCCTTTGCGGACGGAAAAGCACGGCTGCACAGAAAGGAAAGCTCTCTTTTTTCATTGTCTTCCCGGGTATTCATACGATCCCTCCTTCGGAATGATTCCTTCTTTTTCCTTATTGTAGCACAGCCCGCCCGGTGTCCGGGAAAAACCGTACTGCCCGCGGAAAAGCTGCCGCATACCGGATTTTCTTTTTTCAGAATCAAAAAACTCCCGGCCCTGAAAGAGCGGGAGCTTTTCTTTTCTCAGTATTTATCTCCGTAGAGTTCCTTGTTTCTCTGCACAATGGACATGATGCGGGTGGCCGTTTCCTCAATGGCCTTATTGGAAACATCAATGACCGGGCAGTGGAGCTGACGCATGACTTCCTTCGCATAGGACAGCTCGTCCTCGATGCGATCGATATCCGTATAGTTGGCCGTGCCGGAGAAGCCGAGCGCCTTCATGCGTTCGCTCCGGATGGTATTCAGCTTGTACGGATCGATGATGAGTCCCACGATGCGGTACGGCGGCACATGGAAAATTTCCTCCGGAAGCTGTACCTCCGGCACAAGGGGCAGATTGGCTACCTTGAATTTCTTATGCGCCATGTACATGGAAAGAGGCGTCTTGGAGGTGCGGGATACGCCGATAAGAACGACATCCGCCTTCTCGAAGCCGGCCGGATTCTTTCCGTCGTCGTACTTGACGGCAAATTCGATGGCTTCCACTTTCTTGAAATATTCTTCATCCAGCTTGTGGATGATGCCCGGCTTCATGCGCGGGCGGGTAGTGGAAACGGTTCCCACCATGTTCAGCATGGGTCCCAGGATATCCACATACTTCACGTGCTTTGCTTCGGCAATCCGTTCAAAGTCGGCCCGGAGCTCCGCACTGACCAGCGTGTGGCATACTACGGCGCCGCGTTCCGCCGCTTCATCGATCACGCGCTGAATCTGCTCGGTATGGCGGATGAAGGGCACACGGATGATATCGATATTTTCATCAAACTGGGAAACGGTGGCTTTGGCTACGCTTTCCGCCGTATCTCCCAGAGAATCGGATACTACATAAACTTCCGGAATCTTGGTCATAAATCCTCCTTAATGCTTCCCCCGTCCCAGATCAAGGAGAAGGCGGGTGATATTTGTCTTGGAAATCCTTCCCTTCAGGACGAATTTCTTCTCTCCTCCCACATCCTGGAAGGTTCCTACGGGAAGGCAGTCGATTTCATAGTCGATGAGCTTCTGGGCCACGGAAACCATGTCCTCATTGGGTTCGGCATAGATCATCTTGGAACGGGATGTCATGACCATGGAAATCGGCACTTTGGCCAGGTCTTCTCTGCCCATGGCGGATTTCAAAAGGTCCTTACGGGATACGACGCCCATGACATCGTCTGTTTTCCCTACAAAAAGGGTGCCGATGTCTTCGGTGAAGAGCATGACCGCCGCATCATAGGCATTGGCATCGCCGTCCACAAGGACAGGACAGCTCATGCACTGCTCGGCGGTGCATCCGTGAATGGCTGCTGCTGCCGGGTCTTCTCCTCCGCCCAGATAATAGTACCCCAGTCTTCTCCGGGCCGCAATCACTTCTCCGGAAAGAAGGACTGCCAGATCGCCCCGAAGAGCACTTCTTGTGACATGAAGCCGCTCCGCAATCATTTCGCCGGTGATC
This sequence comes from uncultured Dialister sp., assembly GCA_938038225.1. Classification (GTDB taxonomy): domain Bacteria; phylum Bacillota; class Negativicutes; order Veillonellales; family Dialisteraceae; genus Dialister. Next base: position 112,776 of record CALHRX010000003.1, on the reverse strand, counting down.
GGTCCGTTTTCCCGCACGATCCGGGTAATTTCTTTCTGACGGCTGGTTAACTGCATGGGTCCTCCTTCTTTCTTTTTCGGATGCGACAAATCGGGACCGCCCGAGCAGCCCCGAATGTCTTTCCGATCATCAAAATATTACCAGGTATAATCCGTTGTATCCTTCAGTCCTCTGCCTGTTGCTGCATCCAGCATGAGTCTCTGTTCGATACGAGCTACATTTCTCTTTGTGGCCTTGACCATATCCGGGTTGACGGATACATAGTCGATTCCGCTCTTGACGAGGAATTCCGTGAAGTCCGGATATACGGACGGTGCCTGTCCGCAGATGGAAACGGTCTTGCCGTCTCTGTGTGCAGTTTCGATCAGGTGGCGGACAGCTCTCTTGATGGCCAGATTTCTTTCATCAAAGAGGGCGGAAACGGTATCGTTGTTTCTGTCGCAGCCGAGAATCAGCATGGTCAGATCGTTGGAGCCGATGGAGTAGCCGTCAACGAACTGGTTGAACTGATCGGCCAGGATGATGTTGGCCGGGATTTCCGCCATGAGGTACAGCTTGAAGTCGGGGCCTCTCTGCAGTCCTTCTTCCTTCATGATGGCAGTGACCTTTGCTGCTTCGTCTACGGTGCGGCAGAAAGGAATCATGCAGTTCAGGTTCTTCAGGCCGAATTCTTCTCTGACCTTTCTGACAGCCTTCAGTTCCAGACGGAATGCGTCAGTGTACTTCGGATCATAGTAGCGGGAAGCGCCTCTCCAGCCGAGAAGATCTGCCGGTTCATTCGGTTCGTACTTGTCGCCGCCCTTCAGGTTGCGGTATTCACCGGACTTGAAGTCGGAGAAGCGGAGAACAACCGGACGGGGTGCCAGTGCGCGGCATACCTTGGCAATGCCTTCGGCCAGCATATCGATAACCTTTTCCGGTTTGCCCTGTTCGATCAGGTAAAGCGGATGTTCATGGATGAAGGTGGTCCAGATGAATTCTTCTCTCATGAGGCCGATGCCGTCGCAGGGAAGGCTTGCATATTTATCAGCCAGATCCGGATCGCCCAGGTTCATCATGACGCCGGTGCCGGTGGGAGCAAAGTATTCTGCCTGTACGACAGCTGCGCCTGCTGCTGCCTGCTGCGGTTCATCCTTCTTGACCAGGTCTTCCACGATGCCTTCGTAAACAACGCCGTTCTGTGCGTCGATGGTGATTTCATCGCCGCTCTTCAGAACCTTGGTGGCTTCCAGGCTGCGGCTCTTTGTGCCGACAACGCAGGGAATGCCCAGTTCGCGGGAAACGATGGAAGCGTGGCAGGTCATGCCGCCTGCATCGGTAACAATGGCAACAGCCTTCTTCATGGCCGGTACCCAGTCCGGGCTGGTCATGGTTGTAACCAGAACTTCGCCTTCCTTGAACTGGTCAATGTCATTCGGGTCGAGGATGACATGGCATTTGCCTGCAGCCAGTCCCGGGGATGCGGGGAGACCCTTTACAAGTACCTTATGTTCTGTCGTCATTTTTACTGCTTCTCCTTGTTTCTTTTCCTTATTTTTCTTGGACCATACGGTTTCCGGTCTTGCCTGGAGAATCCAGACTCTGTCCTGATGGTCTACAGCCCATTCCATATCCATGTAGCAGCCGTAGTGTTTTTCAATGGCCTTTGCATAGGTTGCCAGCTTGACCACCTGTTCATCGGTGAGCGCCTGTGCCTTGGCTCTTTCTTCCGGAACCATCCGTTCTTCCACATCGCCGCCGGCCTTGCGGATCAGCTCTACGGTCTTTTCATTGATACGGCGGGAAGCAATGGTGAGGTCTTCCTTATTGACCACGAAATTATCCGGCGTTACGGTGCCCTGTACGACATATTCGCCCAGGCCCCAGGAGCCTTCGATCATGATCTTGGTGTCATCGCCGTTGGCAATGTTGACGGTGAACATAACGCCTGCCACCTTGGAGTCAGCCATCATCTGTACAGCTGCGGAAAGCGCTACATTTTCATGATCAAAATTCTTCTTTGCTCTGTAGTATACAGCGCGGTCGGTGAAGGTGGATGCATAGCATTCCTTAACCTTGCGGATAACCATATCGCGGCCGGTTACGTTCAGGTAGGTATCCTGCTGGCCTGCGAAGGAAGCATCCGGCAGATCTTCTGCTGTTGCAGAGGAACGGACTGCCACGTAGGGATTTTCTTCATTGACCTTGCCTGCCAGTTCTTCATAGGCATCGCCGATGGCCTTTGCCAGATCTTCCGGCATTTCCGCAGAAACGATGGATTCGCGGATTTTCGTGCACACATCGTGAAGCTCTACGGAATCATCCACGTCGCTCAGTTCGCTCAGCAGTTCATGGATCTTTGCATTCTGTCCCGTCTCTTCCATGAAATACCGATAAGCATGAGCCGTTGTCGCATATCCGTAGGGAACGGGAACACCGGTGGAGGTGGTCAGTTCACCCAGGGAGGAGGATTTCCCGCCTACCAGGTTCACGTCCTTTCTGTGCAATTCGTCAAACCACAAAACATAAGCATTTTCTCTTGCGTCCATCATAGCCCTCCTTATGGCCTGAAATAAAAACCCGAGAAAAATTTTGTATACTATATTTTCGTATCAGCAAATTTATAGTATATCCTTTTGAGAGGAATGTCAAGGTTTATCGCAGGAAATATTGTACACTACTTTCATTTAAAGCAGCCTACAACAGAAAAATCCCCTGTCCTTCGCCTTCCCGGAGTACCTATAGATTTTATTTATCATTCGATACGGAAAATCAGACAAGGACACAGGAATATAAAGAGAGCCGCAAAATTTAAAGCGTACACTTTACGAAAAATTAAAGTGCACACTGAAAATAAATCCGTTCATACTGCCCGGACGGGAAACATATCCAAATTCCGCTAAAAAAAATCCGCCCTTAAAAGGCGGATTTTTCTATTTTTGTCCGTAATACGCATCGGGACCGTGTTTTCTCCGATAATGTTTTTCCGAAATATAGCCGGGCATCCGGGCATTCGGATTGAGTTTCAGTGTTTCTTCTGCCATCGCGGCTACCGTTTCCAGAACAACCGCATGATAAACCGCTTCTTCCCCATCCTTTCCCCATGTGAAGGGACCATGGTTCCGCACAAGCACTGCCGGCATGGAGCGGTAATCCAGTCTTCGCTCTGCAAAGGTTTCCGTAATAACCTTTCCCGTATTCTCTTCGTATCTTTCCTCCGTTTCCGCAGCAGTAAGACTGCGGGTGCAGGGAATGTCTCCGTAAAAGTAATCCGCATGGGTTGTTCCCAATGCGGGGATATCCATCCCCGCCTGTGCAAAAGCAGCTGCATGAACGGAATGCGTATGAACAACGCCTCCTATTTCCGGAAAATGACGATAAAGCCAAAGGTGCGTAGGTGTATCGGAAGATGGCCGCAGATTTCCGTCTACTTGTCGTCCCTCCAAATCCACCACAACAATGGACTCCGCAATCAGATCTTCATAGGGAACACCCGACGGTTTAATGGCCACCAGTCCCTGTTCCCGATCAACCGCAGATACGTTTCCCCATGTGTAAAGAACAACGCCCCGTTTTTCCAGTTCCTTATTGGCCCGGCAAACCTGTTCCCGAAGCTCTTCCAGCAGCATGATCAGTCCTCCTTAATCAGCCAGGCCCGTTCCGGACGGAACGTAATGAAGCAGTCTCCCTCCAAAATGGTTTTCCCTGGATCAAACATATCTACAATCCATTCCTTATCCAACTGATCCGTTAAGAAATAGCGGACTTTTTCTCCAAGAAACATTTCATTGGTAATCTTTGCCGGAATATTAACCCGTCCCTCTGCTTTCTCCTTAAAAAGAACTACGCTTTCGGGACGAACGGAAACCTTGTAGTTCTTCCCTTTTTCTACGGATTTTCCTCCGTCAAAAGATACGTTTCCGTACGAAACATCCTGTCCGCCCTCGCCGGTCACCTCAATCAAATTCGTAGTTCCGATAAAGTCCGCAACAAAAGCCGTTTTAGGTTCAAAATAAATCTCCTGCGGAGTTCCGACCTGATGTACCTCACCCGATTTTAATACAACAATACGGTCGGACATGGAAAGAGCTTCTGACTGGTCATGGGTGACATAAATAGTAGAAAGTCCCATTTTCTGCTGAATTTCCCGAAGCTCTACCCGCACGCTCTCTCTGAGCTTTGCATCCAGATTGGACAGCGGTTCATCCAAAAGAAGCAGTTCCGGATTCATCACCAATGCACGGGCAACCGCTACACGCTGCTGCTGTCCGCCGGACATCTGATTCGGAAAACGTTCCTCCATGCCGGAAAGCTGCATCAATGCAAGTGCTTCCGTCACCCTCTTTTTGATTTCTTCCTTCGGACGTTTCTTTACACTGAGCCCGTAAGCCACATTGTCAAAAACATTCATATGCGGAAAGAGAGCATATTCCTGAAATACCATAGCGCAGTTCCGGTTATACGGCGGTACCTGCTCAATATTCCTGTTATTCAAAAGAATTTCTCCGTCATCAGGTTCATAAAAGCCCGCAATCATACGGAGAAGGGTAGTCTTTCCGCAGCCCGAAGGCCCCAGGAATGTAATGAAATGTCCTTTTTCAAAGGAAAGAGATACATCATGGATGACATGATTTTTTCCAAAGTATTTATTGAGATGTTTCAGTTGCAATACATAGTCAGACATAGCCTTCTCCTATCACAAATCAAAAATATTGATCTTATCCCGGAATATCAGCTTTACAACTCCGAAGGTCACATAAATGACAAGCATAATCCCGATGGCCGTCGCACTCGCCGTCGGCAGGAATCCCTGATTGGCCAGGCTCATAATATTGATGGAAGCCAGATTCCATTCCGGAGAAACCAGAAAAATAACTGTCGACAGTGTATTCATGGAGCGCATGAAAGCATAAACAAAGGAAACGGAAAGAGAGTTTTTCAGCATAGGCAGGATAATTCTGCGGAATGTGGTCACACTTCCCGCGCCGAGATTCGTAGAGGCCTGTTCAAGAGAGCCTTCAATCTGCTTCAGTCCCGCCACCGCCTGACGGTATCCTACAGGAAGCTGACGGAGCGCCATGCCCAGAACAATGATGATCAGTGTTCCCGTCATTTCCAACGGACCGTCATTAAAAGCAAGAATCAATGCCAGGCCGATAAATGTGCCCGGAAGCGATACAGGCAGCATAGCCAGAAAATCCATAACAGTCCGTCCCGGAAATTTTTTCCGAACGGTCAGAAATGCCAGTGCAATCCCCAGAACGGTCGTAATTGCAGCTGTGGCCATGGATGCCGCCCAGGAATGGAGCATGACATTGGACTGAATAACTCCTTCCTTAAAGTAGTCCAGCGTAAAAGTATAATCATACCCGAAGGATACAGTGAAAGCAAAGAGGAATACCACGCCGATAATCATAAGAATAGCCAGACAGGTTACCATGCAGAAGCACCAAAGAAATGCTGTTGCCACAGGCCCCGCAGTAACTCTGACCAATCCGGCTACCGGTTTCCCCGTAACCGTTACATAGGAATTCTTTTCCAGATAGTAGCGCTGTACAAAGAAAACAATCAGCGTCGGGATGACCAGAAATACGGAAAGCACTGCACCCATAGGCATATCCCATGCACCCGTAACCTGGGTATATGCTTCAGTAGCCAGTACATGATAGTTGCCGCCTACCAGCATAGGATTCCCGAAATCTGCCAAAGAGTTAATCGCTACCAAGAGAAATGCCGATGCCAGCCCCGGCGTCGCAAGTTTCAATGTTACCGTACGGAACAGATACCAGCCGCGGGCTCCCAGGTTCTGTGCAGCCAGCTCCAGATTCGGACTGATGGATTTCAAGACACCGGAAATCGTAATATATGCCAGAGGGAAAAAGGCAATCGTCTGCGCCACCCATAGGCCGAAAGGACCGTAAAGATCTACTTTCAAATGGAGAAGCTGCCATGTAATGAAGCCTCTGCGCCCGAAAAGCATGATAAAGGCAAGGCCTGTCACTACAGAAGGCGCCATGGTCGGAAGAAGCGCCACTACACGGAAAAACTTTTTACAGGGCATGTCCGTGTAGTTCACAGCATAAGCAAAAATAAAGCCGAGTATAATAGCCGCAGCAGTTGCAGTGAGAGAAGAAAAAATCGTGTGTCCGAAAACGATAAGGAATTCTTCTCCCGTAATTGCCCGTTCCCAATCTCCCGCAGTAGGAACCGTCAGAATCTTCGCAAACGGGTAAATGATGAATACCGCAAAAAGGAGAAATACCGCACAGATGGAAATCATAAGAGGCGGTTCTCTCAGGAGGACTTTCATCTCTGCGCCAATTCCCGTATGTTCATGGCCGGTCACTTTTTTATCCATAAATAACTCCTTAAAATTTAATTTTAAGACCGCTGTCCGAAAGGGAAACACCCGGTTTCCCTGCCGAGTTTTCCTGAAATAGACAAGCCTCCGCCGAAAAGCAGAGGCTCTTGTCCGTCTTGTTTATTTCTCGCTCGGAATCAGTCAGCGAAGAAAGTGTCGCAGTTCTTCTGCTTATCTTCACCGGCCTTAACCAGGTCATAGGTTTTGAAAAGCGGAAGTTCCTTCAGAGATTTCATGCCTGCCGGCGGTGCAACATCCGGATTGCAGGCCACGCCGTTGGTGGTCTTTACAAGAATTTCTCCGGCTTCCTTAGTCAGAACAAAATCAATAAACGCCTTCGCTACTTCATCATTTGCCTGATTCTTGATTTTTCCTACCGGGCAAACGGTCCAGCCAGCATCTTTATAAATGGTGCTGTGCAGCTTCTGCCCCTTGCTGCTGACCAGCGTCTGATCCGAAATGAAGTTCAGACAAATCAGGTATTCCCCTGCGCCTGCCTTCTGTCCCGGTGTGAATCCGGAAGGAGTAAACTGTGCAACCTGTCCCTTCAAATCTTTCAGGTAAGCCCATCCTTTTTCCGGTCCCATTGCCTGGAGAACGGAACTGATAAAGGTATTGCCCGTTCCGGACTTTCTGGGATCCGGCATGATGATTTCTCCCTTGAAAGCAGGATTCAGAAGATCTTCCAGTGTTTCCGGTGCCTTTACGCCCTGCGGCTTGAATTCCTCTTCGAACCGCTTTTCATTATAGCCGATGGACATGATTTCCAAATAGGTACCGTACCAGAAGCCATCCTTATCCTGATATTCCGGTAAAATCATATTCGCATTCGGGGATTTATAAGCTTCCAAAAGTCCCTCGGACGCAGCCTTTGCATGAGCATCTGCTGTACCGCCCAGCCAGATATCTGCTTTGGGCGCATCTTTTTCTGCCTGAATACGAGCCAGTGCTTCACCGGTAGGCAGGCGAATAAAGCTTACCTCTGCTCCTGTCTTTTTGGTGAACAAATCTGCCAGCTGTTTTGCTGTATCTTCATGGAACGATACATACATAACCAGCTTTTTTCCCTTCAGATTCTGTCCCTGAGAAGCCGATTCCGCCGGCTTGGAGGAATCTCCGCAGCCCGCTGCCATCAAAGCTACTCCCGCTAAAGCACACGCTGCCATAGCTTTCCACTTCATTGACAAAACATCTCCTTCCAATCTTCAATCCGTTTCGGCATTAATTTATAATTTAATTCTAACACAGACTATACATAAAATATACAATTGTGTGAAGCGGGCATAGTTTTCATGATTTTGCATTCCAAAAACTCATACTCTATATGAATTATCTGCCCTTTTTCATTTTTCTTCACAATAAAAGCCTACTCCTATCCTGTTTTTCTCTCCCGCAAAGTTTTCGGCCTTCTTGAAAGAGAAAAAGACTCCTCTTACAATGAAGAAAATAATAAATTATACGTCATCATAAGGCAGGCCGGAATACATCGGCCGGTGCGGAAGGAGGAGCTATGGAGCACAGAGGTACGGAAACAGCAAAGCGGGAAGAGCGGCGGCGGTTCCTGCAGGGCATTGCTGAGGAGAACCGGGAAATCCTGCGGAAGGGCTGCTATGAAGCGGACGGCCGGAGGTATGCGTTCCGGGGCAGTGCGGAGGAGCTGGCCCGGGCGGAGTGCTGGCCGCAGGACCGGCTGGCGGATATTCTGGAGCGGGAGCGGCAGAAGATTACGGAGCGGAGGGCGGAATTCCTTTTCCGGGCAGCGGACTCCTTCACATTTCCCTGCGATGCGGTGCTGAATTTTGCCAACGGAAAGACGCCCGGCGGGGGATATCTGTACGGCGCTTCTTCCCAGGAGGAGTCGCTGTGCCGGGAAAGCACGCTTTATGCGTCCCTTTCTTCCCCCGCCGCAGCGGGAATGTACCGGTTCAACCGAAGGTATGATTACCCGGAAGGCTCGGATTTCTTTATTTTTTCTCCCCATGTGGAAATTTTCCGGCGCAGTGCGGATGAAGGGCACAAACTTTTCGGGCCGCCGGTCCTCACCTCGGTCATTACGGCCCCTGCAGCGGATCTCCGGGGAGAAGCCCGTCTTTTCCCGATGTCGGAAATCGAGCGGGTAATGGTGCAGCGCATCCGGTACATTCTGGCGCTGGCTTCCTTCCGGGGCTGCCGGTCGATTGCGCTGGGCGCCTGGGGATGCGGTGTTTTCGGGCACCGCCCGGCCGATGTATCCCGGTATTTCCGGCAGGTTCTCACGGAGGAGCATTTCTCTTCCCTGTTCGACCGGGTCCTTTTTGCGGTTTACTCTCCCGGCGATCCGTCGTATCTGGAAGCATTCCGCTCCGTTCCTGAGTAACAGCGGAAATCAGGATGCCCGTTTTCCAGGCATGATGGTTTCCTTTTCTTTTATATACAATTATTTATTGTCATAAATTGTTTATAAATTCTTTACTGTCTTCCGCTGCCGCTTCTTCCCTTTCCGGATTGGTAAGGACCTACAGAAAAATTCGATAATCGGAATTTCTCCGATTCTGTCGGAGCTGCCGGCGCCGGTGTCCGGCGTTTCTTTATTCCTTCTTTCATTTTTCTTTAAATATTGTATAATAAAAGTAGGCCGCTGTGCCGAAAGAGACGAAAATACTGTGTCCCGAAGCTTTTCCGGGGAAATCTCCGGGCCGGAAGGACCGACCTGCGGTATCGTTTCCCGCAAGGAAGGAATTTCTGCCCCGTCCGATTTGTCAGGAAAAAGTCTTCCCGGGCGAAAGCCCCGAATTCGTTCGACTGTGAGCGTTTTCTCCGTTTCTGCGGAATACGGAGGAGCCGCTGCCTCTGCGGAGGCGTCCCTGTTTCAAAAGAGAAGAAAGAGACTCTTTCTTCTGTCCCCCTGGTTTTCCCCTTGCCGGAAGCATCGGCTCCGGGAAAATGAGAAGCAGAAAAAGAGCCGCTGCCGAGGAAAGGCACCTGCTTTGTTCTCCCGTGCGAGGTCAGCATTTTTGAAAAGGGGACATGTATCGGTATTTCCGGCTTCTGCGAATCAGCTGCCGGGCAAAGCAGAAGGCCCTTCCCGGGTTTGTTGTCCCTTTCCCGGGCAGAAGAACAGGATGCTCATCTGCCGTACATACATCTCCGATGTATGGATTGAACATTCTTCACACTCCAAAAACACGAATAAAATCCCTTTTCCGTCTGCCATGCGGGAAAGGGATTTTTCAATGAAACGGCGGAATTCCGCCGGAACCGTTTCCGGGATCTGTCATCCGCCCAATAAAAAAACCGGATGTCTCCGGTTCGCTTTCTTTTTTTATTTTCCGAATACTCTGGCAAGGAAGCCGAGGCGTCTGTGCTTCTTTTCGCCGGCCCAGGCTGCCGACTGCGCCGCTGCGTGCTTTCTCTGGTACGCACGGTAATTGCGGTAGGAGTCCATGTCGACCCGGAAGGTGCAGACCGTTTTTCCGCGGTAGCGGCGGCGGATGTCCGCCTCATCGGTCGCAAAGGGTACCTGAATGCCCTTTTCTTCCATTTCCAGAAGAGTAGCTGCCATATTTTCTCTTGCAGTTTTCATGGCTTTTTCGATGGAACGGCTCTGTGTTTCACAGCCGGGAAGGTCCGGAAATGCAATCTGAAAAGTTTCGTTTTTTTCGTCCTGTGAAAAAACCGCTGCATAGAAATACGTCATCGAAATGCCTCTCTTCCGGTATGGTCACTGTGTTTTTTGCCTGCCTTTTTATTGTACCTTATTTCCCCCTCTGCTGCCACCGCAAAAACCGCTGTTTTCGAAAAAATTTCCCGATTTTTCCGGAGGTCCCCGAAGCGGTTTTTCCTGCGGGATTCCGCTTCTTTTTTCAAATTTCTTCCGTATCGTGTATAATAATAAGATATTTTCGAAAACAGGAGCGATTATGGACGTTATCATTCAATATCTGATCATTTGTCCGCTGGTCATGCTGGCGGGTTTTGTGGATGCCATCGCCGGAGGCGGCGGCCTGATTTCTCTTCCGGCCTACCTGATTGCCGGTCTGCCGGTGCACAATGCGATTGCCACGAACAAGATGAGTGCTTCCATGGGTACGCTGCTGGTGACCTGGGAGTATGCCCGGGCAGGCTTCATCCCGATGAAGCTTTCCCTTTTCTGCATCGGCTGTGCCTTTGCCGGTTCCTACCTGGGGGCCCATCTGGCGCTTCTCATGGACCCCCATGCCTTCACGATTTTCATGCTGGTGGTGCTTCCTCTCACAGCTTACTACCTGAACCGGGGAAAAGCGCTGGTGGTGGAGAAGGAGCCTTATCCCTTCCGGAAGACAGCAGTCCTTTCCATGGCCGCTGCTCTTGTAATCGGCGTCTACGACGGTTTCTACGGTCCGGGAACAGGGACCTTCCTTCTGCTGCTTCTCTCCGGACTTGCCCACATCCCGCTGAAAAAGGCAAACGGCGTCACCAAGGCCATCAATGCCACCACGAATGTGGCCGCACTCTGCGTTTTCCTGCTGAACGGGAAAATCCTTTTCCCGCTGGGCATCATCGCCGGTCTTTTCGGCATGGCCGGAAATTATCTGGGGGCCATCTATTTTGCAAAGAGCGGTGCCAGGAACGTACGGCCCATCATTATGGCGGTCCTGGTGATTTTCTTCGTGAAGATTCTCTACGAGCTGTGGACCGGAGCCTGAGCCGCCGTCCGACCGGAGATTTCCTTTTTGTTTTCTTTCCCGGAGGTTTCCCTTGTCCAATCATTTTAAATATCCGGAGCAGAGCAGCGGAAAAGCCCTTCTGCCTTTCCTGATTTTCATTGTCATTTATCTCGGTGCGGGACTGTATTTCCAGTCCATCGGGGCCGATATGGCCTTTTACCAGTTCCCCTCGGTGACGGCCATGTTCCTTGCCGTGCTGTCTGCTTTCTGCCTGAGCCGGGACCCGATCATGTTCAAGTTTTCCATTTTCTCCCGGGGCGCGGCCAATGAAAATATCATGGCCATGCTGATGATCTACATCCTGGCCGGCGCCTTTTCCGCGGTGTCCTCCGCCATGGGCGGCCGGGAGGCCACAGTCAATCTGGGCATCAGCCTCGTTCCGCCGGAATACATGGCTGCGGGAATTTTCCTGATTTCCGCCTTCATGGGTACGGCTACGGGAACGTCCGTGGGAACGGTGGCCGCTATCGTCCCCATCGCGGCGGGGATCGGAGAAAAAAGCGGCATTCCCGTCCCGCTCATCGTGGCTGCCTGCGTGGGCGGCGCCATGTTCGGCGACAATCTTTCCATGATTTCCGATACCACCATTGCGGCGACCCGCACACAGGGCGTGGAGCTGCGGGATAAATTCCGGGTGAATTTCCTCATCGCCCTCCCGGCGGCGGTCCTCACCGCAGCATTCCTGCTTTTCCATGAAAGCGCGGCAGGCTCTGTGCCGGCTCCGGCGGGAGATTACACTCTTCTCCGGGTCTTCCCCTACCTGGCAGTGCTCTTCCTGGCGCTCCTCGGAGCCAATGTATTCCTGGTGCTGATCCTGGGGATTTTCCTGTCGGGCTTCATCGGCCTGCAGGAGGGCACGCTCACGTTCATTTCCTGGGCGCAGGCAGTCTGGCAGGGCTTCACCTCCATGAATGAAGCGTTCTTCCTGGCGCTGTTCTGCGGCGGGATTTCCGAGCTGATTACCTACTACGGAGGCATCCGGTGGCTCATCGACCGGCTGCAGCACATGATTTCCGGAGCCAGGAGCGCCCAGCTGGGCATTGCGTCTCTGGTGTCCCTCATCGACTGTGCGACCGCCAACAATACAGTGGCGATTATCGTTTCCGGGGATGTGGCAAAGAAGATTTCCCGGAAATACCGGGTAGACCCCCGGAAGGCCGCTTCTCTTCTGGATATCTTTTCCTGCGTCTTCCAGGGCATTATTCCTTACGGGGCGCAGCTTCTCACCGCTGCCGCACTGGCGGCGCAGAGCGGCACTGCCATCAGCTCCCTTGATATCGTCCCCCATATGTGGTACTGCTTCTTTCTGGCCGCCTTCGGCATTCTTTCCGTTTTCATTCCCTATGCGGACCGGACCATCCGGAAGCATCCCTGGAACCGGGAAAAGGAAAAAGCGGAATAACAGACAGAGATCGGAACCGGATTTCCCTTCCGATCTCTTTTTTCATGGTAAAATAATCTGTATACAATCTGTTTCCGGGCATGCCGTGCCGGTCCGTTTTCCGGACGCCCCGCGGACATTCCCCGCAGCCTGATCTGAAGGAGGTATTTCATGGATTTCAAGCAGCTGGTTCTTCAGTGCCGGACCTACCGGCGTTTCACACAGCAGCCCATCGACCCGGCCATTCTCGATGAGCTTCTGGAAAATGTACGCAATTCCAATTCCGCCATGAATGCGCAGGTGCTCCGTTTCCTGCTCGTCAGCGACCGGGAACTGGTGGCCCGCATGCAGGACACCATTCACTGGGCGGGAGCACTGCCTCCGGGCGTGGGTACACCGAAGGAAGGCGAACAGCCCACGGCCTTTGTCCTGATCTGCAAAAAAGGAAAAGCCAATCCCTGGGCCGATATCGATGTGGGAATCTGTGCCCGCACGATGAGCCTCAATGCCTGCTCCTACGGCATCGGAAGCGCTATGCTCGGTGCGGTGGAATGGAACCGGGTCCGGGATATCCTGGACGTTCCGGAAGACTGGAATCCCCGCCTCCTCCTGGCACTGGGCTATCCGGGCTGCAAAAGCACCCTGGTCGAACCGGGAGAGGACGGCAGCCTCAAGTACTACCTGGATGAAAACGGAGACTACTGCGTGCCGAAGCTTCCCCTTTCGGAGCTGGCCATCAAAAAGTAAACCTCTCCGGAAAATGAAAAAATCACGGGCTTCTGTCCGTGATTTTTTCTGTCTTTAAGAATAAGGGAAAGCGGACCCTCCGCCGGGCCGGTTTTCCCGGCAAAAACAGCGGACTCCGCTTTTCAGAGTCCGCTGTTTTGTATTTCCCGATTCTTTATATCCCGAATCAGACCAGCTCTACCACGAGGGTAACCCGGCTTTCCGTTTTCGATTTGCCCGGATCGAGCGGCGTTGCAGTATCGGCAGCAGCGCTCATCTTCAGGTTGGCCACACGGTAGGGAACCACGCTGTAATTGTCCACATTCATGGAAACGACCCGGCCTGTGGTGCCGCCTACGGCAGAAGCAAGGACCTGTGCCCGGCGCAGAGCATCCTGTGCAGCCAGCTGCAGAGCTTTATCCTGGTACGCTGCGGGGTCCTTCACGGTGAATTCCACACTGCTTACCTGGTTGGCTCCGGCCTTGACGGCTGCATCCATAACGGTTGCTGTCTTGCTCAGATCGGATACGGTGATCTGCATGGAATTGGTGCATTCATAGGAAGTATCCTTGATCTTTCCGTTTTTGTCATAGCTGTTCTGGGGATAAATGCTGTAATTTTCCGTCTTGATGCCGTTCACATCGGCTCCTGCGGCAATGACTGCATTCCGCACAGCTGCCATGGTATCGGCATTGTCCTTTGCAGCGGTCTTTGCATCGGCAGAGAGAGTCTGTACGGAGAGGCTGATCACAGCGGTGTCGCTGGCCGCTTCCACCACACCCGTACCGGAAACGGTAATCGTCCGCTGTGCTTCATTCGCAGCAGATGCGCTGCCGACAGCAGCGAGAGCCAGCATGCCGGCTACAGCCAGAACCTTCCACTTTTTTGCTATCATGATGAAACCTCCATATTGAAAATATTAATTTTGACTGATAGTCATATTTTATCTGAGAGCCCTCTTCCTGTCAAGTCCCTTCCGTGGGATTTTTCAAAATTTATGGTATAATTTATAATTATAAATATAAAATTTCGATGTTTTTCATTCTTTCCGCTGCATGCTTTCTGCGCGGAAGGCAAAGGAGTTTCTTATGGAGCTTTGGGATTATCTGTATTTCCTCGGCACGGCGATCCTGCTCACCCTGGCGCCGGGGCCGGACAATATGTATGTACTGACGAAGTCGCTGTCCTCCGGGGCCAAGCAGGGCGTGACGCTGGCGTGCGGCCTCGCTGCAGGTCCGATTTTCCATACCACCCTGGTCATGGTCGGCGTGGCGGCCTTCATCCAGAGCTCGCCTGCGGCCTTCCGCGTCCTCACTCTCTGCGGGGCGGCCTACCTGCTGTACCTGTCCTTTTCCGCCTTCCGCTCCGGCGGGGCAGCCATCGACACGGAGGGAAAAACCGACTCCGTGCGCAGCTTTGCCCTCTGGCGGAGAGGATTCCTCATGAACGCCTCCAACCCGAAGGTTCTTCTTTTCTTTCTGGCACTCCTGCCCCAATTCGTCCGCACCGATGCGCCTCTGCCGCCGTCCCTGCAGATCGCGCTCATGGGACTTTCCTTTGCGGTCATTACGGTGTGCCTCTTTTCCCTTATCGCTCTCTGCGCCGGGAAAATGCGGGAATTCCTTCTGACCTATAAGAGGTTCCCCCTCATCATGAGCCGCGTGGAGGGAACCGTGCTTCTCCTCATCGCCGCCGGATTACTGTTTTTATAAGAAATCCGTATTTTCCGCCTGCATTTTCCCTTATTTCAGGATTTCCGGAATGCCCAGGTCGACAGTAATGAATCCGGAGGAATACGGTGCAATTTCATAGAGCGGATAAATCAGATAGACATGACGATCCTTTCCCAGATAGTACTGGGAAGGGATTTTTTTGATGGACGCATCGGGGAAAAGGGGAATCTGCCGCTCCGCACACTGCGCCTTCGTCAGGTCCCACACCTGTTCCACCGTAAGGTCCGGCATCAGGTCAGACAAAGGAACCCGCTGTCCCAGGGCATCAAAAACGTATCCCCTGGCATAGGTCATGGGATGGGCGGCCCCTTTAAAGTAATGGGATTCCAGAAGAACCAGCCCGGTATACCCTGTTTCCGCACCGTCGCTTCCCTCATTCCAGAGGAACATGCCCGTCACGGGAGCATGTTCACCGGCCTTCTCCAGCCAGCGGGCGTACCGGTTCATTTCCACCTCCGTCACCGCATTGATCCGGGCCCGCTTGAGCAGATTCGGGTCACGGGAAACAGGGTACGAGGCGGTCAGACTGCCTTCCTTTTTCTCCTCCGAAGTCAGCAGCTTTCCCGGAACGGGAAACGCCAGTCCCGGTCCGATGACATATTCCGCACCGGCAGGGAAAGAAATCCCCAGTGCCAGCAGCGCAGCGGCTATCAGCCTTTTTCCTTTCATGAAACCACTTCCTTTCTACCTTTCTGATGAAAATATCCGGCCGGGAAATTTCCTTCCGCAGCATTTCTCCGCAGGGCCGGTCTCTGTCCTCATTATATCCGAAAGAGGAAGAAAACCAAAACGGCGGAAAGGGTGCGGAGAACCGCCGCAGAGAAAGCCGGACCGCTGTACTGCACCGCCCCGGAAATACTTCCGGGCATCAAAAAAAGCCCTTCCGGAGAAGAGCTTTGCCGCCGGATTTCCTAGAAAACGGAATCCAGCAGTTCTTTCGTACAGGCACACTGCGGGGACCGGATAATCTGCTCCGTATCCCCTTCCTCGATGATTTTTCCGCCGTGCATGACCAGGATGCGGCTGCAGAAGGACTGCACCAGCGCCAGGTCGTGGCTGATGAAAAGGAAGGCCGGACTGTATTCCCGGCGAAGCGTTTCCAGAAGCTCCATGATCTGCCGCTGCACCGTCATGTCCAGCGCGCTCGTCACCTCATCGCAGATCAGCAGCCGGGGCCGGACAGCGAGCGCACGGGCGACGGCGGCCCGCTGGCATTCGCCGCCGCTCAGCTCGTGGGGGTATCGTTCCCCGTATTCCGGAGGAAGTCCGCACTGCGCCAGCAGCGCTGCCGTCCGTTCCCGCCGTTCTTCCTTCGGGATGCCCCGGTTCCGCAGACTTTCCCCGATGCTCCATCCCACGGTTCTCCGGGGATTGAAGGAGCCCGCAGGAGACTGGAAGACCATCTGCACCTGCCGGTAGATTTCCCGCAGCGTTTTCCCTTTCGCTGCGGTGATGTCCTTCCCGTCCAGACAGAGAGTTCCTCCATCGGGGTCCAGAAGCCGCACCAGAAGTCTTGCCAGCGTGCTTTTCCCGCACCCCGACTCTCCCACCAGTCCCACGGATTCTCCCTCGCCGATCTGCAGGCTCACTCCGTCCACGGCGCGAAAGATCCGGCCGTCTCCGGCATCAAAATATTTTGTCAGGCCTTCCGCCTCCATCAGCATGGATGTTCCTCCTCCCGCCGCAGGCGCGGCACCGCTTCCAGAAGTCTCCGGGTAAAGGGATTTTCCGGTTCCCGCAGGACTTTTTCCGCCGGGCCGTATTCCGCAGCCCGGCCGTCCTTCAGCACCAGAACGGTATCTGCCGCAGCGGAGACGACGCCCATATCATGGGTGACCAGCACTACCGCCGTTCCGTACTGCTCCCGCAGGCGGAGAATTTCCCCGATGACCTGCTTCCGCACCGCTGCATCGAGCGCGCCGGTGGGCTCATCCGCCAGGAGCACCTCCGGCTCCTGCAGCATCGCCGCCGCGATTCCCACCCGCTGGTTCATGCCGCCGGACAGCGCAAAGGGGCAGCTGTCCCAGATGCGGGGCCCGTCGGGGAGATGCAGCTTTTCAAAGAGAGCCAGCGCCTTTTCCCGCGCTTCTTCCCTTGTGATTTTCCGGTGCGCCGCCAGACTTTCGTAAATCTGTGCGCCTACAGTCCGGACCGGGCAGAAGGACGCCCCTGCATCCTGGAAAACCATGCCGATTCCCGCACCGCGGATTTTCCGCAGTTCCGCCTCCGAAAGCTCCGGCAGATTCTTTCCGTGAAAGAGAATCTTTCCGCCGGTGACAGCGCCGTCCGGGCCGAGCAGGCCCATGGCCGCCTTCAGCAGCGAGCTTTTCCCGCTTCCCGATTCCCCTGCAATGCCGAGAATTTCTCCGGGGCGGACAGAAAAGCTGACACCCCGCACTGCAGGATTTCCGCCGTAGCGGATTTCCGCAGACTGCCAGGTCAATACAGGCTCCATGGGTCCTCCTTTCCGATCATTCCGCCGGCCGCAGGGCAGCGGTAATTTCATAAAAATCACAGGGATGCGCCGTCAGTCCCGCAATGTCTGCCCGGGAAATCAGGTTCATCTGGATATAGGAGCAGAATACAAAAGCATCGTCCTCCAGAAGGATCTGCTCCATTTCCGCAGCCAGCTCCGCTCTCCGGGGCGGTTCAAAGGTCCGGTCCAGCTCCTCCGCCAGAGCTTCCAGACGGCTGCTGCGGTAATGCCCGTCATTCGCAGAGGACCGTTCCAGACAGCGGCTTCCGAAGAAATAGGCCGGGTCCCCTGTAGGCGCCGTCACCATCGCCCCGGCATACACGTCCCACGAATCCGGGTCCTTCCGGAGTCGGTTGTGATCGGTCGTGACGGTGATGTGCACAGCCATGCCGATTTTCCGCAGGTCCGCCTGCGCCGCCTCGGCAAGAAGGGGCAGCTCCTGCCGGCTCGGATAGGTCAGCCATCGGATTTCCAGTTTCTTTCCGTCCTTTTCCCGGATGCCGTCTCCGTCCGTATCGACCCATCCGGCTGCTTCCAGGACTGCTTTTGCCCCTTCCGGATCATACGCCCGGCCTTTCACTCTGCCGCCGAAGGAAAACTGCGCCGGCCAGATGCCTTCCGCCGGATAGCCGTTTCCGCCCAGCACATCCCGGACAAACCGTTCCTTATCGATGCCCATGGCAACGGCCCGGCGTACGGCATTTTCTCCCGTGAGAGGGCTTTGGAAATTCATCTGCAGGAGGAAGGCCCGCCCGGTGGCGCAGCCGGAAAAGACAAAATCCTCATTCCGGAACAGAGGATAGCTCACATAGGGAATGCCGTAGGCCCCGTCGATTTCTCCGGACCGGAGCGCCATGGCCAGGGTATCCCCCTCGGAAATGGTGAGCACCTTCACCCGGTCGAAGCCGGGGCTTCCTCCCCGATAATTTTCATTTTTCACCAGGTCCAGCTCTTCCCCGCTGCGCAGGGAAACCGCCCGGTACGGTCCCGTGCCGGTCACGATGCCGTCTCCGGAAATGCCGGCCTTCATATCGATGATGCAGCTGTAGGGATCGCTCAGATAGCGGAGCAGCGCCGGCCGGGGCTCTGCGGTGGTCACGGTCACGGTCCGGCCCTCTGCGGAAATCCCGTCGATCTGCAGATCCCGCCGGGCCCGGCTGTGGACGCGGATCAGGTGCTCCAGGCATTCCTTCACCGCTTCCCCGTCGACAATGCGTCCGTTCGAGAAGCGGATTCCGTCCCGCAGCGTGATTTTCCAGGTCCTGTCATCGGGCCTCTCGCAGCTTTCCGCCAGCCACGGTTCGATTTCCATGGCATCCGTATAGCGGAAAAGGGTTTCCCCCACACCGTAGCGGATGCACGCCCACCCGGAATAGGCATTGTGAGGATTGATGTCCGGCTCTTCATTTTCCCCGTTAAAGGAGGTATCCCCCAGGACAAAGGTCTTCCCGTCCCGCTCCGGAGATGCTTTGTCCGGGGCACAGCCGGTGAGCACGCCCAGCACCAGCCAGAGACCTGCCAGAACAGCAGCCAGAATCTTCATTCCTTTCACGGCGTCCTCCTTCCGGTTCCCTGCCCGCCGCGGGGGTCCAGCACATCCCGCACGGCATCTCCCAGCAGATTAAACAGGACCACCGGCAGGAAAACGGCCAGCCCCGGTCCGAGGATGACCCACGGACAGATCTGGAGCAGGCTCCGTCCGCCGTTCATCATGCTTCCCAGCTCCGGTACGGGCGGAGCCGCGCCCAGACCGAGGAAGCTCAGTCCGGCCAGCTCGGTCATGATTGTTCCTATATCCAGTACAGCCGTCACCAGAAGAGGCCCTGCGCAGTTCGGCAGGATATGCCGCACCACAAGCTGCACCGGCGTATCTCCCGCAAGCCGCGCTGCCGCCGCATAATCGGTATTCTTCTGCGCCAGAGCCAGACTGCGGGCCAGACGGGCATATTTCGGCCACCCTGCCGCGGCCAGAGCGATGACCGCATTTTCCAGACCCCCGCCGAGGACAGCCGCCACGGCAAGCGCCAGAACCATCCCGGGAAAAGCCAGGCACACATCCGCCGCCCGCATCAGGACTGCCTCTGCCGCACCGCCCTTTTCCGCACAGAGGAATCCGATGCAGGTCCCCGTTACGGTGACTGCCGCAGCTGCCGCCAGGGAAGCAAAGACCCCGGTCTGCATCCCGATCATCATGCGGGACAGCATATCCCGTCCCAGCCGGTCCGTCCCGGCAGGGTGCAGGAAATCCGGCGGCGCCAGCACGGGAAAGCTCTGCGCATACGGATCATAGGGACAGAGCTTCTCCGCAAAGGCCGCCGCCAGCAGAAACAGCGCCGTCACCGCCAGAAGGATGTACAGTTTTCTTTTCATCCGCATTCTTCGAAGCCCGGAGGAAGTTCTCATGATTTCCTCCCTCCCGTCCGGAGCCGCGGGTCAAGACGGCGGCACGCCAGATCCGCCGCCAGATTGATGCATACATAGAGCACTGCCGTCCACATCACATAAGCCAGAATGACCGGGTAATCCCGCATGAAAACAGCATCGGCCGCCAGCTTTCCCACGCCGTCCCACCGGAACACCGCTTCCACCACAGCTGTTCCGCCCAGAAGGCTTCCTGCGGAAAGCGCGAGGAGCGTCACCAGAGACGGCAGGCACGACCGGAGCACACTCCCGGTCAGAATCACCGGAAAGGAAACGCCCCGCGCCCTTGCGCCCTCCACATAGGGCTTGCTCAGCTCATCCAGTACGGCGGCCCGCACCTGCCGCACATACCTGGCCGACATGGCCGCCGCCAGCGTCACTGCCGGCAGGACCGCATTGTACAGGCTCACCTTCCGGCCGATCACGGGAAACCATCCCAGACGGACCGCAAAGAAATACATCAGGAGCAGGCCCACGAAAAAGTTCGGCATGCTGTTTCCCAGAAAACCGGCGCCGCGGATGAGGAAATCGGTCAGACTGCCCTGCCGCACCGCCGCCGCAATCCCCAGCGGAACGGAAATGATGACGGTGAGCGCCAGGGACAGCCCTGCCAGAAGAAGCGTTGCCGGAAGGCGGGAAACGAACAGGGGAAAAATTTCCCGTCCGGAAACATAGCTGATGCCCAGATCGCCGTGAAGCAGCCCTTTCAGCCACAGAAGATACTGCACAAAAAAAGGCCGGTCCAGCCCCAGCTCCGCCCGGGCCGCATCGATGACCTCCTGCGGAGCGGCCATGCCCGTATTGCCCAGCTTCTGCAGGACCGGATCACTCCCGGCCAGGCGCATCATCGCAAAGGACAGGAAGGTGATGATCAGCAAAATGGGAATCAGCTGCAAAAGACGGCAAAAAACGTACTTTCTCATCCCATTCCTCCTTCCCTTTTCCCGGCACGGCCGGCCTCTGTTTCTCTCTTTCCTTTATCCCCGGGCCTGCAGAGCAAATCCCGGCGTGGGGTCGTAAAATTCATCGGCTTCCCCGTAAATCCGCTGCCAGACACCCGTATCCACCGCAATATCCGAAAATCCTGCCTGACGGAGCAGCTCCGTATCCCAGAGCGGCCGCGGCTGCTGGCAGGGGCGCAGCACGCTCTTCATCCGTTCGTATTCCCGGAGCAGCTCCGCTCCCACATCCTGATGGGCATGATGAGGCGGAAGCACTGCCGGTTTTTCCCGGCAGTAATCGGCATCGAAATTCACCAGGATGCCGCCGGGCTTCAGAAGGGAGCGCCACGTCCGGTATGCCCCGGGCAGATCGGGCAGCGTCCAGGTCAGCTTCCGGGTAACGATGGCGTCAAAGGAATGGGGCGGGAAATCCGGATGCTCCGCATCCATGACGCGGAAATCAACAGCCAGTCCCAGCTTTTTTCCCATCTGCTCTGCCTCGGCAATCATCTCCGGTGTCAAATCGATGGCCGTCACCGCATGGCCTCTCTCCGCCAGCAGGAAAGCAAAGAAGCCCGTCCCGGTCCCGATATCCAGAATCCGCAGCTTCCGCCCGGACGGAATGTACCGGTCCAGCTCCGCCGCCCACTGCCGGTGCTTTTCTCCTGCCAATTCCCGGCGGCGCAGGTCGGAAAATTTCTCCGCTCTGCATCCCCAGTACTGCGCCATTGCTTCCTTGATAGCTTCCATGCTCCTGTCCTCCTTACTGACGGTTCTCCGGAAAAGAAAAAACGCTGCCTGCCTTCCTGCAGACAGCAGTCCTCCGGCTGTTGTTTGTCCGGCTGCCTCCGCAGCCGATGCTACTTTTCCATAATAATAATTGCAGTATACCATGCCCGCCGGTTTTGGGAAGCCCCCCGGGGGGATGGTTCCGCTTATTAAAAATAAAGTATATATAAAAGATATATAAAAGGCAAAGGTTCGCCGCAGAGGAAAAATTTCCGCCAAAAAGCACGGAATCCTTCCGGACACCGTGCTCCGTACTTCTGTATCCTTCTGTCTTATCAGACCTTCCCGATGGGAACAGCATACACCCCCACCTCGGGAGGCGTCAGGTCATTCTGCTGATAAATGGCATAGACCACCCGGTTCTTGCCCACATAGAAATTGGCGGGAAGCTCCTCCACCTTATGCGCCGGCAGGAGAGGAAAATTCCGCTTCTTTGCCTGCAGCTCGATACAGTGGTTCACATCGTCCACCGTCAGGTTCGGCAGCACCGCCTTCAGATCGAAAAGCTCCCCGGCGCCGTTGAAATTCAGTCCCTTCGCAAAGGTCTTCCCGTGCGCTTCCCCTGCAGACAGCTTCTGCTCCACCAGCACGATGCTCGTAATGCCCTGGCTGTTCGTGACGAAATTGCCGATCAGTCCCTCATGCCAGATCATCCATCCCTCCGTGCGGACTTTTTCATTGTCCTTCGCCAGCTCGTCCAGGAAGCTGTTCTTTTCCCGGGCAATGGCGGCATTCACATTTCCCGCAAAGGTTTCATTGTACCCGTGATCGATCAGGTACGGACTCCGGAGCTCTGCATGACCGGCCCGGAAATCATCGGTGCGGAAAGCCCCCGATTTGTCCCGCGCCGAGGAGGCCAGTCCCGGCCAGAGGGATGCCTCCGCCGCAGGCCCTGCCAGAAGAAGTCCTGCCAGGAACAGCGCTGCTGCCCATCTTTTTGCTTTCATCCTACCCCTCCTCTTCTTTCCTTGATTATACTATGACCGGAGACGGGAAACACCTATCTTTTTGGGGTATCATTCCATGCCGTCTGTGAAAAAAATATCCTTCCGAATTGCACACGGACTGCCTGCATTGTATACTTGTTTTTGTTATACTTTGTTGAATTTGTCCTATTTCATGGAAAAAAGAAATCGAGGCATACTATGCACAGCACATTTTTCCCTCATTTTACCATCGGCACCGACGCCTATGACGCCGTTCCGGAAATCTGCGGCGATTACGGAAAGACCGCCGTCATCATCGGAGGCAATAAATCCAGAGCTGCCGCCGAGCCTGCCATCCGCAAGGTCTGCGAAGGACACATCGGAATTCTCGGCTCCTTCCTCTACGGCGATGACGCTACATTTGAGAATGCGGAAGCTCTCACGAAGATTCCGGAAATTCAGAAAGCCGATATGATTTTTGCGGTCGGCGGCGGACGGGCAACGGATACCTCCAAGTGGGCGGCCCACCTGCTGAACAAGCCGATCTTCACCTTCCCCACCCTGGCCTCGAACTGCGCTTCCGTCACGGCGGTGTGCATCATGTACAACCCGGACCATTCCTTCAAGGGCTCCGTGTACCGGAAACGCAATGCTTACCATACCTTCATCAATACGGAAATCATTGCCCATGCACCGCGGCAGTATTTCTGGGCCGGTCAGGGCGACGCTCTCGCCAAGCAGTATGAGGTTCCCTTCTCCGCCCGGGGCATGGATCTTTCCTGGGTGCAGGAAACCGGCGTGAACAATGCGCAGAACGTCAAGAACGGTATTCTGAAATACGGCAAGGCCGCTCTCGACGCTGTCGATAAGGGCATCATCACTGCCGATCTGGAACCGGCTATCCTGTCCGTCATCGTCGCTCCCGGCATGGCTTCCGTGTGCATCGAGGATGACCTGGACTCCAGCCTGGCTCACGCCATTTACAACAGCTATACCAAGGTGCCGCACAAGGGAGAACAGCCCCACGGCGCCGTAGTCAACTACGGCCTGCAGGTCATGCTCACCATGGACGGTCAGATCCAGGAAAGAGATGAAATCTACGCCTTCGCCAGATCCATCAACCTCCCCCACTGCCTGGCCGATATCGGCATCGATCCGGCCCATCCGGAAGCACTCATCGAAAACTGCCTCCATACAAAGGATATGCGGGTCAAGCCTTACGACATCACCTATGACATGGTCTACAATGCCATGATGGAACTGGAAAAACTGAATCACTGATTTCCGAAAGACAGGAGCCGCACAAGATGCGCTCCTGTTTTTTCCGGAGAATCCAAAACAGGCTGCCCTTCCGGATTTTTTCCTTAACAGAACAGAAACCGGCGGATATAATGGGTTCAGAATCATAAAAATATGGATTCTCTGTTTCTCTTTACAGAAAGGAGTATTTCCCATGAAGTGGAATACCAAAATCACAAAGCTTCTTTCCATTGACTATCCGATCCTTCTCGGTGCGATGGCCAATATTTCCAACAGCACTCTTGCAGCAGCGATGTACCGTGCGGGCGGCTGCGGCGTCATCGGCTCCGGCGGATTCACCGCCGACCGGGTCCGGGAGGAAATCCGGAAGGCAAAGGATCTCCTCGGTCCGAACGGCGTTTACGGGGTCAATCTGATGCTCCAGGCCCCCAATAAGGACGATATCCTGCAGGTCATCTGCGAGGAAAAGGTTCCCTTTGTCACCCTGGGCGCAGGCAACCCCATTCCCTGCTTCGAACCGCTCCATCGGAACGGCATCAGGTGCATTCCGGTCGTCCCCAATGTGCGGCTGGCGCAGAAGGTGCAGGCAGCCGGTGCGGATGCCATGGTCGTGGAAGGCATGGAAGCCGGCGGCCATGACGGAAAGATCACCCTCACCGCTCTTCTGGAAAATGTTCTCCCCGAAATCGAAATCCCCGTGATTGCCGCAGGGGGCATCTCCGACGGCAGAGGCATTGCAGCGGCACTCGTCATGGGCGCTTCCGGCGTACAGATCGGGACCCGTTTCCTCCTGTCCGAGGAATGCCCGATTCACCCCCATGCCAAGGAAGCCCTGATCC
Organism: uncultured Dialister sp.; assembly: GCA_938038225.1. Classification (GTDB taxonomy): domain Bacteria; phylum Bacillota; class Negativicutes; order Veillonellales; family Dialisteraceae; genus Dialister. The sequence goes on along the minus strand of CALHRX010000003.1, from coordinate 88,259 downwards.
GTGCAGAGGATACAGATTCCACCGTCACCGGCTTCACCCGGGATGACAGCGTCCGCGGCCTCCGGAACAAATATTCCGACGCTTACCTGGAAAAGGAATACGGCGGCGCTTCCGCAGCAGAGCTGGCTGCTTTTGCTGCCGGCTCCGTCCCGAAGGCAGCCATCCACGGAGATATGGAAAACGGCTTCCTTCCTGCGGGAATGTCCCTGACCCACCTGACAAAGGTACAGCCCGTGGCTGCCATCATGGAAGAGCTTGTATCGGAAACGGAAAAGACGCTCGCCAAAGCACCGCAGCTCATTTGAGTTTCCCCCGTTTCCTGAAAAGATGCATCAGAAAAGGACTGTCTCTGCACACTGCAGAGAGCAGTCCTTTTTTCATGTGCTGATTTTCCGATTTTTTGGGGAAGCCCCTACCGGGCGCTCCAGCGGAGACGGAGCGCATTGGTGATGACGGAAACAGAGGAAAAAGCCATGAGCGCTCCCGCCATCATGGGGGAAAGATACCCCAGCGCCGCCAGGGGAATGCCCAGGGTATTGTAAATCAGCGCCCAGAACAGATTCTCCCGGATATTCCGGAGCGTCCGCCGGGACAGCACGATTCCCTCCCGCACTTTTTCGATATCCGAACGGAGAAGGACCACGCCGGCAGATTCCACGGCCGCATCGGTGCCGCCGCCCATGGCGATCCCGATATCCGCCTCGGCCAGGGCAGGCGCATCATTGATGCCGTCTCCCGTCATGGCTGCCGGGCCGCCTTCCTGCCGGATTTTCCGGACAATATCGGCCTTGCCCGACGGAAGGACCTCGCTTTCCACGTGATCGATGCCGAGCTTTTCCGCAAACCACGCTGCCGCCCGGGCATTGTCGCCGGTCACGAGCCACGGGGTGATGCCTTCCTGCTTCAGCCAGGAAATGACTTCCTTCGAGCTTTCCCGGACCGTATCCGCCACGGCCAGAACGGCTGCCGTTTTTCCGCCTGCAGCCAGCACCGTCACCGAGGCGCCTTCCTTTTCCCAGGCCTCCCGGAGGTCATCTTCCTCGGGAAGAATCCCTTCGTGCTTCATCCAGTTCGGACTGCCCAGAAGGACCCGCTGTCCGTTCCAGACGCCTTCCACGCCCTGCCCGGGAAGAGTGCGGATGTCCGTTACTTCCTGTCTGTCTCCCTCCGCGGAAAAGGCAAAGAGGGTCTTCGCGATGGGATGGCCGGAGGTTTCCTCCAGCGCCCGCACCAGCCCCAGTGCGGTTTCCTTCGGGAGGGAAACATACTTCTCATGGACCACGGAAAGCTCTCCCTTTGTAAGCGTTCCCGTCTTGTCAAAGACCATGGTCTTTACCCGGCCCAGTCCCTCCAAATCGGCAGCGGAGCGGAAAAGGATGCCCTTCTTTGCTCCCAGTCCGGAGCCCACCATGACCGCCGTAGGCGTTGCCAGTCCCAGCGCGCACGGGCAGGCCACCACCAGGACGGCGCAGGCATGGATCAGTGCCTGACGGAGGCTGTCCTCAGCAGACAGGAAGTACCAGAGCAGTCCCGTGACAGCGGCCGCCGCCACAACGACAGGAACAAAGATGCCGGAAATGCGGTCGGCCAGGCGCTGTACGGGTGCCTTGGAATTCTGTGCATTTTCCACGACTGCCACGATCTGCGCGAGCATCGTGTCCCGTCCCACCTTTTCCGCCTGCATGCGGAAGGAGCCGAGACAGTTCACCGTAGCACCGATGACGGAATCGCCGGGCTTCTTGTCCACGGGAAGACTTTCCCCGGTCACCATGGATTCATCCACGGCGGATTCCCCCTCCAGGATTTTCCCGTCGGCAGGGACCTTTTCTCCTGCCTTCACCAGGAGGACATCCCCTTCCATGATGTACTTTGCCGGCTTATCCTCGAATTCCGTGCCGTTCCATACATGGGCCGTATCGGGCGCCAGATCCAGCAGCTCCCGGATGGCGGAGCCGGTCTTCCGCTTGGCCCTTCCCTCGAGCCATTTCCCGAAAAGGATGAACATGATCAGCCCTGCCGAGGTTTCAAAATACACATAAGGGCCGCCGCTGAAATATTCATAGAGCGAGTAGAAATACGCCACGGAGGTGCCCATGGCAACCAGCACATCCATATTGAGCCCGCCGGAGCGGATGGACTGATAGGCCCCCCTGTAGTAGACCATCCCCGGTCCGAACTGGGAAATCGTAGCCAGCACCAGCTGCGCCGTCAGAGGCAGATGCACGGGAAGCCCCGCCATGGAAAGAATCATGGAAACCGTCATGGGAAGGGCCAGCACCGCTGCCGCCAGGAAGAGGAACAGCTTCTTCCTTTCCTCCCGCGCTTCCGCTTCTGCCGGATCTGCCGTGGCCGATGCCCCGAAGCCCAGCCGGGTGATCCGTTCGATGAGGTCCTTCTCCGAAACCTGTGCAGGGTCATATACAAATTCTCCCCGTCCGGTAATCAGGTTCACCGCTGCGGAATCGACCCCTTTCATCCGCCCGGTCACCTTTTCAATGCGCTGTACGCACGCGGCGCAGTGCATCCCGGAAATGGTCAGTACACTTTTCTTCATAATCCCTCTCTTTCTCCGGACTGCCGTCCCTCCGAATATATCCGTCTCTTTCGGTTTCCCAAAAGAAATTTTATGGTATTCTTTTTCCCTCATTGTACTCCTTTTTCCTGCCGGGGAAAAGACACAAAAAATCCGCAGAAGCGGGCAGGCACTTTTTCGGAATGCCCGCCTGTTTCTGCGGAATCTTTTCTGTCTGTGCGGAAATCCGCATCAGCCGATATCCTTATGATTTTCGGAGTCAATTTCTCTCAGGATATTTTCCAGCACCTCTTCCTCGGTGCCCCGGTTGGGAATGATCCGGTCTGCCGACTGCCGGTACAGGGAAATCCGCTCCTCATAGAGCGTGTACACCTTTTCCGGCCCTTCCCGGAGAAGGGGTCTCTTTTCCACTTCCACATCGGAAACGATGTCGTCCGGGTCCCGGTCCAGGAAAAGGACCGTCCCGGTTTTCCGGAGATGCTCCATATTGACCGGCCGCTTGATGACGCCGCCGCCTGTGGCGATGATGAGGCCTTCCTTTCCGGAAAGCTCCCGGATGATGGCCTCCTCCACTTTGCGGAAGGCCTCCTCGCTTTCCGCAAAGAGATCCCCGATGGTGCGGCCGCTCCGCTCCTCCAGGTAATCATCGGCGTCGATGAAGGGGCGGTGCAGGATTTCTGCCAGCTTCCTGCCGAAGGTCGTCTTCCCGCTGCCGGGCATGCCGATCAGCACAATATTTTTCATGCTTCCATTTCCTCCGCGATTTCTCCCACGATGTCCGCAGGGATTTCCCGGCCCTGCCAGATTTCCTCCGCCGCAGCGGCCTGCATGACCAGCATGAACATGCCGTTTTCCCGGTCTCCCGAAGCATCCTGCAGGAGCTTTGTTTCCTTCGGATTGTAGATGATGTCGATTACCTTTTCAAAGGAAGCGGTCTTTTCCGCTGAAAGGGGTGAAACGCCGGTCTTCGGGAACATGCCCACCGGAGTGGCATTCACCAGAAGATAGCCTGACGGGCTTTTCTCAAAGGAAGCGTAGTCGGTGACCGTGCACTTTCTGTCCCGGGCAAAGGCCGCAAAATCACGGTCCACATCCCCGGGATGACGGGAAACCACGATGACAGACCGGGCGCCCCGGTCGAAAAGGCACTGGATGATGGCCCGGGAAGCACCGCCGTGGCCGAGAACCGCCGTATCCCGGTCCTTTACATCCGCACCGATCCGGTCCAGCGTGCGGGCAAAGCCGGTGTAGTCCGTATTGTGCCCGATGAGTCTGCCGTTTCGCTTTTCAATGGTATTCACCGCGCCGATCCGCTCTGCCTCCCCGGATATTTCATCCAGAAAGGGCATGACCGTCCGCTTGTAGGGAATGGTCACATTCAGCCCGTCATAGCTGTCCAGCACCTGCCGGAAACGGTCATCAAAGCCCTCCTCCGGGATTTCGATCAGGTCATAGGTGTCCGGAAGGGAAAGCTTCCGGAAAAGCTTTTCATGAATGGCCGGGGACAGGCTGTGCCCCAGCACCTTTCCGATCAGTCCGAGCTTCATGGCTTACCTCCTGTAGGACGGGTAATTCCCGAGAATCTTGAAATAGGTGCACATTCCCTGCAGGCCCCGGAGCGTCTGTGCATTGGCCGGGTCCTTCAGGGAGCCCATCACATCAATATGGAAGAAATATTCAAAGGGTTTCCCTTCCATGGGCCGGGATTCCAGATGGGTCATGTTCATGCCGCCGTAGAAGAAATAGCCCAGCACATGGTACAGGGCGCCCGGCTCATGCTTTACGGAAATGACCAGCGTGATCTTGTCCGATTCCGGACGGATTTCCGGCTCTGCTGCAATGATGAAGAAGCGGGTGTAATTGGAATTGTTGAAGAAAATATTTTCAGCGAGCACGTCCAGTCCGTACAGGCGGGCTGCGGTCCGGCTGGCCACCGCCGCCTGGTTCTTCTTTCCGTCCTGGGCGACTCTTTCCGCCGAACGGGAGGTGGAGAAATACGGCACCTGCTTCCAGTCCCGGTGCTCCAGGAAGAACGGCCGGCACTGGGCAAAGCCCTGCGGATGGGAATACACCGTGTCGATGTCCTCCAGCGTTGCGCCGGGAAGGCCGAGAAGATTCTGCTCCACCTTGACGATCTGTTCCCCCACGACTGCGCAGTCATGGCGCTGAATCAGGTCATAGACCTCCGTAATGCCTCCGGTGGAGGAATTTTCAATGGGAACCACGCCGTAATCAATGGTGCCGTCCTTCACCGCCCGGATGACATCCGTGAAAAGAGGAAAATAGGATTCCTCCCGGGGCACCTGGCCGAACTGCTGCTCCATGGCATCATAGGTAAAGGAGCCCTTGGCTCCGTAGCAGCCTACCTTCAGTACTTTATTTTTCGGATTCATTCAAGAAGACCTCCCGTCATCAGTGTATCGAGCAGAACAAAAGCAAGTGCGTTTTCCGCAACGGGCACCGCCCGAAGCACAATGCACGGATCGTGCCGTCCGCCTACAGACAGCTCCGTATCCTTCTTTTCCTTCATATTGACTGTCCTCTGCCGCTGCCCGATGGACGGAGTGGGCTTCACCGCCAGGCGGAACAGGAGAGGATTGCCGTTCGTGATGCCTCCCAGAATGCCTCCGTTGTGATTTTCCGTGATTTCCGGTCCGTTTTCTCCCCATGCCATGGGATCATTCGCAGAGGAGCCGGTCATGCCGGCGATGCCGAAGCCTTCCCCGAATTCGATGCCCTTTACGGCGGGAACGGAAAACATCATGTGAGCAATTTCGCTTTCCGCGGAATCAAAGAAGGGGTCGCCTGCCCCGACAGGAAGCCCCTGGGCCATGCATTCGATGATGCCCCCGACGGAGTCCCCCTTCTCCCGGTATGTCCGGATTTCCTCCTCCATGAGCGCTCCCTGCGCTTCTTCCAGAACGGGGATCTTCATGCTCCGGAGCGGAGCCAGCGTTTCCGCGCTTTCTCCCATGGGATGAAAGGAACGGTCCCTTATGCCGTGGATGGCCAGCACATGGGCCGCAATTCTGATGCCGGCCTGCTCCAGATACTGCCGCGCCACCGCACCGGCAAAATTCAGGGGCGCCGTAATCCGCCCGGAAAAATGACCGCCTCCCCGGTAGTCATTGAATCCCCCGTACTTCACTCTTCCCGTATAATCCGCATGGCCCGGACGCATGGTGTCCTTCAGAATGCTGTAATCGGAAGAGCGTTTGTTTTCATTGCGGATTTCCATAGCCAGAGGCGCGCCGGTGGTTTTTCCCTCAAACATCCCGGACAGCACCTGAAAAGCGTCCTTTTCCTTCCGCGGCGTTGCCAGATCGGTATTGCCCGGAGCCCGGCGGGCCATTTCTTCCCGGACCCGATCCCAGTCCACCGCAAATCCCGGAGGCAGCCCGTCCATGACGCAGCCGATGCTTTCCCCATGGGACTCTCCGAAGATTGTCAGCTTCAATGCTCTGCCGAAAACATTTCCCATTCTTCTGTACTCCTTTTTTCCAATCCGTCCCCGGCAGAGCTCTGCCGGAAAACGGTTCCTTCTGTATTCCTATATTCCGGTGAGGCTCCCCGGAGCTGCTGCCTGAAAATCCTCCCAGAAACGGGGATAGGATTTCCGCACGGCCTCCGCCCCTTCTATCACAAGGCTGCCCGTGCACTTTGCCGACACTGCCGCCAGCGCCATGGCGATCCGGTGGTCATTCCAGGAATCCACCGTCCCGCCGGAAAGGCTTTCCTTCCCCCGGATGATGAGCCCGTCCGGTTTTTCCTCGATGTCTGCACCGAGCTTTTTCAGTTCTGCTGTCATGGCGTGCAGCCGGTCGCATTCCTTGAGACGCACCCGGGCTGCATGGATGATTTCCGTCGTGCCTTCGCTCACCGCTGCCAGCGCAGCCAGAACGGGCACAAGGTCGGGCACATTTTCCGCATCGATCACCGTGCCGTGGGTCGCACTCTTTTCCGCCGTGACCGTATCTCCGTCCCGGCAGATGCTTCCGCCCATTTTCCGGAGAATCTCCACGATCTCCCGGTCCCCCTGCCGGGATGACGGGGACAGCCCTTCCAGCGTCATTTTTCCGCCCGTGAGCGCTGCCGCCAGCCAGAAAGCGGCCTGCGAATAGTCGCCCTCCACGGAAAAATCGCCGGCCCGGTAGGTCTGCCCGCCGGGAATGGCAAAGACGCCCTTTTCCGGCGTGCCGATTGCAATGCCGTGCCGGGTCAGGGTGTCCACGGTCATATCCACATACCCCTCCGATTCAAGGGGCGTGGTGCTCCGCAGTACGGAATCCCCCTCCGCCAGAGGCAGGGCAAAGAGAAGGCCCGTGAAAAACTGGGAGCTTACATTGCCGGGAAGCGCATAGTCTCCGCCCCGGAGCGTTCCCGCCGCAGTCAGAGGAAGTCCTCCCTCCGTCCGGCAGGAAATCTGCTTTTCCTTAAACAGATCCAGGTACGGCGTGAGCGGCCGGGAGGGCAGCTTGCCGTGTCCCGTATAGGTCACTTCATTTCCCGAAACAAGCCCGATGGGAATGAGGAAGCGGAGCGTCGACCCCGATTCCCCCGCATCGGCCAGGACGGCCTTTCCCTGCGGAGCCAGCCCGCCCCGGACGAGAATCGTTTCCGTGCCGTCCGGATTTTTTTCCATTTCAAAGCCTGCTCCCAGCAGTGTCAGGATGGAAACCGTAGCCCGGATATCCTCGGAGGGAGACACGCCGGACACCCGGGACTGTCCCGGCGCCAGTGCCGCCGCAATCAGTTCCCGGTGGGTCATGGATTTGGAAGAAGGCACCCGCAGGCTTCCCCCGAACCGGGGCGCCGTAATCTGTACTTTCATGGGGACCTCCTTATTCCGTGACGATGTAATGGGGCAGATCCCGGGTTTCCACGGGAAGCAGCTCCGCCTTTCCGATCTGCTGCAGGGCAATCAGGGTGATCCTGCTGCCCCTTCTCTTTTTATCCTGCATGATAGACGGAATCAGCTCCTCAGCGGGCACATGAATTCCTGTAGGGAGATGCAGCTTCTGAAGCACCTGCCGCAGCCGGCGGGCACTGCCCTTTTCCGTGATGCCCAGCTGCTCTGTCCGTTCCGTAATCACGCACATGCCGATGGCCACCCCTTCCCCGTGGGTATAGGTGGAATAGCCGAAATATTTTTCCACCGCATGGCCTACGGTATGGCCGAAATTCAGAATCTGCCGGAGCCCGTTGTCGAATTCGTCCGCCTCGACCACCCGGGCCTTCTGCAGGACGCTCCGGAGAATGATTTCCTCCATATGGTCCTCCAGATCCTGCCCGGTTTCGATGCGCTCAAACAGCTCGAAAAGCTCCTCGTCGCCGATGCAGCCGTACTTCACTGCCTCTGCCAGTCCGTCATGGACATACCGTGCAGGAAGCGTTTTCAGCAGATCCGGGTCGATGAAAACCCCTTTCGGCTGGTAAAATGCCCCGGCCAGATTCTTGCCGCCCGGCAGGTCGATGGCCACCTTTCCGCCTACGGAGCTGTCGATCTGGGCCAGAATGCTTGTCGGGACCTGGAAGAAATCAATGCCCCGCATGTAGGTAGCCGCCGCAAAGCCGCCCAGATCTCCGGGCACACCGCCGGACAGCGTCACCAGCGCATCGCTCCGGCTCATGCCGAATTCACACAGCGCATCATACACACCGGCCAGGATATGGATATTCTTGCTCTCCTCTCCGGCGGGAATGGCGATGATCTTTGCCTCGAAGCCTGCCTTTTCCAGCGACTTCCGCGCTCTTTCCCCGTACAGGGGCTCCACATGGTCATCGGTGATGACTGCAATCTTTTCCGCCTTTGTGAGCGGACGGAGACGGTCACCGAGCGTGTCCAGAAGTCCTCTTTCGATGACGATTTTATAGGAATCCTTTTCCAGGTTGACCTTCACTTCAGCTGCCATGGGTTATTCCTCTCTTCCTTTCTCCTGCCTTTTCCAGGAAACGGGTCATCCCCTCCCGGTCTTCTTTCTCTATATATCCTTTAATTTCTCCGATGGCCTTTTCAAACCGGGTGATTTCCTCCAGAAGCTTTTCCCGGTTGGACAGGAAAAGAGACGTCCAGAGTTTTCCGTTGATATCCGCCACCCGGGTTTCATCCCGGAAAGAGCCGCCGGTGAAATACTTCGTTTCCTCCGTGAAGGAATCACTGTTCATGAGCGATGCGGCAATCACGTGGGTCAGATCGCTCGTATACGCCACGGCCCGGTCATGCTCCTCGGCGGTCACGACCCGTACGGAGGCGCAGCCCAGCGCTTCCGCCATGCGCTTCACCGGCTCCATTCCTTCCCCGCTGTTTTCCTCCCGGATCAGAAGGTAATTGGCTCCGTCAAAGATGGACGGGTCTGCCTGCGCAAGCCCCGCGCCCTCCCGGCCGCACATAGGATGGCCCGATACAAAGGTCATGCCCGGCGGCAGGACCTCGCGAAGCCTTTCGGAAAATCCGTTTTTCACCCCCGCAATGTCCGTCAGGACGGCCTTCGGGGAAAGGAGCGCCGCCCTGTCCCGCAGAAACGCCAGTGTCGCCTCTGCCGGAGTGGAGAAAATAACAATGTCTGCTTCCCGGAGATCTTCCTCCCGGTCCGAAGCGATGATGCCCCTCTCCAGCGCTTCCTTACAGGCCGACTTTGTCCGGTTCCAGCCGATCACTCTTACGCCGAGCTCCGTGAGCCGGGCCGCAAAGGACCCGCCCATCAGACCCAGTCCGATAACCGCTGCAGTATGTATAAAGTGTGATTCCATAAAACTCCCAACCTGCTCTCCTGCTGTAATTTCCGTTTTTTTCGGATGTTTTCATTGTAACGAAAAAGGATAAAAGAGACAATCCCGGCCGGTGCGGAGAAACCGCGCATCCTCCGCACGCCGCGTCCTGTCCGCAGCCTCCCTTTTTTGCTGCTTCTCCTATATTTCCCTTCCTACAATCGGCGCCAGCGCTCTCAGCTTTTCCATCATGCGGTCAAAAGCCTCCGGCGTGATGGATTCCGCTCCGTCGCACCAGGCATTTTCCGGATCGGGATGGACCTCGCACATGATGCCGTCCGCCCCGGCTGCCACGGCCGCCATGGCCATGGATTCCACCATCCACCGTTTTCCCGTAGCATGGCTCGGGTCCACGATGACCGGAAGGTGGCTCATGCGCTTCACTGCCGCCACCGCAGACAGGTCCAGTGTATTTCTTGTCGCCTTCTCAAAGGTGCGGATGCCCCGTTCACAGAGGATGACATTGTGGTTTCCCTCGCTCATGATGTATTCCGCGCTCATGAGCCATTCCTCGATGGTGGCCGACATGCCCCGCTTCAGCAGCACCGGCACGTTCAGCCGCCCCACCGCCTTGAGCAGGTCGAAATTCTGCATATTCCGCGCCCCGATCTGGATGAGGTCCACCCGCTTTTCCAGGAAAAGGCCGATTTTGTCGGTGCTCATCAGCTCTGTCACCACCGGGAGATCCGCCTCCGCCGCAGCGGATACGAGCAGATCCAGCCCCTTTTCTCCCAGCCCCTGGAACGAGTAGGGACTCGTCCGCGGCTTGAAGGCACCGCCCCGCAGGAACGATGCGCCGGATTTCTTCACTGCTGCCGCGACGGTCCTCATCTGCTCCCGGGTCTCGATGGAGCACGGCCCGGCCATAATTGCCAGCTTCTTCCCGCCGATCTTCACGCCGCGGATATCCACCACCGTATCGGCCGGATGGAACGAACGGGACGCCCGCTTGTACGGTTCCTGTACCCGCATGACCTTCTCCACCCATTCATTGCCGAGGAAATCTCTTTCATCCAGGCCCGATGTATCTCCTACCAGTCCCAGCACGACCTTCATGGAGCCCCGGCTCCGGTCGATCTGGAATCCCTTCTCCCGCAGCGCTTCCTCCAGTCTTTCCACTTCCGCATGCGGTGCATTTTCCTTCATGACGATAATCATAATGTTCCTCCTTTGGGGTCTTCCCCCGCTTCCTTCCTGCTGCTTCTCTTCCGGAAAAAGAAAAGGGACAGGCTCCTGAGCCTGTCCCTCTGAGATGACTTTCTTCTACCTCAATGAAAGATTTTCCCGCCCACGAGCATACGCCAAAAAGCCCCAGCCGTAATAATAGGCTGCGGTAAAGACTGCATATGCATTTGCCGTGAGCAGATGCCGTTCCATAAAAATCTCTCCTTTTCCGAAATTATCCACAGTATAGGCCTCCCGGGAGGAAAAGTCAACCGGCAGCTTCCCTCTCCGGCTCCCGTCCCTTACCGCACTGCGGCGCATCATGTATAATATATAGAGAGAAAACTTCCAAAAAGGGGGCATCATTATGGACAAAATTCACATCAGCCTGGGACCGGATTCCTACGACATCTTTATTGCCAACGGCCTCACCCGTTCGGCGGGAAACCTGATCCGGGACATCGCACCGGCCGCAAAGAAAGCAGCCATCATCACGGAATATCCTGTCAATGAACTGTACGGAGGGAACCTGATCAAATCCCTGAAGGATGCGGGCATCGACGGACGTCTCCTGGTCGTGCCTGCAGAGGAAAAGAACCGCACCCTCAAGGTGGCGGGCTCCCTCTATTCCGCCCTGGTGGAAATGAATCTGGAATCCAATGATATCCTCATCGCCCTCGGCGGACGGGTGGTGGGCGACCTGACGGGCTTCACCGCCGCCACCTACCACAGAGGCATTTCCTATTTCCAGTTCCCTACCTCCGTGCTGTCCCAGATCGGCAGCTCCATCGGCGGAAAGATTACCCTGGACATTCCTGCGGGAAAGAGCGTCATCGGCCTTTTCTACCAGCCGAAGGCGGTCTTCATCGACCCGGGCATGGTGCGCACCCTGCCGCGGCGCTTCTTCCGCAACGGCATGGGCGAAGCGGTCAAGCTGGGCTGTGTCGCCGATAAGGAGCTCTTCGGCCTCTTTGAAAAGGCCGCCTCCGACTCGGACCTCATCCAGCAGCTGCCGGAAATCATCCGCCGCTGCGCCGCCATCAAAGCCCATTACGTGGAAAAGGACCCTCTCTCCCGGGGCGACCGGCGCATCCTCGACTTCGGCCATACCATCGGCGGCGCCATCGAACGGCGCTACCGCTATGACAATGAAAAAATCACCCACGGGGAAGCCACTGCCGTCGGCATGTACCTCATCACCAAGCGGAGCGAGGTTCTGGGCCTTACGGAGGCCGGCACGGCAGAGCGGCTGAAATACGTCCTCCAGTCCCTGTCCCTCCCGATTTTCACGGAGATTCCCCGGGAGAAGCTTCTCCTGTCCATGCAGCAGGACAAGAAGATTCACGGAGACTCCATCACCCTCACACTGATCCGCCGCATCGGGGAAGGCTTCACCACGGAAATTCCGCTGGAAAAGCTGCCGGAATACATCCGCACAGAATAATAAGAACAGACAAAGAGCCTCTGCCCCGGCAGGGGTTCTTTTTTGGCAGAAAAGGAAAACTGCGCCGCTTTCCGGAAATGCAAAAGAGACCCGCCGCATCAGACGGGTCTCTTTTTTCCTTCCATTCTTCCATGCTTCTGTATTTGTCCTGTGCCTTACAGGGTCAGAACCCAATCAGTCATCCCGGTCAACCTTGTACAGTCTTTCCAGTTCCTTGTACTGATCCAGGCCGATCAGGCTGTTGAAATCGGAGAATTCAATCATCTTGTCCAGATCTCTCTCCGTGGTTCCTGTTTCCTTCAGATTCGTGAACAGGTTGAGCAGTGCCTTGGAAATGGTGTATACGGCGCTGCATGCCCAGAATACGACGGAGTAGCCCATTTCTTCCAGTTCCTTTGCGGGAATAAGCGGTGTCTTGCCGCCTTCGATCATGTTCGCAACGATGTATGCTCCGCTTCCTTCCATGCCGCGGGCGAATTTTTCCAGCTCTTCCCGGCTTCCGATTCCGTCGGCAAAGCAGATTTCCGCCCCGCTGTCTGCATAGCGCTTCGAGCGTTCGATGGCGTCATCAATGCCGTAAACGGCGCGGGAATCGGTGCGGCTCATGATCATCGTACCCTTGTCCAGGCGGGCATCGCAGGCTGCACGGATCTTCTGCGCATGCTCCTCTGCGGAAATGACCTGCTTGCCTTCCATATGGCCGCAGCGTTTCGGCCATGCCTGATCCTCGAAGAAAATGCACGCAGCGCCCGCATTTTCAAACATCCGTTCCGTACGGATCACATTGAGCGCATTGCCGTAGCCCGTATCTCCGTCGGCAATGACCGGAATGTCCACAGCCTCACAGATGCCGTGGAGCTGTTCCGCCATTTCCGCACAGGACAGGAGACCTACATCGGGCTGTCCCAGACGGGATGCGGATACAGAATAGCCGCCCATGCACAGAGCGGTCATCCCGGCTCTCTGGGCAATCTTTGCAGCCAGCGCATCTCCTACGCCGGGGGCAATCATGATTTTTCCGGATTTAAGGTTTTCTCTGAAAAGGATTCTTTTTTCTGCTGCTGTTTTCATTTTACATTCCTCCTGTGGAATACTTTCGATTCACGATACAACTGTCCGGTTTTACTGTTTTCCCGCTGTCCCTTTCGGGACTCGGTGACTCAAAAATATTTCCATGCTTCTCTTCTCCTGAATAAAAAAAGCTCCCGGGAAAAATCCCGAGAGGCGCTGTGCGCGGTACCACTCTCACTTATCGCTCCGCCGCAGAACGGTCCCCACAAAAAAAGCCCTCATCCTTACGGACAAGGGCGCTTCATCGCGCGGTACCACCCTGCATTTATGGCTTATCTCCTTAACGCGGAACACGCCCTGTCTTACTGATTTCTGACAGGAAGCTCGCGGGCGACACACCTAAACTTCCGTACCGGTTCCCATCATTCCCGGCTCTCTGCGACTTCCGTCTATGGCTTATTCCCGTTCCAGGCTTCTGTATGCCCCTAATTATAGCCGCCGTGAAAAGGCCTGTCAACAGCGCCGGCGAAATTCTTTTTCGGGCATTTTCTCCTTCTTCCATAAAATTTCTCCTTCTGCCTATAAAAAAGAAATATTTGATACCCATCCTGAAAATCGGTAAAATAGAAAAAGACACACTAAGGAGGCGCAGCCCATGATTACACCGATGGACATCCATAATAAACAATTCTCCCGGGGACTCCGGGGCTACAACGAAGAGGAAGTACGGGATTTCCTCCAGCAGATTGTATCCGACTACGAACAGATTTATCGGGAACACCGGGAGATGGAAGACGAGCTGGACCAGATGAAAACAAAGCTCGCCAACTATGAAAAGATTTCCCACACCATGACCAGTGCACTGCAGCTTGCCAAGGATGCTGCCCGGAATGTAACGGAAACTGCACACCGCAATGCGGACGTCATGATTTCCAATGCCAAAGCGGAAGGCGACAAGCGCCTCCGGGAAGCACTGGAAAACCGCCGCCTGCTGAACGAAACCATCAGCCATACGGAAGGCAATATGAAGACTTATATCTGCAAGATCCGGAGAGACCTGGAGCTTGCCCTGGCTGCCATCAATGCGCTGGATACCATCGAAGCACCGGCTCCGATGGCAGACGAAACCGCTGCTCCGGAAGAAAAACCGGAAGCGGAAGCCGCACCGGAGGAAGCACCGGCAGAAGAAACCCCGGCGGAAACAGAGACGCCGGAAGTTTCCGAAGAAGCAGAACAGCCGGAAGCACCGGAAACGGCGGAGGAAGCAGAACCTGCGGAAGCTGAGGAAGAAAAGGAAGACGCTCCGGCAGAAGCCTCCGAAGAGGAAAAGCCGGAAGAAACTGCGGAAGAGGAAAAAGAGGACGCTCCCGCGGAACCGGAAGAAAAAACGGAAGAAGCCCCCGCAGAAGAAGCGGAAAAAGAAAAGAAGGAATAACCGATGCGAAGTGGATCCCCGCAAAAGGGATTCACTTTTTTCATGCCCGGAATTCCTTCCCGAAAAAATTTTCCTAAAAAATTTCGCCCCGCTGCCAAAGCATTTTCCGGATGCGGCGCATCCGCTTTTCCGTGTCCGGATGATCGCTGCTCAGCCGCTCCGCCCGGCCTCTCGGCTTTTCGTAGGACCGGAGTACCGCCAGTGCCCGGTACAGACCGATGCCCAGCCCGGCCTCCACAGCAAACCGGTCTGCATCGTATTCATTCTGCCGGCTCCCGAACAGCGCCAGCACATTCGCCGGCATGCGCACCAGAAAGGACAGCAGGAAAAGCAGGATCCGGAGACAGAGAATCCAGAACAGAAAGAGAAAACCCAGAACGGGAATCCAGGCGAGGAGCGCCAGCACCCGGATCAGGAATACGAGAAATCCCATCGCCGTTTCCCCCGTACGGGACACGCCGTAGGAAAGAAGCCCCCAGACCGTATCGCGGTGCATCAGATGCCCGATTTCATGGGCCAGCACGCCCTCCGCCTCCTCCCGGTCCAGCACGGCCAGAAGCGGACGGAATACCACAACGGTCCGCCGCCCCACGGAAAAGGCATTCATCACCGGCTGATGCGCCACATACAGACGGAGCGCCGGCAGATCCGGGATGCGCCGTTTCAGGTCCGCCAGAAGCATCTCCAGATACGCCCGTTCCTCCGCATCGGGCGTCCGTCCCCCGTGCGCCCGGGCCATCCCCGCTTCAAAGCCGGGCACCAGAAACAGGCAGAGCACCGCTGCTGCAGCCATGCCCAGCACGATTCCCGCCGCCAGGAAGACTGTCTCCCAGAGCTCCCCGCCGGGAAGGCCTGCCGCCTGCAGAAAAGGCGCCGTGAAGGACGGCGAAAACCCGAAGACATATCCCGCCACGGGAAGCACCGCTGCGGTGATGATCACATTCACCAGAAATTCCAACAGGAAATAAACCATTTTCCCCTCCTGTCTGCAAAACTTTTTCTTTCAGCATACCACAGAATGCGTCTGCCCGGTCCGCAGAAGCTGCTGTGAATGAATTCCCTGAACCTATACGAAAATTATATAATTTTTTCTCTGAATTTGCCGGAAAATCAGCCTATAATAAAGACAGAAGAGAAAGCTCCCGCGGGGGATTCCCTTTGCCGGAGCTTTCCTGCGGCGGGTTTCTATCAGCAGCCGGAAAACCATCCGTTTTCTGAATGGTTCCTTTCCTCTGTAACAGCGGCTGCTGTAGAAATACAGCAAAAGGCAGACCGAAGACGCTTCCCTATCCCCGAATCATGCGTCGTTTTCCCCCGGTCTGCTTTTTGATTCATCCGGCGGCAGACAGCCGAACCCCTTTCCCCCTTTTCCGGCTGTCCGTCCCGCCGCATGAAATTCCCCTGTTGACATGTACTTTTTTCTATGATAGAATGCCAATTAATCATACAGACAAGGAACGGGAGCAGGCAGAAGAAGATCCCCAGAGAAGCGGTGGACGGTGAAAACCGCCGGATTCGGAGCTGCCGGGTCGCCCGGGAGTCCTGTCTCTCAAGCCGTACCTGTACGGTCAGGAGCAGCGGTCCCCCGTTATCGGATAATCGAGTACTCAGGCAAGGTGGTACCTCACAGAATATGTGCCCTGTCGGAATTTTTTCCGGCGGGCTTTTTTGTTACCTGAGCCCTCCGGACAGGAAGCAATGTCTTCGGAAAGGAGTGTAACATGAAACTAACCAAGAATGTGTACATCGCCATCGGATTGATGCTCTTCGCCATGTTTTTCGGCGCAGGCAATCTGATTTTCCCGGTCTTTATGGGCCAGAACTCCGGCATCAATACGGTCTGGGCCACCATCGGCTTCTGCCTGACCGGCGTGGGACTTCCCATCCTCGGTGTAGCGGCCATCGGCTATTCCGGCTCGGATCTTCAGGCGCTCGCCTCCCGCATCTGCAAATTCTATGCGGTTTTCTTTTCCGTCGCCCTCTACATCACCATCGGGCCGGCCTTTGCGATTCCCCGTACGGCGACCACTTCCTTTGAAATGTCCGTCGCTCCTTTCCTGGGAGAAAGCATGAAGTCCTATGCGCTGTATATTTTCGCATTCCTCTACTTCCTCCTGTCGTGGTGGCTTTCCGTCAGCCCGAGCAAGCTCGTCGGCCGTATCGGAAAACTCATCACCCCTATTCTGCTGTTCTTCCTGGCTGTGCTTTTCCTGGCTTATATCTTTGACCCCATGGGCGCATGGCAGCCGGCGCAGAAAGCCTACGGCGAACCGATCAAAGCGCTCACGCAGGGCTTCCTTGACGGCTACAATACCATGGACGCTCTTGCTTCCTTCGTATTCGGCATCGTTGTCATCAATTCCCTCCGGCTTTTCGGCATCGAGGACAATAAGGACATTGCCTTCTACACCCTGAAATCCGGTCTGATTGCCGGCCTCTGCCTCGCCGTGATTTACATATTCCTCTGCCTCATCGGGGCCTCTTCCGTTTCTGCTCTGGGCATGAAGGAAAACGGCGCTGTCATCCTGGTCGGTGTTTCCAGCTACTACTTCGCCAGCTTCGGCCGGATCATGATGGGCCTTATCGTATTCCTCGCCTGCCTGACCACCTCCGTAGGTCTGATTACCGCCTGTGCGGAATACTTCAACCGCCTCCTCTCGAAGGGGGAATCGTACAAGCTGTGGGTTACGATTTTCTCCGCGGTTTCCTTCTGCATTGCCCTCTTCGGCCTCACCACCATCATCAAGGGTGCCATTCCGGTGCTGATGTTCCTGTATCCGCTCACCATTGCGCTGGTCATCCTGACCTTCTCGAACGGTCTCTTCGGCGGCTACCGCATCGTATACCGTACCTCCATCCTCTTCACGCTGGTGCCCGCCCTCTATGACGGCATCCATGCGGCAGGCTTTTCTCTCGGCGGCATCGATGCTTTTATGGCCGGTCTGCCCCTTGCCTCCCACGGGCTGGCATGGCTGCCCTTCTGCCTGATCGGCCTCATTCTGGGCCGCATCCTGGCTGCGCAGTGTCCGGAAAAAATCTGACCGCAGAAAACACGGCTCAGCCTGAAAAAATAAGAACGGCAAAACGCTCCCCCGGGGACAGTGATCTGTCTTCCGGGAGAGCGTTTTTTTGACGGGCAGAGAAAAAGCCGGCCCGGCCGGCTGAGGAAAATTCCCGTATTTCTTTTTCTCTTTCCGAGGCTTACATGACGTAGCCCGTAATGCGGAGCATGAACATATCATCCATCTTCCGTCCGCCCATATCCTTGGCACCGAAGCCGTATTCCGCATCGATGATGAGGCCCTTCATAGGAACATAGGAGGCCTTCGCCAGGAAGAACTTCGCCCCGCCGTAATTGGCATCGGGGGAATCGGTGCCGTTCAGGACCGCATCCATCTTATCCGCGATATAGGCCGGTACATTGTGACGGCCTCTCCAGGAGCCGTATACATGCCCCATGTACTGGTCGGCAATATCCGAGGAGGAACCGCCGAAGTAGGTTCCTGCCTGGCTGTAAATATAATCCACGCCGAGGGAGAAGGACTTCGCCTTTCTCACATCGGCCGTGCCGTAAGCCACACCGTAGTTGAAGCCGTAGGGCCGTTCCTGATTCAGGGGAAGCTTTTCCACATTCTTTACAAATTCCCCGTGAACCCTCCACATGGGGGTCACATAGTATTCCCCGGCAAAGCCGTAGGCCTGGCACACATTGGCCAGCGGGCCTTCCGCCTTCATGCCGTATACATGGAATTCCCATTCCCCGGGCACCTTGTAGATATAGGATGCATAGGTAACGGGGATGTCCTCATCCTCATTCCATCCCATCTTCACATCGTCTCCCATGGGGTAGTAGGTGAAGGCATAATCAGAACTGCCGCCGGCCGTATTTTCCAGATTATTAGCCAATCCGGCCATACTGGACGGTGCATAATTTTTAATGACGCCCATCAGTCCGTTAGCCGCCGCTTCTCTTGCTTCCGCAGACTGAGCAGGATCATTCAGTATCCCTACCATCCCCTGGATTTGCTGCATTTGAACCGGATCGATTGAATCCGGCGGCAGACTGCCCGCTACTTTATTTACAATCGCTGCCACCTCGGAATTTTTCAGTCCCATGCCGCGCATCATCGGTCCGGTGTAATTGTAGTTGATATCCGTGGCCCGGCCGTGGGCGATGGTAAAACGGCCGCCCTTGAGGTAATCCCCGACAATCAGGCTCACGCCCTTGAATTCCCCGTTATAGGTATAGCCGGTAACGCCCATCTTGACCGGGAACTGTCCCACAAGGAGCAGGTTTTTCGACGGACCGAAGGGATGCTCCTCCGACAGCTCCTGCTTAGGCCCGAAATGGTGGGCCACCCACAGCCGGTTCAAATGAAATTCTCCGTCGCCGTAGCCGTTTTTCAGCGTGCCGTCACCGTCATCATGCTCCTTCATATTGCTGTAGCGGTATGCATTCTGCTGGTATACGCCCCTGCCGTTCATGTCAATCATCGTTTCCAGCTGGCCGTATACGGTGGTCCGGTCATTTACCTGTCCGAAGGAATTCAGACGGATTCGGGTGCCCAGCTCATAGTGCTTGTCTCCGGTATATACATTGTCATACCGATCGATGCCCTGCACGCGGATTTCCGTCAGGAAACTGATATTTCCCTTCTTCTTTTCCAGCTCGGACACACGCACGCCCAGATTCTGCAGCTCTGCCGCATATTCCTTCGCCAGACGGTCCACGGTCTCCTGCTGCTCCGCGGTGAGTCTTTCCCGGGCTGCCAGAAGCTTTCCGACGATTTCCGCCATTTCATACCGGGTCACATTCTTGTCGCCCCGGAAGGTTCCGTCCGGATATCCGGCCACCACGCCCTCCTCGGACAGGCGGCATACAGCCTGATAGCCCCATGACGATTCCTCCACATCTGCAAACGGATTTGCCGCAGACACAGAAAAAGCCGCCGCCGTGAAAAAGGCAGCCGCCAGAGCTTTCAGCTTTTTGTTTTTCATCATTTGTTCTCCCTGCGGACAAAGCCGCGCTATACAAATTAAACATTTGTATGTGTGTTGATTAATTTATTTTCTTTATAAAACAATCACATTTTATCATTGCTCCCGATATTCTGTCAACAGGGATTAGTACCTGGTAATAATTCGCAAAAAGTCCGAGATTATCGGATAAATTACGGTTTATTCTCCCGACGGGAAAATATATTTCCTTCCTGAAAGAATCTTTTTTCTCTATCTAATTCAATCATGGATTCTGTTAAAAAAACAAAGTTTTGTTTTATTTTCTGCGGTTTTTTCCGGAAAAAATGCCCGTCTCCGGGGAAAAAAGCGTATACCGGACCGGCGCTGTCTTCCGCCCGCCGCAGAAAATGCAGGCTTTCCCGCATCCCGCGCCGACGATTTCCCCATAAAAAAAGAGTGCTGCCGCACTCTCTTTCTTTTCCTTTCTCCGGTCAGCACGAGCCGGACGGAAACGGATCAATGGTCTGCGTCTCGATGACAGTCCACTCCGGATGCTCCGCCCGAATCCGCTCTCCGGTTTCCTTCCGTTTTTTCCCGTCTCTGAACAGAAGAAAGAATGCACTCCCGCTGCCGGTCATCAGATTGACGGCGCCGTACTCCCGGAGCGCCTCCTTGACCTGCCCCAGCGCAGGAACGGACGGGAACAGGCTTTCCTCGAAATCATTGAACAGGGATTCCGCCAGAAGATTTCCGTCCCGCACCTCCAGTGCACGGAGCGCATCTCCCGTGCGGGGCGGGCACTTTCCCTTTTCCGCATCAAAAAGACGGTATGCCTCCGGGGTCGCCACGGAAACGGGAGGCTTCACCAGCAGAAGGGGCAGTCCCGCCCAGGCGGAAAAAGGCGTCAGCTTTTCCCCGATGCCCCGGCAGCGGGCCGCACCGCCGGAAACCAGAAACGGCACATCCGCTCCCACCAGGCGTCCCAGCCGGGCCAGGACAGGCAGGGAGAACTGCGTCTCATAGAGACGGTTCAGCCCGCGGAGAACAGCCGCCGCATCCGCCGAGCCGCCGCCCAGGCCGGATTCCGTGGGAATGCGCTTCCGCAGCGTCATAGCTACCCCGCAGCCTTTCAGACCGCACATACGGAAAAAAACCTCCGCCGCTTTTACCATCAGATTGTCCGGTCCGTCCGGCACATTCTCCCCGGATACGGAAAGAGAAATTCCCTCCTGCCTCTCCAGTGTGATGTCATCTGCCAGATCGATGGTATGCATCAGCGAATCGATTTCATGATATCCGTCTACCCTCTTGTCCCCTACATGCAGGGTCAGATTGATTTTCCCGTATGCTTTTTCTGTAATCATCCAAATTCCTCCGTCTCATCCTCGCCGGGCTTTCCTTGCGGCGTCCGGCGAATCATGTTTCCATTATACCATTTCTGTCCCGGTTTATACTCTATATATTGTTATATTTAAATATTTGATTGCGTTTTCCGGAACAATGTGCTATATTGAAATCATTCGGGAACCTCTCCCCTTTTTACAGAAAGGATGAAATACTATGGCAGGCTTCTTTTTTGATGATTACGATACTCCGGTTTTCCGTCCGCCCAGCGAAGCGGACAGCTTTATCCTCCGCGTCACCAGAGGCTGCGCCCACAACCGGTGCACCTACTGCAATATGTACCGCGGCGTCCCCTTTGAAAAGCTTTCCGATGAACAGATCCTGCGGCAGATTGCCATGGCCTATGCAACAGACAGAGAAGGCATCCGCCGGGTTTTCCTCGCCGACGGAGATGCCCTCGTTCTTCCTGCAGACCGGCTTCTGAAAATCCTCCGTACCCTGAAAAAATATTTTCCCAATCTGGAGCGGGTCTCCTCCTATGCCGCTCCGAGAGACATTCTGGGCAAAACGCCGGAAGAGCTGAAAGCCCTCCGCGAAGCGGGACTGACGCTTCTCTACTACGGCATGGAATCGGGCGACACGGAAACCCTCCGGGACATCCGCAAGGGAGTAACCGGTCCTCAGTCCATTGAGGTAGGCAAAAAGGTCCGTGCTGCGGGAATGCAGCTTTCCGTCATGGTCATTCTGGGCATTGCCGGCGTCCCCGGCAGCGAACGCCATGCACTGGCCACCGCAAAAGCCATCAGCGAAATCCAGCCGGATTTCCTGTCTGCCCTCTGCCTCATGCTCTACCGGGGCAGTGAGCTTAAGGAACAGTTCGAGCGGGGAGAATTTACGCCCCTTTCTCCGGCAGGCCTCATGGAAGAGCTGAAGCTGATGATTGAGCACATCGACCTGCCGGAAACGGCGCGCACCGTCTTCCGCAGCAATCACGTGTCGAACTACATCCGCCTCGCTGCGGTCCTCCCGCAGGACAAGGCCCGTCTGCTCGACGACATCGAGGAAAGCATTCAGTACCTGAAACAGCAGAAAAGCTACGACGTGTACAACCACGACTGGTCAAAATAAGAAAAGCAGAGGCGGGAAGAAATTCCCGCCTTTTGTCTGCCTGAAAGAAAATCTGTAAACCACCAAAAAAGGAAGAGCCGTCATGAATGCTCTTCCTTTCTGCTTTTTCCTTTCAGTATCCCCGGATCTGCTCCGCACCGGACAGATCGAAAAGGGGCTTTCCGTAGCCTGCATTGGCAAAGGCCATGACGGAATAGACGCTGTTCTGGTCTGCGCTGTAAATGTACTTATCCGGAACGGGTACTACATGCTGCGCCGCCCGCATCCGGGCCACTGCGGGATTGGCCAGGAATGCATCCCGGTACTTTCCCGCTCCGGTCTGATCGGAAGCCCGGTCGGTGGAAACAAAGAAAAGGTCCGGATCGACCTTGTACAGCATTTCCAGGGAAACAGACTGTCCGTTCCTTGCACCTGCCAGTCCGATTGCATTATCCAGACGGGCCCGGGTCACCAGCTCGTCATACATGGAGCCGGGTCCGCCCCAGCGGGTCATCTGTGAAATGAGGTACACCTTCGGCTTCGGTCCCGTCACCCCGGAAAGCACCCGGTCCGCTTCCGCCAGCTTTTCCTCCATGCGGGACACCACCCGTTCGCCCCGCTCCTTTTCACCCGCGGCGGCAGCAATGAGGCGTACGCTTTCCCTGACCTCTTCCAGATTCACCGGTCCCTTTACCACCACCACGGGAATCCCCATGGTGCGGTACAGCGCCAGATCGTCCTGCTTCGTATACGTAGAGGCAATGATCAGATCGGGCTTTGCCTGCGCAATGAGCTCCGCCGGAGCACCCATGAGCGGCACCGTAAGAGGAATGTCCTTCGTATCGTCCGCAATATACGAAATGGCGGGATCTCTGTCTGCCGCAGTGGCTCCCGCCAGATGATCCGCCGTGACGACGCCGAGGAGCATGGTATCAATGAAAGCGGAGGTTCCGAGAATTTTCTCCGGCTTCTTCGGAATCACCACTTCCCGGCCTGCCGCATCGGTCACGGTATACCCCGCGCCGCCCTGCCCGGGTGCCGTCTTTGTCCCGCAGCCGGACAGAAACGCCGTCAGTCCGCAGAGCAGCGCCGCCGCAAAAAGCTTCCCCTTCATATTTCTCTCTCCTTACGCAAATTCTCTTTTCTCCCGTTCCGCAGAAAATCCTCTTTATTGTAAAAAGCCGTTTTCCCCGGGTCAAGCCGGTTTCTCTCCGGAAAAGGATTCTCTGCCGGTCCGCCTTTTGTTATAATAAGGGCGGAGAAATCCGTAACAGTTTTGTATATTTTTATTTTTATTGCAGCGGTCCTTTTCGAGCGTTGTTTTTTATTTCCCTCATTCCGGAGGATACCATGAACAGCATCACCCGTGCGGACTTCCGTTCCGCCCTTTTCTGGAAGCGCATCCTGTTTCTCATTGCCATTACCATCATCGGCACTTTCATCTACTCTGTAGGCGTCAATGCCTTTTATGTACCGCACAAATTCCTCTCCGGCGGCCTGACCGGTATCGCCATGATTGTTTACTACCTGACCGGCATCCCCATCGGTCTGACGAACCTGGTGCTGAATATCCCGATCCTGGCTCTTGCCCTGAAATTCATCGGAAAATTCTACACCGCCGTCACGATTCTGGGAACCGTCCTCATTTCCGTATTCATTGACCTCACGGCCCCGCTGGCGGACATGAAGATTGTGCAGGACCCCATGGTTTCCTCTATTGCCGGCGGCGTTGTCCTCGGTGTATCCATGGGCATCCTTTACCGCTACAACAGCAATACCGGCGGTCTGGATGTAGTCGGCGCCATCCTGAAAAAATTCTACAATCTGGAAATCGGCAATGTCGTTTTTGCGCTGAATCTGATCATCGTCCTCTCCAGTGCATGGATTTTCGCCCTTGAACCGGCCATCTGCACCCTCATCGGCATGTACATCAGCGCCAATCTTTCCTCCCGTCTCGTCATCGGCTTTGCCCAGAGAAAGGCCGCCTTCATCGTGTCCGACAAGCCGCTGGAAATCGCCGATGCGATTCTCCGCAACATCCACCACGGAGCGACTCTCCTGTACGGACAGGGCGCCTTTTCCGGCACGGACAAGCGGATTGTCTTTGCCATCGTCGATCTGACCCAGATCACCCGGCTCCGCCGCCTGATTGAAAATATCGACCAGAACGCGTTCCTCTTCATCATGAATACCACCGATGTCATCGGCAAGGGCTTCACCAAGCCTCTCTCCACAGTTCACAATATGCCCCATTCCGTCCGCTACACCTGCAACGAAAAGGGCGAAATGGTGCCGACCCATATGTGGCAGTATGAAATGGACGAGGAAGCCCATCCCTACCGCGCAGAGGATGAGCCGAAAAAGCCCGATAAAACAGACAAATAAAACTACTGAGAGCTCTTCCCGAAAGGAAGGGCTTTTTTCATGGACGGAAAGGAGGCCCCTGTCTCCCGCGAAATATCCCTCTGCCTGCTGCCGGATTTTATTTTTTCCATAAAAAATCACATATAATATAGATATAAGTGTGATTTATAAGCGTAATTTTTGAAGCATTCGGGGAGGTGCGAAAATGGATGTACCGAACGAAAAGACAACAAGAAGGATTAAAGAATTACGGACGAAAAAGGGGCTGTCGCAAGCGCAGCTCGCTAAAATTCTTAAT
The DNA here is from genome assembly GCA_938038225.1 of uncultured Dialister sp. Taxonomy (GTDB): domain Bacteria; phylum Bacillota; class Negativicutes; order Veillonellales; family Dialisteraceae; genus Dialister. The sequence continues at coordinate 63,832 of CALHRX010000003.1, read as the reverse complement.
ATTGACCGTTCAACAGTAAATAAATATGAAAGCGGGCAGAGCCGTCCAATTAGATATATAAATAAGCTGGCCGATCTGTTTGGAGTATCTGCGGATTATATTCTCGGCCTTGATGACAAAAACGGAAAAGAGCAGAATCCTCCGCCTAAAATTGTAAAAATACCGGTATTGGGGTATGCCGCTGCAGGAATCCCTGTTGAAGCAATCACAGACATCGAGGACTATGAAGAGATCCCCGCAGAAATGGCCGAAAAAGGAGAATATTTCGCATTAAAAGTCAAAGGCTATTCGATGGCACCGCGTTTCCTGCCGGGCGATATTGCCATCGTAAAAGTACAGGAAAACTGCTCCGACGGCGACCTTTGCATCGTCCAGATAGGCGGAGGCGAAGCCGCCATGAAACAGGTTTATAAAAAAGCAAATGGGATTGTGCTTATTGCACTCAATCCGATGGTATTCCCTCCGCATTTCTTTACAGCAGATGAAGTGCAGAATCTGCCGGTGCAAATCATCGGCGTTGTTGCAGAAGTGAGAATACGGAACCTGAAGGGAACGGCTCTCTGATGAATTGGAAGAAAATATTTATTTCATCAGACTGATTTCCGCTTTGTTTGCTGTGGCAAAAGAATAGATTCCCGTAAAAAAGCAGGCAGCCCGAAGGCTGCCTGTTTTTCCCATTTTTTATTTTTTCCCTTACATTTCTTCGGCCCGAAGCTTTTCCAGCTCTGCCGCGCTTTCCTCATTGCCCAGAGACGCCGCTTCCTCCAGACAGGCAATGCCCTCTGCGCGGTTTCTTTCCGTTCCCTTCCCGCTGAGGTACATCATGCCCGTCACATACAGCGCCCGGGGATGGCCGTTTTCTCCGGCCTGCTTCAGCACGGCAAAGGCCTTTTCGTCCTGCTTTTCTTCCAGGTACAGAAGTCCCAGGGCGAAACGGCTTTCCTCACTGCCCAGCTCGGCAGCGCGGAGATAGCATTTCTCCGCTTCCTGCAGATCGGCCTCGCAGCCCAGACCGTTTTCCCGGCAGAGCGCCAGCTCCGCCCAGGCCTCGGCGCTGTCCATTTCCGCCGCCTTTTCCAGCCAGCGGTACGATTTTTTCTCATCGGTCATGCCGCTTTCCTCACTGCCGTAGAAGGCCCCCAGAAGGAGCGCCGCTTCCGCGCTGCCCCCTGCATAAGCCTTTTCCAGCAGTGCCAGTCCCTTCTTCACGTCCTCTTCATCCGTGCGGCCGATCAGTGCTTCTCCCACCCGGTACTGTCCTTCGGGAATGCCGAAGGCAGCTGCTTTTTCATAGCACAGAAACGCCCGGTCCGGATCGGCCGGAACAGCCCGGCCCTCCTCATAGGCTTTGCCCAGGTCGAGGAACCCTTTCCAGTATTCAAAAAGGGAGGCCTTGGCCAGCCATTTCATGCCTTCCTCGAAATTGAGCATCAGCCCGCCGGAAATGTAGAAAAGACCGGCCTCATCCATGGCCGCCGCATCTCCTGCCGCCGCAGCGGTCAGCACCCGGGGAAACCACCGGTTCAGGATATCCCAGGATTCATCGCCCGATGCAGCCGGTGCAAGTGCCGCCGCACAGAGCGGATCGCCCAGCTCCTTTCCCTTCCGGAAATACGCCTCGGCCTGATCCTCATCGGCCTTTACTGCGCCGAAGCCCTCCCGGAGAATAATCCCCAGCAGGTAGCACGACCGCCCTGCTGTTTCCGCTTCGCTCCGGAGCACCTCCTGCGCCTGTTTCAATTTTCCCTGAAAAAACAGGGATTCACCTTCCGATTTCATACTGCCTCCGTGCTATTCCTTCCAACCGATTTCCTTTTTGATCCACTCAATCCGGCGGGCGGTTTCTCCGTCCAGCCAGTTCTGTGCTTCCTCCACGGAAAGGGGACTGCCAAGCTTTCCCTTCGGGAATTCCGGTTCCGCCCCGCGCAGGCTCCCGTCCTTTCCGGCTCTTTCCTTAATCAGTGCCGTGAATTCATGGAGCAGGCCCTGCTTTTCCGCTTCCCGGCCCAGCCTGCTGTAGGGCAGCACGCCCGAGCGGTTGGAAGCCCGGCGGAACCATTCCTCCGCCTGCTTCCCGTCTGCCGCGGTGCCGATGCCTTCTGCCAGGAAACGGCCCAGGAAGTACATGGCCCGTGCATCGCCGTCTTTGGCAGACCGCTTCATCTGCGAGAAAGCCCGTTTTTCCTTTCCCGGTCCGAAGTCTCCGTCATACCAGAGCTTCGCCGCCAGGACACCGCCGAGAGACTGTCCCTTTTCCTCGCCTTTTTTGTACCATTTCAGCGCCTTTTCGGGATCTCTTTCCGTGCCGAAGCCTTCCCGGAAGCAGTCTCCCAGTGCCAGGCAGGCCCTGCCTGCTTCTCCGTCTGCCGGATACAGTGACAGTCCTTTTTCCAGCGCTTCAAAGGTCTTTTCCGGGGCGGTTTCCCACTCAGGATGTTCCTTTTCCAGGACGCCCAGAAGAAGCAGTACAGAATCCGCGCCGTTCTCCGCAGCCTGCCGGAAATAGGAAGCAGCCTTCCGCTCATCCTTTTCCGTGCCTTCTCCGCGGAGGCAAAGCTTGCCGGCAGTCACCATGGACTGTACATGACCGGCCTCTGCCCCTTTTTCCAGCCAGAAAAAGAGCTTCTCTTCATTTTTGTATTCCGGACGGCCGTACATGGCCGCCGCATCGAAAGCAGCCGGTGCCAGTCCGGCCTCCGCCGCTTCCCGGTACAGCGCTTCCGCCTTTTCCGCCGAACGGGGACGGCCGATGCCCTCTTCCGTCAGAAGAGCCAGTGCGCGGAGCGCCAGCGGATTTCCTGCCGCTCTTTCCTCTTCCAGCGGACCCTCCACCAGACCGAGGAATTCCTCCTCGTTTCCTGCAATGAGATATCTTTCCTCAAAGGAGCAGTACGCATCGGTCAGCGCCAGCGGGTCATCCTGTGCGGCCGCCCGGACCAGCTCGCCCTTTGCCTTTTCAAAATCCGGCTTTGTTCCCAGTCCGGAAAGATAACAATAGTGAAGAAGATAATGCTCCCGTGCTGTCCGGGATGCCGGGGCGGTGTCCGTAAGAAGGCGGAATGCCTCTCCGTACCGGCCCTGTAAAATTGCCTGCATGATGTTCTTTTCTTCTGCCATAGCTGCTCCTTCTTGTTCCGGAAAAGCCGGGCTTCCCGGCTCTCCCGATGTTTTTTATTTCTGAAATATCCCCGTCACCACTCGATCAGAGGGGACCGTTCGTCCTTCGGGGCGGCAAAAAGGGGGATTTCCCCCGCAAGAGGGGCAAAGCCCGTCCCGCTTTCCCGGATTTCCGCCCGCACCGTCCGCTCTGCCGCAAGGGGAAGATTGTTGACCGGCGACAGATGCCCCAGGACCACCTGCCGGATGCGGTCATGAAGAACAGAGGAAATAAACCGTCCTCCGTCCCGGTTCGACAGATGGCCGTACCGTCCGGCGATGCGCCGTTTCAGATACGCCGGGTAGGGTCCGGCGGCGAGCATGTCCTCATCATAGTTCGCTTCGCACACCAGCACATCGGCGCCGCTCACGGCACTGCGCATTTCCTCCGTGAAAATCCCCGTGTCGGTGCAGACTGCAAATTTCCTTTTTCCGTCCGATACTGTAAATCCCACCGGCTCCGCCGCATCATGGGAAAGGGCGAAGAAATCCACGAAAAGATCTCCCAGCGGGAATCCGTGCCGGAGCGTCACCAGAAGCTCTGTTTCCTCCGCCGCACGCTTCGCCGCAAAAGGGAGCGCCGCCGTCAGTCCTGCCAGTGTCCCTGCCGTGCCGTAAAAGGGAATCTCTGTCCGCTTGGCGAGCTGGTCCAGCCCCTTCACATGGTCGCTGTGCTCATGCGTCACCAGTACCGCGGAAATATCCGAAAGCGTCAGCCCCAGTTCCGCCAGTCCCTGCTCGATGCGCCGCTTCGAAATGCCGCCGTCAATCAGGATGTGCGTGGACTCGCTTCCCACATAGTAACAGTTCCCGCTGCTGGATGATGCCAAAGAACAAAAACGCATGAAATTCTTCCTTTCCGAATACTTTCTCTATTGTACCATAGAGAAAAACTCCGTATTGCCATCCTGCACCGGTCATGCCAGAATAAAGAAATCAAAGCCCGCCGCGACGGGCCTTCTCCGATTTCTTCATTTCTTACGGGAGCTGCCATGAAAATTTCCGTTTCTCCCTCCCTTCTCATCCTCGCAGGAAGCATCCTCTGGGGAACGGGAGGCGTCTTCATCCTCACTGCGGCGCATTACGGCTCCACGCCGGAGCTGACCGGATTTCTCCGGATTCTCTTTTCCTTTCTCATCCTTCTGCCGGTGTGTCTGTTCCGCTCCGGTCTGCGCGGTCTTTCCCTGTCTCCGCGGAGCCTCCTTGTCTGCGCTCTGCTGGGAATTCTCTGCCAGGGACTGTACAATATCTTTTACAATGAAGCGGTAACCCGCATCGGCATGACCGGCAGCGCTGTCCTGCTGAATCTGGCGCCCTTTGTGGCCGCCTCCGCCTCCTTCCTCCTGTTCGGGGAAAGGCAGACCGTGCGGAAAACGGCGGCCATTCTGAGCTGCACCGCCGGGTGCTTCCTGACCGTCACCGGCGGCGTCTTTACGCTGTCCGCGCTGCCCCTTACGGGCATCCTCTTCGGCATCGGCGCCGGCGTCTCCTACGGAATGACCTCCGTCCTCGGGAAACTGGCCGGAAAGAGCTGTGATGTCTTTGCCATGAGCCTGTGGAGCTATTTCTTTGCCGCCCTTTTCCTCTTTTTCCGCTGCGATCCCCTCACAGAAGCAAATCTCCTCACTGCACCGGTCCTCGTCACCGGCTTCCTGTTTGCCCTCATCCCCACGGTCATTGCCTACCTGCTGTATTATGAGGGCGTCGTCCGTCTGGAAGAAAACAGCCGGGTTCCTGTCCTGGCCTCGGCGGAAACCATCACGGCCGCTGTCATCGGCATTCTTTTCTTCGGCGACCCCATGGACCCGGTCCGCTTCCTGGGCATCGTCCTCACCGCAGGCTCCGCGCTGGCCATGGCCGGATAGCCCTGCTTTCCGGATTCCATCAAAAAACGGCTCCGCTGAGAGAATTTCTCTCCGGAGCCGTTTTGCTTCTTTATTTTTTCTGCTGCCGGATTTCCTTACAGTCCCCGGCACCACTTGGCAAAGCGCTCGCAGTTATTGTCGATCAGGTCATAGTCCTGCTCTCCCAGACGGGATTCCGCACGGGCGATGATTTCATCGGGAGGAACCACCGCCTGATAATCATAGCGGAAAATCCGGGCGCCGCCGGCAAATTCCTCCAGACTGGTCTTCTGAATCATCGCCGCCTCCGGTGCAAGAATTTCCCCGGAATAATGGTAAACTCCGCCGTGCCCGTCATAGATGCCGTGATGGCTGTACGCCAGGCGGTATACATAGATATGGTCTCCCCGGTGCAGCTTCCGCTTTGCTTCCCGCAAAGAATATCCGTGATCCTGCATCATTTCCATCATTCTGAATTCTATCGGACCGTCATCAACGATGGGACCGGGAATGGGCCGGCCGCCCCTTCCGCCTGCAGTGGCGTCAATCACATTTTCCGCCGCATCCAGCATATTCGCGCCCTTTTCCAGGACTTCCCCCGCCTCGGGGAACCACTCCTTGATTTCCCGGATGATTTCCCGACCGGGAAGATGTCCGCCCGGTGCGGGCAGCACACCCTCCCTGCCGTTATTTTCTACCGTATATCCGCCTGTCTTTGCCCGGCGTTCTTCCTTTTCCGCCAATTCCTTTCCCAAATCAAGCAGTAAATCCAGCATATCATTCATCCTTTCCTTATTCCTGTTTTCAAACAAACCCTTACCGGCGGCTGAAAAACCGTACCAGCCCCTTCATCCAGGCCCCTCCGCCGCGTTTCTCCCGGGGACGGTAAACGTCCGATACAAAATCCGCAGCCGTGCGGAAGCCCATGTCGCGGGAAAAATACAGACTTCGGGACAGATTGTTCAGAAACATCTGCAGCTCCCCCGTGAGGGAATCCTTTTCTCGCCGGGACAGCCCGTCCCAGAAGCCCGGCACAAGCGCCCGGAAAAGCGTTTCCGCCCGGCGGCCGAATGATTCCGCTTCTGTCCCGGCCGACACGGCCCGCAGGAAATCCGGCGTATACCGGTAGTACCGGTCCGGCTCCTCCGGGTCAAACATTTTCCACCGGGACATGAATCCGTCAATGGCCCGGTACAGGTCCCGCCCCGGCGTCAGATCCTCTGCGGACAGAAAATTCTTTGCCAGTCCGCCGCGGATGCAGCGCAGGAGCGGTTCCGAATTCAGCGCGCCGTCCCGGAAGAAACTGACCAGACCGCGGTCCTCCCAGAGGCACGCCGCAAAGTACGAAGCCGCATAGACCCGGAAGAGAAGATAACGGTACAGGAAAAGATAGCTTTCCTTCCGTTTCCTGCCGTCCGCCGGGGCCAGACAGAGCCGGCTCAGCGGCTCTGCCATCGCCGCATTTCCGCAGATGATCTTTCCGTAGGAACTCCCCATTTCCTCCAGAAAGCACTCCTCGAGCAGCTTCGGCACAGGCGCCTCCGTCATGTCTGCAAAATCCGGCGCCACAAGGGAAAAGCATTCCCCGTACCGCAGGATTTCCTCCCGCACCGCTTCCTCATAGCCTTCCGTCTCGGGACGGAAAAAATCCAGCATCGGGGAAAGATCGCAGTGCACCTCTTCCCCCAGAAGCCCGAGCACCGCCTCCGCCGCCCGGACCTTATCCGCCGATGTCCGGTACAGAGCGGCCGCCTCGGTTTTTCTTTCGAACACCGTCGTAAAGGACCGGGGCACGTCGAAGTCCAGGCAGCTCCTGACCCGCCGCCGGGCCTCCTCGGAATGGGCCAGCATATCCACCGCCATGCGGAAAGCCAGGGCAAGCCGGAAGGAAACGTACTTCCGGATCACCTCGTCCCGCAGCTTTTTCTCCCGGCTGAGCGGAAACCCGCCTTTTTCCAGAAAGGAACGGAAGGCCTCATCCAGCGGCCGGCTTCCGTCGGTACAGCTCTTCCGGGCCAGCGGATAGAATGCCCGGTTGAACCGGTGCAGCAGAATGCGGTACAGCTTTCTTTTCTCTTCCGTTCTTCGTATCTCTTCCATAGCGATCCCCCGATCCCCGCAGAGAAATGCTGCCGGGCAGGGCACGGGGCCTCCGCCCGGACGGGTTTGTGTTTTTTATTATACAACAGCCGCGGAGAAAAAAACGATTCCCCCGTCCTTTCCGGAAAAGCGGATTTCCCGCATTCCTTCCTTTTTCCGCCAAGAAAAAAGAGGCTCCGCAGAGCCTCTCTTTCATTCTGATTATTCGATAGTTACTGTATCCGGTTCGCCGAATTCATCGAGTCCGATGTCATAAGCTTCCTTTACATGGCCGTCATAGGTCAGTGTAATCTGGTAACGGATAGCCTGGCCGTTACGGACTTCATCACCGATTCTTACAGCAGTGGTATAGCTTTCCGGACGATAAGCCTGTTTAGCGTTCTGCTGAACCGGGAACTGAAGGAATACATACTTTTCGCCGTAGGAAATGCCGCAGCCGTATACGCGCGCCATATCTTCCACACAGTACTTATTGACTCCTTCTGCAACGATGCTTTTTTCAGTTACTACCATGTCAATCACCTCACGGAACAAATTCCAGCAAAATTTCTGCTGATTTCTTATATAGTTTACCACTTTTTATAAATGAGGTGTAGCTTTTCCGAAATATTTATTTCCCCTTCTATTTTTTCCTGCCGGAGATACATTTTCCCCGCATTTTATCTTTTCCTATCCGCCGCAGTTTTATATTCGGGCCGGCATTCTTCCGCTGCATTCACTTATACTTTATTTGCATAAGAGACAAAGCCGGATACTTTTCTTCCTTTTATTCATTGACGTTTTTTTATCTATCTGTTATATTTTTTGATAAAAATAACTCTATTTGAGAGGGAGCCTTCTATGGAAAAAATCTATACCAACACCGCCAAGATTCTGAAAGCCATCTCCGACCCGAAACGGCTGAAAATCGTGGACATGCTTTCCTGCAAAGAACAGTGTGCCAACAAAATCCAGGAAGCATTTGCCATCACCCAGCCGACGCTGTCCCACGACATGAAAGTCCTCATCGAATCGGGCCTCATCAATGACAGACGGGAAGGAAAGAACATGTTCTATTCCCTGAATCCGGAGGCACTGGAAAACTTCTACAGCATCATCGGCGCCATTTTCAAGAGCAAGCCCCACTGCATCTGCGAAAAGGAATGCGGCGTCCCCTGCGAACGGGACGGGGTCTGCCATTCCCGGGAGGAATAAGCCTTTCCTTCTCCGGTCCGGCGGGGGAAAATATTCCCTCTTTCCGGAAGGCACGGAGCTTCGGAAAACAGTAAGACACCTGTCATGCGGCGGGTGTTTTTGTATTTCCGGAAAACAGGCGGAATCCCGCCCCCGTATGCTATAATAAGTAGAATTATCAGAAAAGGAGAAAGCTATGGGAACGATCATCGGCATCATCAACCAGAAAGGCGGCGTGGGAAAGACCACCACCGCGGTGAATCTCTCCGCGTACATGGCGGACCGGGGAAAGAAAACACTCCTCGTGGACATTGATGCCCAGGGAAACAGCACGAGCGGCCTGTCAAAGGATGTGAAATTTACTTCCAACATCTATGATGTGCTGCTGAACGGCACCCCCGCAGAGGAAGCCGTCGTAAAGACCGCCGTGAAGAAGCTCTCCCTTCTCCCCTCCTCCATGGATCTGGCCGGAGCGGAAATCGAGATGGCCCCCATGGAACACAGGGAAAATCTTCTGAAGGAAAAGCTGGCATCCCTGAAGGAGCAGTATGACTACATCTTCATCGACTGCCCGCCCTCTCTGGGACTGATTACCCTGAATGTCCTCATCGCCGCCGACTCCATCATCGTCCCCATTCAGGCGGAATTTTATGCTCTGGAAGGTCTCTCCCAGCTGGTCAAGACCGTGCAGGCCGTGACCCGGAAAATGAATCCCCGGCTGAAGCTGCTGGGCATCCTTCTCACCATGTTCGACGGACGGACCAATCTGTCCCTCCAGGTGGCGGAGGAAGTCAAAAAGTACTTCGGCGGCAAGGTATTCAAGACCGTCATCCCCAGAAGCGTCAAGCTTTCCGAGGCGCCGGGCTTCGGGGAATCCATCATGACCTATGCGCCGAAATCGAAGGGCGCGGAAGCGTATAAAAAATTGTGCAGGGAGGTATTGAAGCGTGGTTAAAAGAAAACTGGGCAGGGGTCTCGGCGAGCTTCTCGGAAATGATTTTTCCGACGGGCAGGACCGGATCACACAGTTGGATGTAAAGGAAATCGAGGCAAATCCCTACCAGCCCCGCCGGGAATTTGACGAGGAAGCGCTGCAGGAGCTGGCCGATTCCATCCGGGAAAAAGGCATCCTCCAGCCCGTCATCGTGCGCCGCACCGGCAGCACCTGCCAGATCATCGCCGGAGAACGGCGGTGGCGTGCAGCCTGTCTGGCCGGCCTGACGGAAATTCCCGCCATCATCCGTGAAACCGATGACCGCGACATGGCAGAGCTGGCCCTTGTGGAAAACCTCCAGCGGGAAGACCTCACCGCCGTGGAAGAAGCCCGGGCCTATGAATACCTCCGCAGCGAATACGGCCTCACCCAGGAGGAAGTGGCCGACCGGGTCGGAAAAAGCCGCCCCCATGTAGCCAATACGATGCGTCTGCTCGCTCTTCCCGAAGAAATTCAGCAGATGCTTCTCGACAGGAAACTCACGCCGGGACAGGCCCGGCCCCTTCTTTCCCTTGCCACACCGGCGGAACAGCTCGCCATGGCGAGAAAAATCATCCGGGACGGTCTCTCCGCACGGGACATTGAAAAGCGGCTTTCCGGCGGAAAAAAGGAAAAGCCCGCAGGGAAAGACGAACCGCGGGTCAGCGAATATCTTCGCTCCGTTGAACAGGAACTCGCCGTTTCCGTAGGCAGCAAAATAAAAATCCAGATCGGACGGGGACGCAATGCCCACCGGGGCACCATCGTGATTTCCTTCAAAAACGACGACGACTTCCAGCGCATTACCGACATCCTCAAACAGAAAAATTAAGGGGTTAATGAAATCATGACTACGCAGAATATTCTTCTCATCGGAGCAGCGGTCCTCGCCGTTCTCCTTATTCTTTATCTTCTTCTCCGGGTTTTCGTCCTGCAGCGCAGGGTAAACCACCTTGCCAAAAAGTATGACACCTTCATGCACGGCAAGGACGGCGGCTCCCTGGAGGTCATCCTCTCCGCGGAAATCAAGGAGCTGCGCGATATGGTAGCCTCCTCCCGGGGCATGCTCCACCAGCAGGAGCTCCTGGCCACCATGCAGCTCAAATCCATCCAGAAAACGGGGCTCGTCCGCTATGATGCCTTCGAGGAAACCGGCGACCGCCTTTCCTTCTCCCTCACTCTCCTGGACGGCAACAACAACGGCATCCTTCTCTCCTCCCTTTCCGGGGAAGAAACAGCCCGGATTTACTGCAAGCAGATCCAGAACGGCGAATGCCGGGAATCCATCTCCGCAGAGGAAGCGGAAAGCATCCGCCTTGCCCTGAATACTCTCATGCCCGATGTGGCAGCCCGTGCAGCCGAAGCAGCGGCTCAGGCCTCCGACGAAGGAAATCAGAAGCCCTCCGACTTCCTTTACGGCGCAGCCTACGGAGCCTATGACGAAGAACCGGCCCCCGAGCCGGAACAGACCCCGGCAGCGAACTCCGCCCGTCCGGACAGACACAAAATCGATATGAAATAAAAGAAGAACGCTGTGAAATTCCTTTCACGGCGTTTTTATCATTTTCACGGCAGAAATCCTCGGAATCCGCCGCTTGATGTGACTTATGGTCATATTTATAGTATAATAATAATGAATATGGTATTTCCGGGAACCGCCCGGACAAAACGAAGCGAAATGACAACAGGAAAAGCGGGAAATAAGATATGATCAGAAAAGAAGAAAACGGTTCCGTATCCTTCTCCTTTGCAGCGGAGGAATGGAAAAAAATCAAGTACGGCTTATGTGCAGCAGGGGCCGTTGCCGTCCTCGCCGCAGGCGCCGGCATCTACTCTGCTGCATCCATGGCCTCTCTCCGTTCCGAGAATGAGCTTTACCGGAACCAGCTCAAGATGGCCGAAGAAAAAATGGAAGGCCTTGAGGAAAAGACCCAGGCCGTGGAAAAGCTCTCCAATGAGCTCCGGGACATGCTCAAGGGCAATACAGCCTCCCCGGCCCCGATGTCCGAATCCGGCGACGGCGGACAGGGCGGTCAGGGCGGCGGCTCCACCGTACCCGACCGGGCAGGCACAGCCGATCCCCATCAGGCAGGCAGCGGAAACACAGCGAAAACTGCTTCTGCAGCAGCGGAAGTGGACACCCCCGGCGATCTTCTCCGGGAAATGCGCAGGCTCGATGAAAGACTGGACACCCAGCTCAAAATGATGATGACCCTCCGGCAGCAGCTCATGAGCAATACCTATACCGCCGCAGCAGCTGCCATACAGGCAGACTCCGATACCCCGGATATCTGGCCCGTAAGAGGAGAAGTCTCCAGCACCTTCGGCTTCCGTCAGAGTCCCGGCGGCATCGGCTCCACCTACCATGAAGGCATCGATATTGCCGGCGACTACGGCACCCCCATCGAAGCCACCGCGGCCGGCACCGTTACTCAGGCAGGCTGGGTCTCCGGCTACGGCTACCTGGTCGAGGTCAGACACGACAGCGGCATCGTCACCCGCTACGGCCACAACTCCGCTATCGTCGTCAGCGTAGGCCAGCATGTCAGCCAGGGAGATATCGTCGCCCTCATGGGCAGCACCGGCAACAGCACCGGCCCCCACTGTCACTACGAGGTCCGCATCAACGGCGAATCCGTAAACCCGAGCTATTTCCTCCCCTGATGGAGAAACAGAAAACAAAACCCGCAGGCTCCCGCAGAGGGAGCTTTTTTCATGGGAAAATCCTGCCCCGAGCCGGCCCGAAGGGAAGCCGCCCTTTCCGGCTTTTTTCCCTTTTCCCCGCAGCTCGTTTCCGCCCTGCTTGACTTTATCCCGTAAATGCGTTACTTTATGAACGTAATGATACCCTGATCCGAAGACGGAAAACCTGTACGATAAGCATACAGGTTTTTCCGTCCTTTCTTTTGCAGAAGTCCCTGCCATGCAGAGCAGAAAGGGACATTCCCCGCCCCGGCGGCCCAATTTATTGTAATCTGTACCATCGGAAAGGGACGGATTTCCCGTCTCTTTTTCATGAAAGGAGTTTTTATGAATTTCAAAGAAGAAGCGGAGCAGCTGTCCCCGTATATCCGGGATATGCGCCGTTATTTCCATCAGCACGGCGAGCTGTCCTTCCGGGAAAAGGAAACCACCGCCCGTATTGCAGAGGAGCTCGCACCTCTCGGCTATGAAATCACTACGTTTCCCGATTATTTCGGCCTCATTGCCGTACTGAAGGGACCTGCAGAGGGAAAGACCGTCCTCCTCCGGGCCGACATTGACGCCCTTCCCATCCGGGAAGAAACCGGTGCTCCCTTTGCCAGCGAAACGGAGGGCATCATGCACGCCTGCGGCCATGACTGCCATACGGCCATGCTTCTCGGCGCGGCAAAGCTCCTCGCTGCCCACCGGGAAGAAATTCCCGGCACAGTGATGCTTCTCTTCCAGTCCGCCGAGGAATCGGGCCACGGTATGCAGTACTATCTCGATCATCACTGCCTGGATGCCGCCGATGCCGCTTTCGGCTTCCACATGTCGCCGGACATTCCCAAGGGCACCATTTCCATCGACGGCGGCCCGCTCATGGCCTCCTGCACGGATTTCCGCTGCATCGTCCGCGGCGCAGCGGCTCACGGCTCCACACCCCACCTCGGCCATGACGCCATTGTCGCAGCCAGCAGCATCCTCCTCAATATCCAGACCATTGTCTCCCGCCTCAATAACCCCCTCAGCCCTCTGGTGGTCACCGTCGGCATGGTCCGCGGCGGAAAGCAGTTCAATATCATCTGTGATGAAGTGACCATGGAAGGCACCATCCGCAGCTATGACCGGGAAATGTCCCGCAGAGCGCCGGAGCTTTTCCGGGAAATCGCGGAAACTACCGCAAAGGCCCTCGGCTGTCAGGCGGAATTCATTCCCGTTTCCTTCGAACCGGTCACCGCCAATGAGCATCCGGCACTGACCGAAACAGCCCGCCGCGCTGCGGTCTCCCTTTTCGGCGAATCCATCCTGCGCAGCAATCCCCGTTCCATGGGCTCGGAAGACTTCTCTCTCCTGATGGAAAAGGTTCCGTCCGTATTTGCCCGGGTCGGCGTCCGCGATGAGGCAGCCGGCATGACCTGGCCGCTCCATTCGAAAAATTTCTGCCCCGATGACAGCATCCTCTGGCACGGAGCCGCTCTCCATGCCCAGTTTGCGCTGGATTTTCTCAGCGGGAAAGGAAAGCAATAATGGACTGCAAAACACTGGCACTTGAACAGAAAGAATATATCATCGGACTGCGCCGCTGGTTCCATGCACACCCGGAACTGGGCACGCAGGAAATCCATACCACGGCGCGCATCGTTGAAGAGCTCCGCGCCGACGGCATTGAGGTGGAAACGTTCCCGGACATCACCGGCTGCATCGGCACCCTCCGCGGCGGCCGTCCCGGCAAGACCGTCATGCTCCGCGCCGATATCGACGCCCTTCCCATCCAGGAAGCAGACCTGACAAAACCCTATGCTTCGCAGAATCCGGGCGTCATGCACGCCTGCGGCCACGACTGCCACACCGCCATGCTTCTCGGCGCTGCCCGAATCCTTGCCGCTCACCGGGAAGAAATCCCCGGTACGGTCAAATTCATTTTCCAGATGGCGGAAGAAATCGGTGCGGAAGCCCGGCGCTATGTGGAAAAGGACTGCCTGAACGGCATTGATGCCATCTTCGGGATGCATATCTGGACCCTGCTCCCATCGGGCCGGTTCAACATGGAAGACGGCCCCCGCATGGCCTCCAGCGACCGCTTCACCATCCGCATTCACGGACAGGCTGCCCACGGCAGTGCACCCCATCAGGGAAAAGATGCCGTTCTCGCCGCCGCAGCGGTCGTGATGGCCCTCCAGTCCCTTGTGTCCCGTGTAAACGATCCGCAGAATACCTTCGTCCTCACCACAGGTGTTATGAACGGCGGCACCCGGGACAACATCATCGCTCCGGAAGCGGAACTGATCGGCACCACCCGTACCTTTGACAGGGAATTCCGCAAGACCGTTCCGGACCTCATCAGGAAGACCGCCTGCGCCGCTGCCGAAGCCTACGGCTGCACCGCAGAGCTGGACTACTTCTTCGGCCCCGCTCCGGTCATCAATGAGCACCATGAGCTGAATGAAATCGCCCGCAATGCCGCAAAAGATATCCTCGGCAGCGATGCCCTCATCCCCATGGACCGCCAGATGGGTGCGGAAGATTTTTCCACCTATATGGAACACGTCCCCGGCCTCTTCGGCTTCCTCGGATGCCGCAATGAAGCCAAAAAGGACACCGCCTCGCCTCATCATTCCACCACCTTTGATGTGGACGAGGATGTCCTCCCCTACGGCACTGCCATCACTGTGCACTTTGCCATGGACTATCTGAATCAGAAATAAAAACTTCGGAAAGAAGCAGAAAATAAAAATCCGTATCCCCGTTTGGTGAGATACGGATTTTTTATGCATCGGAAAATGCCCTTTCGGTCATTCCTCCTCCAAAGTAAACTTCCAGGCGCAGTGGCAGGTGCTGTCCGTGATTTCCGGATAGCAGGAAATATATTCGCAGCGGATGCGCGGATCGATGGCGCGGGCAAAGCCGCCGTATTCCACAATGCCCACCGACAGGCAGGGATGAAAGGGCATCCCCTTGCTTTCCCGGGCATGCTGCACCCGGCAGGACAGCGTCCGGTAAATAAGAGCCGGGCCGTCCCGGAAAATTTCTTCCTTGTTGATATTCCCGTACAGGCGGAAACGGAGCGCCTTTTCCAGGCCGTCCAGTCCGGGGCGGTCAGAAAGCCCCAGAAATTTCCGGATTTTCATGGCCTCGATGACCGTAAATTTCTCCCAGATTTCCACATCATGCTTCATGGCCGTGTCCATGCCGAACGCCTTTTCCACGGACTGGAACCATACGCCGTCCATGGCCAGCCAGTTCTTCGCATAAATTTCAATCAGCTCGATGAGCTTTTCCTTCGGCAGTGCCGCCAGTCTTTCCTTCTGTTCCGGTGTCATGGTGTCCTCCTTTTCCTGCTCCCTGCTTTTTTCTTCATTATACCAGAAGAAATCCCCTGCCCGGGAAAATCCTCTCCGCCTTCCCGGCCTGCATCCCGTCAAAAAACAGCCCCCGGAATATTTTCGGGAGCCGTTTGATTCTTCTTGATTTGATTGTATTTCCTACCGCAGGCTGTCTATATACCGTTCCAGCAGGTCCGGGAGAAGCTCGTTGCCCGGAAGATGCGGCGCCAGGGAAAGGAAGCGGAGACTGTAGTCCTTGTCCGCCCCGGCGGGAGCCTCCCTGGGGAATATGGCCCAGACCTCCTTCACCGGCCGGGCATCCCGCAGGCTTTCCTTTTCCGGCAGATCCCGGTAAAAGGGCGTATTCATATCCCGGTACGCATTGATCTGCGCCCGGAGACTCTGGCTGCGGGCCTCATTCTGCCACAGGAAAAGAAGATCCCTGTACTTGAAATCCGCCACCAGACTGCCGCAGTACAGACCGGCCCGGTAGTAATCGAGGCGCAGGTCCGGCGTGCGGTGGGGATTGTTGCTGTAGAGAGGCGCCGTATCCCGGTTCGTTTCCGCCGAGCTTCCCGGGACGGACGCATCATAGATAAGACGCACCGTTTCATCTGCCCGGGCAAAGGTGAGGACCGTGCCCGGCTCAAGAACGGACAGGCGGTACTTCCCGTCCTCCTCCGTGACGGAAACCCCTTTCTCCAGCTCCCATCCCCTGGCCGTCAGCGCCTTGGTGAACTGGAGGAATCCCCAGAGCTCATAAAGCTTGTCCGTCCGCTTCCACCGGAACTGGTAAAAGGAGGAAATTTCCATGCTCTGCGCAGGATGCTCCAGATTCTTCCGGAGACGGTACAGGACGGAATAGCGGGGATCGCGGTAGACCGCAGCGGGGATTTCCGCGGGAAGACGGCTGTCCGCTTCCGCAAACCACGGCACGGAAGCAATTTCCCGGATGCGTCCCCGGAGAAGAAGCGCCTCCTTCCGGAACCGCTCCATCTGCGCCAGGGCCTCCCTGCCGATGCGGTATTCCTGATTGTGCTGCCAGGCGCCGAGCTCCTTCTGCCGGGCTTCCAGGCGGGCGGCGTGTTTCCCCATTTCCCGGAGGAAGGAAAGAAGACTTCTGTCGAGGGAAAGGAGAAGCGCTTTCACGAAACGATTTTCCGGAACATTCCGGGTCAGCCCGGTGAAAAGAGCGCTTTTCCGGCCTGCTGCGGCCTCCCTTTCACTGCCGGGACGAATGCGTCCGGGACAGCTCTCCCGGTAAAGCTTCCGGGAGAGAATCAGATGGACATTGGCGCTCCGGGACAGCTCATCCAGTGCGGAAAGGACCTGCCGGGAGTGAGATTCCAGCGTATAGAACCGGAGCAGCAGATCCGAGGAAAGGCCCAGTGCCGTATCGGACGCGCGGGAAAGATGAATCGTCCGCCGGATGAAATCAAAGGAAAGATTCCGGATTTCCCCGGCAAGCTCATCCCGCATATCCTGCCAGCTCTGCTTTTCCAGATACCGCGGCGTGATTTCCATGAGGCCGTGATACACCTGCCCCCGGCCCTCCACCGTGAGGACATAGCAGCCGGGCACCAGCGGAAAATCCTTCCCGGAAAAGAGAAGCACCGCCTCGTTCCTTCCCGGACGGAGCCAGGTCTGTCCGTCCTCCCGCTCGGCGCCGGGAATGGAAACGATATCCAGCCCGTCCATGGTGAAACGGAAATCCCGCGGCCCTTCAAACCGAAGGTAAATATCTCCGTTCTCTTCCATGGTCATCCCCGGCTCCGCGGGAAGCTCTTCTCCCGCTTCGGTGAAATCCGCAAAGGCCCGGGTGATCTGATCGGGCTTTCTCCCGAAAAAGAGGCGGAAAGGATACTCAGAGGGTGTAGTCATAGAGCTTCAGCTCCCTTGCCTTGGCGGCGAGAACCGCCCGGGCCTCCCCGAAGGAGGAAAGATCCCGGTACTTCTCCAGAATGTCCGGAATGGCCCCCTCCGTCTCTCCCCGGTCATTTTCGGAAACAAGCGCGGACAGCTGCTGGAAGGAACCGCGGAGCTTCGTCAGGATGCGCTGCACCACCTGTGCGTCCAGCCCGTCCCGGCGGGAGAAATCCCGGCTGCGGGGAATATTTTCCAGATAAGCCCCCATCTGCACCGCCACACGGAAGCCGATTCCGCCGGCGAGACCGCTCCCGCGGAGCGCATCATTCAGATCATCCAGCAGAGCAAGCTCCCGCTCCGTCGGAAGCGGACTGTCCTCCCGGAGGAACGAGAAGAAGGCTTCCGCAGAAACTTCCGGACAGGACGGCATGGCCTTCCGTTTCAGCCGGGCCAGGTCGGAGAAACGGCCCTGCCGGAGCGTAATCACATTGGCCCGGTCCAGAATCTTGTCAGAGAAGCGGTACGTCGATTCATCCACATTCACCGTTCCCGTAAAGAGCACATTCCGCCCGATGCGGATCTGCGGAGGATAATCCGCAGAATTGTACAGCCGGGGAGCCAGTGCGGGATTGTAGAGAGTAAGGACAGGGTCCTCCTTTTCCAGGATGGAAATGAACTGAGCAAAATAATGCTCCGCCCGGGCCAGATTCATTTCGTCGAAGCAGACCAGCCAGAGCTTTTCCGGATGGCGCTCCGCTTCCCGGAGGAGCTCCGCCAGCCCCGTACCGGCACTGCAGTACACCTGCCGGTTCATATCAGCATAGCCCAGAAGATCGCTGTCATCCATCCAGGACGGCCGCACCGCCAGGATGCGCACCTGTTCCTTCGGCAGCCCCAGTGCCTTTGCATACAGGCGGACAAGCCCGGACTTTCCCGTGCCGCTCATCCCTGCCAGAATCGTCAGCCGGGACGATTTCAGGGAAACATGGAAATTGATCAGATCCTTCCGGCTGTAAAGCAGTCCCGATGCTTCCGCCGCATCGGAAAGGCGCCGGAGGAAATCCTCCTCCGAGAAAGGCTTTTCCGCAGGGATTTCCGTTTCCCCTGCCGGCTCCGGCCCGTTCTTTTCTTCCGAAGCCGTTCTTTCTTCGCCCGCCGTTTTCTCCCGGGCAGGTTCCTTTTCCTTCGGAGAGGCAGACTTTTCTCTGCCCGGCTTTCCCTTCCCGGCATCCTTTTCCGGGAGCTTTGCCGGTTTTTCCTCCGGCTCCGCCTCGGATTTCCCGTCCGGCTTCTCTCCGTCAGCCGCTTCCGCTGCGGCAGCAAGAACGCCGGAAATCATCTCCCCGGGAAGAAGACTGTCCCATTTCCCCCGGGAAGAAGACAGCAGAATCGGCTCCTCTGCAGACGCAAAGGGATTGTGCTGCACCCCCAGCTCCCGCAGGATATCCTCATCTGCCGGCACGGGACGGAGACTGCCCCGCAGATCGGACAGGAACCTCTCCGGCACGAACCACAGCGGCGAATGGCTGCACCGCACGATATGCGCCGACAGCCCCGACCCCTTCAGATCGACCCTGCCGTACCCCAGGGCATGCCCGTTCTTCGTACGGAAATACGCCCCGCCCTCGCGGATGACCATCCCGTCGAAAGCATCATCGGAAAAAGGAGCGAAAACAATCCAGCTTCCCACCTTTCCCTCCAGATTCTGCGCCGCCGCCACGATAATCCGCGGAGCGGTCTCATTATTCCAGTATTTCTTCGACAGCCCCGGAAGCGGCTTTCCCGACAGGATATGGTGGCAGAACTTGTTGATATCCCCGCCGAAAATGGGATTTTCACCCGTTCCGAATGCCGGTACGGGGTAATAATCCCGATCCTCATCCATGCCCGGAACGGCGCTTTCCTTCTGCACATCCTCCATGATGAAATACTTATTGTTCTTGATGCCCGGCGTAAAGGAAACGAACCCGTCTCCCAGCGTCTCCCGCAGATGCGCCAGTGCATCCGCCTCCCCGCGGAGCGTATTGAATCCGAATCCGATCCGGCTCATGAAGCCGGTGAAGCCGAACCGTTTCGCCTCCCGGAATTCTTCGGGAAGCACCGACACAGGATCGGCAAAAAAGCGGTAATCCTTCGCCCCCGACTGGGGTACGGAAGACTTCACAACCGAACGGATGCGGCCCAGGATTCGTCCCGGCGCCGTCCGCTGCATATCCGTATTTTCATTTTTCTGCATACTGCAACCTCCGTGAGATCCACTCACTTTCAATATGGCCGGAGGGAGGAGGATTTTCCGAAGCAAAAGAAAATCCCCGAATCTTTTGAATGTACTCTCCCTTCACGGCCGAACCGCATGATGCCATGCCTGAAAAGCGGAAAAGGAAATCTGAATTTCCCGCCGTCCGCTGCGGCTGAAAAACCGTCCCGAGAACCCTTCTCGGACCGGCACAGGCAGACCCGGGGACACCGTCCCGCCGCTCCGTCCGTTCCGAAGACGGAGTGCCTGCCCCTCTATTGTAATCCATTCCCCGTGCCCGAAAAAGAGAGGAAATAAAGGAAACCGCTCTTCCGAGCCGGCCGCCGCAGACATCTCCGCTTCCCCGGACACGAGAGAAAAATCCCGGAAAATTTTTTCTTTTTCCCCTTGCTTTTTTCCGAAAAACTTGGTATGATAATCAAGTCATGAAATTACGGCAACTGCACAGGGGCATAGCGCAATTGATAGAGCAACGGTCTCCAAAACCGTAGGTTGGGGGTTTGAGTCCCTCTGCCCCTGCCAAACACATGGCCCAATAGCTCAGCTGGATAGAGCACTTGACTACGAATCAAGGTGTCGGGAGTTCGAATCTCTCTTGGGTCACCAAGCCGAAAAGAACCTCGGGTTTTTCCCGGGGTTCTTTTTTTGTACATTTTTTGCACAGAAAAAAATCCGGCACAGGCCGGATCGAAAATTCAACAGGAAAAGCAGGCAGTCCATTTATACAGATTGACTCTCTTTCGGCGGGATTGCCCCTGCAAAGATTGGGTCCCAAAAGAATTGGTATAGAAAATCTCCTAATGTACCAGGAACAATAGGATCATAGCTCGGATAAGGCGAGGTTTGCTGTCCCAAAACATTTCCATCCGCATCATATAATACTATAGACAGCGTTGCCATTGTTCTATCCTCCCTGACAGAAACAAGCTGTACACTTTCTTTCCCATTCGGCTGCTCAAATTTCAGCCATGCCTTTCTATCATCTTCCTTTATCTGCACCGAGCTGAAATCCAAATACACCTTGTCTCCGTTCTTTAATGTAACTATTTCGAACCAATTTTCCGCAAAGGCAGGACAGGAAATGGATATAAAGGCAAGCAGTGCAAGTAAAAATTTCTTCATGGTTCTTCCCTCCAAACAGAAACCGCTGCTGATACGGATTTTCAGGCATTGCGTTCTGTATCCTTCATAAGAATATTATAAATCAATTCTCCTAAGGAATCAGGCGAAATCGGATCATATTGCATATAAGGTGCGGTCTGCTGCTCAATAATATTGCCCTTCGCATCATAAAAGATAAAGGAAACGATGGCCATGGACCGGTCTCTTTCCCGAACAGAAACTCTGCACAGGTATTTCCTTCCGTCAGACTCTTCAAACTTCACCCATCCTGCGGCTTCCCCGCAGGATTTTATGACAGACTCTTTATCTGCATAAACAAGTTTGCCGTCCTGATTTTTCCGCACATAAACCCAGTCCGATGCAAAGACAGGGCAGGAAAAGGAGATGAAAGCAAGCAGTACAAGTAAAAATTTCTTCATGATTCTCCCTCCCCGCAGAAAACCGCAGCCGGATATTCTTCCGCCGTTCCCTGTACTTTCATTTTCATTATATTACTTTCCCGCCGCAGCTGCACGGGCCGTGATTTCTCCTTTTCTTCTGCTATAATGGGTACAGCAAGACTGCAAAGGAGGCTTATCATGGAAAGCTTTTATGAGCGCCGCATCGGCCGGGTGCGGGAAAATATGGAAAGAGACGGCCTGGATGCGCTGATTCTCTCCGATTCCGCCGCACTGTACTACCTCACCGGCGAATCCATCCACACCGGGGAACGGATGACCGTACTGCTTCTGGAAAAGGACCGTGCCTGCTGGGTGCGGAATATCCTTTTCCCGCTGAAATACCCCGGGACATTCCGGGACGTTCCCTTTGCGGACGGAACGGACGGCGTGCGCATCCTCGCCGATCTCCTGCCGGACGGGAAAACGACCGTAGGCATCGATCAGACATGGCCTGCCCGTTTCCTCCTGCCCCTGCTGCAGCTGCGGAGCGGCCTTTCCTTTGTGAACGGCTCCTCCGCCGCAGACGATGCACGGGCTGTCAAGGATGAAGAGGAAATCCGCCTCATGCGGGAAGCCTCCCGGCTGAATGACCGGGCCATGGAAGAAATCCTCTCCGCCGTCCGTCCCGGCATGACCGAGCGCGAAGCGGCCCGCCTCCTCCTGGAAATTTACCGCAGACTCGGCGCAGAAGGCGTTTCCTTCCCGCCCATTGTTTCCTTCGGTCCCAACGGCGCCGATCCCCACCATGAGCCGGACGATACGGTCATCGGCGAAAGAGGGGCGCTCCTCATCGACATGGGCTGCAAATACCGCGGGTACTGCTCCGACATGACCCGCACGGTCTTTCTGGGCACCCCCACGGAAGAGGAAAAGAAAGTCCATGAAATCGTGAACGAAGCGGGACGCATTGCAGAAGACCTGATCCGTCCGGGCGTTCCCCTCCGGGACATCGACCGTGCCGCCAGGGAACACATTGCAAAGGCCGGGTACGGCCCCTGCTTTACCCACCGCCTGGGCCACTTCATCGGCCTGCGGGCCCACGAAGAGGGCGAAGTGAGCGAAAATTCTCCCCTCACTGCCGCACCGGGCATGATTTTCTCCATTGAACCGGGCATTTATCTCCCGGGCAATTTCGGCGTCCGCATCGAGGATCTGGTGCTTGTCACGGAAAACGGCCGGGACATCCTGAACGGAGTCTCCCGGGACTGGGAAAGGAAAAGCCTATGAAAATCAGAAACATGGAACTGGGACAGGGCGTCCCGAAGGTCTGTATTCCCCTCACCTCCCGCAACTTGGAGGAGCTTCGGAGCGACTGCGAAAATCTCCGCAGCCTCCCCTTTGACATGATGGAATGGCGCATTGACTGCCTTCTGGGCATGGAGGGCTTCGATCCGCAGGAAACCCTGCAGAAGGGCTTCACCATCCTCCGCACCTATTTCCCCGACACCGTTCTCCTGGCCACGGTCCGCACACAGCCCCAGGGCGGCGCATTCCCCATCCGGCAGGACACTTACTGGGCGCTCCTCCGGGAAATTCTGGAAATCGGGAAAGCAGATATCCTCGATATCGAGTACGGCCACGCCGTCATGGCCACGGTGCGCCTTCTCTCTCTGGCAAAATCGAAGCACATTCCCGTTCTCACCAGCTTCCACCGCTTCTCCGGCCCCATGAATGAGGAAGATCTCCTTACCTGCTACGACCGTATGAAGGAGCTCGGCGGAGACATCCTGAAAATTGCCGTCCTCCCGCAGACTCCCCTTGATGTGTGCGCCCTTCTCCGGGCCGCCGCCCTCACCGGGAAGAAATACCCGGATACACCGGTCATTGCCATCGGCATGGGCCGCCTGGGCATGCTCACCCGCCTCGCCGGGAACAGCCTCGGTGCGCCCCTCACCTTTGCCTCTGCCCGGGAAGCCTCCGCGCCGGGGCAGCTTTCCGCAGAGGATGCCGGACACATCCTGGACTGCCTCTATAAGGAGCCCTAAGGAAACGGAAATCCGCACCGCCCGGCAGCAGGAACTCGGATGACCGGAAACAGGAACACTCCGGCAGGATGCCCGCCGGAAAACATACAGAAAAAAAGGACAGCCCGGCACACCGCCGTTCTGCCCTGCACAGACAGCCGTCCCGAAGGGAACTTTTCCCCGGGACAGCTGTTTTTTATTGCCCGATTTCCTTACTCATTGTCAATGGTATACCCATCCACCCGCTTCGGCTCCGGACGGTCCGGGTACAGCATCTCCGCCTCCTGCACGCACCGTGCCATAATTTCCACATTCCTGTCGCGGACCAGACCCGGCAGGCGGAAAAGATCGATGAACCACCAGACCCATCCGATCAGAATCGTGCAGAGAATCCACAGGATAATATTCCGGATCGGCTTTCCCAGGTAGAAATAATACAGCACAAAAACAAACATCAGAACATAAGCAATCGATGTCTTCTTGGCCCGGCTGCCGTACAGAGCGAGCGCCGTTTCCTTCTGTCTTTCATTCAGTCCCTGAAGCAGCAGCATGCTCCGCGGGTCCAGTTCATTCTCCATACGCTCCCCTCCTCAGAAAAGCAAACCCTTCATTTTCATCGCCTTCCATTTCGAAAGCGCCTGTCTGGCTTCCTCCGGCGCCCCTTCCGTAAGGCGCACATTGCCCTTCATGCGCTCCTGCATGGTCACATCCTTTGCAATATACGGTTCAAAAACCTTGTACAGGTTCATCTTCGTGATTTCCGCCGACAGATCCATATTTCCCGGGAACGTCTTCCGTCCCTTCCTCCCTTCTTGCGTACCGTGCTTCGGAAATTCCTCCCCGCCGCATTTCTGTCTTTCTTTTATTATAATAAAAAGATTTTTGTTCCGCTATAAAAAGGAGCCCCGCCGTTTCGGCGAAGCCCCTTTTCCCTTTTGTCTGTATTTTTACTGCCGTATCAGAAATGATAGGATGCGCTCAGCGTCCATGCGTTGTTCGATACGCTGTCTCCCTTCTGCCAGCTGTAGCCGATTCCGTAGCTCATGTCTCCGCAGTCTGTCGTTACCCCTGCACGGGCAATGAAGCTGCCGCTGTCCGCTGTGTCATAGCTGAAGCTGTCTGCTGCTGTCCCCAGCATGACGGTCTGGTCGGCGCTCCGATCTCCTGCCGTCCATACATAGCCGATTCCTGCATACGGACGGACGCTCCACTTGCCATGACTGATTGCTGCCGTGTAGTTCACGCCTACCGGTACAATGACCAGATCCTGGTCATCTCCTTCATAACGCAGTCCGTTGCTTGCGGTGAAGTCATCCGTGGAAAGACGGAGGTATCTCAGTCCTACATACGGGGTGAGGGTTCCGTTTTCTCCTGCTGCATAGTCCTTCACGGCCTTTATTCCTACGCTGATGGAGTCACTGTCCGGGGATGCGGTGATGATCTGTCCCTTATTCATCTGGGTCACATCATGATCGCCCTTCATGTAGGAAATATCTCCCAGTAAAGCATAGCTTCCCCGGTCGAACCGGCTGTAGAGGGATACGCCGTAGTAATCGGCATCGTTCTTTGTGGTCGCAAAGCCGTTGGAGCCGCTTACATTGCTGTCTGCATAAATCAGTGCCAGACCGGCGGTGGTGCCGCCCTTCTTATAGAAGTCCGCACCGGCTGCAATGCCGTTGTACTGTGCATCATAGTCCGCTCCGAAGCTGAGGCCGTTCACGTTTTCCTTGCTGTGGAAGCCGTAGGCCCATACGTCCTGATCCTGACGGTTCATGAGATGTCCGGATACCGCATCGGAGAAGATGCCGTTCATGGTATAGGTGCCGTGTGCCACATTCGCCATAGCCGCCAGACCGGCTGCACTGTCCAGTGCTTCCTTTGCATTGTCCCCGTCTACCAATGCTTTTACATCTGCATACTTTTCATCCCCGGTCGCAGCCAGTGCCACATTGGTCAATACGGATCCGCCGAGCAGTTCGGCAGCCTTATCGCTGTCTACCGTTTTAACCGTGATAGCACCGCTGTCATCAGTAGTAAATTCCTGGAGCACATTGTCTGTCTTGATGGCTTTTGCTGCCGCCTCATTCAGGGTTTTATTATCCGAGAAATTCAGCGTAGTTTTGGCAGCAACATTGCCGATGTCCAGTTTGGCTCCGTCCGCAAAAGTAACTGTTCCGGTTCCTTTATTCGTCGTAATGAAAGACTTGTCCTGATTTGTCAGGTACTTGCTGTCCACATGGGTCGTCGTATCCTCTGCAAAAGTCAGGCTGCTCTTATCACCAGAGACATTGACATAGCCATTGATGTTTACATCGGTTGCCGTTTTACCGTCACCGAGAGTTACCTGACTGCCGCCCACTGCATTGATAGCATTCCCGTTTTCGACCGTGCTGGTCAGATTAAGGACACTATGGCTGCCTGTCCCCTGTAAATTCAACGTACTACTATTCTGCGCATTTACTGCGGTCGTGCCGGATACATTAACGATATCTCCCCGCAGGGTCAGTCCATTAATTTTCTCTCCTTCTATATTCGCTGATCCCGTTGCCGTATCTAAAGAAATACCGGATCCATTAGTTGCACTGACAGTAATTTCTTTTCCCTGAATCACGCCGGCAATATTGGCTTTTCCCGTCCCCTTAGCAATCAGGCCATATGTATTCCCTTTGATATCTACATTTCCCTGATCAGAAGTGATATCTAAAGCAGAATTTCCGCCGTCTGTTCCCTGACGATAAATCATAATGCCATAACTACCAGATTTTGTGGCAGAAATTTCAATATCTTTTCCTGCATGAAGCGTCAGATTTGCATTGCCCTCTGGATTTGTGCCTGGATAAAAATCCGAAATCTGCACTCCTGTTGTATTTTCAGTTGCGTCCGTAATATGGATAGAATCACTGGCATCCAAATTAACAGAAGTGGTTTCATTTCGATTTACATACTTTGATCCCGTAGCATAAACTGCAGAGGAAACACCAAATCCGCTTGCAGAAATATTGATATCCTTTGCATAAACATCTATATGACCTGCTGTATTATTGTCACTTTGCTGCTGTGCAGAGATACCGCTCCCTTTTGCATAAATGTTCACTTCATCCGATCGCTGATCTTTACTTCCGATCGATACCTTTCCTGAGAATGCACAAAGGACAGGCCCCATATCTCCATTAGTATTATCCAGCATGGCATCTTTCGACCCAAATTGGATATTTTTTACATTGTCAAAGGAAACAGATGCACTATTGCAAGCAACAATAACACCCATGCCCGTATAATTCACCATATCATCAGATGTCTTTACTGTAAAGGAATCCAAATCAGAAAATTTCTTAAAGTCGTTTTCACTGCCCTGTACCAATATAACGCCATTACTGGATTGTCCCGGTGTTGTCACTGTCAAGGACGGATTTTCCCCTGTCCCCTTATAAGTCTTATACGTAAGATCTTGACATGAAATTTCATTAGTTCCACTGACCAATGCAGTATTGCTATCTTCCCCAACATCAATCGCTGCAAATCCCTGATATCCGCCGGCCATTGCTGCCAGTACAGCCGCTGCCAAAATTATTTTTGATTTCATCATGATTCCCTCCTGTTTTTCGGTTCTGTTATTTCGAACCTTATTTACGGCCCCATATTACTCCTCATTTCATCCCTTTTCAATAATTTATTAGCAGTTTCTTATAAAATCAGATGAATTGTAATTATTATTTATATATAATTTATAATCATTATTCTGCTAATATCAATCATTTGCAGTGATTATAAAAAAAGCAAAAGCCCCGTACTTTTAGGTATGGGGCCTCCTGTATCTTTATTTTACTATAAAAAAGAGCCCCGCCGTTTCGGCGAAGCTCCTTTCTTTTTGTCTGTAATTTTACTGCTGTATCAGAAATGATAGGATGCGCTCAGCGTCCATGCGTTATTCGATACGCTGTCTCCCTTCTGCCAGCTGTATCCGATGCCGTAGCTCATATCTCCGCAGTCTGTCGTTACCCCTGCACGGGCAATGAAGCTGCCGCTGTCTGCCGTGTCATAGCTGAAGCTGTCTGCTGCTGTCCCCAGCATGACGGTCTGGTCTGCGCTCCGGTCTCCTGCCGTCCATACATAGCCGATTCCTGCATACGGACGAACGCTCCACTTCCCGTGGCTGATCGCTGCCGTGTAGTTCACGCCTACCGGTACGATGACCAGATCCTGGTCGTCTCCTTCATAGCGCAGTCCGTTGCTTGCGGTGAAGTCATCCGTAGAGAGACGGAGGTATCTCAGTCCTACATACGGGGTGAGGGTTCCGTTTTCTCCTGCTGCATAGTCCTTCACAGCCTTCACTCCTACGCTGATGGAGTCACTGTCCGGGGATGCGGTGATGGTCTCTCCGCTGTTCACCTGGGTGATATCATGGTCGCCCTTCATGTAGGAAATGTCTCCCAGCAAAGCATAGCTTCCCCGGTCGAACCGGCTGTAAAGGGATACGCCGTAGTAATCGGCGTCGTTCTTTGTGCTGGATACGCTGTTGGCACCGCTTACATTGCTGTCTGCATAAATCAATGCCAGACCGGCGGTGGTGCCGCCCTTCCTGTAGAAGTCCACACCGGCTGCGATGCCGTTGTACTGTGCATCATAGTCCGCTCCGAAGCTGAGGCCGTTCACGTTTTCCTTGCTGTGGAAGCCGTATGCCCATACGTCCTGATCCTGACGGTTCATGAGGTGTCCGGATACCGCATCGGAGAAGATGCCGTTCATGGTGTAGGTGCCGTGTGCCACATTGGACATAGCTGCCAGACCGGCTGCACTGTTCAGTGCTTCTTCTACGGCAGCCGTATCATCGGCGTGGCTGGTGATGAGGTTTGTTATACTGTCATTATTGTTTTGTGTTGCATAGAGTGCCACATTGGTCAATGCAGACCCGCCGAGCAGTGCAGCAGCCTCTTTATTGTCTACCGTGCCGACAGTCATTGTGCCGTCGTCATTAATGTCAACTTTCTGAAGCAGATTATCAGTGCGAACATTATCTCTTGCCTCACTGTTCAGCGCAGTATCACTGAACAGTTTCAGACTCTTGTCCGTATCCGTATCGATTCCCTTAATCACGATATCGGCTCCTTTAGCGATGGAGCTTTCTTTCGTATTTGTTGCCGTGATTACCGGATTTTCCGTATCCAGCTTATCCCCATTGACGATAGTAGTAGACCCTTCAGACAGCGTGACTTTGCTTACGGTGATGTTGTCATTGACTTCTACAGCAGCTCCGCTTCCGATGGACAGATTGCCATCTTCTCCTTTCCATTCATTAATGGCCCACGTACCGCCGGTGAAGTTGATATTGCCGTTGCTTTCTGCATTAAAGATTCCGGAAGAAGCTGTCATATCCCCGGTACCGCCCAGATTGACAGTAGCTGTAGATGCACCTTCTCCAGTACCCGTTCCTTTTACATTGATGGTTCCCGTAATCACGGAATCTCCGTTCAGTGTCAGATCCAGACTGCTTGCATCTTCGGATACATCTTTACCAGTGGTTGACGTATTCCCCCAGACATTGATGTCGCCGACGATGCTGGCCGCATTGTCAACAGTCAGAGAAACATTCGTATTTCTTGAAAAATCACTTTTGTCTGAACCTTCACTGCCTATGTTGATATCACCCTTCATGTCAAGTGTTCCTGCATGAACTTTTAGGACAGCCTGCTTATCAGAATCATTTCTTCCACCATACGTTCCGCAGATATTTCCGTCAATCTTTAACGTTCCTGTTACATCTACATTTACTGTCCCATATCCACCGGTACCGATAACGCCGCCAACCTTATAAGTAGACCCATCCAACCATGCATTCTCTGCATACAGATTGACCGTGTTCCCTTCATTGGCCTGCAAAAGCGCTACGCCGTAATCCCCTTTGCCAAACGTGGTATGCGCTTCAAAATACCCGATTCGATCGTCTGCAGTACCGATATTGACTGTTGAATCGCCGGTCTCGTTTCCCTGTGCATTAATAAAACCGTCACCGGTATAGGAAATGATTTTGTCTGCATGAATGGTCAGCTGATTCTTTCCACCCTTAAACTGGAATCCTCTGTCACCGTAACCTTCCTGTCCGATATATAATTCATTGACATCAATCGTTAAACTGCTGTTTCCGGCTTGCCATGCCGCAAAATTATCTTGTCCCGGAGCATTTTCAGAAACCTGTGTATCAGGATCAATATCATTAACTTCTGCCAATCCTTTAAAGGTCAGTGTATCTGCCTTAATGCTCATCGTCCCATTGTTCAACTGAATGTCATTATACGCATCAAATGTACTATTGTAGACCTTTTTTCCATTAAAAGTCACATTGCTTCCTGCCGCATTAATATTAACGACAGAATTATTGCTGACATCAATGCCGCTATATTCCCCTGCACCTAAAGTCTGTGTACTTCCGTCAGAGACAGTGATCGTATCAGCCGATACTACCCCCCCCCGAAATTGCGGCAGCAACCGCCGCAGCGAGCAAAATTTTAACCTGTTTTTTCATACCTGCTTTCCCCTTTCTTTCTACGGTCTGCGGATATCCGCAGGCATCCTTTGGTATCTTTCTTTATTATAGTCCTATTTATTTTTATTTCAATTTTATTATCTTTTGTTTTTATTTTTCTGTTTACCTCAAACACAGGGAGAAAATGTACCTTTTCATACAGAGCCCCTGTATTTTTTATTTCTCCAAAAAAGAGCCCCGCCGTTTCGGCGAAGCCCCTTTCTTTTTGTCTGCTATTTTCCGTATTCATTTTCTCAGCCCAGAGCATTGTCCAGGGACATCATCAGAACGAATCCGATGGCAAATAACAGGACCCCGATGTGGGAGTGTTCGCCCTCCGACATTTCCGGAATCAGTTCTTCCACGACCACGTACAGCATGGCCCCTGCCGCAAATGACAGCAGGTACGGCATGAGAGGCAGAATGGCCTCCGTCAGCAGAATCGTCACCGCTGCGCCTATGGGTTCCACCGCACCGGAGAGGACACCCGCTCCGAAGGCTTTCATGCCGGACATCCCTCTGGATTTCAGGGGAAGAGAGATGATCGCCCCTTCCGGGAAGTTCTGAATGGCAATGCCGATGGAAAGCGCCGCGGCGCCTGCAGCCGTGATGGCTTCATGCCCGGAAAGAAGTCCGGCAAAGACGACGCCTACCGCCATGCCCTCCGGAATGTTATGCAGGGTCACCGCCAGAACCAGCATGGTGGCCTTGGACAGACGGGCCCGGGGGCCTTCCGCCTTCTCCGCCCCCATATGAAGATGGGGAATGATGTGGTCCAGCAGAAGCAGGAACAAAATACCCAGCAAAAAGCCGACAGCCGGCCGCACAAAGGCCAGTCTTTCCCAGGATGCGCTTTCCTCCAGCGCAGGAATCAGAAGGGACCAGACGGAGGCCGCCACCATGACGCCCGCCGCAAAGCCCGTCAGTGCCCGCCGGACGGAAAGATTCAGCTCGCCCCGCAGAAAAAATACGCAGGCCGCGCCCAGCGAGGTTCCGAGAAAGGGGATCAGCAGTCCCCAGAATGTTTCTTCCATAAAAATCTCCTTATGTTTCATTCGGGATGGTTTCTTCCCGTGCCCCTATTATACGGGAAACCGGTCCGCGGGAAAAGCCTTCCCCGTGCACGGCAAACCGGATGCGGGCTTCCGCTCTGTCCGGCCGTCCGGCAGTCTTCCTTTCCGTTGCACCGCTCTCTTTGAAATGATACGATGAATAGAAAATAAAACGAACTGTACTGTTTTTCCCGGGAGGCTTTTCCATGGATTTGTTTCGTCTCATTCAGGCCGGAGGATGGATGCTTCTGCCCCTCTTCGTCTGCTCTGTCCTCGTCATTGCGATTTTCATCGAGCGGTTCCGGTATTACCGGGCATCCTGCTCCGATTTTGCCCTTCTTTCCGAAAAAATTCCGGAATATCTGGACAGGGAGGATTTCGCCGGCCTGCAGGACTGTCTGGAAAAGGACGGGGGACTGCCTGCATCGGTTCTTCTGCCTGCCGCATCCCGGTCCGGTTCCCGGAACCGGCAGGAGGAGCTGATTGAAAGCACCGCCGTACACACCGCGGAATCCCTGAAGCAGAACCTGAACTATCTGGACACCATTGTCACCCTCGCCCCGCTGATGGGGCTTCTGGGAACGGTCCTTGCCATGATGAAATCCTTCCGCGTCCTTTCCGGTTCGGGCAGCCAGCCCTTTGCCATCACAGGAGGTGTGGCGGAATCGCTGATCTGCACCGCGGCCGGCCTTTTTGTGGCTATCCTGGCTCTCATTGCCTATACCGTCCTGTCACAGCAGGCCAACCGGCTGATTTCCCAGACAGAAAGACTGGCCTCTCTGTACCTGTCTTTCCTGAAGGAGGACAAATGAAGCTCCGTCCCCTGAAAATCGAGAAAAAGCCGTCGATCATGATTATCCCCATGATTGATATTATCTTTTTCCTTCTCGTCTTTTTCATGATGAGCATGCTTTCCATGACCGCCCGCCATACCCTGGATCTGGACCTCCCCCGGGCATCCTCGGCGGAGCTGACTGCAGTCAAAAGTCTTCCGGTCAGCATCACCCGGGACGGAACCATCTATGTGGAAAAGGAAAAGATTTCCCGGGAGAGTTTCCTCCGCCGCATCGAGCTGGAAAAGGAAAGAAATCCCGAAATGACCGTTCTCCTCTCTGCAGATGCCCGATCCGAGCACGGGGATTTCCTCTTTGTCCTGGACAAACTGAATGCGGCAGGAATTCAAAAGATCAGCATTGCCGCCGAGCCTGAGCCGTCTCCGGCAGAACAGGAGACCCCATGAAATCACTGAAACACCGCTGGATTTCCGCCCTCGGAGGATCTCTTCTTCTTCACGGTCTTTTCCTCGCTTTCCTTGCGGCTGCGCTTCCCTTCTTTCTGTCCGCACCGGCCGTACAGGGCCCGATAGAAGCGGAAATCGTCACCGGCTCCGGCGGCAGGGCAGGCAAAGGCACTTCCCCGGAAATCGGGAAAGCAGGCCGGGCCTCTCCTTCCGCCCTGCAGGAAAACAGCCCGTCTGCCGCGGAAATTCCTGCATCCCCTGCATCCGGCACCGCAGAGGGAAAGGAAGATTTCCCGGAAGCCGGAGCCTCTTCCTACAGAGAAAGCGGAACGCCCGGCAGCGGAGAAACCGGCGCCGGTTCGGGCGGCGGAGACGGCACCGGCGAAGACAGCGGGAGCGGCGGGACAGGAGAAACCGCAGGCCCGCAGATCTTATCTGCTCCCGCCCCGGTCTATCCCGAATCCGCCCGGCAAAGCGGAGCCTCCGGGACCGTCCTGGTCGGCCTTGCCATCAATGAAGCCGGTACGGTTTCCGATGCCTGGGTGGAAAGCTCCTCCGGAAATGACGCTCTCGACCGGGCAGCCGTTCAGGCCGTCCTCTCCTGGCAGTTCATCCCGGCCCGGCAGAACGGACTTCCCGTCCCCGTCCATACGAGAGTCCCGGTCATCTTCGGTCTCCGGCAATAACGGAAACATCTTATTCATCTCATGAAAAAAGCAGCCCTTTCGAGCTGCTTTCTTTATTTGCTTTAATTCTTCCGGAAAATCAGAAGCCCCAGCGTACGCCGGCATTCCACTGCCACGGGGTCTTGATGTCTCCTCCGAAGGTGCGGATGACATCGACATAGAGATAGCTGCTGTCGCTCATCTTCCAGTTTGCCCCGAATCCTGCTTCATACCAGGTGTCTCCGATGTCCTGGCTGTAGCTGTTGCTCAGTCCCTGGTAGGTCAGGTAGGTGTCCGCATCTCCTGCAAAGTCATGCAGAACGGATGCTTTCGCATACAGGCTGCCCCATGCTGTCTTCTTCCCTGCTTCTGCTCCGATGCGGCCTACTGCACTGTACAGCGTATCCTGGTCTACATGGATTCCGTTGCTCGTGGTGTAGTCTTCACTGCCGATCCGCATCAGGGACAGCTGGGCCTGCGGGGTTACGAACCAGTCATTGGCGAGGTCAATCTTCTTTCCGTATTCTCCGCTGATTTCCGTTCCCCATGCGTCATAGTCGCCGTGGGTGTGGCCTGCTGCTGCGTAGTTGTCGTATTTATTGTTCAGCCGGCCTGCTTTCAGGACAATGTCGAAGTACTGTCCGTCATTCAGCAGTCTTGTCCCGTACAGGCTGAGGGAGGTGCTGCTGTTTTCTCCGTTTCCGTCGGAGTAGGTGGTTTCGCCGTCATTGTAGCTG
This sequence comes from uncultured Dialister sp., assembly GCA_938038225.1. Lineage (GTDB taxonomy): Bacteria > Bacillota > Negativicutes > Veillonellales > Dialisteraceae > Dialister. Next base: position 30,715 of record CALHRX010000003.1, on the reverse strand, counting down.
ACTGCTGCGCCGTAATGCCAGTCGTCCTTTGCCATATCCCAGCCGATCTGGAAGTAGTTGTACTGGTTCTTGAATTCTCCGCTGTATTCAAATTCACCGCGGCTCACTCTTGCCCAGATTCCCTGTCCGCCGGCGGTTTCTCTCAGGTCGCCCAGTCTCTGGGAAAGGGTGCTGTCTTCCTGTCTCCATGCAGCGATGCTTACGGCAGCAATATTTTTCATATTTTCCATGGTGGTGGTGCTGCTGTTCTGATGAACAGAGCCTTCAACAATGCTGCTGCCGCTGGCGGCATTATTCGTTGCCATATCGGCAGAAATCTCGCCCCTGATGAGACCTTCGCCTACATTTGCCGTGGCTGTCATCTGTGTTTTGTCAATGCCCTGTCCATTTGTACCGAACTTGACATAGCTTGCCAGTTTTTCCAGACTCCCTTCGGATTTGGCAATATCATCGGCATTGATGCCTGTAAAGTTGACTGCCAGTTGTGTCGGGGAAGACTGTGTTTCTCCATTACCATCGGCCGACAGGATGCTCAGTTCACGGGTAGTAAACTGAGCATCTGCTTCCAGGTTGATCGTACCGCCGGTGCCGTTCAGCTTTTCAATGGTAAGACCTGTATGAATGGATTCCCCATCGGCTTTACCTACCGGTTGTTCTGCCGGACCGGTGATATTGATAATGCCGCCGTTCAGGGTAACCTCGTCAGCCCCTTCATACTTAGCTCCATCATAAACAGTAATTTTTTCCCCCCCTTCTGTAGTTTTCTCATACTCTTCTACGTATTCCTTCACTGCCGTTGCATTCCACTGTGCACCGTCAGACAGTGTCAGATGCAGTCCGGTTACATCCGAGGTAGGACTGCTGGGGCCTGTCGGGCTGCTGGAGGACCAGGATGCCCGGATATTTCCTTCCCATACGGAATCTGCACCGGTCAGGTTCATATTGACGGTCGCATCAATCGGTGTCCCGGATGTTTCCTGATCATAGGCAAACGCCACATTCCCGTAGAGCTTCGTGCTGTGCTGACCATCCGTATTGATATTGACAACAGCACCGCCGCGGGCAAGGATGGCATCATCTGCATGAACTTCCAGATTGCTGTTGACATTCAGCCGCCCCTGGGAGATCACATACAGACCGGAAGAAGAAGCGCCTTCTGCCGTGGAAGAAATATAGGTATTCTCTGTATTGATATTGACCGTTGAATAGTCGCCATCCGTATCTTTTGTGGTATTATTCTGTACCCAGATGCCGGCCGCCCCGCTGTATGGCGAGGTTCCGGTATGAGACACATTGATATTCAAATTTTCCCCTTCTACTGTCATAACGGAAGCCTTAATACCGGAGACATTGTCTGTAATGGCAGACAGTCCGACTGCATAGGTCTTCTCAGCTTTTGCGGTCGCATTGATATTGATATTCTGCGTTACACCGGCTTTTCCCAGATGAACGATCCCGCCTTGAGTATAATTCCCATCTGAAATCTTAACAGTCTCAGCCCCTACTGCAGTATTCCAGCTTTTGTCACCGGATACGGAAACCGAAATATTCTCTCCTTCTGCATTCAGAGTTGCCCCTTTTGTCGCCAATGCCCCGTATGCATTAAATTTCGTTCCCTCAGCATTATCAAACTCTACGGTCTCCGTCAGACTGCCCGGATGCTCCGCATCCTGAGCAAGAACTCCCGAGATCGTACTTCCTAAAACCTCAGCCGCCTGCACCTGTCCTGCCCAAAGCGGCGCACCGAGAAGCGCAGTCAGTACCATAGCGGATACATACTTTTTCTTCATGCTACTCCTTCTTTCCCGAAATTTGGATGGATACAGGTTTTCCACCCTTTTTGTTTATAATATAAAAAAAGGAACATTAAATCAAGTCTCTCTCTTTTTAGGATGAATTCTCTTATGCCATAAATAATAGTCTAATATTTTAAATATTATTTTCAATTTCTTTGCCACGCAAAAAAGCAGCCCCTTCGAGCTGCTTCTTTGTATTGCCTTTTATCAGAAGCCCCAGCGTACGCCGGCATTCCACTGCCACGGCGTCTCGATGTCTCCTCCGAAGGTGCGGATGACGTCGACATAGAGATAGCTGCTGTCGCTCATCTTCCAGTTTGCTCCGAATCCTGCTTCATACCAGGTATCTCCGATGTCCTGGCTGTAGCTGTTGCTCAGTCCCTGGTAGGTCAGGTAGGTGTCCGCATCTCCTGCAAAGTCATGCAGAACGGATGCTTTCGCATACAGGCTGCCCCATGCTGTCTTCTTCCCTGCTTCTGCTCCGATGCGGCCTACTGCACTGTACAGCGTATCCTGGTCTACATGGATTCCGTTGCTCGTGGTGTAGTCTTCACTGCCGATCCGCATCAGGGACAGCTGGGCCTGCGGGGTTACGAACCAGTCATTGGCGAGGTCAATCTTCTTTCCGTATTCTCCGCTGATTTCCGTTCCCCATGCGTCATAGTCGCCGTGGGTGTGGCCTGCTGCTGCGTAGTTGTCGTATTTATTGTTCAGCCGGCCTGCTTTCAGGACAATGTCGAAGTACTGTCCGTCATTCAGCAGTCTTGTCCCGTACAGGCTGAGGGAGGTGCTGCTGTTTTCTCCGTTTCCGTCGGAGTAGGTGGTTTCGCCGTCATTGTAGCTGACTGCTGCGCCGTAATGCCAGTCGTCCTTTGCCATATCCCAGCCGATCTGGAAGTAGTTGTACTGGTTCTTGAATTCTCCGCTGTATTCAAATTCACCGCGGCTCACTCTTGCCCAGATTCCCTGTCCGCCGGCGGTTTCTCTCAGGTCGCCCAGTCTCTGGGAAAGGGTGCTGTCTTCCTGTCTCCATGCAGCGATGCTTACGGCAGCAATATTTTTCATGTTTTCCATGGTGGTGCTGCTGTTCTGCTGAACATCCTTCAATACAATATGGCCGGGAACGCTGCCATCCTCACCTGATTCCGTACCGGTTGTTATGATATTGGCAGAAATAGCGCCCTTGATGAGACCTTCATTTACATTCGCCGTAACCGTCAGGTCATCTCCGGAAATACCTGAACCACTTGTACCGAATTTGAGATTGCCTGCCAGTTTTTCCAGACTTCCTTCGGATTTGGCGATATCATCGGCATTGATTCCTGTAAAGTTGACTGCCAGTTTTGTCGGAGAAGACTGCGTCTCTCTTTCTTTTTCAAAACCCGCGGACAGACTGCTCAGTCCATAGGAAGACTGCGTTTCTTCTTCTGCAGAACCTACGGACAGAATACTCAGTTCACGGGTAGTGAAATCATCGGCTGCTTCCAGATTCACCGTACCGCCGGTGCCGCTCAGCTTTTCAATGGTAAGGCCTGTATGAACCGCCGTAGCCCCCTCTGCGGTCTGTTCTTTTGCTCCGGTAATATTGATGATACCGCCGTTCAGATTCAGATTGTTCAGCGCTGTATAACGGGCACCAAAATTTTCACTTTCCCCGTATTCCTCTACAGAGACAGCATTCCATTGTGCACCATCCGCTAAGGTCAGATTTACATTCTTAACTTCTAATTGATTATTACCGGGCTGATTTCCATCCCAGGATACGATGGTATTGCCCTCCCATACCGATTCTGCGCCGGTCAGATTGACATTAACCACGGCATCTACGGCAGTACCGGATGTTTTTTGGTCATAATTGAAATTTATATCGCCGTAAAGTTTTGTGCTGTGTTTGCCGTCGGTATTGACATTGACTACTGCATTTCCCCGGGCAAGGACAGCGCCGCCGTCTGCATGAACTTCCAGATTGCTGTCAACATTGATATTGCCGTTCGACATAGCCACCAAACCATACGCACAGTGGTCTGCCGATGAATCCACATTAATATATGTATTTTCCGTATTGATATTGACCGTAGCCTCACCGTCAGCGGCTTCATTCTTCCCGGCATTAGTCATATCTATATTCTGGGCAATAACACCGTATACATACCCGAAACCACTGGTTCCCTCAATACGGAGATTATCTCCCTTTACATTAATAATGCCGCCTTTTTTGTTATTATCTCCCCGCGCCCAAAGGCCCATTTCCAATCCGTTTGCATTCTTTGTCTCTTCATTAATGGCAATAAAAATATTCTTTGTAGCATCACCGCCCAGATTGATAACCGAAGAGGATGAAGCATTCGAATCGGCATAAACCGCTGCTGACTGCTTTCCCGTTGTTGTATTGGCAACAGAAATTTCTTCACCGGTATAGCTTGTTTCTGTCCCTGAATTATTCTGAATACCGTAGTCATAATTTCCTTGAATATCCAGATTTTCCTCGCTGGAAGCCGTTGTATAAGCCGCTTCTGCATTTCCTCCGAACAATACGGCTGCCCCCAATGCAGCTGCCACACACAGAGATAATTTCTTCTTCATACTCTCTCTTCCCTTCCTGAAAAATGACGGGAGGAGAGCATCTTTCCTGCTCATAAAAAATCCTCCCGGAAAAACTGCGGGAGGAGGTTCGGAGAAGCTCTTCCACCCCCCGGTATATCGAAACGCATCTATTTAATGCGGTTCCGTTTTGATTTTTATATCATTTCTGTAATTTTTTCTGCTTCTACATATTTTCTTAAAAAACATGTACTTTTAGTATATCACTATCTTTATATTTCGTCTTAAAGAAAATTTCTTTTATTTCCCCAATCTTTTATACCATCCCACGAAAAAAGCAGCCCTTTCGAGCTGCTTTCTTTGTTTGCTTTTTTATCTTCCGGGAAATCAGAAGCCCCACCGTACGCCGGCATTCCACTGCCACGGGGTCTCGATGTCTCCCCCGAAGGTGCGGATGACGTCGACATAGAGATAGCTGCTGTCGCTCATCTTCCAGTTTGCTCCGAATCCTGCTTCATACCAGGTATCTCCGATGTCCTGGCTGTAGCTGTTGCTCAGTCCCTGGTAGGTCAGGTAGGTGTCCGCATCTCCTGCAAAGTCATGCAGAACGGATGCTTTCGCATACAGGCTGCCCCATGCTGTCTTCTTCCCTGCTTCTGCTCCGATGCGGCCTACTGCACTGTACAGCGTATCCTGGTCTACATGGATTCCGTTGCTCGTGGTGTAGTCTTCACTGCCGATCCGCATCAGGGACAGCTGGGCCTGCGGGGTTACGAACCAGTCATTGGCGAGGTCAATCTTCTTTCCGTATTCTCCGCTGATTTCCGTTCCCCATGCGTCATAGTCGCCGTGGGTGTGGCCTGCTGCTGCGTAGTTGTCGTATTTATTGTTCAGCCGGCCTGCTTTCAGGACAATGTCGAAGTACTGTCCGTCATTCAGCAGTCTTGTCCCGTACAGGCTGAGGGAGGTGCTGCTGTTTTCTCCGTTTCCGTCGGAGTAGGTGGTTTCGCCGTCATTGTAGCTGACTGCTGCGCCGTAATGCCAGTCGTCCTTTGCCATATCCCAGCCGATCTGGAAGTAGTTGTACTGGTTCTTGAATTCTCCGCTGTATTCAAATTCACCGCGGCTCACTCTTGCCCAGATTCCCTGTCCGCCGGCGGTTTCTCTCAGGTCGCCCAGTCTCTGGGAAAGGGTGCTGTCTTCCTGTCTCCATGCAGCGATGCTTACGGCAGCAATATTTTTCATGTTTTCCATGGTGGTGCTGCTGTTCTGCTGAACATCCTTCAATACAATATGGCCGGGAACGCTGCCATCCTCACCTGATTCCGTACCGGTTGTTATGATATTGGCAGAAATAGCGCCCTTGATGAGACCTTCATTTACATTCGCCGTAACCGTCAGGTCATCTCCGGAAATACCTGAACCACTTGTACCGAATTTGAGATTGCCTGCCAGTTTTTCCAGACTTCCTTCGGATTTGGCGATATCATCGGCATTGATTCCCATGAAATTCACTCCAAGACGGGCAGTCTCCCCGTCAGCCACACTGTTGACATTCAGAGTACCCGTAGAGAATCCGTCCGCGGCCTTTTCCGTCTTCATATTGACTGTGCCAGAGCCTTCCAGCTTTGTTATAGTTACGGCTTGTTCTTTATCTCCTACGATATTGATAATTCCATCATTCAATTTCAGATTATTAACAAAGCTGTCGCCATCCGTTGTCCATTGTGCGCCATCATAAATTCCCAATTCAAATCCGGTGACCTTCATCTTGTCTGGATCACTCGGCAGGATACTGCCATCATAAGAAGTTTTGGAATTACCTAACCAAAGAGAGTCTTTTCCGGTCAGATTGACATTGACATCCGCATTTACTGTCGTTTTGGAGGTTTCATCATTATAACCGAAATTAATATCCCCATATAATTTCGTGCTGTGCTGACCATCTGTATTGATATTCGTTATGGCATATCCTCGTGTGTAAATGGCATCATTCGCATGAATTTCCAAATTGCTGTTGATTTCAATCTTCCCTTGCGACATGACATATAAGCCGGACGATGAACCACCTTTAGCCTCAGCAGAAATATAAGTATTTTCTGTATTGACTTTAACTTCAGACCGATTATCTGCATCACCGGTATTATTCTGTACCCAAATACCGGCCGCCCCGGTCATCCCCTGATTTAATGTATGCTCGGCCCGAATCACCAGATTCGTTCCGTTTACTTCGATCCGGGCAGGACCTGCAGGATTGTGGGAATCTTCTTTGTCTGGATTACGAATCGCCTCCAATCCAACTGCATATGACCTTTGACCCGCTGCCGTCGCAGTAATATATATATCTTTTGTTACGCCTTGTTTCCCCAGGATTACCGTACCGCCATCGGTATAATCAGAGCCGCTTTGTGCAATATCCGCTCCAACTGCTACAGCATTCGTCATAAAATGCTCCGCTTCTGTAGATGCAGAAACAGATATATTTTCATCATCTGAACTTAAAATCGCATTGTCTGTCGCCCATACTCCATATACTACAGGAAAGGTAAAAAAATTAGATTTTGCATTCACATCACTTAAGTCTTTATCTACCGGAGTATTTACCCCGTCTACTAAATTTTCTCCCGCACAAAACACGCCTGTATCGATTGGATGCTTCGAAGTTAACTTATCATAGGATACTTTAGCCGCTTCTGCATTTCCTCCGAACAATACGGCTGCTCCCAATGCAGCTGCCACACACAGAGACAATTTTTTCTTCATACTCTCTCTTCCCTTCCTTAAACCCAACGGGAGGAGAACATCTTTCCTGCTCATAAAAAATCCTCCCGGAAAAACTTCGGGAGGAGGTTCCGAGAAGTTCTTTGCCTCTCCCCGGTATATTGAAACACATCTATTTGATGCGATTCCGTCTTACTTTATAATGTTTTTATGGTTTCTTTCTGCTTACTATATTATTTCCCCTAGTATACTCCTGTCTATGCCTTTCAGCTTAAAGAAATTTTCTTTTATTTCCCTTTTCCCTGTTTATGTCCCGGCTCATCAGAATGCTTTTTCTCTTTCCGTCCAAAAAGAAAAGCTCTCCGAAGAGAGCTTTTTTCATTATGTCATATATTCTTCACAAAGAGCGCACGAATTGCATTCAGGACGGCAAGGATCATGACGCCCACATCGGCGAAGATGGCGAGCCACATATCGGCCAGACCGACTGCACCGAGAAGGAGGCAGAGAAGCTTGACGCCGATGGCGAAGACGATATTCTGGTACACGATGCGCATGCATTTCCGGGAAATCCGGATAGCTTTGGCAATTTTCAGGGGATCGTCGTCCATGAGGACCACGTCGGCGGCCTCGATGGCTGCATCGGAGCCCATGGCGCCCATGGCGATGCCGATATCGGCACGGCTGAGGACGGGCGCATCATTGATGCCGTCTCCTGCGAAAACGAGCTTTTCCTTTTCCGGCTTGCGTACCAGGATTTCTTCCACCTTTTCCACTTTTCCTGCCGGGAGAAGCTCGCTGTATACCGAATCAATGCCCAGAGCGGCAGCGGTCTTTTCCGCTACGCTGCAGATGTCTCCGGTGAGCATGACCGTTTCCCGCACGCCGTCCCGTTTCAGTTCCTGAATGGCCTGCCGGGAATGGGGCTTGACCGCATCGGCGATGACGATATGTCCTGCATATTTCCCTTCCACCGCCATATGGAGAATAGTGCCTGCGCTGCGGCAGGGAATGAATTCGATGCCAAGGCGTTTCATCAGCTTATCATTGCCGACGGCAACGGAAGTCCCGTCCACTCTGGCAAGGATGCCGTTCCCGGAAATTTCCTGTACATCGGTGACGCGGGAGCGGTCAATGACCTTTCCCCAGGCCTTCTGCAGGCTGCGGCTGATGGGATGGGAGGAAGAGCTTTCCGCCAGGGCTGCATATTCCAGCAGCTTTTCCTTTGCCATCCGGCTGTGATGAACCGCTTCGACTTCAAAGACGCCCCGGGTGAGGGTGCCGGTCTTATCAAATACGACAATTCCCGTTTTGGAGAGCATTTCCAGATAGTTGGAGCCCTTGATGAGCACGCCTTCCCGGCTGGCTCCGCCCAGTCCGGCAAAGAAGGAGAGGGGCACGCTGATGACCAGTGCGCAGGGGCAGCTGATGACGAGGAATATGAGGGCGCGGTAAATCCAAACGTCCCATTCGGGAGCCAGTCCCATGCCGAGACCGCGGACGAGCGGCGGCAGAACGGCCAGCGCCAGCGCGGCCATGCATACCGCCGGGGTGTAGACCCGGGCAAATTTGGAAATGAAATCCTCTGAATGAGATTTCCGGGAGCTTGCATTTTCCACCAGGTCCAGGATCCGGGAAACGGTGGAGTCTCCGAATTCCTTCGTGGTGCGGATTTTCAGCACGCCGGTCAGGTTGATGCAGCCGCTGATGACTTCCTGTCCTTCGGCGATATCCCGGGGTACGCTTTCTCCGGTGAGGGCGCTCGTGTCGAGGGTGGATTTCCCTTCCTCCACGATACCGTCAATGGGCACCTTTTCTCCGGGCTGTACGACGATGACGGTGCCGGTCTCGATTTCATCGGGATCGACCTGCACCAGGCTGCCGTCCTTTTCTATATTGGCATAGTCGGGCCGGATATCCATGAGCTCGCTGATGCTTTTCCGGCTTCTGCCCACGGCATAGCTCTGAAACCATTCGCCGATCTGGTAAAACAGCATGACCGCCACGGCTTCCGTATAGTCTCCGGTCCGGTCATACAGGGCCAGTGCAAAGGCGCCGACCGTTGCCACTGCCATAAGGAAATTTTCATTGAATACCTGCCCGCTGCGGATGCCTTTCCAGGCCTTCCGCAGGATGTCATAGCCGATGACCAGGTAGGGCACCAGGTACAGACCGAAGCGGACCGCCCCTTCCGACGGTAGGAAATGAAGTCCGATCAGCATGACCAGCGCGGCCGCGATGCGGACCAGCATGATTTTCTGTTTTTTACTCAATTCCTTTTCTCCCTTCCGAAAGAAAATCCTGCCGGAGCTTCCTCAGAAATGCCGAATCCGGCCCGGAAGTCCCGGCAGGACCTGTCAGAGATAAATCTCACAGTCATCTTCCACTTTTTTGCAGTTTTCCCGCACCTGTTTCATGACGGACGCCGGGTCTGCGCCTGCTTCAAATTCCACATTCATCTTCAGCAGCATGAAATTCACGACCGCTTTCTTCACGCCTTCCGTCTCCTGTGCTGCATGTTCCATCAGGTTTGCACAGTTTGCACAGTCCACTTCGATTTTATAGCTCTTCTTCATGGGGATCCTCCTTACGATTAAATAATTGCTTAATTGTTTTATTTTCTCTATCTTACCACGGGTTCCGGGAAAGTCAAGGAAAAAATCCGCTTCCGGAAATATTTTTTCAGCGGAGGAAAGGCGTCTGCCCATCCCGCCGTTTCCCCCGGGCGACAGCGGTTTTCCCATCCCGGGCGGGGTATGTTACAATAGAATTTATAAGAAAGGAGGCCTCTTCCATGCAGGAAAATTCTCTGCCCCATGACCACGGACAGCCCATGGAGCATGAACTGACACAAATGCCGGATATGAAAAATTTTCAGATTCTGGCCAATATTTTCAGGCAGCTGGGGGACGGCAGCCGTATCCGTATTTTCTGGCTTCTCTGCCATTGTGAGGAATGCGTAATCAATCTTTCCTCCATGGTGGGCATGAGCAGCCCCGCTGTTTCCCACCATCTGCGGCAGCTGAAGCTGAGCGGCCTCATCGTGAGCCGCCGCAGGGGCAAGGAGGTTTACTACCGTGCAGCCGATACGGAGCAGGCCCATCTCCTGCACCATATGATCGAGCAGATGATGAAAATCGCCTGCCCCACTCCCCGGTCCGAAACCGAAGAAAAATGAAACCGGCCGCGCCGCAGCGGATGAAAAGGAAGCACAGATCCCGCCGTCTGTGCTTTTTTCACGGCAGAAAAGCAGCGTCCTTTCCCGGCCCGTACGGGAAAATCCCGGTTTTCGCCGCAAAAAAGACAGAGGTCTCTTTGACACTCTGTCTTTTTTGCGCTTTTCAGTCTTCTTCCGGGAGCCATCAAAAAAAGCGCAGGGACGAAGCCTTTCTTTCGTCATCCGCGCTTCCTTCCGCCTCACGACACCAGGTGCAGTGAGCAGGAGACTCCTACGGGAAATGTGTCCAGCACCATGAACAGATGCCGGATCAGCGTCTCCCGCGTCCAGCAGGTATCCAGGTACATCCCGTTCACCAGCAGCCGGCATTTCCCATCCTTTCCGGACGAAATTTCCTCCAGTGCCGGCAGGAGGATATACCCCAGACAGGGCGCCTCCTCCCGCAGCTTCACCTGCAGGTACGCCCGGCCGTCATTCAGCAGCAGCCCCGTGCCCCGCCGGCCGCGGAACATCCTGCGGCAGGCCCGGTTATCATTGCCCGTCACCGCCGCCTGCAGATCCATGTACCGGTCCGCACTGCAGTAGCAGATCTTCTTTTCTCCCGTGCCGAAGCACACCATACAGCTCAGCGCCGGCTTCTTCCCTGTAGGAATCACCGCAACCGCCTCGCATCCGAACCGGGAGTCTCCCCGGCTCCCTTCTTCTGTCCGTTCCACTCTTACTCATTCCTTTCCCGTTCCTGAACTCCCCGGACAAAGGCAGCATTCCCTGCTTCTCTATAGTATTCCTTTTCCCTGCCGCTTTCAATCCTTTTTCTTATAAAAATAGAATTAAATTCTTTTGTTAAAATCGTACATCTTCTTGTGAATCCCGATTTCATCCCCGTGTTTTCTCCTCTTTGCTTATCCCTTTTATAGAATTAGATTCCACGCGAAAAAGGAGCCCTCTCCCAAAGGCTCCTTTTCGTTTTTTCTACCGGCGGATATCCAGCCGCCGCGCCCAGTTCCCGTCGGTGCGGACACCGCCGATTTCCAGAGAATCCGTAAACTGCCAGATTTCCGCCGCCGGATAGGAGCAGGCATCATTCCACTCCGCGCACCACACCGGCGTATCGGCAGGCAGCTGCTCCGTTCGGATTTCCTTTCCCAGCCAGCTCCGGCTCGTGTAGATCCCGCAGGGAATCTTCTCCCGGCGCCACACCTCCATGAAGGCTGCCGCAGCGGCCGTCACCGTTTCCGGGTCCAGGGCGCCTTCCATCGCACGGTACCCGTCCGCATCCTCGATATCTGCCCATACGCCCATGGCAGGGCTTGCCAGACCGCAGTCCCGCAGTACACGGGCTGCAAATTCCGCCTCCCGCCGTGCTTCCTCCGCATTCAGCGCATAGCTGTACAGATAGGCTCCCACAGCCAGCCCGGCCTCCAGAGCATGGTTCACATGGCTGTAAAACATCCCGTCCGGGTGGCCTTCTCCCCAGCCCAGACGGCAGATGGCAAAGCGCACCCCTGCTTCCGCAGCTGCTTTCCAGTCCACAGGCTGATTCCATTCCGATACATCGATTCCCAGATACATATTGTTCTCCTTTCCGCCGCATCCGGCGCAAACTCTTTTTCCCTTACAGACGTTTCCGGAGCAGCCGCAGCAGCTCACTCATGCCGGGCACTCCCGCATCGGACAGATTTTCCGTCACCGACAGCGCCTCCGTCACGGCGAGATAGCCTACTGTCACAGACACCAGCACCGCCTCCTGCCCCGCCGAGACGAGCAGACCGTCCGCCGCCGCAGCGGCCCCCACACAGAGGCAGTACACCAGCAGCTTCGATGTTCCCCTCTCTTTCATCACCCGGCTCGAAATCAGCCCGAGCCGCCGCGCCCGGGGAATTGCCTCTGCTGCCTCCGCCAGAGAAAAGCCGTGCTTTCCCTCTGCGGCCAGCATGTCCGAGGCAATGGCCATCCACCGGGAAACCAGATCCAGCAGCACCAGCGCGGAAAAAGCGGAAAACATCACCGCATGATGCACCAGTCCCGCAAAGAGCAGACTTCCCGTGAATTTCACCCAGAAGGAGGACATCAGCTCCCGCAGATTTCCGAGAAAATGTTCCATCCCTTTCACCTCCTTTTCCCGATTTCCTCTTTCACTCCATAAAGAACGGAAGCCCGGGGAAAAAGTGGCGGAAAGAAATATCTGCCGCAGAATGCCGGAAAAGAAAAAGTACGCCCCGGAGGAGCGCACGGCCATCAAAAAAGCGGCGCCTTCCCGCGCCGCTCAGTATTATGGATTTTTTATTTTTCTGCTGTCATACATCCTGTTTTTCTTCATGCAGATAAAAGACCAGATCCTCCGGGTCTTCACCGTAAAGCTTCATCGTCCGGCGGAGAAGTGCCAGCTTGGTTTTTGTGTCGGTATCCACCCACATATAGATTCCGTCCCCGATTTCGCAGTATCTCCCCGGTCTTTCCGAAGTCAGAGCATAGGTAAAGGACCGCTTTTCCCGGGGATCTGCTGCCATACGGGCTATGATCTGTTTATTTTCTCCGTAGAGAATCTGCATCATTTTCTGCAGCATATCCTTCCAGCTGTCCACCGGATGTTCCGTACCCTTGAAAGCAAACCGGGCAATCTTTCTCCCGGTCAGATTATCCTTATCGTACATGGTGCAGCTCTCAAGCTGCTTTACTGCCGGTCTGTAGCCTGTATCGGGCTTTGCCCATGTTTTCCGTGCCCGTTCCGTCAGATACCGGCTCCGCTCCTCCAGTTCCTTTTCCGTCCATCGATCCTTCCCGGCAATCCATGCATTCAGGCGGATTCCGCTGTCTGTAAAGCCGTTCTCCATTGTTTTCTTTTCCTGAAACGAACGGTTGCTGTATTTCGAATTATAAGCAGTTAACGTCAGATTGGCCAGCCGGTTGAGCCATACTGTATGAATTCTTTCATAATCCGGTCCCAGCTCCTTCTGCCACGTCGGGGTCAGATGCTGCGGCATGATATGCTCAATGGAATAAGTCCCTTCATCGCAGTGGCGGTATACATCCTTATCCTCCAGGGTGCCGAAATTTTCAAGCCGCTCCAGAATATAAATCTTATTTTTGCTTCTCATCAGATATACCGGATATTCCGCCAGAACAGCGGTAAATTCCTCATCTCCGGGGAAGCGTGTGCTTCCTTTTTTGGAGAGCAGAGCATACTTAAATTTCTCTGCATAGTTTTCCTCTGTGCCGTCATACCGCAGGATTTCCTTATGAAGCAGGAGGAAAATTTTATTTAATGCGTTGGTAGGAATCCCGCAGATAAGACGCCGGAAGATATAGTTTTCCGTGAAGAGGAAAATGTCCGCCACTTCCTTCTGCATCAACTTTCCCTCATCCTGCAGACGAAGCACCTCCAGAAAGAAAGGCCGCGTGATGGTTGTTTCCAATCGGTTCAGACGGTCGATACATGCATTGAGAGCGCGGCTGTCTGTTCCGCCGTTTAAAAGAATCCGATACCTTTCCGCATAGGACAGCATATCCGAAAGCAGGGACTGCGTATCAAGCCTGACCCTTTCCGTAAAATGCTTGAACGCCGAATAGATTTTCTTTTTCGCAGGAATGTCCTGATTCTTCACACTCAGGTAATCTCTGACGAAATCGCTCACCTCATACCCGGTGCAGATTTCGATTTTGTTCCAGTATTTTTCGTAATATTCTTCCTGCTCCTCCGGCGGCAGCCCCATGAGGATGAAGTTCCTGATCTTATCCCCTTCGGTCAGGTCCAGACCGGTGGAATTCAGACTTTCAAAAATCAGCTGCGGATCGTCTTCCCGGGGGTCCAGGCTGATATCGATGATTTCCAGACAGCAAATCGCATCATAAAGCTCATCGGCGGTGATTTCCTGCTTCTGAATCCGCTGATAAAAATATTCATAATTGATGGTCACATTGGACCCGCGGATCGGTTCTTCCGTTTCGGAGAACAGTTTTCCGAAAGCAGCTTTGTCGTTTTTTACCGGTTTCAGCTTAATCTTGGTTTCCGTCGTATCCCATTTATCCACAAGGTATTCCTCATAGATTCTCCGGCTCAGATTTGACGTTTCCGGAATGACCAGTCCCTGCTCCAGCAGATTGTACAGAGCCAGAAGCAGCAAGGATACGGTAGTCAGACGCTGCTGTCCGTCAATAATCAGAAATTCATCTTTGCTCCCCTGCAGATTGACCACAGAAACGATGCTTCCGAAAAAATGGTTTTTCTTATGCCCCCGAATGATTTTCACCAGATCGTCATAGAGCTGCCGGCACTGCTCAATTTTCCAGTCATAATTCCGCTGGTAGACCGGTATGATGAACCTTTTCCTTGAGCCTTCCATATACTGAACAAATTTACATTCCGAACCCCTCATATGTTTTCCTTTCCTTTCTCCGCTCTGCTGACGGGATTTCCTGTTTCACTCTGTAATGATTATAGCACGGTAAAAATCCCGCTGCGGATGACCTGATCTCCTCCCTCCGTACCCTGTTTTCCCCATAAAAAAAGACGGGAAAGGGAATCCCCTTCCCGTCCCTGCGGGCTTATTCGCCCTGGGTGAGATCGGAAGTTTCTACCTTGCGGACACCGATGAGGGAAGCGTCGGCAATGCTGCCGAGGGCTTCGCCTGCGGCCAGAAGCTGGTCGTCGGTGGCGTCGGTCTTGATTTTCGTCAGGCTCACGCTTTTCACGGCCTGTGCGCCGGAGGATGTGAACCCGTTATCCAGTCTGACCTGAAGCTTGACTTCGCTGACTTTTCTTTCTGCTGCCATATTGGTTTCTCCTTTACTTCATGAAATGCTCCCTGGGGAGCGAAAACGGGACGGATGCGCTTATTCCAGCTCTTCCGTGGTGGTGGTGACGATATTCGCCTTATCAAAGGCGGTAACGGCCACACCGGTGCCTGTCACCAGGATGGGAACCAGCGCTTCTGCCGCTGTTCTGACCTCTGCCAGAGAAATATCCTCCTTCGGATAGGCAAAGCTTACGGTAAGTTCCGCATCGGATGCGGTGCTGAATACCATTTCCAGTTTCTTCATCTTGTTTCTCCTTTCCTGAGAAGCACTCCGGATTTTTCCGCCTGCCGGCCGGCGGTTCCTTTCTTTTCGCTTCTCTGCCCAATAACGAACGAAAGGCCCTTTTATTTTTCTCCGGATTTTTTATTTTCCGGAAATTTTTTCCTTTCCCGGGCAATCCGGCCTTCTCCGCTTTCCGGTCCGGTGCCGGCAGGTCTTTCTTCCCCTGCCGATTTTCCCGCTGTCTTCTGCTCTGCTTCCGGTTTCCCGGAGCCGGTCCGTCCCAGGAGACGGGCGAGGAGGAGTCCCGCCAGACGGCTCAGGACGGCGGCGGCTGCCGCTTTTCCTTCTTCCTTCAGAATCGTTTTCCAGTTTTCCATAGATTCTCCTTTCACCATGCTTTATCCAGCACCGCTTCCTCCAAACGGCGGCGGCAGCTGCGCAGTCTTTCCAGCAGCTTTCTCCGTTTCCTGTAGTACCCGCTGAGACCGATGCCCATGAGGGCGGCTGCCCGGGCGGCCGGTGTTTCCCGGAAAAGAAAATCCAGCATCTTTCTCTCTTCCCGAGAAAGGTGCTCTTCCTCGGCAAAGCAGTCCAGGCGGTCCGCCAGAGGAATTTCACCGGCGCCGCCGGCAGATTCCCTTTCCGGCAGAAGGCCGCGGACCTCCCGCCGCTTCCGCACATCGCCGTAGCCGTTCAGATTCATCATCCGCCAGCGGATGCGCCGTTTCAGATAGCCCGCAAAAAAGAGGAGATGCTCCTCCGGGCAGGTCTGCACCGCCTCGGTGAGCACTTCCGCCATTTCCTGCCGGGCATCGTCCTTTTCCATGAGAAAGACCTTCGATGCGCCCCGCAGAAGAAGCGGCCTGTATTTTTCCAGAAGGAGGGACCACGCTTTCCGGTCTCCCTGCCTTGCCGCAGGGATGAGTTTCGTGTCCTCCTCGTAGTTCACTGTATGCAATTTGTTTTCCCTTCCGGCGCGCCTGTTTCATTTCCGGATATCCGCATCATAGCCCGCCGGAAAACCGAAAACAAATCGCGCAGCACGGGCCTGAAACCGGTTTTTCCGTGCAGGACGGGCCGGAAGCGCAGGCCCTGCAGAGCCTGCAGTCCGGGGTTCCGTTTTTCTCCTCTCCGGATAAAAGTTTTTTCAGGAAAATAAAAAAATCCCCGAAAGGGGATGAAAAGGACACCGCCGGACCGGAAACCGGATTTTTCCAAAGAAAAAAGCGGCTCTGAGGCCGCTCTCCGTACAGTATTTTCGCAAAAGAAAATCCCGGACTGCGCCGGGATTCCGTTTTCTGTATTTTATTCTTCCGGATAAGCTCCGCGATATTCCGTGACTTCCTCTACGGCTTTTCTCGGAGAAGGCTGTGCTTCTCTGTCGGTATAGCCGAATGCAACGGCTGCCACCATTTCCCCGTCTTCGCCGAGCCATTCCTTGAGCTCGTCATAGGCAAAGAATACGTTGCAGGTCCAGAGGCTTCCGATGTTGCGGTGGGTCGCTTCCAGGCACATGTTCTGGATGGCTGCGCTGATGGACTGGATATCGGCAAGCTCCATCATGTATTCATCCACACGATGGTTTTCCCGGTAGTTATAGCCCTTTGTATTCAGAACGAATACGATGACCGGTGCCTGTTCCAGGACACGGGCCGTATAAATGGCAGAGGGAATGAACTTTTCATAGCCTTTGCTGAAAATCGCCGTTTCATCGCCCTTCCGGTTGCGAAGAATCCCCTTTTTCAGCTCTTTGATCATGGCTTTCCGTTCATCACCGCGAATGACGATGAACTTCCAGGGCTGAGCATTCTTTTCAGACGGTGCCCAGGTGCCGGCTGCAAGGATTTCCCGCAGGTCCTCATCGGGGATATTCTTCTTTATAAAACGGCGAATACTTCTTCTCTTGTAAATTTCTTCAATCACTGTTATGAGTCCTTTCTACCCAAGTCATGATCTGATAATGAGCAGTCTTTATTATAAAAAATTTCTTTACGGATTGCAAGTATTTTGTGACCAACGGTCGATATGTTTTTGACATATTTTTTTCCAAAAAGCGTATAATGACGGTACGGCTGACAGGAAATCCGGACAGGAAATCGGACAGGCCGGACACCGAAGGAGGGACTATGGAAGATATCATCAGGAGGCGGAGAAGCATCCGCTTTTTCAGGGAAACGCCGATCCCGGCGGAGACGCTGCGGGAAATTCTCCGGGCAGGACTTTGGGCGCCGTCCCCGAAGAACCGGCAGCCCTGGAAATTCATCGTAGCTCTGGGCGGCCAGAAACGGGAGGTGCTCGATCTGGCGGAAGCCGGCATCAGCCGCTCGGAGCAGGGTGAGGGCATCCTCACCGGCGGAAAGGCGCTCATCGGGAATGCCCGCTTCACCCTGCGGTGCATGCGCCAGGCGCCGGTGCTGGTCTTCATCGTCAATCCGGAGGGCCGCTCTCTCCGGGAAAACTGGACCGCCGCAGAAAAGATCCACGAGCTGAGCGATGTGCAGGCCATCGGCGCCGCCGCAGAAAATATGGCGCTCCGCGCAGAAGAGCTGGGCATCGGTTCCCTCTGGATCGGAAATGTGTTCTTTGCCTACGACGAGCTGCAGCAGTGGCTCGGGGAAGGCCAAATGGTTCTTGCCATGTCCTTCGGCTATCCCGCCCACGCTCCCCGTCCTCTTCCGCGGAAACGGGAGGAAGAGGTCATCGAAATCCGGGAGTAGGCCCGGCATCCCCATCCCCGGCAGAAGGCTGTTCTGTGCAGCGCTGCCGGATTTTTTCTTATATAAACAGGAAAAGTATAAGAAAAGCCCGCCCGGACCCCGGCTGTCTGTCTCTGCCGGACCTGCCGCCTTTCCGGAGAAAGGAATTTTCCGTCTTGCCTAAAGGTCTGATTTTCCTTATAGTATAGAGATACGGATATTTTGTATATATTTCCAAAGATATACTGACAGAACGGGAGGAATAAGATGGGTCTGAAAGAATTCCGTCTGGCTTACGGACGGGGAACGCAGTCGGTCTGGCTGCCGGAGGAGCATATTTCCGATGTACTGGAAGGAGTGCCGACTCCTGCCTGCAATGTAAAGGAAGCGGTGCAGAAAGCCATGCGGGCGCCGATCGGAGCAAAGCCGCTCACGGAAACGGTGCAGAAGGGCGATAAGGTGTGCCTGGTCTGTGCGGATATCACCCGTGCATGGAACCGGGCTTCGGAATTCATTCCCTATGTGCTGGACGAGCTGAATCTGGCAGGCGTACCCGATGAGGATATTTACATCGTATTTGCTCAGGGAACGCACCGCCCCCATACGGATGAGGAAAATATCACCTGCGTAGGCGAAGAAGCGGCAAAGCGGGTGCGGATGTACCAGCATATTTCCACGGATGCATCGGCGCATACCTATCTGGGAACGACGACCCGGGGCACGGAGGTCCGTGTCGACAAGAGAGTGGTCGAGGCAGACAAGGTCATTCTGATCAATGCGGTTTCCACCCATGATATGGCGGGCTTCGGCGGCGGACGGAAGCTGATTCTGCCGGGCGTTTCCTCCTTTGAAACGATTCAGCAGAACCACTGCCATGCGCTGGGAGATTCTCTCGGAAGCGGACTGAATCCCGATGCGTGCCTGCTGAAAATCGAGGGCAACCCCGTTTCCGAGGATATGCAGGAAGCGTGCGACATGGTGCATCCGTGCTTCCTCGTCCACTCTGTCATCAATGAGGAAGGGGAAATTTCCTCCATCGTGGCAGGCGATCCCTACCAGGCCTGGCTGGAAGGCACAAAGGAAACGTACCGCATGCAGAAGGTACCCATGAAGCAGCAGGCGGACGTGACCATCGTATCTGCCGGGGGCTATCCGAAGGATACAAACCTGTACCAGGGAACGAAGTGCTACACCACGGCGGAAATCGCAGCCAAAAAGGGCGGCATCATCATCACCATGATGGAAGCAGAGGATGTCATGGAGCCGGAAGCCTATCTGGGCAGCTTCCGCTTCGGCACGGATACGACCGCCATGGAAAAGGAACTGCGGAAATGCTTCACCATTCCCTTCTTTGTGGCCTTTGAAAATCTCATTACAGCCCTGACCCACACGGTATACATCGTGACCCGTCCGGAGAACTTCGATATTCTCCGGGAACGGACCCATCAGATTCCGGTGGCTACCGTGGCGGAAGCCTGGGAGCTGGCGCAGAAGCAGCTCGCTGCGGAAGGAAAGACGGATTATTCCATCAATGTCATTCCCCACGGCAGCGCCATCGTGCCGTACCTGAAATAAGGAAATACCATCAAAAACGGTCTTCGGACCGTTTTTTTGTGCCTGTCCGGACCGGAGTGCCGGCCGTTTCCCTCCGGAATCACAGGGAAAATGTTTCCCTTCTTTCCTCCCGGCCGGGGAAAAAGGTATAATACAGAAAATGACATGGCAGGAGGTGTTTCTGTGAACCGCGAAACACGGATCGGACTGATTGCTTTTCTCGTCCTCCTTATCCTGGCGGTTTCCGCCTTTGTATTCCCCGTACGCAAAATCTTTTTCCGCACGACCTACACGGTCTATGCGGTCCTTTACAATGCAGGCGGCATTGCCCGCGGGGCCGATGTGCTGTATGCCGGTGTCCCCATCGGGAAAGTGGAAAAAATTTCCGTCGACGGCACCAAAGCGATGCTGACGCTGGAAATCCGGAAAGACAATTCCCTCCCGGCGGATGTAAACTGCATGATCAGTTCCGATTTCTTCACGGGAAGACCCAGTCTGCGGATTTTCCGGGACAGCACCCGCAGCATTGAGCATTACCTTAAAGACGGGGACACCATCACGGAAAGAAGGGATGAACAGGCGGGAAAGATTCTGGAGCATGCAGAAAAGCTGATGAAGTCCGCTGAGGAAACACAGGAAAACTGGATGAAATTCACCGGTGCTGCCGGCAAAAACGGCGCCGGAGGAAAGGACGCAGCCTGACCCCGTCCGCCGCTTTCTGTTTCCTGCCCCTTTTTCGATTTTTCCGTACTGTCTTATTTCTGAAAGGAGATTCCCATGGCCGATTCCGCACCGGGTCCGAAAAGCCCGGACAATCTGTTCCTGTTTCCCATCCGTTACTATTCCTTCACCCCTGTCGCCAGGGAATATCAGAATAAGCCGGCTCTCCCCGACAGCGGCTCCCTCGAGCTGTCCCAGGTCCTCTGCGGCCTGGCCGATGCCAAAGCGGAGATTTCTGCCCTGACGCCCTATCTTTTCGTCCTTTTCGAGACGGAAAACGAGCGGCCCTGCTGGCAGTACATCGATCTTGCCGGGAATCTTTCCCTCCTCCGCTTCACCGACGAAGCCGATACGGTGCTCTGCGAAAAGGTCTCCGTAGGAAGCGGCTTCTGCTACAAGGTCCGGGAGGTCCGCCTCCGCCGGAACGGACAGAAAGCCTGAGCCGGAACAAAAACTGCATACCCTCATGCCGGCCTGCCCATCCGGGGCAGGTCTTTTGGGATGAAAAATGCTCTGTTTTCCCCGGCCGCTCCCATTTCCCTCCTCCCCGGCCCGGAATGCCGAATTTTCTTGACGGACTGCGGACATGCCCCTACAATGAAAAGATAACCCGGCATTTTGAACAGGAGGAATACCATGAATATCAAAGCGGAAACAAGAGCCATGAAAGAAGTCTCGCCCCTTCTTGCCGCAGCGCCTGCGGAAAAGAGAAACCTTGCCCTGGAATACATCCGGACCGCCCTGCAGGAGCACCGGGAAGAAATCTTCGAAGCCAACCGGAAGGATCTGGCCGCCGCAGAGGAAAATCAGATCCCTGCGCCGGTGAAGAAACGTCTCCGTTTCGATGAAGGAAAGCTCGCCGATGTTACCGCAGAGCTTACCTCCCTGATTTCCCTGCCCGACCCCGTCGGAAAGACCACCCTCGCCCGGCAGCTGGACGAAGGGCTTAATCTGTACCGCGTTACCTGCCCCATCGGCGTCATCGGCGTTATCTTCGAGGCCCGCCCCGATGCAATGGTGCAGATTTCCTCCCTCTGCCTGAAAAGCGGCAACTGCGCCGTTCTCAAGGGCGGAAAGGAAACCCTCCATACAAACCGCGTCCTTTTCCGCCTCATCCGGGAAGCCGCCGTTTCTGCGGGACTGCCGGAAAAATGCCTTCTCCAGGCAGAACAGCACAATGAAATCGACGAGCTCCTGGAATGCAGGGATTCCGTGGACCTCCTCATTCCCCGCGGCTCCAATGCATTCGTGCAGTACATCATGAGCCACACCGATATTCCCGTCCTGGGCCATGCCGACGGGGTATGCCACATCTATGCCGACAAGGACTGCGACATCGAAAAAGCCATTCCCATCATTGTCGATGCGAAGACCCAGTACACCGCAGCATGCAACGCCGTGGAAACTCTCCTGGTCCACCGGGACATCGCCCGGAAGCTCCTGCCCCCGCTCAAAACAGCCCTCGAAGCGGCTTCCGTGAAAATCCGGGGCGACCGGGAAACGGCATCCCTCATCGGCGCAGAGCCCATCGGGGAAGACGAAAGCTGGCACCGGGAATACCTGGACCTCATCCTGGCAGTAAAGCTTGTGGGAGACGAGGACGAGGCCATCGCCCACATCAACCGGTACGGCTCCCACCACACGGACTGCATCCTCACGGAGAATGCAGCGGCAGCGGAAAAATTCATGACCCTTGTGGATTCCGCCGGTGTCTATCAGAACTGCTCCACCCGCTTTGCCGACGGCTTCCGGTACGGCTTCGGTGCGGAAGTGGGCATTTCCACCTCCAAGATTCACGCCCGCGGCCCGGTCGGCCTGGACGGACTCCTTTCCTACAAGTACAGACTCTTCGGCTCCGGCCAGATCGTAGGCGACTACGCATCGGGCAAAAAGAAATTCCTTTTCAAGGATCTGATGTAAAAAACAGGCGCTCCTTCGGGAGCGCTTTTTGGATTTCCCGGGATGCGGAAAAACGATGGGCAGTCCCGCTGTGCGGCGCCTCTTCCCTCCGGTGGTATACTGGAAGCAGACATTCTGTGCAGTGAGGCATTTTCATGACGACTTCTTTTCATAAAAAATACTGGCTTCTTGCCGCTGTCCTTCTGGCGGCGGTCTTTCTTTTCCTTTTCCGGCAGGAATTTCCCTCCCCGGAAAAAAGCGGAGCTTCCCGGAGCGCGGCCATCCCTCTCCGCAGGGGAGATACCATCGGCATTCTGGCGCCGGGGACGCACGGGGGCATGACGGATTACACAAAGGCGCTGGCGCTTATCCAGAGCATGGGATACAACATCAAACTGGCTCCGTCGGTCACGGACGACAACGGCTATCTTGCCGGGACCGATGCGGAACGGGCCAGGGATATCAATGATTTCTTCCGCGACGATTCGGTAAAGGCCATCCTGTGTCTCCGCGGCGGCTACGGCAGCGCCCGCATCCTGCCTCTGCTGGACTATAAGGAAATCGCAAAGCACCCGAAGCTGTTCATCGGATTTTCCGACGTGACGGCGCTCCATGCGGCACTGGGAGAGCGTTCCCGGCTGGTGACGGTCCACGGGCCGATGATTTCCACTTTCCGGGGAGACGGGTACAATCCGTTTACGCTGGAATGGTTTGAAAAGGGACTGGCCGGGGAGCTGCCCGTCGGGGAAATCCCCATGCCGCCGGAGGAAAAGCTCCGTACGGTCATCCCGGGCACGGCAGAGGGCATCCTGGAGGGCGGCAATCTCACCGTCCTGGCCTCTCTGTGCGGCACGCCCTATGAGCTGAAGGGCGACGGGGCCATTCTGCTTCTGGAGGATACCGGCGAGGACCCGTACCGGGTGGACCGGATGCTGAACCAGCTGTACCAGTCGGGGCTTCTCTCCCGGGTAAAGGGCATCGTCCTCGGCGATTTTTACAGTGCGGCGCCGATGGCCGGCGAATTCACCGTAGATCAGGTCCTGGCCCATTACTGTACGCTGGCGGGAAAGCCGGTGATCCGCAATATTCCCGCCGGACACGGCCCGAACAATCTTTTCCTGCCCCTCGGCGTACGGGTGCGCATGACCGCCGGAGAGGACTCCGCTTCCCTGGAATACCTGGACCCGTATATGCAGAAGCCGGACGGAAAGAAACAGACCGGCTGAACAGATACTCTTATGAAATGAAAAGGAACACCGCTGCAGAGGTGTTCCTTTTTTGCGGTCCCGCACCGGTTCCGCATAAAAAACATCCCCGTAAAATTCCGGGGATGCCGTTCTCAGTCGATGCTTTTATTCAGTTCGTCCAAAGTTTTCAGGAAGCTTCCCGCAAAGCGGTCAAGGAACCAGTCCGCTTCCTTCAGATGCAGACTTTCCAGACGCCGCCGGGTGCTTTCGTAAGCCTCGTCGAATTCGCTGTTTCCCCCTCTTTTTTCCTCCGCACATTTCAGGAGCGCCGAGAGGATGTCCGCCGCCTTGACAAGAGGCCAGAGGGGATCTTTTTCCAGATCGGTCACGATGGGCGCATAGGCAGGCCGCAGTTCCTCCGGGAGCGCCCGGAGCAGCTTCTGCCGCGCTTCGATTTCGATTTCATTGTACTTCTCGTGCAGATCGCCGGTAAAATATTTCACCGGGGTGGGCAGGTCGCCGGTAAAGACCTCGCTTGCGTCATGGTAGAGGGCCAGCATGGCGCAGTGCTCCGGGTCGGCTTCTTCATGAAAGATTTCCTGCCGGATTACTGCCAGGGCATGAGCAATCATGACAGTCTGGAGGGTGTGCTCCGCATCATTTTCGGGAATGGTATTCCGCATAAGCCCCCACCGGGCAATGAATTTCATGCGGGCCATGAACGCAAAGAAGGGATATTCCTTTTTCATTCCATATGCCCCCAGTGCGGTCTGTAGAACCAGAAGTGATCCACCGGGCCGTGGCCGTGTCCCACAGAGTGTCCCGGCTCCGCTGCCGAGCGGATGGCGCCGGTCATGTACTTCTTGGCCTGCCGCACCGCTTCCCGCAGACCCAGTCCCCGGGCCAGCATGACCGCCAGAGCGGCCGAAAGCGTGCAGCCTGTGCCGTGGGTATTTTCCGTGCGGATTTTTTCGCCTTCATATACGGTGAAGCCCTCCCGGTCGCGGAGAATATCCGCCGCACTGCCGACGCGGTGGCCGCCCTTGATGAGCACGGCGCCGCAGCCGTATTCCATGATTTTTTCCGCCGCAGCCCTTGCAGAATCTTCGTCCGTAATGGAAATCCCGGAAAGGACCTCCGCTTCTGGAATATTCGGCGTGAGAAGATCGGCCAGGCCGATCAGCTTGTCTTTATAGACCTCCACGGCCTCCTCCGCCAGAAGACGGTCGCCGCTGGTGGCCACCATGACCGGGTCTGCCACGAAGGGAGAGCTTTTATTTTCTTTCAGGAAATCCGCCACGGTTTCCACGATGTCCGCCGAGGAAAGCATGCCCGTTTTGAGGGCATCCGGGGGAATATCGTCATACACGGCGCGGAGCTGGGCCTTCACCATGGCAGGCGTCATATTCTCCGCACCGGAAACGCCGCGGGTATTCTGGGCCGTTACGGCGCAGATGCAGCTCATGCCGTAGGCGCCCAGGGCGGCAAAGGTTTTCAGGTCGGCCTGGATGCCCGCTCCGCCGGAGGAGTCTGAGCCGGCTACGGTCAGCAGTTTTTTCATTTTTCCTCCTTTTTCAGACGGGAAAGTCCCGGTGTGAAGTATCCGACGAGTCTCCCCTGCTTCCACTGCAGGTCATAGTCGATAACGGCAATGCCTGCCGTTTCAAATTTGATGGCACACGACGCAGCGGTGAGAAGGTACGACTGCAGGAAGGGATGATGGCTCACGAGGGCAATCGGCGTCCCTTCGGTGAGGATGTGATTCTGTATCATGCTCCAGTTTCCCTGCAGCAGCTCATCCGCTATATGAATTTCCTCGGTGAAGCACGCCTCCGACAGAATCTTCGCCGTTTCCCTTGTCCGGGTAAAAGGGCTCGAGAAAATACGGATCGGCGTTTCCTTCAGGAAATGAGCCAGCCCGCGGGCGGAGCGGAATACCTGCTTTCTTCCCTTCCCGGTGAGCTTTCGGAACCGGTTTTCCACCTTTTCCGTTTCCGGCTCTGCTTCTCCGTGACGCATCAGAATAATATACATACAATCACCCCTTATCTGGCGGGAGACAGGCTTGAGCTGTTCCCGACCTCATAGATATCCTTTTCCTTCGGCCCGGAAGCATACTTGATGTTCAGATTCTTCCCGACCGTTGTATAGGTCTGCTCAATGGGAGAGCCGTTGGCAAAAACCCGGGAAATCACTGCCTGTCCGTCCTTGATGCGGATCTGCGCCGTGATTTCATTTTTCGGACGGATTTCCGTTTTGTCTTTTCCGTTCTTATCCTTGCCGACAATGACGGCTACCTTCTCGGAAAGCTCCACCACAGAGAGCTGTTTTAGCTGCTCCGGCAGCATGTACAGCCGGTCTGCGGGAAAATGGAAGGAAACCATGCCGTTCTCATAGGAAATCGCCCGTGCTTCCACATAATCCCCTTTCGGCTTCTGATCGGAGGCTCCGGCGGTTTCCGCCATTCCTTCCTCATTCTGCCGGATTTCCACATAAATGAGACTGTTCTTTTCAGGAACTGCGGCTCCCTTCCATTCCGCCTCTGTCAGAAGAATATGCATGGGAAGATAATTCCGGTTATAAAAATTCCCCTTATAGTCAATCGCTGCCGGAGCGATGAATTCCTTTCCGTCCAGCATGACGCTCCGATAGTCGCTGCGGGTCCAGAAAAGCGCGCCCGCCTCAAGCAGAAATACCAGTCCCATAAGCAGGAGGGCAAAACGTTTATTCTTCATCTTTTCCCTCCGTTTCCGCAGACTGTACTGCCGAATTCTTTTTCTTCCCCGTCTTTTTTCTGCCTGACGGCCGGTAGAGCAGGAAAGCAATCAATGCCGCCGCAGCGCCTACAGCCAGGAAGAAGGTTCCCCGCTGAGCCAGAGTCAGGGTGGAGTCGATAACGCGGATGATGCCGTCCGCCGCCAGGAGTCCCATGCCGGACAGACGCTGCAGCGCCCGGTCCGTCTGCAGCCCCCGGGCAATGACACCCGCTGCCAGAACCGCACAATATACGGAAATGATCATCGCCGGCAGTGCGCCTGTTGTTTCAAAAATTGCCGTCACCGCTGCCCCGGCCATCACGAAAGGCGTCAGCCCGGCCAGCATGGACAGCCATTCCTTCCGGAGAGCGATGCGGAAAAGCAGCACCCCGTCCGCCAGAAGGAAAAGAAGGAACAGAATCCACAGTGCATAGCTGCCGGAAATATCGGCCCATACGGAGCCGTAGGAGCCTTCCAGCAGCACCGCAAAGACCGCAATGCCTCCGAAGAACCGCAGCGCCTCCGCCGCCAGTCCGTAGGAGCGGAAAATGCCGCCGGCCATCCAGGTAAGCGCCGCCAGCAGGGAGAAGAAAAGCGTCTGCCACAGCAGAGCCCCTGCCGACCAGAAAATGAGGAGCAGCATCCCTGCCGCCCAGAACCAGGAGAAGCAGATCACCGACCGGTCCCGGTGCTCCCGGAGCATATCCACCAGAAGATGCAGCGCCAGAATCATATAAATCCAGGATACCCATACAGGCCATCCGCCTGCCGGCGCCGTATAGAAAACTCCTACCGCCGATGCCATGTACAGAATGCTCAGTCCTGCGGACGAGCTCACATGGGCCAGAATCAGCAGAAGAAAGGCTGCATAGGCCAGCCCCGTATAGAGGTCATTCGTCAGCTTGAACGAATCCCCCACCATCCAGAAAGCGCCGAGGAGACAGAGTCCGTGAATCGTGGCTGCCGCCTCCCGCACAAAAGCGGGAATGCTGTGGTGATACGTACCGGACGGAACCATTCTTGTCTCTCCCGACAGAATGCCCAGGACCTGCGCTTTCCGTCCGATCCGGTCCGCCTGCGCCTTTGTGACCGACGAATCGGACATTCCGTTTCCGGAAAAGGCTTCCTCCGCCATCGGTCCCGATACGGATACCCGTTTCCTGACCGGCTGATCCGGAATCCTCCGGTCCAGAAGAACCGTGGCCAGAAAAACCAGGAAAGAAAGAACCAGCGGACCCAGCGCCAGCGCAAACCGTTCATCCTGCGTCAGACTTTCCCAGAGTCCCGCCCCCAGGAAAAACAAGCCGCCCAGAATGCACACCAGCGCCAGAACAAAAAACAATTCCTTATATCCGGTAAAGTCCCGTTTTTTATAACGAGCCGCAAGAGTCTTTTCCGTTTCCTCTGTAATGATGCCGTCTTTGACCCATTGAGAAGCTTCCAGCTTCAGCCATCGCCTGTGGCTCATAATCTCACCCCTTATTTCGAGGCACCTCCGTGCCTGCAATCTGATTTTATTGTATAACAGGGCACAATAAAAAATCCATTTCTTTTCCCTTTTCAGAAAATTTTGACAAAATCCGTATTTTTTGATTCCGGCCGACATTTCCTGTCAGACCCATATGGCATAATACAGACAGGGGCAGGGATCCGGTAAGAGAAAAGGAAAGGAAGGAAAAGGAAAGGAAATGGGAGAGCGCAAGAGCAGGATTGTCTCCGTCCGGATATCCGATTCGCTGAAAGAGGATATCATGCTCCTCCTGATTTATCAGGGCGATACCCTCAGCGGCTTTCTCACCCGATGCATCAGCCGGTACGTCCGCGACCACGCGGAAACGCTGGCCCGTCTGAGAAAAGAGCAGAAAGGATAATTCCCCGGAGACACACGGCAGTCGTTCAGGCCTACAGCGGTTCACAGGAAAATCGCCGCCCGGCCTTCAGGAGAACGATTCCGCCCCAAAGGCAGCTTTCAACGGCTGCCTTTTTTTGCGGGCAAAAAAAAAAGAGCAGCCCTGCCGCACAGAGCCTGCCCTTTTCTTTTTGTTTTATTTATTGTAAATGATGAGGGCAATGAATACCAGGTCCTCATCGCCGATATTTTCCAGACCGTGCGTGCTTCCGTCCGGGCACCAGGTCGTGTCTCCCGGGCCTACCTCATAGGTCTTCCCGTTGTCCGTATAGAGACCGCGGCCGGAAATGATGTGATAAATTTCTCCGTCGCCCTTGTGCTGATGAACGCCTATGGAGCATCCCGGCTTCAGACGGGCTTCCGAGAACAGACGGCAGTGGTCCTTCAAAACATCCTCCTTTGCAATCGGTGTCAGAATGATGGAGCCCTTTCCTCCGTTGGCATGTTCCATAACGGTTGATTCGTACTTCGGCAGCATAAAAATCCTTCCTTTCTTCTCTTCTTCACCTTTTATCCTTTTATATTCCTTATTGTATCATCTTTCGGAAAATCGAAAAGGCGGAACGGAAGAAATCCCCGGCCGGCTCCGGTTCGGGCTGCCGTTTTCTGAAACAGACAAAAGAAAAGGGCAGGCTGCTGCCTGCCCTGTATGCTTCCGGTTTTCGTTTTCCGGTCAGACCGTAATATCTTCCCCGAACCACTTTTCGGAAATCTTGGTGGATGTTCCGTCTGCCTTCATTTCTTCCAGCGCCTTATCCAGCCTCTTCTTGAAAGCTTCATTGTCCTTTGCAATGCCGACGCCTACCGGCTGCTGGTTGTATCCCGCATCGACGACACGGAAGCCTGTATCGTTGAGCTTATTGTAGTAGAGCGCTACGACCTGCGATACGATCATCGCATCAATCCGGCCGATCTTCAGATCCATGAAGCCCGATACATTGTCCGGATAGAGCTTCAATTCCTTGAAGGAAGCCTTGACCTCCGGTTCGCTGTTGATCGCATCCAGACCGGTGCTG
The DNA here is from genome assembly GCA_938038225.1 of uncultured Dialister sp. Lineage (GTDB taxonomy): Bacteria > Bacillota > Negativicutes > Veillonellales > Dialisteraceae > Dialister. The sequence continues at coordinate 1,723 of CALHRX010000003.1, read as the reverse complement.
CCTTCCTGGGTGGCTACAATCTTGCCTGCCAGATCGGCCTTGGACTGAATCGGGGAATCCCCTCTGACCAGAATGATCTGTACGGAATTTTCATAGGGGCGGGAGAAAAGCATGTTCTTTTCCCGTTCCGGAAGAATCGTCAGGCCGCTCCAGATAGCATCGATTTTGTGGCTCTTCAGCTCCGCTTCCTTGCTGGACCAGTCGATCTGCTTGAATTCAATATCGCTTCCCATACGCTTGGCCGCTTCCTTCGCCATATCGATATCAAAGCCTACCAGATTGCCGTCCTTATCGCGGAATCCGAACGGCGGGAAGCTGTCATCCAGACCGATAATGATTTTCTGGTCGCCCCCGGCAGAAGCGGATGCCGCCTTTTTATCTCCCCCGCATCCGGCAAGCAGTCCTACGGCTCCCAGGAGCACTGCACCGGCCAAATTCTGTTCTTCCTCTCGTCTTTATTTCTTTATCTCTGTAAAAGAATGCTTGTATGAAGCTATATTACACCCTTCATCTTCTTCCGTCAACACCTGCCGGAAAAATTTCCGATTCCCCGGCAGCACAGCATAAAGAAAGCATGGTGCCGGGAGATTCGGAAATTTAATCAAAGCCCCCTGCTGCTGCGGGCCCTCAGAGAATCCGGAATTCTTTTCCCAGGTTGGTGTACTCCGTTCGGAAGACCGCGGAAGCACATCATCTTCTATTTCAACGGCAGAGCAAGAGTTCCGGAAAAACAAAAAAGAAATCCGGACCGGATTTCCTTTTGCAAACTGCAGGCCGGGAAAGTCTGCCGCGCCAACTGTGAAAATCAGCATTCAATACACTGCATAGCTCTTTCCAGCCGCCCGCATTCCTTATTCTGCAAAATATGTGCCATTTCAGAAAGACCCTTTGCATCCCCGCTGTTCAGCAGCGCAATATATTCCTCACGCTGTTCTTTTCTTATAACGATCGGAATAAGACCTTCCTTCGCACAGGTAAATACAATCAAAGCACGGCCTGTCCGGCCGTTGCCGTCGGAAAAGGGATGAATCCTTTCAAATTTGATATGGGAATCCATGATGATTTCCATTTTTTCATCCTGTTCCTCCGTCTGTCTCAGCCGGTATTCCAAATTATCACACCACCGAATCAAGGAAGGGATAACCTGGGAAGGATGTACCGGCAGAAAAGATGCCCCCGGTATCATGTTCTCAGAAATTTTGAACTGCCCTGCACGGGAATCTATATTCTGCAATAAAATCTGATGAATATCCTGAATCAAAGAACAGGTAATGGCTTCCTGATAATGCCTGTGCAAAAACGGCATCAGATTTTTATAGTTTGCCACTTCAAAAATTTCGCAAAGCCGCCTGGCTTTTCCCGGAACAATTCCGTTAATCAGGATAGAACGCGAATCTCCCAATGACAGGGGATTCCCTTCAATCGCTGTACTGTGATGCGCCATGCGAACCATGAGATCCGCCATATATAACCAGTTTTCAACCCATTTCATGGTATAATCCTCCGGAAATATTCTATCATATCCCCGGCTGTAAGAATGAAATGTCCTGCTCACTGCAGGGAAGTGAGGCAGATGCTCTTTCCTGTTTCCTGCACATTTAGAAATATGTACAATCAAAAAAGCACCCGGGGTATTTCCGGATGCTTTCCCATACACAAATGAAAAGACACCTGAATCTCTTCAGGTGCCTTTTCTCTTAATCAGCAGCTTCCTATCCTCCCA
>CALHRX010000002.1:0-2708 GCA_938038225.1 uncultured Dialister sp. | reverse complement strand
TTTATATTTTGCACAATTATATGTTTTATTGTTTTATCCGTTCCTACATTTGCCAAAGAAAACTCTGACAATGTTATCCGGGTAGGATCTTTTGAAGAAACTTATAATACAGTCAATGAAAAGGGAGAAAGAAGCGGCTATGGTTATGAGTATCTTCAAGATATTGCAGGTTATGCAGGATGGACATATAAATACATAACAAGTGATTGGAAAAACTGCTTTACACAGTTGGAAAATGGAGAGATTGATATTCTTGGTGGCATTTCCTATACAGACGAACGTGCTGAAAATATGCTTTTTTCCGATATGCCTATGGGGGAAGAGAAATATTACATCTATACGGATGCATCCAATATGGATCTTACAGCAGGAAATTTGGATTCTTTTGAGGGAAAAAATATTGGTGTGTTTAAAGATAATATAACGGAGGATGTGCTTAACGAATGGGAGTTAAAGTATGGTCTGCATACGCAGCATGTCAATGTTTCTAATACCGCAGAAGTTATGGACAAACTGTCGAAACATGAAATTGACTGCTTCGTTTCGGTAGAAGAATCCCGTTGGGAAGAATCGGATATTTCACCGCTTACAAGTATTGGAGAGACAGAAATCTATTTCGCTATAAATCCAGAACGTCCGGATATCAAAGAAGCACTGGATAGTGCTATGCGCAGAATCAAGGATGACAATCCATTTTACACAGATGATCTCTACAGGCGTTATCTTTCTGCACAGAGCAGCTCGTTTCTTTCAAAAGAAGAAAGGGAGTGGATCGGGCAGCATGGAGCAATCCGGATAGGGTATCTGAATCAGGATGGAGGTATCAGCAGTGTAGATCCATCAACAGGCAAATTGACAGGTGTTATCACAGATTATGTGGATCTTGCAGAAAATTGTCTGCAAGGTCAGACTCTGGAATTTGAATTAAATGGATATGATACAAGAAGTGAACTGCTTCAGGCATTGCAGGATGGAAAAATAGACCTGATTTTTCATGCAAACCAGAATCCATACTTTGCAGAAACAAATGGATTTGCTTTGTCGGATACGCTATTGACTCTCAATATGGCAGCAATTACGGCAAAGGATTCTTTTGATGAAAATAAAGAGAATATAGTTGCCGTTGAAAAAGATAATTTTGCATTGAAAGCATATCTTTCATACAATTATCCGCAATGGGAGGTTGTGGAATATGAGACATCAGATGCAGCAGTAAAAGCAATGCAGAAAGGGGAGACGGATTGTATTGTAAGCAATTCAGGTACTGTTTCAGACTATTTGAAAAATAATAAGCTTCATAGTGTTTTCCTGACAAAAGAAGCTGATGTTTCATTTGCTGTTCAGCAGGGAGAACCGGTTCTTTTGTCCATTCTGAATAAAACACTGACATCTATGCCTACAACTCAATTTTCAGGTGCAGTAGTTTCGTATAATGCTTCCTCACGAAAAGTTACAGCGAAGGATTTTATTCAGGACAATTTACTGGCTGTCTCACTCATAGTTGGAATCTCTATTTTTGTTGTCCTGTGTATAATTCTTGATTCTTTGAAAAAATCAAAACGTGCGGAAGAAAAATCCAAGAAGTCTGCTGAGCAGGCATTGAAGCTGAATCAGGAGCTTGAAGAAAAACAGCAGGAATTACAAAATGCACTTGTAGAAGCACAGAGTGCCAATAAGGCTAAGACTTCCTTTTTAAATAACATGTCTCATGACATCAGGACACCGATCAATGGCATTATGGGCATGCTTACAATTCTTGAAAAAAGCGGAAATGATGGTGAGCGGGCAAAAGATTGCCTGAATAAAATAAATGAGTCTTCGAAACTGCTATTATCATTGGTAAATGATGTTTTGGATATGGCAAAGTTAGAATCGGATACCGTGGTTTTTAGTGATGAATCCATCAATCTGGATCAGGTATGTAAAGAAATCACGGAGTCACTATACTTTCAGGCAGAAGAAAAAGGACTTCATGTTATAGGAGAACATGATGATTACAGTGGTATATATGTTTGGAGCAATGCAGTTCATCTGAAAAAAATATTGATGAATCTGTTTACAAACAGTATGAAGTACAATAAGGTGAATGGTTTTATTTACATGAGTATGAGAACGATTGAAAGATCAGAAGATCACATGACATGTGAATTTAAAATAAAAGATAATGGAATTGGAATGTCAGAAGAATTTATAAAAAATGAATTGTTTACTCCATTTGTACAGGCAGATAATTCCCCACGTTCTGATTATAATGGGACAGGTCTGGGAATGCCTATTGTGAAACAACTTGTAGAAAAGATGGGCGGAACCATAACAGTTGAAAGCAAGCTTGGTGAAGGAAGCTGTTTTACTGTAATACTTCCATTTAAAATTGATACGAATGCACGGCCGGAAGAAAAAGAAGATTTCAATGCAGATATATCAGGTGTCCGGATATTATTGGTTGAAGATAATGAGCTGAATGCGGAAATAGCAGAATTTATGCTGACGGAAAATGGGGCTAAAGTAGAAACAGTGAAAAATGGGTTAGAAGCTGTTCAGCATTTTGAAGCTTCCGAACCGGGAACATACGATGTTATTTTAATGGATATTATGATGCCGGTGATGGATGGTCTTACTGCTGCAAGAACAATAAGAGCCCTGGAACGGCAGGATGCAAAAACAATCCCTATCATTGCTATGACTGCAAATGCATTTAGGGAAGATGC
>CALHRX010000001.1:0-109707 GCA_938038225.1 uncultured Dialister sp. | reverse complement strand
GAGTTTTGCGGCGCCGCTGTATCAGCGACGAGTGTAATCATATCATTTTTGCTTCATTCTGTCAACAGGTTTTTTTGAAGTTTTTTCAAAGTTTGTCGAATCCGTTCTTCTTTGGAATCCCGGCCTGACATCCTGTTCAGATAGCAAGCTTATTATAACAATCTGTATACATTCTGTCAAAGGTTCATTTTACGTCATGATTCATTTTCCCCGCTGCTGTCTTTTCGCGAATCATTGATTTTCCGTCTATGAATCTCTGTTTTTTCCTCTTTTCCTCTTTTGTTTTCTTATTACTTTACCGTTTATTCCCGTTTTATTTTCGTAAACATGCACTTTTCATTCGATGCTGATATTAAAAGGTACCCTTAAAGTAATTTAAGACGCTTTTGTTTTGCCTTCTTTTTCTTTCCCTGCCGGCTGCCTTCCCTGTCTGCTGCTGTCCCCATACATGACTTTATCCCCTGCACTTCTCCGTCTCTCTGATTTCGTTTCCCTAATTCCTTCCCGCCGGATTCTATGAATCTCATTTCTCTTCCTGCAGGATCTGCCGCACAGCCGCTCTTCTTTATTCCCGTTTATACAGATTCCAATCCCCGATCCCTGATTTGTTTCTTTAAATTCGCTTCCTACGGTCTCCTGAGGCGTTCCTGCCGCAGAGGAAAGGAAATATACAGGAAAAGCCCCCGGAAAGAGCATACTGCTCTCTCCAGGGGCTTCAGCAAACCATCAGGACTTCTTATGTCCGTCCTTATGATCTTCTTTATGTTCTGCCTTATCCGGTTTGTTTTCTGTTTTCTTCTTGTCTTTCTTTTCCTTCTTGTCTCTGGTCTTTTCCTTTTTCAGCTTTTTCGGCTTCCCCTGTTTCTTATCCTGGCGGGATTTGGATTCTTCATCCTGTCCCTGCTCCGGCTGTTCCAGGCATGCCGATTCCTCTTCGGCAGCCTCCTGCTGTGCTGCCCGGAAGTCTTCTGTTTCCTTAAATACATCCGCATCGGCAACCCGGGGAAGAATAACTGTAACGGTTGTTCCGCTGCCTTCTTCGCTGGCAATGAACATTTCCCCCTTATGTTTCTGTACAATGTGCTTGCAGATGGCAAGTCCCAGACCGCTTCCTCCGGTAGACTGATTGCGGCTTTCTTCCGCACGGTAGAATCGTTCAAAGACTCTTCCCTGCTTTTCCTTCGGAATGCCGATCCCTGTATCAGAAACCGTAAGAATGACCTTATCCTCTCCCTCGGGGGCAAGCTTCACCAGAATATTGCCGCTTTCATTGTTGTACTTGATGCCGTTGTCCAGCAGGTTCAGGATCAGTTCGGACAAAAGAGCCGCATTGCCGTAAGTATAAAGAGGTTCTGCTTCTACATGGACCGTTACATTCTTTGCACTGGCCTGCGGCATGACAAGATCTGCCGCATAGCGGATCAGACTGTCCAATGCAACAGCCTTCCAGGAAATCGTGGTTTCCGTTTCTTCAATTTTGGACAGATGCATGATGGTTTCAATGAGAGACATCATGCGCTGGGATTCGTTCATGATCCGACTTCCGAAAACTCTGACATCGGCTTCGCTCTGATACATGCCGTTGGCAATCATTTCTGCATAACCGCTGATGGAGGTGAGCGGCGTTTTCAGCTCGTGAGAAACATTGGCAGAGAATTCCCGCCTCATCTTTTCCGACGCATAGCTTTCGGTCAGATCATGAAGAACGATGAGCAGCACATTCTCGCCCTCATTGATTTCCATACTTTTCATGATAACCTGGTAGGGCTTATCGGAGATCTGCATGGTATACTGGGATCTTCCGCCTTCCCGGAACGCTTTCCCGATACACCGGAGCCAATCTTCATCATGATACATATTGGAAATACGGCGGTACCGCTTATTTTCCGCAAACCCGAACAATACCTCAATACTCTTGTTATAATCCAGGATTTCCTTATTGGCATTCAAAAGAATGATCCCGTCGGAAATGGTATCGATAACGGTACGGATGGTATGCCGATCCTCTTCTATATCCTCCAGATAGTTCTGGATATCGTTTCTCTGTTCTTCCACTTTCTGAATCAGGGGGCGAAGTTCCTTATAATCCGCCATATCCGACGGATTTTTCCCCTCCATGATCTGCTGCACCAGCTCGCCCAGCATATGGAAAGGCCGAAGGACCTGTTCGGTCAGCCGTTCTGCTGCTGCAAGGCATCCGGCAAAAAAGACGAAAAGGAAAAGCATAATTTCCGGGAAATAATTGGAAAAGTCACGGAACAGGACTTCCCGGAATGCAGAAATCCGCAGAATCGATCCGTCCGGCACTCTTTCCGCAAAATAGGACTTGGGATAGCCTTCCGCCGATTTATGAATATTGCTTCCCTTTCCATACTCCAGGGCATCTTTGACCTCCGGTCCCGATTTATAGTCTTCATCGGCAACTCCGTCACTGTCATAAAGGACTTCTCCCGCCGCATCAAGCCATACGATATGCACTCTTCTGCCGTGGGCTTCAAAAATCTGTGTCAGATATTCCCTGCCTCGGTCCTGTTCCTCCACAGAAAGGGCAAGCGCCATATCTCCTGTCATCCGTTCCAGGTCCTTGGAAAACTGTTCCTGCAGCCCCTGGTAATAGAGAATAATCGAAAGTATAAATGCGGCAAGTACAGAGAATATGCCCATAATCAACAGGTTTTTATAGACTCTTGTCCTCATGAGGTCCTCCTTCAGTCTTTATCTAAAAGGCGGTAGCCCACCCCCCTTACAGTATGAATAGCAGCTCCGTCTTTTCCTAATTTCTGCCGCAGGCTCATGATATGCATATCGACAGTACGGCTTTCGATACCGAAGGGTGAATCCCAGACCGCCTGCATAATCTGGTTTCGGGATAAAACGATTCCTTTATTTAACAACAAATAGCAGAGAAGGTCAAATTCTTTTAATGTAAGCTGAATTTCCTTCCCGTCCACCGTCACGCGGTGAGCATCCCGGTCTATCTTTACGGCGCCGAAGGATTCTTCCTTGACTTTTTCCTTTCCTTTCTGGCTCCGGCGCAGAACCGAGCGAATCCGGGAAATCAATTCCAGAATGCCGAAGGGTTTCTTTACATAGTCGTCAGCGCCCATATCCAGGCCCTTCACGATATCATATTCGCCGGTCTTGGCAGTCATGAACACAACGGGGATGCTGTTCCACAGAGGAGAATCTTTCAGTCTTTTCAGAATGGCAAGGCCGTCTTCTCCGGGGAGCATAATATCGAGCAAAATCAAATCCGGTACATCCTTTTCCAGCGATTTCCAGAAAGGCTCCGACTTTTCGAATCCTTTCGCCTGGTATCCCTGACTGCGCAGGGCATAGCTCACCAGTTCCCTGATTCCGTCGTCATCTTCTACACAATAAATAAGGGGCATAGAAACCTCCTGATAAAAAACTACTAAAACCGGCCGCTTTTCAAGAAAACGACCGGCTTCCAGATTAGCTATTCTATTTTACCACAAGATAAAGAAGTCAAAATAAACAAATTCATGGCATCAGCCGAAATTGCCGGATACATAGCGCATGGTTTTTTCCTTCTGCGGATTTTCAAAAATCTGCTCAGTTTCTCCGTATTCCACCATTTCTCCCAGATAGAAGAAAGCGGTCTTATCGGCAATACGTTTTGCCTGCTGCATGTTATGGGTAACCATGATCACTGTATAGGATTCTTTCAGCTTCAGGGCCAGGTCTTCAATGTGAGCCGTGGAGATCGGATCCAGGGCAGAGGTTGCTTCGTCCATGAGCAGAACTTCCGGCTGTACTGCAAGGGCTCTGGCAATGCAGAGTCTCTGCTGCTGGCCGCCGGAGAGTCCCAGAGCGGATTTGCGGAGGCGATCCTTGACTTCATCCCAGATAGCTGCTTCCTTCAGGCTTTTTTCCACAATTTCATCCAGTTCTGCTTTCTTGGTGATGCCTTTCAGACGGGGGCCGTAAGCAATGTTGTCATAAATGCTCTTCGGGAACGGGTTCGGCTGCTGGAATACCATGCCTACATGGCGGCGGAGAACGATCGGATCGACTGCATTGTATGCGTCAACACCGTCCAGAAGGATTTCCCCTTCTACCCGGCATCCGGGAATCAGATCATTCATACGGTTCAGCGTACGGAGGAACGTGGACTTGCCGCAGCCGGAAGGTCCGATCAGTGCGGTAATCTTATTTTTTTCAATTCGAAGATCGATATTCTTCAGTGCCTGGAAGCTGCCGTAGTAAAGGTTTACCTTCCGGCAGTCAAAGCTGATATCGGAATATACGGAAATAGCGGATGCTCCAAGCGGTGCAGTAAGTGCTGCAGACTGGTTTTCTGTCATGATTGTTCTCCTTCTGTTTTCTTAGATAAATAAGCACTGATCAGGCGGGCGCCGATGCTGAATACAAGAACCATCAGCATAAGGATGGCCGATGCAGCAGCAGCTACGTCAGCAGCAGAGGCACCCACACCTTCTGTACGGGCTGCCCATACTGCCAGGGACAGGGTTTCGCCCGGACGGAATGGGTTCAGAGGGCATGTAGGAGAAGTAATATCCCATACCTGCCAGTTAATATCGGTACTCATGCCGGCGGTATACAGCAGGGCTGCTGCTTCGCCGAAGGCTCTGCCTGCCGCAAGAATAATCCCTGTAACGATAGGACGGATGCATGCCGGCAGCATAACTTTGACAATCGTTTCAAATCGGGTTGCGCCCAAAGCCAGGCTTCCTTCCTTGTAGCCTTTGGGCAGAACCTTCATTGCTTCATAGGTCGTGGAAGTCAGGAGCGGAAGAGAAAGAATGGATACGGCCAGCGCACCGGCAAACAGGTTCCACTGTTCTCCTGCCATGATGATGAAAACGAGGTAGCCGAACAAACCGATAACGATAGACGGAAGAGAAGACAGTGTTTCGATAGCCATGCGGAGCATCTGTGTCATTCTGCCTTCCGTGGTATATTCCGCCATGTAAACACCGGCCATAATACCGATCGGGGAAGAAATCAAAATGGATAATATAACCAGGTATACCGTATTGAAGAACTGATTGCCGATGCCGGTCTCACTGAAGGAGAAGATTTCCGGCTTGAAGGCCTTCACACCGCCCCATACTACATAGAGAGTAAAGGCAATCAATAAAAGGACGAATGCAGCGCTGATTCCGTAAAATGCAGCGGTGGCAATCTTATCTGCAGTTCTGGCCTGTGTCAGGCCTCTTTCCTCCCCGGAAAAGATTCCCAGGTCCTTTTTCTGCAGTACATTTTCACGGGTCATGCTGTAACCTCTTTTCGGGCAGATACTTTATGAATCAAAAGAATGAAGATGAAAGAAATGATGAAGAGCAGGAGTGCCATGGTCCACAAAGCAGCATTGAATTCGCCGCCGTCCATTGCGCCGCCCATATCGGAAGCGATTGCTGCGGTCAGGTTGCTGGTCGGAGCAAGCAGGCTGTCCGGAAAGGCCTTCATCTTGCCGATAACCATGGAAACGGCAAGAGCTTCGCCAAAAGCACGGGTCAGTCCCAGGATGACTGCGGTGAGAATGCCGGAAAGAGCCGCCGGAATGAGCACCTGATAAATCATCTGCCACCGGGTTGCTCCCAGTCCGTAAGCACCTTCCACATACTTTTTGTTGACGCTCCGCAGGGAGTCGGCAGATACAGAGGTAATGGTCGGATAAATCATAACGGCCAGAACGATGGCTGCCGCCAGGACGGACTGTCCATGAGGCAGATCAAATATTTTCTGCAGAAGCGGAACCAGAACTGTCAGGCCGACCCAGCCGTATACAACAGAAGGAATTCCTACGAAAATTTCAACCGCCGGACGGATGATCTTTTCTCCCAGGCGGGGGGAAATCTGTGTCATGAAAACAGCTGTGCAAATCGAAAACGGAAGAGCAATCAGAAGAGAAAGCCCGCAGGTCAGAATAGAGCCCCAGATAAATACAGCCGCTCCAACCTTTCCGCCGCCTGCTTCCGTATCGGAAGGCTTCCATTCCGGAGAGAAAAGAAATTCCGATACCGAATGTCCAAAATCCGTAAATGTTCCGATTCCCTTTGCCAGGAGGAAGCATCCCATCCCTATCACCAGGATGATCAGGAAAAGAGCGCATGCTGCGGAAATCCCTCTTCCCAAATACTCCCTTCGAAAGAGAGGAATATGTTTGTTGTCCATGAATAACTCCTTACGCCTGAAAATAATTAACTGTTCTGTCACAAACCGACAGATTGATCCCACTGTTTCTGATTTCTTCTGCGAGAAAAGGGCAGGGAAGGCCAACTCCCCCCTGCTCTTTTACCCTGCTGAATTCATCGAATGAATTATTTCTTCATCTTTGCGGCAATGCCGTAACCCTGTTTTTCGATTTCCTTGCCGTAGTTGTCGGAGAGGATGTAGTCAATGTATGCCTTTACAGCTCCGGTCGGTTCGCCCTTGGTATACATGTGTTCATAACCGAATACAGGATAGGTGCCGTTGTAGGTATTTTCGAGAGTCGGCATAACTCCGTCAATAGCGATGGCTTCCACATCCTTGTTGTTCACCAGGTAAGACAGTGCTACATAACCGATAGCACCCTTTGTCTGGGCAATGCTCTGAATCAGTGTGCCGCTGTCGTCGGTTTCCAGGGACTTGTTGGAAGCTTCTTCCTTGCCTGCCAGTGCCAGTTCGGTGAAGAGAGCACGGGTTCCGGAAGTGGACGGACGGGTTACAAGAACGATCGGTTCATCCGGGCCGCCTACATCTTTCCAGTTGGTTACCTTTGCAGTGAATACGTCCTGGAGCTGTTCCTTGGTGAGGCTCTTAACCTGTGCTGCGATGTCCTTGTTGACAACCGGAGCAATGGTCAGAACAGCTACTTTGTGATCAACCAGTCCCTTTGCTTTATCTGCGGGGAGCTTTTCTTCAGCGGGAACATCGGAGTTGCCGATGTCTACGGAACCTTCAGCGACCTGCTTCAGACCTGTGCCGCTGCCGCCTGCATTGAGTGTCAGAGAAACTTCAGGATGCTCGGATTTGAATTTTGCAGCTGCGTCCTTAGCCAGCGGCAGAAGAGCAGAAGAACCGGAAACGGTAACCTTACCGCTTACCTTTGCTGCACTGCTTGCTGCGCCCTTGTTACCGGAATCGCCGCAGCCGGCTGCCAGTCCTACCGTTGCTGCGCAAAGTCCCAAAGCAATCCATTTTTTAAGTCTCATAATGATCTCCTTCCAAATTTCACATTTGTTTTACTGTTATCAGTGTAAAGGCCGGGTGTAAAAGAAAAATCCAATACAAGGTATAGCTTTTGTGGAAATTGTAAAAAAAGTGTAAAGTCCGAAAAGTACTTTCCCGGTTCCCGTCCCTTCCGTCTGTCCGGAAAAGCCGGAATCACCGGGCCGGATCTGCCTGCCGGAAGGAGCAACAAAAAACAGCCCGAATCCAAAGAATGATTCGAGCTGTTTTTATTTCTTCTTTATTTTTCTATCAGGTGCTTCAGGCCTTTGTCTGCAATATCGTGACGGTACTGCATGCCTCTCCACTTGATTTTGGAAACGCCTTCATAGGCTTTTTCCTTTGCTTCTTCCAAAGTAGACGCTACAGCAACCACATTCAGCACGCGGCCGCCGTTGACGGTAAACTGTCCGTTTACCTTCTTGGTCCCTGCATGGAAAATATGGCAGCCTGTCGCTTCCGCTTCTTCCAGGCCGGTAATCACTTCCCCGGAGGAATGGGAACCCGGATAGCCTTCCGAAGCAAGGACTACATCCACGCAGGCGCCTTCCTTCCACTTCACCATGTCTTTCCGAAGTGTTCCCTTTGCGCAGGCCAGCATGACCTGTGCAAGGTCTCCGTCAAAGAGGGGAAGGACGGCTTCCGTTTCCGGATCCCCGAAGCGGCAGTTGAATTCCACCACTTTCGGACCGTTCTTGGTAATCATCAGTCCTGCATACAGGCAGCCCTTGAAGGGATATCCTTCCTGCTTCATAGCCGCCACGATCGGATGGAGAATGCGCAGATCCACCTGGGTGCGGATGTCATCTGTCATGACCGGCGCAGGCGCATATGCCCCCATGCCGCCTGTATTCGGACCCCGGTCTCCCTCGAAGATTCTCTTATGATCCTGGGAGGAGATCATGGGAACTACAGTGGTTCCGTCGCAGAAGCAGAGCATGCTCGCTTCTTCCCCTTCCATATATTCTTCGATGACCACAGAGCTTCCGGCGCTGCCGAAGGAGTGTCCTTCCAGCATATCCTTCACAGTCTCAACGGCCTGTTCTTCGTTCATGGCAATGATAACACCCTTGCCGGCAGCCAGTCCGTCTGCCTTGATGACAATCGGATAGGTATTATTCTGCTTCAGATATTCCACGGCCTTTTCTTCATCCGTAAAGATTTCATAAGCTGCGGTAGGAATCCCGTATTTCTTCATGAGCTTCTTGGCAAAGCCCTTGGAGCCTTCGATACGGGCTGCTGCAGCAGAGGGGCCGAAGAATGCCAGTCCCTGCTTTTCGAATTCATCGGCAAGGCCTTCCGTCAGAACGGTTTCCGGACCGGCCACGGTCAGACCGATGTCCATCAGCCGTGCAAAATCGATGATATCTTCATTTCCCTTCACGGGAACAATGTCTGCTACATCTTTCATCCCGTCATTTCCGGGAATAGCATAAACCTGTTCTACCGAAGGGCTGCGGGAAAGAGCCCATGCCAGAGCATGTTCTCTGCCGCCGCTTCCGATAACTAATACTTTCATGGGTATATCCTCTCTCAGCTGTGGCGGAAATGACGATGGCCGGTGAAGACCATGGCAATTCCGTATTTATTGGCCATATCAATGGATTCCTGGTCGCGGATGGAGCCGCCGGGCTGAATGACAGCGGTAATGCCTGCTTTGCCTGCCGCTTCAATGGTATCGCCGAAGGGGAAGAATGCGTCGGAACTCATAACAGAGCCCTTTGCCTTTTCGCCTGCTTCTTCAATCGCAATTTCCGCAGAGCCGACACGGTTCATCTGGCCGGCACCTACACCCAGGGTCACATCCTTGCCGGTGAGAACGATGGCATTGGATTTTACATGCTTAACGATCTTCCATGCAAATTCCAGAGCCTGCCATTCTTCTTCCGTAGGCGCTCTGTCGGTAACAACCTTGCAGTCTTCTCTTGTTTCTGCACTGTTGTCCGGAGTCTGAATCAGCAGACCGCCGGAAACCTTATGAAGCTGCAGTTCTTCTTCTTCATTGGCCGGTACTTCAATCAGGCGGATATTCTTCTTTGTACCCAGAATTTCCAGAGCCTCTGCAGAGAACTTCGGAGCCAGTACAACTTCAAAGAAAATCGGCTTCATAGCTTCCGCCGCTGCCTTGTCGCATTCCCGGTTCAGGGCAACGATGCCTCCGAATGCGGATTTGCTGTCTGCATTGAATGCCCGGTTGAAAGCATCCACTGCATCCTTGCCGAGAGCTGCGCCGCAGGGATTGGTGTGTTTGATGATGACGCAGGCAGGCTGATCTTTCCATTCACAGACCAGATCCCATGCTGCTTCCATATCTACGATGTTGTTATAGGAAAGTTCCTTGCCGTGAAGCTGCTTGGCAAAGGCAATGCCGCCCTTTGCTTCCGGGTCCTTATAGAAGGCTGCCTTCTGGTGCGGATTTTCGCCGTAACGAAGATCCTGCAGCTTTGTATATGCATGTGCAAATACATCGGGCATAGCTTCCTTATTGCCTGTAACTTCCTTGGTCAGGTAATCTGCAATCGCGCAGTCGTAGAGGCCGGTATGGAGAAATGCCTTGCGGGAAAGTTCCAGACGGAATTCTTCCGTCATGGTATCGTTCTTAATCCGTTCCAGAATATCGCCGTACTGTGCAGGATCTACTACGATGGCTACATATTTGTAATTCTTTGCCGCTGCACGGACCATGGACGGACCGCCGATATCAATATTTTCAATGGCTTCTGCCCGGGTAACATCCGGCTTTGCAATGGTTTCCCGGAAAGGATAAAGGTTTACGGCTACCAGATCGATGCCGGTAATGCCGTGTTCCTTCATAGCCTTCACATGTTCCGGGTTATCCCGGATAGCCAGAATTCCGCCGTGGATTTTCGGATGGAGGGTCTTTACGCGGCCGTCCATCATTTCCGGGAATCCGGTCACTTCGGAAACAGACTTTACGGGAATTCCCGCATCTGCAATGGCTTTCATTGTGCCGCCGGTGGAAATGATTTCCACACCCAGGTCATGGAGGCCTTTGGCAAATTCTACGACTCCGGTCTTATCAGATACACTGATAAGCGCTCTTTTAATGGTCATATTTTCCTCCTTTATCTGAACAGGAATCACCCGGAAGAGCCGTACCGGACTCTCCCGATGATTCGTAATGATTTTCTCTCTTACTTCTCTGCATGCATTCCGGAAACGTGATGCTCCTTCAGGGTAAGCTTATCCGCACAGAAAGCAGCAACGGCTCTGACATAGGTCGGATGCTCCTGCTCAAGAATGCGTGCGGAAAGCGTATCTTCATCGTCATCATCGTAAACCGGCACAGCCGTCTGCGTGATAATCGGGCCGTCATCCAGTCCGGTTCCGACGAAATGAACGGTGCAGCCTGCCACCTTGACACCTGCTTCAACAGCCTGCCGCTGTGCATGGAGACCGCGGAAGCTCGGAAGAAGCGCCGGATGGATGTTCATGATCTTTCCCGGGAAGGCATGAATCAGGTTTTCTCCGCAGATTCTCATGTACCCTGCCAGACAGATCAGGTCGGGAGCGAATTTCTTCGCCTCCTCCAGCAGCGCATCATTAAAGGCCGCCTTGTCCGGATAGCTTTTCAGTTCATGTACAACGGAAGGAACGTTCCATCTTTTCGCTCTTTCCAGAACCTGTGCGTCTGCATGGTCGCAGATTACGCCGATGATTTCGCCGTTGATCACGCCGCTTTCGCAGGCTTCATGAATGGCTTCCGCATTGGAGCCGCGTCCGGATGCAAAAATCAGAATTTTCTTCTTACTCATGGAAAAGACCGCCCGTCACAACAACATCTCTGTCGCCCTTGGTAATCCGGCCCACTTCGTAAACCGGTTCATTGATTTTCTTCAGGATTTCCTTTGCTTTTTCCGCATTTTCCCGATCCAGGATCAGAAGCATTCCCAGCCCGCAGTTGTAGGTGCGGTACATTTCATGGGGATCTACGCCGCCCAGATTCATGAGGAAGGGAAATACCGGCAGCATCGGCCACTGATCGGCATCGATTTCCGCCCGGGTTCCTTCAGGAAGAACTCTCGGGATATTGTCGTAGAAGCCGCCGCCGGTAATATGAACCAGACCGTTGACCTTTGCTCCCTTCAGTACGGGCAGAACCGGTCTCGGGTACAGGCGGGTCGGGGTCAGCAGGACTTCGCCCAGAGGCTTGTCAAAGCCTTCGTAAGTCTTCTTCAGATCCAGTTTTTCATCCTGAATGATCCGGCGCACCAGAGAGTAGCCGTTGGAATGAACGCCTGTGGAAGGCAGACCCAGGATAACATCGCCTTCTGCAATATTTTCTCCGGTGATGAGGTCCTTTCTGTCTACGATGCCCACCGCAAAGCCGGCTACATCGTAGTCGCCCTTTGCATAGAAGCCGGCCATTTCCGCGGTTTCTCCGCCGAGAAGCGCACAGCCCGATTCAATGCATGCATCGGCAACACCCTTGACGATTTCCGCCATCAGTTCCGGTTCCAGCTTGCCTGTTGCGATATAGTCCAGGAAGAACAGCGGACGTGCGCCCTGTACAAGCACATCATTTACACTCATGGCCACGCAGTCCTGTCCGATGGTGTTATGAATTCCCATTTCAATGGCCAGACGAAGCTTTGTTCCTACGCCGTCTGTACCGGAAACAAGGATCGGGTCCTCGGACAGCTCATCCTTCAGACGATACAGTCCGCCGAATCCGCCCAGATCGCCCAGAACACCTTTTGTATAGGTTGCCTGGACCGACTTCTTGATCAGCTCTACTTCCCGTTCTCCGGCATCAATGTCCACACCGGCTTCCGCATAAGTCAGGCCCTTTTTCTTTTCTGTCATGATATCTCCTTATTCCTCATCTTCCATACTGCCGAGTCCGTTGTGCGGAACCGGTTCGGGATACAAACCATCAAAGCAGGCAAAGCACATGTCTTCTTTCCGGATATGGGAAATGGATTCTGCCAGCCCTTCCTGAGACAGGTAATGAAGCGCATCCGCACCGATGCTCTTCCGGATTTCCTCAACAGAATGAGATGCTGCAATCAGCTGCTTTCTTTCTGCCGTATCAATTCCGAAGAAGCAGGGATACTTAACAGGCGGAGAACTGATGCAGAGCTTGATTTCCTTCGCGCCGGCATTTTTCAGCAGATCAATAATGATACCGCTCGTAGTGCCGCGGACGATAGAATCATCGATCAGAATGATGCGCTTTCCTTCCACATTCATGCGGATCGGATTCAGCTTCATGCGGACGGCTCTTTCCCGGTTCTTCTGTCCCGGCTGGATGAATGTACGGCCCATGTACTTATTCTTCAGGAGACCTTCCACGAAGGGAATTCCGGAAGCTTTTGCATAGCCCAGTGCCGCCACATTGCCGGAATCGGGAACGCTCATGACCACGTCGCCGTCATAATGCGTTTCTTCCCAAAGCTTCCGGCCCATGTTCAGCCGGGCTTCGTAGATATCCTGTCCGTTCATCACGGAATCCGGACGGGCAAAATAAATGTATTCAAAAGAGCAGATGCCGTGCTTATGTCCTTCCACCGGGCAGTACATGGTGGAATGAACGCCGTCATCATCAATGGAAACAATTTCCCCGGGAAGGATATCTCTGACAAATTTCGCATCGATTGCGTCCAGAGCAACCGTTTCCGAAGCGAGAACCCAGCCGGTTTCTGTCTTCCCCAGCACCAGCGGACGGTATCCGAAGGGGTCCCGGCATCCGTAAAGAACCTTGTTTGTGCAGAACACGATAGCATAGGCACCGTGGATTTCATCCATGAGTTCCCTGAACTTGTCTTCCACCCGATCTCTCCGGGAACGGGCCAGCAGCTTGATCAGGATTTCCGTATCCATGGTCGTATTGAAGGTAGATCCTTCCATCAGCAGTCTTTTCCGCAGATTCTTCGTGTTGACCAGGTTGCCGTTATGTGCCAGTGCCATCGGGCCGTCTACGCTTTCTGCCTGGAGGGGCTGCACATTGACGGGAATCGAGGAACCGGTCGTGGAATAGCGCACGTGACCGATGCCGATATGGCCTACCATTTCCGGAAGATTGCGGAAAACGGTTGTGACCAGGCCCATTCCCTTGACCGTATTCATTTTCCGTCCATCGGAAACAGTGATTCCTGCGCTTTCCTGGCCCCGGTGCTGCAGCGCAAAGATCCCGTAGTAGGTATCATGCACCGCCGAAGCCTCGCGGTCGAAAATGCCGAATACGCCGCATTCTTCATGAGGCTTATCGTCATATACGTCAAAACTTTTATACATTCCATTCTCCTGTCTAGAAATCTTCGGGCAGGATGCCCTTCCTCATTTTTATGAAGCAGCGGAAAGCCGCACCGCACAGAGCGCTGTTTCCGACGCCTTTTCCGTTCAATCAGAACTTTTCCCCGGTGAGGAGTTCATATGCTTCCTTATAGATACCGATGGTCTTGTCGATGATTTCCTGCGGAACAGTATCGCCCGGGTTTGCTTTCAGATAATCTCTGACGAACTGCTTATCATAGGAAGGCTGGCCGTGGCCTGCTTCATAACCCTTTGCCGGCCAGAAGCGGGAGTTGTCCGGAGTCAGCATTTCATCGCCCAGAACGATTTCGCCCTTTTCATTCAGACCGAATTCGAACTTGGTATCTGCAATGATGATGCCTCTTTCCAGTGCATAATCAGCGCACTTGTTGTAAAGAGCCAGGGTCAGTTCAGCCAGCTTTTCCATATATTCTCTGCCTTTTCCGGGGAAGAATTTTTCTACCCATTCAACCCCTTCTTCCATGGAAATATTCTGATCATGTTCTCCTGCAGGAGCTTTGGTGGAAGGAGTGAAGATCGGCTGCGGAAGCTTCTGGCATTCCTTCAGTCCCTTCGGCAGTTCAATGCCGCAGACCTTTCCGTCCTTCTGATAGCCTTCCCATCCGGAGCCGGTGATATAGCCGCGGACGATGCATTCTACGGGGATCATGTCCAGCTTCAGTGTCTTCATGGAGCGGCCTTCGAATTCCGGGGTCTGGAAGAATTCCGGCATATCTTTTGTATCAATGGAAATCATATGGTTCGGTACGATATCCTTTGTGAAATCAAACCAGAACTTGGACATGCGGTTCAGCACGCAGCCTTTTTCCGGAATCGGGCACTTCAGGATGTTGTCGAATGCAGAAATGCGGTCGGTGCAGACCATAACAAGGCTGTCGTCCAGATCATAGAGTTCACGAACTTTTCCGGATTTGAAGGGTTTGTATTCTTTCATTGTTTTGCTCCTTATATGTTAAGTAATAAATAAAATATAGCCATTTACTTCTTCAGAGATTCCTGCAACTTTTCATCTTTTTTATAGATTTCTGCAGCAGCATCTTCTCTGTACTTCTTATATTTTTCATAAAGTGCGGGATCGGAAAGCGCACCGATTTCAACAGCCAGATAAGCAGCATTCTTCGTACCGTCAATGGCAACCGTTGCAACCGGAATTCCGGAAGGCATCTGTACAATGGACAGAAGCGCATCCATGCCGTCCAGCTTGGCGCCGGAAAGCGGAACACCGATAACCGGACGAAGCGTCATGCTTGCAACCACTCCCGGAAGAGCTGCTGCCATACCTGCGCCGGCAATGAATACGGAAGCTCCCTTCTCTTCTTCAGCAGCTACAAATTCAGCCAATTTTTTCGGCGTACGATGAGCCGATGCAATGGTTACATCATAGGAAACGCCGAAGCCGTCCAGGATTTCGCAGGCCTTTTTCATGACCGGCAGATCGGAATCGCTGCCCATAACAATACCTACATGCATGATTTTTCCTCCCTTTGAACAATAAAATTCCAACAAAAAACTTCTTCTCAGAGCCCTTCAGGGCATACTCCGAAAAGAAGCGCAATTCTTACACGTGAAAGAACCGGGAGAAAATCCATTCTTCCCCAGCTGAAATGATTTCCGATTTCAGCCTTTTCAAGGGAAACAACACAGCCCATACCGCACCCGAAAAGTTTCATCATCTTTTCCGCAAGCAGATCCATGGCTGACAGATTCTCCTCTCTCTTTGAGATAAAAAAGCCCGTGCTGTCTCACTCATGCACAAGCCTCCGGACTCAAAAATTGTTCACTTCACATTACCTTTTTATTCTAGTATTTCCCTTTGTGTATGTCAACGAAATTGAAAGTCTCAGCCCTTTTAAAAACGAAAAAACGCCGAAATTATAATCTGATTATAATTATCGAATTATAATTTCAGCGTTTTCTTTTCATAATTGCTAATAATATCAGGAAGAGCCCTTACTTATTTTCTTCTCTGTTCGGCTCCGTAAATCCCCGCTCTGCTTCGTACCGGTCCAGGATACCGTTGAATGCCTCCTCCGTAAGGGCCTTCATGATCTCCCGCCGCAGCTCTGCTGCCTTCGGCAGGCCGTGGAAATACCGGCTCGCATGGGCCCGCATTTCCCGAACCGCATGATTCTCCCCTTTTTCCTTTACCAGACCGTGGAGATGCTCTCTCGCCATAGCGAGACGGGTCTCCCAGCTGGGCGGCGGCAGAATTTCTCCCCGCTCCAGATAGGCATTCACCTCCCGGAAAACCCAGGGATTGCCCCAGGCAGCCCGTCCGATGGCTACGGCAGCACAGCCGGTTTCCTCCATCAGCCGCTTTGCCGACGGCCCGTCTGTCACATCCCCGTTTCCGATGACCGGGATCTTCACCGCCTGCACAACTTCACTGATTTTTTCCCAGTCGGCTTTTCCGGTATAAAAATCTTCTCTTGTCCTTCCGTGAACCGTCACTGCTGCCGCACCGGCTTCCTCCGCCGCACAGGCCAGTTCCACACAGTTTTCCGTTTCCTTCGACCAGCCGAGGCGCATCTTCACCGTTACCGGCACGCTCACCGCCTGCACCATGGCCCGGATCACCGATTCTGCCAGAGAAACATTTTTCATCAGAGCAGAACCGTCTCCGTTCCGCACGACCTTCTGCATCGGGCATCCCATATTGATATCAATGATATCCGCTCCTGCCTTTTCCATCTCCTTTGCTCCCAGAGCCATGATTTCCGGATCGCTTCCGAAAAGCTGAAGCGCTACGGGATGCTCCTCCGGATCTATTTTCATCAGGTCCCGGGTCTTATCGCTTTTATAATAAAGCCCCTTAGCCGATACCATTTCCGCTGTGGTCATCGCTGCGCCGTACCGGCGGGCAATGACCCGGTATGCCAGATCGCTTACACCGGCCATGGGCGCCAGAAGGGCAAATCCGTCCAGCCGGACATTTCCTATTACGGGTTTCTTCATTCCATTCCTCTTTCTGTTCAGATTTTCTTTATTCTACCACAAACAGGGAGAAATTCCCCTTCCGGAAGATTCCGCAAAAAAAGACAGACCCTGCATCCCGCCGGATCTGTCCGGATTTTCAGATTTTCTTTTTTACTGTACACCGCCGTTTTTCCGGTAAAACTTGTGATATGCCGGAGACGATATGCCGAGGAACAGGAGGCAGCCTGCCAGACCCCACTTTATATCGTTCAGTTCTTTTGCAATCAGCTGTCCCATCTTCCTCATCCTTTCTCTGAAAAATTCATAAAAAAAACTTCCGTCCCCTAAGGGACGAAAGCTATGCTTCGTGTTTCCACCCAAATTCATACATCCGTCACCGGATATACCTTAAAAGGTTCCAACAAACCCCGGCTCTGTATCGGGAGCTCCCGGGAAGACCTACTGTTCTTTCGGCCCGCCTGACTCAGAAACGCACTTCATCATCTTCCCCGTGTCCGCTTGCACTGTCCGGACTCGCTGCAACGCTTCGGAATGATTACTCTTTTCTTCCCTGTCAAAAGTTATTTTTAATTTACCACCGCGGAAAAACTCTGTCAATCAATTTTCAGAACTTTGCCGGAAATTTTTTCTCTGTTTCCGGAATAAAGCAAAACCCTGATTCTCCGCTGTATTCTATTCTTCAGAATCCCTGTTGAGAATATTGGACAGAACGGCACCGGCCAGCTCCCGGTCATCCAGTTTTACTGCACAAACCCTTCCGTCCTTCAGGAAGAAGCACAGAACATTTTCCTGTATTTCCGCAAAATCCAGATCCGCCAGTTCCAGCGTCACAGCCTCTTTTTTGCTTCGGAATCCGGCCCGGAAGGTCGTAATGAAAAAAGCTCCTTTTTCCTTTTCCTTCCAGTCCTTCCCGGCTTTTCCTTCCGTCCCGGTCAGGAAGGGAGTCCCCCGTTCAATGCGGATTCCTTTTCCCGATTCCGGTGTTCCCTCCGGTTCCATAAGAACCGCTGCCGAGGCAAAATGAAGGTTTTCTCCCTCCCGGTAATCCACAGCGGCATATTCTTTCCGAATCGTGGGAAGAAGTCCTTTTTCCGTGATTTTATACAGAGCATTGCACCGCCTTGCAATGGTTGTATACCTGTATTTCTCCGCATCTTTCAGCATATAGCACATTTCAATGAGATGTGCATACTGCTCATAATCTTCATCGGTCATGATGCCGTCGTGATAAAAAGCTTCAAACACGATATCGCATGCCTTGGCCTGCGCACGGGCGAGCTGTTTATTGCTCAGGTCCCGGTCGTGGGAGAAATCGATGAGTTCCTCCATCAGATCTCCGTCCATCTCATCCTTGATGACCGCATCTGCCAGTATTTTGGCGTACTCCTCGATTTCCTTTTCTTTTCCTTTTCCGAACAAGTTAAAAAGCATGGAAGCCTCCCTCACCAGACAATGGACGAAACGGAACGGTCAATGACCGGCTGCACCAGATCCTTCTCCGCCGCATCAAAGATGTAGGCATAGGAGATGAACCGGCCGTCCGAAACAAAAATATAGCTTTCCGAATGAGAACTTCCTTGGTCGTAATCCACACGCACTCCGTCCCGCGGTTCTGCTCCGAAAGCGCCCCAGACAAAGGCAATATTCTTCACATCCGGGAGAGAAGGATCATTTTCCAGTACTTCCCGGAAATTCTTTTCCGCCTCCTGCTTCTGCGCATCGGTCAGGCCGGACAGGGATGCCGGAAGGAAGCTGTACGGCGACTCCGCCAGCGGCTTGTTGATAACACCGGACATCATGTTCTGATTCATCGCCATGACAGAATGGACGGAAGGGAGATTCCCTGAAGAAACCGCCATTCCTGCAGGCAGCTTGTACGTCATGGAAGACTCCGGCACGGGAATGGTCTGCATGGGCATAAAAGGCTCAAAGGTGTCCATGATCGCTTCCATTTCTTTCCGGTTATACTTGAAATCCCTGGCCCGGCAGGAAAAGACCACGATATAGAAAGCATCGTCCCCGGCAATATAGTACCGGGTCAGCCAGTCCTCTCCGCTTTCGGAATCGACAATGACTGCCGGCAGATTTCCGGCTTTCCCGTGACGCAGCTTGGCTTTGGAAAGATTCTGTTTTTCCATGATATCCTCTACCATATTCTCCAGATTCTTTCTGTCCGCTGCTACTTTTTCCGCACTCACAAAATCTCTGCGGGGATTCATCTCCACAGTCATCACCATTTCCGAATCGGGAAAATAAGCACTGTACATCCGGCTTCCGTTTTCCTTCTTTTCCATCCGGTTCGCTGTCATCGTCACTGCGAACCCCAGGGATTCACTCCTGAACTGAGGAGAAATCTCCGCCTCCTGACTCTCTGTCCCGGAAAGTCCGGACATTTCTGCTGCCGCTGCCGGCAAAAAGGAAATTCCCGCCAAAAGAACAGATCCCATCAGAACTGTTTTCCAAAACTGTTTCATCTATGCCTCCTGCTTTCCGGACCAATCTTCAGTCAGTCCGTCAAATGATTCCATCATATAATCAAATTGTACCATAAATCAAAAATACCTGTATTCCCGGCTGTCCAGAAGTATAAATTTCAGCCCGTTCCGTCGCTGAGAAAAGTCCTTTCATCAATGGAAATATGTTTTCATTCATTTTCATTCATGATATAATACAGTTAGAAGCGTATTTGTATTCCAAATCCGCAATACATAGTAAAAAAGGGGGTTTTTTCTATGGACATCAAAAAGATCATTGTTCCGGTCGACGGTTCTGACGCTGCCAATCATGCTTTTGCTTACGGTCTGGAACTTACCCAGAAGTACAATGCAGAACTGTTCCTCATTTACGTAGCCGATGTGAGCGAAGCCGCCTATCCGGTCATGCAGGTCACTCTGGATCGAACCGGTCTGGCTGTTGTCAAAGACCGCGCAGAAAAGATTCTGGGCGAAATGAAAGCAAAGGTTCCCGTAGGTACAAAACTCACCGCTATGGTCAAGATTGGCATTCCGGGGAATGTAATCACCAATCTGGTTGCGGAAAACAACATCGACCTGGTTGTTATGGGCAACAGCGGCAAAGGTTCTCTTTCCTCCTTCATCATGGGAAGCGTCAGCCACTATGTCATCCACCATGTAACCTGTCCGGTACTGATTGTAAAATAACAGCCTCATAAGACAGGGAAGAGCTGCAGAAATTCTGCGGCTCTTTTTTACTGTCTGTCTTTTTCCCTGCGCAGCATGCAGCGGTCAGAGCATCCATTCCTTTCCGTAGTCTACCCGCAGCAGACACAGCCCCTGAGGCGGAGCGGTAAAGCCGGCCCGGGCACGATTCCCGGCAGCCAGGACATCCGGCAGTTCCTCTGCCTTTCGTTTGCCCTCTCCGATTTCCACCAGCGTCCCCACCAGGATGCGCACCATATTCTGCAGAAAACCGTCTCCGGTAAAATCCAGCTGCAGCACCCCGTCTTTCTCTGTGATTTCGATCTGTTCCACCGTGCGGACCGCAGATTTTTTCATATGCTTATTTCCGCAGAATGAGGTATAATCATGAGTTCCTTCCAGCAGGACCGCCCCTGCTTTCATGGCAGACACATCCAGTTTTTCTCCCAGCTGCCATACATACCGCCTTTCAAAAACGTTCTTGCGGCTTCCTGTCCGGATCCGATACCGGTAAGTCTTCCGGACAGCGGAAAACCGGGCATGAAAACGTTCATCCGCAGGCCGGAGACCGGAAATTCCTATATCGTCAGGCAGAAGCCGGTTGAGCTCCTCTTCCGCTTCCGGAAGAGAAAGTTCTGCAGACAGATGAATATTCGCCCGCTGCCCCCAGGCATGAACGCCTGCATCCGTCCGGCCTGCTCCGATAACCTGTCCTTTTTCACCGGTGAGTTTTTCAAAAGCGCTCTCCAGCTTTCCCTGAACGGTCTCTGCCGTTCTCGTCTGACGCTGCCAGCCCTCATAACGGCTCCCGTCATAACATACCAGAAAGGTATAATTGTTCATATTTCCTCCTTGATCGTCAGATAATCCTGTCCGTATTATATCAAATCCGGCAGCCTGAAATGACGCGCGGTCAAAAATATTTCTCCCGGTAAAAAAATTATGGTATAATAAAGTAGTTTTTTTAATTGATTCGGAGGTTTTCTCCGGAAAGTGAGTGATTTCATGAAAAAAACAATAATTGCCCTAGGCATGGCCGCCGCTATTGCAGCGGGAACTCTTTCCGTATCGGCTGAAAGCTATTGGAAATACAGCCCGACCATTAATATTGATATGCAGGAAACAAAAATTACCCGCACCACCAACGGTCACGAGATCCTTCATTTTGTAGCCATCGAATCGATTGAAGGCGGCACATGCACCTATACCTATGCGTATGACCGCACGGCCGGCACCATTCAGATCGTGGAAATGGAAAAGGAAACAGATACCCTGCACTATACCAGCAATTTCACCCCCACCTCTGTCAACTCCACCAATCCTGTAGTTCGTCAGCGTGCGCAGATGGCGGAAGCCGTTTACCAGAGAAAGGTCAATAAGAAATAATGGCTGCTCCGGAAACGCCGGAGGATATTGCAAAAGATCTCCTCCATTTCATTGCAAAGTCTCCTTCCGTATTCCACGCAGTCCGCGGAATGAAAGCAGCCCTGACCTACTCAGGCTTTACGGAAATCCGCGAAGTGGATTCATGGGAGCTGGAAAAGGGCGGCCGGTATGTCGTTACCCGGGACGGAAGAGCACTCATTGCCTTTTCCATTCCGGAAGAAGGGGCTGACCGATTCCATATCACAGCCTCCCACGCCGATTCTCCCACTTTCAAAATCAAGGAAAACCCGGAGCTGAAGGACGGTCCCTATGTCCGCCTCAATACGGAAGGCTACGGCGGCATGATCATGTCCACCTGGCTGGACCGTCCTCTTTCCGCCGCAGGCCGCCTCATCTATGAGGAAAACGGCCATCTTGCAGAAAAGCTCGTCGCCGTAGACGGCACCATGCTGGTCATCCCCTCCGTAGCGATTCACATGGACCGCAGCGTCAATCAGGGGAAGAAATGGAATGCTCAGCAGGATCTCCTCCCGCTCTACGGACTGTCCGGCGGAAAAACGCCCTTCATGAGCGTCATCGCTGCCTCTGCGGGCATCAAGCCGGAACAGATTCTCTCCCATGACCTGTATCTGTACAGCCGGGTTCCCGGCACTGTCTGGGGAGAAGAACGGGAATTCATTTCCTCAGGAAAGCTGGATGACCTGCAGTGCGCTTTTGCCTGCTTCCGCGGATTCACACTGGGCAAAAAGGAAAAAGCCATTTCCGTTTATGCGCTCTTCGACAATGAGGAAGTCGGCAGCAGCACCTCCTGCGGCGCAGGCTCCACTTTCCTCTGCAATACACTGACCCGGATCTGCAGTGTATTGGGCATGAATTATGATGAAACCATGGCTGCGATTGCCCGTTCCTTCATGATTTCCGCCGACAATGCGCACAGTATCCATCCCAACCATCCGGAATATGCCGACCCGGTCAACCGGCCGGTCATCAATCAGGGAATCGTGATCAAGTATCACGCGCAGCAGCATTATGCCACAGAAGCATTTTCCGCGGCATATTTCAAAAAGCTCTGCCGGGATGCGGATATACCTGTCCAGACGTTTACGAACCGGAGCGATGCCCCCGGCGGCTCCACTCTGGGCAATATTTCCAATACAAAAGTGGCCGTTCCCACGGTCGACATCGGCCTTCCCCAGCTGGCTATGCATTCCTCCTATGAAACAGCCGGCGTACTGGATACGGATTACCTTGTCAGAGCAGCCGCAAAATTTTATGAATAAAACCGGAACCGTGTTCCGGTCTCTGTCAGAAACAGCTCCCGCGGGGGCTGTTTTTTGATGGGCAGAAAGGGATTCTCTGTCCGTTTTCTTTTTCCCCGCTCCCTGCCATGTTGTATAATAAAGGCATCCCAATATGATGTAGCACCGCAAAGGAGGCATCTATGAAAATCAAAATCGGGCTTTTGCAGATGAATGTAGAAATGGGAAACCCCCGGGCAAATTTTGCCAAGGCCAAAAGCATGATTGAGCAGGCCATGGAAAAGGAACCGGACGTTCTGGTCCTTCCCGAAACCTGGGACTGCGGTTTTTTCCCGACCAATGTGGCGGAGCTGGCCGATCCTGACGGAGCTGCCGTGAAGGATTTCCTGGGAAACCTGGCAAAGCAGTACGGCGTCAATATCGTAGGCGGTACGACGGCCTGCAAAATCGGTCCCGATCTGTTCAACCGATGCCATGTCTTTGACCGTCAGGGCCGGGTCGCCGCCGTGTACGACAAGATCCACGGTTTTTCCCTTTCCGGGGAGCCGGGCATCTTCCGCATGGGAAATTCCCTTGCCCACTTTACACTGGACGGCCTTTCCTGTGCGGTTGCAGTCTGCTATGACATCCGCTTTCCCGAGCTGATCCGCCGGAATGCCCTGCAGGGCTGCGATCTTTTATTCATTCCCGCCGCATGGCCCAAAATCCGCAACACCCACTGGGTCCGTCTGAACCAGGCCAGAGCCATCGAAAACCAATTCTATGTGGCCGCGGTCAACCAGGCAGGCCGTTCGGGAGATACCCTCTTTGCCGGACAGTCCCTCCTGCTGGACCCCTGGGGCGAAGACATCTGTCATCTGGAAGATGATGAGGAAATCGCTTTCGGCCGGGTCGACACCGATGTGATCCGGGAAGTCCGTTCCACAATCAATGTATTTATGGACAGAAGACCTGATATCGACCGGGTGGAATAAAATCCGTTCTCCGGATGCGCTCTTTTCAGGCGGGATTTTTCTTCGGAAGCCCGCCTTTTTATTTTGTCTCACTGCATGTATTCTTTCCTGCAAAAAAGAACCCGCGGGGGATTCCTTTGATTTTTCATCGGAATCCTTACGGGTTCTTTTTCTTGTCATCAGAAATGATAATTGAGGCCTACACCGATGCCGTCCTCATTCTTCGTATCATCCCGGTCATAGTAGGTGTAGTTCAGGTCCACATCAATGGTGGAAGGAATTACATCGAGCTGGAAGCCTGCTCTGTATTCTCTTTCCTCCGAAGAAACCTTCAGTCCCGCATACGCATCAAGCGGTCCTACAAGCTGTGTCTTTGCGCCTACCATTCCGAAGATTTTTGCATCTCTGTCATAGTAATTGCGGTTGCCCAGACCTACATAGAATTTGCCGATATGATACTTGGCATAAATATCGGTTTCATCCCCTGCATGATTCCAATGACGGAATTCAGCTCCTACAGTCACTTTGTCAAAAGGGGTGACTTCGATATGAGCTGCATGGATGCCGTCCTTGGCTCCGTTATAGCTGTAGCCCACTTCTGTGTCCAGAACCCCCAGTCCCATGGCATGGGCTGCTCCGACTCCGGTAAACGCCGCCAGTACGGCGGTGCAAAGCAATAACTTTTTCATAGGAATCCTCCTTTCCGTCTTTCGATTCTCTTATACTTTCATTATAATACAGACCGCGCAGAAAATTAAGAAAACAAATTTGAATTTTTCTATCATAATCTGCAGCCATTCTTGCACGATTAGGAATTATATCAGGGGAACCATTTTCTGTCAAGAAAATTTCTCTCCTCAGGAAACGGCCTCCCCGGCGTCCTGTTCCTTCCTTTTTTCCCTTTCCTGCAGCTCTTTCCAGGTCATGATAAATTCGCTTCCCGCAATGATCACCATCGCCGTCAGGTGGAGCCAGATAAAGAGAACCACCAGACCGACCAGAGATCCGTAAGTAATCCCCATGGAGGAAATATGAAGCATATAGTAGCCATATCCGTAAGTAAGCCCGAGCCAGATCAATGTCACCAGAAAGGACGTGACCACGACCTGCTTCCACTCCATAACCCGCCGGACCGGCGCCAGATGGTAGAAAATAGCCAGAGAAAAAGAAACGATCACAAAAGGAATGCCGAATTTCAGGATCGTCCACGCCTGAAGAATAAGCGGCGGCACATCAAAGTAATAATCCACGGCATATACCACAGCATTGGCAAAAACAATGAGCCCCAGGGAAAGAATCATGGCGAAGGAAATGAACACCGTAAAGAAAAGGGATTTCACCTTCACCCAGAAATAGTGCTGAATATTTCTGTTTCCCCAGAAGGCTTTATCCGATGCGCGGATCATGGTATCCACACTCTGGGAAGAAGTCCACAGGGCAGCAGCAAGACCGACAGCCATCCATACGGAGCTTCTTGCCCCGAGGATGCGGAGAATATTATTCTGAAGAACCTGTGCCACATCCGGCGGAAAATAGGTCAGCAGGCGCAGGATGTATTGAATCTGCGGCGCAGCAAAAAAGAGGACGAAGTGCACCAGGAAGATCATGGCCGGCACCAGTCCCAGGATAAAGTAATAGGTGCATTCCGCCGCATGGGCTCCCACATCATCGTCCAGGAAGCGATTGATCAGCGTTTTGAGAAAAAAGATTCCGTCGGAATCCTTTTCTGACGGACGCAAATTCATGCACTCCCTCCTTTCTGAAAATGATATCTTCTTTTATTATACCCTGCCCGGTTCTCTTCCGTAAGGAGAAATATCGGCTCCCCTGCCCGGCCTGAGCAGCTGCTGCATCGGGCTGTTTTCCCGCCCCCGGCCTCCGTTCTTTCCGAAAAGGCGCCGTCTCCGTTCTTCTGCTGTCAGCCGCCGGGCAAAACAAAAAATCCGTCCCGAAGGGCGGATTTTTTACGGAGTGCAGATTACTGAGCACTCTTCTTAATGTTTGCGTTCTTATATCTTGCCTGACGGGACAGGACCATCTTTCTCATGCGGATGGACTTCGGTGTAACTTCTACGAGTTCATCATCGTTGATCCATTCCAGTGCACTTTCCAGAGTGAACTTGCGGCACGGCGGCAGCTTGATAGCGTCATCGGAGCCGGCTGCACGGGTATTGGTCAGATGCTTCTTCTTGCACGGGTTGACATCCATATCCTGATCACGGCTGTTTTCACCGATGATCATGCCTTCATAAACTTCAACGCCCGGTTCCAAGAAGAGTTCGCCTCTGTCCAGAATGGAGTTCAGGCCGTAAGCGGTGGTTACGCCGGCTTCAAAAGCAACCAGGGAACCGCGGGTTCTTTCCGGAATATCTCCCTTGTACGGAGCATAGCCCTGGAATACATGGTACATGATACCGGTTCCGCGGGTTGTGGTCAGCAGTTCATTGCGGAAGCCGATCAGGCCGCGGGCAGGGATGGAGAATTCCATCTTCATGTAGCCTGCGAGTTCTTCCATGGAAATCATTTCCGCTCTTCTCGGTCCGAGGCCTTCCATGACGGCGCCCATGAATTCCTGCGGAACTTCAATGGTCAGGCGTTCCAGCGGTTCGCACTTCTGGCCGTTGATTTCCTTATAGATAACCTGCGGCTTGGATACTTCCAGTTCAAAGCCTTCACGGCGCATGGTTTCAATCAGGACGGACAGATGGAGTTCGCCGCGGCCGGAAACCTTGAATGCATCGGAGGTATCGGTGTCTTCTACGCGGAGTGCCACATTGGTTTCGATTTCCTTGTACAGACGGGCACGGATATGACGGGAAGTCACGAAGTCGCCTTCCTTGCCGGCGAAGGGGCTCTTGTTGACATGGAATACCATGGACAGAGTCGGTTCGTCGATATGGATCTTCGGCAGTGCTTCCGGATTTGCTGCATCTGCTACGGTTTCCCCGATGTTGATATCCTTGAAACCGGCCATAGCGATGATATCGCCTGCCTGTGCTTCCTGGATAGCGGTGCGCTTCATCCCCTGCCAGTTGAAAAGCTGGCCGATGCGGTCGCTGCGGATCTTTTCACCGTCGGTAATGGCTACATTCATGCCCTGCTTTGCCGTACCGCGGGTAACACGGCCGATAGCAACCTTGCCCAGGTAGTCATCCGCTTCCAGTGTCGTTACCATAACCTGCAGTCCGCCGTCCGGATCACATTCCGGGCAGGGGCAGTATTTCAGAATGGCGTCAAAGAGCGGGTCCAGATTCTTTCCTTCATCATTCATATGGAGCTTGGCAATACCGCTGCGGGCCGATGCATAAATCAGCGGGAAATCAAGCTGTTCATCATCTGCTTCCAGTTCCATGAAGAGTTCCAGAATTTCTCCTTCCACGTCGGAGATTCTCTGATCCGGACGGTCGATCTTATTGATGACAACGATCGGCTTCAGCTTATGTTCCAGTGCCTTGCGGAGAACGTACTTTGTCTGCGGCATCGGGCCTTCGTGAGCATCTACCAGCAGAAGGACGCCGTCCACCATGTTCAGAATACGTTCCACTTCACCGCCGAAATCGGCATGCCCTGGGGTATCAACGATATTGATCTTCACGCCGTTATGCATAACAGAGGTATTCTTTGCCAGAATGGTAATGCCTCTTTCCCGTTCCAGCGGGTTGGAGTCCATGACACGTTCTTCCACTTTCTGGTTTTCTCTGAAAATATGGCTCTGTTTCAGCATTGCATCTACCAGAGTCGTCTTACCATGGTCGACATGAGCGATGATTGCAATATTGCGAATATCTTCTCTTTTCATTTCTTTCGTTTTCCCCCTCGGGTACAATAAATAATGCGTCCCTTTTATTATATCACAGATACACAATCCTGTTCGTCAGGAAATACAATTTATTATAGCATATTTTCCTGAAAATAAGAAAAAGGATTCGTGCTATAATGAAGGTGATGTTAATTTGTCAGAAAGAGAAGGACTATGACTGAATCATCCATTTACGGAAACTACAGGGATACCCTTGAAACCGTCATGCACTATCTGACGGACTGCATAAAGACGCACAGTGAGGAAATCCGGCAAAAAACCGGCGAGTCAGCCTATGAGCATCTGATTTTCCGGATCAAATCGGAGGAAAGTATGCGGGAGAAGTGTCTCCGCAAGGGCCTTCCCCTGACGCCCCGCTCGGCTCTGCATGAGATTCACGATGCCGTCGGTATCCGTGTTGTATGCTGCTTTCTCAATGATATTTACGATATTGTGAACTTCATTGCTTCCCTTCCCCACTGCCGGATTGTGCAGCAGAAGGATTATATCAGAAGCGCCAAGCCCAACGGCTACCGCTCCTACCATCTCATCGTGGAAGTGGAAACTCCCGGTGAGGATGTACTGGGCGAGGATCCCGGCCATTATTTTGCGGAGATCCAGCTCCGGACCATCGCCATGGACTCCTGGGCCAGTCTGGAGCATCAGATGAAATATAAGAAAAATATCCGGAACCCGGAAATGATCACGCGGGAGCTGAAGCGCTGCGCCGATGAGCTGGCTTCGTGCGATTTATCCATGCAGACCATCCGGGATCTCATTCACAAGGAACACTGAGGAAAAAATTATGCGATTACTCTTAGCCGAAGATGAAAAGGACATGGCCGATGTACTCACCACAGTCCTGAAGCATCAGGGATATGATACCGACTGGGCGGAAAACGGCCAGATCCTTCTGGATAAAATGAAGGAAAACAATTACGACTGCATCATTTCCGACGTGATGATGCCTGTCATGGACGGAATCACTGCTGTCAAAACCATCCGCAGCAAGGGTGATGTCACACCGGTTCTTTTTCTCACCGCAAAGACGGAAGTC
Organism: uncultured Dialister sp.; assembly: GCA_938038225.1. Taxonomy (GTDB): domain Bacteria; phylum Bacillota; class Negativicutes; order Veillonellales; family Dialisteraceae; genus Dialister. The sequence goes on along the minus strand of CALHRX010000001.1, from coordinate 81,661 downwards.
GACGACCGCATCACCGGACTGGATGCAGGAGCCGACGACTACCTCACCAAGCCCTTTGCCATCGGAGAACTGCTGGCGCGCATCCGCTCCCTCACCCGCCGGGGCCGGGATATGAGTCCTTCGGTCCTGTCTGCGGGAAATACCACACTGGATACAGAGGAGCAGGAGCTGTCCGCACAGAACGGCATCCGCCTGTCCGGCAAGGAAAGCAAGCTTCTGAAGCTCTTCCTCCTCAACCGGGGAAAGGCACTTTCTACCGGCTTCCTTTTCGAGAAAGTCTGGTACGGAGAAAACGATGTGGATGAAAGCGTAGTATGGATTTATATTTCCTATCTGCGGGGAAAGCTTGCCTCTATCGGCAGCAACCTGGAAATTCTGGGAGAAGAGGAAGGCAGCTTTACTCTCACTGAAAAACTTTCCTGAGGCCGGCCATGAATGTCATCAAAAAGCTCCGCCGCCGCTTCATTCTCCTGGCGACGCTTGCCGTTTTCATCATCATTGCCGGTGCTCTTTCCCTGATCAATTTCATGGGATGGCATGCCGTCCGGGAACGCTGCATGGACACCCTGTCCTATATTGCGGAAAATAACGGGACTCTTCCTTCTCAGCTTCCCCAGGACAGCGAGACCAATTTCTGGGAATTTCCTTTTTTATCCGGTGACAATCCCCTTTCCGATACGCCGGAATATCCCCATCTGATCCGGTACTTTTCCATCCGTCTGGACCGGAACGGTCTGCCCGTATGGGTGAATGCCAAAAATATTTCTGCTTTTTCCGATGAACAGGCCTTCACGTTTGCCCGGACCGCCTATCTTCTTTCCAGTGACTCCGGTTTTCTTTACCGGGGCAAGGTACACTATGCCTATCTGAAAACCCACTATGAGGACGGAAGCACGCTCATCTGCATTTTGGACTGCACCAGGGAATTTGCCGATGTGCACACCTTCCTTTCCTACTCGGTATGGTTCGGCCTGCTCTGCCTCATTCTGTATGTCATTATTTTTGCGGTTCTTTCCAACCGGGCCATCGCTCCTTTCGTACGGAACATGGAAAGCCAGAAGCGTTTTATTACCAATGCCAGCCATGAGCTGAAAACGCCTCTTTCCATCATTTCCGTCAATGCGGAAGCCATGGAGATGCTGAACGGAAAGACCCAGTTTTCGGAAGCCATCCTGAAACAGGTCACCCGACTCAACAAGCTGGTTAATGATCTGATTCTCCTTTCCAAGGCTGAGGAAATCGCCCGGCAGCAGCTGTCTCCGGCGCTTTTTCCCCTTTCTTCCGTAATGAAAGAGGTCGCGGAGGAATTTCGGCCTCTCATCGAAGAAAACGGGAAACATCTGACTCTGTCCTGCCCGGAGGATATCCAGGTAAAGAATGATCAGAAATACCTGGCTTCCCTGCTTCATATCCTTATGGACAATGCCGCCAAGTACTGTGATGAGGGCGGCACCGTCTCTCTTTCCGCCTGTCAGGGCAGAAAAAAAGATACGGTTTTCCTGTCTGTCACCAACAGCTACGCAGAAGGGAAAGACGCCGATTATACGAAATTCTTTGAACGCTTCTATCGGAAGGACGAGTCTCACAACAGCAAAAAGAGCGGATACGGCATCGGTCTTTCCATCGCTCAGGAGCTTTCAGCGCTCCTGCAGACACCGCTGAAAGTATCCTATGCGGAAGGAAATATTTCCTTCACGCTCCGGCTCCGCACCCGATAAATATTTCCAATCTAAAAAATCCTGTGAAACACTGCGGTTTCACAGGATTTTTTCATCTTCTGTTTTTCACCCAGGGGTGATTGGCTCTTCTGTACCGAATCCTCCGCCTGCCCCAGGGACTGATTTCCCGGCGGACGACACCGCCTGCCTCTTCCTTATGAAGTCCGGACAGTCCTTCTTTCTGCGCCGGCGGTATCAGGATTTCCGATACTTTATTCTTTGCCTTCTCCAGCAGACTTTTCAGCCGCTGCAGAGGATTCCACTGCTTCAGTTTTTGCGTTTTGTGCTTCCTTTCCGGCAGCTTCCGCTCTTTTCGCTTCTGCCCGTTCTTCGATTCTTGCCCGGTATTCCTCAGCTGTGCTACGAAAATTTTCCTTTGCTTCCTTGGCTGCAGTCTCTGCGGCACTTCTGTACTTATCCCTGGCTTCCTTCATCTTATCGGAGATTTCCTGCATTCTGGCCTGGGCCTGATCAGCCTGTTCCTTTGCCTGCATCTGCAGCTTGTGCGCTTTGATTTTCGCATCCTGCATCTGCACGCGGGCCTGTGCCTTAAGTTTTTCCGACTGCAGTTTCATCTGCTGCCGCTGCATTTCGGACTGGTATTTCATCTCCTCCGATTTGCTCTTGAGCACCTTCATCTGATTCCGGGCCTGCACCCGCATTTCGTCCGCTTTGCGGACCGCATCCTTTTTAAATTCTCTGGATTTAATGCGTGCCACAGCCTGCAGATCACGGGCTGTTTTTTCCGCCGTTTCCTGTGCTACCTCGGAAGCGCCGAGAGCCATGTATTTTGCTTTTTCCAGCTGTTCATCCGTAACTCCGACCTTTTTCAGGGCCGCAACAAATTTTTCGCCCCATGCTCCGGCAGTTTCCGTCACCTTGTCAGCCAGGCGGTCCACCGCATCATGCGCCTTGTCCGGGTAGAATTCATCCCAATTCTTTTCCATATCCTTCAGGAAATCTTTCTTTTCATCCCCCAGAGGCTCTTCCTTCCGGGGATTGTTCTCCAGCTCTTCCGCTTCGCTCCGGCCTTTTTCCTTTTCCTGCTCAAAGACCTCTCTGTAGGGCTTGGTATCATCGGGCATGCCGTCCTTAATCCACTTCTGCGCGGCTTTGCCTACGCCGTAGGTTACGGAAACGCCGATGGGAAGCTGCATGAACGAAAGCGGAATCATCGTAGCCAGCGTGCTGCCCACTACAGTGGCTCCCAGGGAGCCGATGAAGGACAGTACTGCCTTTTTATTGAGCTGTTCTCCGTATACAGCGCCGATCCGGGAAATCATGTAAACCTCATTGGCCACCAGAGCTGCCGTTCCCAGTACAGGGGTCACTACAATCACACCTGCGCGGGCTGCTGCCCAGCGGATCAGGCCTTCCGCTTCCTGATCCCGGTCATCAATGATATGGATTTCCACTTCCGCTTCCGGTGCTCCTACATGAACCTCATCCTGTTTCTCCTCTTCTTCCGCAGCGGGCTCTGCAGGAATTTCCTCCGGAACTGTCTTTTCCTCTGCTTTCGGTTCTGCCGGTGCTGCCGCTTCCCCGGCCGCAGCTTCCGGTGCCGCTGTTTCCGCAGGAACCTGTGCTTTCGGTTTTTCCATGGGAACCTGTGCTTCTTCCTTGATCGCCGGTGCATTTTCCGGCCGGACTGCCGGTACCTTCTCTCTTTCTTCGTTCATCATAACCCTCCTGTCCCTTTTGGGGATGCATCCAGAAATGTCGCGATACAGAATTATTATCCTTTTTCTATTATAGCAAATTTATATGATTGGAAACAAAAAAATCACGAAAACAGAATTCTTCCCGCACAAAAAAGCAGCGGTTCCGCCCGCTGCTTTTTTACCAATCCGTGAGGCCGCCGTCCACGGGAATCACTGCGCCGGTCATGAAGGATGCCTTGGATGAAAGCAGGAATGCCGCCACCTCTCCGACTTCCTCCGCCTTTCCGATACGGCCCAGCGGATAGGAATCTCCCATCTCCTCCCGGCTCCCGCCGAATTCCCGGATCTGTCTTTCCAGAAGAGGTGTATCCACATCCCCCGGGCAGATTACATTGGCCCGGATTCCTTCCACGGAAAGCTCCAGTGCCAGCGACCGGATGAATGCATTCAGTGCCCCTTTAGTCGCTCCGTAAAGGCTGCACTGCACATTGCCCTCCAGGGCTGCGTCGGAGGAAATCGCCACAATGCTTCCCCGGGTTTCCCGCAGCAGGGGAATCGCCTCCCTTGTCAGGCGCATTGCGCCGAAGACATTGACCTCGAAGAAATGCCGGATTTCCTCATCGGTCGTATTTTCCAGCAGCTTTTCCGTATAGATGCCGGCTGACAGAAGAAGCCCCGTCAGCGGTCCGATTTTTTTTACCGCTTCCACCGCCCGGCAGCAGTCCGCAGAGGAAGTCACATCGCAGGGGATGAAAAGGCTGCCCGGAACGGCTGCCTCTGCTTCTCTCCCCCGCTCTTCATTCCGTCCCAGAAGAACAGGACGGATTCCTTCCTTTGCCAGGATTTTGGCGGCCGCCAGTCCTATGCCGCTGGTCCCGCCGGAAATCAGTACGACTTTCGTCATGATGCCTCCTCTGTATTTACACCGATCTGCCTCCGCAGAAAATTTCTTTTTTCATCCCTATTTCAGAAGGGAGGACAGGTAAACGAACCGGATGCCTTCCGCCTCCAGCTTCGGTACCATTGTCCGGAAAGCCGCTGCCGTATTCGGTCTGCAGTGTCCGATGATGATATAGGTCCCGTTCGCCTTTGCCCGGTTGGCTGCTTCCCGGATCATCGCCTCGATATCGGCGATATCCGAGGAATTATCCACGAAAAGGTTGTTCCGCGCATAAGGAACCCCGTAGGCCGCCGCAGCTGCATCTGCCTCCGTGACCGTATTGGTGCGGCTGTCGAAGAAGAACATCCCCCGCTTATGCAGAACATTCATGACTTCGTTCATGACCCGCCGGTCTGCCGTTGCCTTTGAACCCTGATGGTTGTTGATGCCCACCGCTTCCGGCACCTGAGACAGAGAATCCTTCATGATCTGAGAAATCTCCCAATCCGTCATGGACGTCAGGATGGCCTTGTTTTCCATCCTTACTCCGGACACAGACTCCATAGGCTGGTGAACAATGACCGGAAGGCCGTGAGCCGCCCAGGAGGCCGCCGCTTCCCGGGTATGCACCTGATCGGGCATAACCGCCAGCGTCATGGGAATTCCCAGATTTTCATAGATGTGCTGTGATTCCAGATCCCGCCCGGCATCATCAATTACAACGGCCAGTTTCCCCGTTGCGGCCGATGAAGACTTTTCCCTCACCGCCGTGCCGGCCTGTGCGGATCCCGTTTTTCCGGAAACCGGTGCCGAAGCATTTCCTGCTGCGGATTTCCGGGCCGATGAGGAGGAAGATTCCGTACTCTTTTCCGGGCTGTCCGCCTTATCGTCTCCGCCTGTCATTTTGGAGAACAGAGAGAAAACACTCCCTTCCTCCTCTTTCTTCTGCGGATCAGACGTTTTTTTCGTTCCTTCCGTACGCTCTTCCTTTTGCGCCGGAAGAATCCGGTCCATGGCATCCTTCAGCTTTTCCTTCACACTTTCCGGTGTGCCCCGATCTTCCCGGGGAACCAGGCCCTGCTCTTCCCGATCGGAAAAGAGCTGATGCACGGCAGCGATGCTGTCCAGGTTCTTCGGGCCTGCCTGGTTGGTCATCCGGTCTGTCACATAAGCAGAAACCAGAAGAAGGCCGAAAATGAAAAAAATCATCAGCCAGGGATGACCGGATGACTTTTTGCGGGGCCGCCTTGTCCGACGGGAAGACGGTCCGGCTGTTCGCTTTCTTTTATAAGGCATAAATGGATCTCCTTGCTGTATTTGCGGTCATTGAAATTCTTCTCATTATAACAGATTTCGGGAAGTGCCGTCTCTTTCGGTTTCATCTCCGTTCCGGCTGTACCGGGAATGGTATAATAAAGGAAAAGTCAAAAATGACAGGAGGTCTTAACTATGAAGCTTGTGGTTGTCAATAAACTGGCGCAGGACAAAATCGAGGCACTGCAGGAAGCCGTCCCCGGTTCTGTCATTGAAGCGTATAAGTCCCCGGCAGAAGCCCTTCCCCACGTAGAGGATGCGGATGCCATCGCCCTCTGGGGCTTTCAGGATGCGGAACCGCTCCTCCAGGCAGCTCCCCATGTACGCTGGGTTCATTCCCTCTCCGACGGAGTAGAGCGGCTCCTTACAAAGTCCATGATGGAACGGCCTATTCTTCTCACCAATTCCCACGGAATCCATGACCGGTCCGTTTCCGAACATACCATGGCCATGCTTCTTTCCTGGTACCGCCGCATCCCCGATGCCGTGCGCCACCAGTCCGCCCATGAATGGATCCGCCCCAGGGGACAGACCCTCTTCGGAAAAACCATCCTGATTGTCGGCTTCGGCGGCATCGGCCGGGCCATTGCCCAGCGCGCCAAAGTTTTTGAGACAAAGATCCTGGCCGTGAAGAAGCACATCTCCCAGGAGCTTTTTGCCGATCATGTATACAACCAGGATGAAATCCTGTCCGTTCTTCCGGAAGCGGATATCGTCATTGCCGCTCTTCCTGCCACGCCGGAAACAGAAAACTTCTTCGGCGCCAGAGAATTTGCTGCCATGAAATCCTCTGCCCTCTTTATCAACATCGCCCGTGCATCCGTAGTGGACGAAAATGCACTTCTTGACGCTCTGAAAGAAGGAAAAATTGCCGGTGCCTGCCTGGATGTCTTCTCCGCAGAGCCGCTCCCTGCGGAGCATCCGTTCTGGGATATGGAAAATGTCATTATGACACCCCATATCGCCTCCATGGTTCCCGACTTCTGGGAACACCTCCTCACTCTCCTCCGGACGAATTTTGAACTGTTCGCTTCCGGCGGAAAGCTTCTGAATCTGGTCGACAAGAGCAAGGGCTACTGACCGCAGCCTGCGTGCCCGGCTGTAAAATCCAACAAAAAGACCGATGGAACTGTCTGCTTCCGTGCAGACTTCCATCGGTCTTTTTTATATCCGTCTTATTCTTTATCGGATTTTTCCATCATGTCCGTAAAATTTTTGATGATGACGATCGGCGTCTTCTGGTTATCATTGCCGAAAGGATTGTCGATCAGAATCCGGGCAATCTGCTTCGGATCCAGACCGCGGCTCTTTCCCAGAACAGCGGAACGCTTCAGATCATTAACATCGGCGATGACTGCGCCGTAAGCGCCGGTAGCCTTTCTGATTTCCTCGCACACATGGTCCGTATCCGCCGGGCCATAAACAAGACACTTATCGAAAGGCGGCATGGTGCCGGTGACATCATCAATCAGGGATGCCTGGCGGCAGCGGGCATAAAAGACACCGTTCTTTCCGAAAACCTTGGCCACGGCACCGACGATGAAGGAAAAGAGCATATTCCATTTTCCCTCTTCATCCATAGCAGCCTGCATGCCGTAAATGCTTGCCATGGAACCGGCGGACGGGACAAAGCGGTTCATCAGTCTTGCCTGCCAGCATACACGGAGCTCCTCCGGACGGACATACCGGTCCTGGGTAATGGCCACGACGGATTCCGCCGCACAGACGATATCATGGTCGGTGATCTGATCGCCGGCATATTCCTTGATGGCTTCCACGATATTATCGTGATGAGTCAGAATCCGGGTATGAACGGGGATCAATTCAAGCTCTGCCATTATTTCCCGCCTCCTCTGTATAGGTATAAAGCGCATTTCTTACTTCTTCACGGGTAATTACAATCCGGCCCTTGGCATAGTAATAATCGCTTCTTGCTACAATCTGATAAATGACATCCATAGCAAATTCCGGAAGATCTTCCAGATCCCGGAGAATATTTTCACTCTTTCCCTTTATATCCAGCGTAATGAGGAATTTCTTCGTCTTGCCCGGATCCAGGATAAATGCCTGCCAGTAATCATCGTCGCGGGGCGTATCGAAGTCGGTAAGATGTGCCGTTACGGACGCCTTGTCATACTGCTCAAAAGGCAGATATACCCGGGGAAATGCATCCATGATCGTTCCGAGCTGCTTGCCTGTATTCCGGATCGGCAGCGTATAGGAAAATTTCACATAGTTCCGGCCCATATCTATGACCTTCAGCTCCGACCGTTTGGATTTCTCCAGACGGAAAACTGCATCCCCCTTGATGACAGCCACTGCCCAGTAGGAAATGAAGCCCAGGCAGATCAGCAGTATGATGACTGCTGCAATTTCCAAAATAATCGTCATTTTTCTCACACTCCTGTCAATTCGGCTTTTTCCGTCTTTACCCGGCCGAATATCTTTTCCACGATTGGTTCCGCATGCTCCGGATCAGCGGTGAAATAAAACCGCTTTTCCTGCGCCCTGTCAGCCAGACGGTCCTGCGCCCTCAGAATTTCCATTCCCTGTTCCACTGTGGGAAGAGCGGGATTCAGGAAGGAGACCTTCGGCAGCAGCCGCCGGAAAATATCTCCGATCAGGGGATAGTGCGTGCAGGCCCAGACCCCTGTATCGATATCAAATGCATGATACTCCTTCAGCGCCTTTTCTACAAGGGCGGAAATGACATTCTCCCCCTCATTCCGCTCGATTGCCGCTGCCAGGCCTTCACAGGGGATTTCCGCCACCGCTTTGTCCGGGTATTTCTTCCGGAAATACTCCTTATGCACATGCGTCCCGATGGTGGCCGGCGTTGCAAAGATCCCGATTTTCCCCGCATCTTCCGCCGGTACGTCCATGCTCATCTTCACCACGGGAATATCTCCCGCAAAGAAGGAAGGCGGCACGTTGAAGGAAATCGTATTGCAGGCGATGAGAATCATCTTTACATTCTGCCGCAGCAGAAAATCCCTGATGGCAAAAGAATAACGGACAATATCCTCCTGCGTCTTCTCTCCGTAAGGATTCCGCAGGCTGTCTCCGAGAAAGCAGATACCTTCCAGAGGATACTGCTCATGAAGTACCTTCGCCACCGTCAGTCCGCCGATACCGGAATCCATGATGCCGATCGGTCTGTTATCCATTCTTTCTGTCCTCTTCGGAAAGCTCGAACAGCTTTTCCAGTCTTTCCTTCGGCAGACGCACAATGCGTCCGGTCTTTCTGTCCGTATAGGTATTCACCGTATGACCCGTAATCAGCAGATCTCCCGTTCTTTCATTGATGATTTCATAGTCAAAATCAAAACGGGCCCGGTCAAGCCGGCGGAGGTAAGCCTTCACCACAAGGATATCATCATAGCGGGCCGGCTTATGGTATTTCACGGACACCTCCACGATGGGGAATACGATTCCCTCTTCCATCAAATCATTCAATTCCAGCCCGCCGGCGCGGAAATATTCCACCCGGGCTTCTTCCATAAAGCGGAGATAGTTGGCATGATGTACGACCTGCATGCCGTCCGTTTCGTAAAAGGTAACTCTTCTTTTATAAGCAAACATCTGAATGCCCCCTTCCGGATTGCAACCGCAAATGGGGAATGCGGAGAAAATAAAATTCTTCTGCCGTTCCTCTCATAGTTTCTTATTATACCATAGTGATTTCCCCTGTATAGGGCAGAAGGGAAATCCATCTCTCCTTATGTGTTATACTGAAAGAGATTGGAGGTAGTTCTATGGCTTTTACTCTCATATGCCATGCCTGCGGGCAGAAGGTTTCTCTTTTCGATCTGGACGTAAAGAAACGGAAAGGAACCGTCCGCTGCACCCGCTGCGGCGCCCGCATCCCTTATGACCTGGACAAGCGGAAAATCCAGCAGTCCGGTTTCTGGGCCGAAGAAACACCCGCCTTTGATACACGCTCCCGCAGCCGGCTCATCCGCCAGCTCAAACGGGAACAGCATCAGGGAACCGAAGCCCCGCAGGCACCGGCCCGCAGCTTCGGAAATGATCCTTTTTCGGCAAAGGCAGGCTTTGCCAGATTTGATCTGAAAACAGGCCGCATCGTGGAAAACGTACCGGAAGCAGGCCGGCCCGCCGTTTCCTCCGCTCCGGCTGCGGCAAAAACGGATAAGCTTCCCGCTCCGCCGAAGGCACAGTTCCCGTCAGCTGCTCCTGCAGCCAGACTCACCGGCAAAAGATCCATCCATGCCGTCCGTGCCTCTGTGCCTTCTGTTTCCCGCACCAAGACCGGTACGGAACCGGCCGAGAAGAAAACCTTTACTCCTCCGCCGAGAATTGTCACCCGTACCGCGCACCGGAACATGACTCTGGTCCGGACCGCACAGAAAGCCGCCGCACCGAAAAAGCCGGTACAGCTCGCAGCAAAGCCGAGCCTGTGGCAGCGCATCAAGAATTTCTTCTTTCATTCCAGATAAAAATCATTTTTGCATAAGGAGACCCATATGTTTTTTCAATCCGCCTATACTGATGTTACTCCCGCAGAAGCGCTCGTCATGATTCAGGAAGAAAAAGCTGTCCTCACGGATGTGCGGGAATCTTCGGAATACGCCGAATCCCACATTCCGGGCGCAGTCCTGCTTCCCCTTTCCGTTCTTTCCGAAAAAGCAGGAGAAGTCCTTCCCGATCCCTCCGTGCCGGTCCTGGTCTACTGCCGGAGCGGCGTAAGGAGCGTCAAGGCTGCAAAGATTCTTGCTTCCATAGGCTATAAGGAGATTTACAATCTCAAGGGCGGCTTCCTTGCCTGGCCCTATGAGCACACCTGATATTCTGTTTTTGATCGATGAGAAGGTCCTCCGGGACCTTCTTTTTTATTTCTTGCCGCAGTGAAATTCCAAAGCAAAAGCCTCCCTTGCGGGAGGCCCTGCTGCAGTATCTTTATTTTGTTTCTACCATGCTTCTTATTTCTTGTCTGCCAGATAAGCTTTCAGTGCATCTGCCAGTCTCTTTACGCCTTCTTCGGTGACATCGTCATCATTGAAGGAGAAGTTCATGCGGAAATAGTTGCGCTTGCCGGAAGCCGGGAAGAAGGAATCGCCCGGTACGTAAGCAACCTTTCTTTCGATAGCATACTGGAAGAGATCACGGGCATCGCAGCCTTCGGGAAGCTTAACCCACAGGAAGAGTCCGCCGTGCGGATAGGTGCATTCTACATCCTTCGGGAAATACTTCTTGATGGCTTCGCACATAACATCTCTTCTGTGTGCATACAGACGGCAGTTGTCCTGAACATGAGCTTCGAAATCATAGTCAGCCATATAGTCTGCAACTTCTCTCTGGGTAACGGACGGAGTGGACAGGTCGGTGGAGCCCTTGACCAGGTCCATCTTTGCCAGAATCTGATCATTGCAGACCATCCATGCCAGTCTCATGCCCGGAGCCAGGGTCTTGGAGAAAGTGCCGGAGTACATAACGAGATGCTTCGGATCCATGGAAATGAGCGGAGCAATTTCTTCGCCTTCAAAACGCAGATCGCCGTAGGGGTTATCTTCAAATACGGGAACTTCGTACTTGCTGACAACTTCCATGAATTTCTGTCTCCGTTCCAGGGACCAGCAGATACCGGTCGGGTTCTGGTAGTTCGGGATGACATAAATGAATTTTACTTTCGGCGTGGAAGCAAGAATCTTGTCCAGTTCTTCCGGAATCATGCCTTCGCCGTCGGTCGGAACTTCTACGAATTTCGGCTGTTCCAGCGCAAATGCACCGATTGCGCCCAGATAGGACGGGCTTTCGATGAGGACTACATCGTCCTTATCCAGGAATACACGGCCGGTAATATCCAGGCCCTGCTGGGAACCGGTAACGATCATGATGTTCTTTGCTTCCAGCTTTGTCATTCCCATCGGAACATACATGCGGTTCATACGGTCTGCGATAGCCTGGCGCAGTCCCATGAAGCCCAGGGACGGGCCGTACTGCATAGCACCTGCACCGTCTTCTTTTCTGACCTTGATTGCGACTTCCGTCAGTTCTTCCAGCGGGAAGGTCTGCGGAGCCGGAAGTCCTCCGGCGAAGGAAATAATATCGGGCTGTGCTGTCAGAGCCAGCAGCGGACCAAGATCAGAACCTTTCATTTTTTCCAGGACTTCAGAAAATTTGATTGCCATAAAAATCTCTCCTTTTTCGGCCGTCGGGCTTTCTCCCCCGGCCTCTTATTTATTATACTGCGAATGACCTGCTATCCTACTGATCCAAAGGCAAATATAATATGTGCACTTATTGTAAATCTTTTACGCTTTTTATGTCAATTTATAAAGCAATAAAAAATCTTTCTTTCCCGAAAGATACAGCAGATCCGTGTCCGTCATATCCGAAAATCCATTTTCATGCAAACAAAAAAGCCGTCCCCGCGGACGGCTTCAAAAGCAGGACTTATTCAGCCAGGCTCTGCAGTTCCAGCAATGCCCAGCAAATGGTTTCTTCGTTTCTTTCTTCTTCTCTGATTTCGATATCCTGCACAGTTTCTTTCATTTTCGTTCCTCCGAATGTATGAACTCCTGATTGATCCTGTACTACTATAAATCTTTTATACCCCTTTATCCAATATTTCTTTTCTTATTTTTTCTTCTTTGATTTCATTGCAACTCATGCATTATAAATTATAACGTTTGCCTGACTGAATCCCCGGCAATGATGAAAAGGAACTGAGACTTGCCTTCTGGCCTGCATCGGGCAATTGATTTCCCGCCATTCATTATCCGGAAATCATTCCGCCCTTATCCCATATACGGCAGTCTATCGATTCATCCATGCAATAAAAAAGAACGGCGCCGTTTTATCCGGCACCGCCTTTTTTATCCCAATATTTCTTTTGCGTGCTCGATATCCCGTCCGATCTGGGCTTTCAGATCCTCGAAATTTTCAAATCGGATTTCCCCCCGGAGGTATTCCACCCATTCCAGGGTAAATTCCTTTCCGTAAATTGATTCATCAAAATCAAAAATGAAGGTTTCGACAGTCCGCTCCGTATTGCCGAAGGTGGGATTGGTCCCGATATTGGTCACAGCCGGATAGAATGCTCCGCCCACCCGGCATCGGGTCGCATAAACACCGTCCTTCGGCAGCAGCCGATTCTCCGGGAGAGACAGGTTTGCCGTAGGAAATCCCAGGATATCGCTTCCCCTCCGGAATCCGTGAACAACATCCCCGGAGACGGTATAGCTGCGCCCCAGAAGAGCAGCCGCTTTCCTCATATCGCCTGCCCGGACCGCCTCACGGATTTCCGTACTGGATACGATTTCCTTTCCGCCGGAAAGAAGAGGAATTTCCCGTACCTCCACCCGGCTTCCCGAAAAGAACCGTTTCATTTCCGTCATATTCCCGGAAGCCCCTTTGCCGTAGGAAAAATTCTCTCCCGCCGCAAGACCGACAAGACCGGGCAGACGGCGGAGGCTCCGCAGGAAATCCTCTGCACTTTCATTCAGGAAAGAAAGATCCGGCCGGATACAGAGACAAAGCTCCATCCCCAGCGATTCCAGCATTTCTTCCTTTTCCGCCTCCGACTGGAGAAGAGGGATTTTCTTTTCCGGAAAAAGAAGACTCATCGGATGCGGAAAAAAAGTACAGACCCCGATCTGTGCTTTCTTTTCCCGGCCCAATTCCTTTGCTGCGGAAAGTACAGCCTGATGTCCCAGATGGCAGCCGTCAAAGAACCCCAGTGCCAGGACAATCCTTCTGTCTCCGATTTCTTCCAAAGAATGTATGATTTCCATAACCCCTCACAAAAAAACCTTTTTCGGATGGAGAATCCCCTTCCGGACTTCTCCGATTCCCAGAAAATCCGAACCGCTGAATACGGCAGCGCTTTCCGTATCGCCGCCGGAAACACGGAACCGTTTCCCCGTCCGGAAATCTGCGGCCCGTGCCGGCGAAACTTCCAGCTGCGGCAGCTCTGCCAGAACCGGGCGCAGATCGGAAATCAGACAGCCTGCCGGATTCTCTTCGATTTCCTCCATACAATGGCTGTCCTGCAGCAGGAACGGTCCTGCTGCCGTCCGCACGAGAGCCTCCATGGACAGAAAACAGCCTGCTTCCTTCCCCAGATCCCGTCCCAGGGCACGGATATAGGTCCCCTTGGAACAGGTCACGGAGAGGGAAATATAAGGCGGCGCATACTCCGTAATCTGCAGATCAAAAATCGTGACCGGTCTGGCTTTCAGAGCAACTTCCTTTCCCTCCCGGGCCAGCTTGTATGCTCTTTCTCCATTGACCTTGACCGCTGAATAGGCGGAAGGCACCTGCAGAATATCCCCCCGGAATTTTTCCGCTGCCTTTTCCCATACGGCCCGGTCTTCCTCAACAGGAGAACGGTCCAGAACGGTTCCGGTCATATCCTCCGTATCCGTAGAAACGCCCATCAGAAATTTTGCTTCATAGGATTTCCGGTGAAGCGGCGCATATTCGATCAGCCGGGTCGCCCGGCCCAGAAAAACAGGGAGGACGCCTTCCGCCAGAGGGTCCAGTGTTCCCCCGTGTCCGATTTTCTTCTGCCCGTAAATTTTCCGAAGCTTCGCTACCACATCGAAAGAGGTCCATCCCTTCGGCTTCCGGACATTGATGATCCCGTCCATCAGAGATACTTCTCCGCTGCTTTGACCAGAATCTCTTCCGCACGGTCAAAGGAATCCCGGATGGTGCAGCCTGCAGCCTTCCAGTGGCCGCCGCCGCCGAATTCCCCTGCCAGCTCTCCCACGTTGGCATATTCCTTGGACCGGAAGGAAACCCGCGTTTCCTTCTCGCCCCGGTATTTCAGGAGCATGGCAATTTCACAGCCGCGGATGCTGCGGGGAATGCTTGCGTAATAATCGGAATTTTCTCCGTCCAGCTTCATAGCTTCTTCGTCCATACGGGCAATCACGATTTTCCCGTCCAGGAAGGAATGAACTGTTCCCGCTACTCTCTGGTAGCATTTCATCGCTTCCTCGCTCTTTTCGTCCAGACGGTTGGAAATATAGGAAGGATCGGCCCCCATGGCCACCAGCTTCGATGCCATCAGCAGCGTATGGGGAGACGTGCAGGAAAATTTGAAGAACCCGCTGTCCGTTCCGATCCCCATGTACAGCGCATTGCAGGTATCCTTGTCCATGGAAATTTCTTCATCGAAGAACATTTCCGCCAGCATTTCACACGTTGCCGCATAATGGCTGCGGAGATACAGATAATCCGTAAACCGCTCATTGGAGCTGTGGTGATCGATAGACAGGGAATCGATGTCCTGCGGAAAATCGAAATTCCCGCCTCTTTCCAGATTGGACAGATCGGTAAACACGATGGCGTCATAGTCCCTGTCCTTCGGCAGCTCTGTCATGACCTGCCCGCTTGTTTGAATCAGCCGATACACCTGCGGCACCGGATCGGGAAGCAGCATATCCGCTTCCTTGCCCAGAGAAATCAGTACATTATGCAGTGCGCAGATGGCCCCTACATCATCTCCGTCCGGATGCTCATGACCGACAAGAAGGAACCGGCTGTGATTCCGGAGGAAATCCCAGGCAAATTCCTTGCCGACTTCTTTTCCGTGTCCGATTTCCAGGCTCATTTGTCTCCCTCTTTCTGAATCTTTTTCAGCAGGCTGTCAATGTGCATCCCGTAATCCAGGGAAGAATCTTCCTTGAAGCTGATTTCCGGTGTGTAGTAAATCTTGAGAACCTTCCCCAGCTCGGTGCGGACAAAGCCCTTTGCCTTGTTCAGTGCTTCCAGAGTCTGCTTTTTCTCCTCCGGCTTTCCGAAAAGGGATACATAAACCGTAGCTTCCCGCAGATCCCCGGTGACGCTGACTTCCGTAACCGTCACAAATCCGATGCGGGGGTCCTTCAGTTCATTCAGAAGCATTTTGCTTACTTCCTGCTTAATGAATTCCTGTACTTTTCTTACTCGTAATTCCGACATTTCTTTCACCTCTTCCGAAACGGGCTTTCTGCCCTGAAAAACGGAAAAGGGTGCACGGACAAACAGTCTTGATGCACCCCTCCTGTATTTCCTGCACTCTGCCGAAACGGCAGTTTATCGAACGCGAACCGCTTATTTCAGTTCTGCTGCTTCTTCCTTCAGTTCGAAGGCTTCCATCTGGTCGCCTTCCTTGATATCCCGGTAGCCGTCGATGGAAAGACCGCATTCAAATCCTGCGGTGACTTCCTTCACGTCATCCTTGAAGCGGCGGAGAGATCCGATCTTTCCTTCATGGACTACAATGCCGTCGCGGATCAGACGGAGCTGGCAGTTGCTCGTGATCTTTCCGTCCTGGACATAAGCACCGGCTACAATGATCTTCGGTGTATGGATAACCTGGCGGACCTCTGCATGACCCAGAACTTCTTCCCGGATCGTCGGTGCCAGCATACCTGCCATAGCAGCCTTCACATCATCGATGCAGTCATAAATGACACGGTACAGACGGATATCCACGCCTTCCTTCTCGCTCATTGCTCTTGCATTGGCGTCAGGACGTACGTTGAAGCCGATGATCAGCGCATTCGAAGCGGCTGCCAGCATGACATCCGATTCGTTGATGGCGCCTACTGCGGAATGGACGATGGAAATGCGGACTTCTTCGCTCTTGATGCCCTGGAGAGACTGCACCAGTGCTTCTACAGAACCCTGGACATCGGCCTTGATGATGACATCCAGTTCCTTCATTTCCCCTTCCTTGATCTTTTCGAAGATGTTGTCCAGTGTAACCTTCTGGACGCTTCTCTGTTCGGCTTCCTTCGCCTTGGATGCACGGAGTTCCGCAATGCTGCGGGCCTGCTTTTCATCCATTACATAGAAGTGGTCGCCTGCTTCCGGCACACTGTCCATACCCAGGATTTCTGCCGGCATGGACGGTTCCGCACTCTTCAGCTTGCGTCCGTTTTCATTGGTCATAGCACGGACACGGCCCCAGCTCTTGCCGGCCAGAATGCTGTCGCCCACATGGAGAGTGCCGTTCTGTACGAGGACACTCATGACCGGACCTCTGCCCTTATCCAG
Organism: uncultured Dialister sp.; assembly: GCA_938038225.1. Lineage (GTDB taxonomy): Bacteria > Bacillota > Negativicutes > Veillonellales > Dialisteraceae > Dialister. The sequence continues at coordinate 65,078 of CALHRX010000001.1, read as the reverse complement.
CTGTGCTTCTACGACAACGCCGTAAGCCGGACGGTTCGGGTTTGCTTTCAGTTCCTGCATTTCCGCTACGAGAAGGATATTTTCCAGAAGGTCGTCCAGGCCGATCTTCTTCTTCGCGGAAATCGGGGTCATAATGACATCGCCGCCCCATTCTTCTGCCAGGAGGCCTTCCTTGGAAAGTTCTTCCTTGATGCGGTCCGGGTTGGCGCCGGGCTTATCGATCTTATTGATAGCAACCATAATCGGTACGCCCGCATTCTTTGCATGGTGGATCGCTTCCACGGTCTGCGGCATGACGCCGTCATCTGCCGCAACAATCAGTACGGCGATATCCGTAAGCTGTGCACCTCTGGAACGCATAGCCGTGAAAGCTTCATGGCCCGGCGTATCCAGGAAAGTGATTTTCTGGTTCTTGTAACGGATCTGGTAAGCACCGATGCGCTGGGTAATGCCGCCTGCTTCGTGGAGTGCTACACTGGTCTGGCGCAGCGCATCCAGAAGGGTCGTTTTGCCGTGGTCTACGTGGCCCATGATCGTAACAACAGGCGGTCTCGGCTTCAGGAAGCGGGGATCATCCGGAGCCGGAGTGTATTCCGTCGGATCTGCAGCCTGTTCCGGTTCATTGACGGTGACACCGAATTCTTCTGCCAGGATGTCTACCGTATCCTTGTCCAGAGTCTGGTTGATGGTAGCCATAACGCCGTCCATCATCAGATGCTTGATGACCTCGGATACTTCGCGCCCCAGCAGATCTGCCAGTTCCTTAACCGTCACGGTGCCCGGAAGGGTGATTTCCGTCGGGTATGCAGCAGCCTGCTTCTTTTCGTTGCTGTGCTTCTTCTTATTCTTCTGGTTCAGGGAACGGGCCATGAGAGAGCCGCCTTCCTTCTCTCTTCTCTGCTTTTCCCAATCCTTTTTCGTCTTTTTCTTTACCGGCTTTTCCCGTCTCTGTGCAGGAATTTCCGGCTTAACTTCTGCTTCGGGAACAGCCATATGCTGCGGAGCACGCGCTGCGGGCTTGCTGCGGAAGTCTCCGCCGCCTCTGTTTTCCGTCTTATTCCGGGAGAAACGGTCTCCTGTCCGGTCATTTCCGCTGCGTTCTCCGCTTCTGCCGTCCTGGTTTCCTGTGCGTCCGTCTCTGCTGCCGCTTCTGTCCGGACGGTTTCCGTCCCGTCTTTCATTCCGTCCGTCTCTTCCTGCCGGTCTGTCTCCCGTACGAACCGTTTTCGGCTTGGCTTCCGGACGGATTTCCTTCTTCACTTCCGGTTTTACTTCCTGCTTTGTTTCTGCCGGTTTCACTTCCGGCTTTGCTTCTGCCTTCGGTTCTTCCTTCGTATCTGCCGTGGAATAGAAAGAATATACCTTCTTCGCACCGGACCCCTGCGGTCTGCCCTGCTGGTCAAAGCGAACCGTTCTCATGGGCGGACGCTTGGCCGGTTTCTTCGGTGCGGAAGCAAATTCCTTCTCCAGTACAGCCTTCGCATTGTCATCCACCCCGGAAAGACGGCTGGTCACATCGATATGATTCTTCTTCAATACTTCAATGACTTCCTTGTCGGTCTTGCCCAGGTTCTTTGCTAATTCATAAACTCTGTATTTTTTCTTCTGCATAAGCAGCCTCCCAACCCCTATTTATTTTTCGGACATCAGTTTCTTTTCCAGAGCCTTGGCAAAGCCCTTGTCCGTAATCAATACCGCGCTGCGTTCTCCTTTGCCCAGGGCGCGTCCCAGCCTTTCCTTTTCACCGGCTGTGCGGCAGGCAATATGATGATATTCCGCGGATTTTCTGTAATCTTCCTTTGTTCTTTCCGATGCATCTTCCGCAATCAGCAAAAATACACCTTTTCCCTTTTTCAATCCCTCAGCCAGCTGGAGATTTCCCGAGAGCGCTTTCCCGGCCCGCTGTATCAGGCCCAGGAAACGATAAACCGATTCATCCATTTCCTTCGATCTGTTCCTTCAGTGCGTCATAGACCTCACGGGAAACCGGTCTTTTCAGGGAATGCTCCAATCCGTGATTTTCAAAAGCCTTGGCAAAGCATTCCGGATCATTGCAGATATACACGCCGCGTCCCGATTTCTTTCCGGTCTTATCCACTTCGATGATGCCCGTAGGAAGCGCTACAATGCGGAGCAGTTCCTTTTTCGCCTTCAGCTCCCCGCATCCCACGCACTTACGCATAGGAATCTTCTTGACCTTCATTATTCCTTAGCCTCCTCTGCGTCGTCGGAAATGATATCTCCCAGGATATCCTCATCGGCGCTTTCCTCTTCGGAACCGAAGCCCTCTTCGTTAGCCTGAGATTCGCTCTTGATATCGATCTTCCAGTTGGTCAGCTTTGCTGCCAGGCGGGCATTCTGTCCGGCCTTGCCGATCGCCAGAGACAGCTGATAGTCCGGAACAATGACATAGGAAGACTTTTCCTCTTCCCATACGGATACGGAAATCACCTTTGCCGGAGAAAGCGCATTGGCAATGAAAATCGCCGGATCCTCATCCCAGCGAACGATATCGATCTTTTCGTCATGCAGTTCATTGACGATATTCTGTACACGCTGGCCCTTCGGTCCTACGCACGCACCGACCGGGTCCACGTTCGGATCCATAGCATATACGGCAATCTTGGAACGGGAGCCTGCTTCGCGGACTACGTTCTTGATTTCTACCGTACCGCTGTAAATTTCCGGTACTTCCAGCTCGAAAAGACGCTTCAGCAGGCCCGGATGGCTTCTGGAAAGAATGATTTCCGGTCCTTTGGTGGTTTTGCGTACTTCATAGACATAGCACTTGATTTTATCATTGGGATGGAAAACCTCTCCCTCGATCTGTTCCTGATAGGGAAGGATGCCTTCCACGCGGCCCAGATCCACGAAAATCGTTCTGGATTCAGACCACTTTACAGTACCGGTTACCACATCCCCTTCACGGCCGGAGAATTCTTCATAAATGGATCCTCTTTCCGCTTCACGGAGCTTCTGGATCATGACCTGCTTGGCGGCCTGTGCTGCTACGCGGCCGAAATCCTTCGGCGTCACATCGATCTGCAGCATATCCCCTACTTCATAGGAACGGTCGATTTTCTTGGCATCTGCCAGGGAAATCTGGTTGACCGATTCTTCCGATTCGGGATTGACCTCATCCACTACGATCTTTTCTTCATAAATATGATAATCGCCGGTTTCCCGATTCAGAGATACGGAAGCCTTTGCATTGCTTCCGGATTCTCTCTTGTATGCTGTCAGAAGGACCATGTCCAGAGCGTCAAAAATAACCTCTTCATCCACCTTCTTAATTTTAGCCAAACCTTTGATTGCTTCGATTAAATTGCCGTTCACGATACCTGTTTCCTCCTGGAATTAAAATGAAAAATGCAGCCGTACCTGAGAAATCTTATCTCTTGCGAGAGTCATTTGTTTCCCGCCCTCCGGAGTCAGAAGAAGACTTCCGTCCTCAGCCAGTCCGTCCAGACGAGCCGTCAGCGCTTTCGTTTTCGTCCCTTCCAGGGGCGCAAACAGCTTGACATCTACATCCTCGCCGGTATAGCGGATGAAATCCTTATCCTTCTTCAAAACGCGGTCCAGTCCGGGCGATGAAACCTCCAGCATATAATTGTCGGGGATCAAATCTTTTTCGTCCAGCAGAGCTCCCGCCTTTTCGCTGACTGTCTGGCAGTCGTTCAAATCCACGCCGCCTTCCTTATCGATATAAATCCGGAGAATCCAATTTCTCTCCCGGACATATTCCACATCGACCAGCTCGATGCCGTCCTTCTCCAGGACCGGTTCCAGCAAACGCTCAGCTTCCGCCTCGATCTCTTTGTGTGCCATAATCCCTCCAACCTTCAAATATAAGAAAAAGTGAGCCGAAGCTCACTCCACAGGAAACTCTATAGAATACATACAATCTTATCAGCCCTATTATATCACACGCTGTAAAGAGGGCGCAAGAAAACAGGGAGAATCAGTAAAATTGGCACAATTCTATTTTAAATAGAATATTAGTGTTTTACCCAATTTTTTGCGGGTTAGCTTCGTTTATTTTTTGAATACAAATAAATATTCATGTGCAATCAACAAAAAATTATATTTCACACTATTTGTCTTCCAATATCCCGTAGCTTTACAATTATGCTGTTCCTTAATAATCAATTCTTTCAATTTAAATCCCGCATTTTGAAAAATCCGCATAACGTCAAAAGACATCGGAATCATATATCCTTTTTTGCGAGTATCTCCCATTAATATGGCGCAAAATTTATCTTTTTTTAAAACACGATAGCTCTCTGCAGCTACCTTTTTCATTTCTTCAAGAAAATCCTCAATTTTTAGGTGAGATAAATCCTCCTCAATATTTTCACTGTATTGAATAATATTGGCATACGGTGGATGTGTACAAATCAGATCGATACTGTTGTCCGAAATAAAGTCTAGATGCCGAGCATCCCCTTTATGGATATAGACTTTACCATCTGCCCCTTCATGCTCAAAATCAATTTTTTCTTTGCATCTTTCAAGAGCCACATCATTTACATCAACCCCAATAATGTTTCTGCGAAGCAGTTTTGCTTCAACGAGAGTTGTTCCTCCGCCGGCGAACTGATCAAGAACCAGATCTCCCTCCTGAGAATATCTGAGCATAATATTCCTTGGTATATACGGAGACCAATTCCCTCTCCACTTTGCATCATGCGTTGCCCAATCTCCGCGCTTAGGAAAAGACCAATGTGTAGTCATTTCCAATTCAAAATCTTCCGGTTCCCATTTTTTTATTTTTTTTGCCATTATCTGAAAACCTCGTTCATAATTCCATTTTCCAAATCTTTAATGTTGTAAATATTTTCCATTACATCAAAAGTTTCCTCTAGGTTATGTCTGGCACTCTTCCACCCTTCGCCGTCTGTAAACCACACAAAAGTAACACCAGCAATCGTATTTACTTCCTGTGCAAGTGTCTTATAACTTCGTGCGGTTTCATTAAGCTTACTGCCTCCATTAGCATAAAAATTCGTTTCAATAACATAAATCATCCCCGGAGTTTTTACTACGAAATCAAATCTTTTTTCCATCTTTCCCTGATTAGAAATTGCAGAGAGATCAACTCCCCACTTTTCAACAATTTGATGGATATACATTTCTTTAAAATAATTTGTTTCCTTCACAAAGCCAGCCTTTTTTATGAAGCTTTCAACCAAGTTTTCCATCAAATGTCCGCCGCGATTTTTACGACCATTAGAATCTAACCCAGTTTCTACCCCGGTAACATAGTCAAAAAGGTTATTGATAATATGATTTTTCAGTAAATCAAATACTCCGGTATGCTCCATAAAATACACATACCGCTGTTTTTGTTCTTCATCTGTCAACGGATGTTTTTTCAGATCGAATTGATACAAATAACCGCCTTTTTCGTCCTGGCAATAAATTTCATTCGCACGAACCGCTAAGATTAAAGGAATACACTTCAAAACTTCCGGATATTTTTCAACTATTCCTATAAAATCTTCCTTAATGTTCTTAGAACCTATTAGTGAATTCAGAATATTGAGCTCGATTTTCACTTTATTTACATTTTGATAAACCTTATCAAAATCAACATAGTAACTATAATTTGCAATACTATTGCGAAAACTTAACATCCAAGCATCAAAATTCCTTTTCATATTTATCCCGCCTTAATCAAATCAGAAACCAGGAATCTATACCACTGTTTCCCATATATATATCCTACTATTCCCATTATATTCCTTATTTGAAATATACCTTATTCAAGTTTTTTATCTTATAGGAATATTTTCAATAAATAGATGTTATTCACAAATGATATTCCGAGACACTCTGATATTGCTATATATCACAACTTTCAAAATTACTGATCAGAAGTTCCTTAATCTTCCCTCTGCCCTGACTATTCCGATTAATCATTCGATTTGCATTTACCCGATGAATTGAATGTGCTGAATATATTCTCTCAAAAAAGTCATCATTTGCATCGGTGTTTTTAGGATCAGAGTTGCTGACAACAATTTTGGCCCCTTTCTTATTCATTGCATCCACGTAAGTTGCCAACTCAATCTGCGCATTATCATCAAACAGCATTTCTGTATAAGCAGTAAAACTTGCGGTTGTTGTCAATGGTCTGTAAGGCGGATCAAAATATACAAATGTAGTTTCATCAATAAAACTTGCCGATTCCCGATAATCTCCGCAAACAATGATAACATTCTGCAATTTTTCCGAAACTGCTCGAAGATTTTCTTCATTGCAAATTACAGGATTTTTATAAGAACCCATCGGTACATTAAACGCACCTTTTCGATTTACACGGAACAGTCCATTAAAACAGGTTTTATTAAGAAAAATCATAAGAGCTGCTTTTTCAATCTTTTCACAATTATCCTCTTTCAATTTCAGTTCATTAAATCGATCCCGTTTTTTCAGGTAATAAGCTTTTCTAGCTTCATTATTCAGCGGAACAAACTCTGACTGCATAATTGCAAGCATATGAATTAACGAATCAATATCATCACGAATAATACAATAAGTGTTGATAAGTTCCGCATTAATATCACTGATATAAACCTCATCCAACGAATACTTACTCAAAATGTCAAAAAGAACTGCTCCTCCGCCTACAAACGGTTCCGCATATTTTCTGATTTTTCCATTTCTAAACGGATAATACTTTTCAATTTCTGAAAGCAACTGTCCTTTACCGCCAGCCCATTTCAAAAAAGGTCTGGGCTCTTTACTTCCTTTTTCAACATAACGAACACTTCTCGCATCAACCGGCTTTTCCGCCCCAACGGGAATAACCCATGTTTTCCCTATCAGTTGTGCTCCTTCGATTCTTCCTTCAGCGCATAACACAGCAACGCGCCTTTGGGATATATTCCATTTATGGGCTGCATCTTTTGCAGATATAACTTCCATCGTAGCACCACCTATACATACCGTAATATAATATTCTGACTCACGAATAATAGTTATATCATTTTACCATATTAAATCCTATCCCTCTACGCAAAAATCATACAAATCATCCCAATACACCAACTAAGCACAACCCCGTTTGTCATATAAAAACAACTGTAACTAAATATTATCCAAGCACAAAAGAAATAAAAAAGATACACACAAATTCCCCAACAAAAGTTAGCTTTCTCTCTTTTTTCATACAAAAAAGCTCCCTTTCTGAAAACAGTTTCCTGTTATTCAGAAAGGGAGCTTTTCCTTTATTTTTTATTTTCGCATCAGTCATCAATGATGGGATGGTTGTACAGATCTTCCAGATCCTTTTTCAGATGTTTCCTCAGGGTTTCCTCAAACTGCGGGATGGTTTTCGCATCGTACTGGTGAATGATTCCCGGGATGCCGCCTGCGCGGAGTTCGCCGTAGTATTCATCACGGTACATATTGTAGAAGAAGAGAATGCCCGTTTCTTTTTCCCGGCATTCGTAGGCGCAGATTACATAGGAGCCGTTCAGTCCCAGGAGGGGGCGCTTCGGCTCAAGGACCCGCCGGTACGCCCCGATGGTTTCGGGGAAGAAATCCTCATAGTCCCATGCCAGAAAGCCCCTGCCGCGAACGATAATGGAAACTTCTTCCCTGCGGATCAGTTCCTTCTCGATGCTTTTCGGAGTAAGAAGCTGTACATTCCGTTTGAATTCTTCGAAATCGCCGGTGATGCATTCGATTTCCGTGAGCGTAATCAGACGAAGGTACATTTTGACCATGTAGTCCATGGTTTCTTCATCAAAAAGGACGCGGACTTCCCAGCCCGTTTCTTCACTCTGCCAGCCGAAGGCAAAGTAAATCCGTTCCTCCTGCCGGTCGATCCGATGAAGCTTGTACTCTCCGATTTCAACCGGAAGTTCTTTTTCGATTTCCCAGTCCAGGAACTTCTGTCTTCGTTCCGCTCTTTCCTTTTGCAGCTTGTCTTCTTTATCCGCCATTTTTCTGTTCCTTCGCCATTTCTTCCAGCAAACGGTCCCTGGAGGAAGTGACTGCCTTTACAAATTCTCGTGTTTCCGGGAAGGGAATCCGATCCGGATCGGAAAATCCTTCACTCCATCCTTCCTTCTGTATCCATTCGTCCACATTGCCCCGGCCTGCATTGTATGCGGCCAGCGCAAGGACTTCGTTGTTGTGATATTTCTTCAAAAGATAATTGATGTACCAGGCTCCCAGGGGAATATTCTGCTCCGGCTGTGAAAGTTTATCTGCCGGAAGCCCGCTTTCCTCGGAAATCCACTGTGCGGTTTCCGGCATGAGCTGCATGAGCCCTACGGCGCCTACATGAGAGACGGCCTTTTCATCAAATTTGCTTTCCGTGAGGATGACCGCTTCCAGCAAAGCCGGTGAAATTTTTTCCTCTGCGGCACTTACCTGAATAATCCGGCTGACCCGGGCATCCGGGCGGAGAAGCAGATTGCTCCGGATGATGACCAGTGTCAGAATGCAAAGAAGCGCAAGAAAAAGAGTAAACACCATGGCTCCGGTGTTTCCCTGATGTCGAAATACTTCTCGTTTTCTGTGCTTCAGTGCGGTTCTCATCATTTCTTATCCTTTGGCCATACAAATCCCGGTACACGGGAGAGTGCTTTCCGTACCTGCTCGCGGGTATATTCCACGGAACGGCTGTTGTCGATGACGACATCTGCATAGTTCAGCTTGTTTTCGGTGGGCATCTGCTTGCCGATCCGATCCAGGACCTGCTCTCTCGTCATTCCGTCTCTTTCAATGACCCGGCTGATCTGTGCTTCCAGGGGAATTTCCACGATCCATACGGATTCCACCCGGAGCTGCCAGGAAATTTCCAGCAGCAGCGGCATATCAAGCACAACCACATTATGCCCTTCCTCCTGACAGCGCAAAAGTTCTTCGCTTGTCCTGTGCCAGACATAGGGATGAATGATGCCGTTCAGAATCTGTCTTTTTTCTTCATGCTTAAAGACGATATCTGCCGTTTTCTGACGGTCCAGTGTTCCGTCGGGAAGAAAAATTTCATCTCCGAAAGCACGGCGGATTTCCTCCATGGCCGTACTCCCCGGCCGGACCGCTTCTCTGGCCAGCCGGTCTCCGTCAATGACGGGGATTCCCAATTCTCTCATGTACGACGATACGGTACTTTTTCCGCTTCCCACACCGCCGGTCAGTCCTATCCGATACATAGATCTCCTGTTTTCCAAGGGCTATTTCGTTTCTGCCCAATTCTTTCCTTCATTGATATCCGCCACAAGCGGCACCGCCAATGTGACAATGCCTTCCATGGTTTCCTTCAGAAGCTTCGCCACGGTTTCCTTTTCCGAGGCAACACATTCTGCGACCAGTTCATCGTGAACCTGCAGAAGAACGCGGCTCCTGAGGCCGGCTTTCTTCATCCGCCGGTCTACCTCAATCATGGCCATTTTCATGATGTCCGCCGCAGTTCCCTGAATGGGCGTATTCATGGCAATGCGTTCCGCAAAGGAACGGCGGTTGAAGTTTTTGCTCCGAATATCGGGAAGCTCTCGGCATCGTCCGAAAAGGGTGGATGCCATGCCGGTTTCCCGTGCCTTTTCCACCATTTCGTTCATAAACGCATGAATGGAGGTATATCTCTCAAAATAGGCCGCAATGTAATCTGCCGCCGCTTTCCGGGAAATTCCCAGCTGCCGCGCCAGTCCGAAGTCGCTGATTCCGTAGATGATCCCGAAATTGACAGCCTTCGCATGGGAACGCTGCTCCGGGGTGACGTCTTCAAAGGGGATGCCCAGTACTTCCGCCGCCGTTCTCCGATGGATATCTTCCTGATTCCGGAAGGCCTGAATCAGTCCCGGGTCGCCCGACATATGGGCCAGCACACGGAGCTCCACCTGGGAGTAATCGGAGGAAATGAAGCAGTCATAGCCCTCGCCCGGTACGAAAAGGGAGCGGATTTTCCGTCCTTCCTCCGTACGGACCGGAATGTTCTGCAGGTTCGGATTGGACGAGGAAAGCCGTCCTGTTGCCGTCACGGTCTGATTGAAGGAGGTATGAATCCTTCCCGTTTCCGGCCGGATCAGCTGAGGAAGCGCATCCAGATAGGTGGAAATCAGCTTCGACAGTGTGCGGTATTCCAGGATTTCTTTCACGAAGGGATAATCCGCCGCAAGACCTTCCAGCACGTCTGCTGCCGTAGAATATCCGGTCTTTGTTTTCTTTCCCGCAGGCATGCCCATTTTCTCAAACAGAATATGTCCGAGCTGCTTCGGGGAATTCACATTGAAGGTTTCTCCCGCCTCCTCATAAATGGAGCGGAGGTACTGCTCTTCCCGGGCAGCCATGTCTTCCCGCACTTCCTGCCAGCGGACCTGATCGGTGGCAATCCCCGCCTTTTCCATCCCGGCCAGGACCGGTGCCAGAGGCGCTTCGATGGTTTCAAAGAGCTTCGTCAGCTTTCGTTCTTCCAGCTTTTCCCGGGCTGTTCCGTATACTTTCTCCAGGAATCCCGCCGCAACCGCACACCGGGCGGTCTCATCTCCCGCTTCTTCCGGATAGACCGGGTCGGTGCCGAATATTTCCGCCATGAAGGTCAGGGAATAAGTCACACGGGCCGGGTCCATCAGATACGATGCAAGCGTCAGGTCAAAGAAAGGAATGCCTTCGCAGGGGAATCCGCTTTCCCAGAGCTTTTTGCTGTCCTCGACAGCCACTGCCGCAGCTGCGGAAAGGGCCTTTGCCGCACTCTCTGCTTCATCTGCATGAACCTCCCAGTACCGGCCGCCGCAGGAAATTACCGCCGTGTCCCAGTGATAGAAGGGAGCTTCTCCGGTCAGGGCCAGAGAAAGAGCACAGGTTTTGCCGCTCAGGTCTTCCTTCCCTGTCCAGCGCTCCGTTTCCACTTTTTCCTCTGTCTTCCCGGCCTCTGCCAGTTCTTCAAAACGGGGAAGAGCGCTGAATTCCGCAGCCAGCTGTTCAAAGCCGAGCTGCCGGAACAGAGCGGTCATTTCCTCGGCATGCACGGGACGGTGCATATCCTCCAGAGGAGCCTCTACGGGTACATCCCGGCGAATCCGGGCCAATGTCTGCGACAGATAGGCCATATCCCTGCCGGTGCGGACTTTCTCACCCAGCTTTCCCTTGACCTCTTCGGCATGCGCATAGAGTTCTTCCAGCGTGCCGTACTGTGTGAGCAGCTTCAGGGCTGTCTTTTCTCCCACGCCGGGAATCCCGGGAATATTATCCGACGCATCGCCCATGAGCGCCTTCATATCCACCACCTGCGCAGGAACGATACCGTACGCTGCCTTTACCGCTTCCGGAGTCATTTCCGCCATTTCCGAAATGCCCTTCCGGGTGAGAAGGACAGTGGTGCGGTTATTGACCAGCTGCAGCGCATCCCGGTCTCCGGTAATGACCTTCACCGGCAGTTCCCCCTCATATCGGGCCGCCAGCGTCCCCAGGATATCATCGCCTTCATACCCGGCCAATTCGTACTGCGCAATGCCCATCACGCGAAGGACATCGCGGATCAGTCCGAACTGGGGCACCAGCTCTGCCGGGGCAGGCTTTCTTGTCCCCTTGTAATCCTCATAGATCTTCATACGGAATGTATTCTTATCCTTATCGAAGGACACCGCCATATATTCCGGGTCCAGGCTGCGGTACACGCTGAGGAGCATCCGCAGGAATCCGTACACCGCATTGGTATACACACCGTTTTTCGACAGCAGCGGCAGCGCATAAAACGCGCGGTAGAGCAGGCTGTTGCCGTCAATGAGCACCAGTTCCTTTTTCAAAAGAGCCTCCTGAAAATCAATAAAAATTACTTATATTATACCATATATAAGAATTTCACCGAAACCCGGCGCCCTCCTCTCCGACAGATAAGGCTCTGAAAATCTTTCATCCCTCGATTTTCAGCTGGAAACCGGTCTGCCGAAGATCCTTCCCCGGAAAGTTTCCTGCCTTTCCGATTCCCGGTTCATTTTATCCTTTGTATTTCCGGAAAATAAATCCCCGCCGCAGGAACCTGCCGAATTTTCGGATTTTATATAATAAAAAAATCTCATCCGAAGATGAGATTTTTTTGCTGGTGCGGTCGGAGAGATTTGAACTCTCACGGATTACTCCACTACCGCCTGAAGATAGCGCGTCTGCCAGTTCCGCCACGACCGCATATTGAGTTTTGCAACAGCACTGAGGGATTTTCAAGAAAAGAATTGGTGCGGCTGGTGAGACTTGAACTCACACGGACTTAAGTCCACTACCCCCTCAAAGTAGCGCGTCTGCCATTCCGCCACAGCCGCAGGAATGGTGCCTCAGAACGGAATCGAACCGTTGACACAAGGATTTTCAGTCCTTTGCTCTACCAACTGAGCTACCGAGGCAAAAGAAAGTGGCGACCCGGATCAGATTTGAACTGACGATCTCCGCCGTGACAGGGCGGCATGTTAGACCACTACACCACCGGGCCTTAATGGTGGGCGATAACAGGATCGAACTGCTGACATTCTGCTTGTAAGGCAGACGCTCTCCCAGCTGAGCTAATCGCCCACATTGGTGACCTGTGGGGGATTCGAACCCCCGAACCCGCCGTGAAAGGGCGGTGTCTTAACCACTTGACGAACAGGCCATCGTGGTGATCCATCCGCGACTCGAACGCGGGACACCTTGATTAAAAGTCAAGTGCTCTACCGACTGAGCTAATGGATCAATTTGGCAGGGGTAGCAGGATTCGAACCTACGAATGACGGAGTCAGAGTCCGTTGCCTTACCGCTTGGCGATACCCCTATGGCTCCTGAAGCAGGGTTCGAACCTGCGACATCGTGATTAACAGTCACGCGCTCTACCGGCTGAGCTATTCAGGAATATTAATAAAATCCTTTCGGACCTTACTAACTATGGAGCGGAAAACGGGACTCGAACCCGCGACCCCAACCTTGGCAAGGTTGTGCTCTACCACTGAGCTACTTCCGCATATCGTAACGATAATTATTATATCATTACTTTATCATTTGTCAAGCCTCAATTTTGGAATTGTTTTCTTGACTCGTGATGTCGTGATTAAGATTTTATCACATTTGCTTTATCCTGTCAACAAATTATTTTTGCTGTTTTTCAAAAGCTGTGATGTCGTGTCACAACGAAAGTAATTATAGCTTACTTCCCTGAATTGCGCAACCCCTTTTTTCAACTTTTTGCAAATTCTTTTCCGTTCCGGTTTTCCGATCAGGAAACGTTCCCCGAAAGGAAAAAGCCCCTTCCCGCAGGAATGCAGGAAAGAGCCGTCTTTCTTCCCATATTTTCTGTTTTCAGAACAGATCCGTATCTTCCCCAAAAATCCGGATCCGCTTTCCCAGTATGGAGGTTTCCTTTTCATGGAAATACCCCAGATATTCTGCGGCGGTATTCTCGCCGTCAGGCTTTTCCACACTGGCACTGCCGTAAGCCGTCTTATCCACAAGGAAACGGCCGTCCATGGGCAGGAACTCCTCGGAGAGGCCTTCCAGCATTGCTGCCGCAAAGGGAGCTATGCCATCGGCAGGAACGGGATTTCCCTGCGTGGATACCGCATCCTGCAGTATCTCTGCGGAAAGTTTCCCCGGCAGTGTACTTCCTTCTCCCTTCTCAAAGGGGACGGTAAAGAAAATCTCTGCATCCAGATAATCCAGAGCAGCCAGGAAAAGGTAAAGAGAAAGCACATCTTCTCCGCCGATTCCATAATCTCCCGGCTCCTTTCCCTCCGGCAGGGCCGCAAAGAGAGCGGAAAAGACCTTCATCCCCTTTTCCGTCCAGTCATTTTGCTTTTTCTCCGTAAGGGACTGCCACAGACGGAGCAGATCTTCTTTGGACCGGAAACTGCCTTCTGCTTTGGGAATCCGGAAATAGTGAGCCGATATCTGTGCCTTCGGATTGGCCTGTTCGATAAAGGTCTCCGTCCGGCCCGCTTCTTTCAGGCAGGAGGAAAGATACACCGGGGGTACGCCCATATCGATCAGTCCGCCTACCATCATATCCGGAGTCAGCACTCCGTAGCATTTGAGAAAAACCGCTTTCCGATGATTCATTTATCTGACCTCTTCTCTCTGCCGGCCTTTTCCCGGCCCGTCCTCCGCTACATCCACCTGTGCCGTACCGAAGGTTTTCATCTGATTCAGCATATCAATAGATGCATCCAGGAGCGAAAGCCCCATCGCAGCGCCGAAGCCTTCCGCTTCCGTGAAATCATAGTGAAGGAACGCTTTCATTCCCAGTTTTTTCAGCTGCATCTGATGAACCGGTTCCTCATAAGCAGCGGAAGGATAAATATAATCCCGGATTTCCGGATATACCGTCACCGCAGCCAGTGCCGCCGCACCGGTAACCGCATTGTCAAACACGGTAATCATAGAAAGGCGGGCGGCTTCCACGATAAAGCCGAAAATGGCCGCAATTTCCGCTGAGCCGACCTGCGCCAGGTTCCCGATGGGATCTTCCGCAAAGCCCCCCACATCGGTCAGATGCAGCCGGTATCCGCCGGATACGCTGGCCTTCTGCAGATCTTCCTTGAGAATGGCCGTCGTCACTGCCAGAGCGGAAAGCATCGCTCTTTCTCCGATATTTCCCACAGCAGCCGCCTTGATTCCCTGCGACGCCAGTGTCTTGGCTACGGACATTCCGACAGCAATGGCACCCTGCACGGCTTCATCCTCCATGGCAGGATGTCCCTGATGTGTGCCGTGAACGACTTTCTGGGAGAGCACGCCTTCGATATCAGACGTATTTTTCTGCAGACCCACATCAATCAGGTATACCGGCGCCCCCAGCTGGCGGGCCAGGACATTCACCGGAGCTCCTCCCTGAGCGACAAGCTTGGCCTCTGCATGAGACAGATTCCCCTGCGTTTTATTCTCTCCGTCCACTGCAGTATCACCTGCAAAAATAACGATTGCCTTTTCCAGGTGAGAAGGCTTCTTTTCGCCCGTAACGCCTGCAATATGGACGGCAAAATTTTCCAGCTGTCCCAGGGAATGGATCGGTTTGATCAGATTGTCCACATACAGCTGACACTCTTCCATGATTTTCTGATTCAGTTTCGGAATAGAACTCATCCTTACACCCCCGCTTCTTCCCTGGTCACACATTCTTTATATACGGCAAGCGCCATATCGAGCATCTTTACCTGAATCGATGCCCCGATGGATTCTCCCAGACGGAAGTCCATATCAATATAGCTCTTGAGTCCGATTGCCTCCAGTGATTTCCGGTGTGCCTGCTCCAGAGACAAATGGGACCCCAGAAGATATTCCACCGATTCCGGGCAAAGCTTCTTCGCAATAAATGCAGCAGCCGTACTGTTGAAGCCGTCAATGACGGTCATGGCATGATGAGCGGCGGCTCCCAGGATGACACCGGTCATGCAGCCGAATTCAAAGCCGCCCACCTTGGCCAGTACATCCAGACCGTCCTCCGGATCGGGCCGGTTGATGTCCAGTGCCTTCTGCACCACTTCCACTTTATGAAGGAGCCGTTCATCGGAGATATTTGTACCCCTTCCCGTGACTTCCGCCGCATTCCAGTGATTGAATGCGCCCAGAATGCACGCAGAGGAAGTGGTATTGGCAATCCCCATTTCCCCGATGGTAAAAAGCCTGACGCCTTCCTTTACTTTTTCCCGGGCAATTTCAATGCCCGCTTCCACGGAACGGATAGCTTCCGCCCGCGTCATTGCCGGTCCTTCGGAAATATCCTTTGTCCCCCAGGCAATCTTGCGGTCCAGGAGCCCTTTCACGCCGCTCATGTCCGCATTGATTCCCATGTCGACTACAACCATATCCTGCCCGGCATAGTATGCCATGGCATTGGCGGAGGCGCCTTTCACTTCCACATAGGATTTCGTCATCCCTACCGTGGTGGACTGCGGGTAAGCAGATACGCCCTGCTTATAGACGCCGTGATCGGCACAGGCTACCACCATGACCGATTTGGGAATATCGGGAATGACTTCTCCCGTTACCCCGGAAAAGCGGACTGCCATTTCTTCCAGCTGTCCCAGATCGCCCATCCCCAGGTACAGGTTCTTCCAGCGTCCGGCCGCCTCTTCCATAACCTCCCTGTTCAAGGGCTCAATATGATTCAAGGTTTCATCCAGTAAACCCATATAACCTCCTGTAAATTAAATTTCAAGGAAACTTATACTCCCTCATTATATCATAAGGGATGAACCGCCCCTCTCTGCCGCTGTACCTTTCGGATTTCAGGAAATTCCGCTTCTCTGAACCGGAAAGAAAAACAGCCCGGAACGGCTCCTTTTATACGCGAACGGAAAAGAATATAATAAAAACAGACCCGTCCGCCCGGCGGATCGGTGTTTCGCTTTCATTTCCGAAAAAGGAGGTTTTCTCATGGATTACGAAAAGCTCTATATTGACGGGAAATGGGTTTCCGGATCTTCCGGTGCCTTTATCGACGTAGAGAACCCCGCCACTGAAAAAATATTCGCCCGGGTTCCCCGGGGAAATGCAGAGGATGTGGACAAAGCCGTCCGCGCCGCCCACCGGGCTTTCCCTGCCTGGGCTGCTCTGCCGCTTCCGGAACGCATCCGGCTCATGGAAAAATTCCTGGAAATCTTCCGCTCACAGGAAGAGGCGCTCATTGATATCATCATTAAGGAATTGGGGTCCCCCCATTCCTTCACCAAAACATCGCAGGTGGAGTATCAGTATACCCGCACAAGAAATTATATCGACCTGGCACCGGAAGTGCCTCTCATCGAAAAGACCGCTGCCTCCACAGTATACCGGGAACCGATCGGCGTCATCGGCTGCATCACTCCATGGAACTATCCGCTGGGACAGGTCATCCAGAAAATCGTTCCCGCGCTGCTCATGGGCAATACGGTCGTCCTGAAGCCCAGTCAGCATACGCCTCTTTCCGCATACTTCCTGGCAGAGGCCTTTGATCAGGCCGGTTTCCCGAAAGGCGTCTTCAACCTTGTTCCCGGCCGCGGCGGCGAAGTAGGCAATGCCCTTTCCGTCCATCCGCTCGTGGGCATGATTTCCTTCACCGGCTCCACCTCCGGCGGCATCCGGGTAGGACAGAAAGCACTGGAAAGTGTAAAGCATATTTCCCTGGAGCTGGGCGGAAAATCCCCCTATGTCATCCTGAAAAAGGAAGACCATGACTATACGGAACCGATTCATCTCTGCTTCAATTCCATTTTCCTGAATTCCGGACAGACCTGCACCGCCTTTTCCCGCCTGCTCATCCCGAAAGAAGAAAAGGAAATCATTGAGAAGCAGCTCGTCAGAATTGCAAAGGAATATACCACAGGCGATCCCACCGACCCGAATGTAAAGCTCGGACCGGTCGCTTCCATGGCGCAGTACGAAAAGATCCTGGGCTATATCCGGGAAGGTGCCGATGAGGGGGCCAAATTCCTTGCGGGAGGTCTTCCGCCCGCACCGGACTGCGGCTACTATATCCCGCCCGTTATCTTTACGGACGTGAAGAATACCATGTCCATTGCGCAGGATGAAATTTTCGGGCCGGTCCTGTGCGTCATTGCCTATGAAAACGAAGATGAAGCCGTTGCCATTGCCAATGACACCCGCTACGGCCTGAATGCCGGCGTCTACGGGCCGAAGGATAAGGCTGTGGAAATCGCCCGCCGCATCCAGTCCGGCAATGTATACATCAATGCCAGCCCCAGAGACTGCGCCGCTCCCTTCGGCGGCTACAAGGAAAGCGGCATCGGCCGGGAAGGCGGCATCTACGGCATGCTGGAATTTACCCAGCAGAAAGCGCTCTTTGATACGGGAAAATAAATTCCGCCCGCAGACTGTAAAGCAGAGGAGCCCCCTCTGCTTTTAGTGTGTCTTTTCTTTTGGTATAATAAAACCATTAAGAAAGGAGCTCCTATGATCAAAAAAATAATTGCTCTCCTCGCCGTCATCCTTCTCGGCGCTGCCGGCTGGTACTTCCTGTACTGGGAAAAGACGCCCGCCTATGCCGCCGGAGAAATCCAGCAGGCTGTCCAAAAGAAAGATTATCAGCTCTTCCGGGAAAGAGTCGATATGGACAAGGTTTACGGATATGCGGTAGATGATATTGCCGACTATCTCCGGGAAGACGGGAAACCCGATCACCGCATCGCCGCCGCGCTCCTGAAAGGGCTGAAAAAAGAAGCCGTAGGAGCTCTGGAACAGTACACGGAAAGAAAATTCCGGGGTACCGAGACAGAAAAATCCTTCTTCGATGAGCCGGCGAAAAAAATTACCGCATACATCGGCTCCGAAGCGCTGATGCTTACCGACATCCTGAATGTGGAAGAAAAGGACGGCAAAGCCGTCGTCAGCATCCGGCTCCATGACAAAAAGCTCGATAAGGATTTCACCTGGCAGGTCCAGCTTGAAAAAGACGTAAACGGAAACTGGACGGCCACCCGTGTCCTCAACCTGAAGGATTATCTGAAGGAAAGAGAAGCCGCATCAAAATAATTCAAAACGGGAAAAACATTTCCTGTTTCACCGATTCCTCAATGCTTCCTCTATAAGGCTGCTGCCCTTATGACGGAAGCATTTTTTTGCTTTCTAAAAAGTAAACTGACAATATAAAAATCCCTCTTTGGTCCACAGCAGAACCAAAGAGGGATTTTTTATCATCTTTTTCTGTCAGACAAACCTGTTCCGGCAGTGTATCAGCAGATTGTTTCCTTTTCTCTTACCTTCAGCAGGATACCTGCCATCTGCTTGGCACGGCGGAAAAGGCTTTCCACATCAGCCCATTCCTCCACAGTATGGTTGCGTGCGCCTTCTACGCCTACGGCACAGAGGGTGGGAACGCCTGCTGCTGTGGTATAGGCTGCATCACTGCCGCCGCCGCAGAGCCGTGCTTCCGGTCTGGGGAATCCGCTTTCTTCCGCCACTTCCTGTGCAACGGCGAGAAGTGCCATATTCCCTTCCAGACGGGGCATGACAGCAAAGCCTACATTGTCCGAAACTTTTGTAGTCGTGTCCGGCACATAGGTCTTCGCGCAGACATCAGCCACCTTCTGACGGAGTACCGGCAGGTCTTCCGGATGGGTATAGCGGAAATCGCATTCTACCTTGCAGTAAGCCGGTGCCGCATTGGCAACGGTGCCGCCTTCAATGGTGCCGACATTCACATTGTATTCCTTCGAGAAATCGGTCAGCTTTTCGATTTCAATGATCTTGTGTGCCATTTCAAGGATAGCACTCCGGCCGTTTTCCGGATCGTTTCCTACATGGCAGCCGCGGCCGTATACTTCCACGAAGAAGCGCCAGCAGCCTTTGCGCTGTACGACAAGACTGCCGTCTGTAAAACCGGTCTCAAAATTGAAAGCACATTTCGCACCGGCTGCTTCCTTCTGAATCACTTCCGGTGCATTGGAGAAGCAGTGCGCCGGTTCCTCATCGGCATCCAGGACAACTTTCACAGGGAAGTCGGATACACCGGCTGCTTCCAGTGCCTGCAGTGCAGACAGAAGAATAGCCACGCCGCCTTTCATGTCCAGTACGCCCGGACCGTAAGCTTTGCCGTCCTTGATGGTGAACGGCCGGCGTTCCGGTTCGCCCTTGAAGAATACTGTATCCATATGGCCCATAAGGAGCACGAAAGGCTTCGTCATGTCGCCGCGTTCGGCGATGATGGTATCCCCGCATTTTTCATAGGATACACGGCGGATAGAGAATCCCAGCTTTTCCAGAATCCCTGCGCAGAGATTCCCCATAGCCATGCCGCCTTCCTTGACACCGATCCCGGAATCGATAGTTACCATATCCTTCCAAAGATTGACCATATCATCCCGATGCTCATCTACCCACTGATACGCTTTTTCTCTTGCGTCCATGTTATTCCTCCTTATTACAGCTTCATAAGCAGAACAGCAGAAAGCTTTGCCCGTTCTGTCAGAGAACTTTCCTCTGCCCATTCTCTTACCGTATGATTGAACTGTCCCTTAACGCCCATGGCGCACAGAGTCGGTACTCCCGCTGCCGTCGTATAGGCAGAGTCGCTTCCGCCGCCGACCGCAATGGCTTTCATTTCCGGAAGTCCTGCTTCCCCGGCAATTTTCTGTGCTTTTTCAAAGAGTTCTTCCGAAGAAGCCAGTCTTTCCATGGCTCCCACTTTGAGTTCGCAGCAGCATTCCGTTTTTACACCGTCAATGTACACACGGTCTGCAATTTCCCGAAAAGCTTTTTCCACCCTTTCCATTCCAGCCATGGTGCGGAACCGCACATCCACTCTGCACCATGCATCCTCCGGAATCGCATTCGGCACAGTCCCGCCGACAATCACGCCGACGTTGACCGTAGTGCCCTCATCAAAATCCGTAAGGGCTTCCATGTCGAGAGCTTTATGGCAGAGTTCCTTCACCGCACTTCGGCCGTCTTCCGGATTATTTCCTGCATGAGCGCCCACGCCGTGGAAATCAAAACGGTACTGCGCGCAGCCTTTTCTTTCCAGTACGATACTGTTATCAATGAAACCGGTTTCATAATTGAAGGCCATCAGAGCCCCTTTGGATTCCTCTGCATAATCCTTTGCTCCGTCCGACCAGCCGTGCCCTGTTTCTCCATCTCCTGCCAGAATGATTTTCAAGGGATACCGGTTCCATCCGTTTTCCAGAAGGGTCTTTATCGTATACAGCATAACGGTAATGCCGCCTTTCATATCCAGCACACCCGGACCTGTCACCTTTCCGTCTTTGACGGCAAAGGGACGGGCGGCTGCGGTCCCGTCTGCGAAAACGGTATCCATATGTCCGGTCAGGATGACAAAGGGCTTCGTCATGTCGCCGTATTCGGCGACCAGCATATTGCCGGCCTTTTCATACTCATGGAAGCGGACTTTAAATCCGAGCGGTTCCAGGAAGCGCCGGATATCCTGTCCCACACTGTCCACGCCTGCTTTGTTTTCCGATCCGCAGTCCCGATTGACCAGCGACTTCCAGGTTTCCATCATGGCCGGCTTTGCCCGGTCAATGATCTGAAATATTTCTTCTTCTGTTTTCATTTGTAATTCCTCCGTTTTTCTATCCCATGATGGTTCCTTCCGGACAGCCCGAAAAAAAGTCAGTCCACTTCAAAGACCGCATAAGGCATCTCCGGGTCCGTTTCCTTCGGCGGTGCCGCGGCGATGCGGCTTTCTGCATCAAAAATCATTATCTGCCGGTCCATCTCTTCAAAGCGGGGCCACTTCGGAAGTGCTTCCGCTTCGGGACAGCCTGTCTTCATGAAAGAGCAGAAGGAGCCCCGCATGGCCCCTGCCAGCCGTTCATGCTCCGGCGAATGATCCACATCCCGGATGACCAGACCCATTCCCATAAGAAACTGTGTTTCCGATGCATGGCACGCCCGAAAAGCCTGACGGTCCCAGTCCAGACGGTACAGATACACCGCATGGCCCGCAGCAGCTGCCGCCTCTGCCATCCCCACGGTGCCCGCCCGATAAATATATTCTGTCAGAACATGAATCAGATTCTCCTCGAAACGGTCTCCCCGGGGAATCCTTTCGCAGGCTTTCTGTACAATGGCCGCCCGATTTCCGAACAGATGTTCCGCCAGCTCCGGCGTCAGTTCTTCCACCCCGTATATCTGCCGATACAGTTCCATTTCATCCCGATTCGTACCGAGAAGGAAATCTATATTCCGGTCTCCGCTTCGGCGAAGCAGCGCCAGCGCATCATCCCCCTCGAATGTTTCTCCGTCAAAGACCGGTCCCGCCGCATGAAGATTAAGTCCTGCAAAAAACGGTTTCTGCGCGTGAAGGATGTCCTGCCAGGGCATTGTCAGGAGTTTTTCCTCTTCTCCTTCCGTCAATCCTGCATTCTCAAAAAACTTTTCCGCGACACGCTGCGCTGTATGCTGACTCCGGATGCACTGCACGGCACCGCTGCAGAGAACCGCCCGGCGGAAAAGGCCCTTTGCCTCCCTGGCAATCGTAAGCGCTCCGCAAAGCTTGGCGCCCGCGCTCTGCCCCATGATCGATACATTATCCGGATCTCCGCCGAAAGAAGCAATATTTTCCTGCGTCCACCGCAGGGCCTGCATCACATCGAGAAGACCGCTGTTCCCCGACTGACGGTAGCTGTCCCCCAGCCGCCCGGAAACATCCAGGAATCCCAGCGCTCCCAGACGGTAATTGCAGCTCACCACCGCAAAGCCTTCCTTTGTAAAGGATTCAGGACGAATGCCAAGCATGCCGGAGCCCTTCACGAAAGCCCCTCCGTGAATCCAGAAAAGAACCGGTGCGCGGCGGCAGCCTTTCGGCACCGTCACATTCAGATACAGGCAGTCTTCATCCATCCTTTCGTTTTTCGTCAGGTGCGCCAGCCCCGCCACGGCTGTCTGCGGCGCAGCACGCCCCGGTTTGCTGCAGTCCCGTACGCCTTCCCACGGAGGAAGCGTCACGGGAGGACGAAACCGCAGCTTGCCTACAGGCGGACAGGCATAGGGAATCCCCAGAAATTGCAGTGTATCTCCTTTTTCTCTTCCTTCCATTTTTCCGCACGGTGCTTCGATGATCATGGCTCCTTCTTTCCGCGGTTTTCCCGCTCAGCAAAATCCCCGAAAGTCTCTGCCTTCGGGGATTGTAAATTGGTTTATGGTGCGCCCCGTCCGTCTCAGATGATCTGGAACAGGAAGAATTTCAGATAGTAGGTTTCCGGCACCGTCATCAGGATCGGATGGTCCGGGGACTGGCGGCGCATTTCAATCAGACGAAGTGTCACGCCTGCATCATGAGCAGCTTCTTTCAGCATCTTGATGAATAGCTCTTCTCCCATGAAATGAGAGCACGAGCAGGTAGCCAGATATCCGCCTCTCGGGAGAATCTTCATTGCCCGGTAATTGATTTCCTTGTAGCCCCGGAAAGCAGCATGCACGGTACTTCCGGACTTGGTAAACGCCGGCGGGTCCAGGATAATGTAGTCGTAATCATGATTCTTCGTCCGATCCAGCTCGGTCAGGTACTCAAAGACATCCGCTTTGACGGCCTTGATGTCCAGTCCGTTTTTCTCTGCATTGAGCGCGGTCATATCCACTGCTTCCTGGGATATATCGACAGCGGTCACCGATGCAGCACCGCCCCGGGCCGCATTCAGTGCAAATGCACCGGTATGGGTGAAGCAGTCCAGTACGTGACGTCCCCGTGCGATTGATGCGGCAGCCAGACGGTTGAATTTCTGATCCAGGAAGAAACCGGTTTTCTGTCCGTTTTCCACATCCACCTCATAAAGGATGCCGTTTTCCCGGATTTCCGAAAGCGTCTTCCGTTCCGATGCATCCAGCAGGGGAGAATCATAAAACCCTTTTCCTTCTTCCATTCCCTCCAGTTCGCGGATTTTGACGTCGTTCCGGAGGTAAACGCAGGAAACAGGAAGTTCTCTCTCCCGCAGCACTTCAATGAGGGAGTCCAGAATCATATCCCGGCGGCGTTCGATGCCCAGAGAAAGGATCTGAACGGAAAGAACCGTACCAAACCGATCCACCGTCAGCCCCGGCAGCTGATCCGCTTCGCCGAATACAAGACGGCAGCAGTCCCGATCCTCTTCCCGCATGACCTGCAGGCGGTAATCCACTGCATATGCCATACGGCGCTTCCAGAACGGTTTGTCAAAGCGGTCATTGGCATTGACAGAAAAAATGCGAAGCGCAATCTTCGAATGGGGATTATAGAAAGCGCTCCCCAGGAATTTTCCCTTGGAGGACAGTACCTTTACAATGTCCCCCGGACAGATTCCCTCCTCTGTGCTTTTGATTTCGCTTCCGTATACCCAGGGGTGCCCGCCCTTAACGGCAAGCTCCGCTCTTTTGCTGATGATGATTGTCTGTAAGTTCTCCATTTTCTCTCCTCTGCTGAATCAGAAATTTTTCTTATTGTACCATAAGAGACAGAGCAGCAACGAGACAGAACAGCAGAAAAATTCTCTGCTGCCTGCATTTTCCGGAGTGTTTCTTTTTCTGCAGAAAAAAAGGGCCGCACCTTTCGGTGCAGTCCTTTCTTCTTAGGAGAAAATATTATTTTTCCGCCGGTATTACATCATTCCCGGGTTCGGCATCGGAGGCATAGCCGGCTTTTCTTCCGGAAGTTCACCTACGATAGCTTCGGTGGTCAGAACCAGGGAAGCGATGGAAGCTGCGTTCTGGAGAGCGGTGCGGGTAACCTTTGCCGGATCCACAATGCCTGCCTTCATCATATCTTCGTATTTGTCATCTGCTGCATTGTAGCCGATGCCTGCGCCTGCTTCCTTTACCTTTTCGGCAACGATAGCGCCTTCCAGGCCTGCATTGCTTGCAATCTGGCGAACCGGAGCTTCGATGGCATGACGAACGAGGTTGACGCCTGTCTTTACATCGCCTTCTGCTTCAATGGAATCCAGGCTGTTCTGGATGTCCAGGAAAGTTGTGCCGCCGCCGGCAACAATGCCTTCTTCTACAGCTGCTCTGGTAGCATTCAGAGCATCTTCGATGCGGAGTCTCTTATCCTTCATTTCTACTTCGGTTGCTGCGCCGACTTCGATGACAGCGATACCGCCGCTCATCTTTGCCAGACGTTCCTGCAGCTTGTCTTTATCAAACTGAGAGGTTGCTTCCTTGTACTGTTCACGGATCTGGTCAACGCGGTGTTTGATTTCTTCCTTATCGCCGTTGCCGCCTACGATAGTCGTGTTGTCCTTGGTAATGCGAACCTGGTGAGCGGTGCCGAGATCGTCCAGGGTAGCGCTTTCCAGTTTTCTGCCCATATCTTCGGAGATGACATGGCCGCCGGTCAGAATAGCGATGTCTTCCAGCATAGCCTTGCGGCGGTCACCGAATCCCGGAGCTTTGACAGCAGCGCATTTCAGAGTGCCGCGGAGTCTGTTCACTACGAGAGTTGCCAGAGCTTCGCCTTCTACGTCTTCTGCAATGATCAGCAGTTCCTTGCCGCTGCGGGCAACCTGTTCGAGGAGCTGGAGCATATCCTGGAGCATGTTGATCTTCTTGTCTGTGATCAGGATCAGCGGATTATCAATCACGCATTCCATCTTGTCCGGATCGGTTACCATGTACGGGGAAAGGTATCCGCGGTCAAACTGCATGCCTTCTACAACCTTCAGGCTGGTGCCCATGGTCTTGGAGTCTTCTACAGTAATAACACCGTCATTTCCTACCTTTTCCATAGCGTCTGCAATGAGTCCGCCGATCTGCTTGTCAGCAGAGGAAATGGAAGCAACCTGTGCAATGGCTTCCTTGGTGTTAACCGGAACAGCTCTGTCTTTGATTTCCTTAACAAGAACGCTGACAGCTTCTTCAATACCCTTCTTCAGGACCATCGGATTTGCACCGGCTGCTACGTTTCTCATGCCTTCATGAATCATGGACTGAGCAAGCAGAGTTGCGGTGGTTGTGCCGTCGCCTGCTACGTCATTGGTCTTTGTTGCGACTTCCTTTACGAGCTGAGCGCCCATATTTTCAAAGGGATCCTTCAGTTCGATTTCGCGGGCAATGGATACACCGTCATTGACAATGTTCGGAGCGCCGAATTTCTTGTCCAGAACAACATTACGGCCTTTCGGTCCCAAAGTAATTTTTACTGCGTTAGCCAGCTGATCAACGCCCTTTAAAAGAGCTGCGCGGGCTTCTTCATTATAAAGAACTTTCTTTGCCATTTATAATCACTCCTACAATACAAACTCAAATTAAAGAACAGCCAGGATATCTCTTTCGGACAGAAGCAGGTATTTTTCTCCTTCTTCTTCGATATCCACGCCGGAATATTTTGCAAAAAGAACATGATCACCGACCTTGACTTCGAAGCCGAGGCGTGTGCCGTTGTCCAGAACCTTGCCGGAACCGATGGCTACTACGGTGCCCTTCTGGGATTTCTTCTGCGCTGTATCAGGGAGCAGAATGCCGCCCTTGGTCTTTGTTTCTTCTTCATCAACTTTAACAAGAACACGATCTGCTAACGGTTTTAACATTTCTATTCCTCCTTTAACTATTAGCACTCATTAAGTCCGAGTGCTAACTTACATTTCCTATGATACATAACTTCCCAAAGAAATGCAAGTATTTCAGGGAAAATTTTTCATGATTCTTATAAAAGTAAGCCGGAAAATCTCCAGGACAGCGTCAAGCAGGAATCTTTGCAGGCAGGGGCTTCCGCTTTTGAAATCCACTGTCCGGGAAAACCGTTTCTTTACGGCCAACAAAAAAGCGGCCCTTCTTCGGGTGCTTCCGAAAAACGGGGCCGCTTTCTGCAGACATTTCTTATTTTATTCTGTATTATCTTTCCTGCATGACGCCTTCGCCCAGGATGCGTACATCGAGCGGCACATGGATATTGTACTTAGCCTGGATTCGTCTCTGTACTTCATGAAGCACAGCCAGAACTTCCTCGCAGGTAGCATGTCCGTTATTGACGACAAAATCCGGATGCTTGGTGGACACCTGAGCATCTCCGACAGAGTAGCCGATCAGGCCGCAGGCCTTGATCATCGGGCCGACATGATATCCCGGCGGACGAAGATACATGGTGCCGGCACTTCTCTTTTCCAGAGGCTGCTTGGTCCTTCGGGAAATCTGATGTTCCTGCATGTTGCGGTTGATTTCATCCGCATTGCCCGGAGACAGGTGAATCTTGACGCCGATGATAACGTCTCCGTTATGCATGAAAACACTGTCGCTTTCGCCGTAGCGGAGGTCATCCCAGCCGTAGGTCTTTCTTTCTTTTCCGTCGCGGGTCAGAGTGTAGACTTCTTCCACAACGTTTTTCATCTGATAGCCGTAGCCGTTGGCATTCATGAAGACAGCGCCGCAGACCGTTCCGGGAATCCCTACTGCCCATTCAAAGCCTTTCAGGTTATTCTTGAGCGCTGTGCGGGAAACCGTACCTGTGCCGGCACCGCCCATAGCAGTGATCCAGGTTTCTTCGCAGGTAATCTCCGGTTTCAGTCTGGTCGTGCAGATGGTAATTCCCCGAATTCCCAGATCCGATACCAGCAGATTGGACCCGCCGCCTACAACGGTCACAGGAATCTTTTCTTCATCCGCTTTCCGCAGGATTGTCTGCAGCTCATCGATAGAAACGGGGGTGACAAAAACATCAGCCGGTCCGCCGATTCCGTAAGTGCTGTGACGGCTCATCGGTTCGTTGATTTTGTAGTTTCTGTCCGGGACGCTGATTTCCTCAAAAAATGCTTTCCAGTCTCTCATTTTTTATCCAATTCCAATACATCCATACCCTGCGCCATTGCATCAGTAACAATTTTCTGCAAATCCGCAGCTATTTGATTCCAGCGAATAAATGCCTGAAGATATTCCTGGGCATCGCTGTTATTGCTGACAAGGACGGCCAGCTCCTGGAGGTGCTGATACGTCTTTTCATCTTCCTTCTGACCGGCCAGCTTGGCATAGTCTGCCTGCATCTGCGCCATGATGTAGTCCTTCACCATTTTTTTCGCATCCGGATCATTCTTGATTTTTTCTCCGGCAGCGGTAAGGCGCTTCATTTCATCCGATTCCTTGATGGCCTTGGCCAGGTCATACGCAGCATCATAAGTATTCATGACTTTCTCCTCCTTTAAAAAGCCGCCCGCTCTTTTTCAGGAGATGGGGAAATCCGGTCTGACGCAGTGCCTCCAGCGCCACGATTGCCACCGCATTGGACAGATTCAGGGATCTTGCTTCCTCAATCATGGGAATGCGGATACAGGATTCCTCATTTGCCAGCAGAAGCTCCTCCGGAAGCCCCTTTGTTTCCTTTCCGAAAACCAGGACATCATCTTCCTGATAGGAAATATCCGTATAAGATTTGACAGCTTTTGTAGTGTTATAAAAAAAGCGGCGACCGGAAAGCATCCTCTGTACGGATGCAAAATCCGGATGCACATGGACCTCCAGAAGATCCCAGTAGTCCAGCCCTGCCCGTTTCAGATGCTTATCATCAATAGAAAATCCCAGAGGCTCCACCAGGTGAAGCGTCAGATGCTCCGCCGCACAGAGCCGGGAAATATTTCCCGTATTTCCGGGAATTTCCGGTTCTACCAAAACGATATGCATAAATCCCTCTTTTCAGAAATAATCACCATACCGGTCGCGGTACCTGTCCGTCGTTTCTTTTCCTTCGTAAAGCTTGAAGGTTTTCGGCTTCTGTCCTCTGTAGGAAATCTGATAAATCGGTCCTTCCTCCAAGCCGTCCACGGCAATGCGGTATACATTGTCATGAAATCCGTCAAATTTCTGCGGAATCGGAGGTCCCGTGACCGTCACGCCTTCGTTGACGGAAAAGGGCGACTGATAGTCGGGAGACAGCAGATCCGCCGGATGGATTTCCTCCTCCGTCAGCGGCTCGTCCATCTCCACCTCCAGTGTCAGATCGTCCACCACATAGACATGGTTCAGCTTGTTCGCGGAAGCATAGGCAAAGGTTCCCAGTGACAGCAAAAATACCGCTGCCGCACATTTCCATTTCATTTCGGTTTCCTCCGTAAAATTCTTACCGCACACGATTCATTTTACCACAAAACCCTTCCTCCTGCTGAAAAAGAGTCCTGCCGGAAGGAAACGGAAATTTCCCGGAAAAAGGCTATAAAAAAACTGCGGATGCCCGCAGTCTTTTTATTTCCTGTTCTCTTACTTTCTTTCTTTGATTCTTGCAGCCTTGCCGGACAGTCCGCGCAGATAGAACAGTTTTGCACGGCGAACAATGCCGCGGCGCTTTACTTCGATCTTGTCCAGACGCGGGGAATGCAGCAGGAATGTTCTTTCAACGCCTACGCCGTAGGAAATACGACGAACGGTGAAGGTTTCTCTGACACCGGCATTTCTTCTGGCAATAACAATGCCTTCGAATACCTGGATTCTTTCATTCTTTCCTTCGATAACCTTTACATGTACACGTACGGTATCGCCGGGGCGGAATTCAGGGATGTCATTTCTCAGCTGTTCGTTTTCCAATGTTTCGATAATATTCACGATCTTTTCCTCCTTACTCACTGAACATACATGCCGATCGTTTATGGCAGAGGTCTGTTCGGACTGACAGTGCGAAGACTCTTCTCCGATCCGAGGTCATCAGAAAAAGCTATCTTCATGCTGAACGCTTAAGTATTATACTACAACCGAAAGAGGCTTCGCAATCTTTTTTCCGTTTTTTCTGAAGAAAAAATTCTACGGGAAAAACACAGAAAAAACCGGCGGAAATGCTTCTGCCATTTCTCCGCCGGTTTCTTTTCCCTGTGCTTTATCCTTTAATAGCCTGCCATGGGCATAGCCTGCTTTTTCAGCTTTTTCAGAGCTTTGCCTTCGATCTGACGGATACGTTCGCGGGTAACGCCGAAGTGTTTTCCCACTTCCTCCAGCGTTCTCGGCGTGCCGTCATCCATACCGAAGCGCAGGGCCAGGACGCCCTTTTCTCTTTCGGTAAGGGTATCGAGCATGCGGTATACCTGTTCTCTTCTCATGGTTGCCGTTGCTTCATCTTCCGGAGATGCTGTTTTCTGGTCTTCGATGAAATCGCCCAGATGGGAATCTTCCTTTTCACCGATCGGTGTTTCCAGAGAAATCGGATCCTGCGCTGCTTTCTTGGCTTCCCGGATCTTATCCACGGAAATCCCCATTTCCCGGGAAAGTTCTTCGTTGGTGGCTTCTCTGCCGTGTTCCTGCAGGAATTTTCTTCCTACGCGGTTCATCTTGTTGATGGTTTCCACCATATGGACCGGGACACGGATCGTTCTTGCCTGATCGGCAATGGAACGGGTAATCGCCTGACGGATCCACCAGGTCGCATAAGTTGAAAATTTATATCCCTTGGTATAGTCGAATTTGTCCACTGCCTTCAGGAGGCCGATATTTCCTTCCTGAATCAGATCCAGAAACGGCATGCCTCTTCCGGGATATTTCTTGGCGATGGAAACCACCAGACGGAGGTTGGCATTGGCCATTTCCTTTTTTGCCTGCTGCGCAGCTTCCTTCTCTTCCGGTGTCGCATCCGGAGCCTTTCCTTTTTCAATCTGCTTGGCCAGCGCCATTTCCTGTTCTGCAGAAAGGAGCGGATTGGAACCGCATTCCCGCAGATAAAGCCGGACCGGATCGCTTATGCCCGCATTGACTGCATTATAATCCCCGTCGCCGGCATCTGCTGCAGCCCAGTCCTTATCATGATCCAGTCCGTCTTCTTCGGTGTCCAGAATCATGTCGTCGGAAATATCCTCATCTCCGCTGAAATCTTCCTGATCATCGGCATCACTGTCTGTGTTATAAACCAGCTCGATGTTATGTTCATGCAGGACCCGGAAAAGGCTGTCCAGCTGTTTCTGAGTCAGCTTCTTTTCCTGTGTGAATTGAAGAATATCCTCATAAAAAATATTTCCGTCGCTGTTCGTTTTGCCCTGCAGTTCCTTTAGCCATTGTGCGAGCTGTGCTGCCTTAGCTGCCAAAAAGGACACCTCCTGTTTCAATCCCAATTTTTCAAACCGAAAGTCTGCTCCCCCTCATCATTTCATGCTTTTCATAAAGCCTTTCTCAAGCAGACTGCTTTCTTCTCTTATACTGAATCAGAATAACATAATACTCTAAATAACGATAAAAAGCAATATAAAAATAGGCCGTTCTCACAAAAGAAAAAAGCTGCGAAAAATCTTTCCGTTTCTCACAGCTCTTTCCGCTTCGCTCATTCTCCTTTTATTTCTTTCCTCTGATTCTTTCCAGAAGGAAACAAAGATTCATTCCCGAAATGACAGCAGCCGCCGCATGAACCGCCGGGATCAGCCGGCAGGTCTTTTTCCCTTCCTCCTGCACGGCCGGGCAGGAGGATTCCTTCTCCGCCTCCGGCATCGGCTCCTCTCCGCACTTTCCGCACTGTCTGCATTTTCTGATTGCCAGGGCTGCAAGCAATACACCCCCGACAGCGCCCAAACCCAAACCGGCGAGCCATTTATTTCTTTTATCCATTCTGTTCGGCAGAAATCCTGCCTTCCCCCTTTCCGGAACCACGGAATCTTTTCCTTATTATACGCTCTCTTCCTGGGATATATCCACTGCCGTACAAGGTAAAAGAGATCCTTCGTGTTATCGAAGAATCTCTTTTTTGGTGACCCAGGAGGGATTCGAACCCACGACCCACCGCTTAGAAGGCGGTTGCTCTATCCAACTGAGCTACTGAGCCATATTCTTTTATTTGGTCGGGGCAGCCGGACTCGAACTGGCGACCCCCTGCTCCCAAAGCAGGTGCGCTACCAACTGCGCTATGCCCCGCAATACTTGATTATTATATTACAGCTGTTTTCTTTCGTCAAGTCTTTTGCTGAAATTCCCTGAGGAAATTTCTCAGCCGGCAGACCCGTGCAAAGCGGGCGGCCGGAAAATTCTGCTTCCGCCTCCTCCGGTCCGATACTCTGCATCTCCCGCATTTTATCCGGTTCTTTTTCTGTTTCTGCATCCTGTAAAAAAGACGCCCGCATTCAACGGACGTCTGATCAGCTCTGCAGGAAATTCCTGCACTTTTTGATTTTAAATCTTCCGGTGTCCCACGTCTTCCGGACGGACCCGTCCCAGGTAGATTTCTCCGATAATCCATGCCACATAGTCATCCACAGGAACAGATACCGTCCGCATGCCGGAGGGAATCAGCCGCGCCAGCCCTTTCGGAGGATGTTCCTTTTTGTAGCGCTGTTCCCCCATTTCCGTGGTGTACTTTTCATTCACCAGAGATACGCGAAGGTCACTTTCTCTTTTCCGGAGAAGCGCTTCCATGCGCTTTTGGATTTCCCTGTGCCGGGTGCCGTTTCCCATAACAAAGGCTCTCACCGGCTGCAGGTCCAGGTACTCCGCTACATGCTTTTCCAGATCGGCTGTCGGCACCACCGCTTTCCGGCAGAGGCTTCCGTCCTCTTCCACAAGGGCAATGCCGGTTTTCTCCGAACCGGGGTCCATGGCAAAAATCATCCTGCGGCCCCGCCTTTCCGCATGACTTTCACATCAATCAGAAGCGGTCCCTGGGAATAAATATTCCTTGCAGCAGTCACTTCCAGCTCGCAGGCACCGCCGTATTCCTTTACCTTCTCAATGACATCCATCATTTCCTTTCCGTCCAGTGCGCCCACCTTGCCCGTAATGGGATCGGGCAGAACGCCCTTGCTCCGCGCATAGGCATTCAAATCCTGCAGGAACCGGATGACCTTGATTTCCGGATTCCGGATATCACTGTACTTGTCCAGACTGCCCCGGTACACGGTTTTCCCTTCCGGGAAAATCAGCAGGTTGTCATGGATATCGAAATCTACCAGGAAAGGCTCGCCCATGATCAGATTCTGCGCCGCAACGATACGGACCAGCTTCTGATTCTGCGCCCCGGCGATATCTCCCACGGCTTCTTCAAAGTCACTGTTCCGGATACGGATCAGATTGATTTCCGGGTCATTTACATTCAGCTGTTCCTTCAGAGAGCCGTTAATATCTGCCAGAATGCTTTCCAGAACCTGCTCGGTCTGCTCCCGGGTCATTCCCGAATCTACCGTAGCGGTTGTCAGAATCTGACCGGCCTGCATAACCACCTGGCCTTCCCGAAGCGCATAGATATTCTCCAGGAGATTTTTCTTTTCTTCGTTCAGTTTTCCGATATTCTCGTTCAGCTCTGTCTTTGTCTTTTCCAGATTTTTAATTTCTGCCGCAGATCGGGCGATTCCTGCCTGTGCTTCATCATAAGCGCTCTGCACCTGATAAAGTTCGCTCTGCATGTAGCTCCGCTGGCTTTCCACCCGCTCCAGCTCCTTTGAGGTCTCCTCTGCTTTCTTTGTCACATTCTCGTATTCCTCGTTGCGGGCCTTCAGCTGCAGTTTTCCCTTTTCGAGTTCTCTGTTCTTTCCCTGAATTTCCCGGTTCAGATCATCCATCTGGGTCTGCAGGCGGGACAGGCCGAAAAGTGCAACCCGCACATTCTCATTCACCACAGCCAGAACAGCAATGGTAGAGAAGGAAATCATCACGCCGGAAATAATCGTTACAATCACGGAGGTATATTTCGGACGCAGACCGAAAAGAGTGAGCTTTTTCTTTCCGACCTTGGACCCGATGCGGTCTCCCAGAAAGGCGATGACGCCGCCCATGATAATCAATACGAGAAATATGGAAATGCCGATAAACATAGAGCCTCCTTCCTATCCGGCAGGGATGCAGGTTGTAAGAAAGCGCTCCGGAATCCGAAACGCTTTGAAAATTTTCTGAAAAGATTTTATTGATCGGCCCGGCGGATCAGCCAGCACCCTACTGCAAGAGCAATCAGGTTCGGCAGCCATACGGCAACCACCGGTGCAATGACATGGCCTTTTCCCAGTGCTTCCAGGAAGGTCATGACGGCATAGTACAGGAAAATAATAATGACAGAAAGCCCGAACCCGATGGAGGAAGAGGATCTCTGCTTCTGTACGCCCAACGGTGCACCCACAATGGCAAAGACAAAAGAGGCCATGGGCAGGCTGAAGCGGCGATGAATTTCCATCAGGATCGGCGTCGTATCCGCATGCGCAGCGCGGTATGCCTTTGCATTGTACAGCAGTTCCCGGATGGTCATTTCATCATAATCCTTCTTTTCCTTCGGGATATCCTCCGGAGACTGGGCATAGGGAATTGCCTGGTTTTCGAAGTGCATCATCCGGTCCACACCGTCTCCGGTCAGATCATAGATGATCCCGTCCGTCATGTTCCACACGCCGTCCTTCCAGATAGCTTTCGGTGCATTTTCTACACGCACCACTTCTTCATTCTGGAATTCCTGGACGGTGATATTCTCCAGTTCCTTTGTCTCAGGATTGTACCGCCTTGCATACAGCAGATGGGAAATCTTTCCGTTCTGCACATCCCGGATTACCACATGATCGGTCATGCCCGGATTCATATTTCTCTTGATTTCCGTATTCAGGACATACTCATATTCCCGGTTTGTCCACGGTACGACATATTCGTTGAATGCCACTGCACAGAGAGAAATCAGCAGGGAAAGGGTAAATACGGGCAGTGCCAGCCGGAAGAAACTTTGCCCGCCGGACCGCATGACGATGAGCTCGCTCGATCCGGACAGCCGGGCAAAGCACATGAGTGCCCCCAGAAGAACTGCCATGGGGAACGTGTACACCACGATCCGGGGCAGAGCAAGGATAAAAATCTTCAGAGCTGCCGCGGAGGAGGCTCCGTACTTCGTTACATAGCCGGCAATTTTCAGAAGGGTATCTGCCCCGAGGAAAATTGCCGTAAATGCTGCTACGCCGAAAAGAAAGGGGGCCAGAAATTCTTTCAGTATGTATTTATCAAGCAGTCTCATCCGTTTCTGCCTCCCGAATAAAAGAAATGTCTCATAAAGTAAAGTTTTCCCCCAGGTAAGATTTCCGTGCAATCGGACTTTCTGCGATATCCCGGGCTGTTCCCTCCAGAAGGACCTTTCCTTCCGAAAGAATATATGCATTGTCCACGATGCGCAGGGTTTCCCGCACATTGTGGTCGGTAATCAGAACGCCGATTCCTCTTGTCTTCAGATGAAGAACCACGCTCTGGATATCTTCGACTGCCAGCGGATCTACTCCGGCAAACGGTTCATCCAGAAGGATAAAGGCCGGATCCATCGTCAGGGAACGGGCAATTTCCGCACGGCGCCGTTCGCCGCCGGACAGCGCATCGCCTCTCGTATCCCGCACGTGGCCGATATGAAACTCCCGGAGAAGATTTTCCGCTTTTTCTTCCCTTTCCTCCGGAGTAAGATCCTTCCTTGTTTCCAGAAGGCTCATCAGATTGTCCCAGACGGTAAGCTTCCGGAAAATGGATGCTTCCTGCGGCAGGTAAGCAATTCCGAACCGCGCCCGCTGATGAATCGGCATTCCTGCAAGAGAAGTGCCGTCTACGGTCACATCGCCCTCATCGGGGTTGATAATTCCCACGATCATGTAAAAGGTGGTGGTTTTTCCGGCTCCGTTCGGTCCCAGAAGTCCCACAATGGAGCCCTGTTCCACTTTTACATTGACATGGTTCACCACGATGCGTTCCCCGTACTGCTTCAGCAGATTATGTGTCTCTATCTTCATTTGCTGTCCTTTATTTCAAGAGGGGCGCCGGCATATTCCGGCCGTCCCGTAATGGGAGTGGCTGCGGTCACCGGCCCCTGCGGAACCGGAACAGCACCTCCGCTGCTGCCGTCCCCTGCTCCGGCACCCGAAGCCTCCTCGCCCGTATTCACGATCACGATGGTGCTCCGCCCTGTCGTTTCCATGATTTTATCTGCATCCCGCATGACCAGCTCCGGACCGGTGAAGCTGTTGCCGTTCTGCGTCAGCCAGGCATTTCCGGTCAAAACCAGTTTCCCGTCGGTGCCGTCCCGGCCCGTTCTCGTATAAACGGCCTGATCACCGTAGCCTGTGGCATTCCGGGCTTCACTTGCCAGGTTGACCCCGCCGGTAGCCACGATCTTGACCTGCTTCATATTTCCCTCGATATGAGGCGCAGCAATGCTTCCGTCCGGAGTTTCCGCAAATCCGTTCCCTTCTATCTTCATGAAGCCCGTATCATTGTTGTACATCACGTCGTCTCCCCTGAGAGTGCGGCCTTCCGCTGCGTCATGATAATACACGCTGCCTACGCCCCGGGCTGTTTTGTCCTTATACAGGTACATCTTATCTGCTGTCAGAACAGCCTGTTCCTTTTCATACTTCACGCCGCCGCCCAGGAAAGCACTGCGGTCCTCAAAATGATACTCCCCGTTGGCTGCTGTAATCGTTGCTCCTTCATTGGCATGAATGACTACATTTCCCTCTGCGGTCACGGTCTTGGAATTGCCGTCATAGGTCAGAACATCGGCGGTAATATCATCGGCCATAGCCGTTCCGAAGGCACTTGCGGAAAGAATCAGAGCCGCCAGTACAATTTTCAATTTTCTCACTTTTCTTCCTCCTTGTCCGCCAGCTTCGCATGTCCTTCGACTCTCAGCTGATTCAGCACCCGGTCTCCCCGGAAGCTGTCCCCGGTCAATACCCGGTTATC
Source organism: uncultured Dialister sp. (assembly GCA_938038225.1). Lineage (GTDB taxonomy): Bacteria > Bacillota > Negativicutes > Veillonellales > Dialisteraceae > Dialister. The sequence goes on along the minus strand of CALHRX010000001.1, from coordinate 29,108 downwards.
CCTCTCTGCCGTAAAGAACCGATCCGTAGACAGAACCTGCGTTTTTCCGTCATAGGATAAGTTTTCTGCTTTCAGCGTCATTCCGGTCTTTGTTTTTCCATCCACATTTCCTTCCAGGTAGACGGTCTGCTTGCTCCGGTCCATTTCGCCCTTATCGGCCGACAGCTGAAGCTCATCCCCATCCTTGACAAAGAATCCCTGCACGCCGGTCATGTGAATCAGGTTTCTGTCCTTATCCATGGTCACGTGAGCCGCTTTAATCTGCCAGACCGTTTCTCCGTCCTTCGACTCGTGGAAGTCGATATTGTCAAATTCTATAGCCGGACCGGAAGAGGCATCGGACCGCATCGCCTCGTCGTCCCCCCGGAAGAGGAAATAAATTCCCAATGCCAGCAAGAGGATGATGCCGCCGATCAGAAGACCTTTCTGTCTTCCTGTCAGCTTTTTCCCTTTTTTTCTCATTCCTTGCCTCCCGTCGTTTCGTTCCAATCCTCATGAATTCCCGAAGCATACTTTTCCTTTTCCCCGGGAGCAAGCTCCATATACATGGCAATCTTTCCCGGCCGTGTCCAGAAAAGATGCTGGAACCAGAGCCAGTCGGCAGGATGCTCCTTGATGAAATTCTCCATCACGGAAGCCATTTTCTGGGAATTAGCCATGAGATCCTTTTTCTCATCCCCGGTATCTTCATAGTAAAAGTGCTTTCCCACACAAATGGTATGCCCTTTTCCCTCTTCATTTCTGACAATGAAGATCGGAACAATCGGCGCCTTGAATTTTTTTGCAAAAACTGCCGGTCCCTGCGGGAAGGAGAATACGCGATTCATGAAAAGAACGGGGATTCCCGATTTATTTCCATCCTTGTCGGAAAGGAATCCCAGAATATAATTTTTCTTCATGGACCGGGCCGCAGCGATCATTTCATAACCGCCGTTCCCGGTAAGGAATATATGCTGTCCCGCCATTGCACGGTAATCATTGATGATTTTCATCAGCGCATCATCATTCTGTTTCTTTCCGATGGCCGATGTATGATATCCGTGAAGCGCCAGACCCGCACCCAGCCATTCCCAGTTGCCCATGTGGGCAGTCAGGCCGACGATGCCCCGGCCCTCTGCATAGGCAGCCTCCAGATTTTCCGGATGATCTATACGGATATAATCCGAAATGTGATCCTTTTCCCGGCAAAGCCGCGGCATGTACATCATTTCCATGGTGGACATCCCGATATTCCGGTAAACCTTCTGCAGCAGCTCCTCTGCCTCCGACCGGGATACAGAAAGCCCCTGCATGATTTGCTCAATGCCCCGCTCCTTCTGTTTGGCGATGCGGTTCATAATAAAGGGCCCCAGAAAGGCCCCGACGGAGAGAATCCTGTCATAGGACATCATGCAGATCAGTCGGCTCAGTCCCGCCAGGAGTCCGTGTCTCAAACGGAATAGCATGGTATTTCTTCTTTCGAAAATAAAATCAAAGAGAAAATCCTACTGAAAGTTTTTCTCTTGTTGATCCAGATAATGAGAAAGGGCTTCTTTCCAGCGTCCTTCCCCTTTAATAATCCTTTCAATGAGCGAACGGGCCGCCCCTTCTCCGCCGCAGCAGGGAGAAATGAAGCGCGCTGCCCCCAGGCAGTCTCCGCAGGCATCCTTGGGCACTGCCGGGAGGCCCACCCGCAGAAGAACCGGCAGATCGTTGAGATCATCTCCCATATAAGCCGTTTCCTCCCAGGAAATGCCGTTCTGCTTCAGCAGTCTGTCCAGAGCGGATACCTTATCATCGATTCCGTCCAGAATAAAATCCAGAGAAAGCTCCCGGGCTCTCTGCTCCGCAAAAGGAGACTTCCTGCCGGTAATGAAGCCGACAATGTATCCCATGCGGTGTGCCAGGGAAAGTCCCAGCCCATCCTTCGCATTGAACTTTTTATAGGCTTCTCCTTCCGATCCCAGGATCAGTGAACCGTCAGTGAGCGTCCCGTCCACATCAAAAGCAATCAGCTTAATCATCAGACCACACCCTGTTTCAGAAGATCCGTAATATGAACCATTCCGATGGCCCGGCCGTCCCTGTCCGTAACAGGAAGCACCGTAATCGGATGCGGTTTATGATTTTCCATGATATGCAGAGACTCCGCTGCCAGTCGGTCTGCGGAAATGACCTGCGGATGCACCGTCATGGCCTTTGATACAGGCAGAGACAGGAAGTCTTCACCCTGATTGAGTCCCCGGCGGACATCGCCGTCGGTCAGGAGGCCTACCAGCTTTCCGTCCCGATCCAGAACAGAAACGGCGCCGAGCCCCTTGTCCGTCATGACAAAGAGTGCATCCTTAACGGAGGAATCTTCTCCGATGCAGGGATTTTCCTCTCCCTTATGCATCACCATTTCCACCGTAAGAAGGAGCTTCTTGCCCAGAGCACCGCCGGGATGGAATACAGCAAAATTATCTGCCGTAAAGTGATTCCGCTCCATAAGCGTTACCGCCAGAGCATCTCCCAAAGCCAGCGCCGCTGTCGTGGAGGAGGTCGGAGCCAGTCCCAGCGAATCGGCTTCCTTTGCCACACCGGCATTCAGTACGGCATCTGCATTCCTTGCCAGGGTAGATTCGGTCCGTCCCACCACGGCAATCAGTTTGGCGCCGATTCGTTTCAGAGAGGGCAGAATATTCAGCACTTCCGCCGTTTCCCCGCTGTTGGAATAGGCGACAACCACATCATCGGCCGTAACCATTCCCAGATCCCCGTGAATGCCTTCTGCCGGATGGAGGAAAAAAGCAGGAGTACCCGTCGAAGCCATCGTGGCTGCGATTTTCCGTGCAATATGGCCGGATTTTCCCATTCCCGTCAAAACGACGCGGCCTCTGGAATTTTCAATGAGCTGCACAGCTTCTTCAAAACCGCTGTCCAGCTGATCCACCAAAGCAAGAATCGCTGCGGCTTCATCCCGAAGCACTCTTACCGCTGTATCTGTTACTGCCATGATCCCTCCCGACTGTTTTCACTAAAAATAAGCCTTACTTCATTATACAATACTTCGCCGTGAATTCCATAAATACGCTTCCGGGAAATCCGGCAGCTGCATCATTATTTTTCCGTCAGTCCCTTTTCCTTGTCCTTCTTCACGATCTCATTGATGGCAATCAGATCCTTCAGCAGGTCTTCCAGAGAAGAGAGGTAAAGCATATTGGTCGAATCGGAAAGACCTTCCGGCGGATTGTCATGGACTTCCATAAAGAAGCCGTCTACACCGGAAGCCGCTGCCGCACGGGCGAGGTAAGGAATGAATTCCCGCTGTCCGCCCGTGGTGGAGCCCATTCCGCCCGGAAGCTGCACACTGTGGGTCGCATCAAAAATGACCGGGTAGCCGAACTGTCTCATAATGGGGAAAGAACGCATATCCACCACCAGATTGTGGTAGCCGAAGGAAGCCCCTCTTTCTGTCAGCGCCAGATTCGGATTGACTGCCTCTTCCATCTTGCCGATAACATTTTTCATGTCCTCCGGTGCCATGAACTGACCTTTTTTCACATTGACCGGCTTGCCGGTTTTGGCTGCCCCGTACACCAGATCGGTCTGCCGGCACAGGAAGGCCGGAATCTGCAGCATGTCCAGCACCTTCGATGCCGGAGCCAGCTGAGTCACATCATGCACGTCGGAAAGGACGGGAACGCCGAGTTCTTTCTTGATGGAAGCCAGGATTTCCAGGCCTTTTTCCAGTCCCGGTCCGCGGAAGGAATTATAGGAAGAGCGGTTTGCCTTATCGTAGGAAGCCTTGAAAATATACTGCACTCCCAGCCGGTCGCAGATTTTCTTGATTTCCCGGCCGATCATGAGTGTCCGTTCATAGCCTTCAATGACGCACGGTCCGGCAATGAGGAAAAGTTTGCTTCCGTCGATGGTCAAATCCCCTACGTGAATGGTTTTCATGTTGATCTCCTTTCGAAATATTCATTCGCCTTTTTCAGGTCTTCTTCTGTATCAATGCCGATATCCTCGCTGTCTGTAAGGATGACGCCGATTTTATGCCCTGTTTCCAATGCGCGGAGCTGCTCCAGAGACTCTGTCTTTTCCAGCGGTGTCTGCTCCATCTTTGCATAAGCCAGGAGGAAATCCCGGCGATAAGCATAGATTCCCACATGCTTCAGCGGCGGTTCGGCGAAATCGTTCCGGTTATAAGGAATCAGAGAACGGGAAAAATACATAGCTTCCCCGTTCCGGTTCACCACAACCTTTACGGCAGAAGGATCGCCGTATTCTTCTTCCTTAAGCGGCGCTGCTACCGTCGCCATATCCAGCTCGGGATGACGGATCAGGTCCTCTGCCAGCGCATCGATCACGTCCGGATCGATCAGCGGTTCATCCCCCTGTACATTCACTATAATATCAAATTCCGGAAGCTTTTCCGCCACCTCAGCCAGCCGGTCGGTTCCGGTCGGATGGTCTTTTCTGGTCATGACAGCCTGTCCGCCGAAGGACAGCACTTCCTTTTCAATCTCCGGATGATCCGTTGCCACAATGACCCTCTCGGGAATCTTTGCCTGAGAAGCTCTTTCATAAACCCGGCGGACCAGTGTTTTCCCCGCAATCAGCCGAAGCGGCTTTCCGGGAAGACGGGTGGATGCATACCGGGAAGGAATGATACAAACAATTTTCATCACAGATTCTCCCACTGTTTCTTTAAAACCGAAAGGCCTTCCTGGAAGGTCATCGTAATTTCCAAAATATAAAGCGGTACCGACAGTTTCTTTGCCTGCGGAAGACGAAGCATCTTCACCGCATCCTTTTCGGTGGAAACAATCAGATCCGCCCCCTTATCCGCTGCCAGTGCTTCCGCCCGGTGAAGATCTTCTGCCGTGTAGCCGTGGTGGTCATCAAAGGAAAGACTTCCCACAGGCTCCAGTCCTGCTTCCATGCAGGTTTTCTCAAAAGCCTTCGGGTTTCCGATGCCTGAAAGGAGCAGTGCTTTTTTCCCTTTCACATCCGCTCCTTCATGAATCCGCTGTTCCCATTTTTCATAAGGAACTACCTTGTCCACGCTGTGGCAGGAGGAAATGACCGGCACGCCCGGTGCGTACTGCGCCAGCGTCTTCCGGATTTCCCTCTTCCGGTCTTCATCCGCCTGATCGCTCTTGGTGAGAATGAAAAGATCGGCCCGGCTCAGAGCCTTCATCGGCTCCCGGAGAAGTCCCCGGGGCAGCCCCCGGCCGTATCCGAAAGGATTGGTACAATCAATCAGGACAAAATCCCGGTCCCGCTTCATGGTCCAGTACTGGAAACCGTCGTCCAGAAGCAGAATATCCGCTCCGAGCTTTTTTGCCCGTTCTGCGGAGGCAAACCGGTCTTTTCCCACCAGAATCGGGACCTCCGGTCTTTTCAGTGCCATCATGAACGGCTCATCGCCGGCTTCCTTCTGCCCTGCCAGGATGGAATGCCCATCGGAAACGATGCCGCCCTCCTTCTCCATACCGCTCCGGTATCCCCGGCTGATTACCGCCGGATGATAGCCGTCAGCAAGGAGCATTTCACACAGAGACAGTATGCACGGAGTTTTGCCCGTACCGCCGGCCGTGATATTTCCCGCAGAAATAACAGGAACTCCTGCAGATCGGGCAGAAGCCGCTGCTTTCCGCTGCTTCTTCTCCGCCTGGGAAAGATAGATTTTCTCCAGGCCGGACAGAAATGCGCAGAAGAGCCGGTCTGTCCCCTGCGGATCGGGATTTTTCATCAGCTCTGTCACATAGCTTTCAAGACTCATTGGATTTCCTCAGCTTCACACCCCATTCAGATACAAGGTCCTCAAAGGCATGAATATTTCTTTCCGTAGCTCCCTGATTGTTCCGGACAACCTCCAGCGCAGCCCTGCCCATGGTCTGCAGTTTTCCCGGATGGTCCAGCAAATCCAGCATAACCCGGGAAAATTCCTCTTCATTCTTTGCCATAATGCATACGTTCTGTTCGGAAAGAAGCTCAAAAATTTCCTGAAAATTAAACATATACGGTCCGACGACCACCGGTTTTCCGTGAGCTGCCGGCTCCAGGATATTATGTCCGCCCACCTTGACGAAGCTGCCGCCTACAAAGACAAGGTCTGCCAGACTGTACAGACGTCCCAGTTCTCCGATGGTATCCAGGATAACCACCTGTGCCGGCTTTCCGTCATCTTCCTCCGTTCCCATTCTGGACCGGCGGATTACCGTATACCCCTCGCGCTTGATCATGAATTTTACGGAAGGCGCCCGGGTAATTTCCCGCACAGCCAGAAGGAGGCAGGCATCGGGATGCTTTTTCAGAATTCTTGCATAGGTGCGGAGCAGAATTTCTTCTTCCCCGCTGTGGGTGGAACCCGCCACGATGATCGGTCCTTTCCCGTCGAAGCGGAATTCCTTCCGCAGTGCTGCTCTTTCTTCAGGAGATACCTCTGCATAGGTCTGGTCATACTTTGTATTTCCCGTAATCGTCACCCGTTCCGGGAGTGCTCCCATGGCGATAATGCGCTTTTTATCGATGGAAGACTGCATGCAGAACTTCGTGATCTGATACAGCATGCGGGTGGTAAAGCTCTTTACCAGGGAATACCGTTTCATGGACTGGGAGGAAATGCGTCCGTTCATCATCATGACCGGAATTTTCCGTTTCCATGCGAGGCGGAGGAAATTCGGCCAGAGCTCCGTCTCAATCAGAATAATCGCCTTCGGATTGACGATATTCACGATTCTTTCCGTAATGACCGGAAGATCGAAGGGGAAAAATATATGTCCGTCCGCTTCGGGAATGATTTTCTGTGCCATCCGGTGACCCGTGGCTGTAACAACAGAAACCACAACCATTTCCTCCGGATATTTCTTTTTCAGCTCCCGCACAATCGGACTGGCAGCGACGACTTCTCCCACGGAGGCCGCATGGACCCAGATCGCATTGTGGTAGGCAATCTGCTGCAAAGTCGGTGTCGGCATGATTCCTGCACTCTGCTTCAGACGATCGTAAAAACCGTCTTCAAAAATCAGGCGGTAAATCAGGATCGGAATCTGCAGAATCCAGTAAGCTACCAGACATATATTGTAAACCCAATACATTCATTTCTCCTTTATTCTTTATCCCCCGTCTTGGCAGACATGGTGTATAACTCGTGATACAGGCCGCCCTTGGCCATCAGTTCCTCATGAGTGCCCTGCTCTTCAATCACACCGTGATTGAGAACCAGGATCTGATCCGCATTCCGGATCGTAGACAGACGGTGTGCAATGACAAAGGAAGTCCTTCCCACCATCAGTTTGTCCAGAGCATCCTGAACGATCTTTTCACTTTCCGTATCCAGGGCAGAGGTGGCTTCATCCAGAATCAGGATCTTCGGATTCTTCAGAAGGGCTCTGGCAATGGCGATACGCTGCCGCTGACCGCCGGAAAGAACCATACCTCTGTCTCCCACCTTCGTTTCAATGCCGTTGGGAAGCTCCCTGACAAATTTTTCCGCATTGGCTGACCGGATAGCGGCCCATACTTCCTCATCGGTGGCATCCAGCCGGCCGTAGAGGACGTTATCCTTGATAGTTGTATTGAAAAGCAGTGTATCCTGCGGAACCAGGCCGATATTATCCCGGAGAGAACCGACCTTCACATCCCGGATATCCATGCCGTCAATATAGATGGCGCCGCCGGTGACATCATAGAAACGGGGGAGCAGGTTCGCAATGGTCGTCTTGCCTGCCCCGGACGGACCTACTACGGCAATCGTCTGCCCCGGTTCGGCGATGAAATTCAGATCGGTCAGGACCGGGTTGTCCTTATCATAGGAGAAAGCCACATGGCGGGCTTCCACCCTGCCTTTGGATACCGTAAGCTCTTTGGCATCCGGTTTATCCTGCACCTGCGGCTTTTCATCCAGAATGGCAAAGACACGGTCTGCCGCGCCCAGGGACTTCTGGACATTTCCCAGGCATTCCGCCAGTCTTTTCGTGGGGTTTGCCAGGTTGATCGCATAAATCAGGAATGCAATCAGTTCACCGGTAGTCATGATTCCGTCAATAACGGAAACCCCGCCGTACCAGATGATGGCGCACACCGCAATAGAGGACAGGAATTCCACGAAAGGCGTCATCTGGCTCTGCTGCCGGATGGAACGGACCGTTGCATTAAAACTCTTTTTGTTGATTTTGCGGAACCGTTCTTCTTCAAAGGCACCGCGGTTGAAGCTTCTGACGATGCGTACCCCCTGGATGGTTTCCTGGAGCATGCTTGTCACATCTGCAATCTTCTCCTGGACATCCCGGCCGCTCGTATGGAGCTTTCTGCCGAAAAATTTAATGATAAAGGAAACCAGCGGAACAATCACCAGACAGAGAATGGTCAGTTTCCACTGCAGATAAAGCATGGACGCAAAGGACCCGATAAAAATGGCGCCTTCCTGCACCATCTGGATAAAATTATCCACGATGGCCGTCTGAAGAGCCCCGATATCATTGGTCAGGTTGCTCATGATTTCCCCGGTCCTGCGCTTGTCGTAGTATGCAACGGACAGCTTCTGCAGATGATGATACAGAGCATTCCGCAGGTCCATAATGACTGACTGGCCGATGTATCCCATCAGGTACCGATGGCCGAAGGTCGTAAGGGCACGGATAAAAAAGGTGACCAGAATTGCTGCAATGATGATATACAGCATCTGCAGATTCTTTTCTTCCAGCACCTTATCGATGACATCCTTGATAATCCACGGGAGGACCAGATTGGAAAGGGAAACAATGAGCATGAATACGACCGAAATCAGGAGAACCTTCCAGTACGGCCACAGATAGCTCAAAAGTCTTTTATAGCTGTTGATTTTGCTTTTTTTATCGTCCATTCTCAGCTCCTGCTGTCTCTAAAATCAGATCGGCCGTCCGGCGCAGAGCGCCGCCGCCGCCCAAAGCGGTGCGGACCTTTTTCAATTCCTTCACATTCTTTTCCCTTGCAGCCGGGTCGGTGATCCACGGCAGAAGAATTTTCACCATATTTTCCGGGGAAACATCCTCCTGCAGCAGCTCCGGCGTCACTTCCCTGTTCATCAGAAGATTCGGAAGCCCTGCAAATTCCACATGAACCAGCAGATTGGCCAGCTTCCAGGTCAGCGGCGCCAGCCGGTATACCAGTACGGTGGGAAGCTCCATGAGAGCCGTTTCCAGAGTGGCTGTTCCGGAGGAAGCAATGCATGCATCGCAGATCTGCATCAGATCATACTGATTTCCTTCCGTCACGATAAAGGAAACATCCGGTTCCTTTTTCAGAATATCCTGCAGAAAATCCATGGGAATCGTGCTCGCCCGGGGAATGAAAAACTGGCAGTCTGCTTTTTTTGACAGCTCCGCAGCCGCCTTCACCATGTCGGGAAGAAGGCCGGACACTTCGTTTTTCCGGCTTCCCGGCATCAGAAGGATGCGCTTCTTATCTGCCTTCCCCCCGAAATGCGCCATCGCCTCCTCAAAGCTCATGGAGGGATGCACCAGATCCACCAGAGGGTGCCCCACAAAGGTCACCGGTGCGCCTGCTTCCTCATAGGCTCTGGCTTCAAAGGGAAATATGGAAGCTACCCTTTTCACATCCCGGACAATGCTCTTCGCCCGGCTCCTATGCCATGCCCAGATGGTGGGAGCGATATAGTACACTACGGGAATGCCCAGTTCCTTTGCCGTATGGGCCAGCTTCATATTGAATCCCGGATAATCCACGCATACGAGCACATCCGGTTTCTCTTCCGTCATGGCTTTTTTCAGAAAATCCCGCAGACGGAAGAAAAAGGGGATGTGTTTGATGACTTCCACGACCCCGATAATGCCCAGATTCTCTATATCATAAATGATGCGTACCCCGCTCCTGCGCATGTCCGCTCCGCCCATGCCGAAAATTTCCGCATCCGGCATCTGCTTCTTGATTTCCGCCGCCACTGCGCCGGCATGCATATCTCCGGAGGCTTCTCCGGCCGACATCATAATTTTCATAGATTATTCCTGTTCCACTGCTAAAATAACAAGTCCTTTCCGGTTGGCTTCCGCCAGGACTGCTTCCTTTTCCGCAAACAGCGTACGGTATGCCTCAATGGCCAGAACCGCACATTTTCCTTCTTCCATGGATTTGATGGTCTGCAGTCCGACAGCCGGCACATCAAAACGGGGATCCTGTTGCGGCTTTGCGGTTTTGACCACCACGGCACCGCCTCTTGCCAGTGCGCCCCCTCTTTTAATGCATGCATCGGTTCCCTCGATGGCTTCCACTGCCATGACAGCCTGTCCTTTTACGACCACGGTCTGCCCCAGATCCATGCCTCCGATGGCCTTTGCCGCCCGGAATCCGAACGCAATATCCTCCAGCTGTTCTTTGCTGGGCTTCTTTTTCGTGAATACCTGCGGCCCCGGCATCATGGGCTTCAGGTACTTTGTCTGATCCAGCACGGAAATCCCGTCCTTTGCCAGCTCATCCACAATAGCCAGCGTAATCGTATCATCCTTGAAATTCTGCTTGCGCAGCCGGTTCAGAACCATAAGCGCCCGCAGATCCGGCAAAACATGATCCTTGTACAGCCACTCCTTCGTCACTTTTCCAAGAAGAGTGACCTCCTTCACATTTTCCCTGACCAGAGTTTTGATAATTTTATTCAGCTTAAAAGCACTGATTTCATAGTAAACGTCGGCAAGCTCCTGCAGACGGCTGTCGACTCCCGGAATGACCGCTACACAAACCACACGGTATCCTTCCTCCTTGACTGTCCGGAGAAATTCAAACGGCAGCGTTCCCACACCGGCCAATAAACCGATTGTTTCCATACATACCTCCTACGGAATACTTCTTTTTATTTTACCATACATACTCCTTTTTATGAAATGAACCCGGTTCGAAAATCTGCCGGAGGAAATCTTTTTCCGTCTTCCCTCCGGCCTGAAAAACTGATCTCCCCGATGCCTGCCGGTCTGCTCCCGTGCTGCGGAATCCGGCGAAATAAAAGCCAAAAGTCTGTGAAAAGCAGGGATTGCTTTCCACAGACTTTCAAAATGCAATGTTTAAAATCCGGTCTTTACTGCTCGCCGCCGGCTGCCTTGATGGCAACAGCCAGCTTGTGAGCCAGGCCCTTCATCTCCGACTTGGAAACAGAGCATACAGCCAGACGGATACCCTTTTTCAGCGGTACCATGAATACGTTCTGCTTTTCCAGTTCTGCGCAGATTTCTTCCGACCGGGTAACGGGGATCGTAATGAAGAATCCGGAAATGTACGGAACGAAAAGGATTCCTTCTTCCTTGGCTTCTTCCATGAAAATCGCTGCTCTTTCCTGAATCAGATGGAAGTATTTTGCTCTTTCCGCATCGAGTTTCTTAACGGCTTCCGGGTCGCTGCAGATATGGATCATGGCATTCTGTGCCGCGCTGTTGCAGTTGGACCAGGTTGCACGGTTGCTGTACTGGTTGATGTCTACGAATTCCCGGATGACATCTTCATCGGAGGAAATGCCGATCATGGCACCCATACGCTGTCCGTACATGGTAAAGCCCTTGGACAGGGTATAGCCGACAATGACCAGAAGGTTCTGCGGCAGTCCGCCGAAGACCTTGAAGAATCTGCGGCATTCTTCTTTTTCACCGCTGTAATCCAGATAAGCCACATCCGGATACAGGATAATCTTTTTGGTGGGGTCCTTGGCAGCTTCCTTCAGGACATCCACACAGGCCTGCCATTCTTCTACGGACATGCAGTAGCCGGTGGGGTTGTTGGCAATGCCGTTCAGAACGATAACCAGATTGTCCTGGCGGGTCAGGATATCTTCCACATTCTTGCGGAAAGATTTCGCATTGAAATGACCGGCAGAATTCAGAAGGCTGAAAGAGCTTACGCGGCGGTTGTTGTCGCGGATGACGGAATCATAAGCCCCCCAGTGCCAGTCGGTGATCAGCACTTCATCGCCCGGATCGGAATAGTTGTGAACAACATGATGAATTCCGCCGGTGCCGCCCGGTGTTGCCACGGCATCAATATAGCCTGCCGGACGGGATTCGCCGAAGCACTGATCAATGCATCCGTCCAGGAATTTGCGGTATCCCTGAATCGGCGCATAGGCACACATTTCGGACGGAGTCAGTTCCTTGAGAGCCTTTTTAACGACATCAAGAACGACCAGGGTTCCGTCTTCATCCAGGATAGAGCCTACGGTCGCATTGATAACCTGATCCTTGCCGATCTTGTTAGCCAGAGCAATGGCCCGGTTGTTTGCTGCGAAAATATTATCTACTGCACTTTTGCCTGCGGCATGAGAAGCTGCCATACTGAACATTCGCTGTTCCCCCCTATTTGGAAATTCTGCACTTTGGCAGATAACAGGCAGAAATCCCGCGGAAATGCTGCCCGGGATTTTCAAACCTGCCTATTTAAGCTGTATGTTTGTATTATAAAACACCATGGAAGAAAATAAAATAAACTTTCTGTACATGATATAAGAAAATGTATACTTTTTATATCAACATTTTCTGGTTTTTGTTTGTATATTCTATGTTTTTCTTTCTCAATCCGCCGGAATTTGCGGCACAGAAAAAAGTGAGCTCTCTGCAAAAATGCCCGGAGCTCACTTTTCTGCTTTCCTGCTTATTTTTTATTTTCCGTTTCCGGCGGTTCTTCCTCATTTTCTGCGGAAGCAGGATTCCCGCCGATCAGCCATCGTCCTTCTGCCCGGACCCGGCCGTCTGCATTCCCGTCTTTTCCGGCACGAATCCTGCCGTCTCCGGAAAATTCAAACAGCGGCTTTTCCGAAGAAGGCTTTGCCTTCGGTTTCTTATACCCCAGGGCATCCAGCTCCCGCTCATACTCCTGCCGAAGCTTGCGGAGCACCCCCTGGTCGGGGTCCTTCGGCTTTTCATTTTCCAGCATATTCTTCAGCACACAGGCCAGCTCATAGCGTGTCACCGCTCCGTTTTTCAGGAAATCCGCGGTATAGTCCGGTGCCTTTCCTTTTTTCAGAAGTTCTTCCACCGTCCGGTAATCCCAGGATTTGGGAGAAACCGTATCAAAAGAATTCGGCGCATAAATATTGTAGGCAAAAGCCTCGGCGGAAAGCGCCGCCAGCAGACCGGCCAGCCAGAGAAATTTCTTTTTCATCGGCAGATCTTCTCCTCAATGAGGGAAAGCATTTCCTCCCTGCCGTCTCCGTCCAGAGAAGAGTATGCAATTGCAGGATGTTCTGCCGGGAAAAGCCGGTCCAGAAGCCGGAGATTCTTTGCCAGCTCATTCCGTTTCAGTTTATCCGCCTTTGTTCCGATGATCTGCAGAGACGGTGCCGCACTGCGGAGCCACTGGTAGGCTTTCAGATCAATCGGCAGGCCCGGATGGCGAAGATCCACCAGAAGACCGATCATCACCAGAGAAGGCGAATTTTCAATGTAGTCCCCGATAAAGGAAGACCAGGTATCCTTATTTTCCTGACTCGTCTTGGCAAAGCCGTAGCCGGGCAGGTCTACCAGGTACCAGTCCTGCCGTACTTCTTCCTCTTCCTCCATCCTTCTTGACTGGATGGCATAGTAATTGATTGTTCTTGTCTTCCCCGGCTCACGGGAAACGAATGCCAGCTTCTTCCGTCCGCAGAGAGAATTGATCAGTGAGGATTTTCCCACATTGGAACGGCCGATAAATGCGATTTCCTTTTTCCCGTCCTTCATGTACTGGCTCCGGTTGACCGCAGCCCCCATGTAAGCCGAAGAAAAGATATGAAACTTTTCGATTGAAGTGATTTCAGGCATAGAACCTCCTTGCTCCCCCGTGCCCGGGAAAGCCGCCGTGGATCCCACGGATAAAGCGCAACGGAAGGGCGTGCAAACCGCCGGCTGCACGCCCTCCCCTTATTCTGCACCGAAACAGATGAAGAAACATCTTCTCTTTTATTATACTTCAAACCCCGGGAAATTTCTAAAGCCCGGGAAGGACTTACTTCAGCAGTGCTGCTTCCAGAACCTCATCCACATTCTTTACATACACGAAATGCAGCTTGTCCCGGACTGCCTTCGGAATTTCCTCCAGATCCCGCCGATTCTTTTCCGGCAGAAGGATCTGCTTGATTCCGAACTGATTGGCGGCAAGCACCTTTTCCTTGACGCCGCCGATGGGAAGAACCTCCCCGGTCAGGGTGATTTCCCCGGTCATGGCCGTATCGCCCCGAACCTTGCGTCCCGTATAGGCAGAAGCCATCGCCGTGGCCATCGTAATGCCCGCCGACGGACCGTCCTTCGGCACCGCCCCTTCCGGAAGATGAATATGGGTATCAATGCTTTCATAGAAATCTTCCTTCAGGCCGAGCATCTTGGCACGGCTGCGGATATATGTATAGGCAGTTTCCGCCGATTCCTTCATGACATCTCCCATCTGCCCGGTCAGGATCAGATGGCCCTTGCCGTGAATGGTCAATGCTTCCGTATCCAGCACCTCACCGCCTGCTGCCGTCCAGGCCAGACCGTTTACACGGCCCACACTGTCCGGATGCTCTTCCGCGAGAGGCAGGAATTTTTCCGGTCCCAGATACTTCGGCAGTGTTCTGACCGACAGTGCCGGCAGCGTTTTATCCTCTGTCACGATCTTCTTGGATACCTTCCGGCATACCGATCCGATGATGCGTTCCAGCTCACGGACCCCCGCTTCCCGGGTATAGCTGCGGATCAGCTTATGAATCAGCGCAGGCGTGAACCGGATATCCTCCGCTTTCAGTCCTGCTCTTTCCCTCTGTCGGGGAATCAGGTATTTTTTTGCAATTTCCGTCTTTTCCTCTTCCGTATAGCCGGACAGCTCAATGAGCTCCATCCGGTCCAGAAGAGCGGGAGGAATCGTAGATACCGTATTGGCCGTCACCAGGAAGAATACCTTCGACAGGTCGAAGGGGATATCGATATAGTTGTCATGGAATGCCTTATTCTGCTCCGGATCCAGCGCTTCCAGCAAAGCGGAAGCCGGATCGCCGCGGTAATCGGCGCCGACCTTATCAATCTCATCCAGAAGAATCAGGGGATTCTTTGTTTTTGCTTCATGCACCGCTTCAATGAAACGGCCCGGCATGGCCCCGATATAAGTACGGCGGTGGCCGCGGATTTCCGCTTCATCATGAATGCCGCCGAGAGAAATGCGGACAAAGCGCCGTCCCATGGCCTTGGCAATGGACTGAGCCAGAGAGGTCTTGCCCACCCCCGGAGGTCCTACGAAGCAGATGATAGGCGCCTTTGCTTCCGGTGCCAGAATGCGCACAGCCAGATATTCCAGAATTCTTTCCTTGATTTTTTCCAGACCGAAATGGTCTTCATCCAGTACAGCCTTCGCCTTCTTCAGATCCAGCACATCCTCGCTTTCCTTGATCCAGGGCAGGGAGAATACCCAGTCCAGGTAATTCCTGGCTACCGCAGTTTCCGCCATCATGGGCGGCATGGAAGCCAGATGGGAAATTTCCTTTTCCAGCTTTTCCCGGTATTCCTCGGGAATCCCCGAATCGGCCAGCTTTTCCCGGTACTCCTCGGCTTCTTCATCCTGAGAAACCGTATCTCCCAGCCGGTCATGGATGCTGCGGATCTTCTGCCGCAGGTAGTAATCCTGCTGTTCCTTATCCATGCGGGTACGAACCGCACTGTTGATTTCTGTTTCAAGCCTTCCGATTTCAATTTCCTGATCCAGGAAATTCTTCACCAGATCCAGCCGGTCCATAATATTTGTTTCTTCCAGTACTTCCTGACGCTTCTGCGGAGTAATCAGGAGCTGTGCGGCGATGAAATCCGCAGTCTGTCCAGGATCGGTGATTTCCCGCAGCTGCCCTGCCTGGTCATCGGGAAGTCCCTGCTTTGCATTCCGAAGCCATTCGAAGAATGATTTCAGCAGCACTCTCCGGTACGCTTCCGCCTGCAGCTCGTCGGGAGGCAGAATTTCCTCCATATCATCCACCTCGGCATACATAAAACGGTCGCCCCGTTTTGCCGAAATCAGCTTTATCCTGGAGACACCTTCTGCAAGAATCCGGACGATTCCTCCGGGAAGCTGCAGCATCTGCCCGATTTTCACCACAGTGCCGCAGGTATAAAGATCCTTCTCCTCCGGTTCTTCCGTCGCAGGATCTTTCTGCATCGCCACTGCCAGGTACCGGTCTCCCTTGACGGCCTGCTGTACCGCCGCAACCGATTCCTTCCGTCCCACATCCAGATTCACTGTCATGTGGGGATAGATCACAATATCACGAAGAGCTACCAGAGGCAGTGACATATAAGCCTCTTTAACTGTTTCACTCATTTATACTTCCTCAATTTTCAAAACGCAGCATAGATGCCGATCAGAAAAAACTATCCTTTTTATTGTATACTGCTTTCTCAGGGATATCAATGATTTTCCATGAATATCGCAGTATGGATATCCATTATACAGAAAAACAGGTCCCTTTTCCAATAGAAAATAGACGCTGATGCATTTCCTTTCCCGCTGCCCGGATACAAATCCTCCGGCTCTCCTCTGCCTGAGCATCGAAAAACTGTACCGGTCTGCGCACACAAAAAAGCGGCCCCTCTGCGGGGCCGCCCCTTTTCTTATTTTCTTTCCAGCAGCATCCTATTCACGGTATCTCTTTCCTCCGGAGTCATATTCATGTACCCGTCGGCAAGTGCCCGTACCCAGGAGCCGTATGCAGGATTCGGGAACAGAATATATCGGGTTCCGAAATATTTCTGATTCTCATCCATAATCCTGGCTCTTTCTTCCATGGATTTCCCGTTGATTCCGATCGGCAGATCTTCCGCATTGTCTCCCATATAGATCACCACATCATAATCCTTGGCAATCCGGTCATAGCGAATCTGCTTATTCGGAGAATCCGCCATCAAAAGGATATGCTCAGGGTCCGCCTGCGGGAAATGAAGCTCTTTCAGATTCTTTTCCGTTGCATCATAATTGTATGCACCGTAACGGTTGGATACATAAAAAATGGCTACGCCTCTCCGGTCCACCTCCTGCAGAAATTCTGCAGCACCGGGCATGGCAAGAGACTCTCCGCGTCTGACCGTATCTCTCCACCAGCGGCTGGTATACAAACCATTTCCTTTGGCAGCCTCCGCCGCCATAGCCGGTGTATTGTCCAATACCGTTTCATCACAGTCCAGAACAATCGCCAGCGGTTTTCCTGTCCTTGAAGAATCTGCCAGCGCCTTATCCACCTCAGCCAGAGCGATGTTGTATCCCTGGTAGCAAAGAGCACGATACTCAGCAGATGTTCTCATCCACAGAAGTCCCATGATTTCCTGGGACGCCAGCTGCTGCTGCGAACTGACTTCCAAAACCGCCGGGTTTCCGACAGCAGTCACTGCCACGGGCTGTACGGCCGGAGCAGCAGCAAAAGCCGATGCTCCTCCCAAAATACATACCGCAGTCAATGCCGCCCCGATTTTCCTTTTTAAATTCATTCTGTTCCTCTCATTTTCAAAATAAAATTGCTTCTGTTGTAAAGATTTAAAAAGGCCTTTTTATGAAGTAAGTATATAATAAGATTCCCGTGTATGCAAATCCGCCTGCAAAATAGTTTTCCCGGAAAGATTTTCTTTTCGCTGCCGGACACTCTCCTTCCGCCGGAAATATCCCTTCTTTCTCCTGCATTTATCTTGTAAACTTTTCCAAGCCGGATTCTTCCGCGGGAAAACCAGCATCATATTTTCCGTATCCCAGGTCTCTGTCCGTCTTTGAAAGTTTCCGAAAAAATAAAATCATCCGAGCCCGTCTCCTGTCGGAAACAAGTTCGGATGATTCGCTTTGGTGCCGGAGGCGGGACTTGAACCCGCACGGTGTTGCCACCGCCAGATTTTGAGTCTGGTGCGTCTGCCATTCCGCCACTCCGGCCTATCCTTTTTCGGATGCTTATTTATAATATCACAGGAATGATGACCCGTCAATCATCCGCCGCAGCGCTCCCGGCTGTGCGGTCTTTTCCTCGCAGCCGCCTGCCCGAAAAAATGACCGGGGATCTATCGGTTAACCTTCTATATTAAAATTTATGAATATTTAAGACATGAAGTTTTATATTTTTCAAGTCATAAATATGATAAAATAAAGATAGAGAATATGCTTCTCTTCTCATCATCTATATATATTATGCTATGTATTTTATTCTCTTTTTGACATTTCTATTTCTTTTGGGAAAAGAAAAGGAGGAATCACTATGAAAGGCTATGCTATGCTGACCATCGGCAAATCCGGGTGGATTGAAAAGGAACGCCCGGCCTGCGGTCCTATGGATGCCATCTGTAAACCCATTGCCGTTGCCATCTGCTCTTCCGACGTACACACCCTGTGGGAAGGCGCCATCGGAGATCGGCACAACATGATTCTCGGCCACGAATGCTGCGCTGAAGTCGTCGAAGTCGGTGAAATGGTCAAGGATTTCAAACCGGGCGATAAAGTTCTGGTACCGGCCATTACCCCGGACTGGAATTCCCTTGCTGCTCAGGCCGGATGGCAGCAGCATTCCGGCGGCATGCTCGGCGGCTGGAAATTCTCCAATTACAAAGACGGTGTATTTGCCGATTTCTTCCATGTAAATGACGCCGACGGCAACCTCGCTCTCCTTCCGGAGGGCATCGATCCCGTAGATGCGACCATCCTTTCCGATATGGTTCCCACCGGTCTTCATGCGGTGGAACAGGCTGACGTACAGTTTGGTGATACGGTGCTTGTCATCGGCATCGGTCCGGTCGGCCTGATGGCTGTCCGCGGATGCGCACTCCGGGGAGCCAGCCGGATCATCGCCGTAGGAACCCGCCCGATCTGCCGTCAGGTCGCAAAGGATTACGGTGCTGACGAATTCATCAGCTACAAGGACGGTCCCATTTCCGACCAGATTCTGAAGATGACGAACGGAAAGGGCGTAGACCGGGTCTGCATTGCCGGCGGAACGGTGGATACCTTTGCAGAAGCAGTGAAGTGTCTCCGTGCAGGCGGCCGGATCGGCAATGTCAATTATCTGGGCAAGGGTGATTTCATCAAGATTCCCCGTGTAGAATGGGGGGCCGGCATGGCCAACAAAGTGATTTCCGGCGGCCTTATGCCCGGCGGACGTCTCCGCATGGAAAAGCTGGCCAGCCTGGTCACGGCAGGCCGCATTGAACTGCACAAGGAGGTCACCCATGTATTCCACGGCAAAGAACATGTCGAGGAAGCGCTTCTTATGATGAAGAATAAACCGGCAGATCTGATTAAACCGGTTGTTGTCTGGGATGATTGAGAGAAAAAGCTTTGCTCTGCGGTAAGGCCCGAAGGGGCTGCATCTCCGGAGCACCTGCGGGAGAGGGGATTTCTTCATGAATGTACTGATTATTTCCGGTTTTCTGGGCGCGGGAAAGACGACCTTCATCCAGCGTCTCATTGAAAAGGTGCCGGACCGGCAGTTTGCGATTTTCGAGAACGAATTCGGCGAAACCGATATGGATGCCAAGGTGCTGGGAAATGCTTCCGAGGACCTGAGAATCTGGGAAATGAGAGAGAATTGCGTGTGCTGTACGGGGAAAGCGGATTTTCTCACCAATCTCCTGACGATTTCTTCCGCGGTGGACCCGGAGGTTCTCATTGTAGAGCCCACCGGCGTGGCCAAACTGGGCAATCTGATCCGGAATATCGAAATGCTGCACTACGATAAGATCCGCATGCTTTACCCGCTGACCATCGTGGATGCCAAGGCTTTCTTCCTCCAGAAAGAGGATTTTGATGAAATCTACTGGAACCAGATTTCCCACAGCCCGACGGTTCTCCTGTCCAAATCGGAGGATATGAGTGAATCCGAACTGACCCCTATCAAGGAGGAAATCCGGAAGCACAATCCCTCGGCGGTTTTCGTCTCCGGCGATTACAGCCAAAGGGAACCGGACTGGTGGAACCGTTTTCTGGATGCCCGCATCCCCCGGGAAGGAGAACTCCTTCCGGAAAAGCACGGCACGCAGGAAATGCACGGGGAGCCCCATTCTCATGAGCATCACCCGCACGAAGAAGAAGTCACCTCTTTCACCCTTTCCGGAGTTTCCCTTCCCACCCCGGTCCATCTGATGACGCTCCTGGATCTGACCGCAGGCGGTGTTTTCGGAAATATCCCCCGGGCCAAGGGATTCCTTCCCGCCGGAACGCCCGGTGAATTCCTTCGTTTCGATTATGTGAGCGGCCGCTGGATGATTTCCGGCTTTTCCCCGCAGGATGAGACGAAAGTCACCTTTATCGGCAAAAATATCCGGGAGGAGAAAATAAAAAAATATTTCCGGCTCGTCTCCCCTTCCGATGAAGCCTGAAGCAGAGCATAAAAAATCTGTCCGGTTCATTTCCGTTCCGGACAGATTTTTATTTTTTACTTTTCCTTTTGCTCCGCTGCAATTTCCCGGACCTTTTCCAGCCGGGCCGTATCCGTCTGATTCCAGGTCAGAGCAGTCAGTGTGGGATATCCCCGGTGAATCCAGTATACATCCGTATCGGGCATGGCATCGGGAAGCATCTTTCCGGAAAGCCAGAAGCCCAGGTGCCCAGAGGGATCTTTCATTTCCCGGATCACATTCTGATACCGCTGGATGCCGAGGCCGGCTACTTTCAAATCTCCCCAGGAAATATGATCCCGGGGAATATTCAGATTCAGGATGCCCTTATATTTCTTTTCCACAAAATAGGTACGGATGACCTCATAGGCAAAACCCACGCATTGTGCCAGATATTCCGGTTCCTTCACCGTTTCCGCCGACAGGGCAATCGAAGGGATTCCCAGAAAGGTGCCTTCCATCGCTCCTGCTACCGTACCGGAATAAAGACAGTCGCTGCCGCTGTTGAAGCCGTTGTTTATCCCGGAAACAATCAGATCCGGCGGGTCATTGCGAAGCCAGTGCTCCAGCCCCAGCTTGCAGCAGTCCGCTGTCGTACCGTTGCAGGAAAGGACGCTGATATTTTCTCCGTATCCCGGCTTATGCCACATCCGCAGGTAGGTCTGGAGAGACAGGGAACTGGAGCAGGAGCTCCGTCCCCGGTTCGGTGCGATGACTGTCACACGCCCCAGAGAAGCAAGCTTCTTTGCCGTTTCCACCAGTCCGGGAGATTCAAAACCATCATCATTGGTCATAAAAATATGCATATTCTTACCTCTTATGAAACAGAAAAATCGTATTCTGATTCCATCTTAGCATATAGACGGGGGAAATACTATGAAGGCGCCGCCGGCAATACCGGAGCTTTACAAAAGGTTTACATTGCCTCTTCCTTCACGGTTCAGCAATCGTAACAAATTTCCATAAAAAATGATGCCCGCCTTACGGCAAAGCATCATTTTTATTTTATCTATTCGATTTCCTTTTTTCGCGTCAGGTGAGCCGAGTCAAAGTTCATGCTTCTTGTATGAATGGTATGAACCCATCCCTTCTTATGGCGGTCCTTCCAGCCGAGAATGGTTACCGGTATCCAGGAATACATAAAGATCGGATAAATCAGCCAGTACAGATAAATCTTCAGCGGAACTTCAATCTGCAGAAGGACAATCAGCGGAACGACGGACTGGATAAAGCCCAGCACTGCCCAGAACTGACGGGGTACCAGCGCATCATTGTACAGGACAACGGTGAAGCAGGGATAGAACATATTGATATAGGTCATGACCAGGTAAAACGTGGACAGGAGGAGAAAGTAATTCTGCAGCAGCTGCATGATTCCATCCAGAACCATGATGCTCCGCTGCCTGATGCCTTCCCGGAAAAGAATGGGGATATACCGCTCGGAGCAGTCAAACTGTCCCTGCGCCCATCTTTTTCTCTGACGGCACGATGCCATGAAGCCCAGCGGCTTTTCATCGTAAATGATTGCGTCATGAACCCAGCAGGTGCGGATGCCATGGGAAAGACATTTCATGGAAAATTCCATATCTTCCGTAAGGCAGTCGCAGCCCCAGCCGTATTTTTTCACAATATCCGCAGAAATGCACATTCCCGTCCCGCCCAGGCAGGAGGAGAGCCCCAGATTGTACTTGCCCAGATGCCACAGATGATTGATTGTCCAGAAAGCAATGGCAAATGTACCGGATACCCAGGTGTCAACCGGATTCTTCGCAGACAGATAGCCCTGCAGGACCTTCTGCCCTTTCAGGAGACGGTTGTTCATCACTGCCAGGAAGTCCAGATGAACCAGATTGTCCGAATCGAAAACGCAGAACGCATCGTATTCCTTGTCCAGCGCGAAAATCTTCGGGAATACCCAGTCCATGGCATACCCCTTGCCCACAAGCTCCTTATTGGTTCTTTCGAAAACAAAGGCGCCGTGCTGACGGGCAATATCGGCAGTCCGGTCCGTGCAGTTATCTGCAATTACATACACATCATAAAGCTCCTTCGGATACTTGAGGATCTTCAGATTTTCCAGGAGATCCCCCAGCACCATTTCTTCATTGTGGGCGGGAATGACCACGGCAAATCTGCTTTTCGGAGGCGCTAAATTCTTTTCTTTTCGATGCCACATGCCGCAGATAGCGATCACCGTGTAGTAAATCGTAAAAAATGCCACGATGAGCTGCACCGGCAGCATGATTATATCGAGCCAGTAGGTCATAATTGTGTTCCTTGCGTTCCTTTGTCAGAAATTTGTTTCTTTCTTCTCATTGCCTTGCGCTTTGCACTCTTTCTGTTCAGGTACGTATTCATCATGCCGAAGAAAATATACGCTGTGCAGAGAGCAGCAGCCCAGATCGGCCAGTAGAGAACGATGGAAAGAATCCAGAAAGCCAGGCAGATCAGCACAGCCGGCAGATGAAGACGGTCCGCACTGGCACCCTTATTATCCGGGTAATGGATCTCACTTACCATGAGGAAAGCCAGAAGCAGGACAAAAATCCATACAACGGCATCGGGAACCTTGATGCCGGAAAGAACATAGGAGGCAATCAGCACTCCCGTCGTCGGGCAGGGAAGCCCTTCGAAATAGCCGTGAACAGAGCTGACCTTTACATTGAACCGGGCCAGACGGAATGCGCAGAATGTGCCAAGCAGCGCACAGACAATCATACCGGCTGCGCCCCATTCCCGCAGCTGATAGGCATAGATCAGCGCACCTGATGCAATCCCGAAGGAAATGTCATCGGATAAGGAATCCAGCTCCACTCCCATCGGTCCTGCCGTGTGCAGCGCCCGGGCTACCCGCCCGTCCAGCGCATCTGCCACCATGGCAATCAGGATAAAAATTGCCGCCGTCTGAAAATTCCCCTCAATGGACATCAGAATGGACAGGCCGCCAAATAAAGCATTCGCACTTGTTACTCCATTGGCAATCCAGGATTTATTCATTACTTCAGCCTCCCTACGACAGTAAGTCCTCCCCGTACCTTGTCTCCTTTTTTTACCGTGATTTCACAGTCGCCGGGGACATAGAGTTCCGTGCAGGATCCGAATTTGATCATTCCGTACAGTTCACCCTTTTTGAGATCTTCTCCCAGATTCTTCCAGGAAACGACCCTCCTTGCCAGGATGCCTGCGATCAGGATTACCAGAATCGAACGGTCTTTCCCCTTGATTCCGATAGCTCCCTGCTCGTTCACAAAGCCGATTCCTTCCTTGTAGGCAGGAAGGAACTTGCCCTGCGTGTAGGACTGATAGGTGATTTTTCCTTCCATAGGGCTTCTGTTGCAGTGTACATCAAATATGGACAGGAAAATCGTGATTTTTTTACATTTCTGGTCAAGGAACATATCTTCCATGACGTCATCTTCCACATTCATGACCGTCCCGTCTGCCGGAGAAACGAGGACATCGTCTCCGGGAACAATTTTATTGTTTCTCGGCGGGCAGCGGAAGAAATAAGTAAAGTAGCAGCAGAGCACAAAAAACGGCACCGCCGCATAATACCATTCTTCCCAGACCATGACCGCACCGAGAAACAGGGTCATGAAAATGAAAGGATACCCCTCCGGCAGAATAATCGGTTTTTTCAGCATGTTTTTCTACTCCCGGATTTCTGCCATTTTTTTACAGCCCGCATGAATTTCGGAATCGCCATCATGCGGCCGATGCGGCTCGGCTGCAGGTACAGGCGGTACGCCCATTCCAGACGGTGATTCTGCATCCACAGAGGCGCTCTCGGAAGATTGCCGCTCATTACATCGAAGCAGCCTCCGATTCCCATGGAAAGAACCGGTCCCAGTTCCTCTTTATGCTTCCAGATCCACTTCTCCTGCTTCGGCACACCCAGTCCGACCAGAAGCAGTCTGGCTCCGCTTTTCCGGATGTCTTCCAGGATTTTCTTTCCCTCTTCCGCGTCAAAATATCCGTCATGACAGCCGACCAGCGCAAAGGGCACTTCCTTTTCCATGAAGCGCTTTGCCGCCTTTGCGGCAACTCCCGGCGCTCCCCCGAGGAAATATACCGGCCAGGAAAGCCGGGCTGCCTGTTTCAGCAGCTCCGCCGAAAAATCAGCTCCGGTCACGCGTTCCGGAAAAGGAGTCCCCAGCTGTTCTCCCGCCCAGAGGACACCGGCTCCGTCTGCCACTACGAGATCACTCCGGTTGAGGATATGCGCCAGCTCCTTATCTGTCTGGGCGTTCATGATCATTTCCGCATTGGCCGTACAGATCATGGCAGGCTTTTCTTCGGAAATCTTTTCCGTTGCCCATTCCAGCGCTTCCTTCATAGTTACCGCATGAATGCGGATATCCATGACGATATGAGATAACATTTCCAGATCAATCATTCCTTACATAGTTGGGCGCTTCCTTGGTGATCTGCACATCATGCGTATGGCTTTCCCGAAGTCCCGCGCCGGTCATTTGTACAAACTGTGCTTTTTCTTTCATGCCTTCCACATCTTCTGCACCGCAGTAGCTCATGGCCAGACGGAGCCCGCCGAGCAGCTGATAAAGCACATCGGAAACACTTCCTCTGCAGGGAATACGTCCTTCGATTCCTTCCGGAATCAATTTGGCTCCCGCCTTGGAGTAGGGATCTCTTCTTCTGTCCTGCATAGCGCCCAGAGAAGAAACGCCCCGGTAGGATTTATAGGTCTTTCCCTGATAAATGATTGTTTCTCCCGGACATTCTTCCGTTCCTGCGAGGAGATTTCCCAGCATAACGGCAGAAGCACCGGCTCCCAGCGCCTTCGCAATATCGCCGGAATACTGAATGCCGCCGTCGGCAATGACCGGAATTCCCGCTTCGTCTGCCGCTCTGGCACATTCGTAAATGGCGGTAACCTGCGGAACACCGACCCCGGCAATGATGCGGGTCGTGGAAATGGAACCTGCCCCGATACCGACTTTTACCGCATCGGCGCCGGCTTCAATCAGAGCCTTTGTTCCCTCATAGGTACATACATTGCCTGCAATCAGCGGCACTTCCGGGAATTTTTCCTTCAGTGTCCGCACGGTTTTCAGAGCAATCCCGCTGTCTGCATGAGCCGTATCCATGACCAGCACATCGGCGCCGGCTTTCAGGAGTTCCTTGGCTCTTTCCACGAAATCCGGAGAGGTGCCTACAGCTGCAGCCACCACAAGACGGCCCTTGCTGTCCTTCAGGGCATGGGGATATTTTCTCATTTCTTCGATATCCCGGATCGTGATCAGACCGGTCAGGCGGCCCTTTTCATCCACCAGCGGCAGCTTTTCGATCCGGTGTGCCTTCAGGATGGCCTTGGCTTCCTTCATGGTCGTATTTTCCGGTGCCGTCACCAGTCCCGTGGATGTCATGATTTCGGAAATTTCCCGGGAAAAATCGGTCTCGAAGCGCATATCGCGGTTCGTGATAATCCCCACAAGCTTTCCGTCTTCTTCCGTAATGGGCACGCCGGAAATATGGTACCGTCCCATGACCTCGTCCACATCGGCCAGCGTGTTGTCCGGAGCCAGGTGAATCGGATTCGTGATTACACCCTTTTCAGACTGCTTCACCCGGCGTACTTCCCGGGCTTCCTCCTCGATGCTCATATTCTTATGAATAACACCGAGACCGCCTTCCCGTGCCATGGCAATGGCCATTTCCGATTCGGTAACCGTATCCATTCCTGCAGAAAGAATCGGAATATTCAGCACAATATCCTTTGCCAGCTTCGTCCGCACATCTACATCATGAGGAACCACTTCCGAATGAGCCGGAACAAGCAAAACATCATCAAAAGTCAGCCCAAGATTTCCAAACTTGTCTGTTCTCATCATATCCTCCAATCGAACCCCTCAAAATGACATGGTCCTGTCAATTTACTTATTATATCATAAAATGAACAGCGTATCACAGAATGAATGACCGCCTGAAGAAAAGGCAAAAGTCTCCTTCTCTCCGGTCCGGCTGCCTGTGATGCCGTACCGGCCTCAATCTTCCGAACCGGGCTCCTGTTCCTCAAAAATTCTTTTAAAGAAAGCTCCTCCGAACCGATGCTGCAGCTCCGCCCGGAAGTCTATGCCCCGGCTGACGGCCAGTCCGGCTTCCTTCCGGGCCGATTCCAGCAGCGGGAGATCCCGGATGATGTCTGTCACCCGCAGATCCGGCATGCCGTGCTGATGATATCCGAAAAATTCCCCCGAGCCCCGCAGAAGCAGATCCTTCTCGGAAAGAAGGAATCCGTCATGGATTTCACACATCAGGCGGATGCGGAGCCTGGTGATTTCATTCTGATTATCCGTGTAAAGGATGCAGTAGGACTGCGATTTTCCCCGTCCCACACGTCCCCGCAGCTGGTGAAGCTGAGACAGGCCGAACCGGTCCGCCCCATAGACGAACATGATGGTTGCATTGGGTACATTGACCCCAACCTCAATAACGGAAGTTGCCACAAGAAGCTGAATTCTTCCGTCCCGGAAATCATTCATTACTTTCTCCTTCTCGTCATTCTTCATCCGGCCGTGCACCAGTCCCACGGAAAATCGGGGAAATACCCGGTCCCGCAGATCCTCGTAGACCGCGACTGCCGATGCCAGATCCTGCTTTTCGCTTTTTTCCACCAGAGGACAGACTACATACACCTGATGGCCTGCCTCCATCTCCCGACCCATGAAATTATACACCCGCTGCAGATAGGAGCCGTCGATGCCGTAGGTCTTCACCGGACTCCGTCCCGGCGGCATGCCCCGGATAGCGGAAATATCCAGATCGCCGTATACGGAAAGCGCCATGGTCCGCGGAATCGGCGTAGCGGTCATAACGAGAATATGAGGAGAAGCTCCCTTCGTTTCCAGCGCCTTTCTCTGCTTCACGCCGAACCGATGCTGTTCATCGGTAATGACCAGTCCCAGATAAGCAAAAATCACATCCTCCTGAATCAGCGCATGCGTTCCGATCAGAATCTGGATGGAACCGTCTGCCAGCCCTTTAAGGATTTCTTTCCGCTCTTTGGCCTTTGTATTCCCCGACAGATAGGCAATGCGGAGAGGCAGTCCCCGGTACAGTTCCTGCAGCGTCTGATAATGCTGTCCTGCCAGAACCTCCGTCGGCGCCATGAGCGCTCCCTGATAGCCGTTCTCCGCAATTTTCGCCAGCGCCAGCGCTGCCACCGCGGTTTTTCCGCTGCCTACATCCCCCTGGACAAGCCGGTTCATCGGAACAACGCCTTCCATATCATCCTCGATGTCGCGGAAAGCCTGCTGCTGCCCGGCGGTCAGGCGGAAAGGCAGATTTTTCAGAACCGCCTCCACCAGCTTTCCCGACGGAGCGCACTTGATGGCGGATACATCCTTTTCCCGTTTCTTCCGCAGGAGAAGGATACCTGCCTGCATAAAGAACAGTTCCTCATAAGCCATGCGCCGCCGCGCTTCCTGCTGTGTCTTCCAGTCCGGCGGATTGTGCATGGCCCGATAAGCACGGAGACGTCCCATGAGATGCTCCCGGAGAATCACCTCGGCAGGCAGATTTTCCGTGATATCCTCTGTATGATCCAGCGCATAGGAAATCATCGCCCGCATTCGGGAAATTTTGATTCCCTCTGTCAGCGGATACACCGGCACCAGCTTCTGCAGGGACGGCAGCTCCGAAGGTTCTGCGAATTCCGTTTCCGCATTCTGCACAGTCAGATGCCCGTAATCGTATTCCGGCTTTCCGAAAGCCAGCACATGGCAGTTTACGGCAAATTCATTTTTCTTCCAGGGCTGATTGAAATAGGTAAGCACCGCAGACCCTGTCCCGTCGGAAATCGTCACACGAAGGATGGACATCCGCATCCGGGGATGGATTTCCTTCACCTCCAGAATCCGTCCGTAAAGCACCTGTTCTTCTCCGTAGTGCGCATCCTCCATTTTCGTCACTCTCGTCCAATCCTGGTATCGCCGAGGAAAGAAATTCAGCAGGTCTTCCACCGTGGAAATGCCCAGACGGCGGAGATTTTCCTTCATCTTCGGGCCGACCCCTTTGACAAATTGAACAGAATCCGATAAGAGCATAAAAAACTCCTTATGACACAATCCGGCGGGAAATATCCTTCTCTCCCGCTTCCTCTGCGAAATTCCGGGCAACGGAAAGCTGAAAACTTCAGCCCTGCTCCTTTGCTCCGGAAGTCTTCCTTTCTTTATTTATTATAATTCCCTCTATAAGGTCCTGCAAAATACTTGCCTAAAAAAATAAAGTGTGATATATTATGAATGTTGCAATCACGGAAGTGCAAGGAGGTGTAGCGCATGGCTAATTTTTGTGAAGTTTGCGGTAAGGGTCCCGCAACGGGATTCAATGTATCCCATTCCCATTTGAAAACCAAGAGAACCTGGAAACCGAACATTCAGAGAGTTCGCGTTGTCGTTGACGGAGAGGTAAAGAGAATGAATGTCTGCACTCGTTGCCTTCGTTCTCATAAAGTAAATCGCGATATCTAATCCGATAATGGGAGACCGGCCGGAAGGCCGGTTTTTTTATGCTTTGTTTCAAATGACACTGTCCGCCGAAAGGGAATGCCGGAGCAAATGCTCATGTACGGTAAGGAAGCAAGCAACCGAAAACAAGAGATAGACCGCCAGCACTACACTATTCCGAACCAAAGACCAAAAGATAAGCATTGTGGGAAAATCTAAACTTTTGGATTTTCCTACAATGCCGACTACGGCGGAATCCCTCCCACTCCTTATATATTTCTTTCTGTATACATTGAATTTGTATTTAGTAAAATGCAGACAACACCACGGATCGGCTTTTGGC